>NZ_FNWW01000021.1 GCF_900108515.1 Halobacillus karajensis | reverse complement strand
GTCGCTGGTTCTCTTTACGTAACTTGATGAGTTCTTTTTGTTCAGGTGTGCGATTATCTTCTTCTTTAAATGAACCGGATTGCCGATACTGACTGATCCATCGATCAAAAGAAGAAGAAGTCAATTCATACTCTTTAATAATTTCTTTTCTAGATTTACCATTCTCATAAAGCTGAACAATCTGTTTCTTAAATTCCTCCGTAAACGTACGACGGTTTCTTTTGGTCATGGTCCGCTCTCCTCGACTGAAATATTTAGTAAAGTGTACCGGACCTTAACGAAACTGTCCAATCAAGTGTAGCCTATCCAAAGTCGTATCAAATGATCACATGAAAAAGGGGCTATTAAACAATGATTTTTGGGTATGCAAGAGTCAGTACTAACAGGCAGGAATTAGACATACAAGTTAAAGCACTTAAAGAGGCAGGGGCTACAAAGATATTCAAAGAAAAAATCAGCGGTGCTAAAGCTGATAGAAAAGAATTAACTAGAACATTAGATGCAATTAAAGCTGGGGATACACTTATAGTAACCAAAGCTGATCGTATTGCACGTTCTCTTTCACATTTAGAAAAGATCGTCACAGACTTAACTAACAGAGGCGTAGCGGTGAATATCCTTAACATGGGTATGTTTACTGTGGAAACCATGCAAAACCCTATGACTAAATTGTTATTTAACGTACTAGGGGCATTTGCTGAGTTTGAACGTTCAATGATACTTGAAAGAACTCAGGAAGGAATTAAGGATGCTAAAGATAAGGGTGTTAAGTTCGGCAGAAAGTCTAAAAAATACACTATAGAAGGTTCTTTATTACATGCTATTGAACAAGTTGAAGCGGGGGCAATGTCTCAACCTAAAGCGGCAGAATTCGCAGGGTGTAGTGTAGCAACTTTTAAAAGAAGATTAAAAGAATATAGAGAAGAAAAGACGACACCGTAAAAAGGTAATCGTCTTTTTTTATTGATTTGTGCATACTTTACCTTTGACCACTTTCAAACCTTGCCCTGCCTGGGATTGTGCATTTTTTTATTTTCACAGTGCACAACTTTGCACAACAGGTAAGCGGTAATACAGGAGAATAATCTACTCAAACAAGGTCTTCACTTTCTTAGGTTGCCTATATTCAAAGTCTAGAAATGCAAAATAGCAATCTTTACGACTCTTGCCATTCACAATACTTTTAATGGTCATTTTAGATACAGGAAACCTTTCTTCTATTTGATAAGGTTTCAAACCCTTCACCCTATTTAAAAACAATATTTTATAAACATCTTTGTCCTCTAGCTTAACATTGTTGAAACTCATTACTTTATCCTCCTCTATATTTAAATCTGTGGTATTAGAAACCAAGTTATTTAAAGATATACACTCAGCTACGCTTCGTGTGCTTGGGCTACCGCCCAACCAATTATATTCGCCCTAATAACATGGAGTGTGGTAGCTTTAGCTATCACATGGAGTGTTATAGGGACGTAAGTTATTTATACTTTTTTAGTTCTTTCTTATAAGGGAATATCCCAAAAACCTTGATATATCAACGTTTACAGCAATCCTTTATACCTTTTTTTGAATAGCACTTTTCACTAACATTCTCTAAATTACTTATAGATTATTACTTAGGTACTCTTCTAGTAATGTCCTCATTCTTCTGCTAGGAATATAAACATAGATCGACTCTCCTTTCCTTATCCTACTTCTAAACAGCCATTGAAGTAATTCAGATAAAGCAAATAATTCCTCATCTATCCTAACGCCTTTACTGCTAAAGAATTTTTTTGTTATTGGATTCATATAACGGTTTGCGAAGTAAATACAAGTAGACTTATTTGCGTAGTCATTCGTAGCCCTCGCTGTTACAGCAACAAATTGTTTCTTTAAATTTTTAGGACACACCCTTTTCTCGAATTGCTTGAATGTTGTCCACATAACTTCATTGCTGGGAACCTTTGCTTTGTTATGATAGAAATTAAATCCATTATTCTTTAAGAGTTTTTGTTGATTTGTATTTCCAACTAAGTTGGTTAATTTACTTTTGCTAAAAGCAGAATGTTTTTCGCCCATCTTATTTAAATTTGTTTTATCAGTAGGGGCAGAATGATAGATTTGAATTAGTTCTCTCAAATGACGTTTATCTTCTTTGTGTAAAGGAATGTAATCAACCAATTTATAATAGCCATCCATTTTCGCTACGGAATAATATGTGTAATCCACTTGAAAAAGATCATAATAGTAACTTTGGATTTGTCCCTTGAACATATAGGTAAGTACATAGACTTCCTCAAACCCTCTAAAAGCTGAGACTGGAAACAGCCAGTACATTGCTGTGTTCTCATAAATCATTAGGTTATTAGCATTGGCAAGGTTTCGAATTTGTTCAAAATGTCCATAAAAATATTCCTCACTGTTCCAATGAACAAATCCTTTATCATCAATAGTTATCATAGGTTCTTCCCCGTTTGATTTAGTAGATGTAAGTACATTCAAATCATCTTTAGATATTCCTACTTGATCAATAACATTCATGACCTCATCTAATATTAAGATGTAACCTTGCATCTCTATCAGATCAATCAGTTCAGTGTCTACACGCTGAAAAAGTGCGTGAGTTGAAACAATGTCATATCCACCTAAAATTAACTGTTAAAATCATCCAATTTAGTGCCATCATTTTCATTTTGGGGCTGTGTAAACTCTCTGTCTGTTGAATCTATGACACGTTTAACTTCATTTAGGAACGGTGTGATATAAATAAACCTTTTGTGTCTGGGACTATTATTCATATACTGAATAGCCCAGCTTGTTTTTCCGCTTCCCATAATTGAATCTATAACGTTTATTTTCGTGTGAGTTGGTTTTTTTACTAACATTTCTTCATCTCCTATCTTTTGTCCTTACATGGATGCACTTGCGGATAAGTTGAATAATAGGACATATGATTACTTCTTTTTCTGTCCATTTATATAGGCACAACCAACCGATCCGCTTCCACATTTAATCACTAGCAGCAGTGAGGTATTTTAGGACACAAAAAAAAGCCCCTAGAGTAAAAAACTCTAAAGGCTTAAGAATGTTCATTATGATAGTCAATGTAATACTTTTAGTGGAGAAAACTTTTTATGACTCTCTCTAACATCATTACCAAACAGATTCACATATATTTTTACTACTTCCATACTGGTATGCCCTAAAATAGTTTGTAACTCAAATATATTCGCCCCTTGCTGAACGCTTAGCTTTGCAAATGTGTGCCTGAATGTATGACAGCTACATCTAACATCTTTTATTTTTGCCATATCACCATATTTAATAATCCTTTGTTGAATACCTCTCTTAGTAAGCCTAGTACCGTCAACCGTCACAAATATAGCTTCTGTTTCCACATAACCACGTATTGCAATATATTTCTTTAACTGTTTTTTCATTTCATTTTGAATAGGTACTAACCGTTCACGGTAACTTTTAGCGTTCCTAATGCAAATCAGATCATCTTCCCACCTTATATCGTTCAGCGAAAGACCTGCTAACTCATTTACACGTATTCCACTCTCAAGCATTAACATCATTATTGTATAATCCCTAATCCCAGTAAAAGTTTTCAAATCTGGCTGTTTAAATAGCTTCTTTAACTGTTCTCTAGTAAAGGTGGCTATTACCGTTTTCCTATCTTTTAAAAGCTTAATATTCTCAAAAGGATTCTTAGGGATATGCTTCTGTTTAGAAAGAAAGTTAAACAAAGCACGTAAAGCCCTTAGGCGAGTATTGATAGTAACTATTCTGTTCCCTTTATAATTCTTCATGTACAATATTACATTTTCCTTTGCGTGTTCCTCAGTAAAGTTGTACGGCTTTAATAGCTGAGTATCTATTCCTTGATCTCTTAAGTTATTCAGAAAAGCACTAAATTCATTCGTGTAATATTTTATAGTGTGTGGTCTTAAATTTCGTAACTCACAATCCTGAACAAATAAATTTATTGCTTCCTCGAATGATTCTACATGTGACTTTGTTTCGCTTTCTAGGATAGCCAATTCCTTTTCGTCTAAGGTATTTTTACGTCTAGCCATTTTGACAATTCCCCTTCCTCTGTGAACACGATTAGTGCACACGATTTGAAGTTATATTGTCGTGTGAATAGAAGCCATTAAAACAAGAAAAAACGCCTTCCTACATTACTGTAGAAAGACGTTAAAAACGTTGATATTACTTAATTCTTCTGTAATTGACGTTTTATAAATTTAGTACCGGTGGTCGGGGTCGAACCGACACTCCGTGAGGAACACGATTTTGAGTCGTGCGCGTCTGCCAATTCCGCCACACCGGCATTTGTCTATGGAGGCGGCAACCGGAATCGAACCGGTGATAAAGGAGTTGCAGTCCTCTGCCTTACCGCTTGGCTATGCCGCCATATCACGTTCAATTACGATTGTATCATATTCAAGTTAGATTGAATATGTGAATTTCATTGGAGCGGGAGACGGGATTCGAACCCGCGACCCCCACCTTGGCAAGGTGGTGTTCTACCACTGAACTACTCCCGCAATTAAAGTGGCTGGGCCAGCTGGATTCGAACCAGCGCATGACGGTACCAAAAACCGTTGCCTTACCGCTTGGCTATGGCCCAATATTAGAATTTTCTTTATATATTTTAATGGGGCGGCTGATGGGAATCGAACCCACGAATGCCGGAACCACAATCCGGTGCGTTAACCACTTCGCCACAACCGCCATATTTAAAAGCAGGGGTAGTAGGAATCGAACCCACATTGACGGTTTTGGAGACCGTAGTTTTACCATTAAACTATACCCCTATTTGATTTAAAATAAATGGTGGAGGGAGTAGGACTCGAACCTACGAACCCGATGGGAGCGGATTTACAGTCCGCCGCGTTTGGCCAACTTCGCTATCCCTCCACGCTGAAAAACTTTCAGATGGTGCCGGCCAGAGGACTTGAACCCCCAACCTACTGATTACAAATCAGTTGCTCTGCCAGTTGAGCTAGGCCGGCTTTTAGATGGTGGCTCGGGACGGAATCGAACCGCCGACACACGGATTTTCAGTCCGTTGCTCTACCGACTGAGCTACCGAGCCAAACTATGTATTAGATTTAAAGTGGCGGTCCGGACGGGACTCGAACCCGCGACCTCCTGCGTGACAGGCAGGCATTCTAACCAACTGAACTACCGGACCATTTTGGTTGCGGGGACAGGATTTGAACCTGTGACCTCCGGGTTATGAGCCCGACGAGCTACCAGACTGCTCTACCCCGCGATAATATGAACTCTTATAAGAATTCATTATATAGTTTTTGTTATGGTGGAGGATGCAGGGTTCGAACCTGCGACCCCTTGCTTGTAAGGCAAGTGCTCTCCCAGCTGAGCTAATCCTCCGGTAAGTGGTGACCCGTACGGGATTCGAACCCGTGTTACCGCCGTGAAAGGGCGGTGTCTTAACCACTTGACCAACGGGCCAATAGAAGATGGCGGAGAGTGAGGGATTCGAACCCTCGAAACCGCGGTAACGGTTTACACGAATTCCAATCGTGCTCCTTCGGCCAACTCGGACAACTCTCCATTATGGCTCCAACGGTAGGATTCGAACCTACGACCGATCGGTTAACAGCCGATTGCTCTACCACTGAGCTACGTTGGAATGTTTGGAAACCTGGCGACGTCCTACTCTCACGGGGATAAACCCGACTACCATCGGCGCTGAAGAGCTTAACTGCTGTGTTCGGCATGGGAACAGGTGTGACCTCTTCGCCTTCATCACCAGATCTCTTGATCTCTGTTTTCAGGGACAAGATATATTATATTGTCCTTTAGAGAAAAAATCAAGGGGTAATTTCATTTTTTTTGAAAACCCTCAAAACTGGGTAAGGAAACATTCAAGAATGAAAAAGGAAGAGTCTTTTCACGAACGATATTGATCAGATAGATAAGTCATCGATCCATTAGTATCCGTCAGCTCCACGTGTCACCACGCTTCCACCTCGGACCTATCAACCTCATCGTCTCTGAGGGATCTTATTTGCTTAAAGCAAAGGGAAATCTCATCTCAAGGGGGGCTTCATGCTTAGATGCTTTCAGCACTTATCCCGACCACACGTAGCTACCCAGCGATGCTCCTGGCGGAACAACTGGTACACCAGCGGTGTGTCCATCCCGGTCCTCTCGTACTAAGGACAGC
>NZ_FNWW01000002.1 GCF_900108515.1 Halobacillus karajensis | reverse complement strand
CGCATCGTCGCCTTGGTGAGCCGTTACCTCACCAACTAGCTAATGCGCCGCGGGCCCATCTGTAAGTGATAGCAAGAAGCCATCTTTCAACTTTCCTTCATGCGAAGAAAAGTATTACCCGGCATTAGCCCCGGTTTCCCGGGGTTATTCCGGTCTTACAGGCAGGTTGCCCACGTGTTACTCACCCGTCCGCCGCTCGTTCCACGAGCTTCACCCCGAAGGGATCCACTCGCTTCCCGCGCTCGACTTGCATGTATTAGGCACGCCGCCAGCGTTCGTCCTGAGCCAGGATCAAACTCTCCATAAAAGTTAAGTTTGACTTGCTCATTTGCACACCGAATGTGCTTGTTTTAATTCGCTTCTATAATAGAAGGAATATCTTGACGTACTGGTTGGTTCGTTCAGTTTTCAAAGATCATATATTTTGTTCGCCGCTTCAAAACAGCGACTTAATAAATATATCATTTTCTGTTGCTTTCGTCAACAACTTTTTAAGATTTATTTTGTTAAGTTGTTTGCGGCTTGCCGCTCTCTTAAAGCGACAAGTAATAATATATCATGCGATTCGAAACGATGCAATATGTTTTTATAAGAAATATGGTCATAGGGACTAGGAGGCTGCCATTGGTTCCATTGATTCCGATAACTCAATCGGCAAATGGAGATTGTGATTTATGCAGTAATAGGCTGTAAGTAGCTCCTCGTCTTCCCAAGTCATTTGCTTTTCCGTCACGACGGTAAGTTCGACATCGCTTTTTTTAGCCCACGACAAGAGAGCCATGCAGATATACACCTACTAACTTATCTCCTATCATTTTAATGATTTATGCGATACATTCTTCGAAAAAAGATTCGAACCCCCCTTTACTTTCCACGAAATGGCATTTGCACTGGAAAAGCACTCTGTCAAAGAAACTCTAGAAATCTTGTAGATAATCCCTCTTTTTATCGATTGGTCTTCCTTTATTGTGATAGAAGAAATAAGAAAAAAGTTAGAACATCATAAGGAAGTAGTTTGGATACAGGAATCCTATAATACACTCGAAAGTAATCCACGGCGGATTTGAAAGCCTCAATAGCAGATCATCATACATTTATGAACTCTTGTTTAGGTAATCTTAAAATACCTTTTCTCCTACTTTCTTTTTGCAGAATGACAGAACAAACTTTGCAAAATAGTCGAAGTGGAAACCGTTTTGTAGTCTTCTCCTAACTCTTCCATCAACTCATCATATTTCTCAGCTAAATCAAATGATTGGCCTTGATCGTAAGTTTTCGCGACCATAATTTCAAATAAACTGAAAGTTTTTTACCATCATTGCTTTGTCCTCACCATGAACAGGAAAAATAGACATTGGCATTCCTACCGCAATATACGACAAGAACCTGTATTTTTCCTTCTTTGTATATAAGAACTTAAATATAAAACCTCCCTTAAAGATTAGTTATCTTAAGAGAGAATTTAACTTCTGCACATTTTCAGAGGAAAATACAGTTCATACTTTTTTGTAAGGTAATAAAACCCCATCCTATATCATGGGTTAGGGGATTATCACATAATTGTCATTTTACTTTAGTACAGAGTTGCCTAAGAATTAGGTTAAATTATAAATGTAATCTTCCATCAAACCACTTCTAAGTTATTTGTTCAAATTCGCAATATCGGAAGTGTGCTTTTGTTTTCTGATGTTATTATTATTAAGATTTATTATTTTTCCATAGACCCCTTCTCCTCTTGTAGCTATGCTACATTTTTGAAACTGTTAAACGAAGCCGCCTTGCTTAAGAAGCAACAGCCCCTATCTCGACTCTCGGAGATAGGGGCTAACTTAGAGTACCTTAAAATTTCCCGATTTCACCTGAATTACATTAGACTCTGAAACCAGAACCCAAGTCCTGTGCCAATGTAGTTTCCAATTATATACCCGAGCGTACCAACCAGGAGAATGGGCACGATCAGTTTATTCCAGCCTTTTGCAATTGCCATTGCTGCAGCTGTTGTGGGACCTCCCATGTTTGCGTTACTTGCAAGAAGGGTCTCTTCTAAATTAAATTTAAATAATTTACCCAAAACCAAAGAGAATAGCAGATTCATCAGAACAATAATTAAAACAAATACCAATAATAAAGGTGATGTTGTTACTACTATTGCGATGGAAGCTGGTACACCGATGACTACAAAGAATAAATAAATCAAGAACGTCCCAATTTCCTGTGTTCCTTTGATGCTTTCAAATTTTCTGGGGAACAATGAAACTGCCAGCACTGTAAGTGTCGTAAGCATCAGATAACGATCGCCAATGATACCGCTCAACACCTGAAAAATGATGTTTACATCCTCACCACCAGGAAGGATTCCGGCAAATAAGTCTGCGAGATTAAAGGATACTGTAACAAGGGCGAATGCACTCGCAACACTGATAGCAATATCTTTTAATGATATTTCTTTTCCTTTCCAGAAAGAAGCTGCCTGCGTTTCACTCTCCTCTCCAGTAACGCCCGATTCTACCTCATCAATATGGGGTGTTTTGAATTTGCCACGGAAAAATGAAAATGTCGGGATGGCCATCAAAACAAAGAAGAAGGTGGCCATCATCATATTATCTGCAACCACTGTAGCAGAAACAAGGTCACTTGGCGTCTGGAATTTTGCGGCCATTGCTGCAAAATTTACGCCACCCCCCGTATAGGACCCTGCCATCATTGCACCGATTTTATCCAGATGGGGAATCACATCTTTTAAGATCATAAATGAGATAATGGTACCGGCGACCGTACCGACGGAGCTTAACAGGAAAATAGTCAGCATACGTCCGCTTTCCTGCCAAACCTTCTTGATATTCGCCTGAAACAATAGTAACGGAATTGCCAACGGTACTATATAATTCCATACAGCATCATATACCCTAGACTCAAGCGGTATAACATTTAAATTCGCTAATACCATGGCACCGATTAATGCAATGATTGCTCCAGAAATTTTCGATGCCCATTTATACTTTTGCTCCAAATAAATACTGATTGCAGCCCACCCTGTCAGAAACGACCAGAGCGCCCACGTATTGTCTGAGGATATTAACGTGTTATCCAATTTATTCACCTCTTTGTTATTTTTAAAGCATGCGGTGTCCTTGCCCAAACAGAAATCGCCTTTTCGTTAGTCGGATTGATGTAGCGGTGAGGAATCATGCTGTTAAAAGAAATATTGTCTCCTTCTCCTTAAGGCCCTTCCTCTTCACCTAAGACGTTAGTTAATTTTCTTTTTTGCAGGACATATCCGCATTCTTCACCTTTACGCTCACTCTCCATTTTATTGAAAATTATGTATATTTTCTCATACTACTATAATTTGTTAACACCTTCAATTAAAGAAGGGAAAGTAGGGTATGCGTATTTCCTCTCTACTACTTCTTTTTCTTTCGTTTCGTTTTGTTTAATTAATGTGTTCGACTTTCCGCTATCGTTGCCGTTCGACTTTCCGCCACTGTTCTCGTTTACATTGTCGTTCGCGTTGTCCATTTCTTCATATAAAGGGAGTATCCGATAAATGGGAGCCTGGTTGCCAGATCTCGAAGTGAATGTGATGTATCCTTTCTCCACGAGTTCCTTGCGTGCTTTACGGATGCTGCTTTCGCTCAAGTTGGATTTCATACAGAGGACGGTCATCGAAGCAGTGAACTCTTCTTTCCAACGGGATTTGTTATTTACGTGCATAAGGCTGTGCCAAAGGTTGATGACTGCGGATGATAGAGGGTTGAATTCCTGGTGATCGTAGAAGGCGTTGATTGCTTTAATATAGTTCATTAGGATTTTCCTATTCTTATGGAAAGATGGAGGATTTGTGCATAAAAAAACACTTCCTCAATTCTATAATCGAAGGAAGTGTGTGTTTAGGTGTCTATGAAAAGAAAAGTTTTTTATTTTTTAGAAAAAAGGTCAAAAAACTGGTATTGCCTCTTCTATTTGCTGATACATGCGTAAGCAGCACTTGCTCTGTAAGAACCATTCCCAGCATTTTATTGTTATATGATTACAGACGGATCGGTTAATTTTACTTTGTCAGGTGTAGGCAACCGTTGCCTTTTTAAATAAACATCACGATCTCAAAAAACTCGCGCATCTTTTTTGGGGGATTACACCTTGAATTCAAGTACTACACCCTGATTAAGATTTGTATTATTGCTAACCCTACACGTATGGAGGTGATTGGCAATGCCAAAGAACCAGACAGAAACTGAGGTTGGACAAGGAAGAAAAGAGAATACGAAACCAGTGATTGAGCCAGGTTATTCCGGGACAGATCCAAATAAAGTAAAGCAGGAAATTCAAAAGGATGTAAGCGAAGGGATAGGAAGCATGACATCCCGTGAGGCGGGATCGATGAGAGATTAAAGAACCACTATTTGTGTGGTTCTTTTTTCTACATATATATAACTTCCCTATATTGCTGCTTTCTCCTATTATAACGTTCCGCCTATTGTCTCTTCAGAGCACCTTGGTTTCAGGGTGTCTTTCTATATCTCTCCCTTTCTTTATAAGGGGTTACAGACAAAATATTGGCAAGCTTAAATGACCGGACAGTCTTACGAGTAAAACAGTAAGCGAGGACTGTTTCTTCTATGAGCGATACCACTCGTATGATCCTCTGTGATATCTTCCCTTTGTCAGCCATGTAGATGAGTTCCAGTTTTTGCTTTTCCTCTAAAGCTCTTCTCCATATTCCATTCATATATCATCACATCCCTTAATACAAATACGAACGTTAGTTCTGTTTATGTATATGATAGCACAACGGCATTAGAAGTGAACTGGTAAATGAAGGTCTCCTAAATGAGAATATTCAGGGATTTAGAGATACCCTTTTATTAATGAAATTTTTTAAAAAGCTGGGTAACAGGTACAGAACGATCAGATATGGATTCTCGAGTGGGGCCTCTCCTGATGTCGCTTTATATTAGAAGTTGCTTATGGAATTCAGGGAAGATATGGAGTATTTCGAGTCATCGATGTTTCTTATATAAAATTCACCAGGAAGATAGGCCCTGGCACCGACCAGGGCTTTTTTAGATGTGCACCGACGATTTATATCAGTTATTCATCCATTCCTCGGTTGTTGTCATTATTGTTTCTTTCCAAAGGTCCTTCGTCAAGTTCGATCTCCCGGTCACCAAAATCGATCTCCTCATTCTCCCGGTCGATGATTGGATAGTCGACATCAGGCCTCGTATCCTCCCCATTATCTCTGTCCAGACGATTTCTTTGATCGTCTTGCTCATAACGTGTCGGTTGGAAGTTAACATCTTTTGGTTCCTCTTGTTCGTTGACTGCGCAACCGGTCAAAACAGATGAGAGTAATAAGCCCAGCAAAATCGTTCCTTTTATCTTCATTTATTCACCTCCTATTCCAACCTCTAATATTTACAAAAAGGCATGTATCATACATCTGGCGCTACCTAAATAAACCATTATAAATAATGCTTTACTCATGGCAGAATTGTCATGGACTCCCTTTTACCAAATCCACATCAAAGGAATGATATATATGGCAGGCAGAGGAAACTCTTGGTTAGCAATAGGAGCAGCAGCTATGTATGGAATAAATAGAATGAATCAGAATGGCGGGGGCATAGGAAATGGCTCAAAGAGCACGAAATAGACAGCCTGCCCAAAGCATGCAAAATGCGCTTCCAAATGTTAATGGGAAGTAAAAATCCTTTCCTAAAAGAAACCTGATGCACATTTCCCTCTAAAAATAGATGTGGTAAGACAGAAAAAGCCCCACCCTCTCGAAGAAAGGTGGGGCTTGCTGTTAATAAAAGTTAGTTAATTCAGTACTCGTAATGCCGAAAGCTGGTTCCATAAACTGTAAATTTGTATATGTAGCATCTTTAGCTGGGATAAAATAAGTGAAAACAAGCCATCACCATTAAATATGGGTAACAATTTAAGTCCTCTCTACTCATGAGGTGACAGAACTAAATCCCTTTTTTATATTAATGAACTATTTCAATAAACGACTTCCAAAAATTGTACCCTTTTTATAATGGGATATAAAATACTAATCTGCACAAACCATCAACATATTTCCATCCGGATCTTTAAAAACAAAGAAGTGATCATACTGAATTTCCGTCACAAGTTCCACACCATGATCCTCCATAAATTGATAAGATGCCTGGATATCATCGGTACCAAATTGAACGGCAGGAACATCAAGTGTTGGAAGCTCCCCATTTTCATCTCTCCACATTGGCATCTCATCAAGAATCATCCCTGACCCTTTTTCCATTTCCGCAGCGAACAGGTGTCCAAAGTGAATCTCCCCATCTTCTACTCCCAGCATTTTTGAATACCATTGTCGAGCCTTTTCAATGTCTGTTACTGGGATGAAGACCGAATTGATTTTGTTTTTTATTGGACTCTTCATCACTTTTCCCCCCTCTTACCTGCTTTTCCAATTTAATAACTAAACGATCGGATCACATAAATCCACAATATCCTCATTCCCCGTCCATTTCGAATAAATTTCTAAGGACCATTTCTCCGGCACTCTCGTATGTCCATTCTCCTCGATCCATTTATGGAGAGGAGTATACACCTTGAAAATTTCTGAAGCATGGCCTGTAAAGTTCAGAACCGCATATTTCTGCGCAGGGATCACCAGGGTAACCATCCCGTCTGGAATGTCTTCAAAATCATGAACCTCATAACAAACCCAATATCCGTCGTCTTCTTCGGAAGTTTTTGCAGCTTTAAAGGCACCGATAAGTTTAACCGGGTCCACGATTTGTTTCATTTCATTTTTTCGGAGGTTTAATGCCATTGACGCTTTCGGGATCTCTTGCCCATAACCTGCCATATCTTCACAAACCACACGAAATCCAACCAGTTTCTTTTCTTCGACTTCCCTTACACCTTTTAAGGTTATAGGATTGATTTTTTCCATATCCACCTTCTCCTTTCTCATGCCTATTGCTTATATATAACACTTCTGCGAAAGGTTAATTTTTCCTCTATGATTATTCCTTTACAATTTTGCCGGATTCCTAAATAATTGTGTCGATTTCTTAAATAGTGATGTCGAAAATGTAAATAACATGGTCGGATTCCTAAATCACTCGTGTCGAATTCCTAACTAATGCAAAACTTCCAAGGTTCATTAAAAAATGACTCTTCCAACCATATAAAAAAGCAAGCACTCCATCGAATGCTTGCCTTTAGGTATACCCTTGATCCATCTTGATTTTAAATAATACGGACAGTAACGATCCCTTCGATCTGGCGGATCTTCTCTTCTAAGTCAGGAATAACCGTATCCTCTACTTTATTTTCGATATCGATCATTGTATAAGCAGAATCTCCTCGACTTCTGTTGACCATATCCGCGATGTTCAAGCTATCATCAGATAAAACAGAAGTGAGCTGTCCAACCATGTTCGGGACGTTATCGTGGAAAGCAGTCACACGGCGTTTCCCTGTATAAGGCAGAGAAGCATTCGGGAAATTCACGGAGTTTTTGATATTCCCTGTTTCCAGGAAATCCCGCACCTGGCGAGCTGCCATTACAGCACAGTTTTCCTCCGATTCTTTCGTCGATGCACCAAGGTGTGGGAGCGGAATAGCATTTTTCATTTTCAACACGTTTTCATTCGGAAAGTCTGTCACAAACTTATCTACTTTTCCGCTTTCAAGTGCTGCTGCCATATCCTCTTCGTTTACCAACTCTCCCCGGGAAAAGTTTAGTATATGAACACCTTTTTTCATCATGTTGAATGCTTCTTCGTTGAACATCCCGTTATTGTCATTGGTTAACGGAATATGTACGGTAATATAATCAGAACGGCTGAACAGCTCTTCGATCCTCATGGCGCGTTGTACATTGCTGGACAGATTCCAGGCTGTATTTACAGAAACGAACGGGTCAAAACCAATCACATCCATATCCAAATCCAGGGCATCGTTTGCTACTAGAGAACCGACCGAGCCCAGGCCGATGACACCCAACGTTTTTCCTTTGATTTCTTTTCCGATAAATTGTTTCTTCCCCTTCTCTACAAGGGCCGGAATTCGATCTCCTTCTCCTTCTAATGTTTTCGCCCAATTCACACCGGAAAAGATATGGCGGGATAAAGCCATCAATGAAGTTAATACGATCTCTTTTACGGCATTCGCATTGGCACCAGGGGTATTAAAAACAACAACCCCACGCTCGGTACAATCTTCTACTGGAATATTATTGACACCCGCACCTGCCCTGGCGATTGCCTTGATATTTTCATCGAGTTCCATGTTATACATGTTATGACTGCGTACAATAATGGCATCAGGATTCTCGCTGTCGTGATCGATTGTATAACTCTCTTCACCGAATACATCCAGGCCACATGCAGCAATATTATTCAACGTCTTTATTGTAGTCTTTTTGCTTAAGGTTAGTGTGCTCATTTTTACTTCCCCTTTCGAATTATGACGATTCTCCATGTTTTCATAAAGCAGATTTCTGGACGCCTCCTACCTCAATCGAGATATAAAGGACTCCACCGCCTTCTTAAGGTTTCACAACTCACTCTCCTGAAAAAATTACCAAAGTGCATTGCAAGCAGCTATTCCGTCCCCCCCTTAATTGAAATCCCCGTAGTTTTTTGGTCAAAAGAAAAGGCCTGGAAATGTAGAATGATATCTACCTTCCAGACCTACGAAAGTCAAAGCATACATAATTAAGCATAAGTGAAGCTAATGCCGAATTATAAAATTAGCCACAGCAAATAAAAGCTGAATAGCCAGACACTTTAACTCGTAGTCTAGTTCTTTCAATGGGAACCAGGTAGAGACACTCAGACCATATTACCGAGGATATACGAGTAACGATATTTATGTTATTTCTTAGATGATAATATAGCAGACATATCCTGCATAATCAACACAAAGTCGAACTTTTGGTGAATAAATTTTAATAATGTTCGTTTTTAAAGGGGGCGAAGGTAAAAATCTTTCATTTCTTTAACAACGGATGAGGTTTTCTGGCCGGGGATACGGGGTCTGGGACACGATGATCTGCTGTGTTAGAACGAATTGGTAAAAACTACACATATTCTATTTTTCCTTCGTTTTTGTTGTGGACGTTTCGCAGACCCTTGTGCCTGCTTTTTATTTGGACTTATATCTTTTTGGATTCTTTGTTTGGGGGAGGGTTTGTGGTATGAGGAAATAACGGGGATATTGGGTTCTGACTGAATGTCAATGCCTCCCCCTATCTCTTTGTACAAAATGTCTCTGAGCTTGAGTAAGCGTGTATTGTTATTCCGTCTTTTCCATTAAAATACAAGTATCCGTGGAGAAAATGAACGATGCTGGTAAAAAGCCTTGATAACATAAAGAAAAGCACTGAGGGGTTCAGTACTTTAACGAGGGTTTCTTTGTTTTATTGTTGTGTAAGATACAATCTCTCCCCAGCCACGTCCCTTTGAATCCATAAGGCTGGTGATCAATGATACTATATACCAAAACCCACCAGTCAATACGACAGGACCAAAACCTACTAGTGCTCGTATCAAAATCTGAATACAATTGGGTTTCTTACCACTGTTCGATGTGACCGTCAGATTGGTCAATAGCATTGCTAACGTTCTCCCATTTGCGAACAACGGGACAACAATTAAGAATGCCATATGGATGATAATAAATGTCTTCCAGAACAATAGGTTCGGTTCAAATCCCCGTCCTGTATTTTGCATTTCTGTATAAAAGACAGCCAAAGCACCGGTTGTGAGGAGTTCAAGTCCTGCACCTATAAAGCGCTGAAACAGATGCCTCTTTTCCATAGTCCATCCTCCTTCCTTTTTACTATCCTATGGAATTCGCGCAAAAATGCTTTGACTATTTATCCGTATAATAAGAGAAGAGGTGAAACCGATTGGCCACCTTCCCTTATATTGCTTTGAACTCATGTAAGTCTAATAAATCAACGATTCCACATAAACATTCGATGACCGGAATTTATTTAACATTAATCTGATTTTAAAAAAGGAATGGAGAACATATTGTACTTTTTCTGTCATAGCATTTCGGCTCTATTTTCTTTATACTAATCTAGGATTCTAAACAGTTACTAGAAAGGAACGATACTTATGAAGAAAGAGTTTAATTACGTCCCGTGGGTCGTGGGACTTTCTATTACAATCAACCTAATTGTTGTGGCGTTATTGTTTGTCCCGAAAATTGATGGAGAAGTGGGCTTCGACCTCCAAATCCTTCCATTGTTGAATGCTGTCTTCAACTCCTTCACTTTTGTCTTTCTATTGGCGGCATTGTTTATGATTCTCTATAAAAATGTCAAATGGCATAAACGATTCATTTTTGCTGCCTTTACGACGACAGCTCTGTTTCTCATCTCTTACCTTACCTACCATGCCATGGCTGAATCTACATCTTTTGGAGGGGAAGGCCTCATTGCAGCTGTCTATTACTCTATTTTAATTACGCATATCATACTTGCTGCACTCATTGTTCCACTTGCTTTATTGACATTGTTTAGAGGACTCGCGATGAAAGTAGACAAGCACCGGAAAATAGCACGGTGGACAATGCCACTTTGGCTGTATGTCAGTTTGACCGGAGTGATCGTTTATCTCATGATTTCTCCCTATTATTAAAGGGGGATCAGGGAGATAAGGGCGTTTGTTCTTTTTTCTCAATTGGGAATGGTACATTTCCCCTATAATTGTAAGCTATCCCTATGAACGTGTACCATTTATGAATTATATAAAAAAACCTATCATCATAAAAAACCGTTTAAAGCATAAAAATTCCGTCCCTGGTTGCATGATCATAACCCGGGACGGAATTTTTATTTGTCCTTTATGGAAAGATAGATGATCCAACATACAGGAGATACCGGAAAGCCGCTCAAGCCTCCTCCTCCTTAAATCATCGCAATGGAGACGAAGCAACTAGGATGCTCCGGGAGTAATAAAAACAGTTTACAAATTTCAAAGCCGCATCTACCAATAAATTCAAGGGCTTGTATACGGTCATTCGCCATAACCAACTTCTTGAATGATCAGCTTCTTCTTTACGCCACATTTTATGGACAGAGAGTAACGAAATTGATCATCCCCTATTCCTCTGGTAGACGGTCAAACGCTTTCAGCTTTTGATAACGGTTTACCGTGACAATTCCCTGCCACTGCCGCTTACTTACCGCATAGGCTTCAGACATTTCTCCCCAATCCCAGGTAAGATCCCAAACCCCTTCATCATCCATGGATTCAATATAAAAATCCAAATTTTTTCCGATAAGACGCGGGTATTTTTCTGCGAGCATATCTTTAGGAGAATGGATGATATCAAGTGGAAGTGGTTTATAGCTATCTCCCCAATTTTCCACATCTTTATCTATACACCTGTCCGCAAGCAGAAAGGTTTGAGCATAAACCTCTTCAAAAGTGTACGGTGTACGTTTGGATAACGTTTTCTTATGACGAAAAAGAACCTTCATTAATTGCTGGTATGCCTTCACTTCATGGAAGTCCATAATATCCATTCTCATGAGATGAGGAAGAGCTTTTTCAACACTATCCCACCCTACATTGGCTGCTTCACTATCTTCATAAGCCCAATGGATGAGAAACCCAGCCAGTTCCGCTCCCGGATTGAACATCCAAGTCTGTTGAACCCTTTCATCCCAGCGCCACCACGGTGCATGAGGATAATCGTTATTTTCAGGAAGGACTGAGGGCCACATGCCTGTACTTTCATCATAGGTTTGGAGCAAGTATGTAATCATATCTAAAATGACCGGCTCTTTTGAAGCGACATCAAGTTCATATAAATATTGTCCAGCAGCCCATGTAGCCATTGGGGATGACTGAGGAAGCCAGAAATCCGGCTCAATCCCGTGACCGAAACCGCCATCCTTATTTTGAAAAACCTTGATATAATGGATAACATCGCTTTTCAGCCCACCGTCCATCAAAGCATGCCACCACGCTGCTTCCAAAGGTCTCGCGTTTCGTTTCATCCAATTCCTCGTTCGCTCCATCATTTCATGAGAGATCCTCACCCAAACACGCCCTTTCAAACGTTCCATTTTGACTCGGATGTGAATGACGTATGAGCAATTGACTGGCCAAGGGAACTCATTAATTTAAAGTTTTTCCTTTAAATTAATGCCTTCACTCCCCTTATTCCCTCAATGCTAAAAGATTACGCTTCGCTTTCCGTTCTTATTTACCACAATGCATGGGGACGATAAACTCAGTCTTCCCTCACTCTAATCCATGGGAGGGAGAAAATGGACTCTAAAAAAGTTGAACCTTCCCCATTTTAGGAGAAGGAGGCTGCCAAAATTAGAAACCCATCCATCATGCCACCATTTTATTTCGAATGGAGTGGATGACAGTAAAACCAAAAATAAAACCAAATAACATCGAACCATTCATCTCATGTAATGCAAAAAACTTCGTTAAAGGGTTCATGGGGAAGTTTGTAAAGTAAAGCCAATGGGATAAAGCTATAAAGAGACTGGGTAACCCAATACAAATAAATTCTTCCCATACAAAGCCTTTAAGACGGCTCTCCTTTAAACGTTTCCAGAAAAAAGGGAGAGCAAACAACATGCCGAAAAGAACTGGATAAACGTGATCAAAAATGATAAGTGGTACGACATCAAACTCCATATCTGCTCTTTCCTTCAAGTCTTGACGAACACTTAGTAATCCGATCATACTCCCCACTAAAAGGATACTGAACCCTAAATAAGAAAAGAAACTCTTCATATAGACACCTCAACCATATGTATGTCTGTTATTCCAACAGGGTGATTTTTTTCGCTGTCAGCTTTCTTGACTCAGGGTCTTTATTAATATTTGTGCTTTCCTCAAGCGTCACGCGGATGTATAACATCTCCTCATTTCTGGCTTGTTCCCGGAACTCGTCCATAGGAATGGATTCACCTTCCGTATTTTGAACAGGAGTGTCATGAGGGACGAGGACCAAACAGGCCCATCCTTCTTCCGAGGATGGTGATGGGTCGTTCTGATTTACTACGGTGGAACATTCTACTTCTAGTCCGCCTGTTTTGACGGCTGATATATGACCTTCAAATGCGCTGACGTCTTTCCCTGCCACACTGCAACCAACAACTAAAAGCAAAAGAACTGTAAATAATTTCTTCACGATGCCTCACCTTTCTATGTATTCGAGCACAGTTGAGAGCGCTCACCGATGTAGTATTCACTCAAAGGGTACCACGAATGGAATAATTTGAAAATATAAAAATAGGTTTATAGTCATCATTTTAACCATAGATTATAGGATTTACGTTTTACATTTTTATTTGAATTTCAATAAATCCATAGATAGTGGTCCTATTTTACATGGAATTATTAATATTTCCCCGAAAAAATTCTATGAATAAGAGAAGGTTACCACTTTGGCACCCCCAAATGTCTTTCACTCTCATTTCTCTTCTTTATAGGCACGCGACCAATGAAACGGCTGAATTTCATAAAGTGGCTTGAAGACCAGATCATTTACTGGAAGGGTTACCCCCACTTTTACTTCTTCTCCCCAAGAAAACAAACGCTCCTGACAAACACCACAAGGGGTAAGCACTTGATAAGTGGAATGTTCGTCTTCTCGAGCGATACACAAAGAATGAGTGACACGCATGTTTCGTTTATGGGCTTCCAATATAGCCCCTGTTTCCATACAAAGATTAACAGCATCGTTGATTACATCCGGTGCTACACTTGTAAGGATCGCCCCGTCTTCTAATCTTAATGCGGCAGCCCCTCCCCACCCTGTCGGATATCTCTCTTCTATAAGTCGCTGAGCTTCTTCGAATAACTGCTGTTCTATTTCCATGATACCCCTTCTTCCTATGTCATCTTCTACATTAATTACGATTGGAAATAAGAGAAAGTTTCATTTTTTTAAATTTAACGAACAAAATATTCGCAATCAGGAACAATTAAGTACTCCTATTCTTTTAGGAAATATTACGAATCGTATGGGGAATAATGTCATGTAACTTATAGGCGATGCGTAAAAAAGTGGAAGGTAAAGAGATTTCCAACAAGAAAGAAGATGAGAGGCTCAATATATTTGGTATGTTATAATGAATAAAAAATATAGATTTAGGAGGTGAGCAGATTATGTTGGAAGATACAGGCGAGCGGGTCATTCCAAAAAAAATGGATTCGATGAATAATATGCTTCTGGAACATGTGGCACGGTATACTTTTTCTACACCTTATGTAAGAGGAAGGGTTTTGGATATCGCGTGCGGCTCGGGGTATGGAAGTCTTAAAGTAGCCAAAGAAAGAAAAGAACAGTTAAAAGAGATTATTGGAGTAGATATTAGTGAGGAAGTTCTGCAGTATGCGACCCATCATTATTATCATCCTTTGCTCAGCTTTAAAAAAGGCGATGCGATGGATTCCTCTCTTCCTCAGGAGATTGGAACGTTTGATACCATTCTTTGTTTTGAGACGATTGAACATGTGAAAGATGACCGCTTATTTATCAAACGAATGGATAACCTTTTGAAGCCTGGGGGTACCCTTGTTCTTTCTACACCTTTTGGAAAAGGAAGGAATTACCCGTCCGGGTCTCCCTTCCATTACTTTCAGCTCACCCCCGAAGAATTCACTGAATTATTTAATGAGTTTTCCGAGAAAGAGATTTATTTTCAACGCGGTGTAACAATCGAGCCTCCAAGAAAAGGAATCCACTATCCTCTGGGTGTAGCTGTATGTAAAAAGTAGGAACCCCTCATGGAGTTCCATTACTTATCAATATCAGTGAATCAGCGAGTATCCTAATCAGCTGCCTTTTACCAGCTGGATTTTTTCACACCAGGGATTTGGCCTTTGTGTGCAAACTCACGAAAAGCAATTCGCGACATGTTGAATTTACGCATGTACCCTCTCGGGCGTCCGGTAACTTCACAACGACCAGTCAGCCGTGTTGGAGAAGAATCACGCGGTAATTTCCTTAGCGCCTCGTAGTCCCCTTTTTCCTTTAGTTCCTCACGAAGAGCTGCATATCTTTCCACCGTTGCTTGTCGCTTCTTTTCCTTTACGACTTTTGATTTCTTAGCCATCTTACTAACCTCCTTAGCAGTAATAATTACTATTTATATTTATCTAAATTTTTTTGAATGTCACATTCATTCATGTAATCAGAAAAACACCCTATTAAAAGTAATGATTACGATTTAAATCGTACAACGAATGAACGTTTTTGTAAAGTGGTTTACTCTTTCCCTCTTTTGCTTACGTTTCAATTTCGTAGGATGTCATCTCTTTTATTTTTGAATTTTTACCTGCACCCATAAAAAGATAAACATCACAAAACTCATAGGTCCTTTTATTTTCTGTCTTGATCCGTCCATTTACAGCTGCTGTCTTCCCATGTGTAATAATGTGGTGAATGACTAATTCCGATACTTTGACATACTCCATTTTTTGGATATTTTCTTTAAAGTTTTGAATTCCTTTTATTTCTACTTCCCCGGCTATAAACCAGCTAATATCATCAGATACTTGATCCAGAATATATTCCAAACTGTTGTGTGCAAAAGCAATATTAAACTCCTTTAGCAAGGCTTTCCTTGGTGAGTTTTCACAATCCTCCTGGCAATGAATGACTACATCATTATTTATTTTCTTCACTAAAAATTCTCCTTTAATCCATGTTTTTCTCTACGTTTTCACCAATCGAATTCACTAGTAATGAGTCAATCACGGAAAATATGAGCGGCTTCCCCTCTCTACATAGACAGGAGCCCCCATTTAAATGATAGCCAATAAAAGGAAGTAGGAAATACTATCATTATAACAGGGGATAAGTAAAAGACATATTTTATTGTTCACCACTCTCTCCGCAGCAGAGAATATATGTAATGATCATAAAACTCCCCTCTGTAATGGTGTTTATCACGATAAACACCTTCACACTGAAAACCAAGCCTCTCCAATAAACCAGCGGAGCGAGTATTTTTCACAGCCACATAAGCGTGAATGCGATTTAAATGCATGTTTTCAAAACCACTGTGGATGACAGCTGTTAAGGCTTCTTTCATGTAGCCCTTGCCCCAGTAGTCAGGATAGAGGTCATAACCGACTTCAGCTATGTGATTATGCTGATCCCATTGGTGGAAACCACAGGTACCCATAGGAAACCTGCCGCTCTCTTTGCTTTCAATCACCCATCGATTATACCTTTTTTGTTCAGGTTGAGAAAACCAATCAACTAAAGCAACAGCCTGAGAATAATTCGTCAAGTCTTCTTCATCGTACAAATACTGAGTAACCTTTTCATCGCTGAAATGTTTCAAAATAAAATTGGTATGGTTATGATTAATATTCACTAGCCATAACCTTTGCGTTTCCATCTGCGGAAAATACATCGCTCTTCCTCCCATAACGGTAGCTTTTCTCCTTACATCTGTGGCCATTCTACTGACTTTATGCAGGAAAATAATTATAGTGTAGGGTATAGTTATACAGTGCTTCCATTTATATGCCTTTTTAGTTCACAGGCCAGAAGGGATGGCTTCCACCCCCTTTTCTTCCATCATGCCATTCGGAAGTCTAGTTACAGATGTTTTATCACCATTTCACTTCCTATTCAATAAAGACGCTCTGTATAGCTTCTGTCAAGACACTGTCGAACATCCTCTTCATCCAGGTCAGATTGTCTGACGTGTTCGGCAAGTATTTTGACCGCTGAGGGTCGTTCATTTTCTTTCAACCATGTTTCTGGTTTCCAGATTCCCGATCTCTTAAAGGCTTTGGCACAATGGATAAAACATTCCTCCACCTCGACGACAATGCCGAGGTCTGGACGCTTGCCTTTATAAGCCATCCTCTCAAGAAGATCCTCATCCGCTATGATTTCAGCTCTACCATTCACTCCTAATGTTTCACCGAGGCCTGGGATAAAGAAAATCAGACCGATATGAGGGTTTGATAACAAGTTACGCATCGAATCCATTCTTTTGTTACCAGGGCGTTCCGGGATAATAAAATGATATTCATCAAGGATGTGCACGAAGCCATTTTGATCGCCTCTTGGTGACACGTCACAAAAACCATTTTCATCGGCAGTCGCCATTGTCAGAAATGGGGATTTGGCCATGAAACCCATACAATTTTCATCAAGATAATGAATGACTTTGTTTTTCACAAGTTTGCTGGGCACCCCTGTTATGGAGCGAAGCTCCTCTTCATTTTGGATGACTTTACGAAACATACCTCAGCCCCCTTTCTATTTTGATCTTATTCCTAATCGTTTGTTAGTATCCCTCTTACGAAGAATTGTCTCTTTCGCTTTCCTCCTATCATTTTTTTGTGAAACTTGTATTCTTACGTTTATTATACGTCATTTTTTGGAAAATCTCTTGGGGATGATAGTGTACGTGACACTCACTTCCAGTTTTGAATGGTGTCAACAAGGGACTTGTTTTCTTCCAAGTTAACCTCAATGATGCTATAAAAAATAGGTGCCTGAATTTTATGAAAAAGATTGACGGACAGCTTACTCTCGAATATGATACAACTATAAATTCGATAGAAAAGATCCCGAAGGCTTCATTTAGAATGTTTAAAAGAAATGATAAAGGAGGAGTGACCGTGCTAGCGAAATTATTCAGTTGGTTTGGACCAGGCTTACCAAAAGTGGACCTGGTACTGTCTAAAACGACGTATACACCAGGGGATCAGGTAACCGGTGCCTTTCATTTAAAAGGAGGAGTAAGCCAGCAGACGATTCAGCGACTGGAGTGTGATTTAATGAAAAAGACTCCTGGTGCTAAACCACACCTCATCTTGCCGGTAACGACCGTGTTGATGAACCGGGAACTCGAACCTAAAGAGGAAAGTAAGTACCCTTTTCATTTTGTGCTGCCGAAAAGTATTGATTTAAAAGACTCTCAAGCTACCTATCATCTTCATACAAAACTTGTCTTGAAAAATGATGTAAAAACATCAGATATAGATGAGATTAATATCCAAGTCTGTTGAATAACAAAGTACGAAAAGCGGATGCTCTCTCTTGCGCCCGCTTTTAATATTATAATTCCCCTTATTTCATCGTTTTAGTTTACATAATAAAATTATCGTTTATTGGCAGCGAACAAAGAACAGCCCGGGATTAAAAGTGAATCTTTATCCCTTAAATAGACTCCTCTAAAAGTACTTCGTATTCATTGTATCGATTCTTCTGACCACCTTTTTCCATAAATCTACAAGCCGGATGTTCTGGTAACACGATTAACATTAAGGTTCGAACCACGTTTTTCTCCGTATTAGACCAAATAGTAGAGTAGATTCAGGAATTCTGGTCTTTATATAGTAACGATTCAAGGAAAGCGTTTGTTTCTCTATTCCTTAAAAATTACACGAACCCCTATATTTAGGGACACTCTTTGCCATACCCAAAAAGGCGCCATCCATGAAGGATGGCGCCTTTTTATTAGGCAGCTGCTTTTTCCTGTTGGCTTTTCTTGATTTTCGATACTGCATGAATGTTGATCAGCATGCCTGCCGAAAACATCATCATAAGGAGTGATGTACCCCCGTAGCTGACAAATGGCAGTGGAACTCCTGTTAATGGAAGGAGACCAGTCAAACCTCCAAGGTTGATCATAGACTGAATACCGATTAACCCGGCAACCCCAATTGCAAGGAGTCGGCCGAACGTATCATGGCTTTCCATACTTATAAAAAGCCCACGAAGGACAATGAGCCCAAGTAATAATAGAACAACCCCGACACCAATAATGCCAAGTTCTTCAGCGATAACAGCCATAATAAAATCAGTATGGGCTTCTGGCAAATATCCTAGTTTCTGAACGCCTGCCCCGAGGCCTGTTCCGAACAACCCACCATTATGAATTGCAAGGTACGAATTGATGAGTTGATAACCTGCATCATCCGCATATTCAAATGGTTGGTAGGCACCATTAAAACGGGAAAGCTGTTCTTCACTTAACCCGAAGTTATACATGACGATGGCTCCAACCACAGCAATCCCAATCATTGAAAACAGGTGAATTTTTCTTACCCCGCTTGACATGATAATCAACCCAGACACAGAAAGCGCTATGAGAGCTGTCCCTAAATCCGGCTGTTTTAAGATCATGGCGACTACCAGCATCATCAAAATAATCGGTGGTAACAATGCCCGGGTAAAGTCGTCGATGTAGTCACTTTTTTTCGTGAATATAGTGGCCATATAAATGATAAGGGACATCTTCGCCATTTCCGCCGGCTGAAACTTCCCTATACCTGGGATCGGAAGCCAGGATTGAGCATTGTTTGAGGTATGGCCGAACACAAAGACGAGGGCCAAAAGAACAACGGTTACAAGTAGAATCAACTTAAATAAACGCCGATAGTTTTTGTATGGGAAAATAATCCCGAGAAACAAGGCAAACAGACCCATTCCCCATGAAATCGCCTGCCTTTTGAAGAAAAAATCAGGGGTTACTTCATAAACCATGACACCGCTGACCATACTAGCACTGTACACCATAACGGTACCGAATGCAGATAAAGCCAATACAGCGAATAAGATTGTAAAATCGATGTTCTTCAAGATTCTAAGTATCATGTGTAACCCTCTTTCATTTGTAGCTATTATGTAAATTATAAGCTTTCTTGATGATTAAAAAAAGCATTCCTTTTAAATTACTCCGAAAGTCTATATAATAACGATTAGATTTGTAGGAGGTTTGTGGAATGATTTATTTATATGTCGGAATTGGTGGGCTCATTGGCGCATCTCTTAGGTTTCTCGTCGGCGAATTGATGAAAAGCCCTGATCAGTTCCCCTACTCTACGCTATTTGTGAACTTGACGGGAAGTTTTATCCTCGCCTGGTTTACAATGGGCATTGTTGAAAAATATTCGCTAACGGACAAATGGAAAGCTGCCCTTGGAACAGGCCTTGTTGGTTCGTATACCACTTTTTCTACACTTAGCATGGATGCCGTTTCCTTATATGCTCGTGGTGACCTCCTAACAAGCCTTCTATATATAACTCTCAGTATTTTTGGTGGGCTTAGCTTCTCTCTGCTTGGTTTTTATTTCGGTAAGAGAAGGACGGCTGTGTCCTGATGCTCATCAAACTATTGCTCATTGGCTCCGGTGGATTTATCGGGGCTGTCACCCGTTATACAGTAAGTCAATGGATTAACAAACGGACAGCGACTCCTTTTCCTTTCGCTACCCTTTTCGTCAACATTCTGGGGTCCTTCCTCCTTGGACTATTGTCCGGACTTAACTTGACGAATGGTTGGATACTCTTTTGCGGAACCGGAATTCTGGGCTCTTTCACCACATTTTCCACTTTCAAGTTAGAATCGGTGCAACTCCACTTTAAACAACAATGGAAAACCTTCATCCTGTACACGGTTATCAGCTATGGGGCCGGGATCCTCTTAGCCTTTTGTGGATGTTTGATTGGTAACTGGCTCATAGGATAACCTGAAAAAGGACTCCCCGTAATCGTGGAAGTCCTTTTTCCTCTCTTCGTTAAAAATGGTAGGCTTCGATGATCCGCTTTGTTAACTTTTCATATCCTTTCTCATTTAAGTGAACCGCATCACTAAAGTAGCGTGTAGATTTCTCTTCAAATAAATCATTAGTTTCAATGAACGTGACATCATCATAGTTTTGGACCATTGATTCGCTCAAATGATTCCAACTTGTGATAACTCCCCCAATTTCGGGCTTATCCGGATAAGGGTTAAACAGTCCCAGAAACAAAACAGGAGCGGTCGGGTTTTTTTCTCTAATCCTATCCAGGATCTGCTTCAAATTGTTTTCGTAATCCTTTTTCCCCTTAGAAAGCTGACGTTCATTCAAAGGGGCTAAATCTCCACCATTACTTTTGAGTATGTCATTCATCCCTATATATAATAAAATATAATCTGCATTTTCAACGGATTTATAAACCGAAGCTTCCTTCATTTGGTTAAGGAGACCATCGCTCTGCTGGCCGGGAATAGCATGATTATCTACTGTTGTATCCCCTTCATAGTGGCGGTCGAGCCACTGTTGGAGATTCTCCACATAACCGTGTCCACTCTCATCACCCACTCCAAAAGTTAATGAGTCGCCAAGAGCAACGATTTTTTTCTCTTCCGGATGGGACATGGAAGAGCGAAAACCGAATACTCCCCATCCTACAGCGATTATTAATAATCCGCCAATCCACCATTTCTGGTGTCGCTTCATATGCTGCACCTCCCAATATGGTCCCTTTTTCCCTGAAGACCACCAAACGAAACATTTGATCAAAACTCGGTATGTGCCAGGAAACTTCAAATCTCTTCCCTTAAAATAAAAACCATCACGTTCTGACTTATAAACGACTTATAAAAGCTGTTGCGATGCCAAAATATATAAGCAGGGAAAATATATCGTTTATAGTCGTAATCAGAGGGCCAGATGCTACGGCCGGGTCGACATCAAACTTATAGAGAATCAATGGGATAATCGTACCCGCCAGTGTACCGATGATTAACGTGATGAATAACGACGTGCCTACAACGAACCCAAGAGTCATGCTGCCTTGCCAAATAAATGCAATTACACTAATGAATAGACCACAGGCCACTCCAATGATGATCCCTACCCATAACTCTCTTAGAACTAATCGAAGTACTTGTTTCAACGTAAGATCATTTGAAACCAGACCACGGACCACAACAGCCAGGGACTGCGTGCCCGTGTTTCCTGTCATACCAGCAATCATAGGCATAAAAAAAGCCAATGCCACGACTTGTTCAAGAGTCGCCGAAAAACCATCAATAATACTACCTGAAACAAGACCAATACCTAGTAAGATAATCAACCATGGCAGTCTCCGATAGGCTGCAACCAAGGGTTTCGTTTCAAAATCGATGGCTTTACCGGATGCGGACAATTTCTCAATGTCCTCATTCGCTTCCTGGATAACAACATCAATGATATCATCAACCGTAACAATTCCTACAAGCCTGTCATCATCTTCTACCACAGGAATGGTGACAAAATCATAACGGCTCATAATATTAGCTACTTCTTCCTGGTCTGTTAAAGCATCAACTTTTATAACACGCTTATACATTATATCTTCGACTTTATCATGCATATCGGCTAGTATTAAATCTTTATAAGATACAACACCAATAAGCTTTTTTCCTTCATCAATAACATAAAAGTAATTTAAATACTCCGCCAGTTCAGCAAACTTTTTTAATTTATCGACCGCCTCCCTGACTGTACATTGACGCGGTACCCACACGAATCGGTTGTTCATTATCCGTCCAGCGGTTTCAGATGGATAATGGATAATGTTCTTAACCATATCCGCTTCTTCCATGTTCATTTCCGATATCAGTTCCTCAACTTGTCCAGGTTCCAGATCAGTTAGCAAGGAAGCAAGTTCATCATTTTCCATAAGATCTAATACTTTAGAAGACTTTTCAATTCCTAGTTTTTTTAAGACTTCCAATTGATTCTCTTGTTCCAGTTCCTGAATAACTCTCGTTAAATCCTTAATAGGAAGGAAAAGCAAAAATTTATTTTGGTATTTTTTCGGTAAAAATTGATATTGTTTGGCTAAGTCATAAGGTTGGAGTTCGTCGACAATAGAAAGAAAGGTTGTTTTGTCCCTTTCTTTTAAACATTGAATAAAGAGTAATGTGACTTCGTTTTCTGTCCAAGTGGCTGTCATAAATGTCCCATCCTTTTTTCACTGGTCTTCCTATTATCCCCAATTAGATCAAGAACAAAAGCAGGGTTCCCAGATCAGCCTCGCAGGAATGTTTTTTACTTCGATAATTTTATGGAAACCTTTCCTTGTCCCCCTAATTTTTTCTCGGCTACATCTAGATCCCTGTAGTATGTATAACCAAAGGTCCTTAAATGGAGTAATCGTAAAAAGGCACTTGGTCCTGCTTCGTGTTGCATTTGCAATAAGATCTTATGGTGAAAACTGCCTGGAATGTCTCTTTGCAAAGTGAATGATTTCGTTGTAGGTCTTCTGCTCAAATTCTTTTTTAGTTGGGACATATAAAGCGGCATTGTCTTCATCAATGATTTTAATACGCGTTCCGCCCCTGGCGTATAAAGTCACATATAAAAAAGGCTCCTTCATCCCAAGTTCCCTCAAAACTTCATAGGGAAAATCCGCGGTAATGATAAGACGATCTTCGACCTGTTTCAAACTTAACTGGCTGTGAAATTTTAAATGGCTGATCCCTCTGATATGCATCGTTACACACACTCCTTTATTGAATATACATACCTATTCTAATGCTCCATTAAACCTCAAGGCAGCTTCATTTATAATCCTTCACGAAGTCTTAACAAATGCTTCTTCGTTGTATTCTCTCATGAAGAACTACCTCCTATAAATAATAGAAAGAGCTTAGACCTTTATTCCGTCTAAGCTCCTTAGAATGAAGACATAGGAGGTACTGAACAGAAAACCTGCCATCAAACACTTTTTGATGGCAGCAGATAGAAAGAAAGGTACGTACCTTGCCCCATATGTTTAAGATAACGAACACCGTATATTAACATTCATCCATTTCATTTAAAAATGGAATTAGGACTGTTCTTTGATGACGACTCCTCTACTCATCATCTCATCAATGTAGAGGTCTCCCGGGACTATGGTTTCAGGTGGGCAGACTCCACGTTTTGTAATTTTACCTGCGCCAATCATCTGGGCCACTACCGATATGGTATTGGCTGTTGCCCGAGCCATGGCTGTCACATTCGTGGCCCTGTCTTTATAGGTAGCCATTTCATATTCGTACGTTTTAGGCGCTCCGGCTTTTTTTCCACCCACGATGACGCGTAAAAGGACCGCATCATCCTTATCCTTTAATTCCAGGAGAGGATCGATACTCTTAAGTAAAACATCGCGTGTCTTAATTTTCACGCCGCCCATTTCAACGACCTTATCTGCACCCGTCAAATTAAGATCGACAAGCAGCTTCATTTTTTTGGCATGACCTGGATACCTAATGGTTTTATATTCAAGGGTGTCGATGTCCGGATAAGATTTCAACAGGGTGGATGTCCCTCCTGACGTATGGAAAGCTTCAAGTGGACCAAAACGGTCAAAGTAGATTTGTTCTACTTCCGTCAATGACTCGACTTCACGAAGTTTCCCGTCCCTTATGATTGTAGATGGATCGGAATAGTGATCGAGCAGTCCTTCCATTGAAAAGACATGATTGTATTCAAGGGGGGGATCCGGCCGCACAGGAATCCCTCCGACAAACAGACGTATGGATTCGACTTGATCCAACTTTCCTGTTCCGTAACCTGAGAGAATATTGATCATCCCTGGTGCTACTCCAAGGTCTGGAATAACCGTGACCCCTGCATCTTTTGCCTGTTTGTCCAGTTCAAGAACTTTGTCCGTAATATGTCCAATATGTCCCCCAAGGTCAACTGAATGAACACCTACATCAATGGCGGTTTTAGCCACTACTTCATTAAACGAATAAAAGAGAGCATTAATGACGACATCGTATTGTTTAATGAAATCTGCCAATTCCGACGGGTTGCCTGCATCCACTTTGTACCCTTTAATTTTTCGTGCATTCAGAGACTGACAAACACGATTGGCCCTGTCCAAATCGATATCTGCCAGACCCACTTGCTCCACACCTGAACTATGGACAAGATCGCGCGCCGCTTCTTTCCCCATCAACCCAGATCCTAGAACAGCTACTTTCATAGTTTGCACTCCCTTTTCTCTATAAAATTACTCGACATCGATTTGGGCACGCTGGAGTTTTCCGCTGTAATCAACGTAGATGGCTTTCCATTCTGTGAAAACATCAAGGGCAGCGATTCCTGAATCTCTGTGGCCATTGCCTGTTCCTTTCGTGCCACCGAAGGGCAAATGAATTTCAGCGCCAGTGGTGCCCGCATTCACATAAACAATTCCTGTATCTAAATCACGTTGAGCGGCAAAAACTTGATTGACATCCTGCGTGAAGATAGAACTGGATAGTCCAAACTCCACACTATTGTTGATTTCAACCGCTTCATCGAAACTTTTCACCGGAATTAAGGACACGACGGGTCCAAAAATTTCCTCCTGAGCAATCCGCATCTCTGGTTTCACATCAGTAAATAATGTAGGCGCAAAATAATTCCCTTTTTTATGGTCGCCATTTTCCAGGATGTAACCACCTGTGAGCAGCTTCGCACCTTCCTCTTTCCCGATACTGATATAGCTTTTAACCTTCTCAAGACCCGAACGATTAATAATCGGACCTACTTTAATCGATTCATCAAGACCATTTCCGATCGATAGCTTAGCTATTTCCTTCTGTAAACGTTCTTCCAACTCGTCTTTAACACTTTCATGTACCATGACACGACTACAAGCCGTACAACGCTGGCCGCTTGTACCATATGCACTCCAAAGAATCCCTTCTACAGCTAAGGACAAGTCAGCATCATCCATAACGATGACACCATTCTTTCCTCCCATTTCAAGAGATACTTTCTTCAGGTGCTGACCACATTTACTGGCAATTCCTCGTCCCACCTCATTGGAACCAGTAAAAGAAATCACACGAATATCTTTCTGTTCAACCATCGCGTCTCCGACAGTTGAGCCTGAACCGAAGACTACGTTCATAACCCCTTCCGGTAATCCAGCTTCTTCGAAAATCTTTGCCAATTCATTAGCCATGATCGGTGTTTCCGTAGCCGGTTTCCATACAACAGCGTTCCCAGCCACTATAGCAGGGAAAGATTTCCACGTTGCAATAGCAATCGGGAAGTTCCACGGCGTAATAATACCAACAACCCCGACTGGTGCGCGAACGCTCATCGCAAATTTGTCCTTTAATTCAGAAGGTGTCGTCTGTCCGAATAATCGACGCCCCTCTCCAGCCATGTAAAAGGCCATATCAATCCCTTCTTGTACTTCCCCACGGGCTTCTTCAATGACTTTTCCGTTCTCCATTGTAAGAAGTTGAGACAGCCTTTCTTTTCTTTCCTTCATTATAAGACCTACACGGTATAATACTTCTGCTCGCTGCGGTGCCGGGACCAATGCCCATTTCTTTTGCGCACTTTTGGCTGCCTTAGTGGCTGCTTTGACGTCTTCAGAAGCTGAAAGCGGTACTTGAACAAGGGAGTCCGATGTAGCTGGATTTATTACAGACGTTGACTTTCCCGTCGATGGCTCCACCCAGTTGCCATTAATAAAGTTCTTTAATTGTTGCTCTTGAATCAAATTCACTTTGATTCTCCCCCTTTTTTCCTTAATTGGTTAATGGTTTTGGAAAGTGAAATCTGTTCGGGATCACTTTCGACTTCGATGACCACAGGCTTGTCCAAAGTCATGGCTTTATCCAAGGCTTGCTTGAATTCTTCAGGCGTTTCCACATAAAAACCTGCTGCCCCTAAGTTTTCGGCTATTTTTGAAAACGCAACCTCTCCCAGGTTTGTTCCGATCACGCGGCTAGGATAATGAATTTCCTGATGCATTCGGATGGTTCCGTACATCCGATTGTTAAAAACGATACTGATGACAGGAATATTGTACCGAACTGCTGTCTCCAACTCCTGCATAGTCATCATGAATCCACCATCACCTGACAGTGATACGACCTTTTTGTCCGGATAAGCCATCTTAGCACCAAGAGCAGAGGGCATTCCATACCCCATCGCCCCTGATGTGGGTCCTATATAACGGTGTTTCTTAAATTGAAAATACGTATGAAGCCACCCTGCAAAATTCCCAGCGTCGTTTGTTAAAATGGCGTCTTCTGGTAACTGCTTTTGAAGAAGCTCAATAATTCTCCCGTTCAACATCTCGCTTCCCTTTGTGTGTACGGTTGCTTCATAGGCTTCGCGACGTTCATAAGCCCACGAAAAATAATCCTTTTCGTAAGCTCCCTTTACAAGATCATTTAACGCCTCCTTTGCATCTGCGATTACACCTGCATGGGGAGGGAATACTTGCCCTAGTGTATGGGGATCAACATCAATATGGATCAATTTTTGTTTGTCCAGAAGAGTGTAATCTTGTGTGGTCACTTCGGAAAGCCGCGTACCGATCGCAACGATGGTATCTGCTTGTTTCACTGTTTTTAAGATTTCAGGATGTGTTCCAAGGCCAAGGTGTCCGCAATAAAGGCGATCATCATTGGGATAAACGTCATGCCTCCGGAAAGCACTGATCACAGGAATTCCCAACTTATGAGTAAACCTGCGAAGCGCTTCTTCTGCACCTGCGAGTTTCACTCCCCCTCCAGCAATGACAACAGGCTGTTCGGATTGATTCAGGATATCAATCACTTTCAGGATTTCCTTTTCAGCCGGTCTTGGAGCCGGCCTTCCCACAGCAGGTCCAAACCTCATGAGCGCTTCTTTCTTTAAAATATTTTCAGGAAGGGAAAGTACGACAGGACCCGGTCGGCCAGTCACGGCAATTCTCAATGCCCGCTGAACAAGCTCTGGCACCCGTGGGGGTTCACGAATTTCAGCCACCCACTTGGCGATTGGCCGGAAAAAAGCTTCAAGATCCACTTCCTGAAAACCTTCACGGCCACTGAAGCTTGTATGCACCTGACCTAACAGGACGACAAGTGGAGTGGAGTCCTGATAAGCCGTATGAACACCAATGGCAAGATTTCCAGCTCCGACCCCTCTCGTCGCCATCACCACTCCCGGTTTCCCACTCGCTTTTGCATATCCTTCTGCCATAAAGGCAGCTCCGCCTTCATGCCTTGCCGAGATAAGTTCAATCTCAGGAGTATTGAAAATGGCATCCATTACAGGAAGATAACTCTCTCCTGGCACGCAGAACACTTTCGGAATGCGTTCGCGCCGTAAGCAAGAAACAATAGCCTCAGCACTGGTCATTTTAACTCCACCCATGCCGTCATCCTCCTCCCTTCATCACCTTTTTCATTCGAATGGAAGCTTCATGTAAGCGCTCAATAGGTACAGAAAGGCTTATACGAAAATAGCCCTCTCCCTTTTGGCCGAATGCTGTACCCGGGGTGATAATGATTCCCGCTTCATCAATCATTTTTTTTGAAAATCCCTGGGATGTGTATCCCTCTGGAACCTTCGCCCATATAAAAAAGGTTCCCCGCGGCTTTTCTGCATGAATATTCATTCCTGAAAGGGCATTCATCATCATATCTAATCGCTGTTTATATGTACGATTATTCGCTCGTACAGAAGAAAAATCACTACGTAGAGCTGTCGCCCCTGCTAATTGAACAGGGATGAACTGGCTTGTGTCCATGTTGCTTTTGTAGATGCTGAGTGTCTGAATAAGGTCTTTGTTACCAACAACATACCCAAGACGCCATCCGGACATATTGAAGCTCTTTGAAAGGGATCCAAACTCCACACTCGTTTCCTTAGCACCAGTCACTTGAAGAAGACTAGGGGCTTGGTAGTCTCCAAATGTGACAAGATCATAGGCTGCATCATGGATCAGTGAGAGTTGATGTTCTTTCGAAAAGCGTACCGCTTCTTCGAATATATTTATTTCCACTGTCCCGCCTGTAGGGTTGTTCGGATAATTAAGCAGCATCATTTTCGAACGTTCCAGATCTCTGGAGGAGATTTGATGAAACATCGGGGCATACCCATTTGCTTCATCCAATGGAAAGCGAACCGTGTGTCCATGGGCTAGATGAATGGCAGATTGATAGACCGGATATCCAGGATCAGGAACAAGCACACCGTCTCCAGGATCCAGGACGGAACTGATCAAATGAGCAATCCCTTCTTTTGAACCTATTAGCGTAAGAACCTCACTATCAGGGTCCAAAACGACACCATAATGACGGTGATAAAATTCAGCGACCGCTTTTTTAAATTCCTGACAACCGCCATATGGGGAGTATTTATGATTCTTCGGCTTGCGTACTTCTTCTGTCAAACGGTCGATAATAAAAGGGGGTGTCGGTAAATCCGGTGCCCCGATACCCATGTCGATGACATCTATCCCTTTTGCTTTAAGGGCTGCTTTCTTTTTATGAAAAATCGAAAAAAGATAGGCTGGCAGACTTTGCACCTGCTTTGAACTCTGGATCATAACAGACCCCCTCCATCCATGCTTGGGGAACTCTCTGGTTGTCCCATCGTTCTATCCTATTACTGGAAAAATCATTCTATGAACCAAATTTTCTGTCATACTACCGAATCGCCTGCATATAGTTTGGTAAAGCCCGTCAAGGACAACTCCCCTATTTGAATTGATCCGTGTTTCCCAAGCCAGTTGGATTCATACCTCGTATGGGTTCTTCTGGCTTTTTCTATCTGAAAGGGTGTGATTGGTGTTGAGCACCGCATTAGAAGGCATCCGTATCCTCGATTTGACCCGGGTGCTCGCTGGACCTTACTGCTCGATGATTTTAGGTGATCTTGGTGCGGAAATCATCAAGGTTGAAGCCCCCGGTGGAAGTGATGAAACCCGTACATGGGGACCTCCATTCAAAGGGAATGTCAGTGCTTACTATTTATGTGCGAACCGCAATAAAAAAAGTCTCACAGTAAATTTGAAAACCAACGAAGGGAAAGAAATAATTGAAAAACTCGTTCAAAAAAGCGATGTTATTTTGAACAACTTTAAAACAGGGACGATGGAACGTCTCGGACTTGGGTATGATCACTTAAAAGAACTGAACCCTGATCTCATCTATTGTTCTATTACAGGCTTCGGCGAATCAGGTCCTTATCGTCACCTACCCGGCTACGATTTTATTATCCAGGCGATGAGCGGACTGATGAGTATCACTGGCGATGAACAATCCGGCCCTCAGAAACTTGGGGTCGCCATCACAGACATTTTGACAGGGTTATATGCTTGCATCGGGATACAAGCAGCCCTTTTGGAACGCTCATTATCTGGGGAAGGACAAAAAATTGATTTGTCCCTATACGATTCAGCTGTCAGTGCCCTTGTAAACATTGGGAGTAATTTTTTAGTGACTGGGAACGCACCTGCGAGACTTGGGAATAGCCATGCAAATATCGTCCCTTATCAAACCTTTCAATCAAAAGATGGAGAAATGGTCATCGCTGTTGGGAATGATCGTCAATTCACTCATCTTTGCCACATTCTTGGACAACCTTCTCTTGCAAGGGATGGGCGTTTTTCAACGAATGCACAGAGAGTAGAAAACCGGGATGAACTGACAAAAATCTTGCAGAAGCTTTTCTTAACCAAGGAAACCGCTTATTGGAAAGAACAGTGTCGGCAGAAGCAGATTCCTTTCGGTCCGATTCAGTCACTTGAAGAAGTCCGTAAAGATCCCCAGCTTCACGCCCGTCGTATGTTTATCTCCTGCCCCCACCCTAAGGAAGGGCAAGTGGAAATGATTGGTAGTCCTTTGAATTTATCCCGCACCCCGGTAGCTTTACAACACCACCCCCCTGAGGCCGGGGAACATACAGAAGGAATCCTCCGTGACCTTGGATATGATGAAAAAACCATTCACCAATGGCGATTGCAAAAGAAGATTTAAGGAGGGAAACAATGAATTTCGATTTTAGTGACGAGCAAGTGATGTTAAGAAAAACAGTCAGAAATTTCGTCGACCAGGAAGTGATGCCCTATATTGGCGAGTGGGATGCCAAAGGACACTTTGATTCCAAAACTTTATCTAAGCTGGCTGATCTGGGTTTAATGGGAGTCTGCATCCCCGATCATTACGGCGGAAGCGGAATGGACTACAATGCCCTTGCTATTGTTTGTGAAGAACTCGAGCGGGGAGATACAGCTTTTCGTACAGCTGTTTCTGTCCATACAGGACTGAATAGTATGACGTTACTGCAATGGGGCACGGAAGAACAGAAGCAGAAATATTTACTTCCGCAAGCGAAAGGCAAGAAAATAGGTGCTTTTGGGTTAACAGAGCCTGCGGCGGGGTCCGATGTGGCTTCCCTTCAAACCACCGCCACACGAAATGGCGATCATTATGTGTTAAATGGTCAGAAGACATGGATTTCCTTGTGTGACACGGCTGATCATTTCCTTGTTTTCGCTTATACAGATAAAAATAAGAAGCATCATGGGATTTCTGCATTTATCGTAGAGCGGACGTATGAAGGGTTCTCATCCAAAGCTACCAAAGGAAAACTTGGAATCCGTGCAGGAAATACAGGCGAACTGTTTTTCGATCAGATGAAAGTTCCCCAAAGTAACCTGCTCGGAAATGAAGGGGATGGGTTTAAGATCGCCATGTCCGCACTTGACAATGGCCGTTTTACCGTTGCTGCCGGTGCATGCGGTCAAATCATGGCCTGTCTGGAAGCCAGCGTCGACTATTGCCATGAACGAGAAACCTTTGGGAAGGAAATTGGGAAGCATCAACTCGTCCAACAGATGATCGCCAAAATGGAAGCAGGGTTGCAAATGAGTCGACTTCTCGTCTATCGGGCAGGCGAGTTAAAAAATAAAGGTGTGCGGAACACACGTGAAACGTCACTCGCAAAATGGCAAGCCTGTGATTTCGCCAACCAGGCGGCCGATGACGCCGTCCAGATCCACGGTGCCTATGGATATTCCAACGAGTATCCAGTTGAGCGATATTTAAGGAATTCAAAAGCTCCTGTTATCTATGAAGGAACAAGGGAAATCCATACCATTATGCAGGCCGAATATGTCTTAGGTTATCGTAAAGACAAACCGCTAAGCCAAATGCTCCCCGCTTGGAGAGAATAATGGAATGGGGATGTGTTCAGGAAAGCTTTTTACAACCTTATATCCTAGTACTAAAACTTTTCAATATTCAATAAGGAAAGCGTTGCAAACAGGATGTCTCTAAAGAAGTTATAAAATTTGCTTGTCAAAAAAGCGTATGTCGATTGACACACGCTTTTTTCTTTGGCTGATTTTAAGGGAAGAAAAGAACGTTCAACCGTTGTAATGAAATAAAGATCAACCTTTCCAAATAAACGAACTTCCATCCTGCATTTCCACTTGGGGGTGTTGTTTAAAGTGATCCACTAACCTGAAAAGAGCGTCGTCCTTCTGTTTGGCTTCAATCATACAATCGATCTGATCCACTGATCCGTTCGTTTTCTCAACAAAATCCAGGATCATATTGGGATTTACGAAATCCGCATGGTTTTTAAATTCTTTTTGACTCTTTGGACTCGATATATGCATTTTCACAGGAAGCGGGGATTTTAGCCATGTCCCTATCACACGCCCCCAATGGTCCTCCCATTTTTCGCCATCATGATTTGCGTAGTGATGATGCATATCAAATACAAGGGGGATATTTAATTTTTCACATACATATAACCCATCTGTTAACGTATAAGACGTATCATCATTCTCAATCATTCCCATTTTTTGAATACCCCTTGGAACAAGAGCCCAATTTTCAATGAACCGTTCTAATGACTTCTCTTTATCTTGATACCGGCCGCCAAGGTGGAAAACACAACGATGAGTCGGATCAATTCCCATTTGTTGGAGAAGAAGATAATGGTATTTGAGTACAGCCACCGAAGTTTTGAAAATCTCTTTATCCGGTGAATTTATCACAACAAAATGATCAGGATGAAAATCAATCCGCATCTGATTTTCTTTAGCGAAGCTCCCAAGTTCATTCAATTCCGCTTTTATTGGTCCTAAATAGTCCCATCCTTTTAATTTCTCATGCGTAGCCAGAGGAACCAACCGTGAGCTTAAACGAAAGAAATGAATATCATGAGCTTTATTATGTTTCAATAACCGAAGACAATTTTCAATATTGGATTTTGCAATTCGTTCCAACTTATTTCTCGCTGCTTCTTCATCACGCAATTGCGAAAACCTTTTATAGGTCATGGTTTGCGAGGGGGAAGCATTTTGTAGATTCACACTCATAGCCACATAACCAAGTCGGTATAACGTCATACTTTAAGCTCCTCTGCCTTTTCATCCAGCGTTTGCATCATTTAATAAGGTATGTAGAAGAACCCGCGTTCCATTCACCTTCCGTCCTAGGTGCATCCAGCTTTCTCTTCACTGCTTTCTATCCGACTTCATCCCACCATTTACCGTTTCAAGGTAGATGGTGCCATCCGGGTTAATTTGAACGACAAGTACATCTTTCCATTCGGTTACCCCATGATGATTCAATTGTTCTTTCAACCAAGTCTCATCATAACCGCTTGCATTCAGGTTTTTTCTTAAAATCTTCCCTTGTACAACTACTACTCGAGGAAAAGAAACAGGAGTCGTTTCCATTCTCAAGCCTTTTGGCGTTACAGGGGAGTAATCTGCTTTCTGTAATACACTAACAGATCCATCTGTTTCGAGTATCGCCGTTTGTACATTATCGAAACGAAACACACCATTCTTTCTTAATTCTGCAATTAACTCATCTATAGTAAAGCGCACCTTTTTCATATTTTTAATAAGAATTCTTCCATTATCCATCAACAGGGTCGGTTCACTATTCACAAGTTTTCGTATGATAAGACTTTTCATAGTAAAATAGTCAATAACAAGGACCAGGATGGCAAATAACAGAAGTCCGAAGGCACCTTTAGAAAGCGTTGTTTCTTTAGAAAGAAATGTGGTTGCTGTCATGGATCCAAGTGTAATCCCTGCAATAAAATCAAAAAGCGTCATTTGAGATATTAATTTTTTACTTAATATACGGGCTAAGATATAAAGAATAAAGAAGACGGTTATCCCTCTTCCTGTAAATTCCATCCAATCCTCCATAGATACCCTCCTCAATACGCTTTTTTAGTATCCCTTTATAAATAGCAAATATGTGAATGTTTTTTGCCCAAAGCGGAATGACTTAAGACGTCCAGGGAGAGCGGCGCTGGGACTAGATGACCCCTACCATGGAGAGGAGTTCAACTGTAATCGATCAAACTTCCATAAACTATAAAAAAAGCAACCCCAATCGGTTGCTTCATCAATCAATGATTCTCCTTCGTTTGTGGCAAGTACTTCGTATAAAAAGCCCCGGTGATAAAACAAATTCCAAGGAAGAGCCAAGTAAACATACCACCTAAATGAAATAAATACGACACTAATGCAGCGATAGGAGCAATGATAAAGACTGCTGGTGTGACCATACTTTTCCATCCATGCCTATTTTCCATTCCCTTCCGTTTTTTATATAAAAAATAGGTATAAAAAGCAACTAGTAAGCCTGTAATCACGATCATAGATAGTTCAAGCAAACTTTTCACCTCTCCTTATTTTGTGCCTTAGGTTGTAAGTCATTTCTGTATTCTTCATTCCGTGTACCTTAGAATGTTTGACGGTGAAAAAAGTGAACGTCCTATTTTAAGTTGACCTTGAAATCTCCCTCCAAATCCCCATTTTATATACGACGAACCATTCATCTACAAGGGAAACTTGATTAGGCGAGATTTCCATAAAACTTTTATTCAAGGAATCATGAATGTACTCAGTACAAAAACACCCGCGATGTAGAAAACTATTAACGAACCCCAGGATAGTGGCTTCCGTAAAAAGGCCACCAATTTCCGCAACCAGCGGAACAAACCATACATAAAAAGAAACAATAAACTGTAACCGATAAAACTCCACCCTTCCCCGATTACCTCTACGAACACGTTATGAAAAAGTGTGAAGAAAAGCATAAACAAAAGAAACCAAAGTTCTTTAAATTTAGCGAAGTCATTTTGTCGTGTTTGTTCTTCCTGATGCATGGTTGATCTCCTTCCATATTTAAAACGCTATCATCAGTTACTTTACCACTTCCAGTTTATGCTAGTCAAAATAGTCCACGATCACCTTGTTAAATTCAGTTGGTTCTTCTAAATGTGGATAATGGTTGCTTTCATTAAACAAAAATAATATGGAATCAGGGATCCATTCTGCCATTTCTCTAGAATACAAAGGTGGGCACTGGATATCATGGGTCCCACCAATAATTAAAGTCGGGGTTTTAATCCGTGGCAGTTTTTTGGTTACATCAAATGTATGTAATTCTCTCGCAAAGAAATTCATTCGAACCACAGACATCTTCTTTTTGGTGAATCGGTTGAAATATTGGTCATAATCCTCTGGTTTTAAAAGGGAGAGTTTCGTACGTTCTTTTGATAGTTCACTCCTTTTTTGTGCAGAGAGTTCATTATTCTTTAACCGTTCAATCAACTCTTGCATCTTATTAAAATTTGGGTGTGATTCGTTATAAATACAGTCTGGTGAAAAAGTCATATACTCACGGGCAGCCGCACTCACAAGAAGTAGTTTTTCTAGCGAATCAGAGAAATATATCCCATACAAGACACCTAACATTCCACCTGTCGAGTGACCAGCAAACTTCCATTTGGTAAACCCTAATGCTCGTCGAATAGATTCCAAATCAAGAATTGTTTCAAGCATAGAGAACTCATGAGGAGCTTTTGCTTTATCAGAGTTTCCACAGTCTTTTAAATTGATGATATAGACATGGTGTGTTTTCACAAAAACCTCTGCGAAATAATCACCCGTTTCGTTAAACTCTGAATATATATGGGTGACAGCAAGTGGAAACCCTTCCCCCTTTTCAAAAATTTCGAAGTTCCCACGGTCACTATGAACCATCCTTTTTTTCCATGTCATCAGCCATTCCCTCCCAAGCTTAATACGACCATTCTAATCAAAACGTTTCAAAATTAGAGAATTTCCTCGATTCACCGGATCCTTTAGATTAAGAGCGAGGGCAAAAAATTTGATTGAATAAAGATGCTCTGGAATAATAAGGGGAAACTAGATGAACGGAGGTTTTTTATGGAACGTTTTATTCGCTCCGATCAATACCATTATATTAAGAATCAGGCTCGAAACCTGTTAAATGGACATATGACTACCAACGATGCGGCTGTTACCCAGGCACTCAAGTCGTTAACAAATGAAAGAGTACTTCACCTATTCTCTGACCTTTCACCACAGCAAGAGCAGATCATTGCACAAGCCAGCGACATTAAAGATGAAACAGATGCCATTCTTTATTTCTCTCGCTTGAAACAATATGTTATCCCCTTTCCAAAAGTAACGGAGAGTGATATTCAAAGACTGTTTCCGAAAGTGAAAAAACTGAAGATCCCTTCTATTCCGAAAGACGAATGGACAGAACTTTCCTATCTAGGATGGAACGACCCTGGGGCTAGCAGAAAGTATATGATTACAACTATTGATGGTAAACTTATAGGATTATATGGCCATTACAAACCCTTGCAGCAAAAAAGTATCTGTTCGATTTGTCATGAACATGAAAAAGTGGGGATGTTCACTTCAACTGTCAGAGGGCAGGCAAATGAGGAAACTGTCAGTCGCGGCAATTATATTTGTCATGATAGTAAAAAATGCAATGAAAATATCCAATCCCGTCAACATTTAGTGTCATTCGTTAAACGTATGAAAAATGGACAAAAAGGTCCATCCCTATAAAGGATGGACCTTTTTGTTTTGGTCTCAATTTACGTCACCCCCTATCTGCCATGGACTTGCCCAAAGAAACATCTTTGGTGTGAATGCCCACCGTCGTTACCAGACAAGGAAAGGGTTTCTAGCTAAATGGAAATATAAGTATGAAGTGGAACGTGATGTCTATGTCTGTCTGCAAGGAGAAGAGCTAAGGTATGGCACAACAGACCGTGACGGATATCGCCATTATAAATCAGATCCGCAGCAGTGTGAGACATATCCTCTTCTTACGCAGTGCACGCAAAATCAAAATCACCAGAAAACTATTACACGCCATGTATGGGAGGAAGATAAAGAGCAGGTTCGTTTGAACCGACTTTCTAATGAGGGAAGCGGATTTATCGCATGAGAAAAGAGACAGTTGAGAATAGCTTCTCCAGATTCAGAAGAACTGCACGGGCTGCGTTATTGTCGCTTGCGCGGAAAAGAGAAAGTGAAGGAACAGGCGCAGATGACGGCCCCCTGTCAAAACATGAAAAATATTGCCCCCCATTTAGCTAGGGTAAGTTAGGTGGAGGAGAGTCTTTTTTGGCTATAAGCTAGAGCGAAGGAGCACAGACCATGACACTCCTGCGGAAAAACGGGCGATCCGAGACCCCGCAGTGTGGGTTTCACGAAAAGGCTCGGGCGTTCGTCCGCGGAAAGGGAATGGTCTGTGCTCCTGGAGGCAAGAAAAAAAGCTTGTAGAAAAACACGGGGTTTCTCTACAAGCTGAGGTCCATCTCTATAAAGGATGGACCCTTTTCTATTTTCACGAACCGCATATAAATCATGATATAACCTGGGATCATGATCACTCGCTATTGTCTATTAAATGTACGCTCTTATGTGATCTCCCATTTCTCTTCTTTAGCCGTTTTCTGGTTCATAATCCGGTGCAACAGCTTTCCTGATAAATAAAGCGATAACGAACGTGAGAATTGCAAGTCCTAATGCGAACCAGTATGCATGATGCACTCCGGCCGTCATAGCTTGATGTAATACTTTTTTTGTCAGTTCTCCAGATTGTTGATTCAAATAACTCCTCTCCCCCTGGCTCATAATGCTGACAAAAATAGAGACGCCTAAGGCTCCGCCGATCGGCTGTAAAGTATTAGCAATGGCCGTTCCGTGTGGATACAAGTGTTTGGGCAGCTCATTCAAAGCGTTGGTTTGAGATGGCATAAGAATGGCCGAAATTGACAACATCAGCAGAATGTAGGCAAGGATAAAGGACCAAACAGGAATAGCAGGTCCTATATTACTAAAGAATAACATCACACCTACTAACACCAGAGTACCAGGGATAATCAATTTCCTAGGTCCAAATTTATCAAAGAGTGTACCCATCACAGGGGACATCAAACCATTCAACAAAGCCCCAGGTAAAAGCAGCAACCCTGCCATTTTCGCGGAAAACCCTAATGGCCCTTGTAAATACATAGGCATGACAATTTCTGAAGCGAACATTGCCATGATCACGACTACAAAAATGATGATCCCTCGAGCGTAACTTTTATAAGTAAACACCCGCACATCTAATAAGGGTTCTTCTAATTTCAGCTGCCTTATAACGAAAAGTACGATGCTTAAAAAGGCAATCCCGATAATGATCAGGATGTTGGCAGAAGAGAAGCCTCCTTCACTTTCACCAGCACTGCTGAACCCATAAACAATTCCACCAATACCTATCGTAGATAAGACAATAGATAAGAGATCCGCTTTTGGACGGGTCACTTCACCCACATCCTCTAAATATTTGTATGCAAAAAGGATGGAAAATAAAGCAAACGGAATGACTGTAATAAACAACCATCTCCACCCTAATAAATCAACAATGACCCCGGATAATGTAGGGCCTATAGCTGGGGCAAACATAATGACAAGACCAAATGTACCCATTATTCTGCCCCGAACTTCTGGCTCGTAAAGAAGCAACAGAGCATTCATGATTACTGGGATTAATAAGCCTGTTCCGACCGCCTGAATCATCCGCCCTGTGAGCAGCATTGGAAAGTTAAGTGCAGAGGCTGCAATAACCGTTCCAGTTAAAAAAACAGTCATGACGCCGATAAACATCTGCCTTGTGGTAAACCATTGAATAAGTAAGGCGGAAATCGGCATTAAAACTCCCATAACGAGCATAAAACCGGTAGCCATCCATTGGACAGTAGGCGCCTCCAAATTAAATACTTCCATTAACTCTGTAAGCGCAATATTAAGTAACGTCTCATTCAGAACCGCAAAAAACGCCCCGATCATAAATGTGACGAGTATGATCTTTCTGTTGTAATTCTTTTCCATTTTTAATCCTCCGACATTGGTTTCTGTTTTTATTTATCTCTACTTTCGTATTAAACCATTCACCTATTCACCTGACCATTCACCTATTCATGGGCCAGCAATCCAAAAATAATATGGTCCACGTAGTGGTCATACAACCATTCTGCAGAGCGAATCCGCCCTTCTTCTTTAAACCCAAGACGTTTCGGAATCGATGCGCTCTTCTTATTCCCATGCGCGACCCTTATTTCCACTCGGTTCATGTTCAATTCTTTCCATGCATAATTGGTTAAAGCTTCAACCACTCGTGTCATAATTCCTTTCCCCTGAAAATCCTCACCTAGCCAATAACCAATTTTAACAGAATGATTTGTAAGATCCATTTCATTAAAACCAGCGGTACCCACAATATCCCCACGGTAAAGGATGATTGTTGTTAAACTCTTATTCCGAGAAAAATTATTTCTAGATGATTGAATAAATGCTCTTGTATCTTCAACGGTTTTCGTGAAATCAAGCCAAGGCAGCCATTTTCGCAGATGATCTCTTGATCCATCGGTTAGCTGAAATAACTCTTCTGCATCTTCCAATTCTGCCAATTTAAGTGAAATCTCATTATCAACTTTATGAAAAAACATGACTCTTCCCCCTTCATCAACATTTTACCATGAATCTTTGACAATTAACTCAAGATAAGGTAAATTACAAAGGTACGAACATTTACAAATTAAACAATTAATAATATTCGGTTTTAGGAGTGATTTCTGTGGAAAATGTATTTGATTATGAAGATGTACAACTAATTCCCGCAAAATGTGTAGTAAATAGCCGTTCAGAATGTGATCCCTCAGTCAAACTGGGAAACCATAAATTCAAATTACCTGTTGTACCTGCAAACATGCAGACAATAGTGGATGAGTCCATTGCTGCAAAACTTGCACACGAAGGATATTTTTATGTCATGCATCGTTTTGAGCCTGAAACTCGACTTCACTTTGTTGAAGACATGCAATCCAAAGGATTAATCGCTTCGATTAGTGTCGGGGTTAAACCTGAAGAATATGAATTCGTTCAAACATTGGCAGACAAAGATTTAACACCGGAGTTCATAACAATTGATATTGCGCATGGTCACTCCACAGCTGTGATTGAAATGATTCAACACATCAAACAACGGTTACCTGAGACATTTGTCATCGCCGGAAATGTTGGTACACCGGAAGCTGTTCGTGAGTTGGAAAATGCAGGGGCCGATGCGACAAAAGTCGGTATCGGACCTGGAAAAGTATGCATCACGAAGGTTAAAACTGGTTTCGGTACGGGAGGCTGGCAGCTAGCAGCTCTTCGTTGGTGTGCCAAGGCAGCAAGCAAGCCCGTTATTGCAGATGGAGGTATCCGAACACATGGAGATATTGCCAAATCCATTCGCTTCGGCGCGACCATGGTTATGATCGGCTCCCTTTTTGCAGGCCACGAGGAATCCCCTGGTGTGACCGTCGAAAAAGAAGGAAAGCTTTTTAAAGAATATTTCGGTTCTGCTTCTGAGTTTCAAAAAGGGGAAAAAAAGAACGTAGAAGGAAAAAGAATGTATGTGGAACATAAGGGTGCATTAAAGGACACATTGACTGAAATGGAGCAGGATCTACAATCTGCCATTAGTTATGCCGGAGGAATGGAGCTTGAAAGCATACGTCACGTCGATTATGTCATTGTAAAAAACTCTATTTTCAACGGGGATAAAGTCTATTAAATGGAGCTTCGCCTGTAAGTAACTTACGTTCGATGGCTAAAATACAAGATCCCAATAGAAACATCTTCGATTCTATTGGTCATTGCTAGATGCTAACACGTGAAAAACGCCGGGTATTCCCCCGGCGTTTCATTTTAATATCTATTATTTTTCTACCCTTCTCCCCTCTAAGGTAAATGTCATGATTATAAAGGACACAGATTCCTTGTTCTAGTGATTTAGAGAGATCCTTTTATTCAGAACGATCGTATACATAGGTTTGCGAAGGAATGAACCATCTGCAGTTAAACGAAAGAAATAACACATTGATCGTTTGTATTTAATTACCTGGGCTCCATCCCTTTCTTTTCATTATAAATTTTTCGGAAAACTGCCTGACTTCTAAATCTATTCCCGAATGCCCTTTCTCCCTTCATTGTGATCCTTATGCCCCAATACTGTATCCGCTTTTGTATGATGGACAGTACCAAAAGAATGTTCAGGAGGGGCATAAATCGAATAAAGCTTTAAAGGTTGCGGCCCTGTATTGATAAGGTTATGCCATGTTCCTGCCGGTACCATGATAGCAGAATCATCTGATACTCTTTGTTGAAAATTCAATTGGTATTTTTCATCCCCCATTTGGACAAGCCCCTGACCTTCTTCAATTCGTAAAAATTGATCCACATCCGGGTGAACTTCTAAACCAATATCATCTCCGACTGGGATACTCATCAACGTTATCTGCAAATGATTACCCGTCCATAAAGCTGTACGAAAATGGCCATTCTTCTTTGCTGCTTCTTCCATATCGACGACAAAAGGCTGTTTTCCATAATCCTTCGTATTTATTTGTCTTTCACCTCGTGATAAAGCAACCAAACGGTTTGTAGTCACTGCTTTATCATGGCATGCTCTGTAAAAGACATCTCCCCATTGGTTATGGCCATTCTTAGAATAAACGTTTCTATATTTTTCGAACTCTTCTAATCCTGCATCATATCCTTCTCTTAATCCTTCTTCATACGTTTGAAATTGTGGCTCTTCTCTTTCATACTCTGGTTCCGTCCCTGTAAAAGAAGTATATAAATGTGTGAAATGGTTCAGATGCCTCTTTTCGTTTTCCAATGCTTTTAGTATTTCGTGTTCATGCTTTTTATCGGGAGCCGCTTCGCCCAATGCATTGAATAAACGCACGGCTTTCGCTTTCTTTTTGACAGCATCCAAAAAAATATCATTCATTTCTAAAGCATTTCTATTTAAAGTAGAATCCGGATAGGAAACCCCTTGTGGAGAGTTATGCATACAGCTCATCCCCTTTCCAAGCTATAAACATCCTATGCATGAATCTTCCCATTCATACGCTCCCACTACCACATAGGCAAAAGAAAACTCACCCTAAGACGAGTTTAAACGTTTGGCCGGGTTGCTTCATTTTCAACACGATCAAGGAATTCCTCAACAACACGCTCATTTCCTTTTTTATTCGCAAGTTTCATCATCGCTTTTCCAATGAAGTTTACACCCTTGTTCTGCCCGGCATATACAAATCGCGTCCGGTTATCATCGATTTTTACTAATTTGAAAGAGGCAGTCACTTCGAAGGCTCGTCCAATTACGAAAGCGATTTCTTTATACTTCCTTTCTGGTGAATCCTCATAATCCAATGTTTCTACCGTGTATGTTTCGAGACGTTTCCCTTCTCGATACGTCTGCCGATGTTTAGCACCAACGGTTGTTTCCGATTTTTCAATTAATTCATGCTCTTCTACTTTGGGCATAATCCTTTTGATATTATAATCCCTGAAGAGCTCCCATACTTCTTCAATCGATGCATGAATGATCCGTTCGTTTTCCCATTGAATCATACGTCATCCTCCCTGCCTGTTTCTAAGAAAGCCTCAAGAGCGTGGAGTGCTCTTGAAAACCTTACCTATGTAATTTACTTCTATTATGCTGATACAGGCACATTAATCTTGAAAGCTTTTCTTAAAAACATAACTTACACGTTTGTAATCCATGTTTTCTTCATAAAATTTATGAGCCCGTTCACGACTTATTCCTGATGAAAGGGCTATACTGCTATATCCTTGCTTTAAAGCCCAGTTTTCTGTAAACGTTAACAATTCTTCTCCATATCCTTTTGAGCGTTGAGATAAAGTCGTTACTAAATCACAAACCCAGATAAACCGCCCATAATATAGTGTTGTCATTTCTTTAAAGCCAATGACAGCGACTATTTCTCCGCTATTGTACAAAGCAAATAAATGGTAACGGTCAACTTCACGCGCTTCCCATACCAAGTCTACGTACTCTTCTTCTTTTACTTTTGTACGCAATTGACTCATTACTGGAAAAGCAGATCTGATTTCCTGTTTTGTATTCAGTTCAACAATCGTTCTTTCCCCCATTATGTACCCTCCTTAACCTATGAATGCTGAAACCATCCACGGCATTATCATGAGCAGAACCGCACATGTCACAAGCGAAAAAGTTACCGCCTTAGGTAACTTTATTCCACCTTTCCCTTTATACCATCCAGAGACTTCCAAAAAGCTTCCCACCACTTTTTTTGAAATTATGTCAGGTCATCATCCCTCCCACCGAGTTCAAGTCCAAATCGAACCAATACCCCCTAACATTATCATAACAAATTGGAGGGTAAGATTCTTCCCATATTACTAGACAGGCACACAAGCGACCCCACCCAATCTTTCATAGAATGAGAGTAATGAGGAATCACCTCAATTTCTCTGTAAAGGAGTTGTTTATTCATGGGCTATGGATACGGCGGATTCGGTGGCTACGGCGGTGGCTACGGACAACGTGGCGGAGGTTTTGCACTGATTGTTGTGCTTTTCATCCTCCTTATCATCGTAGGAGTCGCATACGTCAAATAATCATACGGAAGCGGGCCCATGAAGGGTTCGCTTTTACTTTTTTTATGTATAGGGATATTAGAACCACGCGGTTCCCAAATTTTTAAGTCTCCCTACATATCTTTCCCAAACAACAAAGAGCATGATCTGCATTCAGATCACGCCCCCATATCTTCCACCCCCTTTTCTTTCATAGGGAACGTTTCTAATTTGTATACTAAGACGCCACCAACCAATAAGGCGATCCCCAGCAATTTGGAAATAGATAGAGGAGATGCGGCAAATCCAAACCATCCCCTTGTATTGATGATAAAGGCGATGACGATTTGTGAAATGAGCGCAATCGAAATCGCATAAGCAGGACCGATTAAAGTAACTCCCCTCATAAGAAAAAATACGATTCCAACACCAAACACCCCACTAAAAAGGAATATTTTATTTACATCCCCAAAGGTAAAGAGACTTTTTTGTTCTATGAGATAAAACACAGGCAATGAACAAACCAATCCAAGCCCAAGTACGAGTGAGGTGGTAGCCCAGGCTCCCGTTTTCTCACTGACCCTGGCATTAAAAACATTTTGCAGACTAATTAAAACACCCGCAACGACTGAAAATAGAACTCCAACCATAGTTATCTCCCCCTACTCATAGATGTTTCCGTTCGCCAAATGACGAAGTTTCTCAAGATCCTTAATTTTAATAGAACCATTCAAACGTTCAATTATATCCCCAGCATTCATTCTTTTAAGGACACGGTTCAAATGACGGTAACTCGTCCCGACCCATTCGGCAAGCTCTGTTAAATTCTCTGTGCGCATCTCCTGATGAAAAAGTGTCCCTTCACCATCCGAAGAAATGGATAATAAGTAGCTCGCCAGGCGGACTTCAACAGGGTAAAGCATGTGCAGGCTCGTTGCCTGGGACTCCGTATAAAATTTGTGTGCGACAGTTTCCAACAAAAAACGAGTAAATGGTGGGTGATTAGCTTCAAGAACCTTTAGATCTGTAAAGGTAGCAGCTAGCATCACCCCGTCTGACACAGCTTCCACCGAATTAATGACAGGGCTTCCTTTCACATACTCCACATCCCCAATCACCCCAAGCGGCCGTTTGAATCGGTTAATGAGTGATTTCCCTTCAGGCGTGAGGGTATAGATCTTAATTTTACCTTCCACTAGAAAATATAGTTCATTAAGCATTTGCCCTGTAGTGAAAAGAAGATCTCCTTTATGAAAAGAATAAACTCTCATCTTTTTTCTGAACTCCACAGGGAAAATTCGCTCAAGTTCGTAATCCTTCATATACTGGAAGGAATCTATGCCTTTGTTTTCTTTCATAAAACGGACTCCTTTTTACAATTGAAAAAATATAACACCTGCAAGCATCATCCCAATACCAATTCCCTGCTTAAGCGTCACAGGTATTTTGTTTTGTCCAAACCAGCCCTTTGATTCAATAACAAAAGCTGTGCCGATCTGAGACACAAGCAATATGGCAATAGCACTAGCCGGGCCGATCATTTTGATGGCTGACAACTCAGCAAAAACCACGATAACACCGAATGTCCCACCGATTAAATAAAGGATCGGGACTTGTTTAAAACTTTTCCCTTTCCCGTCTCTCACATAAAAATAAATAAGAATCGATATGGTGAAGGCAACTAAATGGACCATTGATGTGGTATGCCAACCTCCAATCGAATCACTCATCCTCGCATTAAAAATGCCTTGCATCGTGATACACAGACCACCAAGTAATGAAAATATAGCCCCTTTCATAGATCATCCCCCTGTTCTGAATTACATTAAAAACGAAGTTGAAGTTTCCGGAAAGGACATATGTCCTTTCCCTCTTATTCTTTTCTACAGGTGGGGACGATATATAAAAAATATAGAAAAAGACGCCTTATGAAAAAGCGTCTTTCTCTTTTTGTATTTTCTTACTTCGTTGCACGCGTTGTTCTAATGTCTTCTTTAACTGTTCCTTGTACTTATTCTCGACTAGGATATACAAGAAGTCCCCAGCCTTGATTTCTGTTTCTCCATAAGGCGTGATCACCTCATTATTCCGGATGATCGCGCTAATATTGGCACGATTAGGGAAACTGACCTCATGGAGTTTCTTACCGACGACTGCTGACTCAGCGTTTGTTTGATATTGAATCATCTCCGCCTTTGCATTCCCCATTGAAATTAATTCAATACTATGATGCGGAATATCTTTCTTCGGTCCAACAAGGTTCATTCTTTTTGCTACCAGAGAAATAGTAGAACCCTGGACAAGCGCTGATGTCAGTACAACAAAGAACACAAGATTAAATAGATTTTGACTGTTCTGAAGGCCTTCAACGATTGGGAAAGTCGCAAGGACAATCGGGACGGCTCCACGCAACCCAGCCCATGATATGAATAGTTTTTCTTTTGTGGAATAGTTCATTTTAATCATTGATAGGAAGACAGCCATCGGTCTTGCAATCAAGATAAGCACAATCGATAGAATGATTCCATTGAGCATAATCGACGCTGTAAACAATTCACTAGGAAATACATATAAACCTAAGATCACGAACATGAGAATTTGAGCCATCCAGGCAAATCCTTCATTAAATTGGAAGATGGAATACCTATAGGTCAGTTCACTATTTCCAATAACGAGGGCAGCGACATAAACCCCAAGAAATCCACTTCCCCCGCTAAATGCGGTTATACTATAAGTCGCTAACGCAAAGGCTACGGAAAAAAGAGGATATAAAGCACTAGAGTCCAATTTAATGCGATTGATGGATATGGAAGCCACTTTCCCCAATCCAAGACCAATAACCAAACCAAGCCCCATTTGAACAAAAAAAGTCGGAATCAGTATCCAGAATGATGATTGTTCAGAAGTGATCAACTCGATAAGCGATAATGTTAAAAAGACGGCCATTGGATCGTTAGTTCCTGACTCTGCTTCAAGAGTGGCGCCCATCTTTGCCTTAATGTTTCGTTCTTTCAACGCGGCAAAAACGGCAGCCGCATCTGTCGAGCCTACAATAGCGCCAAATAGAAACGATTCCAGCCAGCTTAATTCAAATAAAACAAATGCGGCAAGTCCAACAATCAAGGATGTTAGTAAGACGCCTAAAGTGGCTAGCGACAAAGAGGGAACAGCAACCGCCCGTACCGTTGCCCACTTTGTATGTAAACCACCCTCAAACAAGATGATAACAAGGGAAAAAACACCAACAATTTGAGCAGTTCTGGCGTCGCTGAAATAAACAATCCCCAGTCCTTCACTGCCAAAGGCCATGCCGACCATAATAAACAAAATCAAAGCAGGGATCCCCCAACGGCTCGAGAATTTAGCTACAAGCACCCCGCTGAATAATAGTAAAGCCGTTAATAATAAAAACGAATCCGTACCAAAAGCGTCAAAAAACATGAATGTTTCGATTCTCCTTATGAACTAAATCTAATTTATGAAGTATGACCTGGTCTTTATGCGATTGAGTGAAGAGTGGATGAGTCAAACTCATATAAGTGTGGATTAAGCAGGACATATAGCAAGGAACGTACAAATGATATATCTTATATTATCCTACACATGGCTGTTGAAATCAAAAAATCAGCCTTCCCCTTTCAACCATTTGTGAATCCAAACCGCTGCCTGGGCCCCATCTCCCATAGCAGTTGTTACAAACTGAGAATGATCGACGATGTCCCCAGACGCCCATACCCCATCGACATTTGTCATCCTTGTACGTGGGTCAACAAGTAAATGTCCTTTTTCATTATGATGGGCACCAAGTTGTACAGCAAGATCAGATTGCACCCGATTCCCTCCAAATGCAAGAAAACTATGATCCGCTTCTATTTCCAGACCGCTTCTGGTTATAATCTTCTGGAGGCAGCCTTCTGAATGTACGAACCGTTCCGCAATTACCTGCTGCACGGTTATTTTTTCTTTACGAAGCCTCCCCTGCATCTCCAACGACAATTCTTTGCCACCGTGATTAAGGAAGGTTATTTCATCATTCCAGTATTTAAGGGTTAGCGACATATGGGCCCCCGTATCCCCGCTCCCCACGACTACAGTTTTTTTGTCCACTATTTCATAGCCATCACAATCTGGACAAACATAAACAGAAAGCCCCAGGCATTCTTTGATTCCTGCAATATTAGGAAATCTTTCTTCAAGACCCGTAGCAAAAAGAAGTGTGCTGGCTTTGAAAGTTCTTCCACACTTTGTTTTAACATGGAACCGATTATGTATGTCGATGACTTCAGATTGTAAGAACTCTGCACCAAATGTTTTGGCCTGCTTCCATCCTTTAAGACGTAATTCATCTCCACTCACGCCTTCTGGAAATCCAATAATATTGTTATACCTTTTACAAAGCGAAGAGCGGCCATGACCGCTGTCAATGATCAGGACACTCCTCTTATATCTTCCAAGCATAATCCCTGCCTGTAGTCCTGCAATTCCTCCACCTATAATGATACAATCATATGCCATCTCCCCACTCCTCTCATTTGTTCTTCTTACTTTTCCCCTATCGTTTCCCTTCATTCCCCTATATAATATAGTAGGATAAATATACTGACAGAAAAGGTGTTAACTATAATGAGCTTACTCACAGTAAAAAAACTAAGCCACGGGTTTGGAGATCGAGCTATCTTTGATGACGTGTCTTTTCGTTTATTAAAAGGTGAACACATCGGCTTGATCGGTGCTAATGGTGAAGGCAAGTCGACGTTTATGAATATTATTACAGGCAAACTGGAGCCGGATGCCGGTAACATCACCTGGTCCAAACGGATTAGAATTGGGTATCTGGACCAGCATGCAGACTTGAAACAGGGCATGACTATACGTGATGTCCTAAGGACTGCTTTTCAGTATTTATTTGAAATGGAGCAGGAAATGAATGATCTTTTTGGCAAAATGGGAGAAGTAGACCCTGACGAACTTCAAGAATTATTAGAGGAAACAGGAGTTCTTCAGGATATGCTTACGAATAATGACTTCTACACGATTGACGCTAAAATCGAAGAAGTAGCAAATGGTCTTGGTCTTAATGAAATCGGCCTCAGCCGTGAAGTCTACGAATTGAGCGGGGGACAACGAACGAAGGTTCTGCTTGCGAAGCTATTATTAGAGAAACCGGACATTTTGCTTCTCGATGAACCCACCAACTACCTCGATGTAGAGCACATAGAATGGCTGCGCACATACCTTCAGGAATACGAGAACGCGTTCATTCTCATTTCGCATGACATCCCATTCCTAAACAGTGTAGTCAACTTAATTTATCACATGGAAAATCAAGAATTAAGCCGTTATCCAGGGGATTATGACGAATTTCTTCGTGTTTATGATATGAAGAAACAGCAATTAGAAGCCGCGTATAAAAAGCAGCAAAAAGAAATTGCAAACCTGAAAGACTTCGTCGCAAGAAATAAAGCAAATGCAGCTACCAGTAAAATGGCGATGAGCCGTCAGAAAAAACTTGACAAAATGGACATCATTGAATTGGATAGTGAAAAGCCAAAACCTCAATTCAACTTTAAACGGGCCCGTACTCCCGGGAAATATCTATTTGAGACCAAGGACCTGACCATCGGCTATGACGATCCGCTCTCACGCCCGCTCAATCTATCAATGGAGCGAGGGCAAAAAATTGCCCTGTCAGGCGCAAATGGAATTGGTAAAACGACCTTATTAAAAAGTATACTGGGGGAAATCCCTCCTGTATCAGGGTCTGTCCAGCTTGGTGAACATTTGCATATCGGTTATTTCGAACAAGAATTAAAGGAGATCAGTGACCATACGTGTATTGAAGAAATATGGGAAGAATTTCGTCACTTTACGCAATACGAAGTCCGTGCTGCTTTAGCCAAATGTGGATTGACACGGAAACATATTGAAAGTAAGGTTCAAGTTTTGAGTGGTGGCGAAAAAGCCAAAGTCCGACTTTGTAAATTGATCAATAAGGAAACCAACTTACTCGTACTTGATGAACCGACAAACCATTTGGATGTCGATGCAAAAGCTGAACTGAAGCGTGCCTTAAAAGAATATAAGGGAAGTGTTCTCCTCATCTCCCACGAACCTGACTTTTATAAAGACGTGGTTACAGATGTGTGGAACTGTGAAGATTGGACAACTAAAGTTTTTTGATTTATAAGATCCCCGCCAAGCGGGGTCTTTTTTCTTTCCAAATTTTTTTGTTTGACCCATAGAACAATCGCTAATAAAATATGATCACCATTTAAAGCACATCTTGATTTTATTTTTTATGGAAAGGAGGCCTTGTCATGTTCTATCGTGCCACGGTTTATCTGATTGGGATGTTCATCAATTTTTTTGGTGTCGCCCTTCTTATTAATGCTACGTTAGGCGCAGGATTCTGGACATCTTTTTTTATAGGTGTGACGGATCACCTTGGTTATACAGTCGGTTTCTGGTACGCGGCCTTTCAATTAATCATCATTTTTATTAATGCAAAATTAATGAAGGCATTGCCTGAAACGAAGGCTGTCATTCCTGTCGTTTTTGAAAGCTTAATATTAGACTTTTGGCTTGAATTTGTATTTGTAAACGTGGATTTATCAACAGCTCCATTTATGTTACAAATCACTACACTGCTCGCAGGAGTGGCCTTTATTGGGATGGGTGTTGCGATTTATATTCTTCCCCAATTCCCTAGAGCACCGGTTGACCAACTTTTTCTCGCTGTAAGTTCAAGATTCCGATTAAGTTTGCAGACAGGTCAAACAGTGGTTGCGATAATTATGACTAGTCTCGCGCTTATCATTGGCGGGCCTGTAGGCCTTGGAACAATCGCTCCTATGATTTTTTTAGGACCTGTAATCCAATTCATTTACACACGAGCCTATCCGATTTATTATCGTTTACACCCTTCAGGAGAAGAGGCTTACCAGGAAGCTCTGTAATTCAGGCAAAGTCCATGAATAACCTTCCTCCTCTATGGTATATTACCCTTGTATATTGCTATGAGGAGGAAACCCATAATGAATAAAGAAGCCAAAAAGCAGAAAATTTTAGAAGCAGCCAAGTTCAGACACGCCACTAAACAATTTGATCCAAACAAAACGATTCCGGAAGACGACTTCCGCTTTATATTAGAAGTCGGTCGTTTATCCCCAAGTTCGTTCGGTTTTGAACCTTGGCGTTTCCTTGTCATTCAAAGCCCGGAGCTCCGGAAAAAAATTAAAGATACAGCATGGGGAGCATACGGAAAACTCCCAGATGCCAGTCATTTCGTCATCTATCTTGCACGGACAAGAAAAGACACTCAATACGATTCCCAATACTTGCAAGACCATTTTAAAAACACCATGCAACTGCCTGATGAATTTTTAGAGAAATATTTAAGTCGTATCGAAGAGTTCCAAAAAGAAGACTTTAAACTCCTTGACGGTGAACGCCCATTAATGGACTGGGCAGGCAAACAATCTTACATTGCGCTTGCAAACATGATGACAGCAGCAGCGGAAATCGGCATTGATTCCTGTCCTATCGAAGGATTCAATATGGAAAAAATGAATCAGCTTCTTGAGGAAGAGGGACTTCTAGAGGACGGAAGTTTCAGCATATCTGTCATGTGTGCCTTCGGATATCGAGCAAATGAGCAATCAGAGAAATCTCGACGTCCCTTTAATGATGTTGTGAAATGGGTCTAAAGAATAGGCGAGGGGACTTCTTTTGGAAGTCCCCCACTTTCTGTTTAAAATAGACAACCTAGAAATCGACAAAAAATGGCTGCTTCCTTTCATCTAGACAATGTTCAATTCTCTTCCAAAAATTTCCCCATGTCACCATTTCACAGGCCTCTTTTAAAGGGAAAAATCCCACTTCCAAGGCTTCTTCCGTTGTTTCCAATGTTCCTCCTGTTACTTTCCCTAAAAATAACGTATTACAAATGGATCGCTCGACATTTTGAAAAATACCACAAAACCTAACAATCTCGATTTCTAATCCACACTCTTCTTTTGTTTCCCTAATAGCCGCTTCTTTCAATGATTCATTTTCCTCTACTTGTCCTCCGGGCATTTCCCATCCCCGTTTCGGTCCTTTGATTAAGAGAATTTTATTTTCTTCATTCAAAATAATAGTGGCTGCTGAAAGGATGTGTTTCGGCGGGTTCATCATTTTCCCTCCTGCTCTTTTTAAATATCTTCATCATTACTTCTTTTCTTGGAAACGTAAACCGGTCCATTTCCTGTAAATATGTATGTAAGGGATAGGGACACTGCTGTTTATAGATCTTGTACCCTTCTGTGTATACATCGATTATTCCATATCGGGCATATGGTTTGGGGTAACACCCGAGGGATCCTGGATCAAAAAAAGTCCTGTCATTTATTGAAAAATGGTGCACATCATGGTCATGACCAAAGCAGACCACAGAACTCGGCATATATCCATCTAAGTTAGAGCGAAATAAAATATCCATCCAGCCACATTTGTCGTAAGAAAACGCGAAAGTCTAGAGATGGCTTTTTTATATTCAGATGTCAAGCGATCAGCAATCCACTGATGATGGGCCTTCACCTTTTCTCTGCTCTTAGGATATACAGATCCTTTAATAAGGGCCATTACTGCTTCATCATGATTTCCGGTGACCAACTGTACGTTTTCGTGGGAGAAGAGGGTTTCACAAACCTGATTTGAAAAGGGGCCCATTCCGATCATATCCCCCAGGCAGTAGATGGCATCCACTTTCTTTCTTCGAATATCCTCCAGTGCCGATCTCAGCGCATAAATATTTCCATGGATGTCTGTTATTACGGCTATTCGGTACATGAAAGATCTCTCCCACCTTTACTTTTACAATTATAAGAATCGGTTAAGCTTTATGTAAGCTCCCTTATTCTCTGACTCCTTAGCTTCGAGGGAATGAGAGGTTCATGATGGTAGGAAGACTGTGTTGGCTTTAAAACCACAAGTATACGAGGAATGGTCCCTCGTAGCCATAAACCTAAATATAAGGTATTAACACTCACAGACCATCAATAGGTTTCCATCAGGATCCTTAAAAGTAAAAAAGTGGTCATGTTGAATGGGGGTAACAACCTCCACACCTTTAGAGTTCATATATTCATAGGAAGCATGGATGTCCTTTGTATTGAAATGAAACGCGGGTGTCGCAAACGTTTTTCCTTCTTCGTATATTTTGCTATCCAAAATAACCCCCACATTTTCCACCGGCAGGATGTATAAGTGCCCGAATTGAATGTCAAGGTTTGGTGATATCCCCAAAAGATCACAATACCAATCCCTTGCTTTTTCAATGTTCTTAACTGGAATGAAGATGGCTCCCGCCTTCCTTTGAATGGGACTTTTCATTGTTTAACCTCCTTTAAAATCGTAGCCGATATCGAGAACTTTCATTCTGATTTGTAAATAACCCGATCCCCTCTTCCGTTTAGGCAAAGGACCGTAACCTGAGAAGGGCACCTATTAATCTTAATGGTAGGCAATCTTAGCCAACCTTGTGATATCCCAACTTTCATCTCTTCCAAAAAACACCCCACCTTATCCCAATATAACGATCATATTTTATTAAATTCGTCCCTGTAGTCCAAAATCCTTTTTATCATTTCGGAACGTGTAAAACTTAATGGATTGCCTCCTCTAGTTAGCCTTACGGAAGGCGAGCCGTTTCCCGTAGCCCCAACTCTTATTAATATATCGGAATCAAGTCTTCCAGAAAACGGCCTTATAGGGAGAATTAATTTGTAATTGATCAACCTCCATTTTTATCATAGATTTTATAAAGAGGTTAATATTGGATCCTATTAGGGAAATATAGTAGATGTGATTCTACTTAGGAGGGAATAAGATGTCTGTAAAAAAAGTATTGATTGTAACTGGAGATGCTGTCGAAGCTTTGGAAGTGTATTACCCCTATTTTCGTTGTTTGGAGGAAGGATTTGAAGTCGATATCGCTGCTCCTCACCAGAAAAAGCTGAATACGGTTATTCATGATTTCGAAGATTGGGAGACGTACACCGAGAAAAGAGGCTACATGATCGAGGCCGACAAAAGATTTGAAGATGTCGATCCGAATGATTACGACGCTCTGATCATCCCAGGCGGCCGTGCTCCCGAGCACATTCGCATGCACGGTGACCTTCCCGGACTCATCAGCCATTTCTTCATTGCAGAGAAGCCGATAGCAGTCATGTGTCACGGAAGCCTTGTTTTAACTACGATTGCAGACATTGTAAAAGGCCGTAAATTGACTGCCTACCACGCTTGCCGCCCAGAAGTAGAGAGTATCGGTGCGGAATATATAGATGAGATGAATTATGTGGATAACAATCTTGTTTCTGGTCACGCCTGGCCGGACCTGCCATCGATTATGAAAGAGTTCATCAAGCAGGTAAAAGGGACAACCGTAAATTCATAAATATAAAGAAAGAAGGCACCAGCTCACAAGCTGGTGCCTTCTTTCTTTACGCTAATTGCCGTTCATAAACGACTTCTTCTGTATTCAAGTCAACGGCATCCACTTTCATAGTCAACACTTGATCATTATCTTTATTTTTAGAACCCCGCAGGCGTATGAAATAATTTGGATTCGTATCCAAGAAATTGACCAGAACAGTTCTTACCTCTCCTTGTTCCACCTGCTCATCCCTGATCCAACACTCTTTAAACTCCATGGTATCCTGACTTAAGATATAATCCTCCATTATCTTTTTAAGCTCCGGAAAAGCCAGACCATCGTTTTCCACGCAGACACGGGTAAAATCGTTGAAGTCTGCGATGTGAAATGTTTCTATAGATTCGTTAGTCATCATGCTTCCTCCTAAGTAACCGGTGATATGAAAACACCTTCCCTTATAGGAGATGATAGAAACATGAATCTATGAGAAGTTTTATATAAAAATAGAGATGATCTCCAACTAACAGCCATTTTTAATGACCTGAAATTTAAGCCTACCAAATATAACTTCCTTTTTCATACTGGCTGGTCTCACATTCAAATTTGTGTGCCAAGTGTTCGGCGCGATAGATACCGTTTAACTTAAGGTGTTACCCTAAAAAGCCGCTTTTCTATTCTAAAGAAAGCGGCTTTCCATCATTTATGATATTTTATATTCCTTTTCTTTATCTGATACTGGAACGCTTTTCTCAGTAATAAGTCCTTGTTCCCTCGCCATCCGTTTAGCGACTTTCGGTGCTAACCATACTGGTGGTAATAATAACAACGAAACCGGAACGGCAGTAACAACGATGAAGTTTTGGAGAGTTTGAATACTGCTTTCACCAATACCGAGAAGGGTTGCAGCGATTCCTCCAAACAGCAGTGCCCAAAACACACGAAGGACACGAGGCGGATGAGTATCGCCTGTAATCATGACAGCAACAGAATACGACATCGAGTCGGCTGTGGTGGCGACGAAAATGACCGTAACAATTAAAAAACCTGCTGCCATTACCATGCCGAACGGCACTTGTTCCATAATCGCCATGACGGCGGCGGGCATTCCTGTTTCATTCAAGGCAGTTGAGACAGCTCCAGGTGATTCAAGTTCATAAAACAAACCAGATCCTCCTACAACCGCAAACCAGAAATTACTAACAATCGGAGCAATGATCGCTACTGCTAGAATCAACTCCCGAATTGTACGTCCTCTAGAGATACGACTAATGAACATCGCCATAGCCGGTCCGAAACCAAGGAACCATCCCCAGAAGAACACGGTCCAATAACCAAGCCAGCTACTATCTTGGCGATAAAGACTCATACGAAGGAAGTTCTGAATTTGAAAGGCTTCCGCACCGATAAATGAATCAATGATGAACAAGGTTGGTCCTAGGATCAGCATCCCGATCATAAGTGCTACTGCAAATCCGACGTTTAGACGACTGAGAAGTTGAATACCTTTATCCACTCCTGAAGCCGCAGAAATGGCAGCAATCGTTATAAGAAAAATAATCACCAGTGACTGGGTGAAAATAGTATCGGGGATATTGAATAAATAATTAAGAGCATAACCGACTTGTAAGCCTAGAAAGCCGATGGGTCCAATGGTACCTGCCGCTACTGCAATTACAGAAACAATATCGGCCGTAGCTCCGATGAAACTTTTCTTATTGAAAATCTTCTTCCCTACCATCGGATACAAAATCGCCCGTGGTTTTAGAGGATACCCTTTATGGTAGTGAGCATACATAAGTACAATGGTAGCTACCGTACCTAAACAAGCCCACGCGGTAAATCCCCAATGGAAAAAACTTTGGGCTAAACCAGGTACGACTGCCTGGGCACTTGTCATCTCCTCATCAAAAAGTGGAGGCGTTGTTAAGAAATGATAAATAGGTTCCCCGGCAGCCCAGAAAACACCGCCACTTGCCAGCAATGTACAAAGAATCATCGAGACCCAGCGGAACCAGCCATTTTCTGGTCGATCCATTTTCCCTAATTTCACTTTTCCATATGTCGATAATGCTAACCAGACTCCGACTACGAATGTAGCGAGCAGTAGCACTTGCCAAAAGGCTCCAAAGAATGTAACAGAAAAGTCGAACGAGCTTGAGATCCATTCTCCCATCAGTTCTTTATTCAATAGAGACATCACTAAAAATAATACGAGAAAGCCTCCACTGATGCTGAATGTGATCCAGTCAATTCTCGTTCTCCTATTCGTTTTTTTGATCATTATTTTCCTCCTAGGTTTTTTAACCTGTGATAGTTAAGATTATTTGTAAATCTATGACGAATATAAAATTGTTTTGTTCTTTAAACGTTCAGAAAATGAAGACCCCTCTTGTTCTGCGACTTTTTACACATAGTGATTAATTATATAGATGTTCGTACAACACGTCAAAGTCAAAGTTTGACAAGGATTCATAGGATGTTGAAGCAAATGATGATTAAAGCAGTCTCATTAACTGTGAGTTATAATTCTATAACATCCCAGCCATTCATCAATACTTTTGCTATTTCTTATTATGTGAATATGACAAAACAGCTCATGTTAGGACATGAGCTGTTTCAGAGACATAGTTACTATTCATGCAACAGATCGAATTCAATATTCGTGCTTAAATTAGATAGACCTCGTTTGTTTTTTATAAAGCCATCACTGATACTCGATATCGTAATTTTTTTAAAAGTCCTAATGGTACCCCAAAAGGATACGGGTTCCCAATTAAGCTTGAATAGGTCTAATATATAGGTAATGAACTTAATATGAAAGAATTGACCATCACTAAGGATCCAAAACCGTAGTCATGGATAGCGATAAACCATGTTACGTTTCTAGCTAAGGTCAAAACCCATAGTATATGATATACACCATGGTTCGATATGAAATTCACCATAAAAAAAGCACCCCTTCTAAATGAGGTGCTTAGTAAATGCTTTTCTCTATTTTAATCAAACAACACACTCACAGAATGCTCATGTTGAACTCGTAATAACGCATCCGCTAACAATGGTGCAACAGAAAGAGTCGTAATCTTTTCCAATCGTTTTTCTTCGGGCTGGAAGATTGAGTTAGTAATCACTAACTCCTTAATTGGCGACTGTTCCACTTTAATAACGGCTGGATCAGAGAAAACCGCATGCGTCCCACATGCATAAATGTCATGAACTCCATTTTCGTAAAGAATCTCAGCAGCTACGGTAACGGTATCAGCAGTGTCCATCATATCATCAACAATAATAACGTTTTTCCCTTCTACTGCTCCGACGACATTTCTTACTTCTGGCATATTTGGCTCAGGCTGACGCTTATCGATAAACGCAAGGGGCGCATCCAGGATATTGGCCATTTTCCTAACACGGTTGAGACCATTCGTATTTGGAGCAACGACAACAAGGTCATCAATCTCCTTGGATTTGAAATGTTCCCCTAAAATTGGGATACCAAGAAGTTGGTCAACAGGGATATTAAAGAACCCTTGGATTTGAGGAGCATGCAGGTCCAAGGTGATCACCCTTGATACTCCAGCTTTCTCTAATAAATTTGCCAATAATTTCGCTGTGATTGGTTCCCGGGGCCGTGCTTTGCGGTCCTGCCTGGCATATCCGTAATAAGGAATGACGACATTAATGGTTTTAGCCGATGCGCGCTTCAAAGCGTCTACCATAATCAATAATTCCATCACGTGTTCATTCACGGGTTGGGATGTCGATTGAACGAGATAAATATCGTCTCCTCGAACACTTTCTTCAATATTGACTTGCATTTCACCATCACTAAATCGGACGACCGAACTTTTTCCTAAAGGTACCTCCAGAATTTCAGAAATTTCCTGGGCCAGAGGTTCGTTGGAATTCAACGTAAAGAGCTTCATTTCTGATTGCGTGTCCATATGTATCTCTCCTGTATTAAAAAGAAGTTATCAAAGAAAAACTTATCATTTGCAAACCAGCAATGCAAGTTTTTCACCCTTTTCTAGGTATAGAGGTGTTACCGACATCCCTATCTGCCCATAAATTGGATATGTCGGTATATTGAGGTCATAGAAAACGGTTATTTATTATCTAAAGCCCATGAATAATTCTGATCCAATTGATCGGTTATAAACATATGTCCTGGAGCATGTGTAATCATGATGGATGGTTTTGCTTGCAAAGCTGCGTTTTGCGGCGTCACTCCACACGCCCAAAATAAAGGTGTGGATGTAGCAGGGTCAAAATCCACTGCCTCTCCATAATCTGGATTTGAAAGATCTTTAATTCCAATTTCTTCAGGAGTTCCAATATGAACAGGACTTCCATGAGAATCTTCAAATCGATGGGAGATTTCGAGAGCCCGGTCTACGAAATGGTTGGGAACAGCCCTCATACTAACAACCATCCTCCCCTTAAAAATTCCTGATTCCTCCAGCGGGATGGTTGTATCATACATGGGCACCACTTTTTTCTGTTGCTGATGAAACAACGGGATACCACCATCAAGTAAAGCTTTTTCAAATGTAAAGCTGCACCCTATGAGAAAAGTTACGAAATCATCCTGCCAAACACCCTCTATATTCAATACTTCCTCAGAGAGTTGCCCCTCACGATAAATTCGGTAACGTGGTAAGTCTGTCCGAATATCCGCATCTGCCGCCTTGGGAATCGTTTGCCCTGGTTCCATTACTTCTATTAATGGACATGGCTTAGGATTCCTTATGCAAAACAAGAGAAAATCAAAAGCATATGTCTTTGGCAGTGTCACGAGATTGGTTTGAATATATTTTTCACATAATCCAGAGGTCGTCCCAGTTTTTTCTTCCTTTCTAAAATGCAATCGTTCTTTCAGTGGATCCATACCTTTCACCTCTTCATAGTAAGATTCTTTTCTGTACTCAAAATGTTTCATAAGATTATACAATGCAGAGTGAAGGATCTCCTTTGAGAATTTTCGTTACTTCTTTCGCCACTAACACGGACGTTCTCACCTGTGACTCTTCCGTCAGCCCAGCGATGTGAGGCGTAATAAAAGCGTTGGGTAAAGGAAGTAATGGATGATTCGGATCCACTGGTTCTTTTGCTAATACATCCAAGTAGGCACCAGCCAAGTGATGTTCTCTCAATGCTTTAGCGAGTGCCCTCTCGTCAACGATTCCACCTCTTGAAGTATTAATTAGGTAAGCATTCGGTTTCATAAGCCGTAGTGTGTTTGAGTTGATGAGATTTTCTGTGGATGCGTTCAAGGGTACATGGATAGAAACAAAATCACAGGCAGCTAGAAGTTCCTCTATGGAATTTTTCACCACTACTCCTGTTTCCGAGACAATATTGTCATATTCTGTAATAAAAGGATCGTATCCAATAACTTTCATACCAAACGCTTGCGCCCTCTTAGCCACTCGATGAGCAATTTCTCCAAGTCCAACGAGTCCAATGGTTCTCCTTGAAATTTCAAAGCCTGTATGTACTTTACGGTCCCAGGTTCCTTTTTCTACATCTTTATTTGCTTCAAATAATGACCGGTTAGAAGAGAGAACAGCGCTCATCACGTATTCTGCTACCGATGTCGCGTTCGCATTCTTTGCGTATACCACTTTGATCTCTTTCTCTTCACACGCTTTTATATCAATATTATCAAGGCCAACACCAAGACGACCAATCACTTTGAGGTTTGTCCCCCTTTCCAATAATTCGCTATCCACCTTTGTTTGATTGCGGACAATCCATGCATCCACCTTCGTTACTTCCTCCCGTAAACGTGCACGGTCTTCCCAAAGTTTGTCATCATATACGACTTCAAACCCTTGTTCTTCCAAGACGTCAATTCCTTCTTGCCATATCACTTCACTAATCAATATTCTCATAATTCTCCTCCATTTCTCCAATCTCCTCTATCTCCAATGTACAGGATTATAGGGTAGATTCATAGCCATAAGAGATCGGTTCAAGGGTGGAATTTGATCAGTCCTTTCCGGAGCCGTTCCATTTTCTATATCGATGATAGGGCGTTGAAGGCTGCTTTATCTTTCTTACAGATTTAATCTATAACTAGATTTCCTTAGACTCATCACTTAGGGGCCCATTTTACCCCTATTCTTTATTTGTTAGAACTTCATGTCTTTTTTCAATTATTGCCATAAGCCACATTTTTCTCGTAAAATGGTACAAATTTGAGTTATTTTCATGTAACCTAATATATTGGATTCTATGTAGAAATGGATTCAACTAATATATTCCACTTAAATGCCTTACTGGCACGCAAAGCTTTGTTATTAAAGGAGAACATCATGAAGATTTTAGTTAGAGAAGCATTAAAAGAAGAACTACCTGAAATCCGTATGCAGCGGGTGTCCGCCTATGAGGATCATCGAGGGGCCATCCCAGAAGAACATTGGCAAGCTTTAAAGACAACCATCTCATCTAATGCAGATCAACAACCAGGTGTAGAACTCCTGATTGCTGAAATAAATGGGGACATGTTAGGCAGCGTAGCCCTATTCCCAGCTAAAACAGATGCTTATGAAGGATTGGTTGCGGCGCTTGATTATCCCGAAATCCGCGTTCTTTCTGTTATACCTCAAGCACGGGGGATTGGAGTCGCGTCAGCATTAATGGAAGAATGTATTCATAGGGCTAAAGCAAAAGGTTATCCTGCCATCGGCCTTCATACAGGGGAATTCATGAAGGGAGCGATTGCCCTGTATAAAAACTTCGGGTTCGTTAGGATCCCGCAGCACGACTTTGAACCTGCCAATGACGGAATCACCGTTATGGCCTTCCAGAAATCGTTATAACGAAAAAGGACACTACAGATTACAGTAGTGTCCTTTTTCAGTCTTTGTACTTTAAATATTGATAGTGATCGGTCGGCACTTTCTTAATCACTTTCCCATCAGAATTTTTATATATTTCATATTCGCGATAGGCCTCCACCTTAGCCCCATCCACCATTTTTGTCCCTTCTTGAACGAGCTCCAACTCCATTGTCGTAAATGCAGAATTTCCTTCCACGGCTACCGTTTCCTTTTCTTTTTCATCCGTACTTAAAGGATAGTGAATAGAGTCCTCTGGTTTTTGATTCGGTGAATCCATGTACCCAATAACAACAAAGATAGCGAAAAGGACCAAGACTGAATAAATTTTTTTCATTCCGCTGACCTCCACCTATAAGTTTATGTACAAGCATCCTATGCAGCAGATACTAAAAAAAGGAATCCTTTCGTTGAATATTCTGGCTTGTTAGGGCAGCCGTAAGCTGGACTAAAGTAAAACAGGGAGCGTGTCATCGAATCTGCTTTAGATAATAGTATAATCTAGCGGTTGTATTGATCCGTTTATTTTTATCGGAATAAATAAAATAAAAACGGGAATAGGATATATATAAGCCAAAACCATAAGGAGGTACTTCCCATGTTATGGCTATTGCTGCTTATTCCTGCTGGGTTAATTGCTCTTTCCATTTACTTTGATCGGAAAAGAAAAAGCCAGCCCCATGTCAATATGGCAAATGAAAGTAAAGAGACTTTCGAAGAAATATACCGTTCTGAAGGAGCAGGAAAAAAATCGCACGACCCTAAACACACAAAATCTTTTTAAGTGATGAGTTCTATTAAAATCTCTTAATGCTTCCTATCTTGAATGATCAGCACAGGAATCCTTTTATTTTACCGGTTTAAACTCCGGGAACCTACCATTATTCCCTTAGATTTATTCAAAATCTCGAATCATGTTCACGAAGAAGACCTTTTTCATAATATTTAACATGTGAATTGAAACAGGGCGGAAGTTCATATCTTCCGCTTTTTTAATGATGGTCATGAGCTGAATACTCATCACCAAGCAAGAAACTTTCTAATTCTTCTATATCATTAGATCGAAAGACGATTTCTTCTGTATCAAGCACTATATATTGAGGGAGTTCTTCGATTTCCAATAGTTTCTTATAATTATAGGGTTCTGTTGGAATCGTAACAAAGACTTCAAAAGCGTACAGTTTGTTCTCCCATATTTCCGGATCGTTAAAGGTTTGATTGATTTCCGCTTGAAATTTTTCTTCCGAAACCTCTTCACTTTTAAATGCAAGGACACTGTATCTGTCTTCTCTTTCTGATTTCAACTCATTAATCAGTTTATCTTTATTCGAAGAACATCCAGGGAGAATGGCCAACACACTTATAATTAGAATAAACAAGCGTCTCATCTGCAGTCCCCTTTCTCTTTGGAGATATTCCGCTTCCTACATTTCCATCCCAACATCCCTTTTGAGTATTCAGCTTGAATAAATAACTTTTATGAAAAAGCGGTATAAAAGCGACGACTCCAGTAATGGTGCCCCTTCTTCAATTCCAGAAACTTCCCTTGGAACATCAAAAAGGGGCTCCTATTCTTAAAGTAAACCTGTTGAAGGCGACTACTCCTTCATATCATCTTTCATTTGATTATTTAGTATATGATTAATGCCAACCGTCTCTTCTACATTCAAAACAAAGGCAATCCCCCGGCCCGGCTCATCCAATCTAGCTCCTTGCTCGATCGCCTTTAGTACTTGATTACACTTCTTCTTCACGATTAGTGTCAAGACCGCTTCTTTTTCTGGTTCGATCAAAATATTAAAGAGTTTTGCTTTTTCATGTATCCCGGTCCCCCGACCCGTTATGATTGTCCCTCCTTCTGCACCAGCCTCTCTAGAGGCATCGACGACTTTTTCTGCATCTCCTTTATTCACAATTGTCACGATTAAATCATAAGACAGTGATTGCTTTTTCAATGGCATCCCTTCCTTACTCTCATTTTGCATAGACTCCAACCCTAAACCAATCAAATGGTTGATGCCGCTTACATTCTTCGTATCAATAACAAAACCGATGCCGTGTCTCGGTCTATTCAATTTTACTGCCTTTGTGATTGCATTCATTACTCGTGCATATATGGAATCGGAAACAAGCGTCAATATGACTTCCCGCTCTCTTTCTACCGGAATTCCCAGGAACCGTTTTTTTTCATCCATTCGAAACCCTTTTCCAAAAAAAGTTGTCCCCCCCTGTGCTCCCGCTAATGTGGAAGCATGAATGACTCTTTTTGCTTTTTCTTTTTTAACGATGGTTATGATGAGCTTTTGTCCGGGTTTGGTCTTTATCATATTGCTCCTGCTCCTTTCTTCTATATATAATGCCGAGGGTAAGTACGGATAAAATCGGGGCTAACGCTACAAGGGCTACCATACCAAAACCATCTACTAATGGATCCCGTCCCTCTATAACAGATGAGATCCCCACAAAGAGAGCTAAGATAAAGGTGGCCGTCATTGGACCTGTGGCCACACCACCTGAATCAAAAGCGATCGATGTAAAAGTTTTTGTTGAAAATCTAACGATGATTAAAACGAAGATATAGCCAGGAACAATAAAGTACCAAAGGGGGATGCCGAGGAGGATTCGTATCATAGAAATAGCAATAGAAAGTCCGACCCCTACAGATAAGGTATAGAGCAGGACTTTATTAGGAATATAACCACCAGATACCCTTTCCACCTGATGAGTAAGAACACTCACCGCGGGTTCTGCATATACAGCTACAAATCCGAGCACAAAACCGATTGGAATCAACAACCAAAGATGATGAAGGCTTCCGAGCTCCTCCCCCATCAGTGCCCCTGCTGGTAAAAAACCGATATGAACACCTTGTAAAAAAAGGGCCAGTCCAAAATAGGTGAGAGTAAAACCGATTAAAATATCTTGTAACTTCGCCCACGGGAGTTTAAGAAAGATAAATTGGAAAATGAGGAATAAGAAAAAAAGTGGAATAAGAGCCATAGCCACATCCAACAAAACCCCCCAGAAACCTTCAAATATTTTAATATTCACCCGTAAATCACACCCAGAAGGAGAACAGCTAATATGGGGCCGATCGATGCTAAAGCCACAAGTCCGAAGCCATCACTTGATGATGATTTTCCGCGCATTACCGAAGCTGCCCCTACGCCTAAGGACAGAATAAAAGGCACGGTTAGGGGACCAGTTGTGACCCCACCGGAGTCAAAAGAAATCGGCACGAATACAGATGGGGTGAAAGCAGCAAGAATAAAGACTAGTGCATATCCCCCTGCAAGAAGATATACGATATTAATACTGAAAATGATCCGAAACATAGCCAGAGCCACGAACCCTCCCACCCCTAAAGCTACAGACAAAATAAGGATATCCTTTGGTATACGCCCTCCTGACACCTGATTAATTTGAGAGGAGAGAACACGAACGTCCGGTTCTGCAACTGTCACAACAAGTCCAAGCAGGAATCCAAAAAAAATGATCACCCAAACTCTTTTTGTCTTAGATAATGAAGAACCTATCATTTCTCCTACCGGCAGGAGCCCAATATTCACTCCAAGTAGAAAAAGAATCAGACCGGATCCGACAAGGAGTACACCAATAAGAAATTGAATAAACATATCCAAAGGAAGCCAAATCAATGTAAATTGAAGAATGGTGATGACTATCGTGATGGGGAGAATGGAAAGGATGACTTCCAACACCGTGTCTTTAATATTATCCATCTAAAACCTCCTTCAAAAAGGTGAGGAGCTTGTATATAGATGTAACGGTTAATAAAATTACTGTAACTATTATATCGTCGTAAACAGAAAATCATGACACATACTAAGGAACACCAGCAGATTTCCGTTTCTTCCCCTTTCAAAAGTTACGTTACAAAAAGGGAAAATTTTTAAGACAAATTATTTTGAGGCTCGAAATAAAATTGTTAAGATAAAGTTATATTTTAAGGGGATCAAGAAGTACCTTTACTTTAAAGGAAACTGAGAACCACCTTCTCCCCTGTATAGTTGTAATGTTAAAAGAAATGAGGTTTTACTATGGCAGCACCTGGATTAGAAAACACAAAATTTTCGGTACTGGACCTCGCTCCAGTCATCGAAGGTGGTACACCTGCGGACTCCTTCCGCAATACAGTTGATCTGGCTCAAAAAGTAGAACAATGGGGGTATACAAGATACTGGATGGCTGAACATCATAACATGCCTTTCATTGCAAGTTCAGCAACATCTGTCGCTATTAGTCATGTTCTGCACCATACGGAATCTATTCGTGTCGGCTCTGGCGGTGTCATGCTGCCCAATCACGCACCACTTGTCGTTGCTGAACAATTCGGCACCCTTGAAACCCTCTTTCCCGGACGGATCGATCTCGGGCTTGGACGAGCCCCGGGAACCGATGGAATGACAGCCCGAGCTCTTAGAAGGAATCTGGATTCAGATCCGAATGAATTTCCTAATATGCTGGATGAATTACGCGGCTATTTTGCCGGGGAGCATCCTATTCATGCCATTCCAGGGGAAGGATTGAATATCCCCATCTGGCTGCTTGGCTCCAGTGGCTTCAGCGCTCAACTTGCCGGGCAACTTGGACTACCATTTTCTTTTGCAAGCCATTTTTCTCCGAATCATACACATGGGGCATTGAATTTGTACCGGTCTAGCTTCCAGCCGTCTGAAACACTGAAAGAACCTTATGTCATGGTCGGAGTAAACGTCATTGCTGCAGATACAGATGAAGAAGCTGAGCGACTCGCAACATCTTTGCAACAACAGTTCCTAAACCTTGTGCGTAATACGAATCACTTGCTTCAACCACCTGTTGATAATATGGATGAAGTATGGACCTCTCAAGAAAAAGCAGCCCTGATGCAACAACTCGGTGCTTCGATCATCGGAAGTAAAGAAACAGTAAAAAACAAACTTGAGAACTTCCAAAAGGAGACATTGGCGGATGAAATGATGGTCATCTCACAAATTTATGATCATAATGCCCGTTTGCACTCTTATGAAATTGTTTCTGAAATTATGAATGAAGAATAAACAAGTCCCCAATTCCCTGAAAAACTCAAGTTGAACCTCAAGGTGACTTTTTACTATAAAGAGGATCGACTTGAGACCTCCCGGGGAGGGGCGTTAGAATGGGCACATAATTTTTACTACTCCTATTTAACTTCCCCACCCAATCCCCCTAAAAAGACCTCCATATTTTATTGATTCAACATCTATCTCAAAACATGTAAAAATTCCCTCGGCTATCTCTCGGCTATTATAAACACACTATCTCCATAAAAGGAGGGTGATAATGATGGGTAAACGAACATCACAAATGAATGCGGCGAGAAATAATAACAAAACACCGAAAGAAAGTTTGCCAATTGAAGAAGAAATCGGCCACCGGACAAACAGAAACCGGCCAAAACAAGGGCCTGGAGCTAATTCATAAACATCAAAATCCTGAGGTGATTGCCTCAGGATTTGTCCATTTCTATATCATCTCTTTCGGAAAGACAATCTACGACGATCTCTATCTCTCTTGAAGTTTATTCCACGCCGTTGCCCCCATGGAAAAGGTTATATTTCGTGTGTTTTTGCAGGAGCTCGGAGACTGTGACGAATTCATATCCTTCTTTTCTTAACTTAGGCAAAATCTGTTGAAGAGCTTTTACAGTCTGAGACCGATCCCCTCCAAAATCATGGAATAGAAAAATATCTCCATTACGGGCATTGTTTAATACAGTTTTTACAATATTTTGGACACCAGGACTTTTCCAATCTCTTGTATCCTGATGCCAGGACCACATCACGACCATATACCCCTCTTCATTAGCCGTATTCACAATAATATCATTGTACACGCCGCCAGGAGGCCGAAATAATCTCGGTGGAGCACCTGTTAAATTTTCAAGCACTTCTGAAGTGTTGTCCATTTCATGAATTAATTCTTCTTTTGAAATTCCGGTAAAATCCGGGTGATGAAAACTATGGTTGGCTAGTTCATGTCCGTTGTCTACCATGGATTTAATAATAGAAGGATTCTCTTGAGCCCTCGAGCCGACCACGAAGAATGTAGCTTTTGCTTCATGTTCCTCTAATATATTTAATATTTCAGGTGTATACTCTGTACTAGGGCCATCATCAAAGGTAAGGGCTATATATTTTGATGGTATAGGTACATCCCAAATGGCTGTCCCTTGTTCTTCATAATAATGTCGCGGGTGATCAGCACCGTAAGCGCTTACGGTAAGGAGCAGTGCAAAGATCACTATTAACAGGACACAGGCAGTAAGGTTCTTCAATGGAAGCACCCTTTCGCTTTTTCCTTAGTTTGCAGGAAAAACTCAGACCTTATGCTAGAAGCGTCACGGTAAAATAACCCACAGAGCAGGAAGGCATCGAAAAATTATGCTGAATCATTCGAATTTTCAACAGAATACCACCCAGGTGCATTTTTTCCTTACGGTGAATGTATGGTTTCCTTCATCACTTTCTTTATGTTCATATGATGATGAAACCAGACAAAAAAAGACCAGAAAATCTGGTCGCTTTTTGTGTGGCCTTCATTTTTCTATCATACACGGCATCACCCGACAATCTTTCCTTTGAGTCGGGATGTTATAACCGATTACTTCATAGCCTTTTCTCCTTAAAGACCGTGCAGCTAAATTCTTTTCCACTTCGTCGGAACAAACAAGGACGATTGACCGCTCAGGAATATCTTGATGATGTCTCCCTAGATATGCTAACGGAAGGCAGACAGCATTGCCAACCTGGTCTTGTGATGAAGTTTGATAATCTCTTGTATCTACGGTGACCACCATGCCCTGATCTTTTTGCACAAGTTCAGACGTGTCCATCTTCTTTACACGGGCAACGGGTACATAACGATATAGAACAAAAAATAGAGCTGCCGCCGCTAATAAAACAAAAGCCAGTGACATGATGACCCTCCTTTTCTTTCGTGCCTCACACATTTTGTACCCGCTCAACTATATGAGACAACAAAAATTATATTTATCGTTTATTAATCGAACATTTCCCAACAACTAAGCTTTGCAATAAGCAGATCTCTAAGAAAAAATATTAACATGGATAGATATAAAATCAAAAAAGAAAGCTCAGATATCTAAGCTTTCTTTTGCCTTTGAAAAAGTTCAATATTCAATTAACCATCCGATTATGTTCCTTCCAAAACTCTTTACGAAGGACAACCTTCTGTATTTTACCTGATGCTGTTTTCGGTAATTCCTCAATGAACGAAACACTTTTCGGAGCTTTAAAATGAGCGAGCTTTTCACGACAGAAGCGTATGACCTCTTCTTCCATAAGACTCTCTTCCTCCCTGAGTACCACTACAGCGTGGGGTACTTCTCCCCATTTTTCATGAGGGATCGCTACAACAGCGGCTTCAAGAACGGAGGGGTGTTCATATAAGACTGCTTCCACTTCAATAGACGAAATATTCTCCCCGCCACTGATGATAACGTCTTTTTTTCGATCGACAATCTCAATATTTCCCCCTTCATCAACTATCGCCATGTCACCCGTATGAAGCCAGCCCTCTCTAATGGCTTCATTTGTCGCTTCTTCATTTTTAAAGTACCCTTCCATTACATTATTTGATCGTGTTACAATTTCCCCCACCGCTTTGCCATCGTGAGGAACTTCATCCCCCAGATCGTCCACCACCTTCACTTGACTGCCAATCATGCTGTAACCCGCTTTGGCTTTCAACTTATATTGCTCTTCAGCGGGGCGTTCTCTATCCATTGAACGCAGTTCCGATGTAGTAATCAATGGAGATATTTCTGTCATGCCATATACTTGAATGAATTTCCAATTTAAACCCTCTTCTACTTTTCGGACAAAAGCTGGAGGCGGTGCAGATCCTGCGATGACGACTCTGACGTCCTGTTCGATGGAGGGTTTCTTGGCTTCATAGGATTCTATCACCATATTTAATACTGTTGGGGCCATATGTAACACAGATACCTGGTGTTTCTCCACTTTTTCCAAGATGAATGAAGGATCTGTTTTTCTAAGCATCACCTGTGTTGCACCATTGGCTGTATAATAAAATGGAGAGCCCCAGCCATTTACATGAAACATAGGCAAGACGTGAAGCAGCGTGTCCTGGTCGGAAACTTTCAAATGATGCATAGATGATAATGCATGTAAATAATTGGAACGATGACTTAATAATACTCCCTTTGGATTTCCAGTGGTTCCACTTGTATATAACAAGGAGGCGATATCGGTTTCTTCCAGAGACTCACGGGCGAAAGCATGAGGTGAAAACTTTCGCAGCCATGCCTCATAGCCATTTGATGAGGCATCCCCGTGCACGATGACATGATTAATATTTTTGACTTCGTCTACAACTTCTTCCACTAAAGGCAGCAATGTATAATCAACAAATAGGACTTTACTTTCACTATGTTCCAATATAAAACGGTAATCCTCTGGTTTTAGCCGCGTGTTTAATGGAGTCATTACGGCACCAACCTGAAAAGCACCATAAAACCCTTCCAACATCTCCGTGGAATTGGGAGCAAGATAGGCCACTTTATCACCTTTCTCGACTCCTAAAGATCGTAACCCTCTCGATAACTGATTGACCCTTTCATTCAACTCACCATAAGTCAATGTGTGATGGTCATCAATGACGGCAGGTTTATCTCCATACAGCTGAACTGCCCTGTCTAAAAACTCTGTCAAAATTAGTGGTACATGCAACGGCTACCTCTCCTTTAACATAAATTCGCCCCTTATTAAGCGCTTACATATTATTCTAATAGCTATCCTGTTCTATATCAATACAAAAAAACCACCCTGTCTGCCAACAGGATGGGCGTGCCCTTACAACATTACCTTATCTTCATTTATCCGATCGATTTCAAAACCAAGTCCTCAATCATTTTTTGTAGTCATCCGACCCTTTTTACCTATCTGTCGTTAAGTAATCCCCAATAAAGATATGAGTTTGCTGGATGAAGACTAGATAAATTTACTTCAGCCCGCGGATGCTCGAATTTCATTCATTTATACAGCGGAACAAACACAAGATCTTCCAAGCAAGGAAGAGGGGGGGGAATTCACCTATACCTTCCAAGAACATTACGTCAATGACATGTAAAAATGGATTGGAATAGACTCAGCACCCAGGAACTTCAAAGCACGTACCATGTCGATCACATCCCTTTTGCTCACGTTCATTCCTGCTATATTAGGACAGCTTTTTTCGTAACATACAGTTCCTGCACGGTTAGATAGGTAATGACTAGTGATAACGGTTTTAAGATTCGGTCTGGAAATCTTAAATTATGATCAGCCTCTTGCATGCAAAAAATAAAGAAACCATATGGCATGATTTTGCTCATCAGCGGCAGCCTGACGAAAAGTCTCTTTAATAGATAAATCTTGAGCTTTTCGTTCAATTTCATAGTAAAAATCTGTGGTCTTTTGTTCATCAAGAAAGGATGATTCGACCCCTTTTTTATATGGATTAACGCATAAATCCTTAATTTGCGGTGCCGGTTGTTTCCCTGTCAATTGTTTGTATATATTACTAAAAACTTCATAGTGCCTAATTTCATCCTGTCGAATTTCATAGATTTGCTGTCTCTCCTCCTGGGTCGGGGCAAGATCGGCCAATTGCTTGTAACACGTGATAGCACTGTATTCACCATTAATTGCTTCTTCGATATCGGTGATTAAAGATTGGTCGCTTTGCACACGGAAAAAGCCATCATAACCATATGGATTATACGTATATCCGTATTGATTTCGATACAATGACTTACCTCCTCTAAGATTCATTACCTTATCCTATGAAAATTAGGCGGACTTGTGTGCAAAACCTTGTCCCCTTCCCCCCTTGAAATTCCATGATTGATCCTTATAAGCTAAATTTTCAGGTAGAAGTAGTAAAGGTTTTCTCTAAAAAACACGTGCGGACGGACTAACCATCCTCATCACGTGTTTCAGCACTCATGGGGAGCTTTATTCTGTGAGTATCTAGATGTTTTAAAAGTACGAACGATCCATTGCTGATGCATGCGCACTTAAGGAGGAAGTATGGTCCTTGAGGTCATGACCTTTTGTAGTATATAAGGCATGGAGATTAAAAACACCTGGGTATTCAACTACCCATCCCTGTTCATTGACCACAAGAGCCGTCTCAAATTCTCTGCAACGGTATTGAAAGATCCTCTGACCCTCATTGTCCCCTAAGTATGTGTACACTTGTAGTAAAGGAAGAACTTCTCTTCGCAAAACATCAATATAAACCATCTTAAACGTTCGACTCTCTCCAGTCTTCCAGGAAACACGGTTGATGGGCAGTGTGTTCGTAAACGGTGTGATGGTTAAATCGATATTAGTCGCTCCATCCAAATTTTCATTATAACTTCCATTCACCCACCACTTATCCTGTTTTTCGGCCTGAACGATAAATGGTTCAGGAACCCCCTCTTGATAAATTTTGATCTTTTTTGTTTTCCAATCCAGCCCCAGCTTCATATCATAGGTTAAATGATGCGGGACACCCTGTTCAACGAGCAAAACCGTCCCTCTAACTTCCATATGGCCGCTTAACTTCTTTAAAGTCAAATGTTCCGCCCCAGCCGAATCCCCATGCCCCCATATAACTCGTTGCTCCATACGATTTCCCTCCTATTTGAACTAAGTGATAAATCCTTTCATACGGATTACTTTTCCATCTAGTTCTGGTCCTACTTCCACCATGTTATTCTTTTCATAAAACTTTCTTGCTCTGTTGTTCAAGGAAGCCACACGAAGGTGGTACTCCTGAATATGATGCATTTTGAAAAAATTGTGGGCATAAGTCACAAGCTCTCTGCTTATTCCGGTTCCCCGTTCCTCAGGAACTAAATAAAAAAGATGAACATACCCTATTCGCTTATCCCCATACAATCTTACTGATAGCTCGAGTTGGCCGACAGTCCTATCGTCTTTCTCTACCATTACATATCCTTCTGGAAACTGTTCCATACGTTCTTCCACATAGGTCAAATAATTTTCTTCATTAAAATCTTCCACATGCCCAAAACTAATCTTAAATGAATCCATGCGAAACTTGATGATTTGCTGTCTATCTTTATTTAAATCAATCGGTCGAAAGGTGAGCATTCGTACCCTCCTTTCATAGCAAGCTGTCTATGTTTTAACTAAGGGCTTACTGAACAACTCACAAAACATTTGATTTGCCAGGAAAGTCACATGTCTTTTGAAGTTCCCAGGATAGGCGATATCTTTACCGACCCTCACCACATGAATCTGCCTAATTTTCTATTAATATGACAATAATTCGATTTGATTCTAGTTTCGTAAGTCTTTTCCCAAGAAGCGAAGTTCATCTGGATCCTCCTTTATTAAAATTCGCTACCCACCTTGAAAATCCTTCCTTTTTTCACATAGAGGTTGAAGAGCTACAAATACTAAAATAATCCTTTTGCATTCATTTTTAATTTAATGGGAGGTGAAAAGAAAATGTTCTCATCCAAGTGGCGATATTTGAAAAAAGAATTAAAAGCATCGCTTAAGGCAGAAACTGAAGATTTGTCAAACGATGAACGGATGCTTGTCTATGAAATTCGACGACTCACTCAACAGGAGAATCGAAACAATATTACTCGCACGATGGCATACTTAAATTATTTTGAAAAACACCCTGAGGTCCATTGGGCACTGCTCGCCCATCTCGTATCAAGAAATGCAGGTTGGAACATGACCGACCTGAAGGGTGAATATTTTCCGAAGCTTTTGACCGAAAAAGAAGCTGAGGATTTCTTTTTATTTCTAGAACGTGGGAATTGGCTTATTTTCCAAGATGCTTTTCCACAATTACTCCTGTATGATGCCAGCCTTAAAAGTGGCCGCTCTCTCTTTCACCTGCTTGACGAGCTGAATGTCTCCCGGTTTATGCGGCCATTCTGGGAACGATTCTGGAAAAATGGCCACAGTGAAGAATTGACAAAAGCATTAATTATTAATGAACAACACTATATAGAAGAGCGTGTTGTCAAGAACCCCGCATATATGGAAACGATGATGGATAAAGTGATGTTCAAACTTCAAGATGTACTAGCAATGAACCATATCCTCTTTCCCTATGTGACTTCCATTCAACAGAAAACAAAAATCGTTGGCGGGACGGTCCACCACTTCTCCGCTGTAGATGAACGCATCTATCTAGGGCGTTCCTTATATGGGTTACTTTACGGAGTACGAAGCCGGCTTAATCAAATTATAAATTGGTGTTCCTCCCATGCCCATACTGGATCACGTAAAGATTTTTGGCCTCAGTTATTCAATAATGTCAACGAAACACGACCAGGACAGATACACGAAATGGCTGTCAATCCTTGCAGTCGTCAACAAAAGGGACCTAAAATTTATAGCCCTCGACTTGAAAACGCTTGGGAAGACTGGCCCCACAGAGACGCAGAAGAAGGGGATTGGTTTAGTAATGTTCACGTTCTTCATTTAATGAAAGCGGGTATGAAGGAATTCAGAGGAGATATAGAACCTATTTACTGTCGCACATTAGAAGAAATCGAATTAGCTTCACAAGCAAAAAACACACTCTTTCACAACAAATAAGGGACCATCGAGTGCAACCCCTAAGGGAATAGTGCTAAAAACCAGATTCTAATCGTATAGTTAGAGGCCCTCCCTTTATTTGGAATAACGAAGAGGGCCACTCTATACCTAGACAAATAAACATAGAACCATATACAAACAACTCAATTTTTCGTTTTACGATATGTTGGACTGAGTTCACTCCACACATCGAACATGTTCCCATCCATATCGTGAAAGACAAAGTTCTTTCCTGGATGCCCCCGTTCTTCTATTCTTCCAACATGGACCCCTTTGTCCTGCAGTTTTTTATGGAGACACTCAAGCTCATCTGCTCCGTCCACTTCAAAAGTAATAGAGAATCGTACATCTCCTTCTGCATCCTGAAAGTTTGCTGTTTCCCCTCCCATCCCTTTCACTAAAAATAGGCTGAGGCCTGCTAGATCTATGATGGCTTTCTTATCATCGAGGTAATTAACCGCAGCGTCTAATTTTCCTTCATACCAATTTGCTGCCCTCTCCACATGGTGAACTGGCAAATAGAGAGTGCCGACTCGTATGAATGATGTATTCATTTTCCTACTTCCTCCTTTCATTATTACTATTCCATCAGGTGAGCCTATTTCCTTCTTTCCGGGATTTAAAGATAAAAAAAACAGAGCATGTATTTAAAATCACACTGCTCTGTTCCGTCATCCTGCATTCATTTTTATAGGCGGAGTTTCACAGCTCGTGTAGCCAACATTGTTTTAATATGGCTATCAATCGTTCTTCCTCCACCGAAATCATCCTCGTACATATCCGCTATGACAAAGCCTGCATCGGTCTGACCTTGAATTTGATCTTCCAATGTGTGACCAAATTCCAAAGTTTCTCCCTCGATAACATTTTCTTCTGCAAGGGCAGAATAAGGAATCGTATGTGCCACTACCAGTCTTCCCTGCTCCTCCTTTTCTGAATCAAAAAGATAAAGCACCGGATTCATAAACCCGGAAATCAATGTCCCTTTCTGCTTCAAGACGCGAGCTGATTCCATCCAAACCGGGCGGATATTTTCGATAAATACATTGGCTACAGGGTGAACAATCATATCAAAAGATTCATCTTCAAACATGGAAAGATCAGTCATATCCCCTCTCACTACTTTAATGTCGAGGTTTTCTTTAATTACCACCCGCTGGTCTTGCTGCAGTTGTTTCTCTGACAAATCAAAAACGGTAACGTCGGCACCTGCGGCAGCAAGAACCGGACCTTGCTGCCCTCCACCTGAGGCAAGACATAGAACCTTTAAACCATTCAACTTTTTCGGAAACCAGTTTCTGGGCACTTGACGGTCAGCTGTCACCCCTATAGACCACATTCCCTTACGTGCTTCTACAATCGTTTCATGATTCACACTTTTAGTATAACGCGCGCCATTTTCTACCTTCTTGTCCCATGCCTTCCTGTTATGTTTAATCGTTTGACTCATGCTCTACTTCCTCTCTTCGTTTACGGGGCAAACCCGTAGAAAATGAGTATGAATGCAGCAAAGAATAAATACGCTCCACAAACAAGCCCTAAACCGATGAATCCATAAGATAGAACACGAATCAGGATCCCACGAAAATTCCAGTCCTTCCATGTGAATACTTTGTAGGAAGTCAATAATAGTACGGGCAGGATATAAAGATAGCTGAACATGCTGACCCAGCGCATATGTTTGTTGAAACCTCCGTCAATGGGACGGTTGTACAACTGATACTCTGTTATTATGTAGAAACTCCCCGTTATAAATACAATCGAAACGATGATAAAGTAAGCGAGAGCCCCCCATTTGAGCCATTTTCTTTCCTTTTTGACCAGCGTGTAAACGGCAAACAATAATAAGAGTAGTAAAAGTATCTTAAAGATCATTTCCATTCCCCTCTCAGATGAATCTGGGGATCATAATTGTTCCACTTTACTAAAAACTGTACAGAACCTTTGGTGGTTGCATCCATTATCCCATACGGATATCAAACCCTCTTCGACCAACGAAGGGAAAAGGATTGTCTGCCAAAGAATAAGAAAGACCATAACCATGAAAAGTCTCGAGAAAGGAGGCATCAAAAAACTCCAATGCCTTTTTCGCCCCCTAAACTTGTAAAATATGTTAAAAATTCAAAGCCTCCCAGCTTCAAGCTTGAGAGTTGACATTCACTCCTTCTATATTCAGTCAGCATCCGTTAAATGAATCATTAGCGGATGAACGATTGTTACCATTAGTAGAATAAAAAAAGCGAAGAAGAGTGCCGATGTTAATCGCATTTGGAAGAGCTCCACTAAAAGCATAAAGACAAAAAGAGCAGAAAAAGCTAAAATCCCAAAACGGTAATGGGATTGTTTCGTCGAATAGTGTTCACTCCCGCAGTAGGGACACTCTTTTTTCCCAGTAATTTTTAATGAACGCCTTACTGCTTGGGCAAAAGTCCAGCTGCGCCCGCAAGTCTTACACTTCACTCTGTCGCCTCCCTATCATTTTCTTGTCTCTCTAAAATAGTCCAATGACAGCTCAAACTACACCCTCTTTATATCTCATGTGCCTCTACCACACATACGGATGGACCAGGTAAAATGTTTCATTTTTTCTAAAAATCTAGAAAAAAATAAGCACCTTCGGTGCTTATTTTTTGAAAGACTTCCAATCAAGATCACTTTCGTTCAGCAGTTCTTCAAAGCTTTTGTTTGCTTCGCGACGCTTTCGTTCTTCAATCCGATGTTTTTTTTCCTGCTCCTCACGCTTCTCAGCCTGCTGTTTCAATTCTGTCTTTTTTGACTTCAGCTTTAAAAGCATATCCGCATTCAGTTGATCCCCCAGAGAGCCAGGTTGTGTTTTTTTCCTACTCATAGAACCGCCCCTTCTTTCACATCTTTAATAGGGATAATTGGATTCAGGATCCCGTCCGGACTTGAAAGACGAAACGTGCCTTTCACAAAATCAAGCTTCATATCTTTCTTAAAAAAAATGGCTTGTTGGCTGTCGATAATGACATGGTAAACGTCGTTCTCCACTCTTCGATCAGTAGAAAGTTCTTCTTTATCCAAACGAATAGTCGGCAATCCGTTAACACCACAGCCACATCCTTCTGTGTCATAAAAGAGCCGAATAAGCGGGCGCCCAGGATCCTGAATTTGTTCCAGTTGTTGTTTCGCTTCAGCGGTGATGCGTAGTTCCATTATCCATTCCCTCCTGTTTCTTCTATTGTAAAAAATCCTTCCCACAGAGGCAACGGTTCTGTTTTTTATTCTGCATAATGTCCCCCTACAAGGCGGCTCCGGTAACGGGCGGTTCCTGCGTTTGTCCACGAAACTGCTCGGAGCAGTATATCCTGTCCGTAACGTTCACGGATCTCATCCATAACATAACCGAGATCCCTTTTTTTATCTCGCCCTTCATCAAACAAATCGAGTTGGACGTTTGCATCTTCTGTAATGTTGCCAAGAGTAATGGAAATTCGTCGGACAACACCGCCGTTGTAAAAACGTTGGAACAATGTAAGACAGGAGTGATAAATATCCATCGTGATGCTGGTCGGGTGCTCAATCGATAACGACCGATGGAAGCCTCCGGCACCTTCACTTTTACTGTAGCCGATGCCAAGAGAGATAGTCCTCCCGGCATGGCCTTTTTTTCGTGCTCGGCGGGCAACCTCTTCACACATTTCCAAGATCACGTGCTTCACTTCTTCCGGGTCTTGATAATCACGAAGGAGAATCTGGCTTTTTCCATAGCTGACCTGCCCATGGATGATGGGGGCGCCAGGGTCAGACAAGTCGATCCCATTGGCATGGTAATAAAGCTGATTGCCCATGACCCCAAACGTTTTCTCAAGACGATCGAGCGGAAAGTTAGCCAGTTGACCTACCGACCAGATGCCCATCCGGTTCAGCCGATGCTCTAGACGCGGGCCAATGCCCCACATTTCGGACAATGGAGCAACCGGCCATAATTTCCCAGGGAAATTTTCATAGGTCCAGCGGGCGATTCCTCTCTTTTTTGCCTCGACATCGAGACACAGTTTCGATAGCAGCATATTGGGACCGATTCCAATAGCTGCATCCAGATGAAACGTCTCTTTCATTTCATCCATAATCATCTGCGCTGTTTCTTCAGGATTACCGAATTTACCCTTGTTGTCGCCAACCTCTAAAAAACTTTCATCAACACTATAGGTGTGGATTTTTTCTTTGGGCACGAATTTATGAAAAAGATTCGTTACTTGTGTGGACACTTCCAAATATTTCTTCATTTGTGCGGAGACGATGACGATTTCCGGTGCAGAAGGAATTTCAAATAAACGGCTTCCCGTACGGATCCCGTATTTCTTTTTCATCACTGGAGTTGCTGCAAGTACGACACTTCCTTTACGGTTTGTGTCCGCAACGACTGCAAGAGGGACGGTGAGCGGATCAAGTCCACGATCGATTGCAGCACAACTGGCATAAAAGCTTTTCATGTCTACACAAAGAATACCCCGGTCCACATACCGGGTGTAATCAATCTTCGGATTCTCCATATCGCCTCCACCTCCTTTATAAGTATATCCTCATTATGCGAATATATGTTCGTAACCGCAAGTACCAATTACTGCTAATTTTTGTTAGACCAGGTCATACAAATATTCCCAACAAAGAAAGGCCAATAGAAAAAGGGACCGGTTTCGGAATGAATGCGTTCCGTCACTCAAAGGTATCTGCCAGCGGACTAAAAGGCTTAATTAGGTAATCATCAGCACCTATATCCAGACCCTTTATCTTGGATTCGTCTTCTTGCTTTGCACTAATGATAAGAAGCGGAACTTTACTCCGGAGGCGGATATTCAAACAATTGGAACCCATCCATTTCCGGGATCACATGTCACATTCATACCCTTTCAAGGGATTGGAAATTATTAACTGACCAGTTCATACATTTTTTTCCATAATCAGCACGAAAAAACCTCTTCCCAACAAATGGAAAGAGGTTTGGCTTATTTCTTGTTGAATTGTTTTTGCATGATCTTTTCCATCGCCACAGGGGCAAGGGAATAAACTTTGCTTCCAGAATCCATCCATGAAGGTATATTTATTTCCCGCTGCTTTGTAAATAGATGAGCCACCACTGTTCGGGCCACCCGGTTTGGGTCCAGCATGATTTTATCTACCGTCTTCTCATAATTACCGGTTGGGTCAGCTTGCTGGAAGAACTTCGTCCTCACGGGGCCGAGATTAACAGATGTAACAAATATCCCCTGAGGCTCCACTTCCATTCTTAATGCATTCGTAAAACCGATAACTGCGTGCTTCGTTGCTGAATATACCGCTGATTTTGGGGTGGCAATCTTCCCTGCCTGGGAGGCGATATTAATAATATGACCTTCACCGCGCTTCACTAGGTGCGGAAGCAATTGGTGGGTGGTTCGGAACAGAGATTTTACATTAATGGACAGCATTCGCTCTATATCCTGCCAGTTGGATTCCGCCACATTGGCAAAGACGGCAATCCCCGCATTGTTAATTAACCCATCTATGGAACCATGTTCATAACAGATACGGTCGATCGTATCTTTCCATTCTGCATCATTAGCCAAATCTGCTTTATACCATGAACTTTGAATTCCAAATGCCTCTTCAATTTTTTCTGCGATGATTTCCAGCTTGTGGGCGGTACGGGCCACGAGAATTGGTGTCCCTCCTTCTCTTGCTACGTGAATAGCAAGAAATTCACCAATACCGCTTGACGCTCCTGTAATTAAAACTTTCTTTCCCTTTACTCGTTCATTCATACTCATCACCTATTTTATCGTATATAATTTTTCTCCGTCCTCATAGGAGACAGTCAACTCCCCTATTTTCTCTAGATAATCCAGCTGTCCGATGGTTTCTGACATTGTTAAACCAAATTGATTCTCTATATGTTTGGGGAATAGACGCTTGCATACATCATATGCACGCAATGCACCTTCATTAAACATGGCCAACACTTTATTGGCCCGTTGCTCCTGTTTCTTCAAGCGATCTGGTATCAGCATATGGGCATGATTAAATATCTTCCCATGCCCGGGATAAACGGTAGTGATGGTTCTACCCAACAATTTTTCCATAGAGTGGCGGTATTGTAATAAAGGTCTTGGGCGCGGTGCCCCAGCTTGGTAAGGAGGTTCTAGTAAAGGGTTTGACGAAATATGGGAAAGCAGATGATCTCCTCCAATAAAAGCCCCATCTTCTTCCCTTAAAAAAGAGAGATGACTTTGGGCATGGCCAGGTGTTTCTATTGTGATCCACTCCTCATGCCCCGGCAGCCTATCCCCCTCCGACAATTCATGAGTTAGTTTTCCTTTTGATGTCCATTTCAGTGTTTTTCTTATCCCTTTCAATAAAGGAAGATAACGATCCGGAACGCCTGACTCCTTGTATATGTTCTGAAAAAATGATTCGTAACGATCAAAATACTCCTCGTCCCTTTCAAGCCATGGCTTCAACTTCACATGACCGGCGATTGTATCCACGTTTGGCAAGCGTTCAACAAGTCCTGTATGATCGGGGTGATGATGAGTCAGGATGACTTGGTCAATATCTTCCGGCCGATACCCGAGTCCCTTTAACTGTTCAACAAATACGTTCCAGCAATCTTCTGTCTTAACACCCGCATCTACAAGCGTTAATCGGTGTCCTATTAATAAGTACACATGTACATCACCAACCGCATACGGGGTCGGCAAGGTTAATTGTTTAATGGTATCCTTCAATATCTTCATACACTTCCTCCACACTGAATGATCATTCATTTCTTATATTGTAGCATGTATAGGAGTTATTTTCCTTAAATATGACAAATTTACAGCACGTCTCATTATTCGTAATTCTTTTACTAGTGGGACTTTTTCCAAAAGACTTCAAATAAAAATCACTTTTGATTATACTTTAACGCGGCATTGTAAAATTAAATTTAGTGTATAGGTCAAACAAGGAGGAAGATCATGGAACCCCAAGAAAAGAAAGGGCTGACAATGCGTATACTCGACTGGATTGAGCGTGTCGGGAACAAATTGCCTCACCCTGTCACATTGTTCGCAATATTTGCACTCATGGTTATCGTCGCTTCCTGGATTTTCTCCACAATGAATGTGGAAGTCGAAGACCCAGCTACCGGCGAGACCTTACAAGTCGTCAATCTGCTTTCCAATGACGGCATTCAATACATTTTTGAAAGCATGGTTGAAAACTTCGTAGGTTTCGCTCCGCTCGGAACCGTACTTGTTACAATGCTTGGTATCGGAATTGCTGAGCGTTCCGGCTTAATCAGCGCCATGCTTCGCGGTCTTGTAACTTCCGTACCGCGCTCTCTTATGACAGCAGCGCTTGTCTTCGGTGGAATTATGTCCAGTATGGCTGCAGATGCCGGATATGTTGTATTAACTCCTCTAGGAGCCGTTCTATTTGCTGGTCTAGGGCGTCATCCGCTAGCCGGTTTGGCTGCTGCATTTGCAGGTGTCTCCGCTGGCTTTAGTGCCAACTTACTACTGACATCACTGGATCCCTTACTAGGTGATTTAACCATTCAGGCGGCAGCAACTATCGATCCTGCCTACGCAGATACAATCCTTTACACGATGAACTATTACTTCATGTTTGTATCGGTCTTCGTCTTGACCATAGTAGGTACGTTTGTGACAGACAAGCTTGTCGAGCCGCGCCTTGGCGAATACAAAGGCGGGGTAAAAGAAGAAGTAGATTATATCTCCCCAATTGAGAAAAAAGGTATGATTGGAGCATTAATTGCATTTGTCATCACGGTTGGCCTGTTGTCCCTTCTTGTTGTACCATCCTGGGGACCATTACGCGACCCCGATGATTTCTTAGCATCACCATTCTTCCACAGTTTAGTGCCGGTGATTCTAATTATGTTCTTCATTCCTGGTTACGTATATGGAAAAATCACAAAAGAAATCAAAAGTGATAAAGATGTTGCCAATCAGATGTCAGAAACGATGGCAAGTATGGGAATTTACATCGTCCTTGCTTTCACAGCCGGTCAGTTCGTGGCATACTTCAACCACACAAACTTAGGAAAAGTGATTGCAGTAAGTGGTGCAGAATTCCTTGACTCTATCGGTTTCACTGGGATCGGTTTAATTATTGCCTTCATTTTTGTTGCTGGATTTATCAACTTGTTCATCGGAAGTTCTTCAGCTAAATGGGCTATTATGGCTCCAGTCTTTGTTCCATTGATGATGCAGCTCGGTTATTCTCCAGAGCTTACTACACTAGCTTACAGAATTGCTGACTCTACGACGAACATTATCTCACCATTGATGCCATATTTTGCCATTGTTATTGCCTTTGCCCAGAAATACGATAAGAAAGTTGGAATAGGTACATTGATCTCAACAATGCTTCCATATTCTATTGTCTTCTCTATTGTATGGATCATCATGCTATTAATTTGGATGCTGATTCCTGGAGCTGAAATCGGCCCGGGAGCAGGTTTCTATTACAACGGATAAACCATTTTAGAAAAAGAGTCTGGAATTTAATCCAGACTCTTTTTCGTATCAAATGATTCCTTGTAATCTCTTGGATCATAAGAAGCTATTTTAAACTTTCTCTTTCTTGAATATTTCATGGATTACATGGGTCAAAATCTTGGGGAGCTTATCGAAACTGTAAGATAACTCCAGACGTTCGGTCCATTGGTGAGGATCTCTCCCCAGTGGTCCTATATTGATAATCGGCATAGTAATCGATTCCATCACTTCCACTGGCCATTCAAAGCCATTGCCATGAATAGGCATTTGCTTCGTCAAATCAGATAAAGATGAGGTTGATGATGTCGGCCCAATAAAGCTCAAATCAGATAAACCTGTAAAATATTCCATGACTTCCAGGTCCTCCCCATATGTTTCTTTTGCATAATCCATGGCTATTTTTGCCCCATGCTGAATGAGAGGATCATCATGGGATGAGACAGATGGGTAAAAAGGCGGACTGTAAAATAGAACGATCATTGGACTAATGTCTTTACACAATGAAGCCAGACTCTGAACAAGCGTTGTAGAAAAGTCACGATCTCCCTGAGCGCGTAAATTAACTAACCGATTTTGACGTCGGTCCACTTCCATCTTACCGTAGCGATCAACCGCTTCTTTATACAATTGATCATACGTCAAAATCGTAATATCAGGGTGAAAAGCCGACGTTTGCGTTCCCTCTAAGTAAAAAGAAGCCTGATGGTGATAATGATTAATAATCTTTGCTTTTGCCCGTTGAGCCGCTTGCAGCAACTTCTCATTTAAATCATTAATCGATTGCTTCATATAAAGAACATTGTACATGGCTACTGCCGCTTGAGGCGTCTGAACGGAATACTCAAACTTCAAATCCCGCTGCATCAGACTAAGTGGAGGCGGGGTCCGCTCCTCCCCTACCTTCTCGATGAACGCCTCATTCAACTCCATTTCCTGTGCAAGGTAACTTACCATTAGGTTTGCATTCAAACCACCAAATGGTTCACCTGCATGTGTTTCTTTGCCATAACATAAAAACCCCGGCAGCGTCTTTCCTATCGAACCTGTATACAAATAATAAGCAGAATCGCCCGGGTATTTACTGAACATCGGCTCGCCGTTAAGAGCAGCCTTATAAACCAACTCTTCTTTATCTCTGATTTCCGCAAGCGCGGGAAGTGCTGCGAGCATTCCTTCTGAATTGACCTCTTCATCAGGAACAGCTACCAGCATAATATTGCCATCAAACTCACCAGCCATCGCCTTTTCTAATAACGATAAGTGGACAGTTAATCCTGCTTTCATATCCATTATTCCACGGCCAAACAGCCATTTCCCTGACTCAAGATCCCTGGCGGCTTCTTTAGGTAAATCCTCGATATTCTTATGTAGTTCTTGAGTAAGCTCACGCGGGTAGAAAGCTAGATTCTGATAAGACCCATAATCTTCTATCCCTACCACATCCACGTGGGAGATCAAAACGAGCGTTTCTTTCGCATCCTCTTTTTTGACTAATGCTGTAAGAAGCTGACGCCCATCATCGAGAGGGTGTAATTTAAGATGCCCGGGACGTTTTTTATAATAATCGCGATCTTCCAAAATATAATATAAGTATTCGATGATCGCAATTTCCTCATTACTGTTTGTAATACTTGGATATTCTACAAGAGAACATAACAAATCTGTTAACTGATCCTTCGTCTGCCATACTGTCATAGAGGTCAACTCCTTATTGACTTTTTTTTGATAATCAAACACAATCAAACCCATAAGCTACCTGGAAGAGGTGAACGTCACAAAATGAAAACCCTTATTTATGCTCATAGAGGAGCGAGTAAACTGGCACCCGAAAACACCATGCCCGCCTTTGAACTGGCACGGGCAGCAGGAGCAGATGGGATCGAAACAGATGTCCAGCTCACCAAGGACCAAGTCCCTGTTCTCATTCATGACGAAAACCTTAGACGTACTACAAATGGGACTGGATTCGTACAAGATTATACATATGCTCAGCTACGTCTGCTTGATGCAGGAAGCTGGTTTTCCTCGGAATTTTCTGATATCTACATTGTAACACTCGACGAGTTCCTTCGCTGGTTTCGAGATCAACCTATGTTTTTAAATATCGAATTAAAAACCAATGTTATTGAATATAAAAATATTGAGCGAATTGTCTACGAATCTCTTAAAAGGTATCATGTATTGGAACGTACGGTGATTTCAAGTTTTAATTCAGACTCTCTCCTCAGAATGAAAGAAATTAACCCGTCTATTCAAACAGCCTTTTTAACATCCACAAAAATGAGAAAGCTCCCTCAGTATGCCAGGTCAATACAATGTGAGGCCTTACACGTGAAGCACCGACTTCTAGATAAAAAACTAGTCAAACGTTGCCGCAAAGAAAAGCTCGACCTTCGAATCTATACAGTTAATCGGCCATCCATGATGAAAAAATGTTACAGCCTAGGCGTCTCTGGTATTTTCACAGATGTGCCTCATCAAGCTATAGAATACCGCGACCTTTTTAGAAAAAGACGAAACCGTTAATTGCAAAAGATAAACATTAAAATTTTAGAGAATAATATAGTCGATAGGCGCCGCTTTTATCTTTGGCGCCTTTTTTCTTTTTTGAAAAAACCGAACCAATTTTTTATAAGAAATTAGACTTTAACGGAACGGTTTTGAATAAAATTTTTCATTCGATTCCCCTGCTTTTTTGCCTTTTTCGAGTGTACTCCAAGACCCTAATCTTCAAAGCTTGTCGTTCAAATCATTAGCACAATAAACAACCTTTTGGTATTTTATTTATATGGTTGGACCAATCGTTGTTCTTCTCCGGTCCATCATTCAATCATCTGTGGACCCGTATTGGAACTGAACGACCTGACATCTGGCACCATTCTATAGAATCATAGCCGTTTTGACGAAACTTAGAGGAGGATCCGCATTGAAACACAAATTATTCGAACCCTATACTATAAAAAACCTGACTTTAAAGAACCGAATTGTCATGTCTCCCATGTGTATGTATTCAGCTGATGATCAAGATGGACATGCGCAGCCTTTCCACCTGGCCCATTACGAAAGTCGTGCTGCAGGACAAGTAGGACTAATTTTCACAGAGGCGACAGCTGTTTTACCCGAAGGCCGTATTTCTCACGAAGACCTCGGTATATGGGATGACAAGCATGTAGAAGGTCTCCAGGAAATCGTTGAAGGGGTCCGTCGTCACGGTGCGAAAGCAGGAATACAACTGGCTCACGCTGGTCGAAAAGCGAATTTACAAGATGAAATATTTGCGCCAAGTGCAAAAGCCTTCAGTGATTCCATGAAAATCCCGACAGCTATGACGAAAGACGATATTCAGCGGACGATAAAAGCCTTTCGTTCAAGTGCCGCTCGTGCTAAAGAAGCAGGCTTTGACATCATTGAACTCCATGCGGCTCACGGATATCTCATTAATCAGTTTCTCTCCCCTCTTACAAATAAAAGAAAGGATGAATACGGGGGTTCCCGTGAAAATCGTTATCGCTTCCTTAAAGAAACCATTGTAGCGGTAATGGAAGAATGGGATGGACCTCTGTTTGTAAGGATATCAGGTGAAGAGTACCATGAAGAAGGGAACAAAATGAACGATTTTATTTATTTTGCATCAGAAATGAAATCACAAGGAGTCGACTTCATTGATGTTAGCTCAGGCGGTGTCGTCCCTGCCACCATTGATCCTTACCCAGGCTATCAGGTAACCTTTGCGGAAAAAATTAAACAAGGCGCAGAAATCGATACAGGTGCAGTCGGTTTGATCACAAGTGGTATTCAAGCTGAAGAAATCCTACAAAATGAACGGGCTGATTTGATTTTCTTAGCTCGCACGCTCTTAAGAAATCCATACTGGCCTAAACAGGCTGCTGACGAATTAGGGTACGAACTGGAAGGACCACGCCAATATACACGAGCATGGTAAAGACAAAAAACTGCCGGAATACATCGGCAGTTTTTTGTCTTTTGAAGTGTGTTCTCTGCTTTCTGGTGGTATGATGATAGAAGTAGGAGAGTGTTGACTATGGAACTATTTTTTCTAGGTACGGGATCTGGTGTCCCATCAAAAGAGCGCAATGTTTCCTCCCTGGTACTACGCCTTCTAGAAGAGCGCGGGACAACATGGGTTTTTGATTGCGGAGAAGGAACACAACAGCAAATATTAAATACGAATATAAGGCCGCGAAGGATCGAGGCTATTTTCATTACCCACTTGCACGGAGATCATATTTACGGATTGCCAGGATTATTGAGCAGCCGTTCTTTCCAAGGTGGCGAGTCACCCGTAACCGTTTACGGTCCACGTGGGTTGAAAGAATACATTGATATCAGTTTGCAGTTAAGCGGGACAAACCTTCGTTATCCACTATATGTGGAAGAAGTCCAAGAGGGAGAGCTTTTTGAAGACGAGCAATTTGTTGTTGAAGCTGTAAAGTTAGAACATGGACTTGAAAGCTATGGATACATTTTGAAAGAAAAAGATAAACTTGGAGAGCTACAACCGGAAAAATTGAAAGAGCTCGGGATTCAACCGGGACCCCTTTATCAAACGATTAAGAGCCAACCGCAAACAAAACTGGAAGACGGGAGAATCATTCACCGAAACGATGTGCTGGGACCGCCCAAACGAGGACGTAAAATCGCTATTTTTGGGGACACACGCTATCTTCCAGAACTGGTGAACTTTTTGGAAGGTGCGGATTTACTCGTTCATGAGGCAACTTTCGCAGGGGGCGAAGAAGATATGGCCCGTGACTACTACCACTCCACCGTTAAACAGGCAGCTACTCTTGCCAAAAAAGCAGGTGTTGGAGAGTTGATCCTCAACCATCTCTCCTCCCGTTACCAGGGAGATGCCGTGGAGCAGCTTTCTGAGCAAGCAAAAAATATTTTTCCTAATACAATTATTGCTTATGATTTTTATAGACATCAGGTCAAGCGCAGCTAATTAGAAGGCTATTTATGAACGCAACAGTCAAGCTTCAAAAGTCATGGTTCAAAGATGGCCATACAAAAAGTTATGGGTTCCGTAAAGAGCAGCTGTTAAAGATGAAGACAATGTTGACTACATTCGAGAAACCCATCCTTAACGCGCTAAAGTTTGATTTGAATAAATCTGAATATGAAGCATACGCATCAGAAATCGCTTTTTTGAAAAGTGAAATCGATCACCATGTGAAACATTTGAAATCATGGATGCAGGTAACCAAAGTCAAAACCCCGCTTACTCATGCTGGATCAAAAAATTACATAAAGAAAGAACCTTATGGCACCATACTTGTTATTGCTCCCTGGAATTATCCTGTCCAACTGGCGCTTGCACCAGTAGTTGGAGCGGTAGCAGCCGGAAACACTGTTATCATTAAACCATCTGAACTTACTCCTACTGTTTCATGGGTATTAAAAAAGATGATCGAGCAATATTTCCCTCCTCATTTCATCGCCGTAGTAGAAGGCGGACGTGACATAACACAGGAACTTCTTGATCAACCCTTAGACTACATCTTTTTCACAGGAAGTGTACCTGTAGGAAAAATCATAATGGAGAAAGCAAGCAAACGCCTTATCCCTGTAACCCTTGAGCTCGGAGGAAAAAGTCCGACCATTGTTCATAAGGATGCAAATATTGATATTACGGCCAGACGTATTGTTTGGGGGAAATATACCAATGCGGGGCAAACCTGTATCGCCCCAGATTATCTGTATGTCCATCATGAAGTAAAAGCAGATCTCCTTCGCGCTATGAAAAAATACATGGAACAATTCTATGGGAAAAAAACATTGAAAAACAAGGATTTCACAAAAATGATAAACCACTCCCATTTTGAAAGGGTCTGCTCTTATTTAGAATCTGGTGCTGTCATAGTCGGCGGTGCAGTAGATGAATCTACACACAAAATTGAACCCACTATTTTAGACCAAGTGGTTTGGGATGACCCTGTAATGAAAGATGAAATTTTCGGACCAATCCTCCCTGTTCTCACCTATAGTAATCTAGATGAAGTAATTGAGAAAATCAACGAACGTCCGAAACCCCTCGCTCTTTATTATTTTGGTGAAAATGAAATAGAACAGCAGCGTATCCTCAATTCTATATCCTTTGGAGGTGGGTGTGTCAATGATACCCTTTACCATATCATCAACCCTCATTTACCTTTTGGAGGGGTTGGTGAGAGTGGAATGGGGAGTTATCATGGGAAAAGAAGTTTTGATACGTTTACACATGAAAAGAGCATTACGAAGCAAACGACCCGTTTTGATCAAATATTACGCTACCCAGATTCCCAGCTAGGATTAACCGTTTTAAAAAAGTTTTTTAGTTAGGTACAAAAAAAGCCCAAGGAATCAATTCCCTGGGCTTTTTCTAGTCCTATTGTTTTTCTATGTTCAAAGTAACGAAATTTGGTTCAATTTGCGTTTTAATAAGCGAGAGAAATTGTCCTGTAAGTATGGGGGCTTTGGAGTTTTGTAAAAGAAACCCCAGGCAAGCGCACGGCTTTGCCTGGGGTTCCTATTAGAAAGATGGAAGGTTGTCCAAGTTATTGGATTGTATGCCATCTGGTTCACTTCGAAGATGTTGGTCTCCATCTTTGCCTCGAATGAGGTTTACGTGTTCCAGCTCACCACTGCGCGCCATTTCATGTGCTCGCTTATAATCGATCACTTGTCCTGACGACAGCTGCATTTCAGTAATGCTCCCTTGTCCGTTTTTTCTAACTGCGACAATTCGTTCAGGCATAGTTCTCAACCTCCTCAATAGCTAGTGTGTACAGATAAATGCAAAGTAAGCATGGATATATATGGAGTCATCCTAAAATCAGCTTTTCCTTCATATCTAAGGTAAAAGAAAAGACAGCCTCAGCTGCCTTTTCTCATTTACATATCATGTGAAGATTTTTGTTTCTGACGAGAGTGCTGTCTGTTCTTCACTTTATGAGATCCCTGTGCCGGCTCCCCAAATGCTTGCTTCGGCCCAAGTGGTAAATTCGGTTGTTCTTGCTGTTTGGGTCCCATTCGTCTGCCCATAAGAATCCGCCTCCTTGGTTATCTGCGTTTACGAGCTTCCTCCGGTCCTTCCATTGCAGTAGCACCCGGATAACTCAAGCGCTGGTCGCGATCAGACTCCACTTTACCGGATCTTTTCAATTTCTTTTCTTGTCGATCTCTACCCATGTTTCAACGCCTCCCTTCCCTTTTAGTATGGGAAAGAAGCAGACCTCTATGCCTGGGAATCATTTTTTGAAATCATCTAGAAAATCTTTTTGAAAACTCGTATTCACTTGAAGGTCAGCAGGATTACTTAAACTGCGGAAAGGGTTCTTTCCATACTTTTCAGTTAAATCATCAATGGTCTTATAAAGCTTTTCTTTGCTTGCATACTGCTCAAAGCTGAAGAGATCAAGCTGCTGTGTCACTTCTGATTTTTCGGCAAGGTCACTTGCTGTTACACCTAGCAAGCGGACAGGCTGTTGATTCCAATGATCATCAAATAATTGAATGGAAGTCTGAAACAGATCTTCTCCCAAATGAATAAATTCATTCAACTGGCGGCTTCGTGTCACTGTCTTCCTGTCGTGATAGCGAATCGTCAACTGAACATTCCGAGCAAGGACTTTTTTATTCTTCATACGGACTTCCACTTTATTTGATAGTCGCCGAAGCACACTTTGAATTTCGCTATCGTCTATTGTGTCATGCGGAAGTGTCGTTGATGTTCCAATACTTTTAAACTCATGGATAGCCTCGGGATCAACAGGCCGGTCATCCAAGCCATTAGCCCTATTTTTCAATCTCTCTCCATTGATACCTAACATACTTTTTAACTCTAATGCAGGGTGGTTAGCTAAATCACCAATGGTTTCAATTTTTATTTTACGCAGCTTTTCAGCTGTCTTATTCCCAACACCGTACATCTCTTCAATAGGTAATGGCCATAACTTTTCTGGAAGGTCTCTTTTGCGTAATATAGTAATACCCATAGGTTTCTTCATATCAGAGGCCATTTTAGCTAAAAATTTATTCGGGGCGATTCCTATACTGCATGGAAGATCAAGTTCATTCTTGATCCGTTGCTGAACAGATTCAGCGATTTCAGGTGGAGAACCTTGGTCTGCACAAGCCGTGATATCCATGTACCCCTCATCAATCGAAACTGGCTGGACAAGTGATGTGACATCCGCAAGTATTTTAAACATTTCTTTAGAAGCTGTCCGGTAGCGGTTAAACGTTGGTGTCATGACAATGAGATCCGGACATAATCTTCTGGCCTCGCCGAGAGGCATCGTTGTTTTGACACCGTACTTACGAGCTTCATAACTACTTGTCACTATGATGCCCCGTCGTTCTTCAGGGTTACCTGCAATCGCGAGTGGTTTCCCTTTCAAACTGGGATCGAAAGCAGCTTCAACCGATGCATAGAAGCTGTTCATATCAACATGAAAGATGACGCGACCCTTTTTTGGGTACCATTTCGATTGCATAACATTCTGCCTCCATTGGAACGTTTGTTCTCCATTATATCATAAATATAAATGGTAAAACAAAGCACAACACCTTTCTGGATAGAGGCATACACTGGAACTTTATTCATCTCCCACAAAATAAAAAAGGAAGCCCTCCATCATAAAAGGCTTCCTTTAAGAAATTAGGAATTGTCATTTTTTACTGAGCTACTTCCTCAACGATCGCTGTTACAAACTCTGTCACTTTTTTTAGTTCGTTCACAGGCATCCGCTCATTGGTAGTATGAATCTCCTCATACCCCACACTTAAGTTCACTGTAGGTATACCATGACCTGCGATGACATTGGCATCACTTCCTCCACCGCTGGTCAGCAGTTCACTCTCCCGGCCAATGCGTTTCGCCGCTGAACGTGCTACTTCAACAACTTGATCCCCAGCCTGCTGCTTGTAACCTGGGTACATGATGTCAACTTCCAATTCAACATGTCCTCCCATTTCACCTGCGGTTTCCTGAAAGGCTGTCTTCATTTTTTCCACTTGCGCTTCCATTTTTTTAGGATCAAGAGAGCGAGCTTCCGCTAAAACTTCTACATGATCACAGACGATGTTCGTTTTTTGACCACCTTCAAAACGACCAATATTCGCTGTTGTTTCTTCATCTATTCGTCCCAAAGGCATTTTTGCAATAGCACGGGAAGCGAGTGTAATGGCAGAAACCCCTTTTTCAGGTGCGACACCTGCGTGGGCTGTCTTCCCTTTAACAACGGTATTGATTTTGGCCTGTGTTGGAGCAGCTACAATAATATTCCCTACCTGTCCATCACTATCGAGCGCGTAGCCATACTTTGCTTTTAAGAAGGAAGTATCTAATGCTTTAGCTCCAACAAGTCCACTTTCTTCACCTACGGTTATAACAAATTGCAAATCTCCATGCTCGATATTCTGCTCTTTCAGTGATCGAATGGCTTCAAGAATAGCAGCCACTCCGGCTTTATCGTCTGCTCCAAGGATGGTTGTTCCATCTGTCACGACATAACCGTCCTTCACTGATGGTTTGACCCCATTACCTGGTACAACTGTATCCATGTGAGAGGTAAAGTAGATGGAATCTACATCCTTCTTAGTCCCATGCAAATTACAAATCAGATTATTAGCCCCATGTCCGGTAATGGCAGAAGCGTCGTCTTCCAAAACTTCCAGACCAAGATCCTTAAATTTCTTTTTTAATACTTTTGCAATTTCTGCTTCCTGTGTCGTTTCAGAATCAATTTGTACTAATTCTAAAAACTCCTCTAGTAAACGTTCACTGTTGATGGCTACCATCTATGTTTCCTCCTTCATATGTAAACACATTCCTATTAGTACGTTAGCGGAACTAATGGACGGTGTCAATTATAGAGGAATGTTTCCATGCTTTTTAAATGGACGCTCTTCGTGTTTATTTTTCAGCATATCGAGAGCCTTAATAAGCGTGGATCGGGTTTCCCTCGGATCAATGACATCATCAATCATTCCTAGACCAGCAGCTACATAGGGATTCGCAAATCGTTCCCTATATTCATTGATTTTATGTTGACGGGTCTCTTCAGGGGTTTCACTTTCTCGAATCTCTTTTGCGAATATAATATTCGCTGCACCTTCCGGCCCCATGACAGCAATTTCTGCATTCGGCCAGGCATAAACAAGGTCTGCACCAATAGACTTACTGTTTAAGGCCACATAAGCTCCCCCATAAGCTTTTCTTGTTATCACTGTCATTTTGGGAACAGTAGCTTCCGAATATGCATATAAGATTTTTGCTCCGTGACGGATAATTCCCCCATGCTCTTGCTTAATTCCAGGGAAAAACCCGGTTACGTCTTCAAAGGTAATGAGCGGAATATTGAAAGAGTCACATGTCCGTATAAAACGGGCCGCTTTATCACTTGAGTCGATATCAAGGCCACCAGCCATATATTTAGGCTGATTACAGACAAGCCCAACAGTCTTTCCTTGCAAACGGGCAAAACCGACAACAATATTCTTAGCAAAATCCTTATGAATTTCAAAAAAAGAATCCGTATCCACCACTTCATCAATAATAATTCTTACATCATATGGACGAATGGGATCAAAAGGAATTTTATCCGTAATATCAGCTCTAAAGTCATCCTTACCTTCTCCCTCTACTTCCGGTGTCCATTCTTCATTATTTTGTGGCAAATAACTAATCAGATTACGAACCGCTTCTAATGCTGCTCCCTCGTCTTGTGTTTTCAAGTGTGCGTTTCCGCTTAAGGAGTTATGAACACCAGCACCGCCAAGGTCTTCGGCGGAAATTTGTTCTCCAGTGACTGTTTCAATGACTTTAGGACCTGTGATAAACATTTGTGATGTTTTTTCAACCATAATTACAAAATCTGTTATGGCAGGAGAATAAACAGCTCCACCTGCACATGGGCCCATAATCACAGAGATTTGCGGAATCACACCCGAATAGATGGAATTACGATAGAAAACTTGTCCATATCCATCTAAGGAGGAAACACCCTCTTGGATTCTTGCACCTCCCGAATCATTTAATCCAATAAAAGGAGTACCGTTTTTAGCTGCAAGATCCATAACGGCCGCTATTTTCTTCGCGTGCATCTCACCTAATGCCCCGCCATAAACTGTGAAATCCTGGGCGAACAAATAGACGTCCCGCCCATTAATTTTTCCGAACCCTGTCACTACACCTTCTCCAGGGGCAGACTTTCCATCCATCCCAAAAGCATCGTGGCGATGTTCCATGAATGGATTTAATTCTATGAATGATCCGTCATCCAGTAAATATTCAATTCGTTCACGCGCTGTCCATTTGCCTTTATTATGTTGTTTGTCAATTCGTTCATCTCCACCACCTAATTCTACTTGACGACGTTTGTCATACAGTTCATTTATTTTATCAAAAATATCCAATGTTACTCCCCCTCCCCTTGTTGACATAGCTCGAATAACACACCGTTTGCTGCCTTTGGATGTAAAAACGCAATTTGACTATCATGCGCTCCCTGTTTCGGCTGCTCATGGATCAGTCGTATCCCCTGTTCTTTATACTGTTGGAGACGTTTTTCAATATCCTCCACCTCTACGGCAATATGATGAACACCTTCCCCCTTTCTGGTTAAGAAGGTTTGTATAGGCGAATCGTCACTTAATGGCTCTAATAATTCAAACATCGTTTCTCCGATTTTTAGAAAAGCGACCCGCACTTGCTCTGATTCCACTTTTTCTACTGCTTCAACCTCAAGTCCTAGCGTATGTTGGTAAAAAGGTAAAGCCGTATCAATACTTTCAACGGCAATCCCAATATGAGCAATTTTCTTGGGAGCATTTATCGTTCGTTTATGGATGAGTTGCTTGATGTAAATCGCAGTCGCATCTGTTGGAGAGCCACTTGTGAAGATTTTCTTGACCCCTTGTTCCTCTAGAAAAGGAATATCCTCAGCAGGGATGACCCCCCCTCCAATAACAGGAATATCAGATGCTCCTTGTTCTTCAAGAGCTTTCACAACTTTCGGAAACAGTGATTTATGGGCTCCAGATAAGGAGGAGAGACCGACAACATCGACGTCCTCCTGAATTGCCGCCCGGGCAATTTGAATGGCTGATTGACGCAGCCCTGTATAAATAACTTCCATTCCGTGATCTCTTAGTGCCTGTGCTATGATTAATGCTCCCCTGTCATGTCCATCCAATCCTGGTTTCGCTATAAGTACACGTATTGGTTTCATCCTCATCATCCCTTCCTACATCCCGGAATATTCTCCAAATTCTCCTCGTAAAACATTCGCAATTTCTCCGACCGTGGCGTATGCCTTTACAGCTTCCACTATATACGGCATCACATTTGCTGTCCCTCCCGCTGCTTCTTTTAGCTTTAAAAGGCATTGATCAACAGCTGCTTGATTACGCTCCGCTCTTAATTGCTGTGTTTTTTCTATTTGGGCCTGTTCCAGAGCTTCATCCACACGGAGTAAATCAGCATGAATTTCCTCCTCAAGCTTAAATTCATTCATACCCACAACGATATCTTCTTTGGATTCAATGCGTTTTTGGGCGTCATAGGCAGCTTGATGAATTTCTCTCTGCATGTAACCTTCTTCAACGGCCTGAACTGCTCCACCAAATTCTTTAATTCGTTCCAAGTATGCATTTGCTTCGTTCTCAATCTGATCTGTAAGTGACTCAACATAGTAGGATCCGGCAAGCGGGTCAATTGTGTCTGCCACACCGCTCTCATTAGCAATGATTTGTTGCGTACGTAATGCAATCCGTGCAGAATCCTCTGTTGGGAGGGCCAACGCTTCATCTCTGGAATTGGTATGTAGACTTTGTGTCCCACCCATCACAGCCGAAAGCGCTTGCAAAGTTACACGGACGATATTGTTATCCGGCTGTTGGGCGGTTAATGTACTTCCACCAGTCTGGGTATGAAAACGTAATTTCCAGCTCTTGGGATTCTGTGCTCCATAATGCTCTTTCATAATTTTTGCCCACATACGACGGGCCGCACGGAACTTTGCTGCTTCTTCAAAAAACTGGTTATGAGCATTAAAGAAAAACGCAAGCCGTGGTGCGAAATCATCAACTTCAAGCCCTGCTTCAATGGCTGCATCTACATAAGCCATTCCATTCGCAATTGTAAAAGCTACTTCCTGAACAGCCGTCGAACCCGCTTCCCTTATATGGTAGCCTGATATACTGATTGTATTGAACTTTGGCAAGTATTCCTGACAGTAGCCAAAAATATCTGTTATTAAGCGCATGGAAGGTTTAGGGGGATAAATGTAAGTACCTCGAGCGATATATTCTTTAAGAATGTCATTTTGAATCGTGCCAGTAAGCTTTTCAGGATCTACTCCCTGCTTTTCTCCAACCGCAATATACATCGCTAGCAATATACTCGCAGGGGCATTGATCGTCATGGAAGTGCTTACTTGATCAAGAGGAATCTGATCGAAAAGCTGTTCCATATCTTTTAGTGAATCGATGGCAACACCTACTTTTCCAACTTCGCCATCTGCCATAGGATCATCAGAGTCATACCCAATTTGTGTCGGCAGATCAAATGCCACAGACAGACCAGTCTGCCCCTGTTTCAATAAATAACGGAATCTTTCATTAGTTTCTTCTGCTGAACCGAACCCTGCGTATTGACGCATTGTCCAGTAACGGCTACGATACATCGTCGGCTGGATCCCTCTTGTATAAGGATATTGGCCTGGAAAACCGATCTCCTCTATGTACTCCCCATCCATCTGTTTAGGGGTATAGAGCCGGTTAATAGTAATATCAGAACTTGTATGAAACGTTTCTTTTCGTTCCGGAAAGCGCTCTGTTGTTTTCTTTACATCTTTTTCCCATTTTTGCTTTGGATGGTGCTCACTTGATGATGTATTCATAAGAAAGGCCTCCTTTTTCAGTACAGTCTCTCTTCTAGCATACCAGAAATAAAACGCTTACTTATTGAAAAATTACTATAATTCACAATTATATTGTAAATCATTTCACTCCCTTGTCCAATTTATCTTTTTTAGGTAGAATATCAGTAGGATTGACTGAGAAGGAGGTTACACACCTTGGCTGCAAAAAAACGATCAAAACGCGAACGCCGTATGAAAATCGTGATCTATGTCATGATCTTATCCATGCTTCTATCTAGTGCATTAGCAGGCGCGAGCTTTTTCCTATAATACAAACAAAAAAGCCGTAAAAAAGGGATTCTCCCCTTTTTACGGCTTTCTTAGTGTTTTTATAATTGGTTTTGTAACTTTTCCTCTACCCAGGAATGGTATAAATCATTCCTGCTTTTTTCACTGTCCACAATGATAAGATCTGCGTCTACAGGCACCATTTCAAACAATTTCTCCACGTCTGCGTTGTTCAGACGTATACAGCCGGCTGACACAGATTTCCCTATCGAATCAGGTTGATTTGTCCCATGAATTCCGTAAATTCGTCCATCAGTTCCTCTTGCATCAAACCCGATCCAGCGACTTCCAAGAGGATTCTCAGGATCTCCCCCTGGGATATCTTTTTTTCGATAGTATGGATCCTTTGCTTTAACCTTCACATCAAAATGCCCTTCCGGCGTTAACTCCTTCGTTCTTCCGATCGCTGCAGGCGCTTCAAAAACAATTTCATTATTCTGGTAAAGCACCACTTCATGTGTTGCTTTGTTTACAATAATTACCGACTCTCCTGTGGCATGAGGGGGAAGCAAGGGATTGAGCAGACCACCTAATAGTAGAAGCATGAAGTACATAACTGTCACCTTCTTTTACTCAAAGTTTACCCTCTCTCTTGCTCCCTATACGTCACTCTTCTTGAATGAGCGTTTAATGATTAAATATTCTTCAATTTCATTCAACAGGTGATAAAGGCTTGCTCTCACCTCAAATTCTTCTCGAGTTTCGGGTAATTTATCCTGGCGAAACTCTTCTTTCATCTCTTTAAGCATCCGTAAATAAATGACTGCCGTATTCCCTGGGTGAACAGCTTCAGCCAAATCATCAAAAAAGTCTGCCATCCTAACTCCATGTACATCTGATGTTGAAATTCTGCTCACTAAAGGTAACATTCTTTCAAGAAGTTCAAATTGCTTTGTCCGCATATGAAAATAATGATAAAAATGATTGTGAGAACGTAACAAATGATTTTCAACATCTCTAAAAGAAAGAGATTTTGCCCTTTCCAAAAGGTTCGCTGTTTCGGTTAATTCTTTCCCAGTCCAATCATTATCTCCTTCACGTAAAAATTGAGCAATTTCTTTTAAAATGATTGAAAAGTTCTTTTCTACCTGATCTCGATATTGATTCAACTTTTTTTCAAGACTAGGCATGTACAAATTGAGGAGGAGAGCAGTCCCAATCCCAACGGTAATCAATAATACCTCATTCCAAATAATGCTCCACCCTATATCCCCTGAGCCATATAAATGAAGAATGATAACTGAACTGGTGACGATTCCAGGTGTAATCTTAAACCATACGGTTGCAGGGATGAAGGCAAACAGCATTAATCCAATGGCGATCGGGTTGTAGCCGAGAAATTCAAAAAAGATGAATGAAAATGCCATCGCTAATAAACAAGCCGAAAAACGGTGCCACGCACTAAGAAAAGAACGTTTTCTTGTAATTTGAATACAAAGAATCGTTAATATTCCCGCGGATGCAAAGTTCTCCAGTTGCAGCAATTGGGCCATCCATATCGCAAAAGGAGTGCCCAATGCTGTCTTAATCGTCCGGTAACCTATTCTCACTACATTTCTCACCTCAGTTTTCACAATAAAAGCCCTAATGCCTTTTATCGACCATTACGTAAAAAAGGACCTTTGCTTTATCACAAAGATCCTAAGTATATTGTGTTATTATACCTCTTCACAATACTCTTCAAAACTACGTTGAAGCTTTCCAATCACTTCCATAGGTTCAAATCCCTCAATATCATGACGCTCGACCATTGTCTGGATTTTACCATCTTTAAGTAAAGCAAAGGATGGAGATGACGGCGGATATCCTTCAAAGTACTCCCGTGCACGTTCTGTTGCTTCACGATCTTGCCCAGCAAAAACAGTGACCAGCTGATCCGGTCGTTTATCGTAATGTATAGCATGAGCAGCTGCCGGACGAGCAATACCTCCTGCACAACCACATACAGAGTTAATCATGACAAGGGTTGTTCCTTCTTTTGAAAGGGTCTGATCCACTTCCTCAGGTGTCGTAAGTTCAGTATACCCTGCCTCTGTAATTTCTTCACGTGCTTTTGAAACAACATCGTTCATAAAAATATTAAAATCCATATCCATGGCCCCTTTTTAAAATTACTAAGAACATTTTACCAAGATATCTGACATCTTTCAATTGAATTGTCTATGCAACGCCTTTTTCACTTATTACTTGGATGCCTATTTTCTTATAGGTTTGAATCCAGAGTAAAGGGTCCATTTCATTAGACTTAAACGAACAGCCATAAACATCAAAGCTGTCTCCCTTATAGAAAGACAGCTTGTTGTATTAATAAACAGATGTATTATCCTCCGACATTTTCTCAAGGATTTCTTTCACGCGAGCTAGGAAGTTCCCTGCCACAAGGCCATCAAGAACGCGATGATCTAAAGATAGACATAAGTTAACCATATCACGCGCACCAAACATACCATTTTGATAGACTGGTTTCTTCACGATCGATTCAACTTGCAAGATCGCTGCCTGCGGATGATTGATCACTCCCATTGACTGAACAGACCCGAAAGAGCCGGTATTGTTAACAGTAAACGTACCGCCCTCCATATCCTTCGATGTAAGTTTCCCTTGGCGGGCCTTATTAGCCAGGTCTGTTATATCTTTGGCGATTCCTTTAATGCTCTTTTCATCTGCATTTTTAATGACAGGGACAAATAACTCATCATCTTTAGCAACAGCGATATTCAAATTGATCGCTTTCCGTTGAATGATTTTGTCCCCTGCCCATGTGCTATTCAGCTGTGGATATTCTTTCAAAGCTTGAGCGACAGCTTTTACGAAAAATGCAAAGTAAGTCAGGCTGAAGCCTTCTTTTTGTTTGAACTGGGTCTTTTTCGCATTTCTGAGTTCGACAAGATTCGTAACATCAACTTCGACCATCATCCAGGCATGAGGAATTTCTGTTTTGGATTTCACCATGTTTGCAGCAATGGCTTTACGTACCCCAGTGACTGGAATTTCCACATCGCCTTCCCCTGTCTGTACATTCGGTGTTTGAACACCAGATGCTGTAGTAGGTGTGGAAGATGGTGCGCTTTCCTTAGGTGCTGGATCCTCTGTTTGTACTTTTTCCTCTCCTGCTTTTGGAATTTCACCACTTGCAAAAATTTTCTCGATGTCTTTTCGTGTGATTCGACCACCACGTCCAGACCCTTCTACTTGGTTTAAATCAATATCATGGTCTTGCGCCAATGTCATGACGGCAGGTGAGTAACGCTTTTTATTGCCTTTTTCCTGACTCTTTTTCGGTTTAGACGTTGTCTTTTCTTCAGCGGCCGGCTCTTCCTGTGCAGGCGCCTCCTTGTTTTCATCCGCAGCAGGTTCTTCTGAAGCACCTGCTCCTTCTACTTCGATATAACACATCAATTCACCAACAGAAATCGTATCCCCTTCTGAAGCAACAAGCTCTTTAATAGTTCCTGAAAAAGAGGAAGGAACTTCAGCGTTTACTTTATCTGTCATGACTTCTGCAATTGGATCATATTTGTTGACCTGATCCCCCGGTTGAACGAGCCATGTACTGATTGTACCCTCTGTGACACTTTCACCGAGTTGGGGCATATTAATTTTTTCTAAACCCACAGGATTTCCCTCCTTATATTAAAATTCTGCGAGATCTCGCATCGCTTTTTCAACTTTATCAGGATTCATCATGAAATGTTTTTCCATAGTTGGTGCATAGGGCATGGATGGAACATCCGGCCCCGCTAGACGCTGTACAGGAGCATCTAGGTCGAATAAGCAGTTTTCACTGATGATTGCAGATACCTCTGAAATAATACCACCTTCTTTATTATCTTCCGTAACCAGAAGTACCTTGCCGGTTTTCGATGCTGCTTCAATAATCCCTTCTTTATCTAATGGATAAACAGTACGCAGATCAAGAATATGTGCGTCAATTCCTTCTTCCGTCAGCTTCTCCGCAGCCTGCAAAGCAAAATGAACACATAAGCCGTAGGTGATAACTGTAATATCCGCCCCTTCCCGCTTCACGTCCGCTTTTCCAATGGGAAGTGTGTAATCTTCTTCTGGTACTTCACCTTTGATCAGACGATAAGCGCGTTTATGTTCAAAAAATAGGACGGGATCATTGTCACGAATCGATGCTTTAAGTAAGCCTTTCACATCGTACGGAGTTGAAGGCATTACGATTTTCAAACCGGGCTGATTAGCAAAAATCGCTTCGACTGACTGGGAGTGATAAAGGGCACCATGTACACCGCCACCGTATGGCGCTCGTATAGTAATGGGTGCATTCCAATCATTATTTGAACGATAACGAATTTTGGCTGCCTCCGAAATGATCTGGTTTACTGCTGGCATAATAAAATCGGCAAACTGCATTTCCGCAACGGGACGCATCCCATACATCGCAGCACCGATTCCAACCCCGGCAATTGCTGATTCTGCAAGGGGTGTATCTAACACACGTTCTTCTCCGAATTCATCATAGAGACCGTCTGTAGCGCGGAATACACCTCCGCGTTTTCCGACATCTTCTCCAAGGACGAACACTTTCTCGTCACGCTGCATTTCTTCTTTTAAAGCTTGAGTGACGGCTTGAATATACGATATTACTGCCATTATTGCTCCCCCTCCTTACTCTTCATACACATAGTTCAGTGCAGATTCCGCTTCCGCATAGGCTGCATTTTCAGCATAATCGGTCGCTTCATTGACGATTTTGTTGATTTCGTCATTCATTTCTTTTTCTTTCTCATCAGTTAGAATCCCCGCTTCACGTAAGTAGTTAGCAAACGTTACAATGGAATCCTTTTTCTTCGCTTCGTCTACTTCTTCCCGTTCACGATACGTTCGATCATCGTCATCACTAGAGTGAGGAGTCAGACGGTAAGATACCGTCTCAATAAGTGTTGGTCCTTCTCCATTTCGTCCACGATCTGCCGCTGACTTAACCGCTTCATAAACCGCTAAAGGGTCATTTCCGTCTACAGTATAACCAGGCATACCGTAACCGATAGCACGGTCAGAAACCTTCTCACAAGCTAACTGTTTTGAAACAGGGACAGAAATAGCATATTTATTATTTTCAACCATAAAAATTACTGGAAGCTTATGAACACCTGCAAAGTTGGCACCTTCGTGGAAATCTCCCTGGTTGGAAGACCCTTCCCCGAAAGTTACAAAAGAGACAAAGTCCTTCTTCTCCATTTTTCCAGCTAGAGCGATTCCGACAGCATGCGGCACTTGGGTCGTAACAGGAGAAGATCCCGTGACTATACGATTTTCTTTTTGCCCGAAGTGACCTGGCATTTGGCGCCCTCCTGAGTTGGGGTCCTCAGCCTTCGCAAAACCTGACAGCATCAAATCTTTGGCTGTCATTCCAAATGATAAAACTACGCCCATATCACGATAATAGGGAAGCGCATAGTCTTTCTCACGGTCCAGAGCATAAGAAGCGCCAACTTGAGCTGCCTCCTGACCTTGACACGAAATAACAAAAGGTATCTTTCCTGCTCTGTTCAAAAGCCACATCCGTTCATCTATTCTTCTTGCTAATAGCATTGTTCGAAACATGTCCAATACTTGTTCATCACTTAACCCTAGGGCTTTATGGCGGTTTTCAGCCATGAGAATCCCTCCTTTTATTTATCCATGGATTTGATTACCATCGACAGCCATGGCTGCTTCTCCAATCGCTTCTGCAAGCGTTGGATGTGGGTGGATCGTTTCAGCGATCTCCCAAGGCGTAGCATCCAGTACTTGGGCCAGAGCGGCTTCAGAAATCATATCTGTCACATGCGGACCAATCATGTGGACGCCTAATAAATCATCCGTTTTCTTGTCTGCAACTATTTTGACAAACCCGTCTGTTTCACCATGAACTAAAGCCTTTCCTACAGCTTGAAATGGAAATTTACCTACCTTCACTTCCAAACCTTTTTCTTTTGCAGCCTTCTCGGTCAATCCTACGCTTGATACTTCAGGATTGGAATAAATACAGGCAGGAACTTGGTTATGGTTCATCGGGTGTGGTTTTTTGTCAGCCATATGCTCCACAGCGATGATTCCTTCATGTGAGGCCACATGAGCAAGTTGCATGCCTCCAATAACATCACCAATCGCGTAGATATGGCTTTCTTTGGTCTGGTAATATTCATTGGTTTGGATGACACCGTTTTCTACTTGCATATCCGTGTTTTCCAGACCAATATTCTTAATGTTTGCAGCTCTTCCTACAGAAACGAGCATCCGATCAGCTTTAAATGTCATGGTCTCTCCGTCCACTTCGGCTTTCATTTGAACGCTGGAGTCTTTTTGTAGTGTATCTGGCAGCACCTGGGCACCGGTAACTACTTCAACTCCTTTTTTCTTCATCTGCTTCAACATTTCCCTGGAAATATCTTCGTCTTCTGTAGGTAGAATGTGAGGCAAATATTCAAGGACCGTAACCTTCACTCCAAAGTCTGCAAGCATAGAAGCCCATTCAATTCCTATGACACCGCCACCTACAATGACAATAGAATCAGGAAGTTCCTCCATATGAAGAGCTTCATCCGAACTCATAACAAGTTCTCCATCAATTTCAAGGCCCGGCAGTGATTTAGGACTTGAGCCTGTTGCTACAAGAACATTTTTAGGGATTAACATCTCATTTTCTTCTCCATTATTCATTTCAACCGAAATCGTTCCAGCTGTGGGGGAAAAAATGGATGGACCTAAAATACGTCCAAAGCCCTCATACACATCGATTTTTCCTTTTTTCATCAAACCTTGCACACCTTTATGTAGTGTATCTACAATCGACTGCTTACGCTCTTGAACTTTTGTAAAATTCAATGTAGGGGACTCTGTCGAAATACCATACTGATCTGCTTCCTTCGTCTGTTTGAACACTTCTGCACTCCGAAGCAAGGCTTTAGATGGTATACACCCTCTATGGAGACAAGTACCACCCAGTTCTCTTTTTTCTACAATGGCTGTTTTAAGGCCCAGTTTCGAAGCTCGGATGGCGGCTACATAACCGCCAGTTCCTCCTCCGAGAATAACCAAATCGTATTCTTGTGCCAATTTGGACTCTCCTTCCTATTCTTGAAAGTTAGGATATTGTTTCGGAACTTCTTCTTTTTTGAGGACACGTAAGGTTCCTTCATTTAAAGCTTCTAACTCATTTTCACCTGGATAAACGAGCACGTCAGCGATCCAATGAATTCTTTTAGAAATTTCCTCTACAAAACCTTTTCCGTATGCTAAGCCGCCAGTAAGGGCAATTGCATCAACTTTTCCTTCCATGACAGCGCTCATGCTTCCAATTTCTTTAGCAATCTGATAGGCCATTGCGTCAAAGACAACTTTTGCTTTACGGTTTCCTTCAGCAATTAACTTCTCCACTTCACGAGCGTCATTAGTGTCCAAGTAAGCCATAAGCCCTCCTTGACCAACCAGTTTCTTCATCACTTCATCACGATAATATTGGCCGGAGAAACAGAGAGAAACCAAATCTCCAGCGGGGACAGTGCCTGCTCTTTCTGGCGAGAACGGCCCGTCACCATGGAGACCATTATTCACATCAATGACACGACCTCCGACGTGTGCCCCTACGGTAATTCCTCCACCCATATGTGTAACAATTAGCCGCGCATCTTTATAGGCCAGGTTTAACTCTGCAGCCGCCCGCCTAGCCACAGCTTTTTGGTTTAAAGCATGAAAAATACTTTTCCTTGGAATCTCAGGCACTCCCGATACCCGGGCTAAATCATGAAGCTCATCAACGACAACAGGGTCGACAATGTAAGCTCCTATATTCAATCCTTGAGCAATCTCATTGGCGATAATGCCCCCTAAATTGGAGGCATGTTCTCCATTGTAACCATTTTTCAAGTCTTCAAGCATGGCTTCGTTAACTTCATATGTCCCACCTTCTATTGGACGCAGAAGACCGCCTCTACCACAAACCGCACTTAATTTACTTATGTTAATGCCCTCTTGGTCAAGTTCTTCCAAGATAACATTTTTGCGAAATTCATATTGATCAATAATCCGTTTAAATGAACTAATTTCTTCCGCGCTATGACGGATTGTTTTCTCAAAAACTACTTCCTTGTCATCAAATACCCCAATTTTTGTAGATGTGGAACCAGGATTGATGACAAGGATCCTATGTGTTAGCAATATCTTAAACCTCCGTTATTGTTCTATCTTCTACTTAGGATATGGTGACCATTCTGAAGGAACTGACTTCTAGAACGACGCATCCGTTCAATACGCTCTTCTGCCATACGGTCTGCAGCTACATATGTTGGAATATCATCACGTCTTGAAATTTCAAATACCCGGGATACATTATCATAAATAGTTTCTACACGCTTCATGGCACGATCTTTATTGTAGCCATGTAATTCATCCGCTACATTAATAACCCCTCCAGCATTGATGACATAATCAGGAGTATAGACAACGCCTTTTTCATGCAGGAGGTCCCCATGTTTGGTTTCTTTCAGCTGGTTGTTTGCAGCACCTGCTATGACTTTCGCTTTCAATTGAGGGATGGTTTCATCATTGATCGTTGCACCGAGTGCACAAGGTGCATAGATATCACAATCGACACTGTAAATTTCTTCAGGTTCCACCGCTCTTGCTCCGAACTCTTCCACAGCACGTTGAACCGATTCTTTATTAATGTCTGTGACAATTAGATTTGCTCCTTCTTCATGCAGGTGACGACATAGAGTAAAGGCAACATTCCCCACACCTTGTACAGCAACCGTTTTACCTTCTAATGAGTCTGTACCAAATCCTTCTTTGGCTGCTGCCTTCATGCCTCGATACACACCATAGGCTGTAACTGGTGACGGGTTTCCGGAAGAACCAAAGGCAGGGGAGATGCCTGTTACAAAATCCGTTTCCTCATGAATCAGATCCATATCCTGAACAGTTGTTCCTACATCCTCTGCGGTAATATATCGACCATTCAGCCCCTGGATATAACGGCCAAATGCACGGAACATCTCTTCATTCTTTTCTTTCTTTGGATCCCCGATAATCACGGTTTTCCCTCCACCCAGGTTTAAACCTGCGGCTGCGTTTTTATAGGTCATTCCTTTTGCTAAACGCAGCGCATCCTCGACCGCCTCATCTTCTGAAGCATATGTCCACATACGTGTTCCACCAAGAGCCGGACCTAATGTAGTATCGTGAATAGCTATGATCGCTTTTAATCCTGACTGCTCATCTTGACAAAATAACAATTGCTCATAGTCGTACTCTTGCATATAACTGAAAATTTCCATGGTAATTCCTCCTATTGTTGACTGGCTTTTAATGCCAATGCCAGTGAATATATTTTGCTTTGGGCGTTATCAGCTCGTGAAGTCAGGACAATGGGAGCTTTGGCCCCACTAATTACGCCGGCAACTTTTCCCTTAGCGAAATAAATGAATGATTTATATAAAGCATTTGCAACCTCGATCGACGGTACGACAAGGATGTCTGCCTGCCCTGCCACCTCGGACGTAACCCCTTTTTGCTCTGCAGCCTTAGGGTCGACCGCATTGTCAAAAGCAAGCGGCCCGTCTACAATACAACCTTTGATCTGTCCTCGTCTATTCATTTGGGTTACTATTGCTGCATCCTGGGTAGCTTCCATAGCTGGATTTACAACTTCAACAGCTGCAAGCATGGCAACTTTAGGGCAGTTCCACCCTGCATGGACAGCCACTTCAACTGCATTTTCAATAATCTGTGTTTTTTCCTGCAAGGACGGAGTAATATTCATCGCCGAGTCTGTTAAAAATATCAGCTTATCTCTCCCTGGAATTTCAAACAATGCTACATGTGATAATACGGAACCTTTACGAAGCCCATATTCCTTATCAAGAACTGCTTTTAATAATGACTTTGTATCGATTTGGCCTTTCATAACCACATGCGCTTCTCCATCATGAACAGCTTTTACCGCAGTACGTGCAGTTTCATAGTGAGAGGCATGCACCACTGAAATACCACCTTGAGTCAAATCCAACCCAACAGCTTGCGCCTTATTTTCAATGTCCCCTTTGTCCCCGACAAGTAGAAAATCTGCTAAATTTGAATCTCTTGCCATCTTCACCGCTTTCAATACTTCCTCATCCGCAGCCTGAGCTACTGCTACATTTTTTGGTGTAGTGCGATCCATTGTATTGACTAGTTCTTCTAATGTTTTCATGTGTCACCTCTTCCCACGTATTCCATATGCAACATTTATGCCAACTTACGAGCTGCCTCAAAACCTGCCTGTATAGGATTTTTTATTTGCAAGATTTTTCATTATGAATAATCTTGCATGCTATCTTTGTCTAATTTGTATTTGTCCAATTTATAATATAGATTACGAATTGAAATCCCCAGGGCTTTCGCAGTCTTTGTTTTGTTAAATTCATGTGTTCTGTATGCATCGGCAAGCAAATTCTTTTCATATTCATCCACAGCCTGCTGCAAGGTTTCCCCGAGCCAGGGAGCTTCACCTTGCTGCTTGTCCTTTTCTTGAGATGCCTTCCTCAATCGCGGAAGATGCTCGGAACGTATGGTGTCTTCCATATTCTCCATATAGATCATGGCCCGGCCGATAATATTTTCAAGCTCTCTTACATTTCCCGGCCAATCATATTCCTTAAGAATTCTAAAAGCTTCCTCATCCACTGAGGTCACATGCCGTCCATAATCTTCATTCAACTTTTGAATTAAATGATCGGTCAAAAGCTCCACATCTTCTTTACGCTCTCTAAGTGGAGGAATATAAATGGGTAACCGGTTGAGACGGTAGTAGAGGTCTTCACGAAAGTCTTTACTCATAATCGCTTTTTCCAAATTAACATTGGTGGCTGCAATGACACGGACGTCCACATGAATTGGTTTCGTACCCCCAACACGGATGATTTCATTTTCTTGTAATACCCGAAGCAATTTTGCCTGCATAGGCAATGTTAATTCCCCAATTTCATCTAAAAAAATACTGCCGTGATTCGCTTCTTCAAATAATCCTTTTTTGCCGCCTCGCTTTGCTCCAGAAAACGCTCCATCTTCATATCCGAATAATTCACTCTCAAGAAGTGACTCTGCTATAGCCGCACAGTTAACACGGATAAACTTATTATGGCGCCGCTTGCTTTCGTTATGAATGGCATGTGCGAAAAGTTCCTTACCCGTTCCAGATTCTCCCCTCAAAAGTACAGAGGCAGGTGTACGAGCTCCAACTTTTGCTTGTTCAAGTGCAAGGGTCATTTCCTGAGAGTCACCAATAATATCATCAAATGTATACTTAGCCTCTAAACTGCGGATAATTTGACGCGCCCTTTTAAGCTCGCTCGTTAACGCTTGAATCTCGGACACGTCATGCAAAACTCCTACACTTCCCTTTAACTTCCCATCTACTATGACAGGCGCAACGTTGACGAGGACATCTTTTTTCGAAGGGCCAACTTTCATCCGAACCCCACGAACCGCTCTCCTTGTCCGCAACACCTTCATATGCATACTTTCCCCTTCTGAGATATCCACGGTCGCAGGTTTCCCGACAATTTCTTCTTCTGTGAGTCCTGTAATTCTTGTATAGGCTGGGTTTATCATTAAACCGCTTCCATTTTCATCTACAACAGTAATGGCTTCATCAGAAGAATGAATGATAGCCTCTAGCATCGTCTTCACTTCTTTTAAGTCAGTGATTTCTTCAGCAAGGTTCACAACTTCGGTAATATCCTTAAACACAGCAAAAGCTCCGATGATTTTATGGTCCCCGCCAATCATCGGGATACGTGTGGTAACGACCTTCTTTCCATTATCGAGCGTGAGTTTTTGATTAACTTCCTCCTTACGAGAGGCAACCACTTGCGGAAGTCTAGAGTCAGGAATGATTTCATTGATCGGCGAACCAACCATGGATGCTCTTTCTTTTCCAATAATGCGCTCTGCACTACGATTAATGAAGGACACTTTCCCAAATTCATCAATAACAATCATGCCGTCGTGAATACTGTTCAAAATAAGGTGCTGGTTCTCCGTTTGCTGCTTCAGTCTTTGAACAAGAGATTCCTTATCTTCCAACAACTCTGCTGTAACGTAAGCAACTGAACCTGGGATTACGACTGTAGACCGTTCCCTTACTTCCCGTATTTGATTGAAGACTTTCTCTTCCCCGGTTGCTTCAATGACTATATCAATGTCTTTATGTATCCAATCTTCCCATTTTTGATCAGTTGCTATGCCATAACTTCTGGCCAGCGAGAGCCCCGGTGCTTTTGAATTTATATCTGTAACAGCAACGACGAACATCCGCTCCATTTGATTCAATAATTTCAGCAGGGCGGTACCACCTTTCCCTGCCCCGACAATCAATACACGTTTCATCTCACCACACCCTGCAACTTTTTGCGTAAATTCATCGTATCCTAATCTGCACGTTTTTGCAAGCAAGTCGATAGTTCCAACCAGCTCTGCCATTTGATATACTTATTCTTGGATTGAAATAAAGGAGTTACGAATATGAGAATAATTGCTTTACTTTTACTAGTCACCCCCGGGCTGATTGCTGTATATGGGATTAAATTAATCCGCGATGCCCTTTTCGGTGAATTTCACAACATCTTTTTTCATATAGCTATTCAGGGAATTGCCGGGATCCTATTTGTTGTCGGTGGTATTGCCTTTATCGGGGGCTTTATTCTCCACAGGGACAGGAAACGCAATTTAACAAAAGGGCGTTTCAAGCAAAATTAAACAACTAAGAAGGAGTTTTGCTCTGTGACAGAGTTTGAAATGTTCAGAAAGCAGTATCCATTTGATTTGCTAACGGATGAAGAATATGAAGAGGTGTTTGGAGAAGCTGTGGTAAAAGAATTCACAAAGAATGAATTCATTATCCATGAAGACCAGGATGACGATACGATTGACATCCATTTTATGGTCTCTGGTCTTGCCAAAAATATTATGCACCGTTCCAATGGACGGCAGTTGTCAGTACGTTTTTATTACCCGGGGGATCTTGTGGGTGTGATGATATTATTGACGAGTGGTGAGATGCGATTTTCTGTCCAGGCATTAGAACCAATTAAAACCATCTGCTTCAAACGAGAATCTTTTTTGAAAGTCATGTCCAATAATAACCACTTTTCAAGAGTAGTGATGGACGGTATTAGTCATTTAATGAAGAGTTTGTATGACGAGGTCAAATATAAGAGCTCAACGACAGATGAACAGGATGACCGTGAACTTTACAAAAAACGGGCAGACGCTTATATGGAACCCCCTACATTTATTCACCCAGAAGCCTCAATCGAAAAGGCTGCCCGTATGCTTCAACAGCAAAAAATAGAAGCCCTTATCGTTAGTGATGATCAGCAGTCGATGCTAGGCATGATCGGCTATAGCCAAATTTTGCGTGCCTACTTCGAGAATGACCATAAAAATCCTGTCAACGCATATATGGCAGAAGAAGCATATGAAATAAACGAACAGGAATTCATCTATGACGCTTTGAGTTATTTAAAACACCATCCAACTGAAATTATCCCTGTATTGCACAAGGATAAGGTGGTAGGGATCTTAAGACAGTCCTCTTTCTTTACGATTAAGAACTCCGTCTATTTCGATTTAACTTATAAAATTTCCAACGCAACAAATATCGATGAAATTATCCCACTGTCACCGATCCATAATAAACGTTTTCAAAACTTCGTGGCCAGCTTAATCAAAGACCATATGCTAGCGTATGATATTGCTGAATTAATGACCAACTACAACGATCGAATCCATAAACAAGTCGTCCAAATTGCTGAAGATGAAATGATACGTGAAGGATATGGAGCTCCACCAGTCAATTATTGTTTCTTAGTAATGGGCAGTGAAGGAAGAAAAGAACAGGCTTTTTCGACGGACCAGGATAATGCCATCATCCTGGCAGATTATGAGAACAGTAAACAAAAATCAAAAATCGAAAATTACTTTGAATTGTTTACAAATAAAATAAATGACATGTTGAATGATTGCGGTTTTCCATACTGCACCGGGGGCATAATGGCCAAGGAGCCCAAATGGCGCCAGCAAATGAGTGACTGGCATAAAAGTATTGATCAGTGGATTAATAAAATGGATGCGGAAGAAATACGCGATTTTACAATCTTTATGGACTTCCGGCCGATTACAGGGGATTATTCGCTTGCGTACGATTTGAAAAAATATGTAACAAGCCGTGTGAAGAGATCTTTGAACTTACACCAATTGCTCATGAAAGACACTTTACGTTTCCGTGTCCCCGTTCAACCATTCGGGCGAATTTCAGGAATCGGAAAAAAGCGGACACTCAATTTAAAGAAATCTGCCATCATGCAGATTGTTAATGCCATCCGTATATACAGCATGAAATATGGAATTGAAGAAATTAACACAGTAAATAGACTCGAAGCACTAGCCGAACAAGAACGTTTTCATCCTCGTGATGTCGAAAATGCGAAGACCGCTTTGCATCGCCTTATGTTGTTTCGATTAAAGGCAAACCTTCAACAATTGGATGAGAATGAATACCTAAGCAATGATTTGAGACTCGGACCTATGAATAAAGAAGAGCGACGCTCATTAAGAGAATCGCTAATCATCGCCAAACGCTTGCAGCAAGTGCTTGAATTGAGCTATAACCGAAATCGGGTGGTTTGATGTTACCTGTTGACTTACAAATTTTAAAATACCTGCTCTTTGAGAAACCAATGTACTACTTTAAAATTAAGCCTTACTTCAAGTGGCATCTGTATGAACAGTTACAAAACCAATTGGACGACTTTACCAAAGCTCCATCCTTCGAGAAGGAGCCATTGGAAACTTTAGACTTTACCATATTCGATTTAGAGACAACCGGCTTCTTACCTGAAATTGGTCATGAAATCATTTCTATCGGAGCCATTCGGTTGCAAGGACTGCAAGCGTGTCGAATGGAAAAATTCCATCAGGTGATCCGACCCATTAGGCCTGTGAACAAACAAACATTAAGATTGACTGGTCTCTCAAAAGAACGGCTGCAAAATTCCAGCCCATTCATCGAGGGTTTCCAAAATTTCATAGAGTTTAGTGAAGGTTCTGTTCTTGTGGCTCATCCAGCTAAATTTGATATGCGTTTTTTGAAGGCGATGTTAAAAAGGTGGAAACTCCCTGATTATGAACCTCATGTCATTGATTCCCAGCTTATGGCTCAATGGCTGCTTCCTAACGTTCGGCATCAACTTGACCCTCTGTTGAAACATGTGGGAATTGAAAAAAGAGACCGTCACCACGCTTTGAATGATGCAATTATGACAGCGGAACTTTTTCATTATTTATTATCGAATACCCTTGAGTACGATATCCACACCCTTGAACAATTGAATCAAAAGTTAGCCCAACAAAAAAAGTCGAAGCAGACTTAGAAACTGCTTCGACTTTTTCTTGTTTAAGTAAAATGAATAGGAAGATCGTTTAACCACGCTTCTGTTCTGCTCTGTCCTATCTTACTCAAAAAAAGTGCGATAAAGGGATTTCACTGCTTTTCCCAATCCGGAAGATTTAACTCCGAACATCATGGAAACTTCGGAAGAACCCTGATTAATCATTTCGATATTGACTTCTGCTTCACGAAAGGCAGCTGCAGCACGGCTCGCAATCCCTATTGTTTGGTTCATGCCTTCGCCGACGATCATGATCAAAGCCATTTCCCTCTCGATCATCACCGTATCGACCTGTAATTCTGTTTTAATCCTATTTACCACTACTTCTTCTTTTTCAGGTGGTAAGTGGTGTTCTCGAATAACCACGGACATATCATCGATTCCAGAAGGTGCGTGTTCGAATGATACACCTTCATCTTCTAAAATTTGCAGCAACCTCCTCCCGAAGCCAATTTCACGGTTCATGAAGTATTTGCTTACATATAAGTTCAAAAATCCTTTATCACTGGCAATTCCGACTACATGACTTTCTCTTTCTGGTAAATCCGAGACAATCATTGTACCCGGCGCAGATGGGTTGTTCGTGTTTTTAATACAGACCGGTATCTTTTCTTTAAACGCAGGAATAAGCGCTTCATCGTGGAAGACAGAAAATCCTGCATATGATAGTTCCCGCATTTCCCGGTAGGTCAGCGAAGTTAATTCTTTTGGCTGGTCCACATCCATTGGATTTACACAAAAAACAGAATCTACATCAGTGAAATTTTCATATAAGTTGGCTTTTAGTCCTGCTGCTACAATCGAACCCGTAATATCAGAGCCTCCCCGTGAAAAAGTGACCAGTTCACCTTCTGGCGTAAAACCAAAGAACCCAGGGATAACGAGAATTTCATTACGGCTTCTTAATGAATATAATTGATCAAAACTTTCTTCTAACACAAGGGCACCGCCTGGTTGGTCACGAACAACAATACCCGCTTCTTTAGGATTAACATACGAAGCTTGAAGCCCGCATTCTTGCAAATAAGCACTGACAATACGTGCGGATCCATCCTCTCCGCATGCCTTCAGGGCATCAAGAGCATGCGAAGAATCATCTTTTACCATCTCAACCGCTTCATCGATGGTATCCTTCACTTTTTCAGCCACACTCAATGGGAGCCCTAATTCCTCAGTCATTACACGGAAACGGCTTATAATTTTTTTATAAATGTCTCGATCTGTTTCACCAGCTTGAATAGAGCTTCCTAATGCAATTAAAAGGTCTGTTACCTTGTCGTCTTCACTATTCCGCTTTCCAGGGGCGGATACTATAACCACTCTTCTTTGTTCATCTTCTTGTATAATATTTTGTACTTTTTCGATTTGTGCAGCATCGGCTAGAGAACTGCCTCCGAATTTTACGACTTTCATTTTACAACCCCCACATTAATGAACGAAAGTAATTAATAATTAAGAATTGTATCACAAAATAGGTGAATTATTGAACAACTTTTTAAAAAATTATATCTTCAATCGCAAAATTCGACGCTAACATGGGGCTTTTTACAATTACTCTATGTTTTTGTTACATCTTTAATTATTTTTCAGATATGATAAGGGATAAAGGAAGGGTGGTTCTATGGTTTTACGGAGAGATGGATTCGGAGGGTCTAAATATTACCCCCAAAACAGTGAACTCTCCATCATTTGTACTTACGAGAACGCTGGACAAACCTATATTATTGTTCAATATTTAGACCTCCCGTTTTGCTACAGATTAGTCAATCGAGATGGTCTACTTCTCCTTGAAGAACCGGTCTATAACTTTCTACTCAAAGAAATGGATAAGATTGATGCCGGTGTTTATACGAATTACACCCTTTCCATGAAAATTTGTAACCTCATGAAACAGCAAAAATAAAAGCACGAGAGAAAGGTACCTCTCGTGCTTTTATTTAACTTGCTTTATGCTCCAATCTTAAACGATCTGCTACCATCGCAATGAATTCACTGTTTGTCGGTTTAGCTTTCGTATTAGAAATCGTGTAACCGAATAGGGAAGAGATCGCGTCGATATTTCCTCTATTCCAAGCTACTTCGATTGCATGTCGAATTGCACGTTCTACACGTGATGCCGTGGTATTATATTTCGTTGCAATATCCGGATAAAGGACTTTTGTAATTGATCCAAGGAGTTCAAGGTCACGGTATACCATTGTTATTGCTTCTCTCAAGTATTGATAACCTTTTATGTGAGCCGGTACCCCAACCTCATGAATAATATGGGTGATACTTGTATCCAGGTCTGGTTTCTTAGACTTCGTGGATGTATAACTATTCCCTAAAGCACGATTGATGGGATCGCCTGCATGTTTGATTTGCCGTACTTGTTCACCAAGGTGATCAAGATCAAATGGTTTCATCATAAAGTAAGCAGCACCCAGTTCCACAGCTTTCTTTGTCACTTCTTCCTGACCAAATGCAGTTAACATGATGACTTCTGGATGCTTGTCCATGTCTTTTAATTTATTTAAGACAGCCAAGCCATCCAAATGTGGCATGATGATATCTAGGATTAAAACATCCGGTTGCTTCTCTTCAACCATCTGCAAACAATCTTTCCCATTATAGGATGTGCCGACAACATCCATATCTGACGCATCTTCAAAATATTCCTCAAGAAGCTTTACAAGCTCACGGTTATCATCAGCCAAACATACTTGAATCTTTTCCATTTATTTTCCTCCTTACAAAATTGTCCTTCATTTTTCCGTAATACACATATTCGACACCAAGGATTTTAACCCTCTTTTATTATAACAAAAAAATTTCATAATTTGAGATTATCTTGAAAATGCTTTGAAATACTCAAGAATTCGGACTGATTCGACAATGAGGTGTCACTTTTGTCGATTTTTGTCGAATATGTTTTTATACTTTTATACCTCCAAAATAAGAAAGAAGAGCCTTTAAAAAGGCTCTTCAGCTTGTAGAGAAACCCCGTGTTTTTCTACAAGCTTTTTTCTTGCCACCAGGAGCACAGATCATTCCCTTTCTGCGGACGAACGCCCGAGCCTCCTCGTGAACACCCACACTGCGGGGTCTCGGATCGCCCGTTTTTCCGCAGGAGTGTCATGGTCTGTGCTCCTTCGCTCTAGCTTATAGCCAAAAAAGACTCTCCTCCATCTAACTTACCCTAGCTAAATGGAGGGCAATCTTTTTCATGTTTTGACAGGCGGCCGTCATCAGCGCCTGTTCCTTCACTTTCTCTTTTCCGCGTAAGCGACAATAACGTAGCCCGTGCAGTTCTTTTGAATCTGCGAAGCTACGCTCAACTTTCTCTTTTCTCATGCGATAAATCCACTTCCCTTCATTGGAAAGTCGGTTCAAACGAACCTGCTCTTTATCCTCCTCCCATACATGGCGTGTAATAGTTTTCTGGTGATTTTGATTTTGCGTGCACTGCGTAAGAAGAGAACATGAGGAGAAATCTATGTATTGATCAATCTTACGAAGTAAGTGGTCTTCAGGCACAAGCTCTTCAATAGTCACCATTTCCAGCTCATTTTGTCGATCTTCCCTTGATTGAAACAAATCATCACCGCCTAAAAGGATTTCTATCTTTAGGGTAACAAACAACAAAAGGTAAATTGAGACCAAAATCAAAAAATAAGGCTGTCGAGAACTTTCTCGACAGCCTGAAGAGCCTTTAAAAGGCTCTTCTTTAACTTGCTTTGTCTTTATTTTCTTTTTCTTCGTATAAGTCAATCCCGGCTTCTTGAAGCATCCACTCAATGTGTACTCCATACCCACTTGTTGGGTCATTGACAAACACATGAGTAACTGCACCGATTATTTTTCCATTTTGGATAATTGGGCTTCCACTCATCCCTTGAACAATTCCACCAGTTTTATCGAGTAATTCCGGGTCTGTAATTTTTACGATCATTCCCTTAGTTACTGCAGATTTCTTTGGCATATTACTTACGATCTCTACATCGAAGGTCTGCATTTCTTCACCATCCAAGACAGTCATAATCTGTGCAGGTCCTTCTTCAACCTCTTCTTTAAATCCGACAGGTAATCCTTCTGGATATGACTCATTCTTTATATCCCCGTCTAATTTGCCAAAAATTCCATAAGGTGTATTTTTCGTAATATTTCCTAAACGGTCATCCCTCAACGAAAACTTGGCTTTCTTTTCTCCTGGTACTCCCTGACTTCCTTTTTCAATGGAGGTAACATGAGAACGGACGATTGTCCCTTCGTGTATTTCAATGGGTTTTTTTGTATCCATATCTGAAATAACATGTCCTAAAGCCCCATATTTCTTCGACTCTGGGTCATAAAAAGTCATCGTTCCTATACCGGCAGCTGAATCACGGATATATAACCCTATTTGGTATTCTTTTTCTTGTTCGTTAAAGACGGGCGTCAACGTTGTCGATATTATCTCTTTTCCTCGTTTAATCTTTAAATCGATCGATCCTTCATCTTCACCAGAATTTTTAACGATGGATGAGAGATCTTCCATACTGTTGAGTTCTTGTCCATTCCCTTCGAGAAGGATGTCTCCTACAAGCACATCCGCTTCTTCTCCAGGAGATGATTTTGATTCACCTTCACCCTTTACTAAATGGTGCCCAACGACCAATACACCTTTCGTATGCAATTCGACACCTACAGACTGTCCGCCAGGTATAAGACGGATATCCCGCATTTTACTTACATCCGCTTTCTTAAGCGGCATTCCAGCGAACTCATAAAACACTTGATGGTCATCGGTTGACGAAAAAGCTGTGAGCGCTTCAGCTTCTCCTTTTTCAGATATAACCTCTGAATCATCGGACGCGCTGATTTTCACTTCCGTGGGGAGGGACAGATAATCATGCACAGGGGCAATCAACGGTAAAATGAGCATGAACAGCAGGAGAACGGAACCACATATATATTTAAATGTCTGTTGTTGTTTCACGGGTTCACACTCCTTATCACTCCAGTACCATCTAAATGGCTTACTTATAATGTGGTCTTCCGCAGGCTTTTTTAAACGAGCATAATCACAGTAAATATAGGACGGTTTCCCTTGTGAAGAAACATTCTCCAACGTATATGTAAAGATTACCTGTTTATAATAAGGTTATCTTTTGGTGAACACACTATTATAAAAAAAGAGCGTATGGATCAATCCCATATGCTCAGTCTTTCTTTTTTCAGTTATTTTTATGTTTTTGAGCCATGATCAACAACTCTTTCGCGTGTTCCACTGTAGTCTCTGTAAGTTCTGCACCAGTAATCATTCGAGAAATTTCGTCTGCTTTCTCCTCATTCGTCAACTCTATAGCAGCTGTATGAGTCCTGTCATTATCCACTCGCTTTTCAATTCTTACGTGTGTGTCGGCCATTGCTGCTACTTGAGGAAGGTGAGAAATACATAAAACTTGTGATCCTTCAGAGATGCCGTATATTTTTTCAGCTATAGATTGTGCAACCCGCCCACTAACGCCAGTATCGACTTCATCAAAAATAACGCTTGTAATCCCTTGGTGTCGTGAGAAGATGCGTTTTAAAGCCAACATAATCCGGGACATCTCTCCACCTGATGCTACTTTATGTAATTCTTTAAGGGGTTCTCCGGGATTGGTGGTTATGAGAAACTTCACAACATCCATCCCATTTGGCAGTAATTGAACAGGCGTGCCATCTAAATCAGGATCCGCTTCTCGTCCCTTCTTCATTTGTATATCTACATCAAACGACGCTTTTTCCAAATAAAGGTCCCTTAACTCTTCATGAATATAATCCGATAATCGCAATGCCGACTGCATCCGGATATCATGAATGGCTTTTGCTTCTAGAACCGCGTCCTGTCCAAGCTCATGTATTTCATTTTCCATTTTACTTAGATGTGAATCCTTATTGCGGATTTCATCAATTTCTTCTTCGATTCGGGAAGCATACTGCAGCATATCATCCACTGTGCCTCCGTACTTTTTCTTCAATCGATTCAACTCATTCAATCTGGATTCGATTTGATTGAGTCGCTCTGGATCAAATTCAAGCTCAGCCATTTGATTACTCAATTGGAAAGTCATTTCTTCAATTATATAGTATGCGTTCGACATTTCCTCCGAAAGCTTGGCTAAGTGTTCATCAACGTCTGACGTACTTTCTAATGATGTCATCGCATGGCTCAGCCAGTCCAATCCTCTCTGTTCCCCGTACAGAGAATAATAAGCATCATGAATCCCCTGATAGATCTTTTCGTAATTCATCAACTTTTTACGTTCTTCGGCTAGTTCTTCATCTTCAAGTGGCTGCATCTCCGCCTCTTGGAGTTCTCGGAGCTGAAACTCCAATAAATCCAGACGTTGGGCCATTTCCTGTTCATTTTCACTCAATTCTTTATACCGCTTTTTGAGTGCACGGTATTTCTCAAATACAAGCTGATATTCTTCCATTGAAGATTTAATTTCCTCGCTAGCAAAAATATCCAAAAGCTCTATATGACGATCAGGATCCATGAGTGACTGTGTTTCATGCTGACTGTGTATATCAATTAAGGATTGTCCAAACTCTTTCATTATACCGAGGGTAACGAGCTTACCATTCACCCGGCAGATACTCTTCCCTTGATGGGTGATCGTTCTTTGCAAGACAACCATTCCATCTTCATCAATATCTACACCAAATTCTTCTCCGACCCTATAAATCGGATGGTCCGGTTCCACGGTAAACAGGCCTTCAATTTCGGCTTTCTTCGTTCCATGACGCACAAATTCAACAGACCCTCGTCCGCCCGAAAGCAGTTGGATGGCATCGATGATAATCGATTTACCCGCACCCGTCTCACCGGTGAGTACGGTAAGCCCTTCTTTGAATGTGATTGAAATCCGATCAATAATTGCAAAATCACGAATAGACAATTCTGTTAGCATGAAACTTCCACCTCAGTTATAGCATATTGAGCAACTGCTCACTTATCGTTTCCGTTTGTTCTTCACTGCGGCAGATAATTAAACATGTATCATCCCCGCAAATGGTACCCATAATTTCATCCCACTCTAAATTATCGACAAGTGCACCAACCGCATTTGCATTTCCCGGCAGGGTTTTCAAAATAATAAAATGACCAGCACGATCTATACTGACAAAAGCATCCATCATTAAGCGCTTCAATTTCTCAAATGGATTAAAACGCTGGTCTGCAGGCAGACTGTATTTGTAGCGCCCGTCCATCATAGGAACTTTAACAAGATGCAATTCTTTTATGTCCCGTGAAACTGTGGCCTGGGTCACATTATAACCCATCCCCTTTAAGCGATCGACTAACTCATCCTGGGTTTCAATATCGTCATTCGTGATCAATTCCCTGATTTTGATATGACGTTGTCCTTTGTTCATGACCATCCTCCGTTTCAGTCCTTCCATAAGAAAAGGGCCTTTCATAAGCCCTTTTACATACATTATGCGTTTTTGTGATGCGCTTCATGCGCTTCATCGACGACCGCTCCGATATCTATATCCTCTAAAACCGTTCCACTTCCTTCACCATCCAAACAGAGATGGACGAGAAATTCTATATTTCCGTCTCCCCCTGTAATCGGTGAAAACGTGAGTCCATGTACAGAGTAGCCGTGTCGGGTTGCAAAATCAAGAATTGTTTCAATGACCTCTCTATGAATAGATGGATCTTTAACAATTCCTTTTTTGCCCACTTGTTCTCGCCCTGCTTCAAATTGAGGTTTAATCAGAGCAACTACATCACCCTTTTCTTCCAGAATCGTTGCCAGGACTGGAAGTATAAGACGTAAAGAAATGAAGGAAACATCAATAGAGGCAAATTGGGGTTGTCCCTCTGTTAAATCCTCTTTGGTCACATACCGGAAATTGGTTCGTTCCATAACAATCACTTGTTCATGATTGCGGAGCCTCCAGTCCAACTGGTTGTACCCCACGTCAATGGCATAACTTACCTTCACACCATTTTGTAACCCGCAGTCTGTAAATCCTCCTGTTGATGACCCTATGTCAATCATAATTTTATCTTTCAAAGAAAGCTCAAAAAACTTCAAGGCTTTCTCTAATTTCAAACCGCCACGACTTACATATGGTATAGCTTTGCCTTTAACAGTTAGTTCCACATCCTCTTCAATCTTTAAACCCGGCTTATCTAAACGGTTTTGATTATGGAAAACAAGGCCCGCCATAATCGTCCGTTTGGCTTTTTCACGTGTCTCTATATATCCCTTTTCCACTAATAATACATCAAGTCTTACTTTTCTGCCCATGACTTTATGCCCTTTGCTGTTTATTAGGAATCAATTGTTTCATTTGCTGGACGATATTTTCTCGTGTTAAGCCAATTTCTTCCCACAATTTTGGTACACTGCCATGCTCAATAAATCGGTCTGGAACACCAATACGTTTGATCCATTGGGAAGTATACCCATTTTCTTCTGCAAACTCCAAGATACTTGAACCAAAACCGCCTTTCAATACAGCTTCTTCTACTGTTAAAATTGGCATTCTTGATTTCATAAGATCATGAAGCATTCCATCATCTAATGGTTTAATATATCGTGCATTGACGACTTTGATTGAACGCCCTTCTTTTTCCATCTTTTCACTTGCTTCTAAAGCCATATCTATAGTGGTACCAAACGTTAAAATAACACCATCTGAACCTTCTTTTAGGACTTCCCAACTGCCTACAGGTATAGTGCGGGTGTGTTCATCTGTTGCAACATCCTTTGCATTCCCACGTGGATAACGTATAGCAAAAGGTCCATCATCATATTTTGTTGCTGTATGGACAAGATGCTGAGCTTCATTTTCATCTTTAGGCATCGTTATAACCATGTTTGGGATAGACCTTAGAAAAGCAATGTCAAATACACCCTGATGGGTTTCACCGTCCGCGCCAACAAGCCCGGCACGATCAATGCCAAATATGACATTAAGCTTTTGTCTAGCTACATCATGGACCACTTGATCATATCCCCGTTGTAGAAAAGTGGAATAAATGGCAAGGAATGGTTTCATCCCCTGAGTTGCAAGCCCTGCTGACATAGTCGTCGCGTGTTGTTCTGCAATTCCAACATCAAATAAACGGTCTGGAAACTCTTCTCCAAACTTTTCTAATTTCGAGCCAAGAATCATAGCAGGCGTTACAGCCACAATCCTTGAGTCCTGCCGAGCTTCCTGACGAAGAGCTTCACTTATAACAGAACTCCATGCTGGTGGCGCGTCCACAGGTTTAATTTTTTCACCGGATTCGATCTTATATGGGCCAACTCCATGCCATTTATCTTTTACATCTGTTTCAGCCGGATGATACCCTTTTCCTTTTTGAGTCATCACATGAACAATAACTGGCCCATCGGTTTTTTTCGCATAGTTCAAGTTTTCAATTAAGTCATTGAAATCATGCCCGTCCACTGGACCATAATAAGTAAATCCAAGCTCTTCAAAAAACATACCCGGCACAACAAAATACTTCATACTGTCTTTTAACCGTTCAGCAGCCTGGGCGATTCTTCCTCCCACGGCAGGGATTTTTTTCAGTACCCATTCAAGATCATCTTTGACACGGTGGTATTTCCCTGCGCTTCTCATCCGCCCAAGAGCGCCATGAAGAGCACCAACATTCTTAGCAATCGACATTTCATTATCATTGAGAATAACCGTTACATTCTTCTTCTCGTGTCCGATGTGATTCAATGCTTCAAGTGCCATACCACCGGTTAAAGCGCCATCACCGATAATAGGTAAGATGGAATGATTCTCATTCTTTAAGTCCCTGGCAATGGCCATTCCCATAGCAGCAGATAAGGATGTAGAGCTATGGCCGGTTTCCCATACGTCATGTTCACTTTCATCACGTTTTGGAAAACCGCATAAGCCCTTATATTGACGTAATGTATCAAACTGACTGCCACGACCAGTCAAAATTTTATGAATATAGGATTGGTGTCCTACATCCCAAATAAAACGATCTTCAGGACTCTTATAAACTTTATGCAAGGCAAGTGTTAATTCTACAACTCCAAGATTGGCACCTAAATGCCCACCTGTCGTAGATAAGTTTTCAATGAGAAATTGCCTCGTTTCTTCCGCCAGTTGTTCTAGTTGCTTCATATTCATTTCCTTCAAAATCGAAGGGTCTTTGATTTTACACAGATCCATTAAAGGACCCCCTTGTATTTATCTTGATTTTTTAGTGGACGACGATGCACTTGTTACTATTCTTACTTTCAGTCTCTTTTCTAACCATGCAATTGCTTTGGCAGCAAAAAAAATAATATCCGTCGACTTATGAACAGCAAAGAATTTTCCGAGAGCTTTACCGCCTACAGTAAGGGCAGCAACAATACTAGTAAGAATGACGGAAATAACAATTTGAACCGTTGAACCATCACTATAGCCGAAATTATTGGCGAGCTGAATGACAACGACAGCTGAGGCCGTTCCACTAATTATACCAGATATATCCCCTATAACGTCATTACAGAAACTTGCGAATCGATCCGCATTTCTGACGATTGCAATCGCTTCTTTAGCACCACTGACCTTTTCAGAGGCCATTGCGTGGAAAGGTTTTTCTTCCGCAGCCGTTGCCGCAATCCCGAGCATATCAAAGAAGACCCCTGTAAAGACGATAATGAATACAATGACGAGGCCGATGATCCATATAACTCCGCTTAAGACGGAGGAAGATATAACTGAAAAAATAGCCGCTAACACGAATGTGATAACGGCGATACTCAAACTGAATTGTACAGATTTTTTTAATTTATTGTCCATTACAAACCTCTATATCAGTAAATTTAGAAACCGTATGTATAGAAAGGAATGGTCATGATTCAAGTAAAAATTGCGGCTTAGGTCTAGTAGGTTTTCCCAATCGAGTACCGAATGTCACCATTCTGGCGGTTCCCCTTTAAACTCGACTCAGCTCCGTCTCCGGAAACTGGACTAGATTGCCACTTAGTCCGCACTATAATTCCTGAATCATGTCCAAAGAACAGTCTAGGGGATTTCCCCGACAGCCTTTAGCCGTTCCCTAGCCTCTTTTGCAGTTATGATTTCATATAGCTTATACACCAGCACCTCAGTGGCCATCTGAAGCTGCGTGATGTTCATGACTATAATCCCCTCAAAAACCACTCAAGGCAGGCTACGCTGCGCATATAGATTTCACTCCATATGCTGCAGGTTCATACCCCATTTCATAACAGCATCTGGCTCAGAAGCTGTTACAATAATGGGCCTCCGCGGAAGCAGGGTCAACGCCCACATGCCTTTGTGGATCGCCCTGCGACCTTAACTCCCAGCATTGACCCAAGGCTGGGCGCCTCAAGCCAACACAAGGAACTTCATCGATGTGCCCTTCGGCGGATTTTTAGGCCCGCCTTCAGGAACGGAGGGCCGACTAGAATACTGCACCATTCCTTTTATAATCATAATATATCACATTTTGTCATATGTCTCAATTGAAATACTTTCCTCAATGATCTCGGATACTGAGATATTGAATGAGCTGAGAGAGGGTCGAACCTTCTATATTTGCATTCTTCAAATTCTCTAATGCCCTTTGGACATACTTCTCTTTTTGATCTATAGCGCCTTCCAGCCCTAACAGCTGAGGGTATGTGCTTTTATGATTCCCCTCATCACTCCCTGTCGGTTTACCAATGACCGACGCATCGCCTGTAATATCCAATATATCATCTTGAATTTGAAAAATAAGGCCTAGAGCCTCAGCCATCTTGATCATTTCTGTTAGAACCTTATCGGTTACACCACCTAAATAGGCTCCAGTCAAGATGGAAAATTTAAGCAATTGACCAGTTTTATTTTTGTGGATGTTCTCAAGCTTCTCTAATGATACCTCTACATTTTCACTCAGCATATCCTGCATTTGACCTTCGACCATTCCTTTTGCTCCACTAGCTTTTGACAATTCTTGAATGAGGTAAATACGCTCACTATCACTAAGATGGGGATCTTCTGCAATTACTTGCATACTCAATGTCAATAAAGCATCCCCGGCAAGGATAGCTGTTGCTTCATCAAAACGTTTATGATTGGTAGGTTTCCCTCTTCTCAAGTCATCATTGTCCATGGCAGGAAGGTCATCATGAATAAGCGAATAGGTATGAACCATTTCAAGAGCTGAGGCAACACCAAGTACTTTCTCTTCTTGAACCTCAAACGCTTGTGCTGTTGCTAATAGCAAAATGGGTCTTAACCTTTTTCCTCCTGCATGAACGGAATGCAGAATGGAATCCTGGAGCCTGCCGGGGACAGAATAGTCTCGCACATAGAGTTCCAATTGCTGATTAATCAACTGCTTTTTTTCTTTTAAATATTCCGTTAATTGCACCGTCTATTCTTCCTCCTGAACAGAAAACGGTTCGAATTCCCCGTGTTCGTTCATAATCTGTTGCATCTGGCTTTCAACATTCCCAAGCTTTTCACTGCATAATTTGGAAAGTTTCATCCCTTCTTGATAATACTGGATCGCTTTTTCAAGAGGAACTTCCCCTGTCTCTAATTTCTCTACGATCTCTTCCAATTGCTTCATTGCTTCTTCAAAGCTGACTTCCTGCTTCTCTGCCATTTTCATCCTCCTTCACATCCGTCACCCGGCATTCAACTCTTCCGTCCTGTACCTTCAAGGAAAGGGGCTCGCCAGCAGATACATGTACAGTGCTTTTGATGACATTCCCCTTTTCATTAAAGGGAATGGCAAACCCTCGTTTCATAATATCCAATGGATTGACTAAAGTCAGTTTATCAATGTTGGTATGAAAACGTTCCTTTTTTTGTTGTAAAAGCATATGGAACCGGTTATGCAATTGCCTCGTCTGGCGATCCAATGCCTGTACACCTTCAGCCATCTTCATTTCAGGGCCCTGTTGACGTAACCGCCGTCCTACATGGACCCATTGTTCGTGACAATTTTTGTGGACCTGTCTCATCTCTCTCGTCAATCGCTCCAGCACTCTATCGAGGTCTTGCTCCTTTTGCCTCATCAACTGTTCAGGGTACTTAAATGCGTAGGATTTTTTCAAACGCTCTAATTTTTGTTTGGCCTCTGTTTCCTGGACAGACATCACTCGTTCAAGACGGTCCCTTAGAGTTTTCACTTGCTCACGCAGTTCAACAATAGATGGAACGGCAAGCTCAGCAGCTCCCGTAGGTGTTGCCGCTCTGAGATCTGCTGCAAAGTCACTGATCGTTGTATCCGTCTCATGACCTACAGCAGAAATAACCGGGATTTCGGAATCCGCAATAGCTCTAGCTACTATTTCCTCATTAAATCCCCACAAATCTTCAATGGAGCCTCCGCCACGACCAACAATTAATACATCAATATCCATGTGTTTATTTGCATATTGTATTGCATTTACGATAGAGGATGAAGCACGTTCTCCTTGCACAAGAACAGGAAGAACTGTAACCGGGACAATCGGATACCTCCTATTAATTGTCGTGATGATATCACGAACTGCTGCCCCAGTCGGTGAGGTAATCACACCTATATGCTTCGGATATGTAGGGAGATTTTTTTTTCGTTCTAGAGCGAACAGGCCTTCTTTTTCCAATTTTTCTTTCAACTGTTCAAAGGCAAAATAAAGAGCCCCGATTCCATCAGGCTGCATCTCTTTAATGTACAGCTGGTATTGCCCCATTGGTTCATAAACATTGATTTCGCCCTTGACGAGAACATTCATTCCATTCTCTGGAAAAAACTTCAATGTGCGGTTATTTCCTGCAAACATCACAGCCTGAATCCTTGCTTGTTCATCTTTCAACGAGAGATACATATGGCCTCTGCTATGATGCTTGAAGTTTGAAATTTCTCCACGCATCCAAACTGTTTTTAAATGCGGATCTCCTGAAAGTTTCCGTTTAATGTATTTGGTCAAAGCTGTAACGGTTAAATACTGATCGTGCATACCAAACACTCCTTATTCATGATGATGAATACGCTTGGCAGCTTTAATCGTATTATGGAGAAGCATTGTAATTGTCATTGGTCCTACCCCTTTAGGGACGGGTGTAATATGGGAAGCCACTTCTTTAGCAGATTCAAAATCAACATCACCTGTCAGTTTACCATCCACACGATTGACCCCTACATCAATGACGACCGCTCCTTCTTTAATGTCTTCGCCTGAAATTAAAGAGGGTTTCCCAGCAGCCACAATTAAAATATCTGCTTGTTTTGTGTGTGCTTGAATATCTCTGGTTCGAGAATGACAATGTGTAACTGTTGCATTTTCATTAAGAAGCAGCTGCCCTACAGGCTTTCCGACCAAATTACTTCTTCCAATAATGACTACATGCTTACCCTCAAGTTTAATATCGGCACGCTTGAGCATGACAAGGATTCCATAAGGGGTGCATGGAAAAAAAGTGTCCTGCCCTGTTAGCATCTTACCGACATTTGCAGGGTGAAATCCATCTACATCCTTTTTCGGATCAATGGCCTCAATGATTTTTTGATCAGATATGTGGTCCGGAACAGGCAATTGAACTAGGATTCCATGAACCGTATCGTCTTCATTCAAGCGTTCAATCAACGTCAGGAGTTCTTCTTCAGAAGTACTCACCGGTAACTCAATCAGATCCGAATCCATACCGATCTTTTCTGATGCCCTTTGTTTACCTTTCACATAAGACATTGACGCTGGGTCCTCACCAATAATGACGACTACTAATTTTGGGCGGATGTCCTTCTCATGGAGTGCACTTATTTCCTCTTTCATTTCTTGTCGAAGATCTTCTGCTAATTGCTTTCCATAAATTACTTCTGCTGACATTTTTCCATTCCCCCTAAATGATTTAGACCATTTTAGATAAAACACCGTTTACGAATTTCCCTGAATCCTCTTCACCAAATATTTTTGCAAGTTCGATCGCCTCATTAATCGCTACTTGGGGAGGTACATCCTCCTTATATTTCATTTCATAAGCGGCCATTCTCAAGACTGTCTTCTCTACTTTTGCTAATCGCGGAAGTGTCCAGTTATCGAGGTTGTCAGAGATCCATTTATCCAACTCCTCTCGATTTTGCATAACTCCATGTACTAAATCGTTTAAAAAATCATCCACTTCCTGACCATCGACTACGTGTGCGATCGCCTCATCGGTATCGATTTCACTCGTAACCGTTTGAAAAAGCGCTTGGAAGGCTTTTTCCCGTGCTGTGCGTCGTTTCATCTTCATTCTCCTTTAAGGTAATATCCGTTAGAATAATAACATTTTAACTGAATAAAAGCCATTGTAATCAAGTAACGGTTAATATTTTATGACTCACTTCGAATCACTCTTTCGTAAAAAAGAAAAATCAGAAAGGGAGTGCCCTTTCTGATTACTCTTAATATTCTTCTGTTTCTACTTCATCCTCTTTTGCAGCTTCCATTTGAACACCAACAATGTGGACATTAATTTCATTAATCTCAAGCGCAGTCATATTTTTCAGCGCCTGCCTTGTATTGTCTTGAATTTTTTGAGCCGTGTCCGGAATAGAAATTCCATAATCCATGACAACAAAAGCATCAATTAATATGCCATCTTCCGTGAGTTCCACCTTAACACCTTTCCCGTGGTTCTTCTTGCCCAGACGCTCTGCAACACCCGATGCAAAATTCCCTCGCATGGCAGCAACACCCGCCACCTCAGAAACGGCAATTCCAGCGATCACTTCAATGACTTCAGGAGCAATCTCGATGTTACCTAATGTTGACCCATCTGTCACATTCAACAATTGCTTATCACTCACAATGATCACTCCTTTTAAGATTCATCTTTCATTATAGTATATTTCTCAAGAAACTTAGTATTAAAATCTCCGCCGACAAAAACTTCATGCTCCATCATACGTTGATGGAATGGGATCGTAGTGTGGACACCTTCTACTACGAACTCATCCAGAGCACGCTTCATTCTACGAATCGCTTCATCCCTGTCACGTCCGTATGTGATCAGTTTTGCAACCATTGAATCGTAATAAGGCGGGATCATGTACCCTGGGTAAGCAGCAGAATCCACACGTACTCCTAAACCACCTGGTGGTAAATACATATCAATTCTTCCAGCTGATGGCATAAAGTTCTTGTGTGGATTTTCAGCATTGATTCTGCACTCAATGGACCATCCTTCAAACTTAATATCCTCTTGTTTAAACGAAAGCGTTTCATTATTCGCGATCCATAACATTTCCTTGATCAAGTCTACACCTGTCACCATTTCTGTAACCGGATGTTCGACTTGAATCCTCGTATTCATCTCCATAAAATAGAAAGAATCGTCTTCCTTATCATAAATGAACTCTACAGTACCTGCCCCTGAATAATTCACAGCAAGGGCGGCTTTGACTGCTGCCTCTCCCATTTTAGCACGCATCTCTTCTGATATTGCAGGAGAAGGAGTTTCTTCGATTAACTTTTGTAATCGGCGCTGAATTGTACAATCTCTTTCACCAAGGTGTACGGCATTTCCGTGGTTATCGGCAAGTACTTGAATTTCCACATGCCTGAAGTCTTCGATGAATTTTTCGATGTAGACTCCAGGATTTCCAAATGCGGTTTCTGCTTCCTGCTGAGTCATACGGATGCCTTTTTTTAAGTCTTCTTCATCACGGGCTACTCGGATTCCTTTTCCGCCTCCACCAGCTGTTGCTTTTATGATCACCGGATAACCGATTTCCTCAGCAACCTTCAAACCTTCTTCTTCATCTTTGATAATTCCTGCTGAACCAGGCACAACAGGAACACCCGCTTCTTTCATCGTTTCACGAGCTACATCTTTTGTACCCATCTTTTGAATGGCATACGATGATGGTCCGATAAAAGTAATGTTGCATTCTTCACACATCTCAGCGAATTCAGCATTTTCTGAGAGGAATCCATAGCCTGGATGTATGGCATCCGTTTGTGTTAGCGTAGCTAAACTCATAATGTTGGTATAGTTTAAATAACTGTCTTTACTCAGCGTCGGACCCACACAATACGCTTCATCTGCAATTTGTACATGCAGGGCTTCTTTATCTGCTTCAGAGTAAATGGCAACCGTCTCAATTCCCATCTCCTTACAGGCACGGATGATCCGGACAGCAATTTCCCCTCGGTTTGCAATAAGAACTTTTTTAATCAACGTCTCAAACCCCCGTTTACTTAGACTTTACGCGGAACAACGGCTGTCCATATTCCACTAATTCACCGTCTTTAACGAGAATTTCAACAATTTCTCCTGATACTTCCGCTTCAATCTCGTTAAATAATTTCATCGCTTCTACGATACATACTACAGAGTCTTCCTTAACTTGATCCCCTACTTTTACATAGGCCTCCTGATCCGGAGATGGAGATTGGTAGAAAGTTCCTACCATCGGGGATTTGACTTCAGCATCAAAATCCGTCCCCCCCTGTGTTTTAGGTGCTTCCTCTTTAACAGGCTCTTCTTTCACTTCCTTTTTCGGTGCTTCTTTTACGACTTCTTGTTTTGGTGCAGGTTCTGGCTGAGCTTGTACAGCTGGTTGTTGAACCACACTTGGCGTTGTCATAACTTCACCTTGCTGCTTTTTCATTTGCACTTTCGTTCCGTTCGTTTCATAAGAAAATTCATCAATATTGGATTGATCAATCAACTTAATGATTTCTCTGATTTCTTGTACCTTCAACATATATGGCACCCCTTTTATGTAAAATTACTTTTTATAAACTGGTACTAATACCTCTTCATATTCTATTATACAATACCCCATCCCTGCAACTTACCATGAATACAAGCTATTTATATAAAGAATGATAGTGATTTTCACCAAACATCAAAATGCCTCTAAAAAATCTTTATGGGTGCCTCTTTTGTCATTAAGCCTACCCACTTCAGGCTTCCAGGGACTGCTCCAAGCACCTTTTATCATACTAGCTGTGCTTATCTTCTCATCATGAATTCAAACGAAAAAATCCCCATTCCCTTGAGGGGATGGAGATTTTTTCTTCAGCCTGCTGGTTGGAATTGGACCTGTACGCGTTTTTCACCAAACTCATCGGAAACCATTTGAATAATTTGATTGGTTTCGGTCTTAGACAATTCGTCCGCTTTTACAGTAACGTGGACTACATCCTCTTCAGCTCTTACGAGAACATCATCGTAAGAAGCGCTTGCCCGAATTGTATTTTCAATGATGGATTCTTTGGACTGGTTTGCTTTGATCGTTTCCATTTTTTCTAAAGCTTCATTCTTTTCATCTGTAGTAACATCACTGGACGCTACAATATTTGATAATTGTTCTTGCATTTGATCCCGCTGATTCTTCATGTCCAGACGAATAGCAGAGAAAAGTTCATCTGTGGAAATTTGAGAGATAACTGCCCCATCCCCTGTCGCTTCAACACCTTCTTCTCCTTTTGCTTTTTCTGTAATTTCGGCCCATTCATCTTCTTGAATAAAGGCCATTTCACCATTATCAGGGGAAGTCATGTAGTAAACACTCAAAACAATCAACAAACTCAACATCGTCAATAACCATACCGTTTGCTTTTTAACCAAAGTAACCCCTCCTTATTTTTTAGGCAAAACCGAAATCCTATGAGTTGGAACATCCAGCACCCTGGAGACAGCTTCGACCACCCACTCTTTCACCTGCATTTGATCGACCCCCTCAGCTGTTACGAACACCCCACTAACATCAGGCTTAGACGTCTGTGTGAGGAGGGGAACTTCGCGATCACCTTGACGGACGAGTACTAGCTGCTGTTCTTTCGAATAATCTTCAATTTCCCTTTCGCCTCCGTTCTTATCGTTTTCTTTCGTTGTTTGTTTTCCTATGATTAAATTCTTGTCGTACACTTTTTTATGTGTCGATGATAAATTAACCATGATGTCCACCGCGCCCACACCCTGAATATTTTCGAGAAGAGGTTTCAGCTGTTTTTCATATTCAGATTCAAGTTGAGATATGGAATCAGTCATTTCAGGGGTTTGTGAAGCGGATTCTCCCTCTTCAGATTGACTTTGAATCTTTCCTTTCTCAAGAGATGGTGACGGTGGATCATTCGGTTGAAACCAATTGCTTGTTAGAATGATCAGTACGCCGATAATTCCAATAGCGATAAGGTACTTTGTCTTGTTTAACTTTCTCCCCTCTTTGTTAGATAGAGGTTCCGTCAGTTTGTTCCACCATTTATTCATCCTCATCCTCCCAGCGGATACTGATTTGTTCTTTGTCCAGGTCGAGATAGTCAGCAATCCAATTTACCAATTCAGGATCTTGGTCTTCCTCCTCTGTCACTGTTTCATCCATGATCGAGATATTTACATCTTCGACTGACTGGGTTTGTTTTTCCCGAGAAAGCGTGAGGGTCAGCTTGTCCAACGTTTCCAAACTGTAAGGTTCCTGATGGAAACTCATGGCCACATCGACGAGAACCAGGTTTTGTTCTTCCTTGAGTGGTGTCTCAATTTCTGCCGCAAGTGCTTGCGTAACTTGTTCTAATTTATATGCATCTTGTCCCTCAAGTATTTCATTTTTCTTTGATTCCACACTTTCATCAAGCATTTCTGCATCTAATTGTTGTTGCATAGACTTATCTGCTAGTTGAACAAGGCGCTCTGGGTTAATGTTTAAGAGTTGTAATAACGGCCCTAAGAATATGAGCAAAAGCAGAATGGACATGACAAGCCTTGCATACTTTTTCATGACTCCAGACGGCAGAAGTGCGTCTGCCATCATGGCTAAAAGAAGGAACAATACAATTTTAGTGATCCATTCAATAAAATACTCCAAGTCCACCACCCTATCTGACCATCATAGTAATGTTACTCGCCGCTACCATAATGACAATAACGAGAAAGAACATCATAGATACCATTAATAAAGCAGCGAATATATAAAGAATATGCCGGCTGACAACATCCATTGCTTGGATGACTGGACCATCTCCAAGAGGTTGCAGCAATGCGGCCGCAATTTTATAGATAATGGCTATAGCTAATACTTTAATGGCAGGAAATACAGCAATGCCCAATAATATGACGACCCCTGCAATTCCCAAAGTGTTCTTTAACACAAGGGAAGCCCCAAGAATCGTATCCGTTGCGTCTGTAAATAACCTCCCAACCACTGGTACAAAGTTTCCTGTTACAAAGCGAGCGGTTTTCATTGTGATCCCATCTTGGACAGCTGTAACCGTCCCTTGGACAGAAATAACACCTAAAAAAACTGTTAAAAAAACTCCCATAATCGCCATTCCGGCTTTTCTTAATAGTTCAGCAAGCTGATCAACCTTGTAGGTTTCATTTAAACTTCCAACAATCAGGAGAAGGGCAGAAGAAGCAAACAAAGGGATCAGCAGATACTTCACTAAAAGACCGCTAGATTGGACAAGAGCAATGATAATAGGATGAAAAAAGGATATCGACATCAAATGACTGAATGAAGCCATAATGCCTAGCAATAATGGAATCAATCCAATCATGAAGCTGCTCATTCGTTCTATTGCTCCAAGTGTGTATTCAATCACATGCCGGAAACTTTCCAAGGCGAGCGTTAATAAAACTAAATAAACCACCATGTAGGCAATTTTACTGACTACGGAATTTTCAAATGCAGACTGTACGGAATGAAGAAGCGTGCTGAACAATGTAAGAAACAACAGTGATGCGAGAAGTTTACCGTTCAGAAGTAATTCATGTAAAAAAAATTCTAAGATACCGGAGAACCAATCGGAAGACTCAACAGAACCTTCACTTTGTATAAACTCCCGGAAGTCATTTGTATGAAAAGTAGGCAAATAGTCTCCATACTGTTGATTTAAGTCATTCCAATTCTCCTCCAATTCCTCTGTTGTCACATGATCAAGTAAGGATGGCTCAGATTCAGGTGTGGAGGGGGAAGCGGCTGCGACTAATGGAGAACATAAACATCCTATGACAATGAAGCAAAAGAACAATATTCGTTTCATGGCATCCCTCCCCACCTTTGCTATGCACCTGGAATAAAATTAAGGATAGTCTCGATCACCGCTGTAACGATTGGAATGGCAAGCATCAAGATGAACAGCTTACCTGCAAGCTCCACCTTTGATGCCAGTGAATTTAAACCAGCATCTCTGATTAGTTGAGCGCCAAATTCAGCGATATAAGCTATTCCGATAATTTTCAAAATCGTTTTGAAGTACATCGGTTCTACTTGTGCCTTATCCGCCATGTATGAAAGCAATTGAAAGATATGTTTGACCTGATCGAGAATCGTTAAAAATAAAATGATGACCGTGAATAGAAGGAGCAGAAAGGCAACCGATGATTTATATTCCTTCAATAGCAAAATCAGCAAGGTCGCCACTAATCCTAATGAAACGATTTGAATAATATCCATGGACTACCCCTGATAAAGAAAAACAGATTTAATTTGTTGAAATAGGTCAGCTAAACGATGCAGGACGATAAATAGCACAATGATAAATCCTGTCAAAGTCACGGCTTGGGCAATTTCTTCTTTGCCCATCTGCTTTAAGATGCTGTGAATCATCGCCACAATAATTCCGACACCAGCTATTTGAAATAATATCGTTGCATCTTGGAGCACAATGCCTCTTCCCCCTTTAAAAACTCTAATCATGTATTCACAGAACTTTTAAATAATTAAAATGATCACAAGCAACCCACTTAAGACACCCATCCCTTTGGCCATCTTTTGATATTGATCACCAACTTCTAAAGCATCATGCAACTCACGATCAAGGTGGTGAATGGTTAATTGAATCTGTTTCTGTTGCTGTTCTAAGTCGTGCTGGCCGAGCGTTCGCCCGAACTGCATCAATATTTCTAATTCATTTTTGGTCATAGCATTCATCGTCCAATGTTTTTTTAATTGTGTAGACCACAACGAGAAGAAATCATCCCAGACCCCTTCTTCTTTCAAAATTCCTACGAAGAATGACTGAATCGGCTTTGGCAAATGGGTGGAAAGGTTTTCGCATACTTCTAGGAGTGAAGATTGTCCATATACCATTTCCGCTTCTATCATTTGTAAGGCATTTTTCCATTGCCGAATATGCCCCGGCCGTTTCTTAAATCGCGAAGCCATGTCAAACCCGGCCCATGTAGTGACGGTCAATATGATGACCGCTCCGATCCACTGCATTCAAATCTCTCCCCTTCCATTGAGCAAGTGCTTGTCCTGATTGATCTAAGACCTTGCACCCTCCTTGATTTTCAGGAGATAGCCGATCTAAAACAATGTACCTTTTAAAAACTTCTTCCTCGATCAGCTGTTTTATAGAAGGGCGCTTCTTTACACTTGCAAAATTATGACCATGAACACTACAGATCACTTCCACACCCGTGTAAGTTGCTTCTCTTAATGCTTCCGCATCTTTCATCCCACCGATTTCATCAACAACCAAAACTTCTGGTGACATCGAGCGAATCATCATCATCATTCCTTCTGCCTTCGGACAGGCATCCATGACATCCGTCCTGAATCCAACATCCAGCTGCGGTACCCCCCTCGTACTTGCAGCAATTTCTGAACGCTCGTCCACAATGGCAACTTTTGATGCCAGATTATTGGGATTATCCGATCCAATGTAACGAGCTATTTCACGCAGCAACGTTGTCTTTCCCGAATGGGGAGGTCCGATAACCATCGTACTTAGCCACTGCCCCGATGTATTAAGATAAGGAATAAGTTGTTTGACTTGTCCTGGTGTGGATTTTGCCACCCGAATATTCATAAAGGAAATGTGTTTTAGTGTTTCCACATGATCCTGATGAGTGTTTGCCTTTCCTGCCAACCCCACCCTATGGCCACCTTCTATCGTGATAAACCCTTCTTTCAGTTCATCTTTGAACCTGTAAAGCGAAAACTGACTGATCTGGTTTAAGACGAAAGATAGATTTTCTGCCGTCATCCCTGTGTTATGAATCGACCTATACTGTGTGCTCTCAAGAACCTCTATCGATCGACCGATTCTCAGACGGATTTCCTGTACACTCTTCCAACACACCTCTTTTTTTAAGAGGCGTTGGATAGAGGGTGGAAACAATCGTATAATCTCCTTCATCCTTTTTACTCCTTTATTAGGTTTACTTCATATGTATGTTCCTCTTGCCCGCTTATGACTATGAAAGAATATAAAACTAGAAGATTTTAAGAGAGAGAATAGAGTGGTTAATAGAGGGGAATAGACGTTTTCATTCATTATAAATTCTTAATTACAAATATGTTTAATCATCAAATTTATGCTCATTTAGATCATAACTATCTATATGAGTTGCAGGGGATATTTAGAAAAAGGTTAATCCTAGATTTTCGGTACGGACCATTCTAGAAGTTGGGTGATCATAATCGAGATTAGGGCCTCCACCCCCGATTGCTTTAGACCTCGAGAGGGAACGCGTTGATGTTGTCGATAATCTCTATACTGACATAAGTTCGTCCAAAAAAAAGAACTCATCCCCGAAGGGGACAAGTTCTAATTGTTTATTTATGCACGAGAAACGTATTTACCATCTGTGGTACTAATTACTAATACTTCCCCTTCGTTAATGAAGAAAGGAACTTGAACTGTTAATCCTGTTTCAAGAGTAGCTGGCTTCGTCCCGCCACTAGCTGTATCCCCTTTGATCCCAGGTTCTGTCTCAGTTACTTCAAGTTCCACGTTTTTCGGTAATTCCACGCCGATGGTTTCGCCTTCATAAGATTGAATTTGTACTTCCATATTTTCTTTCAAGTAGTTTAACTGCTCTTGAATGGTCGCCGTTGGAATTTCCACTTGTTCATAAGTTTCCATATCCATGAACGCATGCATATCACCGTTTGCATATAGATACTGCATTTTACGATTTTCAATATGGGCACGTTCTACTTTTTCACCGCCGCGGAATGTTTTTTCCTGAATATTACCGTTTCGAAGATTACGAAGTTTGGAACGGACAAATGCGGCTCCCTTCCCTGGCTTTACATGCTGGAAATCCATGACCTGCCAGATATCACCATCCACTTCAATTGTTAAACCTGTACGAAAATCGTTTACTGAAATCATTTAAGTTCCTCCTTTAAATTACAACGTGATTAATTCTTTAGTAGACTTGCTTAACCGCTCGTTGCCTGTCTTCGTAACAATGGTATCATCTTCGATTCGACAACCACCTACCTCAGGTATATAAATACCCGGTTCGACCGTAACGACCATACCTTCTTGAAGTGTAACATCCGAACGGAATGAAAGCCCTGGACCTTCATGGACATCAAGACCTATTCCATGACCAGTCGAATGACCAAAATACTCGCCATAACCTTTGTCCTTAATATAATCACGTGTCAATGCATCCGCTTCCTTGCCGGTAATGCCTTCTTTTATCCCTTCCATTCCTTTTAACTGAGCTTGTAAAACTGTACTATAAATATTCTTCAATTCATCATTGATTTCACCCACAGCCACAGTTCTTGTAATATCGGAACAATACCCTTTGTAAAGCGCACCAAAGTCAAGGGTTACTAGTTCCCCAGACTGAATTTCTTTTCCAGAAGCGACCCCGTGCGGGAGAGCAGAACGATAGCCTGATGCTACGATAATATCGAAACTGGAAGAAGTTGCTCCTTGTTTTCTCATAAAAAATTCAAGTTCATTTGATACATCAATTTCTTTTACACCAGGCTTTATGTAACCGAGGATATGTTCAAAAGCATCATCAGCAATCTTAACGGCATCCTTTAATATACTAATCTCCTCGTCCGTCTTAATCAAGCGTAATTTTTCAACCATGCCTGATGTTGGGACAAGTTCTGCCTTTAAAACTTCTTTGTATTGTTCAAAAAGTGTGTAAGTAACATGATCTTTCTCAAAACCAATGCGCTCCAACCCTAGTTCTGATGCTTTCTCAGCTACCGCTTGCGGCATTGGCGTTTTATGTTCAACGATGTCAAACTCTTTCGCCTGTTCAGCCGCCTGTTCCGTATAACGAAAATCAGTAATGAGTACAGCTTCTTTTGTTGTCACTAGGAGGGCACCCGCGGATCCGACAAACCCAGAAACATATCTTCTGTTTTTTGGGCTCATGATCAAAAGGCCGTCTAATTCCTCTGAAGCTATTGCTTTTCTTAGATTTGAAAGTTTACTCATGAATCATTTCTCCCTTCACTTTCTATCTTTTGAATCATCCCCAATGTAGCTAAACGATAGCCATCAATACCAAATCCAACCACTTGACCTGAACAAACAGGAGCAAGTATAGAGGTATGGCGGAACGCTTCTCGTGCATGGACATTGGAAATATGAATTTCTACGACCGGTTTAGAGATTGCACTTATGGCATCGCGCAGAGCTATACTTGTATGCGTATAAGCAGCCGGGTTTAGAATAATTCCATCTGCTTCCTCTTCAGCCCTCTGGATCCAATCAACGAGGTCCCCTTCATGATTGGACTGGAAAGTTGTTATCTCAAACTCGCTTTCACCAGCCGTCTCTTCTACGAGCTTCACTACATCCTCAAGAGATTTATTGCCATACGTATCCGGCTCTCTCCTACCCAGCATATTTAGGTTTGGCCCATTGACTAAAAAAAGCCGCTTTGTCCCCATTCCGATCCCACCATTTCCAAAATTGTCATACACTTAAAGTTTATCATATTCTCCCTTCATTTGAATAAGAATTCAATGTCTCATTAAACTCTCTATATTCATAAGAGATGGAATACCCAATGAATACTCCATATAAAATGAACAAACAGACGGTTGTTACCCATGTATCACTGTTAAGTTCCAAGAATGTTGGAATGGCTGGAAATATCGGAGTCAATAATAAAAAAACGAACGCCCATAGCCCTAGGCCAAAGAAGACTCCAGGCCAAATGCCATTTCTCTTTTTCAATACTAAATAATACAAAAGCGCAGTCCCTAATGATAAAATCCCAACAATTAGAACAGCTAATATCTCGGCGAGCCAGGTCCCCGTCCAATCTGTCTGCCAGAATGATCGAAAAATGAAGGAAGCAGACGAAACTTCAGTAAAGTTAAAATAATAAGCGATCGCTCCTAATCCACTCCATAAAACCCCTCCAGTGAATCCCGTAATCATCGCTTTTGCTAACACGCTTTGTTGTGGTTCCTGTTGTCTTTGATCTTTTTGCTTATCAGCCATCTTTATCACCTCTAATTTCATTTTAACCAACACCAATTTTTTCATGCTCATTTCAGGAGATAGGCTAGTTCTTCATCACCATTTGTTGTAAAATAAAAGCCCACCCATTTTTTAGTATTCAAGGGTTTAAAGAAACTAATATGAAGGAAAGAGTTTACTAATAGTACTCTTTTCCCCTACAAAATCAGGATTCGTTCTGCATATTTTATTCTATAAGGGGAAACAATTTTAAATAGCCTATATAAACTTATAATCAGCCGCACCCGATGAGGAAAATGTTGAAATAAGGGTATAATTCAATAATTAGATATTCATAGTCGACCAATATCAGAAGGGAGGAAAAATATCATGCGTAATTGGATGACTCCTGTCATTTATACATTGATCGGTTTAGCCGTCTTCTTTGTTGGTATTCAACTTTTCACGAATACGACAGGCTTTTTAACTTCGATCGTCATGATGATCGGAATTGCCGCTCTCCTTTATGGAGCAATCTACTTTTTCTTCCTCCGCAGGCGTGGTTTCGGTGGGGGCGCTGGTGGTACACGAAATGAGATGAAAAAGTATAAGCAAGCAGTTAAACAATCAAAACAAAAATATAAGCAGCCTACACCAGCAGTCAAAAAAAACCCTCTGCCTAAAACGCAGACAAAGGCTTCATCACTTGGACGTAAAAACCGGAAACGGGCGAATGGGCCTCAACTTCGCGTGATCGAGGGAAATAAGAGCAAAGGAAAAAATCGAGCCACTTTTTAATGGCTCGATTTTCTTTATTTCCACTTATATCTGCATCATCGGGACCACCTTCGTAAAAATTTACTGGCATGTTCACGCCCAAGGTCCATTAATGCTTCTTTTTCTTTTTCACTCATTGCAAAATCAATGGTCTCCACATTATTCACTGGTATAAAGATGATGTCTTTACTCAAAGTCTTTGAAATATATCTGGAATCATGCGCTTGTTGCATGGTCTTGAACAAAGCATGAAACATTTGAATGGCATTTTTTATTCTCTGTTCTGGCAATTTATCCGGTTCATCACTAAGTTTCATACCAATCACCGGTCTAGTTCGGCAACCATCTTTCTTTTCCCAAATCCAAAGTGGAAAGTTACTTAATACACCACCATCGACGATTACAGATTTACCGCGCTTGCCATGAATTTTTACTGGAAAAAAGAAATAAGGAAGCCCCGAGCTCATTCTAACCGCCTTCGCTACTGAAAAAGTAGCTGGATCAATGCCATATACCTTTTTCAAATCATCGGGGATGACAACAATTCTTCCAAGCGTCAAGTCTGAACAGATCACTTTCAATGCTCCTTTTGGGATATCCGCAAACGTACGGACCCCTTTTTCACCCAGCCAGTGCTCAAGGACGGTTTCCAGCTGGTTCCCTCTATATAAACCCATTCGATAATACAAAAGAAGCCACTTCATGAAGGGAAATAGACGGTCTGACAGCGGGACATCAACTAAACTTAAAAAAGATAGGGACTTTAAACGTTCTTTAAGTTCCTTTGCTGAAAACCCAGCAGCTGTCAAACTAGCAAGTATCGCACCAGCAGAGGTTCCTGCAACACGACTAAATGAATAACCCCGATCTTCCAGTTCTTCAAGTGCTCCGATAAATGCCAAGGCTTTTACGCCTCCACCAGAAAAAACACCGTCCACTTTCATTCGCTTCACCCCACTTAGTTCATTATAAACGGCGTGAATGTAAAATAGAACGAAAGGGATCGAATGTGAGTCTATCGTCATTTTTACCGTTGATTTTTGAAGACATCTGTTTACATTAACAAACTGGGCTTACCACTTCCAAAAGCTAAACCCAAACATCAGAGGGACTTTTTTCACAATGAATGTGGACTTCAGCTCTTTTGAGATCAGGTTTAACCCCTCGCCTTATTAAGGAACCTAAGGGTTAAAATTATTGGAACAAAAAAAGACGCATCTACCATGCGCCTCACCATCTACTCCTCATTCTGTTCCTCATTTTTCTTCTGGACTTCCCTCAGGGCTTCCACTCGTTCCGGGTTCTCGTCAAAGTATTGGACAAGATCGCCGATCCGGTCGATGGAGTTCCAACTCATATGATGTTCAATTCCTTCCACATCATCATAAATATTTTCATGATCCACCCCGATAATCTCTAAAAATTGCTCCAAAAGCTCATGACGATAAACGAGCCGTTTGCCCACTTTTTTCCCTTTAGGGGTTAATATTAAGCCACGATATTTTTCATAATTTAAATACTGATCACGGTCAAGCTTTTGAACCATCTTCGTCACGGACGATGGGTGCACCTGGAGATTTTCAGCTATATCAGAAACTCGTGCGTATCCTTTATCTTCTATTAGTATATAGATTTGTTCAATATAATCTTCCATGCTAGGTGTCGGCATGTTGAACCCCCAATACCCTGTCTTATGTATACATTCATCTTCCAAGAAATTACAATTCAAAGCATGTGTTTCTATACATGAAAATGATACACTAGTTTACATTCAGTGACAAGCAAGATCAAGCGTTCCATCCCATCCTATGGATGTTCAACATTTAAAACAAGAAAAAACCGGCCGTACATGCAACGGCCGGTCCCTTACTTATAATCCACATTTAAGTTGTGCGTTACAGTTTGTACATGTATTACACCCACCGATATCTTCAACGGTTCCCTGCCGGCATACTGGGCATGTATCACCGATTTCAGATCCAATGGTCACATTTGTTTTGTCTAACTCATGAATCGTATCCATGAGAACGACACGCGGCTCATTATCTTCTGATTCAAAGAGTTCTGTTTGTTCACCGTCAAAATCATTTTCTTCAGCTTTCAATGACAGTACTTGACTGTCCCTGCTGCCATCTACATATACTGTACCGCCTTTGGCTCCACCACGGTAAAGACGCTGATAAACACGCTCTACTTCTTCCACCGTATATCCCTTTGGAGCATTGACCGTTTTAGAAATACTACTATCCACCCAGCGCTGAATGATACATTGTGTATCAGCGTGAGCTTCTGGTGCCATCGTCATAGCTGTCACGAACCATTCAGGCAGCTCGTTCGGATTCTGCTCGGGATGCTCATCCAGATATTCTTGAAGTATATCTGCTTTCACTTCGATGAATTTACCAAGACGTCCGCTTCGGTAATAGGAAAAGGAGAAATAAGGCTCCAGACCTGTACTCACCCCAACCATTGTTCCGGTGCTCCCTGTCGGTGCAACCGTGAGTAAGTGGGAATTACGAATACCGTATGTGAGAATATCCTGACGAATATCTTCCGGCATTTCTTTCATATACCCTGTGTTAATAAAACGCTCACGTAGTTTTTGTGTTTCTTCATCTGTATTTCCTACTAGGAATGGGAAGCTTCCTTTTTCTTTCGCAAGTTCAATTGATTCACGATAAGCGGTTGTTGCAATCGTTTCAAAAATTTCATCAACCAAGTTATTGCCTTCTTCTGATCCATAAGTGGTCTCACAATAAATAAGAAGATCATGAAGTCCCATTACACCTAAACCGATTCTTCTCTCGCCAAGGGCCTGTACTTTATTCTCTTCAAGGAAATATGGGGTTGCGTCAATAACGTTGTCCTGCATACGCACGCCTCGTCGAACCGTTTTCTTTAATTTGTCTAAGTCCACTTGTTTATTTTCCTTATCTGCGACGCTGGCAAGATTAACAGCAGCCAAATTACAGACAGAATATGGGGCAAGTGGCTGCTCTCCACAAGGGTTTGTTGCTACAACCTTCTGTCCATATGCAGTAGCATTCGTTTTCTCATTCGCATTATCTATGAAGAAAATACCTGGTTCAGCAGAGTATGTGGCACAAATGTTAATGAGATTCCATAGTTCACTTGCTTTGACCGTACGATATGTACGGACACTGAATCCTCGTTTTTGCCACTCACGTACATCTCCACTTTGATGCCATTCCTCATTATAAGTTTTCATTTCTTCTTCTGTATAATTTTCAACATCCGGGAAACGAAGTTCATATTCTGCATCTTTTTCAACAGCATCCATAAATTCTTTTGTTATACAAACAGAAATATTGGCTCCTGTAAGGAACTCAGAATTATGGACCTCGTATGTTCCACCAAGATGGAGCTTCTCTTCTGCCTCCTGAATGCTCTGATCAGTAAAGCCGCCCTGGCCCTGGATATGCTTATAATTGACAACACTTTGGTACAAATCCTTTTCTATTTCTGTAAGAGGCGTAAATTTAAGCTTGTCCTTAGCTAATTGTTTAATCGCTTTATCCTTGGTATTTTCAATAAGAAAACGTAGAATTCTAGGATTTTGCATTTTCGAAATAATAAACTCCAAAATGTCCGGATGCCAGTCTGCTAACATGATCATTTGGGCCCCGCGTCTTGAACCGCCCTGTTCTACGAGGTGGGTAAGCTTGGCTATATCATCGAGCCAGGAAACTGATCCGGAAGATTTCCCGTTCACTCCCCGTGCGAGGGTATTTCTTGGTCTTAGAGTAGAACCATTCGTTCCCACTCCGCCTCCACGGGACATGATTTCCATCACTTGTTTTCTGTGATCTGATATTCCTTCCCTGGAATCCTGGATATACGGCATTACATAACAGTTAAAATAAGTGACGTCTGTCAGAGATCCTGCTCCGTACAAAACACGCCCGGCGGGGATAAAGTTTAATTCTGACAGTTCTTCATAAAATTCTTCAAAGCTCTGTTGTTTTCGTACTGGGTCTGTTTCTACCTCTGAGAGCCCAGCGGCATTACGGAGGGCTATTTGTTCATAATAAACCTCAAGGGGCTTATCAATTGTATCAAGGTTTCGTTTAATTAAACCTGTTTCACGTTCTTCGTCATGCTCGAGAACATTGAGGAATTCGTCTTCTACACGGACAATCGCTTCGTGGGTGTTCCAGTCAATAGAATGGATAAAACCAAATCCTCTTGCCGGGAATTTCGGATCATCTTTTACAGTAAGAACCACAAAATCTCCCTCTGCCAAAGTCAGTTTTTCTGTATCTTTAAAGGCATACCGGTCTAACATAACAAGACGAGAAACACCTTTATGGGTAATGGACATCGATTCAGTAATTTCATGGACTTGTGGGAACTGTCTGATATCCGCATTTAGGCGATCCACATTAATTTTTGTGTGTACATCTGTGGAGGTTGTTGTCTGCATTCTGCATCTCTCCCTTTATTCATAAAACTCATCAGTTAATGATTTGATATATGTAACATACCACATCTATGAAAAAGTAATCAATATATTGTGTTGTGGTAATTTTCAGTCACCATATATTGTGCTGTTGAACGAGTGAGTAGAAACTTGTCAATCAAAAAATCGTGAGATAAATGCCGTATGTCCAAGAGAGTTGAAGAAAAACGTATTTTTAGTCAATTTATTCACCTTTTTCATGATTTGCATCCTACAAAAAAACCTAGTCCTCGACAAAATAGGATTTTCTTTAAATGTTCAATAAAATTTTTTTGAAATACGGTCCATTCCCTCCTATAATAGATAGAGGAATAGAGAAATGAGGGGGAAGGAAACATGGAATTATGGATCTTACTTGGGGCTCTAGTATTAATTATAGCCTTTGGTTTGTATAGATTCTTTAAAGCAAGAAAAATTATGACCACACTATCTGAAAGCGAATTCCGCGAAGGGTATAGGAAGGCACAACTGATTGATGTCCGAGAACCTAAAGAGTTTGATGGAGGCCATATTCTAGGTGCTAGGAACATTCCACTATCACAAATGAGGAACCGTCTCATTGAAATTCGCAAAGACAAACCTGTATATCTATATTGTCAAAGTGGCGCGCGTTCTACTCGTGCTGCAATGATGCTTCATAAGCAGGGGTATGGAGATCTGAACATGCTTGAAGGCGGCTTTAAAAAGTGGACAGGTAAGATCAAAGCGAAAAAATAATGATGACTCCCGGGATTCTCAACCGGGAGTTTTTATTTTGTGCCCACAGATAACTCCTTTCACCTTCTATCTTACTTCCCATTTAGAAGACTGAAATAAAGATACCAAACATACCAGAAGTTGAAAAGATAAAGCCCTGGAACCTAGCCATAAACGCCCAAAGCACCACCCCACCTGGAAAGAAGTATGATTACCCCTCACTTTTGAAGAGAGTCCTTATTCAATTAATCATCTCTCAAAAAACAACTAAAACGGGGTCCTTTATGTGGACCCCGTTTTTTAATCTTCTTTTTGATATCTCAAGACAGGCTTACGTGCTGCTAATGTTTCATCCATACGATTGACAATGGTAGTATGAGGTGCATCTTGAACTTTTTCAGGCTCATTTCTTGCTTCGTTTGCAATTTGTATCATATTATCAATAAAGTCATCCAACGTCTCTTTGGACTCGGTTTCTGTCGGCTCAACCATCAATGCTTCCTCTACATTAATAGGGAAATAGATAGTAGGTGGATGGTAACCAAAATCAAGCAGTCGTTTAGCCATATCCAAAGTACGGACACCTAACTTCTTCTGACGTTTTCCTGACAAAATAAATTCATGTTTGCAATGGCGGTCAAAAGGAAGATCAAATTCTTCCTGAAGGCGGCGCATCATATAATTCGCGTTTAGAACAGCGTATTCACTCACCTTTTTTAACCCTTCAGGACCCATTGTACGGATATACGTATATGCACGCACATTGATCCCAAAGTTTCCATAAAAAGGCTTAACTCGGCCAATGGATTGTGGACGATCATAATCAAATACATATAGCCCATTCTCCACTGTTAAAATTGGTTTAGGTAAGTACTCGGCAAACTCTGCCGTAACACCCACCGGGCCAGAACCAGGGCCTCCTCCGCCATGAGGGCCTGTAAAAGTTTTATGAAGGTTTAAGTGAACAACGTCAAACCCCATATCTCCTGGACGTGCGTAACCAAGTATCGCATTAAGGTTTGCCCCATCATAATAAAGTTTTCCGCCCGCCCCATGGACAATGGATGCCATTTCTTCAATATCTTCTTCAAAAAGCCCGAGGGTGTTCGGATTTGTAAGCATCAAAGCAGCTGTCTTTTCATCTACCACTTGTTTCAGGTCTTCCAGATCCACAAGTCCTCTCTCATCAGACTTAACTGTCACAGCCTCAAAGCCTGCCACGGTCGCAGAAGCTGGATTCGTCCCATGAGCTGAGTCCGGAACGATTACTTTCGTACGATTATAGTCGCCGTTTGCTTCATGGTAGGCACGAATCATCATAAGCCCCGTCCATTCTCCATGAGCGCCCGCTGCTGGTTGTAGTGTCACAGTATCCATCCCCGTAATAGCAGCAAGGGATTCCTGCAGGTCATACATTAAATGCAAGGCACCTTGAACCGTCTCTACCGGCTGATAAGGGTGTATATGACTGAAGCCAGTAAGACGGGCAACATCCTCATTCATTTTCGGATTATATTTCATTGTACAAGAACCTAACGGATAAAACCCAGAATCCACCCCATGGTTACGTTTGGATAGTGCTGTGTAATGTCTTATGATTTGAAGCTCACTTACTTCTGGTAAATTCGGTTCACTCTTTCTGACATATGCCTCTCCAATCATTTCATCCACATCCACTTCCGGTACATCTAATTCCGGCAAACTAAAACCCGTTCGACTCTCTTGACTCAATTCAAAAATCAACGGAAAGTCTTGATTAGTCATGAAGATCACCCACTTCCTTAACGAACGTATCCATTTCTTCTTTTGTTCGGATTTCGGTTACAGCAACAAGCATGCAGCCATTGAGGTTTTCATCAACCTCACCAAGATCGTATCCACCGATAATCCCTTTTGTGAGAAGCTCTTTATTCATCTCTTGAATGTTTTGGTTTAGATTTATAACAATTTCATTAAAAAACGGCCCGTCATAAACAATTTCGATGCCCCTCTTTTGTAATTGTTTTTTTAAATAAGACGTTTTCTGGATATTCATCCAGGCCATCTTTTTCAACCCTTGTTTACCGAGCGAGGACATCGCTACAGAGGAAGCAAGAGCATTCAAAGCCTGATTGGAACAAATATTTGACGTCGCTTTATCACGGCGAATATGTTGTTCCCTTGCCTGTAAAGTCAATACAAAGCCACGGCGGCCTTCCTCGTCAACTGTCTGACCAACGAGACGTCCTGGAACTTTCCTCATTAATTTTTTTGTTGTCGCAAAGTATCCACAATGGGGTCCACCGTATTGAGCAGGGATTCCAAATACCTGGGCATCACCAACAACAATATCTGCTCCAAATTCACCTGGAGGAGTTAAGTAGCCTAATGATAAAGGATTGCTGGATGTGATCATCATGGTTTTCTTTTGTGTATCAACAATAGAACGAATTTCATCTAGAGGTTCAATTTGACCAAAAAAGTTTGGGTACTGGACGACAACACTGGCTGTGTTTTCATCCAGCTCTTCTTCTAGCTGTTTCACATCCGTTTTTCCATCCTTGTGATCTATTTCTATCACTTCTACTCCAGGCCCTTTCACATAGGAATGAATGACAGCCATTGATTCAGGGTGAATCGCTTTTGATACCAATACCTTCTTTTTCTTCGTTTGACCTGCAGATAAATTAACAGCTTCTGCGAGGGCGGTTCCGCCATCATACATAGAAGAGTTCGCAACATCCATGCCTGTCAGTTCACAGATCATCGTCTGAAATTCAAAAATCGCCTGCAATTCACCTTGAGAAATTTCAGGTTGGTATGGAGTGTAAGCGGTGTAAAATTCTGACCTGGAAATAACATGATCAACAATGGACGGTATGTAATGATCGTATACACCCGCTCCAAGGAAAGAGGTATGAGATTTTAAATTTATATTTTTTCCCGCAAGCTCTGTCAGCTCTTTCATTAATTGATATTCATTTTTCGGTGGTTTGATTTCCAGATCACCCTTCAAACGAACGCCTTCCGGGATGTCTGAGAACAATTCATCAGAATCCTGGACACCTATCCCCTTTAGCATTTCCTTTTTATCGGTGTCTGTCATAGGTAAATAACGAAACTCCATACTTCCATCCCCCTCAGTTATCTTTTGTAAAAAGGTGTTTTAACAACTTTGGCTTTCAATTTACGCTTACGTACTTGAACCGTCACCTCTGTGCCTTCTGCTGTATATTGGCTGTTAATCAGAGCGAGACCAACATTTTTACCCAAGGTTGGAGACTGTGTACCAGTCGTTATAAAACCGATAACTTCCTCTCCAGCCAAAACCTCATAGTGTGTTCGCGGGATCCCTTTATCCATCATTTCGATTCCAACCAGTTTCCTAGCAGGGCCTTCTTCCTTTTGTCGTTTTAAAGCCTCTTTACCAATAAAGTCGGTTTCTTTATTCACTTTAACTGCAAAATTCAGCCCTGCTTCTATTGGTGTGACCTTCTCACTTAGTTCCTGACCATACAAAGCTAAATTTGCTTCAAATCGGAGGGTATCCCGGGCTCCAAGACCCACAGGTTTTAATCCGTAAGGCTCGCCTGCCTCAAGAATGGCCTGCCACAACTGAGCTCCCGAATTTGCATGCAGATAGATTTCAAAACCATCTTCCCCTGTGTATCCAGTGCGAGAAATAAGGGCTTCCCCATCTACCCCTTTTAACGTTACCCCCTGCTTGAAACGGAAGAACTTAATGTCTGAAAGGTCTGAATCGGTTATAGTCTGGAGTGTTTGTTCTGCTTTTGGACCTTGAATAGCCAACTGGACATATTCATCAGAGACATCTTCGATGGTTACTTCTTCACCTTGGATGTGTTTCTTCAGCCATTCATAGTCCTTCACACGATTTGCTGCATTCACTACAAGAAGGTACTTATATTCAGCAAGATGATAAACGATTAAATCATCGACTGTGCCACCGTCTTCATAGCACATAATCGTGTATTGGGCTTTCCCAGGTTCTAATTTAGAAACATCATTGGTGAGCATTCTCTGCAAAAAACTAAGGCTATCCTTTCCTTCCACCATTACTTCTGCCATGTGGGATACATCAAACAAACCTGCCGCTGTGCGAGTCGCTTCATGTTCTTCCTTGATGCTCGAAAATTGGACAGGTAAATCCCAACCACCAAAGTCAATGGTTTTTGCTCCCAGCTTTTTGTACTCAGCAAATAAAGGTGTTCGTTTTAAATCTGTCAATAATCCCACTCCTTTAACTGATTTCGCCCATAAAAAAAGAGACTTCACCGCTTGCGCGAGAGTCTCTGTCCGTTTCACCAGAAAGATTGACGTCAGGAAAACCTGACGCTTGCTTCTTGGGTGGTTTGCATACAAAATGCAAACACTCTCCAGAGTTGCGTCCTATAAAGGTCTTTTTGCCTGAGAGATTCACAAATGATTGCTTGCTCCTTCGGCGCCACATACGTGGTCTCTCCCTTTACAGTCATTCGCTTTCGTATTTTTCTAGATTTTACCGGGCATACTATTGTGTAACGTTCACACAATGTTTTGTTTATTTTCAGCACCATTATATCACGCGTCTGTAACAAAAGACATTATAATTCTACAATAATTCACAATCTTTTATCATAAATAATGATGGAGGGTACAACCATGATTGAAATTCATCCAGACCAATCATTCATTCCAACATTGAGCGAAAATTTAAACCATCCTGATAAACTTGCCCCATGGAGTGGGTTTAAACTTGCCTATCAAGCAGCCAAATTTAAGACGGTCCCTAAGTTTGATGGACTACTAGCTCTCGACCACCTTCCCCACGTAGATTTTATGGAACATCAAGTGGAAGCCGCGGAAACTGTTGTCCACCAAATGAATGGACGTGCGATACTTGCTGATGAAGTAGGACTTGGAAAAACATTGGAAGCCGGACTGATTTTAAAAGAGTACATGATTCGTGGAAGAGCTAAAAAAGTGCTCATCTTAACCCCCGCTTCTCTTGTTAATCAATGGATTCAGGAATTAAATGAAAAGTTTTATATCCAGGCAGCGTCTCCTAGAAAAAAACAAGCCTCCTGGGAGGATTGGGATGTCACCGTGACATCTATAGACATGGCTAAAAGAGAAAATCACAAAGAATCGATCCTTGATATCGAGTATGACCTTATCATCATCGATGAAGCGCACAAACTAAAGAATCACCAGACCAAAAACTATCAATTTGTCCAATCCTTAAAGAAAACTTACTGCCTTCTTTTAACAGCCACACCTATCCAGAATAAACTAAGCGACTTGTTTAACCTTGTCTCCATCTTAAAGCCTGGTTACTTAGGTAACTTAACCGACTTCAAAAAGAAATACAGGGAAAACTCTCAGGAAAAGGACAATATCCAGCACATTCACTCCCTAGTTGGTCATTTAATGATTAGAAACCGAAGAAAGGATACTGGACTTGATTCTTCTAAACGAAAAGTGGTCAACGAACGGCTTTCATTTACAGAAGAAGAGATGGAAATGTATAAAAAGTTGGAATCATTGAAGGCGGGACACCCTTCCTTTACATGGCTTACACTGGCAAAAGAACTCTGTTCATCCAGGGAAGCCTGTTACATGTCCTTAAATCAATTAAAGAAAAACGCTTCAGAAGAAAACGCCGTTGTCTATGACGAATATATTGAAGCGATCGGACAGGTCCCCCATCACATAAAAGCCAAACGGATGACAGAGCTGATTGAAAAGACGGGTGAAAAATTTATCGTATTCACTGAATATCGAGCCACTCAGTTTTATTTACAGTGGTACCTACAGCAAAATGGAATTACCTCTGTCCCCTTCAGTGGCAAGTTCAATAAAAGTAAGCGGGACTGGATGAAACAACTATTTAAAACAAAAGCTCAAGTTATGGTAGCTACAGAAGCAGGCGGCGAAGGGATTAATCTCCAATTCTGCCACCATATGATCAATTATGACCTCCCGTGGAATCCAATGCGACTCGAACAACGGATTGGCCGCATTCACCGTTTTGGTCAAGAACACGATGTTAAAATATACAATTTCGCAATCAAAGATACAATTGAAGACCATATTATGAAGATGCTCTATGAAAAAATTGAAATGTTTAAAAATGCGGTGGGAGATTTAGACCATATTCTTGAACAAATCCCCGGAGGGTCATTTGATCATCAAATCCAATCCATTTTAAAACAGTCCGACAGCCAGGGAGAAGTAGATATCAAACTACAAAATCTGGTCAGTTATGTAGAACATACAGTAAATGAGAGGAGGGAATCGAGTTGAATGCCGTCAATCCTTATAAAACGTTTGTTAAACAGTTCTTTCTATCTTATGGTTGCTCCATTATTGACGACCTTCCCTCTCACTTTACTATCCAATTAACGAGTGAGATGGACGAAGAAATTATGAATCGCCCTTTCTATTGGCATTATATGAAGAAAATGAATCGAGAAGGTGATCCTATGCGGCTCACTTTTACAGATACAGATCAGAAGCAGGCTGGAGGCATCTATTTACATGCCGGGACACCTAAACTGCACACCCTTTATAATACCGCAATCAAAAAGGGTAGAACCGCTCGACTTTATGAAGTGATTCATGAATTCACTGCTCAAAACAGGGCTATGAGTCCGTGGCTGATCGTGAATGCGCTTCTTCATTATCGTGGAAAACAAACAAAAGATGAGCCAATTTCTATAGGAATTAACTTAATTCACGGAACGATGATGCTCGGCATGATGGAGAAAATTCAACACATGGATTTTGAACCTACGGTGTCCGACTACACCTTCCCAATGACACCGGTTATATCGTTGTCCAATGCTTATAAACGTATGGAACGACATATTGAAACCTATATAGCCCAGCAGGATAATCAATGGATTAAAGAATCATTGCTGCACCTAAAACAGGAAACGCAACTACTTGAATCGTTTTATGAGTCTGAAGATATCGACCTCGACTCCTTCACTAAAGAACGCGAACAGATAGATAACCGGTACAAACCTTATATTGAAATGGAAGTCATCAATGGTGGAATGTTTTACATCTCACAAGAAACAAGTGCCACCTGGATTCACTAACAGAATCCAGGCCATTTGAATCTATTTCCCCGATAGAATAATAAAAGCCGCTGATCTTCTCAGCGGCCCTTCTTGTTTTTTCAATGGTTGGTGATCTTCCGTTTTCTTCTGAACATCTTTAAAGCAAAAGGGAGAAGTCCGAACCAGTAAAAAGAAGATTTTTTTGAAGGTTTGGCTTCTTTTCTCTGTTGCTTTTCGTCTTTAGACATATGCATGTACTTAACTACTTCTTCTGTCAAAAACTTTACATACTCGTTCTGATTCATGAAAACCCCTCTTTTTCAGCCAGTAGTACTTATAGTATGCTCTTGATTTTCTTATTTTAGACGTGCCCAAATTTCATCAGCGATCTCTTCTGGGGTTTTCCAATCAACGCTAACCACTTCGTTAGCAGCTTCTCTATACAATTTCAATCTATCCTCAAATCGTTGTTTTTTCTCTTTCTCATCTCCCTTCCATAACGGTCGATCCGTATCCGAAGTCAACCGCTCCACGATCGTTTTCCATTCGGCTTTCAAATAAATGCTTAAACCATTTTTAAGGTACTCTCGATTTTCCTCTCTCAGGACAACGCCTCCACCAGTAGAAACAATAGCTTTATTTGTCAGGCTCTTCAAAAACTCTGTTTCCTTATCCCTAAAGAACGTTTCACCATGTGTTTTGAACATTTCCTTAATAGACATTCCACAATTCTTTTCAATGGACTCATCCATTTCTATATATGGCAAATGAATTTTTTTACTTAATTCATTTGCCACTGTCGTTTTTCCACTTCCCATAAATCCAATTAAATAAATCACTAAAATTCCTCCTCTTAAAAATTGTTGCAGGATTTCAAACATTTATGTCGAATAGAATGAAGGAGTAAAAATACTTTGAAAGAGGTGGTATATATTTGAAGTCCATCGCTAATTATGCTCATGACCTCATCGTGTCCGCCATACAACAAACAGCCACAGACATCCACTTTTCCCCCTTTAATGAAACGGCGTACATTCATTTTCGCATCCACGGAAAAAGAATCTTTCACTCCAGTCTGCCCCTTCCTATGTATAAAAAGCTACTCTCCTACTTCAAATTCACTGCAGGCATGGATATCGGTGAACATAAACGCCCTCAAAATGGAACCTATCAACATCGAACCAACCAAACCGTTTTTGACCTCCGATTATCAACACTTCCCATCACCGGAACCGAAAGTCTTGCCATTCGCTTATTAAGACCAATGGACCATACTCCTCTCGAACAACTTTTTCTCTTTCCTTATCAAACAGAAAGGATTCAGCAATGGCTTCATCATCGAAATGGGATGATCCTGCTCACAGGCCCGACAGGTAGTGGTAAAACCACAACTTTGTACGCGTTACTCCAATCACTAATGACCACAAGTTCTTTCCAGGCCATTACTTTAGAAGATCCCATCGAAAAGAATTTGAATAATATCATCCAGGTTCAAGTAAATGAGCGGGCCGGGATCACTTATGACACTGGCTTAAAAGCAGCCTTAAGACATGATCCGGATCTTTTAATGGTTGGGGAAATAAGGGACAAACCGACCGCACAGTTTGCATTTCGAGCGGCCCTCAGTGGACACCTTGTTATCAGTACTATCCACGCCCGTGATGCACATGGCACTGTTCACCGGCTGAGAGAAATGAACATTAAACAAACAGATATGGAGCAAACCATGATTGCCATTGCTTCCCAACAACTAGTTACAGTGGAAGGAGCTGAACATTTACCCCAAAGAGCCGCCATACTTGAACTATTGGACGGAGTTCGTTTACAAAAAGCCATTAAAGGGGAGTCCTCTGCCCAGGAGCCTTTTTATTCATTTAGTAAATTAAGGAGGAAAGCTTATGCACTCGGCTTCATCTCCAGCAGCGAAGTGGACACGTTTTCGTGATTCTCCGTTATCAGTTAAGCATCAAATTTTATTTTTCAAAAGATGCAGTCACATTCTCGATAAAGGCTATCCATTATTAGAGGCCCTCAAAATGACTGGTTGGGATCCACAATTAAAACCTATTTCAGAGATCCTTCTACAATCCCTCCGTTCCGGTGATCCCATTCATCTCGCCTGTCAAAAGGCACGTTTTTCTCTATCTGTGACCAATTTTCTTTATTTCAGCCAGGTTCACCATGACCTTTCCAAAAGTTTTAGGCAGTGCAAAGACCTCCTACAAATGAAAAAGGATTACAAAGACCGTTTTCTACGCGTCCTCCGCTACCCCCTCTTTCTATTTGTTTTCCTTGTCATCGCCTGCATCGTTTTACAACGAACCGTAATGCCGAATTTCATCATCCTTTTTGAAGGACAAAACAACCAATCGTTCACACTGATGGTCAATATGATGCACGCCGTAAATGCAATGGGAGCCGCCACAATCTTTTTATTCCTATCAGGGGGGTTACTTATTATAATCTTACCTCGGATTAGCTTACAAAAAAAGCTTCCTTTATATGAAAAGGTCCCTCTCTTAAAGTTTTATCAGTCTTTTTCGGCATCCTTCCTTTTCACCACCCATCTCTATTCCTTACTAACAGCAGGACTCACAATTAAGGAAAGCCTGGAGTTGATTAGAGACCACAAGCAATATAAACTCATTTCCTACTATAGTGAAAGTATACTAACTGATCTTTCCAGTGGAAAAACTTTCGCCCAATCCATATATTCCTGTCCACTTTTCCGTCCTGAACTTACGAATGTGTTCCACTATACCAATGACATCCATGCCCTAAAAGACGAACTAGAGGTCCTAGCTGAATTCTTCATGGATTATATAAATCAAAAAATAACAGGATGGCTCCAAATCATCCAACCTGCTTTTTTTATACTCATTGCGGTTATGATTATCTGCATCTATGCATCCATCATGCTTCCTTTATACCAATGGATGAACCAGATATAAACGAGGAGGAACAAATATGTTTAAAAATGAAAAAGGTTTCACTCTTATTGAAATGCTCATTGTACTGCTGGTCATTTCTATTCTTTTAATCATCACCATCCCAAATATGTCCAAAAACAGTACATCAGTTAGAGCAAAAGGATGTGAAGCATTAATCAAAACAACAGAAGCTCAGGTTGAGGCCTATTTTATTGATCATAAGGTCTACCCAGATGACCTCTCAATATTGGTTGAAGAAGATTATATAAGCCAGGAAAAATGTCCAAATGGAAAAAGCTTGGTGTTAGTAGATGGAGTGGTTAAAACCATTGAATAGACAACTGTACAGCCAAAAAGCCTATACATTTTCAGAGATGATCATCGCTCTTATGTGTTGGTCTATCCTTCTTTTATTTTTTATACCGATGCAATACCGCACATATGAAAACTTCCAAGCCTCCCGGACCCTTCAGCAGCTCAAAGAGGATGTATTGCTGGTCCAACACTTGACGATGAATGATCACATCTATTATTCCCTTAACTTTTATCAGCAAAAAGGAACATATGAGTTATATGATACAAAAAAACGTAAGACGGTTTTCACTAGAAAACTACCTGAGAAATGGGGAATGAAATTGACTACCCTTCCGTCCTCTGTAAGATTCAATCAAAAGGGAATGATCCGTAAAGCCGGTACGATGCATTTGATGGCTCCCAAAAAAAACTACAAAATTGTTTTCCCTTTTGGTTCCAGCAGGTTACGTGTTGAAGAAAGCTGATGGGTTTACAATGTTTGAAACCCTAACTTCCTTTAGTCTATTACTAATCATTATTTTCAACATCATCCCGGTTCTTACAGGAATTCGGCTCTCGGTAAATGATCTCCGTATGGAACGTGAACTCATCACTCGTTTACATGATGAATTTTATCAGCAAATCCTTATAAGAGAATCTCTTTCTTTTACAGAAAAAGAACTTCAAAACGAGGCCTTTATGTTTTATGAATTAGAGGGAGAGTGGATAAAAGGTTGTGTCAAATGGAGGAATCATAGAAATCAAAATAAGGAATTCTGTTTACATGCAAAGAGAGAATAAAAGGGCAGAAGAGGGTTTCACACTATCGGAAGTTATGATAAGCCTTTTGGTCAGTTTTACAATTTTATCTCTTTCTGTCCCCTTGTTTTCACTCTTAAAGCCTGATGATTCATATTCGTCTTTATCTGTCGATCAATTAAGTGAAATCATTCAAGGAGAAATCAACCAGGCGCAATCATATACGGTCAGGAACCAATCCATCTCTGTTATTGACCAGAACCAACGTCATATTTCATTGGAGTTCTACGGAACAAATATCCGACGTACGGTTGATGGATCGGGTCATGAGGTACTCATACAGGACGTAAAAGCCATTTCCTTTGAGCAACATTCGTTCTTTATTGTTATGGAGGTAGAACTGATCAATGAAAAAATATATACGAGCAAAATCCACCTTCCTTAATCAAGAAGGAATCGTATTTCCATGGGTTCTCTTTCTTTCATTTCTTTTACTCATTATTACCTTACTTTCTATACATCAATACGAAAACCACCTCCTCCTTTTAAAGAGTCATCAATCCTCTGTCACCCTACAACATATCATTGATACCTCACGCCGCGACTTAGAACAGGAATTAACTGCTTTACCGGAGACCCAAAAGCACCATGCCTTTAAAAACATAACCCCAGATGGCGAAGCCATAGTGGATTGTTCTCATGATGATCAATGGATATGTACCTGGAATGTAACAGAGTATTCTAGTCATAGTCATAAACAAATAAAAACCTCTTTCCATCCATAAAAGTCTTCCTCATGAAACAAAAGAAGTGTACTGAATCAATAAGGGAAAAATGCGAAAAGAGTAGCTCATTGTATTAAATTGAAAAGTTATTTTCAAACAAAGAATGGTTAAAGAATAAGGAAGCACAGGAAGACAAATACTGAAAAAGGAAAGATGAAGACGTTTTATTTACAATTGTATCCGGGTCGTTTATAATGTGGATGATAGTTTAACGATAGAAAAGGAGGGGGAAAAAAGCATGGATCGTATGTTTCGAGTAATGGCCTTTTGGACAGGCATCTTCGCTGTCATGTTTTATACAGGCGATATGATGGAAGCTTCCTTATTATCTCTAGTTCAAACGGCTTTTTTCCTTACTGTTGGTTACCTTAAGCTGTCAGAACGTATGTATATGTACATATTCTTTTCATACTTGACAGTCTTCATGATCGGATTCACGTATTACTGTTCCTTTATTCTGGTTCCAGGATTTGGCGGACACTAAAAAAAGAACCTGTCATCCTTTCCAGGGGGGGTGACAGGTTCTTTTTCTTCTTTCCCTTTAATTAAGAAATGGGTTTTCTTCTCTTTCCTCACCTACAGTTGTTGGGAGTCCATGTCCTGGAAAAATTCTCATATCATTTCTTAAGGTGAACAATTGGTCTTCAATGCTTTGCTCAAGCTCTGCTCGACTTCCTCCCGGAAGATCCGTCCGGCCAATGCCTCTTGAAAAAGTGTGTCTCCCGCAATCGTTAAACGCTGATTTCGAAATACAAATGAAACACTTCCTGGTGAATGACCCGGCGTATGACGAACTTCAAAGGAGAAATCACCTATTTGCATTTGTCCCAGTTGGAAGAAATGGTCTGCTGGTTTTGCTGTAATTTCACCTAATCCAAATAAAGCAGACCCGTTTTTCTCAGGGTCTCCAAGCCAATCCGCCTCTTTTTCATGAATGTACACGGGGGCATCATAGTTTTCACGAACTTGGTCTACCGCTCCAATATGATCAAAATGGGCGTGTGTCAGCAGGATCGCGATAACCTTCAATTCTCTTTCTTTTAGATATTTTTGCAATTTTTCAAAGTCCCCGCCTGGGTCAATGACTAATGCCTCGTTATTTTCATGGATGATATAAGCATTTGTTGCTATGGGTCCCAACGGAAGCCTAGTGATTTTTTTCATTCCTACACCTCATTTGTTTAAAAAAATATTTTTAACTCAAGAAATTCTTCATCTTAGAATCTCCAAGTCTTTTTCATACCCTTTTTTGAAGGAGGTATGGTTAAAAAATACATTTAGATAACTCGACAATTTTCTGTTTATACTATAAAATAGATGAGTACCTAATATCGTTACATAAAGTATAACATTCATCATTTCTGGATGATAATAATGAAAAGAGACTTAGGGGGTGCTGAACTTGGTAACAGCTATTCTTCTTTTGCTCGTTACGATTTTATGTGTGTTCGCGATCTTTCGCGAAATTAAAACAAAAAATTTCTTTGCCGTGCTTTTTGCCGGTGCATCAGCATTGGTTTTTGGATGGTTCTCCGTTATGACTATCTGGTACAACTTATTTGGTTAGTTCGAGGAAAGCAAGCAGTCTGGAGACTGCTTGCTTTTTTTTGACTAAGATTATAAAAATAACTGATTTTAATCTCTATGTAGTGGTATACCAGCTTCAGTACTTCCCCCACGTAGTCCAAGCAATTCTCTTTGTACCCTTTTATTCCCTTAGATTTATACTCAAGAATGAGAGCTGCTGATTTCCTCTGCGGTTTGTAGCAATTGTTTATTTTTATTAAAAAAGTATCGGTACATACAGAGGGTAATAAACATAGCACTTAACGATACAGATGAGAAGATACTTAATGAAATGACGAGCTGATATTTAATAGCCATTACTGGTGAAACTCCTCCGAGAATCAAACCAGTCATCATTCCAGGTAATTGAACAAGTCCAATGGTTTTTAGACGGTCCACGTTAGGAATTAGAGAAGCGTGTAATGTTCTTTGAATGATAAGATGGGAGGCTTGTTTTGGCTCGGCACCTAGAGATAAGGAAGCAAGCAGTCGGCCATTATTTTCTTTAAACTCATTCTTCATGCGTTCGAGAGCCAGTCCCATGGCAGTCATACTATTACCTATCACCATCCCGCTCATAGGAATAACTTCAGATGGTTTAAATTGAATCATATCAAAGACCAGCCATAAGCCTAATACCCCCAATTCAATTACAACTAGTCCCGCAAAAAGTATCAATCCTACATGAGGAAGCTCCTTTCCTTTCTGTCTGGCATGAAAGGTAGCAATGATAATCATAACCGTCAACATAAACGGAATCCCGTATTTCGCTGGAAGGTCGAAGAGAAAAGTTAAGATGTAACCAATAGCAAAAAGCTGTATCGTTCCTCTTAATGTCGACCAAAGAACATTTTTACTAACTCCAAGTTGATAATAATACGAAAGTGCTAATGGGACGATTACAAAGATAATTAAAAAGAAAAGTGATTGATTGGATATTTCCGGTTCCAAAAGTGCCCCTCCTTTATTGTTCTAAAAATTTAATGAGCTCTTTACTGTTTGGCTGGTCAAACATTTCAGGAATTTCTCCATCTTCTGCCACGCGTCCCTCACTTAGAAATAACCCTCGACTTCCAAGCCTGCGAGCCTGATTTAGGTCATGTGTCACCATCAGCATAGTGAGTTTATGCTCTTCAATTAAATTTTCAAGTACTTCCTCTATTTCTTCAGCTGTACGGTAGTCAAGCGCGCTTGTAGGCTCATCTAATAGAAGCACTTCAGGTGAATTGGCCAGTGTTCTGGCCAAAGAGACACGTTGCTTTTCTCCCCCCGAGAGCTGTTCGACGTCCCGGTTTAAATAATCGGAAGGTAATTGTACATATTCCAGCAGTTCCTTTCCTTGATGATCTTCCCATTCTCCAAAGAGCGAAGGTCCGTATTTGATATTATCCCATACCGTTCCGGGAAACAAATTAGGTGCCTGTAATACAAGCCCGACCTTCTTTCTCAACTGTGTAATTGGGTGATCCTCAATTGGCTGGTCATTGTAGTAAATTTCTCCCTTCTCCGGGTCATTTAAACGGTTTAACAAAAAAAGAAGTGTACTCTTACCAGCCCCTGATGGTCCGAAAAGTATCACCTTATCCCTTTTTTCGATAGTAAAATTGATATCCTGTAATACTCCTTGATACACGTGTTCAAAGCGATACATTTCCTTCTTCCTCTCTCTAAATATTTATCACTGTCGATATTCAGACCCTTCCAGGGATAGAATATATCTCCATCTTCAACAAGCTATCATTAACAACCATTATACCCTAAACCTAAAGGACTCATATATAGAATAAACCGCTACGACAAATTTGTCATAGCGGCTTCCTGTTATTCTTCTTCTTTATCAAAATCATAAAATCTGAAAAGGTCTCCGTAAATGATATTGTCTGAATAACTAAGTTCTTGGGTCACTTTTTCTTTGATAGGCTGGCAAGCTTCTGCTTCTGCTTCAGACAAAGGCTCTCCAGTTGATCGATCATAACACACTTCATTTGTATACACATATTCCTCTGAAACAAAACTTCCATCTCTAAGAGCCACAAAATCTTTCTTTTTCTTAGCGAACATGTTATCACCAAATGTCATATCCCCGCTTTCCTCAATTCCTAATAAATGGAGAAGCGTAGGTTTAACATCGATTTGACCGACTACTTTGTCTCTAACGCCGCCTTTTTCATACCCTGGAATATGAACCATGAATGGTACACGCTGCAATTGAGTCTGGACATATGGGTCAACTTCTTTTCCTAGGAACTGCCCCATCGCTTTATTATGAAAATCACTAATACCATAATGATCCCCCATAAGGATGATAATGGAATCTTCATAAAGTCCGGCATCTTTCAATTGCTGAAAGAATTGTTCTAACGCTTCATCTGTATATCGGGCCGTTTGAAAGTAGGAATTTAGCGTTTTTGAATTTGAATCGTATTTATCAATATGAGCCTTTTCTTCAGGAAGTTCAAACGGGAAGTGATGGGTTAAAGTAATGAACTTGCTGTAAAAAGGTTTTTCTTGTGATTGCAAATATTTTATAGATTGCTCAAAGAATGCTTTATCTTCGAGCCCCCATCCAAATGAATTTTCCGGTGTGACTTCATAAGACTTCTCATCATAAAACTCATCGTACCCAATATTGTCATACATGACATCCCTATTCCAAAAGCTTGCATTATTTGCGTGAAATACAGACGTCTCATAACCTTCTTCATTAAGAATCTCCGGAAGTGCGTTATATTCGTTAGCTGCATGAGTGAAATAAACAGCCCCTCTCCCTAACGGGTACAAGGAATTTTCTACGATAAACTCTGAGTCAGAGGTTTTCCCCTGTGCCGTTTGGTGGTAAAAGTTTTCAAATGTAATTGTATCTTTACTTTCTTTCAACTCATTCAAAAATGGTGTCGTTTCTGTGCCATTAACTTCGGAATCAAGTAAGAAGTTCTGGAACGATTCTACACTGACAAAAATAACGTTTTTGTCTTCCGCAATCCCATAAAGTTCTCCATTTTTATCCGGTTTATCTGGGGACGTTTCCTTTAAATAACTCTCAATTTCACTAACTTCACTACCATCAGCAAACACACGCTGGGCTTTGGTTTTTGTCTGCATCGTTGCATCATAAAGATGGTAGTTATACACACCAATGTTTTTAACTAAATATTCGCGGTCAAAAGCTCGTACGAAAAGCATTGGCCGCTCGATTTCAGCAAGGACAACGTTCCCGGCTAAAAGCAAGAAAGTAACAGCCGTAGCTGCAATCTTTCCGCGTTTCGGTAGTTTGACAGAAAGATCAAACTTTTGCTTACTCAAATACCAGACAAGGGCCACATCAGCAAAGATAAAAAGATCTTCGATATGGACCAAAGTTAGAAAACTGCTGGTCAAATCAGCTGCATTATTTCCTTGAAATAACACAGGGATGGTAATGAAATCTGTGAAGTTTCTATAGAAAACTAAATTCAAGAATAAAATCAATGAGCCAAGTAACACTGTCCATCGCAGATACTTCATTTGATTCTTAGGTTTCATCCACACACTAATTGCAAAAATTAAATAGGCACTGGCGATTGGATTAAAAAACAATATAAATTCTTGCATTGGATTTTCAATGGATAGATCAAACATAAATCTATACACGACATAAGTCTTTAAACCAAATAACAATGTCGCGATGATGAATAAAGGGACGTTCTTCATTCTCCACTGCATAATGGTTCCTCCTCTAGTACGATGGTGGCCAATTTACAAAAAATTAACCCTACCCCATATTTTCTTTATAAAATTCCACTTATAATCATTATTAAACAGGTTCCTATTATATGACGTAAATTGTACCACAAAGGTTTCATCATTTTATCATTTTCCATTAATTTCAAATGAATGGTGGAGGCCTTTTATTATGATAAGATAAAAACATTATAAACAGAAGTCCCAATGGTTAAGTTCTGGTTACAAAAATTTTCGGAAGTGAAACATAAAAAGTTGGAGCCCCAAGCTCCAACTTTTTATCTATTCTTCTTCACTAAATAAGCACCGCCAATGACACCTGCATCGTTTCCTAACTCGGCTATACCAAATGTAGAGGCTTCAGCAGTTCTTGACAAGGCGTATTTCCTATAGGATTTTTCAAGAGGCTCAAGCAACCAATCTCCTGCTTTAGAAACTCCTCCGCCAATCACAATTTTTTCCGGGTTGATAGCGATAGCCATGTTCGCAATAGCCATTCCTAAAACATCGGTCACTTCATTAATGACTTGCTTTGCTGCTTCATCCCCAGCTTTTGAAGCTTCAAAAACATCCTTAGCTGTAAGAGCACCCGTCTTAATGTGGGGATGTAACGTAGACTCAGGATAATCGCCGATCATTTCTTTCCCTCTTCTAACAATACCTGTAGCAGAAGACACAGTTTCTAAACAGCCTGTTTTCCCACAATTACATGGTGCGCCTCCTTCAGGAATGACCGTAACATGACCGAGTTCAGCTGCAGTACCATTGGCTCCATTCAAAACTTGGCCGTTAGCAATAATCCCTCCGCCAACTCCTGTTCCTAGAGTAACAGCGATTAATTCCGTACACCCTTTCCCTGCACCAAGCCAGTTTTCTCCTAACGCTGCAAGGTTGGCATCATTGTCCACCCACACAGGGAAACCAGTCAAATCACTTAACAAAGGGCCAAAGTTGAAATCCTTCCAGCCAATATTAACAGCTTCATGTATATATCCTGTTTTTGTATCAACAAAGCCCGGAGCACCTGCCCCGATTCCCAAAATTAATTCTTTATCCATGCGATCTTCTTCCATCTTTTCTGTAATCGACTCCGCAATATCAGCGGGAATCGACTCTCCCTTTTTTTCCGTATTAGTAGGGATTTCCCATTTTTTCGTGATTTCCCCATCTTCTCTAATGAAGGCTAGTTTAACCGTGGTCCCCCCGATATCTGCGCCAATAAAATAGTGTTCCATTATTTCACTCCCCTATTTTACGATCTTTCTGTCTCGCTATTTCTCCGCGTAGTAACAACATCGCCATTTGATAGTCTTCTGAGGTCATACATTGTGCTTTGTACAATTCTCGTATTTCTTCTTCCATCATTTCTAAATCAGCTACTCTGTTACCTATGTAAATCATCGTACCAAATTTCATTAAATATTGTTGCACATCATAAATCGTTTTCATTTTTTATCACCACATAACATTATACCAATACCTCCCCCGGTTGAAAACGTAAAAAACCCTGATCGATTAACGATCAGGGTCCTTAGGATGAAGAAACGCAGGTCTTCTATTTTTTAATGGGATCGGCGAGCGGATAAGGACATCCCTGAGTGGCTTCCAGGAGAAGGGCATAAACGGCCATAAATAAGGAGTAAAGAAAGTCTTCATATTTGTGATATAGAGCAGCCAAAATGTCACTCCTATTACATACCCTTTTAGACCAAACAAGCCGGTTATTAATAATAGCGCAATACGAGATATTCGATCAGCGAGTCCTACTTCATAACTTGGTGTTGCAAAAGTACCGATAGCGGCCAGCGCTAAATAAAGAACGACTTCACTTGAAAAAAGCCCTACATCGACGGCTACTTGTCCAATTAAAATAGCGGCTACAAGACCTAAAGCCGTCCCTAATGAGGTAGGAGTATGAATAGCGGCCATTCTTAGCATGTCTATCCCCACTTCAGCAATTAGAAATTGAACGATTAAGGGGATTGTCCCATTTTCAGTGGGTCCAATGAATGATAAAGACTCTGGCAATAAATCAGGCTGCATAGAAAAAAGAAAATAGAGCGGCAAAATAAAAATAGATGCAAAGAAGGCAAAAAACCTCACCCATCGCAAATAGGCTCCCACCAGAGGTTTTTGTCGATATTCTTCTGCATGCTGCATATGATGCCAAAAAGTAGCAGGGGTAATCATCACACTTGGTGAGCCATCTATGATGACTAAAACGTGTCCTTCATATAAATGAGCTGCAGCCGTGTCCGGCCGTTCTGTATACCTAATCACCGGATAGGGGTTCCAATATTGTTCACTAATATATTCTTCAATTGTTTTCTCAGCCATTGGCAGTCCATCTGTATCTATTTCCTTAAGAATCTTCTGTAGATACTTCACTCGGTGATCATCAGCAATTTCCTTGATATAACATAAACAAATATCCGTTTGTGATCGCCTGCCGATTTGTAGGTATTCCATACGCAATGAACGATCACGGATTCTTCTTCTGGTCAGGGCCGTGTTAAAAACTAATGTTTCGACAAATCCATCCCTGGATCCACGGACTACCCGCTCTAAGTCAGGTTCCTCTGGACCTCTAACAGGATATGTACGGGCATCAATAAGGATGACTTCATCGACACCTTCAACAATTAAAGCCGTAGGACCAGCTAAAACCATATCTGCCGATTTATTTAAATCTTTTTCCTTTTCTAATTCAACATATGGAATGTGTGTCTTCAATAATTGTGTTAGAGGATCAGGATCCAATTGACCTTCATCCAATCGGGATAAAAGCTTCATAATTCTTTGAAGGATGTCATCCTTAACGAAGCCATCTACCATAAATAGGGACATGCCACGCCCTGCGTAGACTAAATCTAAATGTACGATATCAAAACTTTCTTCAACTCCAAGGCGCTCCCTCATATAGGCCACATTTTTCTCGTAATTTTCGAACAGGCGTTGCTTTTCCATTCCCACACCTCCTTGATGCATGCATCGATTAGTTTTATCAAAATCAAAGAAAACATACATCTCCGCTTTTCATAATTCACTTGCATGTCCATTTCAGTTCACTCATATCTATCAATAGAGATACCAAGATGACCGATTGTACTTTAAGGATTTATTAAGGAGAGGGTAGTATGAGAAAAGTATGGTTATATTGGATATTAGGACCTTTAGCTCTAGCGATCCTTATTGCTTCTTATACCTATTATTTTAAAGAGGAGGCTGTCATCAAATATTTCCCTTTAGACGAAGGCAGCGGCTTTAAATCATTTGGGACCTCCTTAAACTTTGCCTCACAAGAAGATGATGATGAATACGAAATTTCATGGAATATGGGCTCTGAGAGTAACAAATCTATGTATTTAAGGCAGGATGTTTCTTTGTTATATGTGAATGGACGATTGAAAGGAGTCGTTAGTAAATGGGAGGAAAATACAGCAGAGATTGAAAAAGAAACCTCCCTGCATGGTGAAGACAGTCAGAAATACCAGGCGATTTCCTTTCACCATGGGGAAATCCATAAAGGAAAAGATCCTATTAAAAGCATCCAGGCAACCTCCAAGGATGAACTATATGTGATTGATTCTCCTCATACAAAAAGGACTGCATTTAAAAAACCTTCAAATGAAGAGGAAAAAGAATGGAAAAAACGCTTGGACCATTCCATTCGTCAACAACTTGAAGTCCAATGGGAAGAATTGATCACCAACTATGGAATCAATAAAGATGCCTACACGTTAGTTCCCTTGACGAAATTAGCGGACTACGAAGAACAACCACTTCCAGGTACAAAAGAAGAAGACTCGGAAAGGATTAAAGGACAATTGTGGGAAGGATTATATAAAAATTATGTGTTGGGCATCAGTGATACAAAATCCTCCCACCCGATTCAAAGTTATATTCCACTTATTCTTTTTGACAAAAAGGGAGAACATCTCATCGTTCTTTATGAAGACGATACAGGAAAAAAACACCGTCTCATTCAACGTTACTGAAGTAATTCTTCATATAATTTCCCGAAATCTTCTTGATCAGGGTTAATGTTTTTGGCCTGCTCAGCATATTCAACCGCTTTCTCATCTTCCCCTTCCTGTCGATAGATTAAGGCTAAATTATAATGCGCTTCTGCTGTATCCGGCGAAAGCTCAATGACTCTTAGAAGATCCTTTCGTGCCGCTTCTATATCACCCGTTTGCAAATAAGCGAAAGACCGGTTGAAAAGGAGCGGTGCTTCATATCTGCCAGCCTCTGGTAACGCCTGAGTCGTTTTTTCGATCGCTTCCTCATACGCCTCCGTGTCGTTCAACTCCTTGGTCTCCTCTACTTTTGTCAGGGCTTCTTCTGTATTCAAAACACCAGAAGTACCAAGGAAAGCCATCGTACAAATCGTAAGGACATAAATCAAAACGGCGACTAACTGCTTAGAAGTATTTTTTTGTTTAGGCAATCGAACCATTGCTGTGGCAATAAACCCTCCAGCCATTCCACCGATGTGAGCACCATTATCCACTTGAGGGACAAGAAGACCAAACAATATGTTAATAAGAACGATGGTAATCAAGTTCCAGCCCATGGTCCGGAAAAAAAGCTGTTTATGTTGGACTCCAAAGAATAATAGAGCACCAAATAATCCAAAAATAGCGCCGGACGCCCCCGCAGCTACATGAGGGTTGAGCATAAAGCTGGCAACACCTCCAAATAAGCCAGCAAAAACATAGATTAATGTAAACCTCCATGTTCCATAGAGTTTTTCTACTGCAGTCCCCAAATAATATAAGGCAAACATATTCATAAAAAGGTGGAGAATACCTATATGAAGAAACATAGAAGTTACAATCCGCCACCATTCTCCCTCCATGATAGCAGGATTAAATTTAGCGCCGTAGTCGATTAAGGTATCTACAGATGTACTGTCACCTACCCACTCTATATATAGAAAGATAAGAATATTTACAGCTAATAAGAAAAATGTCATCCGGGGTTTACCGTAATCAAAAAGTGACATCACCTTTTTTCTTTGTTCCTGCTGTTCCTTCACAAGCTGATGCTTAAGGTACGGAATTAACGCTTCCATTTCAGCTTCCTCCACACCATGATCAATCAAAGGCTCTTCTAATTTAAAGGCACGGTATAAACGTTTTTGCTCATTAGATTTTTGCTCATCGTCCATATAATAAAGATGGATCGGAAGTTTCTTCGTAGACAACCCTTCTTTAACGCTTTGCCACTCCTCAACTGGAGGATATTCGGAAACATACAGCACGTGAAATTGTACTTTTCCCCCACGGAATAATTTTTTATTTTGAGTGAGCTGCCTATACGCTTTCTCCAACTCACGTTTCAACTCATTTTTCCAATTGACCTGCTTATGAGAAATACGAATGACATGGGTTTGCCACTCATGTTCCTTTTCCAGCCATACCTCTCCTCTTTCTGTACTCATGTTCAGCACTTGAAAACCTTGCGAAACAACTAGGTCATAGGTCAATTTCCATAAATAAAACTCTTGTTTAATAAACACTTTGGTTACCCCCTCAATCCACCTCATCATATCATGCTCCATTATTCAGTAGCTATCTCCAAGCATTGAAAAAGCCGTCAGGAGAAAATCCTGACAGCTTAATATATTCAAAGTCCTCTAAACATTTGAGAAAGAAATCGGTGTCTTATCCAAGGAACATTCATGGACAAACGTACCAGCAGTTTTCTTAGTACCGGAACTCTTGTTACAATGTCAAGAGCTTTGTATCGATACTTATAAATCGTAGCTGTAACCGAACCGATGATCATAAACCATCTGATAAATTGACGCATTTCATCCACCTCTTCTTATTATTAGGTGAACTTATCATTCTCTTGAAGATGTATCCTTATGCATATTGTTGTGAAGGACTGGATCCATCGTGTTCTTTAATAAAGCGGCAGATTCTCTAAACTTCTCCGATTCATTTGGATCTAAATCAAGTTCAATAACTTCTTTAATCCCTTCGCGATTGACGATAGCGGGTACCCCTATATACAAATCATCAACTGCGTATTGTCCATGAACATAAGCAGAAACAGTCAAAACAGCATGTTCATTATGAAGAATGGCTTTTGTTAATCTGACGAGGCCCATGGCTATTCCATAATGCGTCGCCCCTTTGCGTTCAATAATGTGATAGGCAGCATCTTTCACCAGATCAAAGATACCTTCTAAATCCTTAACATTATATTGATCGGGGTGGTCATGGACGCGATCGAACACAGATCGCCCGGCAACATTGGCATGACTCCAAACGGGGAGTTCAGAATCCCCATGTTCCCCTATTATATAAGCGTGGACATTCCGTGTATCGATACCAAAGTATTCACTTAATTTGAAACGTAAACGAGCGGTATCCAGGATGGTTCCAGAACCAATGACTCGATGTGCAGGAAGGCCAGAAAATTCCCAGGTCATGTAGCTTAAAATATCCACAGGATTCGTGGCTACAATAAATAATCCATCAAAGCCACTCGCCATGACTGATTCTACAATTGTTTTATATATAGCTGTATTTTTTTCAAGTAAGTCCAACCTGGTTTCCCCAGGCTTTTGATTTACCCCTGCCGTAATAACTACAAGAGCGGCATCTTCACAATCTTCATAATTACCAAACCATATTTTCTTGTTTGCTGGAGTAAAAGCTAAACCATGATTTAAGTCCATCGCATCGCCTTCAGACTTCCTTTTATTCACATCAATCATGACCAGTTCATCGGCGACTCCCTGATTTAATAGTGCGAATGCATAACTAGATCCTACTGCTCCTGTACCAATAAGTGCCACTCGATTCACATGATCCATCCTGAACACTCCTTATCGTATTGCTTACACTTATTATACAGCCGAAAGTTTGTTCAGTAATTCACAATCTATAAACATTTTGTGACATTTTACCACTTATAAGTTGGATGGACCCCTGTTTCTGTCAGAATATATTCAACCCTTTGGTCAAATTCCTCATAAGGAATGGAAGAACACTTCTGTTGGTCAGAAGCAATCATTAAAGTTCTTCCTTGAAATCCTTCGATAAAACGATCATAATAACCTCCACCATATCCAATTCTGTATCCCCTGTCATCATAAAGGAGCCCTGGAACAAGAAGAAGGTCAATTGTATTCTTCTCCACAAGGGAAGACTGATCCGGTTTTGGTTCTCTTAAACCAAAATATACCCGTTCAAGTTGGTCATAATCAAAAAAATGGTAAAACCGCATTTGTTTATTTTCAGGGAAACATTTAGGCACAGCCATTTTTTTGCCCTCATTCCATCCTTCTTGAATAATCGTCTCGGTCGACCATTCATGTGACTGGGACAACGTTATCCCCACAACACGTGCCTTCCTCCATAGATCACTTTCAAATAAGTGATCCAACATTTTTGCTTCCATCTTCTCACGGTCTTGTGCGCTTATATTCTGTAGAATATTTTTCCCTTTAAATCTTAATTCCACTTTATCCATTTCTACACCACCTGATTTTGGATATAAAAAAAACAGTAGGAATTAATCCTACTGCTTATTTTGTCTCACGATGAAGCGTGTGCTTCCCTACGCGTGGGCTGTATTTCATAAGCTCAAGACGCTCAGGGTTTTTACGCTTGTTTTTTGTACTAATATAATTGCGGTCACCAGTTTCGGTGCATGCAAGTGTAATATTTACGCGCATTGTTATTCCTCCTAATCAAAAGTGCTTTTCACTGTCTCATTCACATTATCAGACTAATTCATAATACCAAAAATAAAAGTACCTTTCAAGTAGATATTAAGGTAAAACCGGAGGAAAATCCCATAGCCATGCTTCTATTTGTATGATATAAATAAACGTGGACCATTAAAGGAGTGATAAACATTGATTTATGTGATTAGTACAGTAGCTGCTGTTGCTATTGGACTTTTTATTCTTTCATTCTTTATGAATGATCGTATGAAGGAACTCGAAAACCAAGTAGAGCAAGTCAATATAACCATGATGCAGAGCAACTATCAGCTAAAAAAGAAAATGAAAGTCTTAGAAGAGGAACTTCTTGCTGAAGATTTAACTGAGGAGATCACCAAGAATCCCGCCACTAAAAACGAGGAACCAAAGAAAATGCCTCTAGTAGAAACCGTTCTGTCCATGTACCATAAGGGATATAAAACCCACTACATAGCTAAACAGACGAACCTGAGTGAACATGATGTCCTGTCTATGATTCAGCAAAAGAAAGGCGCAGGTGTACAAACATGAAACCATGGATTCGTTCATATGCACTTGGTTTGTTCACGGCTGCTCTCGTTTTTGCGATCACTTATTGGAATACAGGAGCGCCTGGTCCCGAAGTTGTTGAAAAGAAATATGAGGTAGAGGAGATGATTACACACCTTGAACAAGAGGGATATCGAGCGGTGACTAATGAAGAGTGGAATGCCGTACAGTCAAGTTCAAGAGAAAGGGAAAATATAGAACCGACAGTGAATCCTACGACCACTTTCTCTCTTGACATCATTCCAGGGACCACAACAGATACAATCAGCAAAAAGCTGGTACGCGCGAACATTATCGAAAATGCCGATGAATTTAAAGCCTTTATGGAAAAAAATGACTACAGTCGGTATATCCAAATCGGTCAAACCACTCTTCATTCAGGCATGTCTCACGAGGAAATTGCTGAAACGATTACGTCAAAATAAAAAACTTTTTTAATCGACCAAAGTTTGTCATACGCGGGAAAGCCTTTTGTTCTATATTGTTTTAAATTGTTGAAAATTATGAAGACCTAGATAAAAGAAAAAGCTTGAATCGATATGTTCGATTCAAGCTTTCTTTCATTTGTTTAAATCATATGTTTTTCCTTTTACCAGATAAAAAATGCTCTCTCCAATATTAGTTATATGATCTGCAAACCTTTCAATATAACGAGCCACATATGCCATTTGCATAATATGTTGAATTTGTTCAGGATTGATTGCCGTCAATTCTAACATTTCTTTCACAACCATCCCATATCTTCTGTCGATTTGATCATCCATTTCTGCCAGCTTTTTAGCTAGTGAAATGTCTTCATACTCGAAGGCTTTCATCGCTAAATCGACCATATCCATGGCAATGACACCCATTTCTCTCAATTCGGGATCTACATCAATCCCGTGGTGCTCACCTAAATGAATAGTTGCCTTAGCAATATTGGTGGAATGGTCAGCCATCCGCTCAAGGTCGCTCGAAATCTTAATAGCAATAATAATCCTTCTCAAATCACTTGCCACTGGCTGTTGCTTTGCAAGCATTAAGATGGCATCATCATTAACCTTTTCTTCCTTGCGGTCCATAAGCGTATCATTTTCTATCACCTTTTTGGCTGCCTCTACATCACCTTTATACAAAACTCGAATAGCCTCATCCAATGACTCTTTAGCATCTAACGCTAATTCTTGAATTTGCTTTTTTAAGTTTTCGAGCTCTTCTTCAAAATGAATACGAATAGACATTGATTTACCCCCCTGTAATATCAGCCGAATCTTCCTGTAATATAGTCTTCTGTCCGCTTATCCTGAGGGTTTTGGAATAAATGATCTGTATCTGCGAACTCAATTAGCTCCCCGTTTAGGAAGAAAGCTGTCTTATCCGAAATACGTGCCGCCTGTTGCATATTGTGTGTCACAATGATTATGCTGTACTTTTCTTTAAGTTCTTGTACAAGTTCCTCCACTTTGGCTGTTGATATCGGGTCAAGAGCAGAGGTGGGTTCGTCCATTAAAATAACATCCGGCTCTACAGCCAAAGCACGTGCGATACACACCCTCTGCTGCTGACCACCTGAAAGTCCATAAGCATTCTCATGAAGGCGATCCTTTAATTCATCCCAAATTGCCGCACCTTTCAAACTTTTTTCAACAATTTGATCCAAAATCTCCTTTTTCTTAATTCCATGGATTCTCGGACCATAGGCCACATTATCATACACACTTTTAGGGAAAGGATTTGGTTTTTGGAATACCATCCCAACTTTAGTCCGAAGATATTCTTGTTTATATTTTCTATTGAATATTTCTTGGTCCCGGTATTTTATAGATCCTGATGTCTTCACAACCGGCACCATCTCTACCATACGATTTAAGGTTTTTAAGAACGTAGATTTTCCACATCCCGATGGTCCAATAATAGCAGTCACTTGTTTTTCAGGAACATCCATGTTCACTTCATATAAAGCTTGATCTGATCCATACCATAGGTTCAAATCATTCACTTCGATAATATGATTTGCTTTCTCTTTTTGTAATCCAAAGGAATTCTCTTCACGTTTAGAGGCTTTGTTAACTGTATTATTTTTTTTCTTTACCATTACTTCACTCATTATGAAACCCTCCTCATCCTAATTAAAGCCGGTGTTGATATTTATTTCTAATCCATACAGCAATTGAGTTCATTAGTAACAACACAACAAGTAAGACGATAATGCCAGCGCCGGCAACAAATTGCCATTCCTCTGCCGGTCGACTTGTCCAATTGTATATTTGGATAGGCATGACTGTGTACTTGGCAAGTAACGATTCAGGCAACGTGTAAATAGCCGCTGCTGCCCCTACAATAATTAATGGAGCCGTCTCTCCAATCGCTCGAGATAGGGCTATAATTGTACCTGTTAATATTCCGGGTACTGCTGCAGGAAGAATGACACGGGATATCGTCTGCCATTTTGTTGCACCCATGCCATAAGAGGCCTCTTTCATTTCTGCTGGAACTGAGCGAACAGCTTCCTGAGCCGCCACTATAATAACAGGCAGGATTAATAGCGCCATTGTTAATCCGCCGGCAATCAAGGTATAACCAAAACTGAACAAATAAACAAAAAAAGTTAATCCTAAAAGTCCGAAAACAATGGATGGAACACCCGCAAGGTTTTGAATGTTAATGCGGATAAACTCAGTCATTCTATTTTTAGGTGCATATTCTTCCAGATATATAGCTGATCCTACCCCTACCATTACTGAAAAGATGGCTACAATAACCATAAGCATGATTGAACCTATTAATCCTGCATAAATCCCTGCTTCCTCCGGATAAGGGGCAGGAAAATTAGAAAGATAGTCCCAATTTAAATATCCAATTCCTTGAGTCAATACACGGTAAAAAAGTAGAACGAGAAATATTAATCCGATCGCTGTTGCAACCCCAAACAATACCATCATCAATCGGTTTATGATGACTCTTCCTTCCATGCGCTTTTTTATATGGCGTTCCTTTTGCCCAAGCATCAATATTCCTCCCTGAACTTACGTGAAATATACTGTGCGATTAAGTTCATTACTAAAGTGAAGACAAACAGGGTCATCCCAACGGCATATAGACTGTAATAGATCGTAGAACCGAATGAAGTATCCCCTGTCGCTGCTTGTACTATGAAGGCCGTCATCGTTTGAATCGATTCAGTAGGGTTTAAAGTTAAGTTCGGTGTTGCTCCTGCAGCAATAGTTACAATCATTGTCTCCCCGATCGCTCTTGAAATTGCTAGTACGATGGAAGCTACTATACCTGAAAATGCTGCTGGCAATACGACTTTCACTACAACCTCCAACTTTGTTGACCCCAAACCATAAGCAGCTTCACGAAGGGCGTTGGGAACAGAGTTCATCGCATCTTCCGAGAGAGATGCCACCATAGGAAGAATCATGATTCCTACCACAAATCCACCACTTAACGCATTAAAAATGCCCAAGTCAGGAAGAAAGAATTGAAACATTGGAGTAACAAATGTAAGCGCGAAATAGCCGTAAACAACTGTCGGGATCCCTGCCAAGACTTCAAGCACAGGCTTTATGACACGTCTTGCTTTATCACTCGCATACTCACTCAAAAAAATAGCGGACATTAATCCTAATGGAACGGCAACAATGGTTGCAATTAACGTAATCAACAACGTTCCACCTATTAAAGGGGCTACCCCGAATTCACCAGACCATGGTGACCATTGCGATCCTGTATAAAAGTCGATGATGGAAACATCAGAAAAGAATCCTATAGATTCACGTAAAAAGGTAAATAAAATACCAACTGTAGTGACCACACTGACAGCAGCACAAAGAAATAACAATGTAGGAATGATTCTCTCTATCTTTTCTCCTATACTTGTTTTCTTTTTATTCGATTCAATCATTTGCTGGACATTAAAGGACTTCCCTTCAGATTGCAAACTCTTATCCATCCTTCAAAACTCCTCTCATCCATAAGGATAGGTGAGACTTTAATCAGTCCCACCCATCTTGTTAGGTTTTAAAGTTCAGTCATTACTCCGCCCAGTTTTGAGCTTCTTTTAATTGCTCTTGATATTTATCTTCTGGGAGTGCTACATATCCCACTTCTTCTGCAGCTTTTCCAGCATTGTTCAATGTGTATTGAACGAAGTCACGAACTTGTGACTTTTCTTTATAAGCGTTCAGATTCACATAAGTGTAAAGTGGGCGGGAAAGCGGTGTGTAAGAACCATCCTGAATCGTTTCAGGATTTGGTTTCACAGCTTCTTTTTCACCTTCTGAAATTCCTAAAGCCTTCAAGCTATCTTCATTTTCACTATAATAAGCATAACCGAAGAATCCTATCGCATAAGGATCGTTTTTGACCCCACGTACAAGAACGTTATCGTCTTCAGAAAGAGTTGTATTTTCTCCTTCTTTCATTGGTTCCTCTTCAAGAATGACTTCATTAAAATAATCAAATGTACCGGAATCATGTCCTGGGCTGAAAATTTTAATCTCTTCCTCTGGCCACTCAGGATTTAGATCCGACCACTTCTTCACATCGGAAGATTCAAGAAAGATTTGTTTCAATTGCTCAACAGAAAGTTCATCAACAAAATCGTTTTGCTGACTAACTACAACTGAAAGGCCATCATAACCCAATTCAAGTGGTTCCAACTGAATTCCATTTTCTTCAGCTTTGGCTTGTTCTTCTTCTTTAATAGGACGAGAAGCATTACTTAAATCAATTTCACCAGCTGTGGATTTTTTAAATCCGCCACCAGAACCAGAAGTATTAACAGAAACGTTCACGTCAGGATTTTCCTGATTATACATGTAAGTTAAGTTCTCCATGATAGGAAACACCGTAGAAGAACCATCAATGGAAATCGATCCAGACACTTCTTCAGAACCTTCGCCGCTTGCTACTTCTTCTGACGAATTCCCCTCAGAACTGCCACATGCTGCAAGTACTCCGAGCACTAGAGTAAACATAAGCATTAGTGCACAACTTTTAAAGTTTTTCATTTCTTTCTCCCCCTATTTTTCGAATAATTGCTGTGTTTGACTGCTTGGCCAACTCACATTTTCTATATTAAAGACAGAGTTTTAATGACATATGAACCAAAGGTAAAGGTTTTGTGAAGGTGCATATTTTGTAGAATAAATTCAAAAAAACTTGGGTATTTAGAAGAGGATTGTCTTAAAAACTCGAGGAGGTTGGCACCAAAGCTAGATAGACCGAATCAATTTGGAATCTTCAATCGTTGGATTTTATCATTTCATAAAAAAAGGAATGATACGTGTTGTATCACTCCTCCGTTTCTTTCTCTGTATTATTTTCTGTTATCCCTTTTTCCGCACGCTCTTCTTTCAACTCAAAATAGGCTTCTCCGATTCTTGCGCCAATTTTGTTACTAATATCAAAGGTACTCGTTGCATTCTCTCCGAGATAAGGGGCTACTATAGAAAAGGCTATTTCCGGATTATCCGAAGGCGCATAGCCAACTAAGGTTTTGTTTAAAAGGTTATCATAAGTCGTTCGCTCCCCATTCTCGTCAAAAACAGCTTTGAAGGATTGAGCGGTACCTGTTTTAACCGCCATCCGGTATTTGCTGTATGGTTTTTTAGAGAATATATGGCTGGCTGTCCCTCTGTTCGTCTGGGCTACCTGTCTGAAGCCTTCCTGCACCCTTTTAATGTAGGAATCATCCATTTCAATTTGATTTAATACTTGCGGGGAATAATCCTTGTAAATTGGTCCAAGCTCCCCTGATAAAGAAGGTTCATGAATACTTTTCACAAGGCGTGGACGAATACGATTTCCTCCATTGGCAATGGTCGATACGTATTGATTCAACTGCATAGGTGTGTAAGAACTAAACTGCCCAATAGAAAAGTCTAAAATGTGCCCAGGGTTTGTAGGTTGTCCAGCAACTCCAATTCCCTCATAAGGAAAGTCAATCCCTGTTTTCACTCCAAGACCCAGTTGATTAAAGTTGAATTTAAATGTATCAAAGGTACCATTCTTTAAAGAAAGACTATTCATATTGTACTGATTGCTATGTTCCCCACCAAGGTACATTGCTAAGAAATACATATATACGTTGGAAGATTGCTGTAATGCCTGTATGTCATTAACAGAGCCAATATTTGACGTATAAGACCCCTTTTGGCTGCCGCCTATCGTGATTGGCCTGTCATTGATCCATGTGCCTGGAGTAACCGCTCCTTCATGTAAACCTGTCAAAACGGTAGCTCCTTTAACGACAGAACCTGGCATATAGGAATTGTAAAGAGCTTGGTGAGAAGTATCGGTAAATCTTGATTCTCCTTCTTCCGGATTCCTGTTATATGTTTGACCACTAATGGCAAGGATTTCTCCCGTATTTGGATTCGAAACAACAGCAATAGCATTATCAAGGTGGCGGTTTTGTCCGGGCGCCTTATGAATAGCATCTGCTAATTCTTCCTGAACAATCTTGTTCACTTTCTCCTGGAGTTCCATATCAATAGTTAATACAAGATCCTTTCCTCTCTCACCTTCACGGATGACTTTGGAATTAACCACCTTATTATTCTTGTCTGTTTCATATTGAACTTTCTCTTTCGTACCTCTAAGCACATCTTCATATTGTTCTTCCAAACCGCTTGTCCCCACCCTGTCATTTCGACTGTAGTCAAGCGACATAAAATAATCCAGTTGATCACGCGGTACGCCCTGTTCTTTTGATGTGATGCTTCCAATATAACTACGGAATGTTGAATCGAATGGATATGTACGCTCCCAATCCGATGTCACATTAATTCCAGGCAGCTCTGCTAAATGTTCGGCCACAGTTGAATATTCTTTTTCAGAAATATCCGCGTTTTTTAAAACATGAGGAGCAAGAGTGTATGCCTTATCCAGCTCTTTCTTTATGGCGATGATCTCTTTTGTCTGGTTATCATAATTTGAGATTTCTTCTTTCGTAATACTATCTAATTGAAGTTGGTAAACTTCTCCATTATCAAGATCAGAAGTATCCTCATCTTCAATACGTGCGGTAACTTCTTCCTCATTCTTTAAAAAGAAGTATTCTTTTAAGTCTCTATCTGTCAACTTCTCTTCGTAATCCATATCAATATACTTCGAAATTTCTTCAGCCAACTGAAGTTTATCATGTGGCTGAACCCCTTTTGGAGGTGTATATGTGATGGAGTACAAGGGCTGATTATCCACAACTACCCGTCCATACCGATCGTAAAATTCTCCTCTCGGGACCGGGATGCTTGTTGTTGTATTTTCTGTGCGGTCGATCTCATCCTGAGCTTCTTCCCCATTAAGAATTTGAACAACTCCTAGCTGCAATATAATTCCTGCAAACAAAAGGAACACAACAAAAAACACCACGTTCAATCGGAAAGAAAGGTGTGATTTATGCTTCAGTTTGTTTTTATTCTTCTTTCCCATGAACTCCTCTCCTTCTCTACAATGCTTTATACATTATAGCATTTTTTTACCATCAAAGAATAGATGAAGCTCATGGGAGATTGGATTCAATTATGTGAGGAATAGGTATACTTCGTATCGACACCCCTCACGAAGAAGTAAACGAAGAAATGACCACCACCCACAAGCAGGAGAATATAAGGAATTCCTGTTTCCGGTGGGATAAGAGTTATCGCCAGAAGAAAAATGATAATAGACAGGACTCGCCCTAAGTTCAAAAAGATTTCTCTTACGACGATATACTCAATTCTCATTTCAGCAGCATTCCATGACTTCCCAATGACATCATATGTTAATGAAATATAGGGTACATAGAACATTGGGAAAAAGATTCCAGCAATACCAGCGTAAATAAGCAGGAGAGACAACGTGTCGCTAATTAACAATATTAACACGCTTAAGTACAATGCTAATCCTGAGATAAATATGGCTTTTTTACGACGACTCGGCTTCACCCAGCGACTGACCAGAAAGTAAAACAAAAAAGAGAAACCCGAGTAAACCAAATTGAACACACCTAATGAAAGTTCGTCATTAGTCATTAAGAAAATCCAAATGGAAACAGCAAACAAAAACGTACCTTCTCTAAAACCTTGAGAAATATGTGCGCTTAATATTCTCTTCCAGTTTGAATTATTCTTTCTCTCCGTCACAACTCTCCTGAAAGAAAAATTCCCCTTTGCCTTCCTTCTAGATAAACCAAAACTTACTAGCACAGCGATAATAAACAACCCGAAAGAAATAGTAAATATAACGGTGTACCCAGTAAAGTTGTTTAAACGGGATATGATATAACCAGCCAAAAGGGGTCCGGTCATCCCTCCTAGGGATTGCAGAACTCCTAAAAATCCATTAAAAAAATCACGCGTATCCGGTTCAGTGATTTCAAATGTCAATACATTATAGGCGAGCCAGTAGAAACCATACCCGATTCCCAACAAGGCCCCGAGCATGATATTGAAAGTAGCAGCTTTTTCCCCAACAAGGAGTACAGTCAAAAAAAACAAAGAGAGAACGGTAACACCGGTTCTCAATACAATCACACGATCCATTCGTTTTGCGCACTTGCCAGCCAATATGAAAGTCAGCGGCTGCAAGACATAAATGGCTAAATTATAGAGAGCTATGTCAATATAGCTGTTGGATTGTTTCCATAAGTATATGTTTACAAATGTACTGGATAAGAATATACCAAGAGAGTATAACCCTCCGATCGTCAGCAACAGCAATAAATCCTTTGATACATTTTCGTGGCTGAGCCACACACGCAGCTTACTCACCATATCCATGTCTCCTTTGTGTTCATCCTTTAGTGTTTTCAGAACAAAAGGAGATATACAAAAAGAGAGGCATGGATATAAATCCATGCCTCTCTTCCCAGCTGTTTATTTTGCTGCGTCAAATCGTTTAGCAACTTCATCCCAATTGACTACATTCCAGAATGCAGAAACGTACTCAGGGCGACGATTTTGGTAGTTCAGGTAATATGCATGCTCCCAAACATCAAGACCTAAAATCGGAGTTTTACCTTCCATAATCGGAGAATCCTGGTTAAGGGTATCGATTACTTCGAGTTCACCATTATTGACTACTAACCAAGCCCAGCCAGATCCAAAGCGGCCTTTAGCGGTGTTTTCAAACTTCTCTTTGAACTGATCGAAACCACCGAAAGTGTCATTAATTTTAGTCGCAAGGTCGCCTGTCGGCTCTCCACCGCCGTTAGGGGACAGAATTGTCCAGAAAAGACTGTGGTTGGCATGTCCTCCACCGTTACGACGCACTGCTGTACGGATATCTTCCGGTACTGCAGCAAGGTTATTAGAAAGAAGCTCTTCTAGAGACTTATCCTGAAGATCTGCATGTCCCTCTAGTGCGTTGTTAAGCTTTGTCACATAACCGTTGTGGTGCTTCGTATGGTGAATGTTCATTGTTTCCTTATCAATTGTTGGTTCTAGTGCATCGTAAGCATAAGGTAGTTCTGGTAGTTCAAATTTAGCCATAATGTAACTCCTCCTTTAAATAATATGTAAAACGGAAGCTTTTCGCTTCACTTTTTACATTATCAAACCGGAAAATGATTAGCAAATTATTTGCATTACGATAATAATCATTCCCTGTAGAAGTAACCATTCCCTGTGCAGCTATTTTCAAACATAAAAAAACAATCAAGTATTTACTTGATTGTTTTGAAGTGGCTCGGGACGGAATCGAACCGCCGACACACGGATTTTCAGTCCGTTGCTCTACCGACTGAGCTACCGAGCCATAATTAGTTTATAGATCAAAATTTAAATTCACTCTATCCTCTTGTTCTCAAGATGATTCAAAGATGGTCTTCTCTCGTCACTTTACTACCGATAATTATGTAAATATGGCGGAGGAGGAGGGATTCGAACCCCCGCGAGCCGTAAAGCCCCTGGCGGTTTTCAAGACCGCTCCCTTCAGCCAAACTTGGGTACTCCTCCGTATTTTGTTGTGGTGGACCCTGCAGGACTCGAACCTGCGACCGATCGGTTATGAGCCGATAGCTCTAACCAGCTGAGCTAAGGGTCCACATGGGGCGGTTGATGGGGATCGAACCCACGAATGCCGGAACCACAATCCGGTGCGTTAACCACTTCGCCACAACCGCCATGCTTTAAATAGTTCATTATGTAAATGGTAATGGTGGCGGTGGAGGGAATCGAACCCACGACCTCACGGGTATGAACCGTACGCTCTAGCCAGCTGAGCTACACCGCCATTTGTTAAAATATCAACAAGCGACTTAATAAATATACCATTTATTCGCTATATCGTCAACAACTTTTTTGTTATTAAATCAGCGACAAAAATAATATAGCATGCTCTGACCCTCGTTTCAAGGGTTTTTTTAAAAAATAATAATTTCCGTATGAAAAACTTAACCAACCTTCTTATCAGGATCAGAAAAAACAGCCCTGCAGGTTGGAATCCATCCTGGGTTGACTAAGGTGGGATACCCTGTTTTAAGAGCGACCTACAAGCTTTTTTCTTGCCACCAGGAGCACAGACCATCCCCTTTCCGCGGACGAACGCCCGAGCCTCCTCGTGAAACCCACACTGCGGGGTCTCGGATCGCCCGTTTTTCCGCAGGAGTGTCATGGTCTGTGCTCCTTCGCTCTAGCTTATAGCCAAAAGACTCTCCTCCATCTAACTTACCCTGGCTAAATGGTAGGCAATCTTTTTCATGTTTTGACAGGCGGCCGTCATCAGCGCCTGTTCCTTCACTTTCTCTTTTCTCATGCGATAAATCCACTTGCCTTCATTGGAAAGTCGGTTCATACGCACCTGCTCTTTATCCTCCTCCCATACATGGCGTGTAATAGTTTTCTGGTGATTTTGATTTTGCGTGCGCTGCGTAAGAAGAGGATATGTCTCACACTGCTGCGGATCTGATTTATAATGGCAATATCCGTCACGGTCTGTTGTGCCATACCTTAGCTCTTCTCCTTGCGGACAGACATAGACATCCCGTTCCACTTCATACTTATATTTCCATTTAGCTAGAAACCCTTTCCTTGTCTGGTAACGACGGTGGGCAATCACACCAAAGATGTTTCTTTGGGCAAGTCCATAGCAGATAGGGGTGATTAAATAACCAGCGTCTAAACCTACTGTTCCCACAGAAAAACCGAATCGTTTCACTTGGCGATCCAGACGGTTTAAGTAGGGCTTGGAATCATGGATATTTCCAGGTGTCACATGAACATCCGTAATAATAATGTACTTTAAATCCGTCGTACGGTGGTCCAGATAGAAGAACCCTTCCGGCTTATTTTGCCGATATAAATAACCCACTTTCTGGATCGGTATCACTGACTTTCACTTCCTTGTTTTTCCACCTCCTTCTTTTCTTTGAGAAGCTTTTTTCCGTGGTTCTCCCGATCTTTCAAGACAGCTTCATTGAGTTCATTGATAAAATCCACCGTTTCCACATGAGGTTTTCAGGCACAAGCTCTTCACTAGTCACCATTTCCAGCTCATTTTGTCGATCTTTCCTTGATTGAAACAAATCATCACCGCCTCAAAGGATTTTTCTATCTTTAGGGTAACAAACAGCCAAACGTAAATTGAGACCAAAATCAAAAAATAAGGCTGTCGAGAACTTTCTCGACAGCCTGTGGGGCTTAATGAGCCCCTTTTTCTTATAGACTTTCTTTTTCACCAAGTACTTCTTCAGCAATATTAACTGCGTGATCACCGATACGTTCCAAATTACTAATCATGTCCACAAATACAATACCTGCTTGTCCTGTACAAACACCTTCATTCAGGCGGATAATATGCTTCTTACGGTAGCTGCGCTCCATACGGTCCAATTCATTCTCTTTTTGAACAACAGCAAGAGCTTCCTCTCTGCTCATTGTTTCAAGAGCTTTTGTAGCCTGTTTTACGGTCATTAGGGTCAAGTCAAACATTGTATTTAGGTCTTCTATAGCTTGTGAAGTTAAGTTTACTTTATTTGAGTTTTTGTAATCGATGAGCTCAATGATATTCTCAAAATGGTCCCCGATACGTTCAAGGTCTCTAACTGAATCCATTAAAGCTGAATGTTTCTGACTCTCTTCGTCTGATAAGGATGCTTGCGATAAATCTACAAGGTAATCCGTAATTTTCCGATCAAGGTTATTTAAGGCATCTTCGATTTGCATAGCTATTTCAGAGTGCTTTTGCTGCTTATTATTTAAGTAAAGGCTTGTCTCTTCAAGACCTTTGTAAGCATATTCACCCATACGTACAACTTCTTCTTTTGCCTGATCCAAAGCAAGGGATGGAGACTGTTCAATGAATATAGGATCAAGATGCTGCGGTTTATGATCAATTAATGAATCATTCCCTGGCACAAGTTTTACCACGATCCAAGCAAGAACTGCAATAAACGGAAATTGTACTACTGCATTAGCTATATTAAATGATCCGTGCGCAAATGCGATCGTCATTTCTGGTTCTAGGTCCATACTTGTTTGTAACCAATTGACATAACGTTCAAATGGAAGGAGGAATATTAAAAATACCGTCGCCCCTAAGACGTTAAAGATAACATGGGCAAATGCGGCACGTTTTGCTCCGACGCTTGCTCCAATCGATGCCAGAACGGCTGTAATGGTAGTCCCAATATTATCCCCAAATAATACAGGGATCGCCGCTTTTAAATCTACAAGCCCTTCCCCAAGTAATGTTTGCAAAATACCGATTGTCGCACTTGAACTCTGGACAATTACTGTAAATAACGTTCCAACGATGACACCTAAGATTGGGTTATCACTCATACTTACCATTAAGTCCTGAAAGGCTTGTAGAGACCGAAGAGGTTTCACCCCTCCACTCATAACTTCAAGTCCGAAAAATAAAGAACCAAGGCCAAATATAGTTTGGCCGATGTTTCCAACTTTCTTACTCTTGAAGAAGAATAATAAGAAGGCACCTACCGCCAAAATTGGCAGGCCATATTGCTTAATATCTATACCAATAATAAATGCGGTCATTGTTGTGCCGATATTGGCACCCATGATTACACCAATGGCCTGTCTAAAGGTCATAAACCCTGCGTTAACAAGACCTACTGTAAGGACTGTTGTTGTACTACTACTTTGTAACAAAATCGTTACAATTGTACCTGCAAGTACCCCCATAAACGGATTGCTCGTAAAACGGTCTAACATTTCTCTCAAACGATCTCCCGCGGTCCGTTGCAGGCCATCTGCCATATACTTTAAACCGAATAGAAAGATACCGAGTCCACCGATGAATTCAAATATCATCTGTTGCACATCGATTTCCATTTTCTCCACCCTTTCTCCATCCAAAATTCAACATTATTCTCTTTTTAAAAACAACCTCATTCATATTAACCAGCGACAATCCTTTTGTAAAGATAATTTCTGAATCTTAACATTAAATTTACATTCGCTTATTCCTTATCCCACGAAGTATATGTTTAATGAGATAAACACAAATAAAAATGCCCCATCCCACCCGATTGTATTTCAAAAAAAATCAAACCTTTATGGACATGATAACGAAAGTCTATGTCTTTGATAAAATCTCAAAATGACTCTCCATTAATATACACAATTAGCGTTAATCCATCCCTTCAAAATCTTGAAGGAATGTTTTTCATCTATATTTTGAAAGCTAAGTCTTTTTATGTGAGTCTTTCAATGGATAATACACCTTTTTAAAGGGAACATAAAAGATTGCCATACTTTTCTTCACAAAAAAACTCCATCATATTCGATGGAGTACTTCTTTTTCTATGGAGAACGTCTGCTCTAAGGTCAGCCAAAAGCGTCCCTTATCTTAAGCTTAACCCTAATCGGTCCCTGCAAAGTGTACCGAAACATTAATGGTCAGAGAGTTTTTTCACAAGTATTTTGGTTCCATCCACTTTCGTCACTTCAACTTTATCCCCATGGGTAATCCATTGACCATTGGATACCGCACTATATTCCTCATCATCAATTTGCACACTACCGACAGGTCTCATATCGGTAACAGCTTCTCCCTGCTTGCCCAGGAGAAACTGATATCCTTCATTCATCGAATTGTATCCCATTTCTGATGATAGCTGATCATTCAAAGCCATTTTCGACCACATTTTTCTTTGCTTGAACACTCTCAAAAAAAGCAGTGAGGCCGAACCTCCGAGCACGACTCCGATGACACTATATAAACCCGCTACCCAGTTTGGGGCACTAAAACCAACAGCAATGACCATTGTGGCTGCTCCAATTGTAGCCAACGTTCCATCGTTCACTAGCTTTCCATCAATAATCATTAAAATAATACCAAGGAAATAAACGAACATCATAATGATGAACATCTCGGTTTCCAAGTACCCCGCAAAATAAACAGTTATAAAGCCAAAGCCAAGAATTGCGAATATCCCCCGCATATTAACAAGCAGCTCACCAACCAGGAACATGGTCCCGAGAAAAGTTATGAATAACGCGATCCAATCATAAGTAAACACGACAGTTCACATCCTCTCCTTTATTATTATATGTACGAATGAAAGAGATCGTTTGTTTCATACTTATATCACTTCTCCCCTTCATTTGTCATGTCATGATATAATAAACCGAATCCTTCTCCCATTTACACAAACTTAACGTATTATTGTTTATATTTAAGGGTCCTTACTTCTCATTTAAGCAAATAGCCCTTATAATGAATGTTGGAAATTCATCTTGCATACCTTTTTGTGATTATATAAAGGAGCGATTTTTAATGGCAATTACGCACAGAAAAGATACACGCCCTGTAAAAGTTGGGGATGTTACGATAGGTGGAGCCGATGAAGTTGTCATCCAATCGATGACAACAACAAAAACCCACGATGTAGAAGCGACCGTAGCTGAAATTAAACGTTTGGAAGAAGCAGGCTGCCAAATTGTCCGTGTTGCATGTCCGGATGACCGTGCTGCCGACGCTATTCCTGAAATAAAAAAACGAATCAACATTCCGCTCGTTGTCGATATACACTTTGATTACAAAAAAGCGCTGAAAGCCATTGAAGGCGGCGCAGACAAGATTCGCATTAACCCTGGGAACATTGGTAAACGCGAAAAAGTCGAAGCGGTTGTAAAAGCAGCCAAAGAAAAAGGGATTCCGATTCGTATCGGAGTAAATGCTGGTTCTCTTGAACGTCACATTCTTGAGAAATACGGCTATCCTACAGCAGATGGGATGGTTGAAAGTGCCCTTCACCATATTAAGATACTTGAAGATCTTGATTTTCATGATATCATCGTATCCCTTAAAGCATCAGATGTTAAATTAGCAATTGAAGCTTATGAAAAAGCAGCCGCTGCCTTTAACTATCCGATTCACTTGGGAATTACGGAATCAGGTACGCTTTTTGCAGGTACTGTAAAAAGCGCAGCAGGACTAGGCGCTATTCTAAGTAAGGGCATTGGAAGTACCGTGCGCATCAGTTTAAGTGCGGATCCTGTCGAAGAGGTTAAAGTCGCAAAAGAACTCCTTAAGTCTTTTGGACTCGCCTCCAATGCTGCAACATTAATCTCATGCCCTACATGCGGTCGAATTGAAATTGACTTGATTTCCATTGCGAATGAGGTCGAAGAATATATCCAAACCATTAAAGCACCTATTAAAGTAGCTGTCCTAGGTTGTGCTGTTAACGGTCCCGGAGAAGCACGTGAAGCAGATATTGGTATCGCAGGGGCACGTGGAGAAGGTCTTCTTTTCCGCCATGGTGAAATCATTCGCAAAGTACCGGAAGACATCATGGTCGATGAATTGAAAAAAGAAGTCGATAAATTGGCTGAAGAACATTACGAGAAAGAACGATTAGAGAAAGAGAAACAAAAACAATCTCTTTAATCTTACGTTCTCAAGCTTAATTTTTATGTTTTCTAAACATTGATAAAAGGTGAGCCCTCTAGGGCCCACCTTTTTTTGTAGCGTGATCTATATCAAGTTGTAAAACGGAGTGAAGAAGAAAGAAAACGCAATGGATACGATACTTACGATAATCGCCATATTCCCTAATGTATCGGCTCCACGTCGTTTACTGACAATGCCTAGAATAATCCCCGCTGCCCCAAGGATCAAAGGAGCAAAGAAAAACGAAAGTATAGCGGCGGACAATCCTAACCAGCCCATCCCTGTTTTGACATCATCATCTTCCATCGTTGTTTCCTGCTCTTCATTATCCATCGGTGTATCATTCATTGGTGCGACAGCCGCTTCTTGTGCAAATTCTTCTTCATACCTGTCTCCATAAACAGGTTGATGGGAACCAGGGTCTTGACCCTCAACTTCAACTGATTGAGTATTTTCATCAGTTACAGCTTCATCGTTCCCCTCTTCGTTTCGCAGATCTTGGTCTTGAATTTCTTCAAATGCTTCATTTAGAACTTGTTCAGTGCTTGGCTCGTTATAAGTTCGTTCATCCACGCCCTCCACGTGAACCTGTTCTAATTCATCCCCATGCTTAGGAGCTTTTTCAGTGTGTTGATTCTCAACAGTTTTTCTCGGATCATGCATAGAAACACCCTCACTTTCTGTTTGGAGAATCATGAATATTATATGGAAGTCCGATTAATTTACATCAGGGAGTTGATGGAAAAAAAGCAACTAACGTATTATAATCAGCCACTTTTTTACTACTAAGGAGCTAAAAGAATAATAACAAGGAAATAACAAAGGTCATCCAGTAACCCATCTTTTTAAGAAGAACACCCAATTTTCACCTTCCCGTCAGTCCTCTCCATTATAAGTTCCAGAGCCGATCAAAGGAATCAACACGACTATATAGATAATTTGACCATTCTATTTTGCCCCATTGGCTTATTCTAATCGAAGGAACTATGGTATTCCATCGAGACTCCTAGGTACCTTTTTAAAAAACACAAATCCATTTCCATATTCATATGGTGTACTAAATACAAAGAGAGGGAGTATAAGCCTATGAAGAATATGGCACAACAGTTAATTAACCAAAAATTGAAACAATTAACTGTCAAAGAACTACTTTTTTATAGTGAAAAACACCGAATTCCAATTACTAAAGAAGAAGCAGCTGCCATTGTTAAAGCCTTGAAGAAGAATGAGGATAACCCTTTCGACCCTGTTGGACGGAAAAGAATGTTCAAAAAGCTGGCAAGTATAACATCTAAGGATACTGCCCGTTCTGTTTATCAATTACTTATGAAAATGGCTAAGGAATACGGGGTAGAGCACTGGCTGAAATAAAAAGGGGAAGCCATATTGGCCCCCCTCTTTCGCTCTTTACTGCTCCATAATCTTTTCTTTAAGTCCTTCATCAAACGTACCTTTTTTAACCATATCGATTTCAAACCGGTACGGCGGTTTTTTATTCTTTTTATCTTCCCCTACATATGGAGTTTCTAAAATTTTGGGTAAGTGACTCAATGTTGGATGATGGATAACTTTATGGAGGGCATCGAAACCAATGTGGCCAAAGCCGATATTTTCGTGACGGTCTTTTGCTGCCCCTTTCATGTTCTTACTATCATTGACGTGGACGACTTTCAAACGATCGACCCCAATGATTTTATCAAATTCTTCTAATACACCATCAAAATCCTCCACCACATTGTAGCCTGCATCATGAATGTGGCAAGTGTCCAGGCAGACAGATAATTTTTCATTTAGTGTAACGCCATCAATAATCTGGGCAAGCTCATCAAAACTTCGCCCGATTTCTGATCCTTTTCCGGCCATAGTCTCAAGGGCAATTTGTACATTTTGATCTTTGTGTAAGACTTCGTTCAGACCTTCGATGATTTTAGGTAACCCTTTTTCAATACCTTGCCCGACATGAGAGCCAGGATGAAGAACAATTTGTTTGGCTCCAAGAGCTTCCGTCCGTTCTATTTCATTCCTTAGAAAGTCAACGCCAAGTTGAAAGGTTTCCGGTTTGGTTGTGTTTCCAATATTGATGATATAAGGAGCATGTACGACAATATCATCAATCCCATTCGCTTTCATATGTTCCATTCCTGCCTCAATATTAAGTTCTTCAATCGGTCGGCGCCTTGTATTTTGCGGCGCTCCTGTATAAATCATAAATGTACTGGCACCATAAGAGGTCGCCTCCTCACTGGCTCCGAGTAACATTTTTTTCCCTTTCATCGATACATGTGATCCGATTTTTACCATACTATCTATCCTTTCTTATTTCTTTCTGAACCGCTCCTGCTTTAACTTCCTTTTGTTTTTATCTGCCTGTTGTTTCATTTTCTTCTTATAACCAGGTTTCACCTTTTTAGGTTTGCGCACCATCTGTTTAGCTTTCTTCTCAAGGTCCGAAGCATGTCTTTCTCTTGTCTGCCGTTCATTGTAAGCATTTACTTCTTTCCATTCGCCTTTTTTCACTTCAAAAAATTCGAAGGAAAGACCTTTTTTCTCTAACTTTTGGATGAGTGGCAGGTCAGATTCTTTATACAAATTAATCGCCGTACCTTGTAGACCTGCACGGGCTGTTCTCCCGACCCGATGGATATAAAATTCCTCTTCTTTCGGCATTTGTGCATTGATGACATGGCTAACCCCTTGGATATCAATTCCCCTCGATGCAAGATCAGTAGCCACAATGTATTGATAGCGCAAATTTTGCAAGTCTTTCAGCATTCTTTTTCTTTCTCTTGGTGAAAGACCTCCATGAAGAATCCCTGTTTCAAGACCACGACTCATCAGCTTGTCTGCAAGCTCATCAGCATGATCTTTGCCATTTGTAAAAATAATGGCCAAATAAGGCTGGATAGCTTTAGATATTTCTATAATTACATCCGCCGGTTCTTTGTGACGTAGCGGAATAAGCCGATGCTCCATAGACTCTGGAGAGGGTTTGTTATCCTCAATTTGTATATGCGTCGGGTTAGTCAAGTACTTTTTAAGGAAAGGCTGCAAACGTTCTGGGATCGTAGCAGAAAAGACGAGCATTTGTACATTCTCATCCATTCGAACAAGAATTTGATCGACGTCTTCAATAAATCCTAGATCAAGCATTAAATCTGCTTCATCCAAAACAAATGCCTTTGCTTGATAAAGATCAATGGCTTTCTCTTTAACCATATCTAGAATCCGGCCGGGAGTTCCCACGACAATATGAGGAGCTCTAGAAGATAACTTATCCACCATTTTTTGCTTGTCTGTACCACCAATGAGGAGTTTGGAGCGCCATTGTTCTTCTTTGCCGGCCAATTGGATCGCTTTCTTTACTTCTTCCTGAATTTGTATTGCTAATTCTCTTGTCGGCGCTGTGATGATAACCTGTACCTGGTCTTTCTCTCCATCCAGTTGGTTCAAAAGCGGCAGTAAATACGCGTGTGTTTTTCCAGAACCTGTATGAGATTGGCCGATAAGGCTCTCTCCTCTCAGAGCTGCGGGTAATACCTGCTTCTGAATGGGTGTAGGTTCTTTAAAGCCTAACCCTTCTACAACTCGACTGACTGTAGAAGTGATGGCATATTGATCAAATGTATGCTTACTCATAAACCGTTCTCCTTTAAAGTAAAATGTTCCTACCCTATTATAATAGAGCAGAAGGGAAATTGCACGATAACGTTGCCAGGGAATGACTTTCTTTGTCATCTTTCCCTTTACGCTTTATAATGATAATGGTATCTTAAAAGTTATTGTATTGGATTTATAGAGGAGGACATTAATCAATGGAAGTCATTAAAATCGCCCCTCGCGGTTATTGTTACGGTGTAGTAGATGCCATGGTTATTGCTCGAAACGCAGCTAAAGACCCTAATCTGCCTCGCCCGATATATATATTAGGAATGATTGTCCACAACACTCATGTAACCGAAGCTTTTAAAGAAGAAGGGATTATTACCGTTGACGGTAAAAATCGCAGTGACATGCTGGAAGGTATTCATGATGGCACAGTCATTTTTACGGCCCACGGCGTATCTCCTCAAATAAAGGAACGCGCGAAAGCAAAGGGCCTGACCGTCTTAGATGCTACCTGTCCTGATGTGACCAATACTCACAACTTAATTAGAGATAAAGTAGCTGAAGGTTTTGAGGTGATTTATGTGGGTAAAAAAGGACACCCTGAGCCAGAAGGTGCTATGGGGGTAGCTCCTGGAAAAGTCCACCTTGTCCAAACAGAGGAGGACGTAGAAGCACTTACTCTTGACCATGATAAATTAATGATTACCAATCAAACCACTATGAGCCAATGGGACGTATATGATGTCATGGAAAAAGCAAAATTAAAATATCCTCAGCTTGAAAAACAGCAGGAGATTTGCATGGCGACACAAGTTCGTCAGGAGGCTGTTTCAGAGCAGGCTAGAGAAGCAGACTTGACGTTAGTCGTTGGTGATCCAATGAGTAACAACTCCAACCGACTTGCTCAAGTGTCTATGGAAAAAGCAGGAACTACAGCTTACCGCATTGCTGATGTAACCGAAATTCAATTGGAATGGTTGGAAGGTGTCGAGAAAGTAGCTGTTACTGCTGGAGCTTCTACTCCTACTCCTATCACCAAAGAAGTAATCAAATTTATCGAGCAATTCGATCACGATAATAAAGATACATGGATTCGTGAATCCAAAGTAGAACAGAAAAAAATCCTTCCGCCTGTGAGAGCTAGAAAAAAAATAAAAAGATAAGAAAAAAAGGGATGAAAGCTTGGCTTTCATCTCTTTTTTTCTAGGGTATGAGTTTGTATCCGTTAAAAGAAAGGTTTTGAAAAAACAGGGGTGTCAAATTACATGTTTTGTTCCGATTAAAAATGAGAAAGAAATCTAATCCATCCTCTACAAAATTTTAAATGGCTCAGTATCCACCTCAGAGATGATAACTTCCAGTTGACCATCCTGATTGCATTTGTCGTCCAGATATTCTTTAACTTTTGGACAAACAACTTTTTCTACATGGTGACCTGGGTCAATAACAGCGAGCCCCATTTCCATAGCATCCTGAGTCATGTGAAAAGTCATATCCCCTGTGATAAAGACCTCCGCTCCACTTCGTTTTGCAGCATGAATATACTTTTCTCCGCTGCCGCCAAGCAAAGCAATTCGTTTAATTTTTTTATCTAAATCACCAGATACACGGGCATGAGAAACATCGAACTTTTCTTTCACTTTCCCTACCAAATCCCTCAGCGTAGTGGAATCAGCGAGATTCCCAACTCTCCCTACGCCGATGGATTCCCCTTGATTCAATAATGGATATAGATCATAGGCAACTTCTTCGTACGGGTGAGCTTCTTCCATCGCTCTCAACACGTCAGCCAGTTTTGATTGTGGCACGATTGTTTCTACTCTTTTCTCATCAACAAATTCTATTTTCCCTTGTTCACCAATATAAGGGTCTGCCCCACTTTCAGGTTTAAATGTTCCCTGGCCAGATAATTGATAGGTACAATGGCTATAATTTCCAATATATCCGGCACCTGCTTCACTGATGGACGAACGTAAATGATCGGCATGATCTTCTGGGACAAATACGGTCAATTTCACAAGATCATCTTCACCTGATTCAATAAGCGGTTTGCATTGAGTAACATTTAATAAATCAGCCATCACATCATTTACACCGCCATTAGCTACATCTAAATTTGTATGGGCTGCGTAGACCGTAATATCATGTTTAATCAATTTTTGAACGATTCTCCCTTTAGGCGTATCTAAATTGATTTGCTTCAGCTTGATAAATAATAAAGGATGGTGCGCTATAATTAAATCCACATCTTTTTCAATCGCTTCATCTACCACAGAATCAAGAACATCAAGAGTCACCATGACTTTTTGAACCGGTTTATTTAAAGAACCCACCTGGAGACCTACATTATCCCACTCATAAGCCAAATGTTTGGGTGACCATTTTTCAAATTGTTTTATAATTTCCTGAGCTGTACACTTCACTTTCTCAATACCTCCTCCAACCATTGAATTTCCTTATTTTGTTGTTTTAACTTCTCCTCATCCGGAGAATATGCCTGTTTCATTTGACTCACAATATACTGTTTCTTTTTCCATTCTTCTCTACATTTTTGGATAAACGGTTCGGTTTGACTTTCCAATAAAAAAGGCCCCAGCCACATCTCTTTTTCAAATGTCTCATTATTATAACATGCTGAAGGATTGCCTTTTTCAGCAACTAAGATTTCATAAATATGACCATTTTCTTCAATGATTGTTTCATCCACAAGAAGAAAGCCTTGTTCATAAAACCACTTTCTAAGAGATCTAGAGTCAATATTAGGTTGCACGACAATACGATTGACATTGGAGAGCTTTTCTTTTCCACCGTCAAGAATATCCCGTATCAGGGGCCCTCCCATGCCTGCAATGACAACTTGTTCGACTTCTCCCTTTTGAACAACCGTTAATCCATCTCCAAGGCGAACATCGATTCGTTCTTCAAGACCATGCTTTTCTACTTCATTTTTTGCACTATCAAAAGGACCTTGGTTCACTTCTCCCGCGACTGCCCTTGCCTCTAGATCGTGGAGACAGACAAAACAAGGTAGATAAGCGTGATCGGATCCGATATCAGCGAAATGAGCTCCTTTGGGTAAATAATCAGCTACGCGAGCTAGTCGTTGTGATAATTGATTGACATTCATAATTTTCTATCCTCTCATAAAAGAAAAGCTTTCTGTAATGGCCAGAAAGCTTTTCATTCTTCTAAATATTCTTATTGCTTTTCAGCAAGCCATTCGGCTATTTGAGTCGCTTGCTCTCCTGTATAAAGTCCAGGAGGCATAGAGCCTTTACCATTGATGATTATTTCTTCAATTTCCTCTGCAGAGTATCGGCTTCCTACTTCCTGAAGGTTCGGACCGGCCCCTCCACTAAGGTCACCACCATGACAGCTCGCACATTGGTTTTGGAAGAGTTCTTCTGGACCCGCATTAGCTGTTTCCTCCTGGTGTTCACCGCCGCCTTCTTCCTCATTTTCAATGGCTTCGCGTTGATTAATACCTGCTGCGGAAACGATGATCATAGCAACAATTCCCAGTACAGCGATGATTGCGAATGGAATCACAGGGTTCTTTCTCATTTGTTGCAACCTCCTTATGTATTCCTTCTCATAAATTTTTCGTGTCTATTCGACTATATTTATTTTACTTGAAAACCGTTACTTATTAAAGAGATATCATGTGAAAACTTATGAAATAATGTAAATTATCGCAAGAAAGCAACCTATAATAACCAGAAATGAAAAGTGTTTTCACTTTCCACGATTGTCCCAAAACAAACCCATGTAAAAAAGTTTAGGTCCAGAGCTATAGGCAAAGCTTTTCATTTTAAAAGAAGTTTCTCACCAAGTGGACGGATAAAAAATAATTGAAACACCTGTAGTAGGTGGGATAACAACTCAACTGACTTTTATATTTTAACCGTCTATCAATAATCCATACGAAGACTACAAAACTCGACAAAAGCACTGTTTGCATTATGATTCCCATTTCAGTAAAATAAATGACAAGAAATGAAAGGGGTAACAAAACCGAAACTATTGTGAGTAAATCGATATCGTCCAGAAAGATGATTCTTTTTTCAATCGTTTATCACTTCATTGAAGATTTTCCAGTGGTCATCTTTCTTAATCCCCTTCCACAAATAAAACTCAGGGCCCTACCGCTATTAATTACGACAGGGTCCCTGAGTTGACAGATACTTATTCCATGAAGTCTTTTAGACGCTTGCTTCTGCTAGGATGGCGCAGTTTCCGTAAAGCTTTCGCTTCAATTTGGCGGATTCTCTCACGAGTAACCCCAAATACTTTTCCTACCTCTTCAAGCGTTCTCGTACGGCCATCGTCTAATCCAAAGCGAAGACGTAGAACATTTTCTTCCCGGTCCGTCAACGTATCTAAAACGTCTTCCAGTTGCTCTTTCAGCAGTTCATATGCGGCATGATCAGAAGGAGACGTTGCTTCCTGATCTTCAATGAAATCACCCAAGTGGGAATCATCTTCTTCCCCAATTGGTGTTTCTAAAGAGACAGGTTCTTGGGCGATTTTTAAGATCTCCCGCACTTTATCTGGTGTAAGGTCCATGTCTTGTGCAATTTCTTCCGGAGTCGGTTCACGACCAAGATCTTGAAGCAGTTGACGTTGAACACGAATCAGCTTATTAATAGTCTCTACCATGTGAACAGGGATACGAATGGTCCGTGCTTGATCGGCAATCGCTCTTGTGATCGCCTGTCGAATCCACCATGTGGCGTACGTACTGAACTTGTATCCTTTACGATAATCAAATTTTTCAACCGCTTTGATCAAGCCCATGTTACCTTCCTGGATTAAATCCAGGAATAACATTCCTCGCCCTACGTACCTTTTAGCAATACTGACGACAAGACGAAGGTTGGCTTCTGCCAAATCCCTTTTCGCCTCTTCATCACCGTTTTCGATACGCTGTGCTAAGCTGATTTCATCTTTTGCAGATAATAGGTTCACACGACCGATCTCTTTCAAATACATACGTACAGGGTCATTGATTTTGACACCTGGTGGTACACTTAGATCGTTGAGGTCGAATTCTTCTTCTTTATCTAACTGCTTTATACTAGGATCAGAATCTGAATCGCCAATGACCTCTACCCCTTGTTCATTTAGGTGCTCATAGAATTCATCCATTTGGTCGGAATCCAACTCAAAACTCGATAATTTTTCTGCTACCTCTTCATATGCGAGGATTCCTCGCTTTTTCCCTAACTCTACAACTTGCTCTTTGGCTTGCTCAAGTGTTAATTCCGTTTGATTCTCAGTTTCTTTAGAACGTGATGGCTGTTGTTGCTTATCTGCCATAAGTCCCCCTCCTTCCAACAATCTATACAAACTCTACCTAATGGTGTTTTAACTCTTTCTTACGACGAATGATATCCATCGCTATCTCTGCTGCCTTAAGTGGCTCATTCTGCTGTTCGGCCTTTTTCAGCTCAGATTCAAGGCTTTTAATATCCGTCCGAGCCCATTGTTCTGACTGGATCCTTGCTATATAATCATTGATTTCCTGATCAGAAACCTCGTCACTGACAGGGACCATGGCAAGCTCAATCGCCAGATTTTTAACAGATGGATCTCCAATCATCTCAACGAACTGACTGATATCCGATTCATTGCCGTCTTCATAATATGCATAAAGATGTGTGACAATGACCTGATGGTCTTCAATATTGAAAGAGCCCCCGATTTCTTCCTGAACTTTATCAGCTATATAAGGGTCTCTCAACATATATGCAATTAAATTCCTCTCTGCATTATGAAAAGCGGGCAGAAGCTTCTTTTGAACTGACGGTTTCTTTGTATCATTAGTATATCGGTTCTTCGGCTCCTTATCCTTTACACCGCTTTGCGACCTAATCCTTTGAACCTCTTCCTTCAGAGTTTCTAATGACATCTGGAATTCTGAAGCTAATTCGTTAAGATAGTGCTCTCGTTCCACCGCTCGATCTATTCCCGATATCTCCTGTAGTACTTTTTCGATATAAGTAATACGATCTCCTTCCACTTGCAAATTATAATCTCTGCGTAAATAATGCATCATGAAAGAGGTGTACGTATCACTTGTATCGATAATTTCACGTCTGAATCTGTCTCCGCCATACCTTTGTATAAAATCATCCGGGTCCATTTCATCCGGGATACGGGCAACATACGTTTGACATCCTACGCTTTTAACTAACTTTGCTGCCTTAACTGCAGCCTCTATTCCTGGGCGGTCCCCATCGTAGCAGATGATGATTTGGTCTGCGTACTTTTTGAGTAGATTTGCTTGCATACTGGATAATGATGTGCCCATCGTACCCACAGAATAATGGATTCCAGCTTGGTCAGCAGATATTACATCACCAAATCCTTCAAACAAAATCACTGTTTTTTCTTTCCGAATCGCGGAGCGAGCAAGGTCAAAGTTATATAGAAGCCGCCCCTTATGGAAAAGTTCTGTCTCAGGACTGTTTAGATATTTGGGTTCATTTTCACCTAGTGCCCTTCCTGCGAAAGCTACTGTCTTTCCCAAGTGATTCCGAAGAGGGAATATAATTCTCCCCCGAAACCTGTCCGCATAATCCCCTTGATCATTTGCACTAAGTAAACCAGCCTTCACCATCGTCTGTGGATGATATCCCTTCTTTTCAAGGAATGTGACAACGAAGTCCTTAGAATCAGGGGAATAACCAATTTGGTATTTCTGAATCGTTTCATCGGTGAATCCCCGATCAATCAGGTATTGATAAGCTTCCCGGCCATCTTTGGAATTCTTTAACAAATGATGGTATAATTTAGTCAGCCATTGATGAGCTTCCAGCATTACTTGGGACTCCTGGCTCTGTTCAGGAGGAGCTTCTTCAGCCATTTGTTCAGGAAGATCGATACCGGTCTGTTCGGCCAGCTGCTTCAGCGCCTGGATAAAACTGAAGCCTTCAATCTCCATCAGGAAGGTATAGACATTCCCTCCCTTTCCACAACCAAAGCAGTGAAAAATCTGCTTGTCCTGGGAAACGGAAAAAGAAGGAGTGTTCTCTCCATGAAACGGGCAAAGCCCAAAATGGTTTCTTCCTTGCTTTTTCAAATCGACATAATTGCCAATGACTTCAACAATATCTGCTGACTTTCTTATTTCATCTACTTTCTCTTCTGGAATTTGTCCAGCCATATGATCACCATACTACTCAATTATTCTCGGTAAATGATTAAATTCCTTCATGTTCTGACAACAAATCTTTGAAAACGGAGCGAAACTTTTCACGATCCTTGACCGTAAATGCAGACGGGCCTTTCCACTTCTTCGTTCGCTTCATCGTTTGCTGCCGAATATACTTCTGATTCATAATAAGGTCCGCATCGTTTTCTTTTACCAGTTTACCTCTTGGAGTTAATACATAAACTCCTTTGGACGTTAACAATACAGCCAGGGAAAGGTCTTGAGTAATGACGATATCGCCATTTCGGACATGGTTAAGGATATATATATCCACGGACTGTGAACCGTCGTCGACAAACATCCATCCAGCCTCTGCTTTTTCAGGACTATAGTGATTCACGGTTGCTATAAAATGAGGTCTTAAAAGAAAGTGTTTACAGACTTCCAAAATTTCTTCTTGAACTGGACAACTATCTGCATCGACATAAATATGGACATTTTTAATTGGCATAATATCAATATTTCTACAATAAGCGGTAGAATCCTCCTTGAAAGTGAATGTTTTATTTTTCTGAAAAGTGTATCTTTTTAGGGCTTTCCGCCTAAAAACACATCATTTAGAAGACACCTCTCATTAAAAGGATTTTTACCACAAATAGATATTATAATACATTCCAACATAATATGCCATGTCTAATTGTACCTAATTTCATTCTTCCCAACAAAAGTCGCGCTTAATCAAAGCGCGACTTTTGTGAAATTGTACTATTCTTGAGCATTTTTCCGTAATTTGTTCATAATGACATTTGCCGTTTCCTCAACCGCCTTGTTTGAAACATCAATGATTGGACATCCAATTCTTTCAATAATACGATTAAAATGATCGATTTCTTGTTGGATTCGATTGATATTTGCATAACTTGCTTGATCACCCAATCCTAAAGACTTCAATCTTTCTTTTCTAATATCATTAAGTTTTTCTGCACTGATGCTCAAACCAATACATTTTTCTGGAGCTACTCCAAATAATTCAGATGGAGGTTGTACTTCAGGAACAATAGGAACGTTTGCAACTTTCAAACGCTTGTGAGCTAAATACTGAGATAAAGGCGTTTTAGAAGTTCGTGATACGCCAATAAGGACGATATCTGCTTTAGCTATACCACGCGGATCACGCCCATCATCGTAACGAACAGCAAATTCAATGGCTTCTACTCTTTTGAAATAATCCTCATCCAGTTTATGAACAAGCCCTGGTTCCAGACGTGGTTTGATATGAAGATGTTCTTCCATTATTTCCATCATTGGCCCCATAATGTCTACACATTTGATCCCGTGCTTCTCTGCTTCTTCTTTCAAATGTTGTCTGAATTCCGGTATAACAAGTGTGAAACCAATCATGGCCTTATGTTCTTTGGCTAGTTGAATAGCTTCATTAATGGTCCCCTTATCCTCGACGTAAGGTATACGCTGCAAATCAAAAGGACCATCATCAAACTGACTAAGACATGCTTTCACTACCAATTCAGCGGTTTCCCCAACCGAATCAGACAATACATAAATTAAAGGTTTTTCCATGTTTCTCCTCCTCTCACCACCCCAGTTACAGATGCTGATCTCGAGCAAGCTCCACAAGTGCTTTTGTTATATTCGTTTTAGTTAAACGCCCGACTACTTCCATCCCCTCTTCACTCGGATTGACTACAGGAAGTCCATCGATTTGTTTTTCAATCAATTTCTGGGCTGCATCCAACAATAAGTCTTCAGGTTCACAAACCGTTATGTTTGGCATACGCGTCATAATGATGTGAACAGGTACAGAAGTAAGGTCCTGGTTTCCAATACAAGCCCTTAATAGATCTTTCCTTGATAAAACCCCAACCAACATGGAATTTTTGTTAGTTACAAACAATGTTCCCACATCTTCTAAAAACATGGCACAAATCGCATCATAAACCGAAACATCTTCTTCTATTACGATAGGCCTGGATTGATATTCATCCACTTTAAATTTCTTTAATCGTTCAGTAAAAAGTTCAGACCCGGTTTTTCCCGTAAAGAAGTAACCGACCCGGGGGCGGGCATCCAAATATCCCGCCATAGTTAAGATAGCCAGATCAGGACGCAGCGTAGCCCGGGTCAAGTTCAATTGGTCTGCGATATTCTCACCAGTAATCGGTCCATTATCCTTAACGATTTGAATAATCTGTTCTTGCCGATTCGATAGTTCCACTCTTTTCACCCCGATCAGTGACTGTGACATACTATTTTTTCATTATAGCTCATTTTTAACTATCGGTAAAAGAGGGAGATCTAGAACTGTTGCTTCCATTCAATTGCATTCAGGTCTGCAAAGGCATAAACATCTTCTGCTATTTGTTTCAGAAGAGCTAAACGGTTATGACGAATAGCTTCATCTTCTGCCATGACCATTGTTTCGTCAAAGAAGTCATGAATTGGTTTGGCAAGTTCTGATAACCGGTTCAGAGCATCTTGTGGTTGATTATTTTGCATTGATTTCCTATAAACATCATGCACATTTTGATACGCATTAAATAGGCCATGCTCTTTATCATTTTCAAACAACTTAGGATCTACTTTTGCACTCTCTGCTTTCCTTGCCAAATTCAATACCCTTCCTAGAGCTTCATGTACAGACTTAAAGGAAGGATCCTGACGCTTCTCTACTAATAGAATAGCTTTTGCTTTTGTAGCGGGGTATACACCTATTCCTGTTGCCAATACCGCTTCTACTACATCGGGGTCAATCTCATCTTCTTTCATTAAATAGGCAGCTCGTACCTGGAAGAATTCTTGTAAATCATTACGAACATCTTTCTTATCCCGTGTCGGGAGATCTAATTCATAGTAGAACTGATGAACAAGGTCAATCAATTTTTCCACAGGTATGGACCACCCTTGAGCGGTAAGAGTTTGGAGAATACCTAGGGCTTGTCGCCTTAATCCGTAGGGATCCTGAGACCCTGTAGGAATGATCCCGATGGAAATGCTTCCCACAATCGTATCAAGCTTGTCCGCAATGCTAACGATTGAGCCGATTGTAGTAGATGGCACGGCACCACTTGCTTGACGCGGCATGTAATGCTCATTAATGGCCATAGCCACTTCTTCTTCTTCTCCAAAAATTCGAGCATACTTCTCACCCATTACGCCCTGTAACTCAGTAAACTCATCAACCATTTGTGTCACTAGGTCAAACTTACAGATTTCCGCTGCTCGTTTAGCCTTGGTCATTTGCTCCGCTTCAAGGCCAACCCATTCGCCAATTTTACCAGTAATAGCAATAATCCTCTGAACTTTATCTGCTAATGTACCAAGCTCTTCTTGATAAACCATTCTCGAAAGCTTCTGCATTTTTTCGTCGATGCTTCCTTTCTGATCTTCCTCAAAGAAGAATTGGGCATCTTTCAGGCGTGCTTTTAAAACTTTTTCATTTCCCCTTGCTACCGTATCAATATACTGATCATCCCCATTCCGTACCCCTACAAAACATGGAAGTAACCGGCCGTTGGAAGAACGTACTGGGAAATATCGCTGATGTTCCTTCATAGATGTAATTAACGCTTCTTCTGGAACCTCAAGAAACTCTTCCGAAAATTCGCCACTAAAAACAGTTGGATATTCTACCAAATGAGTAACTTCATCCAATAATCCTTCATCTAATATCAATTTCCAATTATTTTCCTTTTCTAGCTGCTTAAGCTGGCTAAGGATTTCTGCCTTTCTTTCTTCCACAGAGGCTATAACATACTCGTCCTTAAGCAAAGACTCATATTGATCCGCATCTACTATAGTCGTTTCTGATCCTAGGAACCGATGCCCGAAGCTGCGATTTCCTGTGTTCACACCTTCTATAGAAAATGGTATGATTTCTTTTCCAAAAAGAGCAACCATCCAGCGAATAGGACGGGCATAACGTAAGTCGCGATTTCCCCATCGCATATTTTTAGGAAAGGTCAAAGATAAAAATACTTCACGAAAATCTTCAAGTAGTTTTGCTGTTTGCTCACCTTCAATGAATTTATTCACATGGATATATTCTGTGCCATTAATCTCCTTGAAATATATATCTTCCACACTTTTTCCTTGCCCTTTTGAGAACCCAATAGCAGCTTTCGTCCAGTTCCCTTCATCGTCGAGGGCAATTTTCTTGGCCGGCCCTTTAGCTTCTTCTTCAATATCAGGCTGCTTTTCTTCGACTTCCGTAATTTTCACAGCCAGTCTTCTTGGAGTAGCAAATCCAGTGATTTCCCCAAATGGAACTCGCTGCTCCTTTAGCCACTTAGCTGTCTTTTCTTCCAACTGCGCTAAAGCATTATTGATAAAACGAGCCGGTAGCTCTTCGACGCCGAGTTCAAACAATACGGATTTACTCATGATGATCCTCCTCCTTTTTCAGCATCGGGAAGCCAAGCCGCTCCCGCTCCTCAACATATGTTTTGGCTATTTTCCTTGCTAGATTCCGCACCCTGGAAATATAGCCGGTCCTTTCTGTCACACTGATCACACCTTTAGCATCTAGAAGGTTAAAAGTGTGTGAACATTTAAGGACATAATCATAAGCAGGAAAGACAAGCCCTTCTTCCATGATGCGCTTAGCTTCCTTTTCGTAAGTAGAAAATAGATCAAAAAGCATCTGTTCATCAGAAGCTTCAAATGTATATACAGAATGCTCATATTCCGGCTGAGTGAAAATATCACCAACGGTAACTCCATCGGTCCACTCTAATTCAAACACATTTTCTTTATCCTGAATATAAGAAGCCAACCGTTCTAAACCATATGTGATTTCTGCAGAAACCGGTTTTGCTTCAAGGCCGCCTATCTGTTGAAAGTAAGTAAATTGGGTGATTTCCATTCCATCAAGCCAAACCTCCCAGCCCAGTCCGGCAGCCCCCAATGTAGGATTCTCCCAGTTATCTTCCACGAATCGGATGTCATGTTTTTTAGGATCAATTCCCAAAGCTTCCAAGGATTCCAGATAAAGTTCCTGAATATTATCTGGAGACGGCTTCATGATGACTTGGAATTGATGGTGTTGATATAAGCGATTTGGATTTTGTCCATACCGTCCATCAGCTGGACGACGGGAAGGTTCTACATAAGCAACGTTCCAAGGTTCTGGACCCAGACTTCTTAATAGGGTCATTGGAGACATTGTTCCCGCTCCTTTTTCAGTATCATATGCTTGCATAAGCAAGCAACCTTGATTTGACCAATGATTTTGTAACGTTAAAATCATGTCTTGAATATTCATACTTTCCCTCCTCAAAAATTTCAAGCTCTATGTGCCTTGTTCACCTTAAAAGGTGAAGTCTCAAAATCGCATTATTGGCCACAGAGGCTTCAGGGGCCGCTTGTGCTAATTCCGGCCCTTCAACAAGGACCCTCTATATCCTCATGTGCGCATTATCTTTCACAGACAACGAAAAAGACCCCGTCCCTACGTCTATCAAAGACATAGGGACGGGGTCTCCGCGGTTCCACCCTAATTGCTCCCTTCATGTATAGGAAGCCACTTTCACCGTCGCTCAGGAACGCCTTCCCCGGGCTTTTTCCGCTTGTCTCTCACCGTCACAAGCTCGCTCTTGGAAATAGTTTCCCCGGATACTACTCTCCTTCTCCGCAACACGTTATTAAGTAATAGCATCATACTCTAAATCCTATCAAATTGTCAAACATCATTCTGAAAACAAATCCAGCTGTTTTAAAAACTTTTTGGATTTAATGAAGTATCCACCATATCGATCATAGTATTCATCCATAATCTGACGCAACAGATTTTTATTTTCTTCCTTCATGGTGATTTCTCCCAGTCGTTTCACATCCATATGTAAAAAAATTCTCAGTAATTTTGGAAGTGGATCAGGAAGACCATAGGCCTGTGGGTCTTTGTGTTTACAACGAAAACAAAGCACCCCGCCTTCCACTATAGAAAAGGAAAAAGGACCTTCTTGTCCGCCGCATTGTATACACTGATCAACAACCGGAGCAAAACCCGCTTTTTTGTATATTTTCAGTTCATACATCATCGTCAGAATATTCGGTTCCTTTCCTTCGTTCATCCATACGAATGTTTGAAGCAACTGTTCGTACAAAAAAGGGTCCGGCTGTTTTTCATCAATAAGCTTGTCTGTTAATTCTGCAATGTAGCTAGCATAAGCCGTTTTCACTATGTCTTCACGAATCGACCTTAAAGAAGACAACATTTCCCCCTGGCCCATGGAGCCTAAACCGGACCCTATTTGAATTAAAAATGTGCCATGTATGAATGGTTGGGTAATGGAAGACATACGGCTCTTGGGTTTCTTGGCACCGCGAGCCATCACTCCAATTTTACCTTTTTCTCTGGTCATCATTGTAACGATTTTGTGTGTTTCTCCGTAGTTATTTGTCCGAATGACGACTCCTTCCACCTTATCCATCATTGGCCTCACCTGCTTTGTTACGGATTCAAATCATCCGTAGAGATTGGTTCAGGAGAGGAAGCGAACTGCTCTTGAGAGTGCTGATCTTGAGACTCCAATTCTTTCATCAATAAATAAGTTTCCACACTGCCTGTTTGCCTGAAAACGTTCCATGAAAGCTTGTCGCGCACAAGAAACACCGCCTTTCTTAATCATCAATAAATGATTGTACATTACTAGAATGCTTCCTCTGCCTGAATTCATTAGACTTAATTTTTTCCAACCCTCAATATTCGTCTTCGCGATATCCAAAATCACTGAGTTGAATTTGCTTATTTCTCCAGTCTTTCTGCACTTTTACCCATAATTCTAAGTAGACTTTACTGCCTAACAGAGATTCTATATCTTTTCTTGCTCTCTTACCAATCTCCTTTAACATGCTCCCTTGTTTACCAATAATAATTCCTTTTTGTGATTTACGTTCCACCACAATTGCTGCTTGAATATGAACTTTATTATGTTCATCACGTGGTTCAATGCCTTCGATAACAACAGCAACGGAATGAGGAATCTCTTCCCGTGTTAAGTGAAGTACTTTTTCGCGAATAAATTCACTAATCACGAAGCGCTCAGGGTGATCGGTAATTTGATCCTCCGGATAAAACTGTGGTCCTTCAGGTAAATGTTTTTTTAGTACATCTAATAAATGATTGACATTATTACCTTCCAAAGCTGAAATTGGAATGATTTCCTCAAATTCCATTTTTTCTTTATACTGGTCAATTAAGGGGAGTAATTGGTCCGGATGCACTTGATCAATTTTATTGATAATTAAAAAGATCGGCTGATCAACACGCTTAAGACGCTCGAGAATGAACTGATCTCCTCGTCCATACCCCTCTTCAGCATTAATCATGAAAAGGACAGCATCTACTTCATTTAAAGTATTTTCTGCAACATTCACCATAAAGTCCCCGAGTTTATGCTTAGGCTTATGAATTCCGGGAGTATCAATGAAAATAATCTGCGATTCCTTATCCGTCATGACTCCCTGTATTTTGTTTCTTGTTGTCTGTGGCTTATCACTCATGATTGCAATTTTCTCACCAATCACTCTATTCATGAATGTTGATTTTCCCACATTCGGGCGCCCCACGATTGTGACAAAACCCGATTTAAAATTCTCTGTCATAATTGTTCCTCCAATAGATTCTTAAGCAACGTTATCTCTTTATTTTATTACATTATCCACTTCAATTCATACCAGTTATCATAAGGCAAAGAGTTTCGGAAGAAAAATAATGAGCCCGATGAATACAGAACTGATACTCGCCACTAGAACCGCACCTGCTGTAATATCTTTAATCGATCCAATTACCGGGTGAATTTCGGGATGAAAGTGATCGAGCAACCTTTCCATGGCTGTATTAATCATTTCTAAAGTCAATACCAATGAAATGATGATCATGATAGCAGTCCATTCCCATAAGGATACCTTTAGAAGAAAGGCAGATACAATGACTAGAAGTGCAAAAGCTAGGTGAATACGAAAGTTTCGCTCTGCCTTAAAAACCCAAACTATCCCATTCCAAGCAAAACGGAACCCTACTGTATTCTTTTGGTTACGACCTTTGAAGTCCGAACTCATATAAGATTTCCTCTTGGCGTCCGAACATTTTCTTTTCATCTTCTTCATTTAGATGATCGTATCCGAGCAAATGCAGGAATCCATGCAATGCCAAAAACCCAAACTCCCTTTCTAAGGAATGGTTATACTCCTCTGCTTGTTCTTTCGCTTTATCTACAGAAATAACGATGTCCCCAAGCATAAGGGGCATATTTTCGTCCAATACATTCAATTCGTCTTCTCCGAGCTCTTGCATTGCAAAAGAAATCACATCCGTAGGCTCGTCCTTTTGGCGATAATTTCGGTTAATTTCCTGGATGTGTTTATTGTCCACAAAGCTCACTGACACTTCCGCATCCCCATTTACTTCTTCTTTTTCTCCAGCAAAGTGGATAATCCGTTGAATCATATCAACGAAAGCTTCATCAACAGAGTTCGTTTCATCTTGAAAATCAATCGTTATCATTTTCTTTTGCCTCCTTGAAATGTAATCGCTTGGATCATCCAATAAACGATTCATAGTTAGATGTTCCAATGTTCATCTACTGTTAAACTTTATCTAGCAGACCCTTTAAAGGTTTTTGCAAGGGGAATTACACCCAAAGCAGCTATACTCCACCCTTTTTTAGGATGCCTCACAAACAGCAAGACATGAGCTTCAGTTTAAATGCCGCTCAACTTCCTGCTTTCTCTTAATGTTACATAAAAGAAAACAAGCAAGTCTACCATTGACGTTTATTCTTATGTAAAGTTTCTCAGGCGTTGATAGGAGGGGATCTTCACACTACATCTCCCATTTTATTCCATAAGTGAACATGAAATAAGACCCAAAAGGTTGGGCCTTATTTACTATCCCCTTCATACGCATCAATAATTCGCTGTACAAGTGGGTGTCTCACCACGTCAGATTGGTCCAAATGGATAAAGGATGACCCTTTCACTTCAGCTAAACGTTCTTCAGCTACACGTAATCCGGACTTTACGCCTTTCGGAAGGTCCACTTGAGTAATGTCTCCCGTTATAATCATCTTTGAACCAAACCCTAAACGGGTTAGAAACATTTTCATTTGTTCAGGTGTTGTATTTTGCGCTTCATCTAGAATCGCAAAGGCATCATCAAGCGTACGCCCTCTCATATAAGCAAGTGGAGCAATTTCTATGGTTCCCCGATCAATAAGACGTGCAGTATGCTCCGCACCAAAAACATCATGAAGAGAGTCATACAGCGGTCTTAAATATGGATCAACTTTTTCTTTAAGATCCCCAGGCAAAAAGCCTAAACTTTCTCCTGCTTCAACAGCAGGGCGGGTTAAAATGATTCTTTTCACATCTCCGTTCTTCAACGCGTTTACAGCCATAATAACGGCCAAGTAAGTCTTCCCGGTACCAGCAGGACCAATTCCAAATACCAAATCATTTTTTTTGATCGCTGCTATATAATTTCTTTGGCCGAGAGTTTTAACCCTTATAGACTTCCCTTTAGAATTTTTGGTAATTTCATCTTCAAAAAGGGCCTCGAACTGGTTGATTTTCCCTTTTTTTGCTAATTCCACAGCATATACGATATCTCGCTCGGTAATGGTTATCCCTTTACGAATAATGGCAAGAACACTGTGTAGAATCTGCTCTACCAGTTGAACATGTTCGACTTGTCCTGAAACTCTGACTTGTTCTCCACGTGTGATAATCGTGACTTTCAGCAGCTCTTCTATCTGCTTAAGGTTCCGATCCTCTGTACCAAACAGGGTTAAAGCTTCTGTTGTATTATCTAATTGAATGTCCATGGTTTTCAAATCTTCTGGCATACTCAATCTCCTTGGCTTATATACTTGGTTTCTGCAATATTTTCATAAACTTTGTACATTAGGATTAATTTTACTTTACCATTCTCCTCACTGAGGTGCAAAACTTTTTCTTCTTTAATTTCTGCGTCAGGGTCAAGTTCCTGTTGTAAGTTACTTCTGGCAGAGGACAACCCCAATTTCTCAATTTCCTTCTTAGATGATTCGTATGCTTTCCGGTCGATGGAATAATAATCAATGGTTTGTATATGGATAGGAATTTTGAAACCAAAAAGATTCCAATCTGAACCGTGAATTTCTTCTCGAAAGTCTCCATCCTCTCCTCGCCAGAATCCCCATACAGGGATAGAAAACTTCCCTAGTTTAAGGTGGTATTCACTTTCAACTGTTCCATCCGTTAGCATAAGGACTTGTTTTAAAGGCAAAGTCTGAGCCACTCGGTACCAAGTTTCTGCAATAACCTCTCCCTCTGAATGAACAAAAGTATCCTCTTCTTCAACAAGTTGACCTGTTGCTAAAACCTGTCCTTTACGGACAACATCATATACAGAAACCATCGGGCGACCTTTTTTAATGAATGTCTCAATGATCATTCCTTTTTTCGTGGCCACAAGGTCTGAGGGACGATTGTTCTTATCTGTATCATATCTCGTTTTTTCAACTCCATACAGATGATAGCTCGTCCCTTGCTTTTTTACGCCAATCCATAAAAGGTCCGGAATATCTTCCAACAACTGTTGTTGAATTTCGATAGGATCTTTCATTCCTATTGTTAATTTTCCAGGAGATACGCCATACGTATTCAGTTTACTTTCCACATCTGCTTCGAGCTCAGGAGAAAGTCCGTCCACTTTTATTGACCACAGTGTGTTGGCTAGTATGAAAATAACAACGACCGCTACAATAAAAGCAAACAACAGAGATAACCTGCTCACCAATTGCTGAAGGAGAAATGGAACCCCTTTTCCGCTCTTTATGGATAATTTACACCGATACTTTTTCCGCAATTGCCTAAATGTCTTCCAATCTTTGAGGCGGATCGTAAGGATGACAATTGAAGGGTCCACTCTCCGCATGTTTGTAATGTAGCAGCCTCGTTTTATACACGCTTGTAAAAATGGTTCAATTAATGTTCCTTCCACTTGTACCGTCATGATCCCTTGAAAGAAATCATGCTGGTTTTTCATCCGCTCACCTCCCTTTAGAATCTGGCAAAAACTCTACAGACTTGAGTTCTCCTTCCAATAGTAATTCTTCCTTTAACATCATTTTCACACCCAAGTCTTTTCCTAAGATACGGATCTGACCTTGTTTGTATTGAATTCTCACTTCTTCATCAGAAAAATGAAGGAGGCCTGTGTGATTTTCTATGTACACATGAATGGATCCTATAGTGGTGATACGCGGCAGATCCAACATGACATCGGAAGGTAAATCGAAATAACGACTAAGCCACGTCCGGATTTGCTGTTGCCATTTTGACATGCGACGCCCTCCCCTCTTTTCATTTATACGAAAAACGCACGAATTGTATCACTACAATTCGTGCGTTCTGCTTATCTTTTTCGAGGGTGGGAGCTGTGAGGCTTGTGAGCACGGGGAGGACCCAGCACTTCAGCCATTAAAATCCCTTCCGCTAATCGTTTTTTATCCCACTTCCTTGTGTTTTCGATTAAAGGGCCCTCTTGATTCAATTGTGATCGAGATATCCTCTGTTCCTTCTGTAAAAAGCTCGGTTGAGTGTATGTCTCCCCTTCAGAATCTGATAATCGTGGTTGATCTACGGACTGCTTTCGTCCTTCCTTAACCTCAGCAAGCTTTTTTTGTTTCGTTTTATAATAATCCGTTAACCGTTCATCCCCTGCTTTGGCCTTTTCCTCAAGATCTGGATTAGGGCCGCTTGGATAGGAAGGCGGGACAGGGGAGGTTTTCCGATCTGGTCTTTGCTTGTTCTCACTTTCTTTCGTCATCCCACTGAACCAACTGATGATTCCACCTATTATGGCTGCGAGAATGAGAAAATTACTGAAAATGAGTTCTATAAGATCTCCCATGCGAATTCTCCTTTTGGATAATCAAAGGTTATTTTTCTTCTTCCCCATCTTCATCGGACATCTTACCCAAAGTATTTCTCATATCCGTATCCGCATTGATGTTTTGGTAATTCATATAGTCCATGACACCCATCTTGCCTGAACGCAATGCCTCTGCAAGAGCTTGAGGTACTTGAGCTTCCGCTTCTACAACTTTAGCCTGCATTTCTTGTACACGTGCGCGCATTTCTTGTTCTTGTGCTATCGCCATCGCGCGACGTTCTTCAGCTTTAGCTTGTGCAATATTCTTATCAGCTTCCGCCTGATCCGTTTGCAGAATGGCGCCAATGTTTTTACCAATATCAATATCGGCTATATCGATAGAAAGGATTTCAAATGCTGTTCCAGCATCCAACCCTTTCCCCAGCACATTTTGGGAAATTAAATCTGGGTTTTCAAGCACTTTATTATGGTTTTCGCTCGAACCAATCGTTGATACGATACCTTCCCCAACACGGGCGATGACCGTATCTTCTCCCGCACCACCGACAAGTCGGTCAATGTTAGCTCTAACTGTGATCCGTGCCTTGGCTTTCACTTCGATCCCGTCCATTGCCACACCTGCAATGAATGGAGTTTCAATCACTTTCGGGTTTACACTCATTTGAACAGCTTCTAACACATCACGTCCTGCCAAATCGATGGCTGCACAACGTTCAAAACTAAGCTCAATATTGGCTCGTTGAGCTGCAATAAGAGCGTTCACCACTCGGTCTACATTACCACCTGCTAAGTAATGACTTTCTAGCTGGTTCGTATTAACATTCACTCCTGCTTTGTGGGCTTTAATCAATGGATTAATAACACGTGAAGGAATAACCCTTCTCAAACGCATCCCTACTAAAGTGAATATATTGATCTTCACTCCCGCTGCTAAAGCGCTAATCCAAAGCATGACAGGGATGAACGTAAACAAAACAGCCAGCACAATGATAATAATACCAATAATAATAATTGGCATAAGTTGTTCTAATGTCATTCTTTTTCCTCCTCTTGTTCATTTTTTTTGAGCCCCCGCACGACTATGCGTGACCCTTCTGTTTTCACTACTTTAACCCCATGGTTGGATGGAATAAATCCCCCCTCTGTCACCACATCTAAACGTTCTCCATCAAAATCGGCAGTACCGGAAGGACGCAGTGGTGTAATCGTTTCTCCTTCCATCCCCATTAAGTCCAAGCGATTATGCGAGGACACATACCCTTGATCGGATGATGTAGAATCATTAAGTATGATATGACGAAAGAAACCTCTTTCCAATCCGATAAATTTAAATAGAAGGATGGACACTATAATCGTTACCAATAAGGCGATCCCAATACTCATAGCCATATGTCCCATATCTTGGGAGGACAACATCAACGATGAAACAATGGCGATAACTCCTGCGATCCCGGCAATACCACCAGGTAAAAAGAACTCTGCAATGACTAAACCGATACCAAGAACCAATAAAATAATAGCTTCATACCCAGCAAGACCCGCTACTATATGCCCGTAAAAGAATAGGACAAGAGCAAGTCCCCCCATTGTTCCGGGAATCCCAAAACCAGGTGAATATAATTCTACAACAAGTCCGATACTTGCCACTGATAATAAGATCGGTATAACGACAGGGTCTGTAAGAAATCTTGCAATATTTTCTGATAGCGTGGGTTCTTCTTCAATAATCGACGCATCCGATAAACCCAGGACATGAAGAAGTTCGTTTCGATCATCAACAATCCCTTCGGTATACCCCACCTCTTCAGCATCAGTAGGCCCAAGTGTAAGAAATTCACCTTTAGGTGCACCCAACTCCTCCAAGTCCACATTGGCATCGGCCATAGCACGAGCATATAGTGGGTCACGTCCTGCAGATTCCGCTGCTGCAACCATAGATGAAATCCAAGCAGATTGTGCTTTCTTATCTGCAGCCGTTCCATCTGAATTGATGACACCTGAAGCCCCCATTGTAGCCGTAGGCTTCATGTATATTTCATCTGCATTCAAAGCGATATAAGAACCTGCCGAATAAGCCCTGTTCGTTACAAACGCGCTATTCGGAATATCCAGACCCTGAAAGACTTCCCCAATATCCCCCGCTGCATCTACACGACCGCCGGGAGTATTGATTTCGAAAATAATATGATCCGCGCCACTTTCACTTGCTTCTTCCGTCGTTCTTTCTAAAAATGAGGCCATCCCCCGTTCCACAGTGTCCTTTACCGGTATGATGTAAACCGTCTGTCCTTCTCCTTCTGCATAAGCTGCAGGTTGGAGATGGAAAAGCGATAACACACCCGCTGTTAAAATGAGCAATCCCAAAACGTAAAGTCGCCAAGACCGCTTCACTCACATCCACCTCCCCAATCAGTCAAAAGCTTCCTATCGGTTATTACCTTATACGATTTGATTCCTACGTTGGTTTCAAATTTTCTCAGCTTTCTTCATCATAGTAATAAAGCTGGTTATGTAAAAAGGCCTCTCTTTACTAAGAGAGGCCTTTATATTTACGATAGTTGCTGAAGAACGAGCTTATTGACCTTGGATCCGTCGGCCTTGCCTTTAACTTTAGGCATGACGGCACTCATGACTTTACCCATGTCACTCTTAGAAGTAGCGCCTACTTCTTCGATCGCTTCATCAACGACCTGCTTGAGTTCTTCATCTGTCAGCTGTTTCGGCATATATACTTGTAAAATCTCAATTTCACGTTCGAGTCCTTCTACAAGATCTTCACGTCCAGCTTCTTTGAATTCATGGAGGGAATCATTTCTCTGTTTTACCTCACGAGATAAAACAGTCAATTCTTCTTCTTCAGATAATGAGTCTTTCCCCAGTTTAATCGCTTCATTTTGCATAGAAGCTTTCACCATGCGGATCGTCGATAATTTTTCTTTATCGCGGGCCTTCATGGCTGTCTTCATGTCCTGGGTCAGACGGTCTGTAATTGTCATCTCTTCAACACCCTCTTCAATTACTTACGCTTTCTAGCCGCCTCAGACTTTTTCTTACGGCGTACGCTAGGCTTATCGTAATATTCACGCTTACGATATTCGGCTAATGTACCACTTTTTGATACATCACGCTTAAAGCGACGAAGAGCATCTTCAAGAGACTCGTTTTTACGAACGCGAGTTGTTTTTGACATGCTAATTTCCCTCCCTCCGAAGCAAACAAAACTGTTTCTCTTGTATGGGAACCCCCCATACCTTTGACAATTATATTATATGCACGTCATATGGTCAACTTTTTTTAAAAGATAGGAATTTTTCTTCTAATTGAAGTAGTCTATAATTTGAAAACCTATAAAAGCCACCGAAAAGCTGGTGGCTTTTGAAGGAAATATTAATAATCTGATGTACCTTGTCCACCATTAACAATGGCAATACCAGAGCTTGCACCAATACGAGTCGCGCCTGCTTCGATCATAGCTTTTGCTCCTTCATAATCACGTACTCCGCCAGAGGCTTTCACACCCATATCAGGGCCTACTGTTTTACGCATAAGGCTGATATCCTCTACTGTCGCTCCACCACCGGAGAATCCTGTAGATGTCTTTACAAAGTCCGCTCCAGCAGCTTTAGCAAGCTCAGAAGCAACAACCTTTTCATCTTCGGACAATAAGGAAGTTTCAATAATTACTTTAACGAGCGCTTTCCCTTCTGCTTCCCGGACAACCGCTTCGATATCTTGTTGAACAAGGTCCTTATTTCCAGACTTCAGTTCACCAACATTGATAACCATATCAACTTCAGTCGCACCTTTTTCAATGGCTTGTTTTGTTTCAAATGCTTTTGTTTCTTTTGTTGTAGCACCAAGCGGAAAACCAATAACTGTACATACCTTCACATCTGTACCTTCCAATAAATCTGCACAGTGAGCTACCCAGTGAGGGTTGACACAAACAGAAGCAAAATGATGTTCTTTGGCTTCTTCACAAATTTGAGTGATTTTTTCTTTAGGTGTATCCGGTTTTAATTGTGTATGATCAATCATTTTAGCTAAATTTTGTTCCATAATGAAATTGTCCCTCCAAAATTAAGTTGTTCGTACATCTCTTTCATTTTAGCATGAAAGCGATTAAAATGCGAGCCAGTTCGTGGAACTGCAAATTTTATTCCATCATAAAGGAAAGGGTTGATAAAAAGTAGAGTGGGGCAGTTTCCATCCGTAAAATTCGCGGGCCTAGTGTAATTGATGAAAAGTCCGATTGTTTAAACCTTTCCACTTCCAACTCTGAAAAACCCCCCTCAGGGCCAAAAGCAACTAAAATAGACTGTTCATCTTTAACAGGTTTTAAAGCGTGTTTTAGTGTTCCTGCGTTCGAGTGTCTCGCTTCATCTGCATAGCCGAAAAAGCAATAATCGTAGTTTTCTCTGAGTTTAAGGATTTGGTCCAATGTGTGTACACTTTTGACATCAGGGACAAAAGTACGCTCAGACTGCTCACAAGCCTCTTTTGCAATCTTTTGCAAACGTTGAATTTTTTTGGGTTCTTTCTTAGCGTCCCACTTTGCCACTGAACGATCAGCCTGATACGGTATGAATGAAGAAGCACCAAGTTCCGTACCTTTTTGAACAATCTGTTCAAGCTTGTCTCCTTTTCCAAGACTCGCTACAATAGTTACGTGCACAGGCATTTCTCTTTCTTCCTCAACCCAATTCATCACTTTACATGAAACAGACCCCTCTGAGATTTCCGCGATTTTGCAATGAGCCGGACCCTTTTCAGGATGGATCGCAATCAGTTCGTCCCCTGCCTTCATTCTCATGACTCTCACAATATGATGGGAGTCATCCCCGCTAATACGCAGGATGTCATTTTCCCACCTTGTTTCTTCAACAAAATAACGCTGCATGAAATCACTCCGGTTTTCTGGCGATAATACTTATCCAATCTTCCATTTTATTGGTTTCAACAATTTCAAATCCTGATTGGATTAACCGATCATGAACCATTTCTTTTCTGCCTGATATAATCCCGCATGTAATGAAGTAACCCCCTGGCTTAACCACACGGTAGGCATCATTGGTAAATTTAATAATAATTTCTGCCAGGATATTAGATACAATTAAGTCTGCTTCCCAGTCAACTCCTTCAAGGAGGTCATTCACTTTGGCTGTTACCTTATTTTCAACACCATTTAATACAGCATTATTCTTCGTACTAGAGACGGCAACATCATCAAGGTCATATGCATGAGCATGCTCAGCGCCTAAAAGGACAGAAGCGACACTTAAAATACCGGATCCTGAGCCAACATCCAGGATTTGATCTCCTTTGCTTAAATACTGTTCTAGTGCCTGGATGCTTAAGACAGTTGTTGGGTGAGTCCCTGTCCCAAAAGCCATTCCCGGATCCATTTCTATAATAATTTCATCACTCGACACCGGTGTATATTCTTCCCACGTCGGGATGATCGTCATTCTTTCTGATATTTTTACAGGCTTATAATATTTTTTCCACGCCGTAGCCCAATCTTCTTCATGAATTTCGCTTATAGTTACGTTATTATGGCCGATATCAATGCCGAAATCCGTAAGATTCGTTACAGACTGTTTAATCCCATCGACTGTTTCTCCAAGGAAACTATTCAAGGGCAAGTACGCTTTTACATAAACACCCTCAGAAGGATAATCATCAGGATTCAATTCATATATTTCTCCAAGCTTTGTCTTTGTCTTCTTCATATCTGAAGGATCTTCAATTACCACTCCACTTGCTCCTGATTCATGTAGGATATTCGAGACTGGTTCGATCGCTTCGGTAGTTGTATGGATACACACTTCAGACCATTTCATTTATGATCCACCCTCTTCATTATAATTTTCTAAATAAAAAAAAGTCTCATTCTTCCTTAATAGACTGTTTCTTACAATAAAAAGTGCCTGCACGAAGGAACGGGAAATTCACCTTGAAAAACCCTAATAATCAATCGTACAGACACCTTCCTTTAATCTTTAGCTATCACCTTTAAACGCACGCTTCATACGCTCAAAAAAGTTTCCATGCTGCTCATCCGTGGCCTCATTTCCACTAATATCATTAAATTCACGAAGTAATTCTTTTTGTCTTTCTGTCAAATTCTTAGGTGTGATTACTTTCATCTTAACGTGTTGGTCACCCTGTCCTCTGCCATGAACATTTGGAGCACCTTTTTCTCTCAGACGGAAGGTCTTCCCTGTCTGAGTTCCTGCAGGTACTTTCAACTTGACGTTGCCATGTACAGTTGGCACTTCAATCTCGTCACCGAGAGCAGCTTGGGCAAACGTCAGTGGAATTTCGCAGAAAATGTGGTCCCCTTCACGTTGGAAAAATTCATGAGGCTGGACACGGATAACTACAAACAAGTCCCCTGCTGGCCCACCATTGGCTCCTTCTTCACCTTTTCCTTGGACACGGATTTGCTGACCATCATCAATTCCCGCTGGAATATCCAGGTGGATTTTCTTGCGTGTCTTCACACGGCCCTCTCCACCACAGGTATTACATTTGTCTTTAATAACCTTCCCTGTTCCTTGGCAATGATGACAGACACGGCGATTGACCACACGGCCAAACGGTGTGTTTTGTTCTTGGTTAACTTGCCCTGTTCCTTGACAGTGTGAGCAGGTTTCAGGAGAAGTTCCCGGTTTGGCTCCAGATCCGTCACATGTATCACAATCTTCTTCGGCCGGAATTTCAATATCTGTAGATTTCCCAAAAATTGCTTCTTCGAACTGAAGCGTCATTGTGTACTGTAGATCTGCTCCTTTACGCGGAGCATTCGGGTCGCGACGACGGCCGCCCCCTCCAAAGAACATATCGAAAATATCACCAAAACCACCGAAATCTTCAGCGCCTCCACCGAAACCACCAAATCCACCTTGGTTTGGACCAGCATGGCCGAACTGGTCATATTGGGCACGCTTCTGTTGATCACTTAATGTTTCATAAGCTTCTTTGGCTTCTTTAAACTTCTCCGAAGCGTTTTCTTCTTCACTGACGTCTGGGTGATACTTACGCGCCAGTTTACGATAGGCTTTCTTTATTTCATCTTTCGAAGCATCCTTGGACACGCCAAGGACTTCATAATAATCTCGTTTACTCACTTGTCGATCACTCTCCCGGACGCTATTACATAAATTTTATATTAACATTCTATATGAAGGCAGGCAAACTGACTAATTTTCTTCTTCATGAAAAAAGTCAAAGTCAAGAAGAACCTGACTTTGACTTTTTTTCTTACTTTATCTTACTTCTTGTTCTCATCTTCGTTGACTTCTTCGTAGTCAGCATCAACGACATCTTCTTCAGTGCCGCCTTCTTGCCCTTGAGCTTCTTGAGCCTGAGCTTGAGCCTGCTCATAAAGTTTTACAGAAAGTGCCTGCACTTGTTCTTGAAGGGCTTCTTTCTTCTCTTTGATGTCTTCAAGGTCTTCACCTTCAAGAGCAGTCTGAAGTTCTTCTTTTGCAGATTCAGCTTTTTGTTTTTCTTCTTCACTTACTTGTTCACCAAGATCTTTGATGGTCTTATCGGTTGTAAAGATCAGCTGATCAGCTTCATTACGAAGTTCAATCGCTTCACGTTTCTTCTTATCTTCTTCTGCATTCTCTTCTGCTTGACGCACCATTTCTTCCACTTCCTCATCAGAAAGACCGGAAGAAGATTTAATTGTGATGGATTGTTCTTTATTTGTACCCATGTCTTTCGCACGGACATTTACAATTCCGTTCGCATCAATATCGAAGCTCACTTCGATTTGAGGCACACCACGTGGGGCTGGCGGAATATCTGTCAATTGGAAACGGCCAAGTGTCTTGTTATCTTGAGCCATCTCACGCTCTCCTTGAAGTACATGGATATCTACAGCTGTTTGGTTATCAGCAGCAGTAGAGAATACTTGAGAGTGGCTTGTCGGAATAGTAGTGTTACGCTCGATCAATTTCGTTGTTACGCCACCCATTGTCTCGATACCTAGAGAAAGCGGAGTTACGTCAAGGAGGACAACGTCTTTAACGTCACCCTGCAATACCCCACCTTGGATGGAAGCACCGAGTGCTACAACCTCATCCGGGTTCACCCCTTTTGAAGGTTCTTTACCGATTTCTTTCTTAATAGCATCTTGTACTGCCGGGATACGTGTAGATCCACCGACAAGGATGACCTTGTGGATATCACTGGCACTCATTCCAGCATCTTTAAGAGCTTGACGTGTCGGCTTCATAGAACGCTCAACAAGATTAGAAGCAAGCTCTTCAAATTTAGCACGAGTCAAGTTCATTTCCAGGTGAAGCGGTCCTGCCTCTCCTGCCGTGATGAATGGCAGGGAAATTTGCGTTTGCGCTACGCCGGAAAGATCTTTCTTCGCCTTTTCAGCAGCATCTTTAAGGCGCTGTTTCGCCATTTTATCTTGGGACAAGTCAATACCGTTTTCTTTTTTGAATTCAGCTACCATGTGGTCGATAATGACTTGGTCGAAGTCGTCCCCACCCAGGCGGTTGTCACCTGCCGTAGAAATTACTTCAAACGTTCCGTCTCCAATTTCAAGAATGGATACGTCAAATGTACCTCCACCAAGGTCATAAACAAGAATTGTTTGATCTTGGTCTTCTTTATCGATACCGTAAGCTAGTGCTGCAGCTGTCGGTTCATTAATAATACGCTCGACTTCAAGACCTGCAATTTTACCAGCGTCTTTCGTTGCCTGACGTTCAGCATCGTTAAAGTAAGCAGGAACAGTGATAATCGCTTTATCTACTGTTTCACCAAGGTAATCTTCTGCATAACTCTTAATATACTGGAGAATGATTGCAGAAACTTCTTGTGGTGTATATTCTTTTCCTTCTACTTCTACCTTATGGTCTGTACCCATATAACGTTTAATGGAAAGAATAGTGTTCGGGTTTGTGATCGCCTGACGTTTAGCGACCTCCCCTACTTGACGTTCACCGTTCTTGAATGCAACAGCAGATGGAGTAGTACGGTTACCTTCCGGATTCGGAATTACTTTCGCTTCTCCACCTTCCATTACTGCTACACAAGAGTTTGTTGTACCTAAGTCAATACCAATGATTTTACCCATGGTTAAATGTCCTCCTTTACGTACTCGTTCATTTCAAATTATTGATTTACTTTTACCATTGACGGGCGGATAACCCGATCTTTCAAGCGATACCCTTTTTGCAATTCTTCTACTACGATATTGCTCTCATAGTTTTCATCTTCGACTTGCATGATCGCCTGGTGCATGTGGGGATCGAATTCCTCTCCTTTAGCAGGAATTTCTTCCACACCCTCTTTTTCCAGAGCCGCTTTGAATTGGTCATAAACCATTTTCATACCATTAGCAAAGTTTTTAGCTGAATCGCCATCCACTTCAACCTGGAGAGCTCTTTCAAAGTTATCCAAAGCAGGGATCAATTCTTCTACCAAGCTCTGAGATCTATACTTCCTATCCGCCTCTTTTTCTTTCTGAGTACGGCGGCGGAAATTATCATAATCCGCTTGCAGACGAAGCAGTCGATTGTTGATTTCTTCTTTCTCCTGACGTAGTTGTTCAAGCTCATTCGGCTCCTCTTCAACTACCTCAGTCTCAGCTTCAATCTCTTCATTTTGTGATTCATCTTTTTCATCGATGATTTCTTGCTTATTCTCTTCCATGACTTCCACCTCCTACTTTCCTTTACACCGTTACTGACTATAACATGAATCAATATCCTGAAAAAGCAATAGACCAATAAGAAGCGATGGGGATTTCCCATCTCATATCTCCATTCCGTTCTAGTACCAGCCCCGGAAGGTATTTGTCATATGCTTGGATAAGACATTCATTAATGAAAACATACGGTTATACTCCATTCGAGTGGGCCCCAGCAGTGCAATAGTGCCGTACTGGTCGTTTCCCAGTTGATAGCTGGCTGTAATCAGGCTGCAGTTCTGCATAGCATCATAAGGATTTTCCTGTCCAATACGCACCTGAATCCCATCTTCCCCAGTTCGGAGTAAATCAGCCATTTCATTTTCCTGTTCAATGGTAGCGTAGAGGGACCGCACTTTCTCAAGGTCCCGAAACTCAGGCTGCATAAGAATATTCGTCTTCCCACCAATATACAGCTTTGTAGGATGTTCATCTACGAGAGCGGCACGAAGGTATTGAAAAGCTTCTTCATGCTGATCCGTATGTGTTTTCAATAGATCATTGATTTCAGTATAGAGTTTCTCATGCAACTTCACCAAAGGAACTCCCTCGAGCCGGCTGTTTAAGATGTTCACCATCTTCTCTAAGTCTACACCCTTGATTTCTACAGGAACGTTAAAAGCCCGGTGCTCGACATGACCCGTATCTGTAACCAAAATGGCGATGGCAGACTGCTCTGACAAAGGAACAATCTGCAATTGCTTCAATTTTGTCTCAAACACTTCTGGTCCAAGCACAATGGACGTGTAATTGGTTAAGTCAGAGAGTATCCCTGCTGACTTTTGCACCACACGTTCAAACTCCATCATCTTATCATCAAAAGCTTCTCTGATTGTCAGAATTTCCTTACTGGTAAGACGTAAGGGAGAAAGAAGGTGGTCGACATAGAAGCGATACCCTTTTTCAGAAGGGACTCTCCCTGAGGACGAATGGGTTTTCTCAATGAACCCCATTTCCTCTAAATCAGCCATTTCATTCCTAATTGTTGCGGAACTAAATGTCACAGCATCTTTCTTAGCAATGGACCGCGAACCTATAGGTTGGGCAGTCAGAATGAAATCATCAATTATGACCTGCAAAATGAGCAACTGTCTATCTGTTAACATCGATGATCACCCCTGTTAGCACTCGTTTATGGTGAGTGCTAAATCTAATTAATAAATTATCAAAAGGGGATATTGATGTCAACGGATATGGCCCTTTTTTTTAACTGTTGACCCCAATCCCCCAGGATTAGATCTCATTAAAGTGTTTGGGTGCGTTATAGGTACTTCAGAAGGGTACCTAAACGCCCCATGAACAGAAGTGTGTTCATCCTCCTCCAGCCTTTGCCAAACAAAATGAAGGTCAACACTGTGTTCGTCGTGAACAATACAGCTTGATCTCCACTTCAATATGAACTCTACCATCACTCTTTTTCATTGTCTGCGACAATGAAAAAGAAATCTGATGATTACTCATCCAATAGAAATTCCTGAAATACTTCATTTCCTAAAATACGTCCCTTGGGTGTAAGGCGGATGTTTTCACTATCTTCTGCTATTAACTCACGGTTTTTCAAATCAGTAAGTTTGCGGCCAAAAACATCTGTAAGTGTTTTTCCGTATTTTTCTCTGAAAAGCTCTTTAGAAACGCCTTTGGATTTTCTCAAACCAAGAAACATTTCTTCTTCCAATTGTTCTTTCAAGCCAATAGGTTCTTCATGCAGAATAGGTTTTCCATCCTCAAAAGCTTTCTTAACATAAGCTGGGAGAGGACGGATATTAATCGTTCGCTTCCCTGGCAGATAGCCATGAGCGCCGGCACCAATCCCGAAATAATATTCGTTATTCCAGTATGTCAAGTTGTGTTTGCTTTCAAACCCAGGTTTAGCAAAGTTACTGATTTCATACTGAATGGCTCCCGCTTTCGTTAGCTTCTGTTGGAGAAGCTCATACATTTCAGCTTCATCATCTTCTTTCGCCTTGGAGAGCTTACCCTTTTTATAGCGTTGGTAAAACACAGTTTTCGGCTCAATTTGAAGGGAATAGGAAGAATAATGCGGCAAATCAAACTGCAAAGCCTCATCGATCGTTTTTTCAAAATCTTTTACCGTCTGTCCAGGTAAGGCATACATTAAATCAATACTGATATTGGATAATCCGGCTTGGAGCAGCCGATCAATATTCGTGTACACATCTTTCACTTTATGGACACGCCCAATCTTTTCAAGCATTTCGTCATCAAAAACCTGAACACCAAGCGAGATTCTATCCACGCCATAAGCTTTTAGCAATCTTACTTTTTCTTGATCAAGATCCCCTGGATTCGCTTCAAACGTATATTCTTCACAACCAGAAATGTCAAAATGATCATCAATCATTTGTAAAAGTTTTTCCAATTGTTTGTGATTTACAGCTGTCGGTGTCCCTCCCCCAACAAATATTGTACGGACATTTGCTTTTTCTCCAGGGATATATGTGTTTATCTCTTTTTCTAACGCCTCCAAATACTCATCGGCCAGCCGTTCATTATAAAAGAACTTTGTAAAATCACAATAATGACAAATTTGCTGACAAAAAGGAATGTGGATATAAGCGGATGAAATTTTCATGGTTGTTTCCACCTTTCATAAGGAAAACCGCAAGAGAATATCTCCTGCGGTTTCACCCGTCATACTTAAGCTTTAGTCTTCATTCAAATCAAGAACAGACATGAAGGCCTCCTGAGGTACTTCCACTGACCCTACCATCTTCATACGCTTTTTCCCTTCTTTTTGCTTTTCTAACAATTTACGTTTACGGGAAATATCTCCACCATAACATTTGGAGAGAACATTCTTACGCATGGCTTTAATTGTAGAACGCGCAACAATTTTGTTCCCGATTGCAGCTTGGACAGGAACTTCAAACTGCTGCCTTGGTATCAGTTCCTTAAGTTTCTCAGCAATCAGCTTACCACGCTCGTAAGCAAAATCACGGTGAACGATAAAGGAAAGGGCATCAATGGTATCTCCATTCAGCAAGATATCCATTTTCACGAGGTTAGATACACGATAACCAATCAAGTCATAATCAAAAGAGGCGTATCCTTTTGTTTGAGACTTAAGAGAGTCAAAGAAATCATAAACAATTTCAGACAATGGAATTTCATAAACAATATTAACCCTGTTATCATCTAAATATTGCATGTCTATGAAATTGCCTCGCTTCCGCTGGCATATTTCCATCACAGGTCCTACATAATCATTCGGTACCATGATTGTTGCTTTGACATAAGGCTCTTGGACTTCATCCAGCCTTTGATTATCCGGCATCATAGATGGATTATCCACATCAATGACAGAGCCATCCGTAAGGGTTACTTGATAAATAACACTCGGAGCTGTCGTAATAAGATCAATTTTGTACTCTCGCTCAATCCGTTCCTGGATAATTTCCATATGAAGCATTCCTAGGAAGCCGCAACGGAATCCAAAACCAAGCGCCTGTGATGTTTCAGGTTCAAATTGAAGGGAAGAATCGTTGAGCTCCAGGCGCTCAAGTGCATCCCTTAAATCATTGTATTTGTTCGCATCCACCGGGTACATCCCGCAAAAGACCATTGGATTCATTTTCTTATAGCCGGGAAGTGGTTCCGCTGCCGGTTTATCAGCAAGTGTAATCGTATCACCGACCCGGCTGTCACCAATATTCTTGATGGAAGCTGTCAAAAATCCGACATCCCCGACATTTAGCTCTTTCAGCGGGGTTGGGGTTGGACGGAAAACACCCAGTTCATTAACTTCAAACTCTTTCCCTGTAGCCATCATCTTGATCTTATCCCCGACTTTGATCGAGCCTTCACGGACACACGTATAAGCAACTACTCCACGGTAAGAATCATAAAGGGAATCAAAAATCAAAGCTTTCGTAGGATCATTCTTATCCCCTTCAGGAGCAGGGATATCCGTGACAATCCTTTCTAATATTTCTTCAATCCCAACGCCTTCCTTCGCTGACGCAAGGATAGCATCAGAGGCGTCGATCCCAATGACATCTTCAATTTCCTGTTTAATTCGTTCGGGATCAGCACCTGGCAGGTCGATTTTATTTATCACTGGAATAATTTCCAGGTCATTTTCTAACGCCAAGTAAACATTGGCTAGGGTTTGAGCTTCTATCCCCTGGGCAGCATCTACTACGAGGATCGCCCCTTCACAGGCTGCTAAACTTCTTGAGACCTCATATGTAAAGTCTACGTGACCCGGGGTGTCGATTAAATGAAACGTATAATCTTCACCATTGTTAGCTTCGTAACTCAACTGGACGGCATTTAATTTAATTGTAATCCCACGCTCACGCTCAAGATCCATCGCGTCAAGGAATTGTTCTTTCATTTCTCTTTGTGTTAAGGCTTTCGTTTTCTCTAAAATACGATCAGCAAGTGTCGATTTCCCGTGGTCGATATGGGCAATAATCGAAAAATTGCGGACCCTTTCTTGTTTTGATTGTGCTGTCAACTTAAATCACTCCTACTGAATTCGACACAAATATCTAGCTTGATTATAGCAATACGGAGAGCAATATTCAATGTAAACTGGCAGAACACTTCTAAACTTATGACCCTGCCTGAATGATTTCCGATAAAACAACAATCACTCCATTAAACCCTGAGGCCACTCCATTGCCCAATCCTTCAGCCAACTTAGTAACCCACGGACCATTGGATTCCATTGGAGGAGGCGCACAAATGGAATCCTCTTTAGGGTGATCCTTATCTTCTTTTGTTATTTTACTATCCTCATTACTGGCATCCTGTTCTGTAACCACCATATCCGGCTGTTCATGTGCCTTTTCATTATTTTTGTCGATCCCATAAAGAGCTCCTGCTACGAATACGATTAAAATCATTACAATAGCAGCCATCCCCTTCATGCTGCCCCCCCTTTCTACTTTTTTAATCTGTTGATACTTTTTCATCCTCAAAGTAGTATTCACTAAAAACTTCCGCCATTATATCGGCCGATCGATACAATTCGTCTAAATTATTATGCACACCACCAAACTCAATCAATATTGCATTTGGGTGCAGATCCTGGTTATATACACCATCTACTCCTGAGCCTTTTTTTGTAATAACCCCACGGCTGATTCCTGGATATTTTTCTTCTAAACGCTGATGCATTTCAGATGCAAACTGTAAGTTTTGTTCATATTTCGGATGTTCAGCACCGATGACAAAGGCGAAACGGGCATAATCCTTGCCATTAATGTTTGCCGTAGTGTGCTCTCTTGAAAGGGAATCTCTATGCAGATCGAAGAAATATTTAAGATCGTCATTTTGACTTATAGCTTCTTCTACTACCGGTCTCATTGCATCATACGACTGATAATGCTTCATCCCTTTCTCTTTCAAAAGAGAGGCAATATCTGTTGTATCCACGATAGACCCTATCCCCCTTTCCTCTAAACTCTCACTTAAACGTTCACCAACAAGAGTAATATTCACTTTTCCATCATGACCTGTTGAGGTATCCGGCAAGTGTGGGTAAAAAGATTCTGTGTTGTGCGTATGGTAAATGTAAATATCTTTCTCCCCTAAAGGTTTTTCCTCCGTTTGTCCATTATCTTCTTTTTCCTCTTCAACTTCCCCCACTTCCCCTCTTTCATCTACGGTCATTGGAGGTTCCGACTCAATCGGAAGAGTCGAATAATCGGTCCCTTTCCCCGCTATAATAATCTGACTATTGTAAGATGAAAGACCTGGAATTTCCCGCCCTAACAGACTGCGGGGATCATTTGGGGTTAGGCTAGTAAGCAATTGAAAAGATAACGAAGTTAAACTCGGAATCCTGTTCCCCTCCGGATGAGCCTCTCTGAAAGACCTGTTCTCCATTTCAAACAAATAGAGAAAGGCGCTTCCATCCAGCTTTGCCGTCCATTCCTGGATGGTGCTTGAATAAACACGATACGTCGTTTTCGCACCTGTAAGTACACCAATACCAATAAATAATAAAATCAAAACAGTGACCGTGATGATTGTCCATCTTGTTCCCTGTTTCATATAACTTTTCCGATCTTTTTTCAAAACCGGGTAACGAGACATAAAAAATCCTCCCCTCATCCACTATCTAGTAAATGGTATGAGAGAGAGGGATTTGATAGAACACCTCTATTAAATTGTTATTTGAAATATGATTGACCTTCCCCATCTTCGACTCCCGGATGAAGAGCACCGTTTATTCCTTTAGCAATTACATGGGCCATATCTTGTATAAAGCTGTCCACTTCTTTTGGCGTGACCATTAAATTATGTCCGAGTGGGGTTAGGACTTCTTTAATCAATTGTTTCTTTTCCGATTCTGCTAACTGCCCAAACATTCCCATCACGGCCTTACTTTGCTTTTCATCAGGATGGTCCTCTTCTGTCAACGTTTTTCTTTCAAAAGGATTCATAGCCGGAGAAAGAGCATTTGACGGGCGATCTTTTTCACGCCATTCCCTCCCAAAGTGCTTTAATACATAATCAATGGCATCACTTGTGATGGTTACCGCATCAACAACCGTAGGCACCCCAATTGAAATAACAGGAATCCCATAGGTTTCCTTGCTTATTTCCTTACGCTTATTGCCGACACCTGATCCAGGGTGGATGCCTGTATCGGAAAGTTGAATGGTAGCGTTTATTCTGTTGATAGAACGTGAAGCTAATGCATCAATGACTAACACGAAGTCGGGCTTTGTCTCTTCAATAATCCCATGAACCATATCACTTGTTTCTATACCTGTCACACCCATTACCCCTGGAGTAAAAGCTGAAATCGGACGAAACCCATCAGATACAGTTTCAGGATGAAGTTCAAATAAATGACTCGTAACATAAACCTCTTCCGTGACTAATGGACCTAGGGCATCAGGAGTAACATTTTGATTCCCCAATCCCACGATTAGACCTCTATCCATTTCTTTAATGCCGCACTCATTCATGAGTTTTCTCAATTGCCCGGATAACGTTTTAGACAAATGAACTTGCAAATCATGATCTTGTTTCCGAATAGCCAAAGATTCTAAAGTTACATAGTGGCCAGCTTTTTTCCCTATTCTTTCAGCGCCAGACTGATCCACGGTTACATAAGTGATTTTAATATCATTTTTTTCATTTTCGTGAACTTCCACACCATCATTATCTGCCGACTGTGGGTCATCTTTGACGTTCATCTCCTGGGCCTCTAAAGCCAAGTCCGTCCTTAATGAATAGTCGAATTTTTCCTCCATTAATTTCAACCTCCTTATGAAAATCTTCTCCCAAGGCGGTAAAAACTATGCAAAACCGTCGATTGGTATTGATATAAGTATTGAAAACAGAGCACCGCTCTGGTAAAATGTCTTTTGTTCGATATGAATGAGTCTTTTGTTTTTACCTAGGAGGTGAAACTATGCCTAACATTAAATCAGCGAAAAAACGTGTACGTGTGAATAACGACGCTCGTTCTTTGAATGCAGCCTTCAAATCTGACATGCGTACTGCGGTTAAACGTGTAGAAACACTTGTTGATAGCAAGGATGTAGAGAACGCGAAACAAGCACTTCCTACAGCAGTTAAGAAGATCGACAAAGCTGTTCAACGTGGTGCCCTTCCAAAAAACAGTGGGAACCGCAAAAAATCCCGCCTAACTAAATTAGTTAACGCATTATAATTCATTCGTAATTTATGACCAACAGACGATCCTTCTTTTTGAATGGGTCGTTTTTACATGAAAGAAGCCCTCCGGATTCCGGAGGGCTTCTTTATTATTTATAACTCATCCATTACTCCTACACTACAGTGTTTAAGATCAACGTTTGCCAGGAATGTTTCTCTCTTAATCAGTATTGTGTGACCCTAATCGTACTTTCCTGCCTATTAACAGTTTTCAGCTTAAGACGTAACGGCCGGGTTTTGTTTTATGTTAATCAAACGATACAACAGCATTTCAAAGGCAAGAGATTTTTCCATTTTCCCTTGCTTCAGGCTATGGTCCGTCTCAGCGAGTTGGTCCATTACTTGATCAAGTTCTTGTTGTGTAAAGCGGGTTTCCCTCTTCAATGCCATTTTAATAACATAGGGATGCGCCTTAATGTAGCTCCTCATTTGATTCTGGCCGTACCCTTTCTGTTTTAATACTTTTGCCTGAGTAATGATTCTAAATTGCGATGCCAGGAGTGCAGTTAAAGCTATTGGTTCTTCATTTAATTTTTCTAGATCTTTGTAGATACGAATCGCACGGCTTAAATCTTTTTCCATGACCGCATCCACAAGCTTGAGCCCAGAAGCTTCAACACTGTGGGATAGCAGTTGTTCGGCAAGCTCTCTTGTTACTACACCGCCTTCTCCAACATTTAGTGCTAACTTCTCCATTTCTTTTCTAAGAGCCATAAGGTTTGCTCCTATTTCTTGGGCGAAAAGCTCATGAATTTCCTCTGGGACTGTGATATGTAAATCCCTTGCTAAAGTTTGGACCCATTGATCAATGTCCCATTCCTTTACAGAGTGACAACTAATGACTTCCCCGTTCTTTTTCAATTGCTTAAATACCTTTTTCCTTTCATCTAGTTTTTCATAGGGCGCAACCAAAATAAGAACCGTATATTCCGCAGGGTTCTGAAGGTACTCCAGAAGCACGTCAATATCATGTTCAAAAGGAAGCTTATCAGGTTTCGCTTTTAAAAACACAGGATGATTGGCGATGACTACTTTCCCTTCACCCAAAAAAGGGAATGTTTCTGCATCTGTGACAGCATCTTCAATAGGGATTTCTTCCAAATCATATTGTGAGACGTTAAATTCTTGGTCTTCTTTCTTCAACGTATTTTGTATGATTTTGTTTTTATATTCCTGAATTAGATAAGATTCTTCTCCATATAATAAGTACACTTGTGATTGTTTTACATTAACCATAATGTGGTTGTCCTTCCTTCATAAAAAAGAATACGGCGCCCCAATTATGGGGCTCAGTGTCACTATTTTATGTTTCATTGGAAGTTCTGTCAAAATAGTGGACTGATTTCGCCGTATGAACCATCTATATAAACGCCATTCCAAAAGCCCCGGGTGCTTTTGAAGAGGACGATGTTGTTCCTCTCTTGCGTTTAGTTTGACCGCTTCTTTAAGAATTATCGGTGACAAGTCTTGCTAGCAGTGGGAATGGTATGAATCATCGGTAAAATTCGATTTCATGCCGAGTGATTGTAGATTTTTGTTTAAGAATGGACTATACTTAGTAATTGATATAGGAGGGGTAACAATGAACGAGTTTAAAAACGATATTCAATCCAAAACTAATGATGTGATCGACTCTGGGTTAGGGTTTGTATTTTCATTTGTTTTCTTCTTCGTCATTTTCTTAATCGGCGTTGTATTTGCTTTTATTGGACAATAAGTAAATGCAAAACCAGAAGGCTGCTTCTCGGCAGTCTTTTTTTATTCTCTGCTCGCATTATACGGCAAAAATGTTGAAAACGTTCCAGTTTGCTCAGAAAAAATGTATTGTACTGCACCATGATGATTGGTCTGCAAAAGTAGAACTCCATTTTCATGGAGGCGGTCCGTTACATCCTGGTGTGGATGACCATAACGATTATTTACGCCTGCAGAAATCATCGCCACTCTCGGTTGAAAGGCTTTGAGCAGCTCGTCTGATGTTGATGTATGACTTCCATGGTGGGGCAACTTTTAACACATCAACCTTCAAAGAAGGGTAATGCTCAACAATACCTTGTTCAATACGTTTGGATATATCCCCAGTAAATAACCATTGTTTCCCCCCAATGATACTGTGTAGGACAAGAGAATTTTCATTAGAATCCTTATGATCTACGTCCGAAGGGTGAAGAACATCGAAAGCATGGTCACCGACCAACAATTTTTGACCAGCCTTAATCCTCTCTGCCTTTCCCGCTACATGATACTCCTCTTTATGATATGGACTGACATAAATACGATGAACATCGATATCATCTACAATATAAGGTGCACTGCCACTATGATCTGTATCATCGTGAGTAATAAACATAGCATCTATTCGATGAATTCCCTTTGATTTCAAGTAAGGGAGAATCACGTCCTCTGCCGTCCTTTCCTTATTTGAAGCATAGACGGGAGGTCCTGCTGCATCCACCATTACAATCCCACGTCTATATGGAAGCTCTATAATAAAGGAATCACCTTGTCCAACGTCCAACATTGTAAGGGTACCCTTTTCAGAAAGATAAGGGGACAAACACCAAACTATAAAAACACCCACCACCGCACAAGATGCTAAAAAAGTTTTCCACTTTTCCCCCTTCTCCCAAATTCTCATCATTTGTATAAAACAAAGGGTATACAAAACTACATAAGGCATAGAAATTTCTCCAATTACCCAAAGAAAATCAAGACATTCAGAAATATGGATCATATAAGATAAAACAATTTCGTGGACGTCCTGAAACAAAGAAGAGAGAAAGGAGGAAAACGGGGGATAGAGAAAAGAAACAACTAAAATGACCATTAACCCAGGGATAACAAAAAACGAAAAATAAGGAACGGCAATCATGTTCATCCATAAAGAAAAAGGCTGAAATTCATAAAAGTAGTGGACCTGCAAAGCTAAGATAGAAAGTTGACTTGTTAATCCAATCACTGCGGACTGCATCCATGTATTAGTGTAGTGTTTTAAAATTGGAATGGTAAGCAGTAAACTAAATGTAACCAAAAAAGAAAATTGAAATCCTATATGATGGAAATAAGAAGGAGACAAAAATAGGAAGAGAAGACATATAATAGAGAGAATATCTGTAAGGGGAAATTTCCTTTGAAAGGATCCAGTGAGCATTAAAACACCTGCCATCAATCCAGCACGCATAACCGAGGGAGCCCCACCTGAAAGAAACATATAAACAGGCAGAAATACCACTAAAATAAACTTTGACTGCCTTTTTGTTATGAGTCCTGAACGGAAGAATAACCAATATAGCCCACCAATGGTAAGACCAACATGCAAACCGGAAATGGCTAAAATGTGCGACAAATTAAATTCTCGAAACCAATCGACAATTGAAGAATCAAGTAGATCGGTATCGCCAAATACAAGGGCATTCATCCAACGATATGTATAATCAGACACATTCGTCTTAACTTTTCCTTTTAAAATTTCCCGGCTTTCGAGCAATTGGTTCATCCATGATTCACCTTCACAAGTCAGGTTGCTCGGTTCTTTGATGATCACTTGAGAAAAAATACCCATTCTTCCCATATAGCTTTGATAATCGAATTGACCAGGATTTCGAGCAGCTTCAAAAGGCTCTACATTTCCTTCAACTATACATGTAGCTCCGACCTTCCATTGAGGGTGAATATCCTCATCATCTTTTTTTATATACCGAATCTGTTTTTTATCACCTGACTGATCTTTAAGGATTAGAGATAAGGTATGTTCTGTATTTTTTATTTCTGGAGTAATAATCCCTTCCCATTTTGCGGGCGAACTATGTGAGAGGACATGTGGGGATATGGGGGAAAGATAAGTGTACCCTATAAAGACAAAAAGAAGAAGAAGGGTTGAATGAAGGAAATGAAAACGGTAAATAAAAAGCCAGGCCATTAAAAGGATTAATATCAAATAAACAGCCAAACCCTCCTGATTAGACAACACCCCGCCGAGCACAAATGCAATGGCGAGGATATGCCAGTTCCCTTTTAAATTCAGCATCGTTCATCTAATGTAAATTTCTTGTGCGCTTCTTCTTTTAACTGCAAAGCTTCAGGATCTTCATAAGATTCAAGTTTATCCAACATTTTATTAATAAGTATTTGTTGCTCTGTTGGGAGAGTTTCTTTTTCGATCGGAACTTTTTGCATACGTACTCCTGATTGTTGTAACAGTTCAATCGCATATGGATTATTTTTATAATCTTCACTATAATAGACAGCTTTTATTCCAGCCTGAATTATGGCCTTCGTACAATGGAGACAAGGAAAATGAGTAACATAAATCTCTGCATTATCGGTCGCTACCCCAAATTTAGAACATTGCAATAGAGCATTCATTTCTGCATGAATCGTTCGTACACAGTGGCCTTCGACTACATAACACCCCTCATCTATACAATGAACGCCTCCCGAAACGCTCCCATTGTATCCTCCCGCAATCATTCGTTTATCTCTTACAATAACAGCTCCTACCGCAAGTCTCTGGCAAGTACTTCTCGATTTAAGTAAATAGCTTTGTGCCATAAAATACTGATTCCATGTAATACGCTCCATTATGTATCCCCCACTTTTTTCATTCAGTTTACTTTGAACAATAATTTCAGTCAAACTTATGGTACCATTATTTGATCTTTAAAAATTTCTAACGTTTTCTCTCCAATTCCAGGAACATTAACGAGATCTTCTACAGAAGAAAAAGGACCATTTTCTTCCCTATATTCGATGATACTAGCGGCTTTAGAAGGACCAATCCCATTTAGTGCCTCTATCTCCGTAGACGAGGCGCGATTAATACTTATTTTTTCTTCTGAGGATGAAATTATTTCTGAAGATCCTCCTTCTCCCTTTTGTTTAGAAGCTACAAAAATAACCATTTCATCCTGAAGTCGTTGAGCAAGGTTTACACTCGTAGGATCGGCGTCTTCGGTCATTCCTCCAGCTCGTTTAATAACATCATCAACTCTTGTGTCATCCGGCATGGAGTATACCCCCCCTCTTTTTCACTTCCCCCTTTACATCTACTTTAATTACAGAAACAGTCAGATTTGGCTCTTCGATTATTTCATCTTCAAATTCCGTGCTTTTCAGCTCGACCTCTTGTGTTTCTGGTCCATCATTGAATTTTAACAAATAAAGGAGCCCTATTACTAATAGGACAATAAATATCCAACCGTATCTCTTGATCATATCCAAGGTTCATACCTTCTTTCATATTTCCATTTTTTCAGAATAAGGATATATAGGTAATCATTAAGGAGGGATTCCAATGAAGTGGGGAATCATCGGTACAGGGAATATGGGGAGTATGCTTATCTCAAGCCTTATTAAGAGCGGGGCCGTACCTGCCGAAAATCTAACTATTTATAATCGAACATTAGAGAAAGCCAAGAAAATTCAAGAAGGATTTCCGAAGATTCAAGTGGCCAACGATTTGCTAAGTTTGCAAAAAGAAAGTGATATTATATTCGTTTGCGTTAAACCTCATCATTACAAGGATATAATTGATTCATTAAGTGGAAAGTGGACAGAAGACCAATGTCTTGTGTCCATTACAAGTCCTGTGGCAGTTGACCAATTGGAAAAAGTGACTCCATGCCAAGTTGTTCGAATTGTCCCATCCATAACGAATCATGCTTTTTCCGGTGTGAGTCTATTCACGTTTGGCACCAAAATAAAAGAAGAGAATCGACAACTATTAAAAACAACTTTTGAACATATCTCTGAGCCAATTGAAGTGGAAGAAAGATACATCCGTGTTGCGTCAGACATCGTTTCTTGCGGACCTGCATTTATAAGTTATCTGTTAAGTCAGTGGATAACTGCTGCTGGGGATGTCGCTGGACTTCCCAAAAATCAAGCCACGGCACTTACAGAGAATATGATGGTTGGATTAGGGGAACTCCTTGCACAAAAAGTGATGACGCTTGAGGAATTAATGGCAAAGGTAACCGTTAAAGGTGGGGTGACAGGAGAAGGGTTACAAGCATTAGAGGACCATATCGGCCCGTTATTCCAAAAAATGTTTGAAGCTACTCAAAATAAGCACAAAAAAGATAAAAGCCATATTGACTTATAGGTATTTATATTCGACAAACAATCCGATATTCCTCCAATAAATTCAAAAAATCATGAGTTAAGGGCATTCATGATGATATGATGATCTACAAATAAAATCTTCTGTTTTAAGACCAGAGCTAGAAGGGCCTTTTTCCCTCCTGCAAGAGCTTATACAAGTATTCCTGGTGCCTCTTGTCAGGTCTGTGCAGGCCATTCATTAGGAGGAATTACTTTCATTATTTCCTGGACAATAAAAAGAGTCCGATTCTACGGACTCTTTATTGTCAAATTTATTTTTTACATATGAACATCCAACGGTCGCCCTCTAAGGAAGGGGCTTCACTAAAGTCAGCGTATACATCTTGAACGTGAAAGCCTGCGGTAGTAAGCCATGATTCTAAAGTGTCTAGATCATACCCTCGCTGTTCATGAATTTCATCAAACCTTTTATATTTTTCTTGCTCCTTAATAAAAAAAGTTAAATCATGGACCACACTATTTTCTCTCACACCTGGATCACAAAACCAAATGTAAGATAGTTCATCCCGTACCTCAGCAAATGTACCACCACTCAGGTCGTTGTGAATATGATCTATAGAATGCACATCAAACAAAAATAATCCACCTTCATTCAGGGCTTCATAGATGGATTGAAAAGCGCTGAGAACATCGTCATCATCCACCAGATAATTAACGACATCACAATAACTGACAATACAATCATACCCACGCAACCCATTCAAAGATGTCATATCCTGTTGAAGCCATTGAATATTTGATTTAGGGTGTTTCTGCTGTGCTACAGTCAGCATATCTGAAGATAAATCCAAACCGGTCATGAGGAAACCTTCATTGGATAAGCGGTGGGTTATTTCCCCAGTGCCGCACCCTACATCAAGAATATGATGCGTGTGAGGTTTGTATTTCTGGACCATTCGTTTTGTGAATTGGATCCAATTGTCATATGGTGCATCTTCCATAAGAAGGTCATATACATGGGCCATATCCCCATAACTCATATTATCTTTCTAACCCTTCTACAGTTACATTGTCCGCATCGCCCCAAAGTCTTTCGAGGTTATAATAGTGTCTTTCATCTTTATGGAAGATGTGACAAACGATATCATTAAGGTCAACCAGGACCCAACGTGCCTGTTCAAATCCTTCCATCCGCTTCACTTCGATACCATTTTGTTCTGCTTGGTTTTTCAATTCTCTAGCAATTGCCTGCACCTGGCGTTCATTAGAACCTTCACAAATTAAAAAATAATCCGCGATTAACGAAACATCAGACATATCGAGTACAACAATGTCCTGCGCTCTTTTTTCATCGCACGCCTGTGCAGCTAAATTCACTAATTCTTTACTTTCCATGAGTTTCCTCCCTTTTTCATTCCTATCTCTATCTTTTCCATGATCTTGAGATCATATTAAACCATTATATGCATAAAACGTGTCCGGATAAACGGTCCTTTCCTTACCTACTAAGAAAACAATTGTGTTTTTCAGGGCTAATGCACACGCTTCATCCAGGTTTTTCTCTGCTAAATGGCGTACCTCTTCCACACCAGGAAAATTACGGCCCGGTTCCATATAATCGGCTAAAAAAACAACCTTATCCAACAGTGACATGTGTGTTTTTCCTGTCGTATGACAACTGATGGCAGAAAGGATTTCCGGGTCTGTTAATCCTATTTCCTGCTCCAGCATCAAAGCTCCTACAGGGCCATGCCATAACTCGTGATGGTAATGAAGAAGATCCTTGGATAAACGTCGGTCATTCACAATCCAACGCCTCATTACATCCAACGGTTTATATTTTGCATAGTCATGAAAGGCAGCTGCCAGCTCAGCTTTTTTCACATCCACTTTAAAGCGTTCGGCTAATTGTACGGCTGTATCCGTTACCCTAACCGTATGTTCGTATCTGTGTGCCTTCAGCGAAGGTCGTACATATTCAAGCGCCTCTTCACGCGTCATCTTCATACAAACAATGCTCCTTTATAAAAGAATCCACAACACCCGGAATCAAATATCGTACGCTCTTGCGCTTAGAAATGCGCTCTCGAATCATCGTTGAAGACACATCTATGGAAGGAATATCGACAAAATGGACAGGGATCTCATCCGTCCATCCATACCCTGGCCTTCGTACTCCTATGAAGTCAACCATTTTGACAAGTTCTTCAATACGGTTCCACTTCGGCAAATGTTCAACCATATCTCCCCCGATGATAAAGTAGAAATGGTGGTCTGGATAAACACTGTTTAAGTAGGCCATTGTATCAACCGTATAGGATGTCCCTTTTCTACGTAATTCCACATCACATATACGAAAAGACGAATGATCAGCTATAGCTTTTTCTACCATTTCAAGACGGGCTTCAGGTTTAGTCGCTGACTCTTGTTTATGGGGAGGAATATAAGAGGGCATGAACCATACTTCATCTAGGTTCACAGCCTCAAGAGCAAACTCCCCTATGATTAGGTGGCCTTGGTGAAGGGGGTCAAACGTGCCGCCAAGAATTCCAATTTTCTTCATAGAGCCTCCCCTTTTTATGGCAATTCAATTTGCTTATTTTCTTCTGACTCTTTGTAAAGGATAATCGTATTGCCGATCACTTGGACAATATGAGCACCAGTCGCTTCGACGATTTCATTCGCGACTTCTTGGTTATCCTCAAAGCAGTTTTGCAGGATGCTTACTTTTATTAATTCCCTTTTTTCAAGCGCTTCATCGATTTGTTTCGTCATATTTTCATTTACACCAGCTTTTCCAACCTGGAAGATCGGTTGAATGGAGTGAGAAGCTGCACGCAAATACTTTTTTTGTTTACTTGTTAACATTCTATACCCCTTTCAATTTCTGTTCGAACTCTTTAAGCAATGGTACTGCCTGTGGTTCAGTGTCCGTCCATATTTTAAAAGCATAAACAGCTTGCTGCAGTAACATTTCATGACCGAAATGCAGCCGAGCCTCTCTTTTATCTGCTTCGCTTAAAAATTTCGTTTTCATCGGGCGGTAAACAATATCGCTTACAACCGTCCCCTTTGTCAAGTGATCCAGAGACATAATCATTTGATCATGCCCAGGACTCATTCCTACAGTGGTTGTTTGAACAATTAAATCATAATTTTCAAGTGTGCTTTCCGCTTGATTAAGTGTCAATGGTTGAGAGGATATCCCAGCAGAGATATCTTGGATCAGCTCTTCGGCCCTTGTTGTGGTCCTGTTTGCTACGTCGATCTTCGTAATTTCAGACCGCATTAAAGCTTCATAGATCCCTCGTGCTGCCCCTCCACTTCCTAAGAGCAAGGTCTGAGATCCTTTATGAAAAATATCAGGAAATCGATTCCTTAAAGAATCAACAAATCCTTGTCCATCTGTATTATACCCCATCCATCCATCGTTGGTTAACTTCACAGTATTCACTGCGCCTAAATGACGGGCACTCTGATCAAGTCCGTCTAAATAGGGGATAATTTTTTCTTTATAAGGAACTGTTACATTAAAGCCGTCTAACTCTTTAGTTTTTAGCATTTTCACTTTCTCATCGAATTCTTCAGGTTTAATTTCTATTAATTCATATTTCCCCTCTACTCCTTGTTGTTTCATTAGATTTTCATGAATCCAAGGAGACATAGAATGTCCAACCGGATAGCCGATTAAACCTAATTTATACAAATGATCCCCTCCTCATATTAACGAATCTCTCAGCGAGACTTTTACCCCTTCCGGAACATGAGCAGTCACTGTAATGCCGCCTTCCGGTACTGTCACCCATCCAAGACCGGAGAAAACAATGTCTGTTTTATCATCTTTAATTTTAAGCGTATGTCCCTTTAGTGGGGGAAGCTTAGAAAGAGTCTCTTGGTCCGGTGGTGATAACAGCTCCCCTAGATGGTTCTTATAAAGTTCATCCGCTTTTTCTAATTTTGTCCGATGGATGTTCAATTCATTGGAGAAATAACAAACGAAAGAACTGCGACCTCCAGATTCAAAATCGAGTCTCGCAAGTCCACCTACATAAAGAGTCTGCCCCTCATTCAATTGATACACTTTTGGTTTCACTTCTTTACGAGGGGTAATCTGTTTTAAGTCCTTATCCGAGACATAATGAGCCATTTGATGACGTTGAATTACACCAGGCGTGTCAAAGAGAGAGCTTTTTTCATCAAGCGGGATATCTATAAACCCTAATGTGGTGCCAGGGAAATAAGAAGTGGTTATCGCATCTTTCACACCGGAAGTGTTGGAAATAAGGGTGTTAATGAATGTCGATTTTCCTACATTAGTGGTCCCTACCACATAAACATTATCTCCTTTTCTGTAGCGGTCAATCGCTTGAGACAATTCTTCAATCCCTTGATTCTTTTCAGCAGAAATCAAATAGACATCCTCAACCGTCAAACCATTTTCCTTAGCTGAACGTTTAAGCCAGTGTTTCACTTTCCCATGATTGACTGACTTTGGAAGAACGTCCATTTTATTTCCGACTAGAATAACAGGGTTGTTCCCCGTCAGGCGTTTTAAACCTGAGATAAAACTTCCATTAAAATCAAAAATGTCTACAAGTTGAACCACAAGTCCCTTTGTATCACTGATTTGATTCAGCATCTCCAAGAAGTCATCATCTTGGAATGGCACATCCTGCACTTCATTATAATGCTTTAACCGGAAGCATCTCTTACAAATGATGTCTTCCCTCTCTAGGGCAGATGCAGGTGCATAGCCTGGTTGGTCTGGATTTGTTGTCTGAATAGCGGCTCCGCATCCTTGACATTGTATTTCGGACATCATGAATCGCTCCTCTCCCATGTGATTTTCCCTTTTCTTCTCATCCAGTTTAATATCCTTCTCTCAATCTTCCTGTTAAACCTTGTCACAAACCCGTCGGTTTCTACGATAGGAACAACTAATATAGTATGAAACCCTGCAGTATTTCCTCCAAGTACATCTGTAAGTAGCTGATCTCCTATTACAACAACTTCATCTTTTTTGAGTTTCATCTGTTTTTGAGCTTGTCTAAAAGCTTTAGACAATGGTTTTTTAGCACTGTAAATAAATGTTGCTTCAAGTGGTTCAGAGAAAAGCTTTACCCGTGCTTCATTATTGTTAGAAGCAATCGTCACTTGAATTCCATGGTCATTCATTTGCTTGAACCATTGCTTAATTTCGTCAGTAGCATCAGGGACATCCCAAGCGACAAGAGTATTGTCAAGATCTGTTACCACACCTTTAATACCCTTATCTTTTAATTTTTCCGGTTCAATATCAAAAACACTCGGTACATGTTCATCTGGTAAAAAGTTTTTCAGCATCTAATCAGTTCATCTCCTCATAACAACGGCAAAATCTCCTTCACCATCATATACAAAATTGAGACATGTTTCAAAAAGAGTTCTCACAAGAACAAAAATCGTTCGACAATTAACGACAAATCTAGGTTGTGGATAAGTTTATACACATATTCCACACAGTAACTTCTTTGTTATCACTCATTTAAACTACCTATCACCAAAAGTTATCTACATTTTTATGTAGATAACTTCCATATTGTGGCGAAATAAGGGTCGTGATAAGGTAAGAATACATTAAAAATTGTAACGTTCAGAGATACAAATCAAGCGGGAGGTGACTGTCACATGTGTGACAGCGGCATGAAGCAATTATCTGATTCCCTACTAATACAATCTTATCACAAAGCCATTGAACTCAACCTTTCAGAAGAATTTATAGATCAAATCAAAAAGGAAATTAACCACCGGTCGATCCAACACCTTTTAGAAAAGCACATCTCTCATGTAGGTTAATTTGACATGATCTAACAAACAATGACATCAAATTCCAATTTCCACTCGTCTGCTAATGCTGGACGAGTTTTTTTTATTACTTTTTTTATTTAAGCAAATGATGTCTCTCTTCTTATTTATAAGGGTAAACTAAATAGGGTCTATCAACATCAATTTGCCGGTATACTACAGTTGAATAATGAGTCTTTTTTTGATTACAATTGAGTGAATACATCATTACAAACATCCAAAATCCATAAAAAATAGATGAAAGTTATGTCAAAGGAGGAACGTTCCACATGCTGGTGGCTGTATTATTGCCTTTTATTATTGCTATTTTCATTCCATTTTTAAGTAAGTGGAAAGATAAAGTACATACAGGTTTTTTTGTCACAATCGTACCTGTACTCGTGTTTATTTATTTTGTACGCTTTTTAGGGACAGGATTTGAACCTGTTATCCATGAATACTCTTGGATTCCATCACTTGATATCAATATGGTCTTCCATTTGGATGGATTAAGTTTACTATTTGTACTCTTGATCAGCGGTATAGGCTCCCTAGTTGCTTTTTACTCGATTTTTTATTTGCATAAATCAGAGCAACTGGGACATTTTTATGTATATTTCTTAATATTCATGGGTTCTATGCTCGGGGTTGTCCTCTCAGATAATGTATTTGCTCTTTATAGCTTTTGGGAGTTTACATCCCTATCTTCGTTCTTATTGATCGGATTTTGGAACTATAAGAAAGAATCAAGGTATGGGGCATTAAAATCAATGCTTATTACCGTATTTGGTGGATTGAGTTTACTTGGTGCACTTATTTTCATGAGTATTCTTACCAATACAACAAGTATCCAGGGAATGATTGATCAGCAACAACTGATACTTAATAGTGAATTTTTCCCGTTAATCCTTATTTTATTATTGTTGGGTGCCTTTACAAAGTCGGCTCAGTTTCCATTTCATATCTGGCTTCCGGATGCTATGGAAGCTCCAACACCCGTTAGTGCATACTTGCACTCAGCAACGATGGTTAAAGCTGGAATCTATTTAGTAGCCCGTTATTCTCCAATGCTCTCAGCGAATGAATGGTTTTTTATTATCGTTTCGCTCGCGGGTATCGTAACCTTGTGTTGGGGATCTTATATGGCAGTAAGACAAATAGATTTAAAAGGAATTCTAGCATTTTCAACAATCAGTCAGCTCGGAATGATTATGGCTATGCTTGGGTTCGGTACGAAAGTTGCTATTTTCGGTGCAGTGTTCCATATTCTTAACCATGCTACGTTTAAAGGAAGCTTATTTATGATAGCAGGAATTGTGGATCACGAAGCAGGTACGAGAGATATACGGAAGCTAGGCGGTTTAATGACGTTTATGCCTATGACAGCAACCCTTGCTATTATCGCTTCTTTTTCCATGGCTGGACTGCCTTTACCTTTCTTAAATGGTTTCTATAGTAAAGAAATGTTTTTTGAATCTTCTTTACATTTGGAGGCAGCAAGTACAGGATTTGCAGGGTTCTTACAGGCAAGCATACCTTACTTGGCTGTGTTTGGTAGTATTTTCACGTTTGTATACTCTATGTACTTCTTCTTCGGGACTTTTCGCGGGAAGTCTCATTTAGAGGAACTACCAAAGAAGCCGCATGAAGCTCCTATTGGGATGTTGATCTCACCGATTATTCTCGTTGCAGGCGTAATTATTATTGGACTGTTTCCAAGCCTGATCAACGAACCATTCATTGCTCATGCAGCAGAATCTGTTAAGGGAGCGGTGTTAGAAGAGAAACACATTTATTTCTGGCATGGTTTTATCCCTCCATTTATTATGTCAATTACTGTAGTAGTATTTGGAAGTATATTAGCTCTATCGAGAAAAGTATGGGCACCTGTCTATCGATTCGTACCAGGTGTGCTCAGTATGAATAAGGTTTATGATGGTACGGTGGACCGTATGGAACGCTATTCTAAGAACATTACAAAAGGATATATGAACGGTTCACTAGGACGTTATGTCCGTCTTATTCTTGCTGCAATCATCGTCATTTCTTTTGCATTTATGGCTATTACAGGTGGATTCACAATCGATACATCCAATGTAGCTGAGATAACGACCCCGGAAATACTAGTAGCAATAATGATGGTAATTGCAGCTGTGGGAACAGCAATCACCAATAACCGTATTGCTGCTATCCTTATTTTAGGAGTCGTTGGTTATGGGCTCTCCATGCTTTTTGTTCTCTACAGAGCACCAGACTTAGCCCTTACTCAGTTGATTGTAGAAACCGTAACGGTTGCTCTATTCTTACTTGTCTTTTATCACTTGCCTAAACTCAGGAAGAAAGAGGAACCTGTAAGCACGAAGATTCTCAACCTTGTCATCTCCGTTGGTTTTGGAGTGTTAATGACCATGGTTGCCATATCTTCTCATAGCAGTAAGTTCTTCGATTCCATTTCTGAGTATTTTGTAGACAATTCCTATAAACTCGGCGGAGGAGATAACATTGTAAACGTCATCCTTGTTGACTTCCGTGGACTGGATACCTTATTTGAAATTGTAGTACTCGGCATTGCTGCTATGGCAATCTTTGGATTGATTCGACTTCGTAAAAACAAGGAGGAGGAATAAATAATGGAAATTATCATGGCTGTTTTAGCCGGCATCCTCTTCACAACCGGTGTTTATAACCTCCTTCAAAAGCAATTGTTGCGCATCATTATCGGGACAGGCCTCATCTCCCATGGGGCCCACCTATTTATACTAACGATGGGGGAGTTGAAAACGGGGGCACCACCGGTTCTAACAGAAGGAATTGAAAACTATACAGATCCGCTCCCGCAGGCTTTGATATTAACGTCAATTGTCATCAGTTTCGGTGTCACAAGCCTATTACTTGTATTAGCTTATCGTGCTGCCAAAGTTAATGGCACTGATAATATGGAGCAACTAAGGGGTAACGATTATGAGTAATTTAGCTGTATTACCTATTTTGATGCCGTTAATCGCCGGCATTCTCGTAGCATTCATACACAAAAAGACTACACTTGTACGGAATATATCCAAAGGCCTTGCCATTATCAATCTGGTTATTGTTGGTTTGGTTTTTATGCAAGTGAGGGATCAGGGGAGCATTGTTCTTGAAATGGGAAGCTGGGAAGCCCCATTCGGAATCGTCCTTGTAGGAGACTTGCTTGCAATGACTCTTGTGTTAACGACCAATATTATTGCTGTCGCTTGTGTCTTCTTTGCACCTCAGTCCTTATCTGAAAAAGAAGAATCCTACTATTTTTACAGTTTCTTCTTTTTATTGATTTCAGGCGTAAGCGGTGCGTTTCTTACAGGAGATTTATTTAACTTATTCGTATTCTTTGAAGTCCTGCTCATGGCTTCTTATGGACTGATTGTTCTTGGAAATGGGAAAGCCCAGTTAAGAGAATCGATCAAATACGTACTGATCAACTTGTTTTCCTCCATGTTATTTGTAACAACCATTGCCTTCCTCTACTCTGTCGTAGGTACGGTAAACATGGCGCAAGCTGCTCAGAGAGTTCAGGAAGTGGAACAACAAGGTATTTTAACAACTATTGCAATACTGTTTTTCTTTGTCTTTGCGACCAAAGCTGCAGTTTTCCCGCTTTATTATTGGCTTCCTCGACCATATATTTCTCCAAACCCTGTGGTTTCCGCATTGTTTGGAGCATTACTGACGAAGGTTGGTATTTATTCGATCTTACGTACCTTCAGTCTTATTTTCAACCATGAAGTCGGGCTGACACACACATTATTTATATATTTGGCAGCTTTCACCATGATATTCGGAGTCGTGGGCGCCATTTCGACAAATAACATTAAATTAATCGTAGCTTACAACATTATCCCAGCAGTCGGATTTATGTTGATGGGAATAGGAATTTTTACAGAAGTGTCCATTAGTGGAACGGTTTACTATCTCGTACATGATATGGTTATCAAAGGAGTGCTTTTCTTACTGGTAGGCGCTACTGCTTATGTCGCTGGCACCTCTGATCTTCGTAAGATGGGCGGTTTAATTCACCATTATCCAGTTCTTGGATGGCTTTTATTTATTGCCTCCCTTGTCTTGGCAGGAATACCGCCATTCAGTGGATTTATGGGTAAACTACAACTGTTACGCGGTGGTCTAGGAGAAGAAGAGATTTTCATCGTGATTATCGGACTTGTGTCGAGTCTTCTTATTCTTTTCTCCATGATCCGTATTTTCATTCGTGGGTTTTGGGGAGAAAAGATGGATATCCCTATACCTGAGCGAAAGAAAACAGGAAACCTCATGGTACTTCCAGCCGCTGGTTTACTCACAGTTTCTGTACTTTTGGGTGTAGGTGCAGAATGGTTCTTCCCAACAATCGAATCAATTTCGCAATACTTGATGGATCCAGAAATCTACATTGATTCTGTGATAAAGGAGTAAAAACCGATGCCTTTACAAATTGTAATGAACATCATCATCGCGATCATGTGGATGTTCCTGAGTGAAACATACAACTTCACAACTTTCTTTGTTGGATATATTTTAGGAATTATCCTTCTCTTTGTCCTTCAGCGTTTCGTACCAGATTCTTTCTATATGAAACGGGCATGGAAGTTTTTCCTACTTGTTCTCTTATTTATCAGGGAACTCGTCCTTTCTAACATCGACATTGTAAAGCATGTGTACAAACCCAAGATGGATATGCAACCAGGAATATTCGCTCTTCCGATTGATGTAAAAACAAATTTCGAAATTACTTTACTTGCCAATTTAATATCATTAACCCCAGGGACGCTGTCTGTGGTCGTCAGTGAAGATCATACCAAAATCTTTATTCACGCCATGGATATGCCAGATGTTCAAGAATCAGTAAATGAAATTAAGAACTCATTTGAAAAACGAATCATGGAGGTGACCCGCTAAATGGAATCCATCCTTGATATAACTCAAACATTGATTCAAATATCTGCTACTATTGCTGTTATTGCGGTCGCAATCTCCGTGATCATCCTATTATACAGAGCTATTCTTGGTCCAACCAATCCAGATCGAGCTGTCGCTCTCGATATTATCGGGATCAACCTGATGGCTTTAGCAGGATTAATCGCCGTCCTGCTTGTGACCACACGATTCAATGACGTTGTACTCTTGATTGGAATTCTTCTTTTCATTGGTACAGTCGCACTGGCGAAATTCTTAGAAAAGGGTGTTATCATTGAGCGGGACATGGATTAACTTAATTTTTGACATTACTATATGTCTTTCTCTGTTGATTGGAGCCTTTTTCCTGATCTCCGGATCAATTGGTATTCTGCGTTTTCCAGATGTGTACACACGCCTCCACGCAGCAACCAAGAGTTCGACACTTGGTGTTGCGGGAATTATGATCGGCGCTTTTCTTTTTCACTATGTAGAACATGATATCGTTAGTGGTAAACTTCTCCTTGGTATACTTTTTGTCCTATTAACTGCCCCCGTATCAGGTCATATGATCTCAAGGGCCGCTTACCGGGCAGGAGTACCTCTTTGGGAAAAAAGTATTAAGGATGAATATGCGGAAGTATTAAAGAAAGAGCAAAAACGACAAGCCCCCCATTCATAAACTGACATGCCTCCATTAATTTGGAGGCTTTTTTTATCTATATGACTATTATTTTTATATACAGACAAGCACAGACAACTTCCCAAGGACATAAGTATGTTGTAGGCATTTGCCTAATCCTTGAGGAGGTGCGTCCTATGAGCAGTCTCATTGCTTCCATTCTTTATTTTTTCAAAGAATCCCTCTTCTTTATGTCCTATGTAAAGAATCAGGCCTTCCCTAATCCTCTTCCCCCAGATGAAGAAGCCAAGCAACTTCAATTAATGGCAGAAGGAAGTCATGATGCCAGAAACAAACTTATTGAACATAACTTACGTCTTGTTGCCCACATCGTTAAGAAATTTGAAAACACGAAAGAAGATTTTGAGGACCTTATTTCAATAGGAACGATTGGCTTGATCAAAGGAATAGAAAGTTATTCAACAGGGAAAGGTACGAAGCTTGCCACCTATGCTGCCCGTTGTATTGAAAATGAGATACTCATGCACCTCAGATCAACGAAGAAGATGAGTAAGGATATTTCATTACAGGATCCAATTGGACACGACAAGGAAGGAAATGAGCTCAATCTTCTTGATATTTTGCAAGCGGATGTAACAGATATCGTGGAGGAGATTCAGCTTCATATGGAACTTGAAAAAATTAAGGACTTCATCACCGTTCTGGATGAACGGGAAAAAGAAGTCATTATCTTCCGTTATGGATTAAACCAGACAGAAGAAAAGACCCAGCGTGAAATCGCCAAGGAGCTTGGAATTTCAAGAAGTTATGTTTCAAGAATAGAAAAAAGAGCACTCATGAAGATTTTTCATGAATTCTACAAACAAAGCAAACAAGGGAAAAAAGGGTAAAAAAAACAGCCACTTCCCATCTTATACAAATGGAGTAACTGTTTCATTCAATCCTCTAAGGGTGGATGCTGGCCACTTTTTTTAGATTTTTCACATTCATGCTAAACACAATCGACTATGAAAAGCTTACCCTATTTCTTTCATAGTGGCGTTCATTGTGGTTAAGCGTAATTCCTTACCATTTCCATAATCATTAGGGCTGCGTTTTCAGCTGCTTTAGGTAAGAATTGATCAAATGATACCGATGATTCCTTACCAGCAATATCTGATAAAGCCCGAATAACTACAAATGGAGTTCCATATTTAAAACAGACTTGGGCAATCGCTGCAGCTTCCATTTCTGCAGCGATCATTTCTGGAAACTTCCCACGAACAAAATCAACTCGCTTTTCTTCTTGCATAAACGAATCACCGGTGGCAATAATTCCTTTAGCCGCATTGGCATCCGTCTTTTTAACGGCCTCCATGGCTTGTGAAACAAGATTCTGATCAGCAGGATACATGGCAGGCATTCCAGGGACTTGACCATATTCATATTGGAAGGCTGTCACATCAACGTCATGATGGGTAACCATGGATGAGATCACTACATCTCCTACTTCCAAATCTCTAGCAAAACCTCCAGCTGATCCAGTGTTAATCACTGCTTCAATGTCATACTGTTCATGGAGAATCGTTGTAGACATAGCTGCGTTAACTTTACCAATCCCGGATTTTAGCAAGACGACCTCATGACCGTGTAAGGATCCTTCAATAAAAAGACTTCCAGCGATTTCTTTCTCTTGCGGGGCCTGTATCTTTGATTTTAATAATTCTACTTCTTCATCCATTGCGCCAATAATCCCAATTGCCATCCTAAACTTCCTCTCTTAACCATTATAATTCTTTAGTACTTCTAATTTTACAGGTTTATATCCTTGACCATCGATCCAATCCACATGGACCCTTAGATACCCAGTTTTATTCTTGTCAGAAACAGTCGCTTTAGCTTTTTGAGGATGTCCCCTATTGCTGACATCCCAATAGATAATATTGTCCTCAGGGAGTCCGACAGCGCTTCTTATAGCCTCTTGCAATTCTTTATAGTCCTGAGAGCCTGATTGGTAGGTAATACTGTGTTCGCCATTTGTTTCCATCTCTGTCTGAATAACAGGCCAATCTTTTGTTATAACCCGCTCTACATTTGGGTCGTCACTTTTTTCTATTTTTAAACCTTCCTCATCTTCAATCGGTTTTAATTCATCAAACTCTTCTATAGATACTTTCTGTTTATCTGATTCTTCCTCTGTTGGTTCATCTGTATTTTTTTCCTTATCTTCTGTCTGTTCTATTTGCTTTTCTTGTAAAGCTGCTTCTTCCTTCTCCTGTTCTTCTGTATTCTGCGCTTTTCCACTCTGGTCTTCCCCACCAAAGACGATTAATACAACGAGTAACACCAAGAAAAAACTGCCTGCCCCAACAAGCCAAGTCAGCCATTTCGTTCCCCGCCGTTTCTTTTCATATCGACTTGAGCGAGAATGAGGGGTATGTTTGTTTGACATGATCATTTCCTCCTTTTTACTCGCCGTATATTATACATGATGTAGCGGCTGTGACCAATCCTATCTTTGGCCTATCTACATCCCAATCAATAAGCTATAAGGAAAGATGGTCATCTTTCCTACTTTCTAGGGAATCACAGAAAATATTTACAACTTTACTTACTAAATTTCTATATAAAAAAGACAGGGGGAGATCCCTGTCGTTTTTTATTCTACTGAAATAATTTTCACATCAATTTCGCCACCTGGTGTAGCGACTTTTACTTTGTCACCTACAACATGTCCAATTAAACTCTGGGCCATTGGAGAATCATTAGAGATTTTACCTTCGAATGGATCCGCTTCCGCACTTCCTACAATCGTATAACTTTCTTCATCTCCATCAGGAAGCTCCTGGAAAGTTACTGATTTCCCCATCGTTACTGTGTCTGGATTCTCATTGTCATTCTCGATAATGACAGCATTGCGAATCATATTTTCCACCTGGGTAATACGTGCTTCAACAAAAGCCTGTTCATCTTTAGCTGCATCATACTCAGAATTCTCAGAGAGATCTCCAAAACCACGAGCGATTTTAATTCGTTCTACCACTTCTTTACGTCGTTCTGTTTTTAGGTGGTGCAGCTCTTCTTCTAGTTTCTGTTTACCTTCTTCTGTCATATAATAACTCTTCTCTTCTGCCATAATCCGAATACACTCCTTTATTACAAGAAAAAATAAGATGTCCTTTATATAGGAAATGAGCAGTACAACTGTACGCTCATTAAAGATAAGTTACTATACTTTACCCCAGGACACTGTGATTTAGAACTACTATTAGAAACTATGCCAGATTTCTGGTAGTATTTCAACTATTTTCTTTCGTTCCTGATTGTCCTTTTTCATATAATACTGTTTGTATTTTTGTTGCCATAAGATCAATAGCCACATGATTTTGGCCGCCCTCTGGAATGATGATGTCCGCATAGCGTTTGGTTGGCTCAACAAATTGTAAATGCATGGGACGAACAACATTGATATACTGTTCAATCACAGAGTCAAGGGAACGCCCCCGCTCATTAATATCTCTCATCAAACGACGAATGATTCTTACATCAGCGTCCGTATCAACGAATACTTTAATATCCATCAAATCTCGTAAACGTTCATCTTCCAAAACCAGAATTCCTTCTACAATGATGACTTCTTTGGGCTCTACATGGATTGTATCTTCAGAGCGTGTATGCATCTTATAATCATAGACCGGCTTTTCTACAGGCTTTTGTTCGAGTAGCTGTTCTAAATGTTCAATTAAAAGATCGTTATCAAAGGCAAGAGGATGATCATAATTCGTTTGCAACCTTTCTTCAAAAGGCAGATCACTTTGGTCCTTGTAATAATAATCTTGCTCAAGCATCAATAAGGTTTTATCTGTAAAGCGTTGGATTATCGAACGAGTCACGCTGGTTTTTCCCGAACCTGATCCTCCTGCTACTCCAATTACTATTGGTTTGTCACTCATGCTCCTTGGTACTCCTTTCATCCATTCAAATCTTCTCTCTATGAACCACCTATTGCTTCCTTTTTGTAATGGCTACTCCATCACCGATAGGGACAATAGTTGTGTGATAGTCAGGATTATGAACAAGCCACTCATTAAACTTCCTGATCTTGCGCGCAATCTTTGCCATTCGAGGATTCGCTTCAGAGTCATCTGCTACAAACCCCTTAAAAAGAACGTTATCAGAAATGATGAGACCTTCTTTTGAGATCATTGGGGAATATAAATGAAAAAATTCCTCGTATTTCCCTTTGGCCGCATCAATGAACAGTAAATCAAAAGGACCGTTCTTTTCTATCTGTGATGCAACGTCCAGAGCATCACCATGTATAACATGAATGCTGTCTTCAACATTCATGGCTTTAATATTTTGCAAAGCATCGTTATAGCGGTTCTCATCTCGTTCAACCGTCGTTATATTACTACCTGGGCAGGCCTCCAGCATTCGAAGGGCTGAATAACCAATCGCTGTGCCGATCTCCAGGATATTTTTAGGTTGATGGATCCTGAGAAGCTGCATAAGGAATTCTATTCCCAAAGGTTCCATAATTGGAACTCTCTGTTCTTTCGCATAGGATTCCATCTCTCTAACCGCTGTGGAAGGCTCGGAAAGCAATGATTGTAGATAGTCTTCTTGCTTCATTAAGTTTCGTCCTCTCACATAATAATTACATCTATTTTACAACCCCATTATTTTAACATAAAAAAAAGAAGGAATGCGAGGTTTCTTTGCATTCCTTCTAGAAAAAACGGCTCAATTAATGTATTTTTTCTTCAACTTGTTATGTTCTTCTAAAGAATCTGCATAATGAATTTCTCCATCGCTATCTGCAAGGAAATATAAATGTTCATGTTCTTCAGGATTTGCAGCTGCTTGAATCGAGTTTTCATTGAAGTTCGAAATCGGCCCTACAGGCATCCCTGTAATATAATACGTATTATAAGGTGACTCAATTTCCAAGTCTTCATATAAAACCTTCTCTTTATGTTCCCCCTGGGCGTAAAGCACAGTCGGATCCGTCTGAAGTTTCATCTCTTTGTCTAATCGGTTCTGAAATACCCCTGAGATCATCTTCCGACTTTCTGCTGTTCTGGCCTCATTTTCCAACAAAGAAGCCATCGTAACAAGGTCATGGACGTTCTCAATCCCTTCTAAACCTTCTACCTGATCCAGATAAGGAAGAACAACTGACTGAGTCTTATCAAGCATTTTTGTAATGAGCTGATCAATTGTAGGATCCTCTACATAAACATCATAAGTTGCCGCAAACATATAGCCCTCCAGCGGGTAGCGGATATCATCATGAAGGATATCCGCTGTAAGCAATTGTGGGTATTGGTCTATAAGTTCCTGAACGTATTCTTCATCATTGACACGCTCCATAAACTCTTCACTTGTGAAAGAAAACTTTTCAGCGTAGATCTCTGCAATTTCCTCCAAGTTACGCCCCTCAGGCACTGTAACCTTAAATGCAGGTTCTTTAACTAATTTCCCTGTTTTCAATGTCTCAATAATCTCATTCATAGTCATAGAGGAAGTAAATTGATAATCCCCCGCCTGAAACCCAGATTCATTTTTGAACTTTGTATAAAAGCGGAAAATAAGATCATTTTTTATAATATTATTCTCTTCCAAAATGGAAGCTATTGATGAGGTTGATGAACCTAACGGAATTTCTACGTTAATCTGTTTATCATTATCGGGATCCACAGGTTCCAGGGCGGATTTCACATAAAAATAACCTGTTAGCCCACCAATAACAAGAGCAAGAACTAACACCGTAATAATGATGGCCACAATCTTTCTTACAGTGCTTGCTTCCTCTATTCTATTTTTTAACCTTTTCTTATATTGTTTCTTAAAGTCAGAATTCGACAACGGACTTCCCCCTTCCATCCGGTACATTATACTATAAAGTGAAAGAATCTTTCTACATATTCCCGTAAATTTCTACATGCCGAAAGGGTTATTCACATGCTATGTTTATTATTTTATACCCATCCTTTATATTTAAATAAATATAAGAAAACTTGAATTTACATCCCTAGGCGTTTAGTCTACAAATTAACATTAGGCATGAAAAATAATCTTCGCAAACATAGACCTATGTATGTTTGCGGGCATTAAATGAAAAAGCCTGCAGCTATAGCTGCAGGCTTCGGTTCCTTAGGTTAAGTCTTCATCAGTTAATGTGTTTAACATTTCTTCAACCATTTCCCACTCTTCATCAGATTCGATTTGGAATAAGGACAAGTCATCCTCTTCATTCCCTTTTTCTTCGTAACGGAATGCAAAGACTTCAACTTCTTCGCCATCTTTTTGTTCAGCCGGGATAACTGCAATGTAAGAATGCCCTGTTTTTTCTACATCGAATGTGAATAAGACCTCAAATAAATGCTCTTCACCATTCTCATCAGGAATAATAATCCGTTCTTCTTTCTCTAGTGCCATATACGACTTCCTCCTTATTGTTTCGAATCCAAGTAGCTTTGCAGAATCATAACAGCAGCCATTTTATCAATGACTTTTTTCCGCTTTTTCCTGCTGACATCTGCATCCAGCAGCACTCGCTCTGCTGCCATTGTTGTTAAGCGCTCATCCCACAAATGTGTCTGGAGATGAAATTCTTTTTCGAGCCATGCGGCGAAAGTTTGGCTGGCTTCTCCGCGGGGGCCGACAGTCCCATTCATATTCTTAGGGAACCCTACAACAGCCTCCGTCACTTCGTGATCTTGGAGGACCTTTTTTAACGGTTCCTTAGCCGTATTAAAGTCCTGTTCGTCCCATCGAAGTGTAGTAAGCCCCTGTGCCGTCCAGCCAAATGCATCAGAGATAGCAATTCCTATCGTCTTTTCGCCGACATCCAATCCTATTATTTTCATTCAACGCCCTCTTTATTCTCTTTGATGTAAAATTTAACCAGCTCTTCAATTAACTCGTCTCGTTCAATTTTGCGAATTAAGTTTCTGGCATCCTGATGACGAGGAATATAAGCAGGGTCACCTGAAAGCAGATATCCGACTATTTGGTTAATCGGATTGTACCCTTTCTCTTGTAATGCTCCGTAAACAGATAAGAGTACGGATTGGACATCTTGATCAAACGGTTCTTCTGAGAAGTTGAACCTCATCGTTTTATCCATTGAGCTCATTACAGTCACCTCGCACTTTGTAGTATTTACTTCATTATATACCTAAATCTCTTCCAAGAAAAACTAGGCGTTTTGACTTGCATATTCCTTTGCGTATTGCAACGCTTCTGGAATTTTAGAAGCATCTTTTCCACCTGCCTGCGCCATATCTGGACGACCTCCGCCGCCGCCTCCGCAACGGGTAGCTGCTTCTTTAATTAATTTTCCTGCATGATATCCTTCTTCTACTAAATCATTCGATACTCCTGCAATCAATTGAACTTTATCACCGTTCGGTGCTGCTAACAGAATGATTCCCGAGGTAATCTTTTGTTTTAAATCATCAACCATCGTTCTCAATGCATTCATATCTTTTACATCTACTTGTTTAGCAAGTATCTTCACACCATTGACTTCTTCCACATCATCCATGATGTTGGATGCTTCCATATTCGAGATCTTCGCGCTTAATGACTCCTTTTCCTTTTGGAGATCTTTAAGTTCTTTATGAAGAGCTTCAATTCTTTCCGGTACTTGATCCGGCTTCGTTTTCAACTGTTCACCCGCTTGCTTTAGCAATGCTTCTTTACCATTCATGTACATGTAAGCATCCTTAGCTGTTACAGCTTCAATTCTTCTTGTACCAGCACCGATTCCTGATTCGGATACAATCTTGAAGAGACCAATTTCTGCTGTGTTTAAAACATGACATCCTCCACAAAGCTCGAGACTGTAATCACCAACTTGCACAACTCTTACTGTATCCCCATACTTTTCACCAAAGAGAGCCATTGCACCTTTAGCTTTGGCTTCTTCAATCGAACTCTGTTCAATGGTAACAGGAATAGATTGCCAAATTTTCTCATTCACGATGGCTTCAATTTTTTCCATTTCCTCATTAGTCACAGAACCGAAATGGGAGAAATCAAAGCGTAAACGTTCTGGTTCTACTAAAGAACCCGCCTGATTGACATGTTCACCCAAAACGTCTTTTAACGCTTGATGCAAAAGGTGTGTAGCCGTGTGGTTCTTTACAATGAATGATCTTCCACCACGGTCAACTTCTGCTTGAACCGTCGCTCCCTTTTCAATGGATCCCTGTTTGACTATAGCTTCATGCATATGCTGGCCGTTCGGTGCTTTTTGAACATTTTTAACCTCTAGTAAAGCTGTGTCAGTTTTCAGATAACCACGATCGGCAACTTGTCCACCACTTTCAGCATAGAATGGTGTTTCTTTAAGGAATAGGTAGACCGTGTCCCCTTCTTCCGCATAATTACTGAAGTCTTTCCCTTTAATCATTTCTAAAAGTTTTGTTTCCACGTTGAGCACATCATAACCGATAAAGCTGCTTTCCACATGAACCTCTCCAAGGACCCCTTCCTGGATTTGCATGGAATCAGCTTTCTGCCGGGCACTGCGAGCGCGCTCACGCTGCTTTTCCATTTCTTCTTGGAAACCTTCTTCATCAATTGAAAAACCAGCTTCCGCTACATATTCCTCTGTTAGCTCTTTAGGAAATCCATACGTATCATACAAGCGGAAAACTTCTGTTCCAGGAAAAACACTGCTCCCTTTCTCTGTTTCTTGTTTCATAATCGTGGAAAGAATCTGAAGTCCTTCATTTAACGTTTCATGGAAACGCTCCTCTTCCGTTTGAATGACATTCTGAATAAACTCTTCCTTTTTCTTCACTTCCGGGTAGAAATCGACCATGATTTTGGAAACCTCAGGAACTAGTTTATACATGAAAGGCTTGTCAATACCAATCTGCTTGGCAAAACGGACCGCACGTCGCAACAATCTTCGGAGAACATAGCCACGCCCTTCATTAGAAGGTAAAGCTCCGTCACTGACTGCAAAAGTAACGGTCCTCATATGATCTGCAATGACTTTAAATGAAGCATCCGCTTCCACACTATCCCCGTATTTTTTGTTAGCGATATTTTCAGTCGCTTCGATGATCGGTTTAAATAGATCTGTTTCAAAGTTCGTTTCCGTGTCTTGAATCACACAGACGATTCGTTCAAGACCCATGCCTGTATCAATGTTCTTTTTAGGAAGCGGTGTGTAAGTATCATCAGGGTTATGGTTAAATTGAGAGAAAACAAGGTTCCAAATTTCAAGGTATCGTTCATTTTCTCCGCCAGGATATAGTTCTGGATCACTCGGGTCATTGCCATATTTTTCGCCACGGTCATAAAAGATTTCTGTGTTCGGCCCACTTGGCCCCTCACCAATATCCCAAAAGTTCTCTTCAATCCGGATAATTCGCTCCTCATCCAATCCAATCTTATCTTTCCATATTTGATAGGCTTCATCATCTTCCGGATGGACAGTTACAGAAAGTCTCCCTGGATCAAATCCAATCCACTGATCTTCCGTAAGGAATTCCCATGCCCACTCCATGGCTTCTTCTTTAAAGTAGTCTCCAATAGAAAAATTCCCAAGCATTTCGAAAAATGTATGGTGACGTGCTGTAAAGCCTACATTTTCTATATCATTCGTACGAATCGACTTTTGTGCGTTTACGATTCTTGGGTTCTCTGGGATCACACGGCCATCAAAATATTTTTTTAGTGTAGCAACACCACTATTAATCCAAAGCAATGTTGGATCTTCGTGAGGCACAAGTGATGCACTTGGTTCGACTGTATGCCCCTTTTCTTTAAAAAAGTCAAGGAACATTTGGCGAATATCTGCTGATGTTAATGATTTCATTATGAATAACCTCCTTAGTGAAATACAGGAATAGAGACCGTACAGGACGAAGAAAGAACAAAAAAACCCGTCTCTGCCAAATCGGCAGGGACGGGTTTTGATTCCGCGGTACCACCCTGTTTATAGACATGATGTCTATCAGCTCAGATGCCTATAACGTGGCATAACTACGGCGGGAATTAACCGCACTCCGGAACAGCTTTCAACAATCTTCATGTAATGCGTCTTTCAGCCTAGAACGCATCTCTCTGAACATGATAGAACTGCTTACTTTCTTCCTTCAACGTGTTCTTCGTCCAAATAGTCTTTGATAAGCGTAATTATAGATAACTGTCGATCATCTGTCAATATTCAGCCTTCCTGCCCGAATTTCTTCTACAATCACTTTCAAACAAGTTAAGACAGGTACGGCTAGAATAAGTCCAGGTATTCCCGCTATTTCTCCCCCAACCAATAAGGCCAAAATAATAAACAATGGGTGGATATGAATGCTCCTCCCCATTATATAAGGGGATAACAAATTCCCTTCAATGACTTGAATCACCAAAATGATGAGTAATGTAAAGATCATTGTGTTTATACTGACCGTCAAGGAAACGATTAAAGCAGGTCCTGCCCCGAGCAATGGACCGAAATACGGAATAATATTTGTAAGACCTGCAATTAATCCTAATACAAGCGGATAGGGGAGATCAATAAACCAGAAACCAGCTGTTGCTAATACCCCAACAAATAGGCTGATCAACAACTGTCCTCGGATATAGCCGCCTAACGAATGGTTTAATTCTCTTACAAGCCGCTTGGCTTCCTCATGAAATCTACATGGGAATAAATTCAACGTTGATTTTCCAATACCCTTGTAATCTTTCAGAAAATAAAACGTCATTACGGGAACCACAGCAAGCAGAACGATCATATTGAAAACACGTGTGAGACCGGCAAGAATCGCCAAAACCTTACCGCTTATCCATTCTTCAAAACTTGCAAAACGTTCATCCACTTGATGATGAAGACCGTCAGGCAGTTTTTCGGTTTGAGCATACAACTCCTTTGTCCAATCCTGATAGGATTCCATCAAGAGCGGCAAATGCTCATTCAATAGTTTAAGTTGATCAAGCAAACGAGGAATACCTTTGTACAAACCAAAAGCCGTCAATGAAAAAAAGAGGACAAAGATGAGCAGAATACTAATCGTTCTTGATAAACCCATATCTTCCAAACTATGCACAAGCGGGTGTAGCAATAATGCTAATACAAGTGCAAGGAGGAAAGGCAAAACCACCTTCCCTGTAATAACCAACACGTGGTCATAATAAGGAAATAACCAGGCTAGTAGTAAGAGAGAAAGTAAGATAATAAAAAAGATGGTGAATCTCCGCAACCATTTCGAGGAGCGATCACTCATAGATCATCAAGATCCTTGTTGGTAAAAAATGTCATTCAGTGAGCTTAAACTACCATCTTCCTCGATTTGGTTAATATTCATTTTTCCATCTTCTATCGTTAATTCAAGGCAACAATTCCAACAATAGTATTGCTCATTGCCAATCTTGCCAAGGTTTTTATTGTTGCAGTTCGGGCATCTCATCGGACATACTCCTTTTTTACCAACTAGTATGTCCATGAAAATAAGATTCATACATTACTTGATGATGTCTTTTACCCAAGAGATTCCTTCTTGAACTATCTCTTCTGAGGGATGTGAATGAGGAGTATGCTCAAAAATAAAATACTTATCCTTTCCTTCAGCAAGTAATTCCAGACATGGCTGCATATCATATGCTGCCCCTTGGATAACCGGATCAGGGTGGATAGGTACCCAAATATAGTGATTTTCTATATATTGAACATTATGCATATGTACGACCTTGGTAAATGGAAGCAAAGGAGAGATGTAATCCTTCCACTCCCTCCCCGCAGCCACCATATAATCACCAATGTCTATACATATACTTAACCCATATTTCCCCCATACTTCCATTGGGAAATCCTTTAAATACTGAATTCCCGCAGATGATTGATGGTGCCCAAGCTTTGGTTCACATACGATTGTAACTCCATACGACTCCTGAAGATTATGTAAAAATTGAAGCCCCTCCTCGATCTTTTCATGGGTGGACTTCGCCTTTCCTTTAAAATATGGAAAGTGGACCAGAATATAAGTAGCCCCCGACTGCACCGCTTCCGCTACTTCTGCTTCGAACATTTTCCTAGCAATCGCCGGTGCTACTTTTACTTTTTCTATAAGATCATACTTACTATTGTGTCTGAAATGAGGAACATGAATCCCAAAAGTGATAGTATGATCGTGTGCCATATTTAAAAAGGAGGAATAAGCTTGCTTATCTTCAAATTCACCTATTTCTATATGGGGCAGCCCTTGGTTAAAAAGTTCATGAAATCGTTTATAGTTGGATAGAATTGTACTTCCTGACATCCCTAACCTGTGTGCCATGACCGATTAGCCTCCTCCATCTTCTACATAAAATCATAAGGAGAAAGTTGTTCTTCCTCTTCCGGTTCAATCTCTTTAGAGGGCTCCTCGTTCAACTTCTCTTTCAACCTCGTGTACCTCGTATCAGTATCGGTCGTCCCTACACCACTAAGAAAGGCTTCCCTGTCTCCACAGATAATTAATGACTGTTTCGATCTAGTAATAGCAGTATAAAGCAAATTTTTCCTTAACATACGACGGTAACTGCGTACAACTGGAAGAATGACGATTGAAAATTCACTTCCTTGTGATTTATGAATGGACGTACAATAAGCATGCATAATGTTGTTCAAATCTTTTTTTGGATATACCACTTCTTTACCTTCAAAATCGACTACGACTTGTTCAACTCCATCTATGTTTTCTTCAGCGCGGAAAATCGCTACAATTTCCCCTATGTCCCCATTGTAAACCCCATCTTCAGGCTGATTTACAAGTTGAATGACTTTATCCCCTTTTCGGTATGTCACTTCAAAATGTTTCAAATCACGTTTTTGCTTACTTTTAGGGTTTAACACCTGCTGAATACTTTCGTTCAGTTTATGAATGCCTACATCTGTCCGATACATCGGAGCAAGCACCTGGATATCTTTTAACTCATTTCCTTTTTCTTTTGCTTTTTGAACTATGTTTGTGACTAGATCACTCAGCTGATGTTCTTTGGCTGGTATAAAGCTGAAATCATGATCTTTTCCAAGCGAAGCCATTGTACAGGCATCATTCTTAATTTCATGTGCCAGCTGAATAATTTTAGAGCCCTCTTTTTGACGATATACTTCTGTCAGTTTAATTGAGGGAAGCTTTCCCGAAGCTAGAAGATCAGCAAGCACTTGTCCAGGACCTACGGAAGGAAGTTGATCTTCATCCCCAACGAGAAGCACCTGCATACCATCTGGGATAGCCCTGAATAATTGGTTAGCGAGCCAAATATCGACCATGGAGAATTCATCCACAATCAGCACATTGCCTTCCAAAGGATTGTTTTGATTACGTTCAAACGAATCATGTCCATCCCACCCGAGTAGACGGTGGATCGTACTTGCCGGCAATCCTGTGGACTCCGTCATTCTTTTGGCCGCTCTCCCTGTCGGAGCTGCCAAAACAAACGGAAAAGGTTTATCACTATCATACTCTTCCGGATCAATAGAGACATCATTCAGTTCAGCATACGAATGAATAATCCCCTTAATGACAGTCGTTTTTCCTGTGCCCGGACCTCCCGTTAAAATCATCAACTTCGAGTGTAGAGCTTTTTCAATGGCATTAAATTGATCTTCTCCATAACTCATCGCTTCCTCTTCTTCTAAATCTCCGATAATTTTCATTAAGTCCGCTTGCGTATGTTCAACCTCGACATTCTTTTCTTGAATTCGGTCTACGTGATTGCAAAAACCGTTTTCTGCAAAATATAAAGAAGGAAGGTAAATTCTATCTTCTTCAATATAAACTAAACGTTCTTCCCCAAGATGAATGAGCTGCTCTGACAATTCTTTATAGGTTATCGCCTGTTCTATTCCTTGATTTAAGAGCTGTTCGACTTGAATAAGACACTCTTCCGTTGGTAAATAAACATGACCAGAGTTCATACTTTTTTGCATCATATATAAACATGCCGCTCTAATCCTTGTTGGATGGTCATGAGCTAGATTTTGAAATCTAGCCATTTCATCCGCTCGATGAAAACCGAATCCCTCGACATGAAAAACAAGTTGATAAGGGTCCTCCTCAATAATCGCCATCGTTTGATCTTGGAAAGCTTCATAAATTTTTTGTGACAATTTCAGGCCAAACCCATATTGAGATAAGTGAATCATCACATGTTCGAACCCTTGATGCTCTTTTAATGAGTTATAAAGCTGATCAGCTTTTTCCTTTGGTAACTTCGGCACAGCATCCAGCACATGGCGATCTTCAAGAATTTTGGTGATCGATTGCTCCCCAAGCTCATTAACAATCCGTTCAGCTGTCTTTTTTCCAATACCATGAAAAAGGTCACTGGATAAATAAAGGACCAGTCCATCTTTGGTTTCAGGCAATACCCTGTTGTACATTTCCACTTCATATTGCCGTCCAAATTTCTTATGATTCTTAAATTCCCCATGGAAGATATAGGTCTCCCCCTCTTCCAACGGAGAAAAATGTCCTTTAATGACAAGGGTTTTTTCGTTGAAGTCTTCATTTGTTTCTTTAACTTTAATGGAAGCAATCGAAAAATGTTCGGACTCATTATGAAAAATCATCCTGCTTAATTCCCCTTTGACAAAAGGGCGTTGTTCCTTCGATTCATGAAAGAGCGATTGTTGAGTCATGACCATCGTTCTCCTCTACTCGTTTAAAGCTTGTTCTACTTGGCCTTTAGCATGAGCTGCCAACATATGTTCAGGATTAATTTCCAATGCTTTAGAAAAATGCTCAAGTGCTTTAGTTGCTTTCTCCTTGTGAAGAGCAACTACTCCAAGGTTGTAATGGGCGTCACTATGCTGTGACTCTAATTGTAGCACACCGGACATGACTTGTTCAGCCTGATCAATCTGACCATTTTGAGCAAGGCAAAGCCCATATTGAAATTGAATATCTACATCATCCGGGGCCAGCTCGGCCGCTCTCAAAAGGTAAGGGAGCGCCAGCTTCACGTATTCTTGATGAATAAATGTCATCCCTAACATAAAGTGAACATCCGCTTCATCCAACCCCTGTTGTACCGCCTGGATAAACTGTTCTTGGGCTTTAGTATATTTTTCTTGCTCATAAAATACATTTCCTAACCCGTAGTATGCAGTTGCGGCTGTATTATCAATTTCAATAGCCCGGTTAAAAAATCGTTCTGCCCGCTCATAATCGTTCATATGAGTCAATAGATTACCAAAATTGATATAACCCACAGGCTCTTTAGGATTTTCTTCAATAGCTTCTGTAAATAGTTTAGCAGCCTCTTCATAATTGTGATTTTGCATTTGTTCAATTCCTTGCTTTAATTTATCCATCCTAAATCTCCCCTTTCATTTATTGAACAGGCTTATGCCCCATAAAAAAGTCATGTCCTTTTTCTACGGACATGACTTTTGTGTACCTATCCTACATAATTGATGGCTTCATGATCTTTCAAAACGGTATCGATCGTGGCGCCGCCAAGACATACCTCACCATCATATAATACAACTGCTTGCCCCGGGGTGATGGCCCGCTCTGGTTCATCAAACATAACCTTCCATTGACCATCTTCCAACGGGTAAACCGTTACACCGCTATCTTCCTGACGGTAACGGAATTTAGCTGTACATTTGAATGGCTTTGTCGGTACTTCTCCTCTAGTCCAACTGGCTTCCGATGCAATTAAACCATCAGAGTAAAGGGCGTCATGATGGAACCCTTGCCCTACATAAAGAATGTTGTCTGCTACGTTTTTTCCAACGACAAACCACGGATCTCCCGCACCGCCGATACCAAGTCCCTGGCGTTGACCAAGAGTGTAATACATTAAACCATCATGTTCACCTTTGATTTCACCATCAAGAGTTTCCATGTTGCCCGGTTGCGCAGGTAAATATTCACTAAGGAATTCTTTAAAATTACGTTCACCAATAAAACAAATACCGGTCGAGTCTTTTTTCTTCGCTGTCGCAAGTCCGTGTTCTTCAGCAATGGCACGCACTTCTTTTTTCTCCAAATGCCCAAGAGGAAACATGACTTTTGAAAGAACTTCCTGTGACAATTGGTTTAAGAAGTATGTTTGGTCTTTGTTATGATCTACAGCACGCAGCATTTCATAAGTGCCTTCATGCACACGCACTTGTGCATAGTGACCAGTAGCTAAATAATCAGCTCCCAAGGACATCGCGTGATCCATGAACGCCTTAAATTTAATTTCTTTATTACACATCACATCAGGATTAGGAGTTCTTCCTTTTTTATACTCATCAAGGAAATAAGTGAAGACTTTGTCCCAGTATTGTTTTTCAAAGTTAACCGCAAAGTATGGAATATCCAACTGATTACATACACGGATCACATCTTCATAGTCTTCCGTCGCTGTACAAACTCCAAATTCATCTGTGTCATCCCAGTTTTTCATGAATATACCGACAACATCATAACCTTGCTCCTTCAGAAGAAGAGCTGCGACTGATGAATCGACACCCCCACTCATTCCAACGACGACACGTGTATCTTTAGGATCTTTCATTTTTTCACCTTCCTTTATCAAGTCAGTCGTTTAATGACTTGACTGACTCTTGTAGCTGCTTCTACTATATCCTCTTCATTATTAGCAAATCCAAAGCTGAAACGGACCGAATTCGTTGTTTTCGGATGCTCGGAACCGAACATCGCTGAGAGGACATGGGACGGCTCGACAGAACCTGCTGTGCATGCACTTCCACTTGAAGCTGCAATTCCCGACAGATCAAAGTTCGTTAATAACGTCTCCACATTCATCCCTGGGAAACTGATGTTTACAATTGATTCGATTGTACTTTCTTCAGACCCGTTCACTTCAAAAGGAACTTCTTCCTCTTTTAGTTTTTGCAAAAATAATTCCTTATAATGAAGATATTTTTCTTTATAAGTCGAACGTTCGGCTTCGATGATTTCAACAGCTGTCTGCAATCCTTTAACCGCTGGTATATTTTCCGTACCAGCCCTTCTTTTCCTTTCTTGTTCACCGCCATATTGCAGGGATTCTAATATTGTGCCCTCACGGATGTATAAAAAACCTATCCCTTTTGGTCCGTTGATCTTATGGCTAGAGACTGCCATCAAATCCACACCGAGGCTGGTTACATTTATATCCATAAGGCCATAAGCTTGAACAATATCGGAATGGAAATAGGCTTGATGTCCTTGTAGTAATTCAGCCACTTCATTAATAGGCTGCATAACTCCCGTTTCATTATTGACCATCATAATAGAAACAAGAATGGTATCTTCACGCAAGGCATCTTTGACATCCGTCACATGAATGCGTCCATTTTCATTTACAGGGAGGTAAGTGACCTCAAATCCCTGAGACTCCAAATATTCGACTGCATGTAATGTAGCATGATGTTCAATCGTAGTGGTAATGATATGCTTGCCTTTAGAAATATTCGCACGAGCTGTCCCGATAATGGCTAAATTATCGGCCTCCGTTCCTCCACTCGTAAATACGATTTCTTTCTCATTCGCTCCAATCCCATAGGCAATTCTCCTACGACCTTCGTCCAGAATCCGTCGCGCTTTTCTTCCAAATTGATGCACACTTGAAGGGTTGCCGAAAACTTCCTTATATACAGGCATCATTTCGGCAATGACATTTGGATGGACCGGTGAAGTTGCTGCATGGTCCAAGTAAATTGATTTCATTTTTGAACCTCCAACTCTTTAAATGTAAAACATGTACGCATCCTGGGTTTGATCGTCGACATGGTCTTTTAAATCTTCCAGGGTTGTTGTATCTAATACGTCCTTAACAGCATCTCTAACTCTTTTCCATAGTGCTTGTTTAGCTGGTTCTTCATCTTCAATTCCTTCAACAGGAGTAATAGGGCCTTCCAACACACGAATGACGTCCCCTGCTGTAATTTCATGTGGCGCTTTTGTCAGCATATAACCTCCATAAGCACCGCGAACACTTTTAACAAGACTCGCATTTCTTAATGGAGCTATCAGCTGCTCCAAATAATGTTCAGATAAATCATTATCTCTTGCTATCTGCTTCAAGGAAATGGGGCCATCACCGAATTTCCTTGCCAGTTCAATCATGATGGTTAGCCCGTAACGGCCTTTGGTAGATATCTTCATACAAGTCACCCTTCATTATTAAATACTGTAGCCATAATTTCGCCTGGGGTAACGTATACCCTACAAATGTACCTAAAAACAAGGCGGTGAATACCGTACCTGCTCCTACAGGGCCCCCAAGGGCAAACCCTAATATGGCTACGATGATTTCAATTCCGTTTCTAACAGAAGCCACTTTCCATCCTGTGGCTTTCGTAATCAACAGCATCAAGCTGTCACGTGGACCTGCACCAATGTCAGGTGCGACATAAATACCAATTCCAAGCGCAATGACAAATGTTCCTGCTATAAAAATGATGAATTGCATAATTAAGGTTTCAGGTTCTGGAAGAATCCAATTAAAAAAGTCAATAAATAAACCAATGAGGACCATATTCAATAGTGTCCCCACTTGGGGCCATGTTTTTTGAATAACCGAACTTACAGTAACGATCAACAGGCCGGCTATGATCGACCAGGTTCCTACAGTCAGACCAAATTGCAGAAACAAACCATAGTGAAAGACATCCCACGGACCAATCCCGAATTCTTTCACCTGCATCGTCATTGAAATGCCTAGACCTAGGATGACTAATCCGATAAAGAAAAAGCTCCAACGAAGGAGATTTCTATGCTTTTCCTTAATGAAGTAACTCATTGTCATCCTCCTCTCTCTATTATACCAAACGCTATTATAGCATGAATGGCAAGTCTCTTGCATTTTAACGAAAATCATTCTACGCTTACATTCATAACCTGCAAAAGGAGAATGATTAATGAGTCAGCAACCACTCGCTTTTCGTTTGCGACCTTCCAATATAGAAGAAATAATCGGACAATCCCATTTAGTAGCCGAAGGCAAAACCATTTATCGTATGATTAAGGCTGAGCGCCTAGCATCAATGATCTTGTTTGGCCCTCCCGGCACAGGAAAAACCTCTATGGCAACAGCCCTTGCCAAAAGTCTAAACCTCCCACACAAAACGTTGAATGCAGTAACAGACAAGAAAAAAGATATGGAAATTGCTGTAGAGGAAGCCAAAATGCATGGGCGGCTTGTTCTAATTCTAGACGAAGTACACAGGCTTGATAAAGCGAAGCAGGATTTCCTTCTTCCCCATTTAGAAAGCAACCGCCTGACTATGATCGGATGTACCACAAGTAACCCTTACCATTCTATAAACCCTGCTATTAGAAGCAGGTGTCACTTATTTGAGTTATACCGGTTAACATCGGAAAACATGAAAGAGGCCATCCTTCGCGCCTTAAATGATCCCGACAAAGGATTAGGGGCTATGTCCATACAACTAACTGAGGAGGCACTTAATCACTTTGCTCAGTCCTCCAACGGTGACTTACGTTCCGTATTAAACGGTTTGGAGTTAGCCGCTTTTTCAACACCTGCTGATGAAGAAGGTGTGGTAAAGATTGATCTACACGTCGCCGAAGAATGTATGCAGAAGAAGAGTTTTACTCACGATAAAGACGGGGATGCCCACTATGATGTACTTTCAGCTTTTCAAAAATCCATACGAGGGAGCGATGTGAATGCTTCTCTTCACTATTTGGGGCGGCTTATTGAAGCAGGAGACCTCGATAGTATTGCTAGAAGATTAGTAGTCATTGCCTATGAAGACATTGGTCTTGCGAATCCACAAGCTGGCCCTCGGACACTTTCAGCTGTCGAAGCTGCAGAAAGAATCGGCTTTCCAGAAGCACGTATTCCTTTGGCGGTTGCCGTAACAGAACTTGCTTTATCCCCAAAATCCAATAGTGCATACAAAGCACTGGATGCTGCATTATCTGACATTCGAAATGGAAAAAGCGGGGAAGTACCTGCACATTTAAAAGACTCTCATTATAAAGGGGCCGAAACATTAGGAAGGGGATTAGATTACAAATACCCGCACAACTATGAAAATGCATGGGTGGATCAACAATATTTACCAGACTCCATTAAATCGCGTACCTATTACGAGCCGAAACGGACTGGGAAATTTGAACAAGCCTTAGAACAGGTTTATAGCAAAATTAGAAAGCAAAAGTCTACTTAAGTATAAATCCCCGCCTTCTTGGCTACACTACTACTAAATCTGACAAACTATTATCTTCAAAGATTAAATTAGGAGTGGTGAATATGCCTAAAGTAAGACAAGATGCTTGGTCTCATGAAGACGATCTTTTATTAGCCGAAACAGTACTCCGTCACATTCGTGAAGGAAGTACACAATTGAAAGCGTTCGATGAAGTAGGGGACATTCTGAACCGTACTTCCGCTGCTTGTGGCTTTAGATGGAACGCAGAAGTACGTCAAAAATATGAACAAGCTGTTGAGTTAGCTAAAAAACAGCGCAAAGAGAAAAAGAGGAAAGAAGCGAACCAGCAGCCTGCTTATCAACGAAAACAAGCACCTGTTCTCTATCAGCCTGAAGAAGAAGAAGAGGATTTCTTACTTCCTGAACCTATGACGGCGGACGTTCATAACGTGAAAAGGGATAACCATCAACAAGAAATAGAATTAGAAGATGTCATTTCCTATTTAACCCATTTAAAAGCAGAGACTACCGATTCAGACCGGTTGTCTGAGCTAGAACAGCAAAACAAAAAGCTTGCGTCGCAAAACCAAGAACTAAAAAGCAAATTGGAGTCTATGACAGAAGACTATCAAGCACTCATTCAGATTATGGACCGAGCAAGAAAAATGGTCATGTTTGATGAATCAGATGCTTATAAACCGCAATTCCGTATGGAAAAGAACGGGAACCTAGAGAACGTCGCCCGATAAGAGTAAATACTCAGGGCGCTCTCCTTCGTCTGACATGCTTAAGACATGCCTCTCATGCTTTTGGTGACAGAGATGTTTATCTTAAGGCTTCAAGGGAGATGCTTTTTCACTATGCAATCGCTTATAAATTCCTAGATAAACATAAAAAGGAGTTTCCTGTTCAGGAAACTCCTTTTTATGTTCTCTTTTCTCTATTTCTTATAAATAAAAAAAGAATTAAAAAAACCAATCCCAATTGTGCCGTTGCATCATGAGTTTTGAACCCGCTCTAGGCAGGTGGGTGCCCTGTTTCACATTTCTTGCGTCCTCCCATCAATGATGGTTAAGAGGCATGCATTCCATGTGAAAACTCCAGGCTCCCGTTTCAAAAATGTTCGGTCAAAACGTACATTAGAACAACGTACACATCAGGATTGATTTCTTTAATTTTGTAATGCCATCTTAGCATATAAAAATGAGGGAATCAACAATTAACCTTCACTTTTATTTTTCTGAGTCTGATTGACTAGATCGCTTTAATTGAAGATGAAGCTCATCAAGCTGTGAGTCGCTGACCGGTCCAGGAGCATCCGTCATTGGGTCTTGAGCGGACGCTGTTTTCGGGAATAAAATTGTATCTCTTAGGTTCGTCCGTCCTGCAAGAAGCATGACAAGCCGATCTAAACCAAAAGCAATTCCGCCGTGCGGGGGAGTTCCGTATTCCAGTGCCTCCAACAGAAATCCGAATTGGTCATTGGCTTCTTCTGAACTAAATCCAAGCACTTCAAACATTTCCTGCTGCATTTCTTTTTGGAAAATACGTAAAGAGCCTCCACCAAGTTCATAACCATTTAAGACAATGTCATAGGCTTCCGCCCGAACATCTTTCGGATTCTTTTTTAATTCATCCATACTTCCATCAGCAGGCATAGTGAATGGATGGTGAGCAGCATGGTACCGTCCTTCTTCTTCATCATACTCAAACAATGGCCAATCCGTCACCCAAAGGAAATTGTACTTAGATTCATCAATTAAATCTAAACGGCGGGCAAGCTTCTGCCGCAGAGCCCCTAAACTGTCTTGGACCACAGAGGTTTTATCGGCTACGAATAGCAGCAAGTCTCCATCTTTTGCTGCCAATTTTTCCTTAAGTAAAGCTGTCTCTTCTTCCGAGAAAAACTTGGCAATCGGTCCGTTAAATTCTCCATCTTTTACTTTAAGCCAAGCTAAACCTTTTGCTCCATATACTTTGACGTCTTCTGTCATTTTATCAATGTCTTTCCGTGAAAACTCATCTGCTTTTCCTTCAACATTAATCGCACTAACCTGACCACCTGAGGAAACAGCACCACTGAAGACTTTGAAACCTGAATCCTTTACTTCGTTTGAAATGTTCACCAATTCCAACGAGTAACGTGTATCTGGTTTATCGGAACCAAACCGCTCCATCGCTTCATCATAAGGCATGCGTGGGAAAGGGATTGCTATTTCCTGCTCCTTCACTTCTTTCATTACACGCTGCATCATACGCTCGGTCATTGCCATAATATCTTCTTTAGAATAGAACGATGTTTCAATATCGACTTGAGTAAATTCCGGTTGACGATCTGCTCGCAAATCCTCATCACGGAAGCAACGAACAATTTGGTAATACTTCTCAAACCCGGACATCATTAACAACTGTTTAAAAAGCTGAGGTGATTGAGGCAAGGCATAAAATTCCCCCTCATGGACACGACTTGGTACGAGATAGTCACGTGCTCCTTCCGGTGTACTTTTCGTCAGCATTGGTGTCTCCATGTCCAGAAACTCTTCTTCATTTAAAAAGTTGCGAATAGCCTGAGTGGTATTGTGGCGTAATTTAAATGTTTCTTGCATTTCTTTTCTTCTTAAGTCCAAATAACGATATTTGAGACGAAGGTCTTCCGATACTTCAGACTGTTCCTCAATCATAAATGGAGGCGTCTTCGCCTTGTTAAGAATAGACATCTCATGGGCCGCCACTTCAATCTCTCCTGTTCCCAGATTAGGGTTGATAGTTTGAGCATCACGGGCCACTACATATCCTTTTACTTCAATGACATATTCACTTCTTACTTTTTCTGCTGTCTTCAGAGCCTCCCCTGATGTTTCAGGGTTAAATACGACTTGCACCAAACCAGAACGGTCTCTAAGGTCAATAAAGATAAGACCGCCAAGATCACGGCGTTTTTGTACCCAGCCTTTTAATATAACTTCTTGTTCTAAATGATTCTTACGTAACGATCCACATGTCGTTCGTTCCATTTTATTCCCCTCCTGCTATTTTTTCCTTCATATATTCAATGATTTCATCCAGAGCGACTTCCTTCTGCTCTCCGGAGGCCATATCTTTAACGTTTATAACTCCATTCTCAAGCTCTTGATCGCCAAGAACCAACACATACTTACTGCCCAGGCGGTCTGCTGCTTTGAACTGAGCCTTCATTTTTTTTCCTAAGTAATCCTTATCCACTTGAATTCCTGCTCGCCGCAATTGATCGGTCAATTTTACTGCGGCACGTTCTGCTTCCTCACCCATAACGACGCAATAACAGTCCAGACCTTCATCAACCGGAAGAGTTACATTTTCCGCTTCAAGAGCCATCAGAAGACGTTCGATACTCATAGCGAAACCGATCCCAGACGTTTCAGGACCCCCTACCTCTTTAACTAAACCGGTATAACGTCCACCGCCACTCAATGTGGTGATCGCACCAAAACCTTCCGCTTCACTCATTATTTCAAAAGCTGTGTGGTTATAGTAATCAAGGCCTCGGACGAGATTCGGGTCTACTACATATTCAATCCCCATAACATCCAGATACTGTTTAACCTTCTCAAAGTAATCCTTGGAATAATCGTTCAAATATTCAAGGATTGATGGTGCTGTCTCCATCGCTGGATGTTTCCGGTCTTTTTTACAATCAAGGACACGCAGAGGATTTTGATCAAGACGAACCTGACAATCTTGGCATAACTCTTCCCGGTAAGGATCAAAGTGACGAACCAACGCATCCCTGTGCGCCTCCCTGCTTTCTTTGTCCCCAAGACTGTTCAATACTAACTTCAATGATTTTAAACCAAGTTCTTGATAAGAATTTAACGCAAGGGAAAGAACTTCAGCATCTATCGCTGGATCATCACTTCCCAGGGCTTCAATACCAAATTGAACAAACTGACGCATTCTTCCTTGTTGCGGCCGTTCATATCGGAACATAGGTCCCATATAAAAATATTTCGTGGGCTGGTTCGGTAAGCCAAATACTTTATTTTGGACATAAGAACGGACTACTGAGGCAGTCCCTTCCGGTCTTAGAGTTATACTCCGTCCCCCACGATCTTCAAACGTGTACATTTCTTTTTGAACGATATCTGTACTGTCCCCTACTCCCCGTTGAAAAAGTTCTGTATGTTCAAAGATTGGGGTGCGAATTTCTTTATAATTATAGCGGCGGCACAGGTCTGCTAATTGTTGTTCAACGTACTGCCACTTTTCTGATGTGCCCGGCAGGATATCCTGCGTGCCACGAGGGGCATTGATACTCATCTACATCTCCTCCTACTTAAAATAAACCATTTTTTACCACAAAAAATCCCGTCCCTTTTCCTTAATCGGAAAAGGGACGGGATTACCCGCGTTGCCACCCTGATTGGGACCTCTAAATGCCCCCACTCAAAACAGTTAACGCCTGTGTACGTCTACACCTACTCTCATTTCGATGTAGAACCTAAGAAACGTCTTTCATCAGAACATAACGTTGGAATGCTTTCAGCCTAAGGCATTCGTTCTCTGTTCGCATGGGCTCTGATTACTTTTTTCCTCAATGGTTGTGTTCGATTCATTTTAGAATTGATTATTATCATATAATTTCCGTTTACCCTATGTCAAGTTTATGCTAACAATTAAATTAGATAAATCGTTCCTCTTAAGGAAGGACATACCAAGTTTTTGTCGAATAATGAAATGTGAATCTATAAGGAGGTGTGTCTTAATTGAAACAAGGAATCGTTTTATTCATTCTCATTGTCGGGCTTCTGACCTTTATGAATGCCCCTCCTGTGGCAGCAGATGAAGCTGTTGTCCAGGTGGATCATTTGAATGTAAGAACAGGGCCGAGTAAAAATCATGAGGCAATCGGAAAAGTGCATACTGGTGCCACCTACACGATTTTAGAGGAAAAAGATAATTGGCTTAAAATTAAAAGAAACAACGACAACGGCTGGGTTGCTAAATGGTTGACGGAAGTTGAGACAGCAGGAACCTCTAAAGGTACGCAATACTCCAATTATGACTACCTGAGAATTCGTTCATCCCCTGGTCTTGATGGGAAAATTAAAGGTTACCTGATGAAAGGTGATCAAGTAAAACCGACAGAAACAGACGGGAAATGGTATCGTATTCAGAAAGGAAACACAAATGGCTGGGTACACAGAGACTATTTATCTCCCCAACACCCAAAGAATGAACCTCACAAAAAGAAGGAAAGTTCTTCTTCCTCCGTTAACGGAAAGGTCAAGGTCGGAACAGATGTCCTTAATGTGAGAAGCCAGAATTCGACAAAAGGACGACTTCTTACCCAAGTCCAAAAAGGCCAAGTTTACGAATACATAGCTAAAAAAGACCGCTGGTATGAGATTAAGTATACTTCTGGCAAAACCGGCTGGGTTGCTGGATGGTTGGTAAACGAAGTAAGCAACGAAGAAGAGACTCCTACCACCACTGAGGGTCATACTAAACAGAAAAACTATGTATCATTAAACTATAACGGTACAAATTTAAGGGCTGGACCATCTACAAATGATAAGATTGTAGGAAGAGGGAATAAGGGAGATCGCTTTGACATCGTTTCTAAAGAAGGGCAATGGTACAAAGTTTCCAATAACGGAAATGAGATGTATGTGGCAGGTTGGATTGTTGAAGAGCATGCACAAGAAAATTCAACTTCTGCGCCAGCCCAAACAAATTCACTCAAAGGAAAAACAATTATGATCGATGCAGGTCACGGGGGACGTGATCCGGGGGCTTTAGGCAGAAGCGGCAGTTATGAAAAGACTCTCACTTTGGAAACAGCTTTTAATTTGAAAAAAGAATTGGAAAGTAAAGGTGCCAAAGTATTAATGACCAGAACAGAAGATCATTATATGTCATTGTCGGTTCGTTCTTATCATTCTAACCACTCAGATGCTGATGTGTTTATAAGCCTTCATTACAATTCAACACCGTTGTCCATTCCAGCAAGAGGAATTAGTAGTTATTATTACAATGTTAAAGATAAGGCACTTGCCACATCCCTGCAATCATCTATAACTACTCTTACAGGAATGAAAAACCGTGGTATCCAAAAAGGAAACTTTCATGTCATCAGAGAAAACAGTAAACCAGCCGTCTTGTTGGAGCTTGGTTTCATCTCTGATGCCCGTGAAGAACAAATCATTAAGACGAATTCCTATCAAACAAAGGCCAGTCAGGGAATTACTGAAGGCTTGATTAAGCATTTTAACTAACCAATTTTCGGTAAAAACAAAAGGACAGGCTGTCGAAAACCTCGACAGCCTGTCCTTTCTCTTATTTTTGTCGTTACTCTCTGTACTCCAATGAGTATAAGATTGATTAACGTTCCTTACTATCAATAATTAATGTTACCGGCCCCGCATTTGTTAACTGAACATTCATCATTGCCCCAAATTCGCCTGTCTCTACTTTAACCCCTTCATCCTCTACCATATGATTAAAAGTTTTATAGAGGTCTTCTGCTACATCAGGCTTAGCTGCTTGCATAAAGTTAGGACGGCGACCTTTACGGCAGTCCCCGTACAAAGTAAATTGCGAAATCGATAACATATGTCCACCCAAATCAACCAATGAGTGATTCATCTTTCCTTCTTCATCCTCAAAAATGCGTAGATATGGGATCTTTTTTGCTAAATAACGTGCATCTTCTTCCGTATCCTCATGGGTTACACCAAGCAATACGACGAGACCACTGTCAATAGCGCCTACTGACTCTTCTTCCACCGTAACAGAAGCATTTACAGCTCTCTGGACAACTGCTTTCATCATAGATTCCCCTTTGACTCTTATTGCATTACACGTCGCACTGTGTATACTTCTTGTATTTGTTTAATTCGTTCGACAATTTTTCGTAGATGGTTCGTATTTTGAATTAAGATGGTAATATGAATGGTTGCCATCTTATTCCGATCCGACTTTCCGGATACAGCGGTAATATTTGTTTTCGTTTCATTAACAGCCTGGAGTACTTCGTTCAATAGGCCTCTCCGATCATAGCCCCAGATTTCCAAGTCCACATGGTACTGTTTTGAGTCCGTCACAGATGTCTCCCATTGGACAGGAAGCAGCCGTGTTTGAGCTTCATCTGTATGGACATTCGGACAATCGCTCCTGTGAACAGATACTCCTCGTCCTTTTGTAATATACCCTACAATTTCATCCCCCGGTACAGGATTACAACATTTAGAAAGGCGGACAAGTAGATTATCTACTCCTTCTACACGCACACCTGAATCCTTTTTACCTGTCTTAGGCGGAGTTTTAATTTCTGTAGTATTTACATCAGCCAATGTCTGCTCCAGATCCTGCTCCTGCTGCCTTTGCTTTCTAATTTTCTCCGTCAATCGTGTAGCAATCTGCGCAGCTGTAATTCCTTGATACCCTACAGCAGCAAACATATCTTCTTCATTAGAAAAGTTAAACTTTTCAGATACACGCTTCAAGTTCTCTGTCGTATAAACCTCTTTGGGCTGAATTCCAAAATTACGAATCTCGCGTTCTACAAGTTCCTTCCCTTTCGAGATGTTCTCATCTTTTTGCTGCTTTTTAAAGAATTGTTTAATCTTATTCTTCGCCTGGGAAGTCTGCGCCAGCTTGATCCAGTCTTTCGAAGGTCCATAGGCATGTTTGGATGTCATGATATCGACAATATCACCGGTTTTCAATTCATAATCAAGCGGCTCCATCTTTCCATTCACTTTGGCACCAATGGTCTGATTTCCGACCTCTGTATGAATTCGATAAGCGAAATCGACAGGTACAGAGCCAGAAGGAAGCTCGATAACGTCTCCCTTAGGTGTAAATACATACACCATATCCGAAAAGAGATCAACCTTTAGAGACTCCATAAACTCTTCTGCATCATGGGTCTCGCTTTGCCATTCCAGGATTTCACGGAACCATGTCAGCTTTTCCTCAAAAGACTGTTCTGAGGCCGTTTGCTTACCTTCTTTATACGCCCAATGGGCAGCTATTCCATATTCAGCAATTTCATGCATTTCATGCGTGCGAATTTGAACTTCTAATGGATCGCCTTTTGGTCCGATAACTGTCGTATGCAGAGATTGGTACAAATTTGGCTTCGGCATAGCTATATAATCTTTAAAACGTCCCGGCATCGGTTTCCAACAAGTGTGGATAATCCCAAGCACGGCATAACAATCTTTGATACTGTTCACCGTAATTCTAACGGCTAACAAGTCATAGATTTCATTGAACTGTTTATTCTGAAGCACCATTTTTCGGTAAATACTGTATAAGTGCTTCGGCCTTCCGTTCAGGTCTGCATCAATATTAACTTCCGTTAATTGATCACGGATTTCCTGAATGACTTCTTCAATATAATGCTCCCGTTCATTCCTTTTTTGTTTCATTAGGTGAACAATCCGGTAGTATTGTTGTGGATTTAAATATCGAAGAGCTGTATCTTCCAGTTCCCATTTGATCGTTGATATTCCAAGTCGATGAGCTAACGGAGCGAATATTTCGAGCGTTTCATTAGATATACGACGTTGTTTTTCAGCCGGAAGGTGCTTTAAAGTACGCATATTATGAAGCCGATCCGCTAATTTAATCAATATTACGCGCATATCCTTTGCCATAGCAACAAACATTTTCCTGTGATTTTCAGCCTGTTGAGCCTCTTTAGATTTATATTTAATCTTACCTAATTTTGTAACCCCATCAACCAGCATCGACACTTCTTCATTAAATGCTTCTTCAATCTCGTCCAACGTCACGTCCGTATCTTCGACCACATCATGAAGGAAGCCACCGGCAATTGTTTCTGGGTCCATCTCTAAATTCACAAGAATACCGGCTACCTGAATCGGATGGATGATGTAAGGTTCTCCTGATTTTCGGAATTGGTTGCTATGAGCCTTTTCAGCAAAATCATACGCTCGACGAATAAACGCCAGATCTGACTGGTCCAAATACTGACTTGCTTGTTCTATGACTTCTTCAGCAGTTAGAACTGTATCTTTCGCCATTCAATCACCCTAGTTTCTTTAAAACTTTCAAAGCATATTTGCTTCTCATTATCAAAAAAAGGACTCTTCTTGTAAAGGGAACAGCCCACATTAAAATTGTAAAACAAAGAGCGCCCCAAAAGAGGGCACTCTTTCCATTAATATTGCATTAAAGTAAGGACATCATGTCCATCCAGTTTACTGCGACCATCAAGATATGTGAGTTCAATTAAAAAAGCACAACCTGCTACTTCTCCACCCAACTGTTCAACAAGATCAATTGTCGCCTCAATTGTACCACCTGTGGCAAGAAGGTCATCAATAATCAACACACGTTGACCAGGTTTAATTGCATCTTTATGAATCGTTAATACGTCTTTCCCGTATTCGAGTCCATAATCCACTTTAATGGTTTCACGTGGTAACTTCCCTTCTTTACGAACGGGGGCAAAGCCGATTTCCAAGGCATAGGAAACCGGACATCCAACGATGAATCCCCGTGCCTCTGGTCCTACAACAATATCTATTTCTTTGTCTTTAGCATATTCAACAATTTCATCAACCGCTGCTTTAAATGCCGGACCGTTATCCATTAGCGGAGTGATATCCTTGAACTGCACTCCTTCTTTCGGCCAATCTTCAACGATCGCAATGTGCTCTTTATAATCCATTCACTACTTCCTCCTTGACGTGCTTAACGGGTTGGTTTACATATTGATCAAACCAACTCTTCAATTCATTATATGTGGAATAATAAAGGGTTCGTTCCATTTGAAGTTGCTCTTCCCGTTCACGATAAAGCGAAGATTCCTGCAAATCTTTTTGTGAAGGTTCGGATTCAACTGTAATAATCCCGTCTTCCATTTTAACAAAGTCGAGTTCAAAAAACACCTCAGAAATAAATTCCACCATGGATCTGTCCCAACCTTTACGTTTAGCAAGTAAATCCGCTTCTTTATGAAGGTTGAAACTTCCACGCTTCAATAGCATACCATAAAACCATTTAAAGTGGTCTCTTGATGGCCAGGTTTTTAGAAAAGTACTCTCCTTTAGATGATAACAAACAAAAATTTTCTGCCCTTTTATCTTTGTTAACAGGTCTCTCATCTCTGAGACTCTCCCAGGTAAATCAATAAGGAGCACTCCATCGTAAGAATCTCCTTGTGTAACCGAATCGGCCTGAACGACAGGAAGATTACACGGCGCCTGGGTTTCACCTTGAAAGCCGACAGCAACAAACGCTTCCTCAGGAGGTATCATAATGTTCTTTTCAATATGGGTGGAACCGCGATGGTCAAACAACTGCCATTCTTTCACACTTAGATCTTTAATCATCACTTGTACATTCTTACGACCATTCCATTCATTGATCCCGAGCTCCCCAACAACATCCAAAGCAGCATGTGGAGATATTTGTTGGTAAAGGTCTCCCATCCCAAATGCGATTCCATCGACTCGAGTTTGTTCACTTTGGAATTGAAACTTCAAGTGATTTTTTTTACTCCCTATTAACCGTACTTCTTTTGGGGTGTGTTTTAGATGAAACAGTGGTTTAGGATTGCCCATTCCAAACGGTCGAAGCTGGTTGACTTCTTCAATTTGTTTAAGGGTAATATCTGTTAAATCAACGGTAGTTTCAACATCCAATACTTGTTGATAATCTTCTTCCGATAATTTTTCTTGAGCTAATTGAATTAGATCCTCCCTCAAGCCATCCACTTGGTTAATATCCAATGTCATCCCAGCAGCCTGTGCATGCCCTCCGAAATGTTTAAATCGGTGACGTACTTCCATACAATTAGAAAATAGATCAAACGCATCAATACTACGTGCAGAACCTTTAGCTTCTCCCTTTTCTTCATCTATGGCTAAGACTATTGCCGGACGATCGAACTGGCGCACAAGCTTAGAGGCGACGATCCCAAGGACACCCGGGTTCCAACCTTCTTTTGCCACAACGAGGACATTTTCAGCTTCTCCATCCTTGCAGCAAACCATTTCTTCAGCTTCTTTCGCAATAGCAGTTACAATTTTTTGACGTTCCTGATTCAACTGATTAATAAAGAGAGCTATTTGTTCTGCTTCTTCCTGGTTTTCAGAAAGCAAAAGATCTACTGCAGGCCCAGCATCCTGCAAGCGGCCCACAGCGTTAAGCCTTGGCCCAATGCTAAACCCTATTGTTTCTTCATTCATTTCCCCGTCAATGTTACACACTTTTCTCAAAGCCTGGATTCCAGGCCTAGTTGAACGCGAGATCGCCTTCAGCCCTATGGCAGCTAGGACTCTATTTTCTCCTTTTAGTGGAACAAGATCAGCAATAGTACCAATGACTACAAGATCCAAGAACTCCTTAGGAAAACGACCTAAGAGAGACTGGGCGAATTTAAAGGCTACTCCTACTCCGGCCAATTCCTGAAAAGGATAATTCGCTGAAGTCTTCGGATGAATAATACTATAAGCATCAGGAAGAACTTCTTGGACTTCGTGGTGATCTGTAATAATCAAATCTATCCCCAGTTCTTTTGCAAATGCTGCCTCTTCAATTGCTGCTATTCCTGTATCCACCGTAATAATCAACGTATATCCAGAATCAAAAGCAAATTGGAAAGCTTCTTTGTTCGGTCCATATCCTTCTGTAAAACGGTTAGGAATATAAAAGTCACAAAGAGCACCCGCTTTTCTTAAGGCCTCAACCATGACGGAAGTGGAGGTCACTCCATCTGCATCATAGTCCCCAAAAACTAAGATAGGTTCCTCAGAAGCAATCGCATCGTTCACACGTGTGACCGCACGCTGCATTCCGTCCATGAGCATCGGATCGTGCAATTGCTCTATTGTCGGATTTAAGAAACTATCCGCAGCTGCCGGATCCATTATGCCTCTCTTTTCTAAGAGTTGCTGTGTTAACGGTGTCACTCCTGGTAAGCCAATATTACTTTCCTCTGGGTCTCTATATGTAAATTTCCATTTCATCTTACTTTGTATCATAAGTTCACCCCTGACCCATCTATTATACAAGAGCGGACCAGGGGGAGCAAACGCAATTAAGTGACATTTGAGGATGAGCGTTTCTGTTCTGAATACTCCTTGTTTTCCTCCAATTTGTCTTCTTTTGGATCAGGGGAATTCTGTTGAGATGGCGCGGCCATCGCCTTTAACCGATTGTTTTCTTTTTTTAACCTAAAATAGCGTAAGGCTCCTGCAGATGCGGTAGCTAGACTTCCTAATAGAACAGAAATAAGGATCACAAGAATCAACGGAGCCTCCCCGGATCCGAATAAATAGTTTACTTGCACAGGATCCACATTAATTACGGCAAAGACGGCAATCAATAATGCGAAGATGAAGGCTAGGATCAAGTAGTTTTGTCCTTTCATTTTCCAAACACTCCCTTTCTATATTGTGTGCTTCTCTTATTTGATATACCCCGAAACACGATTCAATAATCAAAAAGACCTTCCTCTTAGAGAGAAAGGTCTTTCCAAAAGCATCCTCCAAGTAACTTTACACTTGGGGACCGTCTGTTCTTTTCTTTTTCACGTAATTTATAGGTTTTTCTTTAATCGTGCGGCCACGCCATACCAACCATAGTTGTGAGGCAATGAACAGGGAGGAGTACGTACCTGCTAACAAGCCTATAACCAGCGCGAATGAGAAGTTGGTAATCGATGAAGCACCGAAGAACAACAGCATGGCTGCGGCAAAAATAACGGTAATAACCGTATTGAAACTACGAGCCAGAGTCTGCATTAAACTCTTGTTAACAATTCCAGCCAACTCTTTGAAAGATTTGACTTTTTTCTTCATTTTCAAGTTTTCACGAATTCGATCAAAGGTAACAATCGTATCATTGACCGAATAGCCGACTATCGTAAGGATGGCGGCAATAATAGTGATATCGAATTCCAGCCTCGTTATACTGAAGAATGCAAGAATGAAAAATGCATCATGCAACAAGGCAATTATCGCTGTTATTGCAAAGAAGATTTCAAATCGAATCGTCACATAGATAATGATTCCGATCGATGCATATAGAACGGCCAATGCAGCATTCTTAGCAAGTTCTTGCCCGACTATTGGCGACACGGTACTGACATTGGGCGTATTGCCATATTCTTCTTCATAATAGCTTTGGATTTCTCCAATTTTATTTTTGCTTAATTCATCATCGAAACGGGCAACGGCAATTTCGTTATTTTCCCCAGAGATGATGACCTGTTTTGGATTAACATCGAACTCCTGCTGCATCGTCTCTTCCACTTGTTCTGAACTGATTCCCCCATCCGATAAGATGGATACCCTCGAACCACTGGTGAAGTCAATTCCAAGATTAAGACGGAAGAAAGTGAGGGCGATTATTCCAGCTACCACAAGAGCTATGGAAATCGTAAAGAAACGCTTTCTAAATTGAACAAAATCGAACTTGCGTTTCATAAATTCCGCTTCTACTTCCTCTCCTTCAGCGATATCATGAATATCGTCAGGTTTCACTCCAAACCATTTTGGTCGTTTGTTTAAGAAGCGACTCTTTACCCATAAATTCATAAATAAACGAGTACCGTACACAGCAGTTATAAAACTTACGAGTATACTCACAATCAACATCGTTGCAAAACCTTTTACTGAGCTTGTACCAAAAATAAACAATACAGTTGCAGCGATTAATGTCGTAATGTTGGCATCAAGGATTGTAGAAAGTGAACGTTTGTTTCCTGCTTTATATGCAGAAAGCAGTGATTTCCCTGACTTCAGTTCTTCCTTGATACGCTCGTAAGTAATAATGTTCGCATCGACCGCCATACCGACTCCTAAAATCAAGGCAGCAATACCCGGTAAGGTCAAGACGCCATTCATCCATTCGAACACGACAAGGATTAAATAAATATAAACACTTAATGTAAGGGTAGCGATAATCCCCGGAAACCTGTAGTACGCGATCATAAATAAGAAAATAGCAGCAATACCAATGTACCCTGCAAAGATCGTCTTATTCATTGCCTGTTCACCAAACTGCGCTCCTACAGAGGTGGAATAGGTCTCTTCAAGATTTACAGGCAAAGACCCTGCGTTCAAAATATCTGCCAGTTGTTTAGCTGATTCTACGCTAAAGTCCCCACTGATCATGACCGAATTATTTCGCACCGGACCATCAGAGAACCCTGGTGCTGAAATATAAGCAGGATCTTCTTTTCCCCACTCTTCAGCAAATGTTGTATCTTCATTATAATCAAGCCAAATAACAAGAAGATCGTCTGGATACGGAGTATTCGGATCATTTGGAGTATTGTAAATTTCTTGAGAAACATCATAAAACTTAGATGCACTCTTCACCTTTAGTGTGACCACTGGTTCATTCGTGTCTGGATGATAAGATTGTTGAGCACTTCCTTCAACTAAATCTGACCCATCCATATACAATTTTCCATCTGTTCCACGAAAGGAAAGTTCAGCGGTGGTCGACAATAGCTCTCGGGCCGTTTGTTGGTCTTCTACCCCCGCAAGTTGAACACGAATACGTCCACCATCTTCGATTGTGATGTTTGTTTCACTAATCCCAAGTGTATCTACACGCTCTGTTAAAGAACGTGCGGTGGCTTCGAGAACTTTCTCATTGACTTCCTGATTTTCATCTAATGGTTCAACATCATACAAGATTTCAAAGCCACCCTGCAGATCCAATCCTAAATTAATATCTTTAGTAACACCTTTAATAGTCGTCCCTATCATAGTGGCAAGCAATAAAACCACGATAAAAAAGGCGACGATCCGCCCTCGTTTCACCATACTGTTCTGTTCCTCCTTTATCTATGAACACATGCAATGATTCATCGGCTGGTATGTATAAAGTTTAAAGTGACATCAATGATAATCCCCGTAATTATTCTACTACTTTTTCAAACTTTCGCAACAATAGACTCCTTTAAGAGCATGAACGGAACGGGACGATTATTTATTCTTAATATTCCGAAGGTCCTTTCAGAGCTTCAATAGAATCAAGCAAATCATCATTTTGATAAGCCTCCGAAGTCAAATAGCTTGTGTAGGTATGACTTTGTAAATGAAGAATATCCTGAACAATTTGGTGAAGCTTTTTATCCGGTGTTCCATTCCAGACCTTTTTCAAAAGACAATCCCACACTTCATCTGCTGTTGCACGATCATAGCCGAGTAAGTGAAACTCCTCTGCTTTGCTTTGTAACACAACACCAAGTTCTTTTCTCCAGCTTGTAACGGATTTTATATGATCCATATTAACAATGCTCCTCACACAATGGATTTCTAAAACGGGGTCATGCCTTGTCCATATCTATGCATATACTTCATTGTAGCGGAAATTCATTTCTTTGAGAAGGCGGATCAATTATATGTCAAAACAAACATTTCTGCATGGTGCTCTGATTTTAGTTGCTGCTGGTCTTGTCACTCGTTTGTTAGGATTTATCAACAGAATAGTCGTGGCACGAGTCATGGGCCCCGAAGGTGTAGGTCTTTATATGATGGCTTTACCTACCCTAATTCTAGCTATTACCATCACTCAATTCGGTCTACCTGTGGCTATTTCCAAACGTGTATCGGAAGCTGAGGCCACAGGGAATGAAAGTAAAATTAAACGCATCCTGTTAGTATCCCTGGCTATTACAGGTACATTAAGCATTCTATTTACAATAGGACTATTCCTACTCGCCCCTGTTGTCGCCACGTATTTCTTAACAGATGCAAGAGCCTTGTATCCATTATTGGCTGTCACACCTATCATTCCCATTATAGCGATATCCTCAGTCATACGTGGTTATTTTCAGGGCCGGCAAAACATGAAACCTCAAGCTCTTTCGCAAGTGATTGAGCAAGTCGTCCGGATTGGTTCCGTCATCCTGCTCACCAAAATGCTCTATCCTTATGGTGTGCAATATGCAGCGGCCGGAGCTATGGCCTCAGCAGTATTAGGTGAGTTCATCTCGTTATTGTATATGTTGAGACAATTCAACCTTCACAAAAGCTTTCGTTTACGAAAATCTTGGGCTAAACATATCAGCGAGGGAAAGAGAACCCTGAATGAATTGATGACCATCGCTCTCCCTACAACAGGCAGCCGTTTTATCGGATCCTTGACGTATTTTTTTGAACCCATACTTGTAGCTCAAAGTTTAGCCATCGCCGGCATAGCAGCCGTTGATTCCACTAAACAATACGGAGAATTAACTGGATATGTCTTACCATTGCTGTTTTTACCGACATTTTTGACCCATGCCCTTTCTATAGCTCTTGTTCCATCCATTAGTGAGGCTGCCGCAAAGGGGAAATCTGATACTATTCACTACCGCATAATGCAATCCATCCGATTATCCATCGCCTCGGGCGGACTCATTACCATTATTTTTATGATTTTCCCTGCCGTTATTCTTACAACCGTTTATGGGACAAGTCATGCTTCTTTCATGCTACAGTTCATGGCCCCTTTCTTTTTGCTTCATTATATCCAAACGCCTTTGCAGTCAACCTTACAAGCATTGGATCTAGCGCGACCGGCTATGTGGAACACATTACTCGGAGCTGTCATTAAATTCATTGTACTTGTGGCCTTAAGTTCTCGGCCGGAGTTTGGTATCCATGGGGTTGCCATCGCCATTGTAGTCGGCGTTGTTGTTGTAACATTATTACACTTGAGTGTTCTTATGAAATATAAAGTGATCACCTTTCCCTTACAGATGTTTTTTAAATTCGCTATGGTAATTGGAGTTATTGGAGGGGTTGGGTTCACCTGGAAGCACAGCTGGCTTCTTGAAAGTAAACCGCTCTCACAGTTACTGACGATGGGAATTGTTCTCTCCATTCTATACATTTTGTTACTTTTTTCTTTTAAGTTAATCACGAAAGAAGAATGGAAACTCATTCCTTGGAATCGAATCATTCATAAAAAATAACCGCATCCACGCGGTTATTTTTTATGTGATCTCATTGTTTTTATCCATCTGGATGTTTCCTTCTTCGTTTATCGTACATAAAGAAACCTCCCGTAATGAATGAAACCCCCGTTTACGGACTTCGTTCATTAACCATTGTTTGTTTTTCCGAATGGTGTGAAGTCCGCTATATTGCACCTCGCCGTCCGCAATTAAAACGACAGCATAGCCGGAGCTCCCGTCGTCGTTTCTTTCAAATACAGAAAGTTTACCGGATGGCTCAAGGATGGCATACGCTACATCCCCCACCTGTTGGATCCCATGTTCTCGTAGTTGTAACAGAAGGTCATTAAAATTATATCTCTGTTTTCTCATTTCATGTTCATCCACTTTGCCATGCTTGATGATAATTGACGGTCTGCCATCAAACCAATTTCTAAAACGTTGATTTTTAAGTGAAATCACGGCACTTCCAATTTGAATAGCGAGGAGAACTCCCATGGGTACGACTGCTTTCCAAATTTCCTTGTCAGGCTGCTCGATAAGGAAGACCGCAATTTCAGCAAGCATAATGAAAACAACCAAGTCCATTACGCTTAGTTCCCCAATCTCCCTTTTTCCCATAAAACGAAAAACAAGCAAAATTATAAAGTAGGTGATGAGTGTACGAAAGATAATACTAAGTACAAGCACTCAGAGCCACGACCTTTCCTAAAGGTTTCCCTCTAGTTAACATCACCTAATTTTACTGTTTTATGATAGAAATGGGAGTAAATACCGAAGCCACACATAAATAGTCGCAATGATTAACGACAAAATTAACACAGGGAATCCATATAGAGAGAACTTCAAGAAAGGGATAGGCTTATTATGGCTGGCAGCAAGTCCGGCTACTACTACATTGGCAGAAGCACCAACGAGCGTGCCATTTCCTCCAAGGCATGCTCCAAGGGCCAATGACCACCAAACAGGATCCACGTTCATCATCCCGTATCCTTGCAGCTCTTGCACCACCGGAATCATCGCAGCAACAAAAGGGATATTATCGACAATCCCAGAAAGGATCCCCGCGCTCCATAACATCACCATAGAGGTTACAGGCATATCTCCACCTGAGATCCAAACCATTCCTCTGGCTAACTCATCGATTATTCCCACCGTTTCTAATCCACCCACAAGCATAAATAATCCCATAAAGAAAAACAATGTCACCCATTCAACTTCCTGAAAGACATGTTCTACGTCCAATTCTTTCTCTGACAAAAACAATAACAATAGTGCCCCACTGACTGCTATCGTAGTAATATCCATGTGAACAATAGGATGCATCATAAATCCGAGGATGGTCAGAAGCATGACAGAGATGGACTGAATAAGTAGTGGAGTTATTTTCAAGTGCTCTTTAGCGTCCATTTTCATCAAATTTTCAGCTAATTCTTTATCGTAGGTCAACCCTTTGCGGAATAACAGAATCACCCCAGTGGTAACGAGGAAGAAAATGATAACTACCACCGGTCCTAAATGATAAAGAAAAGAGACAAAGCTGAAATGATCAACGGCCTGTCCAATCATTATATTGGGGGGATCTCCGATCAATGTAGCCGTCCCTCCAATATTTGAACTAAAAATAGTCAGGATTAAATACGGAAATGCAGGAAGTTTTAAGCGTTCTACAAGGGATAGTAACACAGGAACAAATAATAGTACGGTAGTGACATTATCCAAAAAAGCAGATCCCACAGCAGTGAAAAGAGCCGTTACGATTAACAGCGGTACAGGTCGCCCCTTCACAAGCTGGGCCAACCAGATAGCCATAAACGTAAATATTCCAGTCTTCTTCGTTATAGAAACGAGCACCATCATTGAGAAGAGTAGCGCGACTGTCTCCCAATCAATGAATCCAAAAGCTTGTTCCCACTCGTAAACTTTAGTCATCAATAAAAGGACTCCACCTGCAATAGCAACTAGTGCCCGATTCAACTTTTCTGTCATAATCAGTACATAGCTAGCTACGAAAATAAGTAATGCAAGTACAGTTGACATAGATCTTCCCCTTTTTTGGACGGACTTTACTTATACATATTCAAGTCCTTCGGAAAATATCTACTTCTATCTATAGAGATTTCATGCATATAGTTTAAGTGACAAGCTAATTAAGGAGGGATGAGATGAAAAAGTTAATATCAGGAGTTTTGGGATACGGTATCGGGTCTATTCTTATTTTGATGATTGTATTTGCGGGAGTATTAGCGGCCCTCCTCAAATTTACGGGGATGGAGTATGAGACCCTTAATCAAATGGCTTTAGTTGCCGGAATCAGCATTCTTGCCATCGGAGGAATGCTGGCTGCTTATAAAGGGGAACAAAAGGGGTGGCTATCTGGAGGAATGACCGGTCTGATTTTTGTTAGTGCCATGATCTTATTCCAAGTTATATTTGAGAACGCATGGGTTTCCCTGCCTCAGCTAAGTTATTTCGGGGGATTACTTCTTGCCGCCTGGCTTGGTGGAATGATTGGGGTGAACCTGCCACGGAGGGGGACAGCGAAAAGATAAATTCCTAAGTGCGAAAAATCCCGCTACCATTTATGTAGCGGGATTGCGTTTCCAATTAGCTCAATTTTTCGCGTACAGAAGAACGATCGAATTTCATTTGAGTACCATCTTGTACAGTAATCACAAGTGTACCCTCATCTATAGCATGAATCGTTCCGTGTAATCCTCCAATGGTTATAACTCTATCACCCTTTTGAAGATCCGACTGCATTTGTTGTACTTGTTTCTGTTTCTTTTGCTGTGGACGAATCAATAGGAAATAGAAAATGACAAACATTAGAATTATCGGTAATAACCCCACTAATGTATCCATTTATGTTCCCCCTTTCTAAAAGTTCTTTGCGTTTGGTTTGTTGAACCCATACATTTCAAAGAATTCTTCTCTAAAGTCACCGAGTCGATCTTCTCTAATGGCTTCACGCACTCGCCCCATTAATTTTAACAGAAAATAAAGATTATGATAAGTCGTAAGTCTGAAACCAAATGTTTCATTCGCTTTAACCAAATGACGAATGTATGCCCTGCTGTAATTACGGCATGTATAGCAGTCACAATTTTCATCAATTGGCCGGAAGTCACGTGCGTATTTAGCATTACGGACGACAAGCCTTCCCTCTGATGTCATCAGTGTGCCGTTTCTTGCAATCCTTGTAGGAAGGACACAATCAAACATGTCAATCCCCCGTATACTGCCATCAATCAACGAATCTGGTGAGCCAACTCCCATAAGGTAACGTGGTTTTTGGTCTGGCAAGAAAGGAGTCGTAAATTCAAGCACACGGTTCATGACATCCTTTGGTTCCCCGACGGAAAGCCCGCCGACTGCATATCCCGGAAAGTCCATAGATGTTAAGTCTTGCGCACTTTGACGACGCAAATCCTCATACTCTCCTCCTTGAATAATACCGAACAAACCTTGGTTATGAGGGCGTTGATGAGCCTCCAAGCAGCGTTCTGCCCAACGGCTCGTACGTTCTACTGAATCCTTCATATACTTATGCTCAGCAGGATAAGGAGGGCACTCATCAAAAGCCATCATAATATCTGCCCCAAGAGAGTTTTGGATATGCATCGCTTTTTCAGGGGAAAGGAAAAGTTTTTCTCCACTGATATGATTGCGAAAATGGACTCCTTCCTCTTCTATCTTCCGGAGATCACTTAAACTAAAGACTTGAAATCCTCCAGAATCAGTAAGGATCGATCCATTCCAATTCATAAATTCGTGAAGACCACCCGCTTCTTCGACAATGTCTTCACCAGGGCGAAGCCATAAATGATAGGTGTTTGAGAGGATAATTTGTGCTCCCATTCGCTCCAGCTCATCAGGACTCATCGTTTTTACTGTTGCTAACGTCCCGACAGGCATGAACATGGGTGTCTCAAAAGATCCGTGGGGAGTATGAACCTTCCCAAGACGTGCTCCTGTTTGTTTACATGTTTTGATTAATTCATATGTGATTGCCATTATTTCTATCCTTTCTTACTCTTGACCTAAAAACTCACTTAATGAACATCGCGTCTCCGAAGCTGAAAAATCGATACCTTTCTTTTACAGCTTCCTGATAGGCTTCTAAAATAAAGTCACGTCCAGCAAATGCACTAACTAGCATGATTAAGGTGGACTTCGGTAAATGGAAGTTTGTAATCAATCCATCAATCGCTTTTAACTGTTGTGGGGGATAAATGAAGATATCCGTCCAGCCCTTAGCTTCTTTAAAGATACCATGATCACGAATGATTGTTTCAAGCGTCCGTGTGGAAGTGGTGCCCACAGAAATGATTCGACTGCCTCTGTCTTTGACTGCGTTTAACTGAGTGGCTGTATCCTCATTCAGCTGATAGAACTCCGCGTGCATATCGTGTTCCTCGATCTGATCCACGTTGACCGGTCGGAAAGTACCCAGCCCGACATGCAAGGTTAAATAGGCAATCTCCACGCCTCTATTCTGCAGTTCATCTAGTAATTCATTAGTAAAGTGCAAACCGGCCGTTGGAGCTGCAGCTGATCCTTCTTCTTTAGCATAGACTGTCTGGTATCGATCTCTATCTGAAAGCTGTTCCTTTATATAAGGTGGTAAGGGCATTTCTCCCAATGACTCTAACACTTCAAGAAAAATACCTTCATACTCGAATCTCACTTTACGCCCGCCATGGTCTTGTAGATCCGTACATTCGGCCACAAGCTTCCCTTCTCCGAAAACTATTTTCGTCCCAATTTTGACTTTCTTGGCAGGTTTAACCAAAACCTCCCACTCGTCTTCTTTTGTTTGATGAAGAAGCAAAACTTCAACTTTCCCTCCAGTCCCTTCTTTCGATCCATAAAGTCGGGCTGGCAAAACCTTCGTATCATTCAGTACGAGGCAGTCTCCTTCTACTAAGTAATCGGTAATCTGAGAAAAGTGCCGGTGCTCAATCGTTTGTTCCTGACGATCACAAATCATGAGGCGTGAGGATGTCCGATCCTCTAATGGAACTTGAGCAATCAGCTCTTCCGGCAATTCAAAGTCATATTGCTTAATATCCATGTGAATCCCCTATTCTGCAATGTATAATAAATCAAAATTTCCTGATGAAATAAAAAAACAATGAAAGGATAATGCTTACAATGATCGAAGTCATGATCGGAAAATAAAAAGTGACATTCCCTTTCTTAAAACTGACGTCACCAGGTAGTTTACCAAAAAGGCTCCATAATACACCGACCAATATAAACACAATCCCTATTACAATAAAGATTTTCCCGAAGCCCGTCAAGAGCCAGGCACCTCCCTATTAAAGTGGGCATAAGCTCTTGGCGTCACTACTCTGCCCCTTGGTGTTCGTTGAATATAACCAATTTGTAATAGAAAGGGCTCATATACGTCTTCTATTGTCTGTGATTCCTCACCAATGGTTGCAGCGATGGTGTCTAACCCAACTGGGCCTCCTTGAAAGCTGTCCATAATTCCTTTTAGTAATTTATGGTCGATAAAATCTAATCCTTCTACATCGACTTGCAGCATTTCAAGTGCTTCCTGAGTCGTTTCTTTACTGATCACTGTTTCCCCTTTTACCTGGGCAATATCACGAACCCTCTTCAATAAGCGATTCGCAATTCTTGGCGTACCACGAGAACGACGAGCCACTTCTATGGCTGCTTCATAATCAATTTCTACGGAGAAAATCTCTGCTGTCCGTTCAACAATCGAGCAGAGGGCTTTTGTATCATAGTAATCCAATCGACTATGTACCCCGAAACGGTCTCGCAACGGGGCGGAAAGCAATCCTGCTCTTGTAGTAGCCCCTACTAACGTGAAAGGGGGGAGATCAAGTCGTACGGAGCGGGCACTTGGTCCTGATCCAACCACGATATCAAGACAAAAATCTTCCATCGCTGGATAAAGAACTTCTTCCACAGAACGAGGCAGGCGATGAATTTCATCAATAAAAAGAACATCTCCAGGCTCTAAGGAAGAAAGTATGGCCGCTAAATCACCAGCTCTTTCTATAGCTGGGCCTGCTGTCGTACGGAACTGAACACCCATTTCATTCGCAATAATAGACGCAAGGGTTGTCTTCCCGAGGCCTGGCGGACCATACAGTAATGCATGATCAAGTGGCTCATTTCGCATTTTCGCTGCTTCAATAAAGATTTGCAGGTTATTTTTCACTTGATCCTGCCCAATATACTGCTTCAGCGTTTCAGGTCTTAAACTAAGCTCTATTTCTTGATCTGCCTCCTGCTGTTCCCCTGATATCATGCGATCTTCCACCATTCATCCCTCCTCCCTTTAAGATTTCATTAATAATTGAAGGCCACGTCTTACATAATCATCTACTTTGCTGTGATTTGCTTTTTCAAGCTCGCTGCGAACAATTTTCACTTCTTTGTCTGTATAACCCAAAGCCTTCAGTGCTTCCATCGCATCATCCAATAAAGCTCGCTTCTGTTTTGACGTGATATCTTCCTGATAGAAAATTGTATCTTCATTCTCTTCATCAGGAAGCCACACAACCAACTTCCCTTTTAGATCAAGAATCATCTGTCGTGCTGTTTTTTTACCGACACCAGGGAACTTGGTTAAGTATTTATCATCTTCTTGTTCAATTGCTGATACAAATTCAGGTACACTTACTGTTCCAAGAATTGCTAAGGCCCCTTTTGGCCCAATCCCAGAGACATTTAGTAATTGCGCAAATAGTTGTTTGTCCTCTTTTTTCTTAAATCCATATAAACTCTGGTTATCTTCCCTAATATAGTGATAGGTATGTACTTTCACTTCCTTATTTAAAAAGTCTTGAAAATGAAATGGATTGGCACATAACACCTCATATCCGATCCCACTTATTTCTATCGTAATTGACCCCTCATCGAGTGTCATTAATTGTCCTTTCACATAACTAATCATCGTAAGAATCCCTCTCCACCCTTTATTGCTATCCTTCCTATTGTAACATACAAGCACATGTTCGCCCATTGGAAACAAAAGCCGTTTCCCCATAAATTGAAGAAAACAGCCACATTACCCTGCGGCTGTTTCTTCCCATTTTACACTTCATCTTGTTCAGAATATTGCCGGACGACTTGTTCAAAATGACGGTAATTTTTAATTTTGATTCCATCCTTAAGCTCGCTTTCTCGTTTCGACTCTAACGGCTTAATCGGAACAGGTTTAAAAGACTCTATGACTTTGCCTTCATTAGGCATCCCTTGGAATACAGCTAACTCGCCATCATCCGTCAATCCGAAATACCCTTGTTGTTTCGTCAATGGGGAGATATCTTCCACTTTTCTTTGAAAAACTACCCTGTCCATCTGTTGATCTTCAAGCGTCCATTCCTCATAGGAAGCCCAAAAATCCATCATCGACCAAATGGTTTCCTCTTTTTTGGTCGTTTCCGTTACTCCATCTATATAATGCTCCTTCAAAATTACCGTCAGTTTCAAAGGTTCGGGTTTCACTAGTGTTTTCACAGTATTTTCTTCTTTTACTTGTATGGTACGCTGGGATGTAATATCTTTGACGGTTTTCGGTGGAGTCTGATCAATGATCGTCCAGCTGATCATGGCAAATCCGATCGCTAAACCAACAATCAATGCCCATCGATTCATGACAGGTTCCCCCCTAATTAAAATAACTTCTGCACCTAGTGTGTCCAGGAACAGAAGTTATTATCATAGGAATAGGGGATTTACGATAAATTCTCCAGAATCGATTCATCCGCATCAAGGTTGTGATAGACTTCTTGAACATCGTCATTGTCTTCAAGCATGTCAATTAATTTCAACATTTTTTCTACACCTTCTTCTTCGAGCTCCGTATAAGTTTCAGGGATCATAGTTACTTCACTAGTTTTGAACTCATAACCACGGCTTTCTAAAACTTCCTTAACCTCAGAAAACGATTCAGGATTGGTGTAAATCTCAAACTGTTCTTCCGTCGTTTCCATTTCCTCTGCTCCTGCTTCAATAGCTTCAAGCATCATTTCTTCTTCATCAGCATCCGTGGTGGACCGATCGATGACAAGATAACCAGAGCGATTGAACATGAACGCTACACAGCCATTCTCCCCTAGATTACCTTCATTTTTATTAAAGGCATGACGGACGTCGGCAGCTGTACGGTTTTTATTATCTGTCAACACTTTAACCATAACAGCCACCCCGCCGGGACCATAACCTTCATAGGTGTATTCTTCATAATTGACGCCATCAAGATCTCCTGTCGCTTTCTTAATAGCACGATCAATATTATCTTTTGGCATATTATTGGACCTTGCTTTATCTACAGCTAAACGAAGGGCTGGATTCGTATCTTGATCGCCCCCTCCTTGTTTCGCCGCCATAAAAATTTCACGAGCAAGCTTCATGAAGAGTTTCCCGCGTTTCGCATCTTGAGCACCTTTTCGGTGCTTGATATTACTCCATTTTGAATGGCCAGCCATTGGACATTCTCCTCTCCCAAGCAAATCTTTGTATATAATGTACTTCAATACTTTTTAATATATCATAATCCCCTTAACTCTTAAAAGTAAGCTTTATTATCACTGATTAAAGAATTCACGAACCCTTTCTTTCAAGCGCTCAGGAGCCTCCGAAGAATTAACTCGTGAGTTAAAGTTCTTCATATTATCCCAATCATTATTATTGGTATAAACCGTCAGTTTTTTATCGGACACTTCCCTTACTTTCTCTTCGATTTTCTTAGGTATGGAGTCATCTCGAAGATCATAAGGGTTAATCATAACAGCCACATACATATGATCATCAGTGGAAAAAGCCTGGGTAGTAGTGACCTCTTTTAACTCATTCACCTTATCGACCACAGCCATTGCATCTTCATTATTAAAATCATTATCGTGAGATCGGTTTGTTTCGTTGTACTTGGATTTTCTATGTTCCTCTTCGGCTGTACGTTTAAAATAACTATCTTTTCCTATTGGAATATTCCCCCTCCGCTCTGTGCCTCCATCTTCCGCATATCCCAGCGGTTCATAGGGAGAGTCTTCTTCCTTTGATTCAGGAACTTCCTCTGGCTGACAAGCAATCATCAGCAAAGAAGCTAACATCATGATACTTATTATTTTCCACATAAAAACATTCTCCTTTTTACCCTTACTATGGGTGCAAGAAGAATGTTTTAGTCTGTCAATATTCGCCAGTTTATTTGGGAGGAGCAGGTGGCAGTTGACGTTTATGAGCAGATCTTTGGTGCAGAGATTCAATGATTCTCCGATCTTCTTCAGGGATTTCTTCCCCTTTCAAATGTCGATCAATCATAGCATAACTCGTTCCCATCTCATTTTCATCTGTCTGCCCTTCCCATAAACCTGCACTTGGCTGTTTATGGATGACCTCGTCAGGAACATCCAAGTATTCAGCCATTTCTCTCACTTCACCTTTAGTCAGATTAACAAGTGGAACTAGGTCAACGCCGCCATCCCCAAACTTCGTGAAGTATCCAGTATACCATTCTGCTGCATTATCTGTTCCTACAACTAAGTATTGATGATTTGTTGCAATCGTATATAATGTACTCATTCTTAAGCGAGCACGCAAATTCGCATCGGCCAGTTTTTCTTGTTCTTCATCAAACGTACCAGCTTCTTTCAGTTGCTGCTTAATGGTCGCAAACATTACTTCATGTGTTTTTGTAAGATCTACCGTTGTTACAGGAAGGTCACATGCTTCTACCACACTCTTCGCATGAGATTGGTCTTCTGACTGACTTTTACAAGGCATAATAACGCCCAAAGAATTTTCAGGGCATGCTCTTTTAATCAAGTTAGCTACTACTGCCGAGTCAATTCCACCACTGACCCCAACTAGCAGCCCTTCAACATTTGCTTGTTTGACTTGCTCCTGTAGCCATGTGACGAGTTTTTCAACTTTTTGTTCCACTGGATTGTTCATCCTTTCACACTATGATTTATAATCATAGCATATGTTCAGCATAACGGACAAACTTCTTGCGGTTCTCCCAAGATTTCTCCAGCTTTCTCATTTGGCGTGTCATCGAGGCTTCTTCTCTGATACTCTGCCTATAACCATATAACCACTCTCTTAAGATATCGGCCGGAACCAACACCCCTTTCCACCATATGTCCCTCTCTTTAAGATGAGTAAAATATTGTAACAGCGTTGACCTTCTTAGCTCAACATAAGGGAGAAAGCGCTGAGCCAGCTGGATGTAATCATAAAGGTGGGGCCCTGTGTGCAAAAGGTCGAAGTCAATCATCTTAATTCTTTTCTCTCCATCAATCATAAAATTGTGATGAGCGACATCCCCGTGAAGCCATTCATGATTTTCCCAGGCCCTTTCCTCCACCTCTCCCCATGGGTGATCAGTAAATTCCTCCAGACGTTTACTCATACATGTACGTATTTCATTGAACATCTCTCTTTGTCTTAAATCAGTAAAAATATCTTTTGTATTTTCAAATTGTTCTAAACGCCTTTCCCACTTTATATAAAGCGGATCTTTAGGGATCGAGAGTACCGCAATCCCTTTTGTTGTCCGGTGAAAATGGTGGAGAATACGTATTGCTTGTTTCCGATCACGGTGCCGAGAAAAATCCGCATGCCTTCCCTCTACCCGCTCAAATAATGCCCACTCACATCCGAGCTTACTCTTTGTATAAACTCGATCGTAAAAAGGAATTGGTTTTGCCGCCACTTTGCCGGCATAATTCCAATGCTCAAAAAACTCGATTTGTTGTTCAATGACATGTATTCTACGGTATCCCTTCAGGATAAAAGGGCGCCCTTTATAGCGTACTTTATAAACTTTAGGCTTAATCGTCCGTTCATACTCAATTGGTAACTCTTCTTCCATTTGCATCCATTGAAAAAGGCGATCCGTGTATGAATCGCCCATTCGATGTTCAGCTTTCATCTACATCATCGTCCCTCCAAGGCTGCTGAAACCCTTGGTCCATTTGCTGCGGGTTCCACTGGCCCATCTGCTGAGGGGATGGCTGACCCCAGCCTTGGTGTGGTTGACCCCATCCCATGTGTGGAGGTTGTTGAGTTCCATATCCCATCGGTGGCTGCATCCCTCCGTAAGGAGCTTGCTGCCATGGTTGTTGGTATCCGTGATGGTGGTGAGGGTGTCCCCATGGCCCCATCATGGGTCCATGTCCCTGCGGCTCCTGCTTTCCTCCTCCACAACCGCAATCTCCCGCTGCTTGCATGCCTTGGACCAAATCATCCTCTGATTCATCGTCCATCATGTGCATTGGCTGTTGCATTGGCATTGGCTGCTGCATAGGTTGCTGCATAGGTTGCTGCATTGGCATTGGCTGCTGATGCATTGGCATGTGCATCGGCATCATTACTGGATGAGGCGGGCAGCAATAAAAATCTGTATGCACTAGTTTTGGTTGCATTGGAGGGCTATAAGGCATTTGCGGTTGTTGCATCGGGGCCATCTCTGTCCCTTTTACCTCTTCTTTCGGGGACTCTTCAGGCTCCGCTTCCTCTTCCTTTTGGGGCATCGGCATTTGTGGTAAATGGAAAGTCGTATAATAATTCTGCATTTGCTGATCAATACTTGGCATCGTAATCGGCATATTCATATTAATCGGCTGCATTGGCTTCATCGGTTTTTCCATAGGCCCTTTGGGTACTGGTTTCTTTTCATCTTCTTTAATGGATGGAATTGGTTTAGGTGACGTATCTTTATACGGCTGTTGAATAGGTGCTTCTTTCTTAGGAGCAGGCGCTGTTTGTTTAGGTGCTTCTTTCTTAGGAGCTTCTTTTTTCACTTGCTTTTTACCTTGAGGGACTTTGATTTTCATACCCGGCATAATCATATCAGGATTGGAAAGCTGGGTATTCATGGATTTCAACTGATCAAAGTCGACCCCATACTTCTTGGCAATGTTCCAAAGTGTATCTCCTTTTTGTACAATGTGAATTCTCACATCTGCAACTCCCTTCCTGTAATTCTAAAAAACAATAAGACAATAATAGCTTCATAATACTCTATGCAACCCAAGCCAAAACATTGATGAAAAAGCCTATAATATTTTCGATAAAAATATAAACAAACCCCTGAATCCCTATTAAATAAGGGATTCAGGGGTTTTTGGGGGTCAAGCTTTTTGAACAGGAGACGGCACATCAACTTGGTAACTCGGGTATGTTCCGAGCACCTTTAATTGGCAGCCCAACGCTTCCAGTTCGGCTTGCACGCCTGGGAATAATACCTGATCATAAGGCTGGTCAACATCTATTAAGAAAAAATAGTTACCTAGCCCTGTCTTCAACGGCCTGGATTCAATTTTAGATAAATTCATTTTCCTCCATGCAAAAGCAGCTAAAACCTGATGAAGTGCTCCTACATAGTCTTTTGGCAATGTCACCATCACTGTCGTTTTATGCTTGGTGATTGGATGGTCTTTCACTTTCAAAGTGGTTGGGACTTTCTGTATAACCGCAAATCGAGTGTGGTTATTATCATAATCATGAATATCTGTATCGATAAATTTCAGTCCGTTTTGCTCGGCAGCTAAGTGATTAGCTATCGCTGCTACTCCCGGACCTTCACTAGCCACGATTTCTGCCGCCTTACCCGTTGAATTCGTATATTCCAAGTCAGCGTTCGGAAAATGATTGTGCAAGTACTGATGACATTGCGCAATAGCATGACTGTGTGAATAAACTTTCTTGATCTCCTCTTCGTGATGATTCGAATGAACCAAGAGGTGCTGTTTAATAGGAACTGTGAGTTCTGCAATAATTGACTGATTTACTTGATGAACAAAATAGTCAATTGTCAAATGAACAGACCCTTCAATTGCGTTTTCAATGGGTACAACAGCCGTGCTAATCTCGCCTGATTCTACAGCATCCAGACATGCAGGAATATTCTCATAACCAACGAACATCCCTTCTTCAAATAAAGCATCAACCGCCATTTTTGTAAAAGTCCCTTTTGGTCCTAAATATCCAATCCGTTGTTCCGACATGTTTTCCCCTCCATTAAGCTCCCGTGCTTAAAATTTCTACACGATCTACAAAATCTAATTTATGCAATTGCTGCAGTAATTTTTCTATGCTGTTCTCCATCCCTGATGTGTTCAAAGAAAGAGTAACATTGGCTTTCCCCTGAAGAGGAATTGTCTGATGAATGGTTAAAACATTACAACCTGACTTAGCCACAGTCATTAACAAATTCGACAGCGTCCCTTTTCGATCTTCCAGATGAAAGAACAATGTTATCATCTGTTCTTTTACCATCGCTTGAAAGGGAAAAACGGCATCCCTATATTTGTAAAACGCACTACGGGACAAACCCACTTGCTGAACGGCCTCAAAAATCGATTCCACTTTGCCCCGCTCTAATAATTCTTTTGCTTCAATTGTTTTCATCATAGCTTCGGGAAGGATATCGCTACGGACTAAATAAAATTTTTCATTATAATCCGCCATGAAAAACTCTCCCCTCTAATCAACAAATTCAAATTCATAATCAAGCAAGCGAACTGTATCGCCATCTTTCGCCCCACGCTTTCTGAGCGCTTCATCTACACCCATGCCTCGCATTTGACGTGCAAAACGATTAATGGATTGATCTCTTGTGAAATCGGTTCTTCTGAATAGAGACTCTATTTTCTCTCCATACAGGACGTAGGCCCCATCATCAGCACGCGTGACTTTAAATGGCGCATCTTCTTTTTCAAATTTGTAGATGACCCGTTCATCTACTTCCTCGATTTGTTCTTCCTGCTTCGGTATTTCTTCAAGTCTATCTGCTACCGCATACAATAATTCATCCAGACCATCTCGTGTGACCGTAGAAATTGGATAAATCGCTGCATCATTATCCCCGAGCTGTTCTTTAAACAGTTCCAGGTTCTCCTTTGATTCGGGCATATCCATTTTATTTGCGACAATTATTTGAGGCCGGTTTTCCAGACGTTTATCATACGAAGATAATTCATTATTGATGGTGACATAATCCTCATATGGGTCACGCCCTTCCATTCCAGACATATCAATAACATGCAAAAGCAAACGAGTTCTTTCAACATGGCGAAGGAACTGGTGACCCAGACCTACCCCCTCATGTGCACCTTCGATTAGCCCCGGTAAATCGGCCATGACAAAGCTACGGTGATCCTGACTTTCAACTACCCCTAAGTTTGGGGAAAGTGTTGTGAAGTGATAATCAGCGATTTTTGGTTTCGCAGCCGTTACTACTGATAGGAATGTTGACTTTCCGACACTTGGAAACCCAACTAAGCCAACATCTGCCAATAATTTCAATTCCACAACTACATCAAGCTCTTCCCCTGGTTCACCATTTTCAGCAATTTCAGGAGCTGGGTTTCTCGGAGTAGCGAAACGAGCATTCCCACGTCCACCACGCCCCCCTTTGGCGATAACTGACCTTTGCTTATGCTCCGTTAAATCTGCAATTACTTTATCCGTTTCGGCTTCTTTAACTGTTGTTCCAGGTGGGACGCTCACAATTAGAGGTTCAGCATTTTTACCATGTTGTTTCTGATTCATGCCATTTTCCCCTCTAGCCCCTTTAAAATGGTGCTGGTAGCGAAAATCCATTAATGTATTAAGGCCTTCATCCACTTCAAAAATGACATCCCCGCCATTTCCACCGTCACCGCCTGCCGGGCCTCCTCGGGGAACATACTTTTCACGACGGTACGCTACAAGACCATTCCCGCCGTCTCCACCTTTAACAAATACTTTAACCTGATCGACAAACATGTCTAATCACCTCTTCATTCTATCGTCATTTCAATAGAAAGTTCTTTACTTTCAAAAATCGTTGCGATGAAGCCTTGATCATTAAGCTTCTCTTTCAACCCTTCAGGTTCTTGGAAATATCCTTCCCATTCCCAGCTAAGTCCAAGCGTATCCTGACCGCCAACATAGATGGTTAACCTTCCTTCATAAAGTTCTTCATTTCCAATATGTCCATCCATGATTTCAATCATCCGTTTTCCATAAGCCTTCAATTGAATATCATGACGGGATAAATCAACTTCATTTCTCAAGTAATACCGAATTCGGTAAGCCTTATGTACCCAATTAAATGTCAATAGCCAAAGAGAAAATTCATCGGCACCGCTATTTAACAATTTGCGTTCCTCTTCTGCTTCCTCTATCACTTCTTTAATTTGCGATAATAAAGGTGCCTGCTTTCCAAGTGATGCATAACCTTGGATCAATTGAATTTGATTCATCCAGTCATGACGCTTATGCCTGAGTAGCGCAATGATCTCTTTCTCTTCCATCATTTCAGCTCCCTCGTTCACCCATAATAATAAAAAGTATAGCAAAAATCCAAGGAAACAAAAACATTCTATGAGAAACTGCACCCTTCAACATCTAAGGATACAAATAGGTACCATTCCATTAAAAATGTTGGGTGATAGAAGTTTCTGATACCGGGGCTTAGTTAGTTGATCATTTACTTTTGAAAGTTGAGAATATAGAAAAGCCGCGCTTCTGCGAAACGCAAAGCGCGGCTTTTTCCTGATGGAATTATTCGATTACGCTTCCTGTGCTACAGGATAAACGCTGACTTTTTTACGGTTACGTCCGTAACGTTCGAATTTAACAACACCATCCACTTTTGCGAACAATGTGTCGTCACCACCACGGCCAACATTCGCACCAGGGTAAACCTTCGTACCGCGTTGACGGTAAAGGATAGAACCAGCAGTTGCTTGTTGTCCGTCTGCACGTTTAGCTCCAAGACGTTTAGACTCGGAATCACGACCGTTTTTTGTACTACCTACACCCTTCTTTTGGGCGAAAAACTGCAAATCAAGACGTAGCATGAGTCTTCACCTCCTTATCGTTGGGATATTTTTATATATTGATCGTATTCTTGTTCAATCGTTTCTAATGAGACCTGCATGCCTGCAAGCAAGGTTTGGGTTTTTGAATGAATCAATTCATCCAGGTCCCGAGGCAATGTGATTTTCAAATAACCACCTTCACCGCCTTGTTCGACATCAGGTTCGAAACCACAAAGAGTTACAATGGCATTGACAGCTCCGAATGACACAGCGGATACAGCTGCACATACGAGATCATGACCATACGGGCCACTCTCTGCATGTCCGGAAATCTCGAACCCTGTAATTTGTCCTTGTGAGCGAAACATCGATACATGTATCATCCGTAATAAACCTTATACGTTGATCGCGTCAACAACAAGTTTCGTGTACGGCTGACGATGACCTTGTTTACGCTTGTAGTTTTTCTTAGGCTTGTATTTGAAGACAGTCAATTTCTTCTGAAGGCCTTGTTTTTCAACTTTAGCTGTTACAGAAGCGCCGTCAACGTAAGGAGCTCCCACTTTTGTGTTGTCTCCACCTACGAATAGAACTTTGTCAAATGTGACAGATTCACCAGCTTCTACATCCATTTTTTCAACATAGATTTCCTGGCCTTGTTCTACTTTCACTTGCTTACCGCCAGTTTCGATAATTGCGTACATACTTGCACCTCCTCAATATACTCAGACTCGCCATTCAGGTACCGGGAATCGGTTTTAAAACCTGTTCTGTGCGGTTGTAGCAACGGAGTGCTACTAGAATAACAAAACAATGTTACCACAGATCAAAACAAGTTGTCAACATAATATCCGCGATGCTGAATAGCTTCCCGGATCATGTCTAAGGACCCTTCAAGCTCTATTTGGTAGTCAGAAATGTCAACATCCTGCCTAACAAACAGCTCCTGTGGAATTTTACTAGAAATCGGTACAGAAAGCAATTGTTTTTTACGATTGAATAAATCAGGGTGAACCCCTATTAAAATCGCTTCTGCGTCTCTTCTCGTGAGAAGCTCCCGTTCAAGCCTATAGACCATTGTTTCAAGAGTGAATGAAACACTTGAATGTGTAAGCAAAGATGGAAGGCTTTTTCCTTCCCTCCTTCTCGTCATTTCTATTAATCCAAGTCTTGTCATCCCTAAAACCGTTGTTTTTACAGGATCTTTTTTCACGAGTTTTCTCATCTCGGATAGAAGCTTTTTTTCTTTTCTTTCATCCTTCATTGAAATGAAATCAATAAGGATCATCCCCGAGAGCTTTCTTAAGCGGATTTGTCTTTGGATTTCATTGGCGGCAAGAAGGTTCACTTCTAAAGCCTGGGAGTTTATAAATGATTTCCCTTTGACCTTATGACTATTTACATCAATCACCGTCATAGCCTCTGTTTCTTCAATAACGAGGTTAACCCCATTTTCCATATGGACGACAGGGTCAGCGAGTTGCATCTGAAGATGGGAAACAGAAACAGGGAAGTCCTGTTCTATATCTTTTTTCCAATCAATCCGTGAGGCTAAAGATGGGAATTTTTCTTTTAAATTGTTTGATTCCATGACGTCACCCATCACTATTTCTTGAATCGATGGAACGGGAAATTTACGGATTAACTGATCAGGAAGAAGCCGATCCTTCCAAAGAAGTGAAGGTTTATCATTCCTTTTCTTTTCAAGCTGTTGCCATTCACGCCTTAATAATCGAAATTCCTCCATTATAATATCGTCATCCACATATCCGGCAGCCGTTCGAACAATCCCCCCTTCAGGTTCCAATAGTTCCTTTTGCAGCAAAATTTCAAGTTCTGCTCCTTTTTCAACGTTTAACTTTCTTGATATCGACAGTTTGCCGAAACCAAAAGGTTGAAAAACCGTGTATAACCCTGGAAACGTAATATCAGCGGTCACCTGTGCGCCTTTATCTCCAAGGGGCTCCTTCGTTACCTGGACAACTATTTTTTCTCCGACCTTAATAGCCGAATTGATTTTCCCTTCACACCATGGAATGGATTCTTTTCTCAAAAAAGCATTTCGTTTTTCTCCAATATCAATAAAGGCTGCTCCCAAACCATGATCGAGCTGTTCTACCCTACCTAAAAAAATGGAACCCGCAAGCTTTTTTGCTCCGGGCCGGTCGAACACATATTCATGGACCTCTCCATTTTCAATCACCAATCCCGTCTTTTCCGTTGTCTTTGTATGTATGTGTATTTTCCTCATCGAACCCCTCATTATATTGCGACTTCAGGAATGTCTCTCACCCGTAGCTCGGGCTCCTTTCTTTCAAAGAAAGCTTGTAGACACTCTTGTTCATCTACTATATAGAATGGGGTTGTCTGTTTCAATACATACTTATGACGGCGATTGGAGTGAATATTTTTCAACAAATCACGAACAAGTGTATCTTGATGTACAGGGACATACTTCGTATGCAACTCTTTTCTGTTCTGATACGCGCAATAAAGGAGGTACCGCATCATCGTATATGACCTGCGTTTCCATTCCAATCCATTTTCAATAAGTAAAAAAGAGGTAAGGAGAATTGTTGCAAGCGTCCACCTGTCTTCAAGGAAAAGCCAGCTTAAAGCAGTGAACATACATAAAAGGGAGAGAGTGAGAGATAAAATAAGACTCCTTCTAAAAGCAAACCAGCGATTAAGAAGATAAAACAGCAATTTCCCACCATCTAATGGCCAAATAGGCAGTAAATTGAAGAGTAAAATAAGCCCGTTATAATGTAAGGCTGTTGCTAGAAGGCTATGAGATCCAAAAAACATTTGAATCATCAGTAAGAAAGCAAATATCCAAACATGTTGTAAAGGGCCAGCAAGAATAACATGAAGTTGCTCACGGAAGGGCCTCGTATTATGCTCATCACTCACTACCGCTCCTCCGAACAACCATATCTCCATTTTCTCAACCCGCCAGTTATAATGCTTGGCTGTCAAAAAATGTCCTAACTCATGAACAATCACGATGGAAAAAAGAATGATAAATTCATAGATCGCTCCAGTCAAAAATGCAGAAAGAGCGAGCAAGAAGAAGAGGGGGTGGATATGGATCATGTGATAAAGTTTAAGGACCTTCATTCACCTTAATTACTTGTGCAGGATCTAAGAAGGTATTGTCTTTTTCAATAGCGAAGAAAAATTCAGCCTGCTGCCCCTCTTCTGCTTTTACCGAACCAAGGTCCTTCTGTGATTGAACATGCTCATATAGGTGAACATCAATGGTGGATAAATAACCATAGGTAGTCTTTGAGCCATCGTTGTGTTGTAAAACCACCGTTTTTCCAGAATCAGGGTCATTCCCTGCAAAAATGACCGTTCCTTCCCGAACAGCTTTTACTGGTGACCCATCTTCTGTAGTCAGAACGATTCCTTTTCCATCATTTTGAAACGGAGTTGTTACCGTTCCATTTACAGGCATGGCAAGGGGTTCTTGTCCATTCTCCTCCAGTGGTTGAATAACTTCCAAAGGTTCACCAAAACGATCACTATACCATGCTGTCACTTTCGCGAAAGGAAATTCCTCTTGCATTTGACTTACAGCCCAGTCTCCCGGGGCTTTAACAAGGGCTACATCCGAATTCTTCCCTAGAGCCACTACCGCAAACAATAAGGCAGCAAAGAGTATTTGGATACCTATATGGCTCGTCCCCTTCCCTTGGGAATTCTGCTTTATACCTTTATCACCAGGACTAGTAACCAAAGGGGGAAACCCATGTATTTCTTCATCCTGTGGTGGTGAAAAAGCCCTTGGAGGACTAGTCCCTTTATGATGCATTTTTCTTTTTTTGCGATCAGCTATATTCTTACGAACATCACGTATATTCTTCTTCACAAAAAAACCCCTCTCTTCTCCTCTTTTTCTATCAGTCTATGGGACAAGGAGCCGGTTTATTAATCCAAAATAAAAAACCTGCCACGTTGAGTGACAGGTAAGTTAATAGATAATTATGAGCGTATGCCGAAAAACTTCTTCACTTTAGCCAAGACTCCCTGTTGATCATCAAGTTTCATAAGCGGTACGGTTTCACCCAGAATTCTTCTGGCAATGTTCCGATAGGCTATAGATGCTTTCGAATTCGGTTTAAGCGCTATAGGTTCTCCACTGTTCGATGCTTTGATGACCGCATCATCATCGATAACAATCCCCAATAAGTCAATCGACAAAATATTAACGATTTCATCAACATCGAGCATGTCACCGTTTTTCATCATATGATTTCGGATACGGTTAATGACAAGCTTTGGAGATTCCATCTCTTCTTGTTCTAATAGCCCAATAATACGATCCGCATCACGCACACTCGATTTCTCCGGGGTGGTAATAACAATCGCCTTATCCGCCCCAGCCACGGCATTTTTATACCCTTGCTCAATACCTGCTGGGCAATCGATAACGATGTAGTCGTAATCTTGTTTCAGTTCCTCTACAATTGCTTTAACAGCCTCAGGAGTAACCTCCGATTTATCAGATGTTTGCGCTGCCGGCAATAAATGGAGGCAATCAAAGCGCTTGTCCGTAATTAATGCCTGCTTTGTCTTGCAACGCTCGTTAACCACATCTACAATATCGTAGATAATGCGATTTTCAAGCCCCATCACAACATCCAGATTCCGGAGACCGATATCCGTATCAACGAGACAAACTTTCTTTTTCTGCAAGGCCAAAGCGGTCCCCAGATTAGCGGTTGTGGTTGTCTTTCCAACCCCCCCTTTTCCAGAGGTAATAACTATCGCTTCACCCATTGATCATTCTCCTTTCAAAACTAACGAGATCCGGTCTCTTTTTTATCACTTCTTGCATGCGGTCCATTAGAATCTTTTCTAATGAGTCATCGATATATCCACATTCCATATATACGCCTTCTGATTCATAATCAGGTGACCGGCTCAATTGATCAGCGATTCTTAATTGACTTGGCTGCATATAAGAAGCTGCTATGACAGCATTGGTATCACCGTCATATCCTGCATGAGCAATACCGCGCAGACTGCCCATAACAAAGATGTTCCCCGTAGCCTGAACTTGTCCGCCTGGGTTCACATCCCCTATCAGGAGAAGGTCACCTTTAACCTCAATTAGCTGACCTGAACGTACAGTTTTAGCTATAGGGTTTATTTCTGTGTTTTCTTTCCACTCCAGGGCTTCCTTTTTTGTAAGGACATCCGATTCTATCCTGTCTACGACAAGCTTTTGTTTCTCACGGATAACAGCTGCGAGCTCTTCTTTTTGTTCGTCATTTAAATAACGATTTCCGAGCTGAATAGTAACACGAATCATCGGGTGTTCATCTGTTAAACCATTCATTGATAATTGTTCTTGTAATTCTCGTAATATAGATTGGAACGAACATTGATCATCAAGCCTTAACGTAAGCCCGTCCCTCGTTCCTTTAATCATTACTTTCTGTGTACTACCAGCCATAGGCTTTCACCTCAAACCTTAGACATTTCCAACTTTTCATAGACTGCTTACTTCTTCAGCCCAATCATGGACTTTTTCTTTCACTAGTGGATATAAGATAATAAAGAATATCATATTAGCTGCCAATGTAGGTAACAACCTTAACAGAGCATATTCCCCCCAAGACATGGTAGTGATTTGGACAAATGAGTAAATGATGTACAACATCGTATCAGCTAAAGCGACACCAATAATCGCTAATAAAGAAGCTGCAAAAAAGTTTGCGTGGAGCCATTTATTCAGTCCATGCACCGTGTAAATAATAAGAGTGTAGGTGATCATATAAACACCCAATACTCCCGTGTACACTACATCAATCAACAATCCAAAAACAAGGCCATACCAGACGGCGTGGTAGGTATCATCGCTGTCATAAAAAATCGCAATAATCAAAAGGAAGATTAAGATCCAGTGAGGAGTCATCAGCAAATCAGAATAGACGAGGTTTGCAGGGAGCAGGCTCATCGCCATTCCTTGCATAATTAAAAAAAACAAACAAAGAAGCGCAATGAAATAACGGCTCATGATGCGTCTTCCTCCTGATCCATTTCAGATTCAATCGTTTCCGCTGTCCGATCGACTACCATGACATGGCTGATGTCAAACATGTCTGCAAAAGGTTCAACATAAGCCGTCTGTGTTAAGCCAAATTGATCATTAACAACCTCTTCTACAGTACCAATTCTTAAATTACTAGGAAAAACGCCGCCTAACCCTGAGGATATGACCGTGTCTCCAGGGCTAAGCTCTTCATCAAGCTTGATCCCTTCTAATAGGAGACGGCCAGACTCGTCATCATACCCTTCTATTAGTCCAAACGCTTCATCTTCACCTTCTCTAACCACCCAGGCGGATATTTTATTTGAACGATCGAAACCACTTAAAAGCTGAACCGTAGAGTGAAAAGCCCCTACCGATTTGACTTTCCCAACCAGACCGTCGCTAGTCATGACAGCCATGTCTTTTTCAACCCCATGTTCTTCCCCTTTATTAATCGTCATCTGTTCGAACCAACGGTCAGAACTTCTGGCGATGACAGTAGCCTGGATAGGAGAATAGTCGCTCAGACTGTCTGTCTTATCCATTGTATTCTTCAGCTCTTCTATTTCACTTTTAAGCCTTTGATTCTCCTGAATGACCCCTTTGTATTCAGAGAGACGGGCTTTCAATACCTCATTTTGTTCATAGACTCCAAACATGTCTTTCACGTTTTCAATGGTATTGTCTACAAGACTGACCGGTTTATGAAAAACGGTCTGCACCCAACCGATCGAATCCTGCAGGAATTTTTCTGGTGTGCTCAACGAATCACGGTCACGAATCGAAAAGCCAATCAGCGCTACAAGTACTATGAACCCCACTAATACAACCATCAGTCTTTTTCTACGGAATAATGAAGGCATAACCAGTTAGACTACTCCATTTTTGCTCGACTTGCTACATTCGGTTGTGAACGGAAGTGGTGGATATATTCCAACGACTTTCCTGTTCCAATTGCCACACAATCAAGAGGATTGTCGGCGATAAATACTGGCATATTCGTTTCTTCACTGATGACTGTATCGATGTTCCTGAGCAGCGCGCCGCCCCCAGTAAGGACGATCCCGCGTTCCATAATATCTGCAGCTAGTTCTGGGGGTGTTTTTTCAAGAGTGTTCTTAACCGTTTCGATAATCGAATCAATTGTATCCTTCATAGCACCAACAATTTCGTTACTTTTGATCGTAATGGTCTTCGGCAATCCGCTCAATAAATCACGCCCCCGAATCTCCATTTCATCAATATCCGGGATTTCTCCTGCACCGCCAAGTTCCATTTTCACTTCTTCAGCCGTGCGTTCACCAATCATAAGATTATACTTTTTGCGGATGTGCTGGATAATATTATCATCCATTTCATCTCCTGCAACCCGAATAGACTGGCTTGTGACAATTCCACCAAGTGAAATAATGGCCACTTCCGTCGTGCCTCCACCAATGTCAACAACCATGCTTCCTGTCGGCTCCCATACAGGCAGACCTGCACCGATAGCTGCAGCAAAAGGTTCTGCAATTGGGTATGCTTCTTTAGCTCCTGCCTGTTTCGTCGCATCAATGACAGCACGCTCTTCCACCATCGTGATTCCTGAAGGTACACAGACCATAACATTCGGTTTACTAGCAAAAGATGACCTATTTTTTAACGCCTTCTTTATATAATACTTCATCATTTGAGCTGTTGTATCATAATCAGCAATGACGCCATCCTTCATAGGACGGATGACATTTATGTACCCCGGCGTACGTCCTATCATATTTCTGGCATCGTTTCCTACCGCCTCGATATCACCCGTTTGGGCATTCTTGGCAACCACGGAGGGCTCTCTTACAATAACCCCTTTACTTTTCAAAAAAACTAATGTGTTCGCAGTGCCTAAATCAATTCCTAAATCTTGAGAGAATCCAAAAATCCCCAATAATATCTTCCTTTCTAAAACCCGCTTACATCCCAGCGGGGGTTAGGCATCCAAATAAATTCATGATTAGAAGAAGCGCCAGTTTATAAGAAATCCCTATAAAATGGCGCTTTTCTTTTTCATCTATTCAATTATACGAAAAATACATAAAAATAGATAGTGTTACAGATATCATATGTTCAACTTTTTCATAAGATCAGCATCCGGGACAGTATCCCGACTTCCTTATTGTATGGAATGGTAACCTCGATCACTTTTTCATCTCTCGTCTACTTTCCATTCATTAATAGCTTCATAGGTAACCTTTCTATAAAGCTTTCTTTTGAGTGGCAGGTGTTCTACTCTCATACGTTCCGCGGTTCATTTGAATAAAGAAATAAGCACCAATCAATGTCCAACCTGCTACCATTACCCATTCATATGGCCAGATAAGAGCCGCCGGCATTCCTGGCAAATATAGTACGATGAACCCTAAACTCAATACAAATGCCAAGCAGCCGAAGATCGGGGATTTTGCCGCACGGAATGGTCTCTCCATGTTTGGCTCTTTTTTTCTTAAAATAAGAAAAGAAAGGGCAACTAAAAAATAAGCGACAACAATACCTAGTCCACCAGCATCTACAATCCATACAAGTGCCGAACGCCCAAGCAGCGGCGCTAACATAGAGAGGAATCCAATAAATAGAATCGAATTCGATGGTGTATGATACTTTGGGTGCAAGTAACCGAACCAGGCGGGAACCATCCCGGATTTCGCCATTGCGTAAAGGACACGACTGCCTCCAATGATAAACGAGTTCCAGCTTGTTATGATCCCGGCTACTCCACCTAGAATGAGAATTTTAGCAAAGGTATCGGAATTGAAAAGTGCGCCCATCGCATCCGCAGAGGCAAGTTCTGCACTGGACAGCTGTCTAGGACTTAGTCCTAATCCTACACCTAAAGTAATCGCTAGGTAAAACACAACCGCAGTGACGACAGAGACGATCAAAAAAGCCCCAATTTTCTGGGGAGGCAAGTTCGCTTCTTCAGCCACTTGCGGAATGACGTCAAAACCGACAAACAAAAAGGGTACCATGACCAAGATCGTCATAATTCCCCCCATGCCTCCGACAAAGGCTGGTGACAGATTCCCCGGGTCGCCAAGGAAGGAGGAGCCAAAAATCAAGACGAGCCCCACGGAAACGATCATCAAGGTGAAAATTGTTTGTAATACGGCCGCCTGTTTCAACCCGATATAGTTAATGAACGTTATAATCAGTGCTCCTACAGAACCGATCAAGACCCAATTCAAGTGAACATCCCAGCCAGCAATCGTCCATAAATAACCTGCCTGGTATTCAGGTAATAAGTAGTCTATGACGGTTGGTAGAGCGACAGCTTCAAACGTCGCTACAGACACATAGCCGAGGGTAATCGCCCAAGATGCGACGAACGAAAACTTTTTTCCTAAAGCCCTGTGAACATATTCATGTTCCCCACCCACTTTAGGCATTGCAGAAGAAAGTTCCGCATAATTCAAGCCCACACAAACCACAAGAAAGCCGCCAATGGTAAAGGCGATAACGGCACCGAACGAGCCCGCCTCCGTAATCCAAGTACCAGAAAGGACAACCCAGCCCCATCCGAGCATGGCTCCGAGGGCAAGAAATAATAGATCGAACTTTGATAAAACCTTCTTTAACTTCTTTTCCTCCATCTGAAAATCCCCCTGTTTTTATACTGAAAATTCTACTTTTTCATTCCAAACAGATCTCATGGAATTCTTCAAAATGTTAAAGTCTTCCTGAAGTTCTTCATCGTAATGCCAATAGGTAATAAGAAACGGATAACGTTGCCATATACGCCGGTTCCTAGGACGAGAAGTTCATTAGATTGTGCTTTTTTTCAATCAGACAGCCGCTATTTTTTCCGGGGCCACTTCTTTCAATAAGAAATTAAGAAATTCTGAAACTGGTCAATCATGAAATCTATGTAGTCATCCGCGTTCATCCCTTTTGGACGGCGGTAGGAATAAGAGAATTGAGCGCCTTATAAACCTCAGGAGCGAATTAATCCGAATTCATATTTATATGAGTTTTAATTGTCATCGACATTGTCAACGTACGTCCATAGAAGGAATTCACAAAACTCATGGTGAACCCGAACCATTGTATTTCTGAATTGTATACAATATAAACATACTGTTATCTTATCGTAAAAGAATTATAAAATCCATACAATTTTCTGAATTTAGTTATTATTCAATAATTTGGAAAGGATTTCTTTTTTTGTGCAAAAAGAGTCTTTCATTGACGAAAAACTCTTCCTCTACTTTAGGGACCATACCCTTTTAATCCCTTGATCTGATGTATCCAAATTTCACTCGATAGAACTGACTCTGGAATATCCAACTATCATCATTTCCCTCTATCAGATTGAACACCCTTTAAAAACAAATATCCAAGATCTCCAATGAATTCTATGCTGAACTCCTTTCTTTTCCTGCCATATCCTGCAGTTAAGATAAAGCTTATATGATAATGAATAGAAATCCCCCCATAAAATTCTCCCTTTATGAGAGGCTGGTTTTTACTTCCCCCCTAGACTAGCCGGACTTGAATAAATCACTTACAAGAGAACCACACTAAAACAAATTGTTCCATTAGAGGAAGGATGAAATTTATGTCTGACACGCCTATTACCATTGATGCCATTATAAATGGGGAAATGCATAAGGCAGAGAAACAATCCCCACGTGAAAACCCTACACACCCAGATCAAATAGTTGGGTATGCCCCAGTGAACACGGTAGAGGAGACGATCAAGGCCATTGATGCTGCCCATGATACGTTTTCGACATGGCGGGAAACACCTATGGATGAACGGATAGAGCGGATGAGAAAGGCGATTCAAAGAATCAAAGAGGCGACCCCGGAGGTTGCAGAATTGTTATCCAGAGAGCATGGAAAGCCGCTTTATGATTCTGAAGGGGAAATTGCTGTTTCCTTAATGTGGATGGAATATGCGTGCAATAACGTAAAAGAGGTTTTGAAGAATGATGTGCAGGAACACGATAATGGGAAAACCATCATCTCCAAAGATGCGATCGGTGTTGTGTCTGCTATTACCCCTTGGAATTATCCGATATCCCTTTCCACCATAAAGATTGCGCCAGCCCTCTTAGCAGGGAATACAATGGTTTTGAAACCGAGTCCATTAGCACCGCTTGCTGTAAGTAAAGTAGTGGAGATGATTGCAGCTGAATTCCCGCCAGGAGTATTGAACCTTATCCATGGGGAGTCGGATGTAGGCGTAGAATTAACGTCGAACCCCAAGGTAGCAAAGATTGCTTTTACTGGTGGAACAGAAACGGCAAAACATATTATGAAAGCAGCAGCAGAGACAATTAAACATATGACCCTAGAGTTAGGAGGAAATGATGCTGCGCTTGTCTTAAATGATTTTGATGTCAATGACGAAAAAGCCATGAGACGTTTAGTCATCTCTAACTTTCTTACAGCAGGACAAATCTGTATGATTGCAAAGAGGATTTACGTAGATAAATCTATTTATGAGCCTTTTGTTGAAAAATATATAGAGGCAGCGAACAAATGGATAAGAGTAGGAGATCCTTTTAACAAGAACGTCACGATCGGTCCTGTCAATAACGAAAAACAAATTGAGTTTGTACAAGGTTTGATTGATGACGTCGAAAGTAAAGGCGCCAAAATTGTTCGATTAGGTGAAATTCTGGATCAGGATCTATATGAGAAGGGTTACTTTATGCAGCCGACGGTCGTCTTAGGTGCAAAGCAGGATGATCCAATTGTCGTAAAAGAACAATTTGGTCCAACCGTTCCCATTTTACCTTTTGATGATGATGAACATGCCATCAGGCTTGCAAACGATAGCATTTTTGGCCTGACTAGTTCGGTATGGGGAAATGAAGAACATGCGATAAAAATCGCGAAACATATTCAGGCTGGTACGACGATGATCAATACCGCTGCCGTTCAAGGACTCGATGTACGATTCCCATTCGGCGGAGTGAAACAGTCTGGAATAGGACGTGAATATGGCAAAGAAGGGCTTCTTGCGTATACCGATACCCATGTAATCAATATCCCTAAAGAGCTGGATTTGCCTTATATCCCTGAATAAAATTAACCTACGGGGGAGAGAAGTCATAAAAGGTCTATGTGGAGTTCTGGAAATATACAAAGAAGAGGCTCAGGAGCACTAGCCTGGCGCTATCTGGGGATTCAGTACGTTACTTACCAATGGATGGATATAAAAAGGTCCTTTTAGCAAGGACCTTTTTGAAGGTAGAAGGACGATGTTACGAATCGCTAAAGCCAAGATTGAAGGACAGTTTAAAGAATACCCTCCATTCCCTGGACAAACGAAATACTCAAATATAAGGGTCGAAATTGCCTATATTATCGGTGTTTATTTACGAATGGGTTCAACAATTTCGTCAACGACCACATATCCACTCTTATTAGAAGGCCCATATCATCCCTTGTATGAATAAAACTTTTGAAATAAGCTTGTAAATTATCAACTCCAGCCGTATCCCCGTCTCGCACTCCCTTAAATGATGGTTATTAATTCCCTTTTAAGTGAAATAGTTAAATGGTTGGTCTAGATGGACACGAACCAAAGATCACGGGATCAAAACCCGATGCCTTACCGGATATAGACCAATTAAGTCCCCTAAAAAAAGGGACTCACATTGCCTGTTTCACTTGTTGCATTTGTTTTTGTTTCACTAGTTGAGCTCTATTGATTCTCCTCTATTAAGTCGTTTAAAGAAACATCTTGTTCATCCTCTGGTTGATCTAGGGGAAATACCCTAGCTGATTCGTTCTTTTCATCTACATGTTGAATATAGATGGGGCTACTTTTATAAGTTACGTTAGCCATAATGGGTGAAGCAGCAATTTCTTGTGCCCGTTGTTTGTTCATGGATAGATCATCTCCTTTCTATATATAATGTTTACAACAAAATCTTCAATATTCTTAAAGACGGATTTAGATTATCCAGTGATTACTATGAAGGTTATGATTTGAAGGAGGTGCAAGCAGTGATTATCATCGAAAGGATCAAAAAAGTTGGATCCACCGTCAATTTCAGTTGATGACAATAAAGAGGACTATTAGGATTGGAAAATATTTTACCTTATCGTTTTTCTTATCTGGAGCAACCTAAGTATATCGATATTATCCTTAGGAAATATGGAAAGGCGGTATTTTTGTGTTCGATTTATCTTGGAATGTATTTTGTCAGACCGGAACATTGAGTCGTATTTATTAATGAAAGAGCTGGAAGTATTAAGTGAATCAACAGGAACGTCATTAGTTCCCGACCTCATAGAACAGGGAGAGTAAAAGAAGAGAGAGGCAGAACTCATACACATTAATCTCTAATAGGAGGGAAAGATATCATGCCAATTGTAAAGATTTCCTCGTCGTTGTCGACGTACTACGAGTCCTCGGGAACAGACTCTCCAGTTGTATTTATCCATCCGCCGCATATGGGGCATAACGTCTTCAAGTACCAGCATGAACTTTCGGACCATTTTCGGGTAATTACATATGATATCCAGGGTCATGGCAGAAGTGGAATTAGTTGTGAAAAGGTGACTATTTCCCGCCTTACCGCCGATTTATCAGCTTTTCTAGATGCGCTGGGGATTGATCAAGTTACCATTGTGGGTTATTCAGCAGGAGGTTCAATTGCTCAAGATTTTGCGCTAACACATCCTGAGCGTGTCAAGGCGCTCGTGCTTTCAGGGGGATTTCCGCAAGTAAGTACATTTATTTTAAAAAAGCAATACCAACTCGGTATGGCACTAGTACGTACCGGAAAAAGGGAGCTTTTAAGCAAACTTTTAGCGAGGTCTCATAAAGTCACGAAAGAAGACCAACGCATGCTTCTTGATGAATGTTTACAAGCACATCCCCAAAGCGCTTACGATTTTTATAAACAAAGCATGAACTATAGGTGTACCCATCGTTTGCACAACCTTCATTGTCCATTGTTTCTATTATATGGTCAATTCAGCCATACTCGGCCGTATGTAGAGCTTTATAAACGGCAAGTTCCGCAAATGGAAAGCGCACTGGTCAGCAAATCTTTTCACCAAATACCAATCAAAAGTTATCGTTCATTTAATCATGCACTATTTAGTTTTTTAAAATATGTATAATGTAGTTGCTCCAAGCAGTATTCCCTCTTTACCAGAATAGGCACTGCATCCATATGTAAGGAAAAGTTGAGGGGGGTTCCTATCATTAAAGTTGAAACCTCTATTAGTTACACCTAACAGATGCAATTGGAAAATGTGGATGTGCACCAAATAACACTCTTTCTTCTTACGCGAGAGAGTAAATTGATGTAAATAGCCATACGAACAGGAAAGGACGCCTTCCTGTATGTGAAAGCGCCCTCGATCAAGGGTGAGATAATATATCATTTTTTACAGAGGTTAGTATGGCTCGTTTCTTTACTCTATGAAGTCATCATTATTTAACATTGCATTCTTGGGACTACCATTGTTACTTCCAGAATAAATGTTTCTGATCATAGTACATGGGTATCTTCGAGTCAATACATTCGCAGCTTTTGACATACCAAATACAATATGCGGTTCACTATAGGTTCTCCCCCCGGACCCAGCCACTTTTGGCCATAATAGAAGAACCATGGGTCTGCTATTTATTTAATTAACTGTTCAATATCGGCCTTTCTATAATAACCATCTATTCCTGGTTTTGAGCTGAGATAATCGATGACCTCCTTATTTTCCAGCCCTAATGTCGATTTTAAACCGTGAATGATCATACTTAGGTACTCTTTCGACGGTTGATTAAATGGAACGTCTAAATCCCAATCAGCTGTAAAAGTGAGGACGGGATATCCACCCTCATTACCTAAGTATAAAATGGTTCCATACCATGAATCTTTTATTGTCTTGTACCCCTGATCCATAATTTCATGTAAATCGATATCCAATGCAGCACCGTTATTTTCTTGTTTAACGACATCCATAAATTGCTCTATAGTTATTAAATACTTTCTACTATAAGTACGGTGCTTATTATCCTGTTTTAACCCTATAAATCCCACACCTTGTTGTTGCCAACGACCAGATTCCATTGCAAAATATAAAGGATAATGCATGATATAGGTTGCTTCCTCAATGGGTAGAGTTGGGTCTTTACAGCCTACTTCCACTTTTCCAGAGCCCTCAGGCTTACCTCCTTTTATGTAACATAAAAATCGATCTCTATTTAAATTAGAACCATAACTTGCATACCATACATAGTTCACCTTTTCTAATTCCAACATCCTCACCATCCTCACAAATTTAAGTGTTTCCCTCAGTAATATATTACTGTATCTTATTTGTACACTCAGCTACAAACTCTTTAAATAGTTGCACCATACGTGGATCTTCACTAGCCATTTCTTCAGGATGCCATTGGATTCCCCACAACAGTGAGGTTTCGTTAACTCCCTCGACAGCTTCAATCACACCATCTGGAGCGAAGGCTACTGGTTTAAGATGAGGGGCAAGTTGGTCAATGGCCTGGTGATGCATGCTATTCACTCGAATCTTTGAACAATTGAAAATTTGATATAACCGACTCTGATTATCAATCTGAACTTCATGCGTAGGCTCAGGTCTCGCCGCCTTTTGATAATGGTTGATTGTATTAGATTTATGCGTTTCAATGTCTTGTATAACCGTTCCTCCTAAGGCTGCATTTAACATGGTCATACCTCTGCAAATGGCCAAGATCGGTTTGGTCTGTTTTTGTGCATTCTTCACTAGTTCAATTTCCAATTTGTCACGTTTTCCATTGGTTTTTTGTATCTTTGGATCGGGTTCTGCTTGGTATGAATTCGGATCAACATCTTCCCCACTACTTAAAATAATACCACTACAGATGGAGCTCCACACTTCCGCCATCCCTTCTTCCGTCCCTGTTGGAATGACAGCAGGGATCCCCCCTGCTTGGATTACAGAACGAATATACTTCTCGTGTAGATTAATGCTCGGAATGTTATTGTGGTTAACCGTCGAGCTGGTAATCCCGATTACAGGTCTAGTTACCTTTTTCATTTGATCATCACCTTCCTTCGTTTAAACGGTACCAGGATATCCTTTCTTATTATCGACTTTTAAAGCATAAAAAATGTTACCCAACCTTGAGTATCCAACTGCTTTTTATTTTGGTAGAACCCTATGGGAAATATACTAATTCTCTTAAGGAAGGAATAGTAGTAAAAACATAATTTCAATAAAGGAATTAGTACTTGTGATTGGAAAGATAAAAAAAGCTTACGGATTAGAAACCGTAAGCTTTTTATCCTTAAATAGAGTTCTCTTTTGTTAGAGTGTTCAGCTTTTCATCGACCAATTCCCACTCTTCATCGGATTCGATATGGTATATGGCAAGATCATCCTCATCATTCACTTTTTCCTCATAACGGAAAGTGAATACTTCTACGTCCTCGTCTTCTTTTTGTTCGGCAGGGACTACTGAAACATAGGTTTCTTCTGTTTGACCTAAATCAAATGTGAACAATACTTCAAATAAGTGTTCTTCTCCATTCTCGTCAGGGATAATAATTCGTTCTTCTTTTTCTAATGACATCCTGTACCCTCCTTTATTGTCAGAATTATCGTGATCTTTAGTTACTTTTCGGAATAGTTCCTTGGTGGAGTATAGTCACGCCCATCCTATCTTTTCATTCATCGTCTTTTTTTATTCATGGCTAAATTACAACACTTGCTGAAAAGTGATCAAACGCCATGACTGTAATCCAAAAGTCTCCAATAGATAAGAGAAATTGATGATAGGTATAAGGGGCGAAGTGTTATCTTCACTATCATTACATGTACATCCTACTTATGTGAATACCCTAACGATGAAAACGATGAAGGTATGATCACAGATACGGGCGAGTATAATGTAGGAATGTTATTCCCGAAGAAGTTGATACAGTCAGGTGAACAGGCAATTTGGCTATCGAAGAAGATACCGTTGACACCGTTTCCCATATCTTCTTTCCAGGACACTACTTTATTCTGGCGTTTACATTGCTTAATGCAGTATAGGAACACGTTAAAAGTCCTGGATGCCCAGATATCCCAACGGCCAGATTATAGCTCATGACAGGGCCCCATAATTCCAGCAGAACTAGTACTTAAAAATAACTCGCTTGGGTGAGTAACGGGCTATAATCCCTAAACAACGGTTTCAAATTCCCGAATAATAATGGATAATCATTTGTATATAACTTAGAGTTTTGGAGTGTAGAAATGATAATCAAGAATGGGGAGCCTTTTATAATTCGAGAGTTATTCATCGTACACAAACAGTCGCACAAAAAAAGCAAAAAGTCCTTTATGAAAAGAATAAAGATTTAGTTAACCATTCTTAGATCATTTTTAAATCTAAGAATCTCCTCCAGATAAAAAGAAGCCCTTCAAAAGTCCATAGAACTTTTGAAGGGCTTCTTAATTATATATTTAATTTTAAAATCCAATCAGCCCTGGTCCTGAAAAGCTTTTAGATGTTATCACACCATGCCGTTCATTCTCTGTATTAAATAAAAACTAGAAGATAAGATGTAAAACCCCTATATTATTGGTTGTCCTACTTTACTGTATTAGTATAGGGGTAAAAAGATTATCAGTAAATCCAGTCAAAATCCTGTCATTCAATAATTGATTTCTTGAATAGCTATTTCCCTTCTTAAAAACGATCATTCAATTTCCACGATCATTTCAATCTCAACTGGTGTATTAAATGGCAGTTCATTTGAAGCAATAGCTGATCGCGCATGCTTACCTTTATCACCAAGAATATCTTCTAACAATTCAGACGCTCCATTGATTACATAAGGTTGTTCTACAAACCCGGGAGCTGAGTTTACGAAAGCAAGAAGCTTTATTACTTGTTTTATTCTACTTAAATTTCCTATCTCTGCTTTTAGTACTGCTAAACAGTTAATCATGGTCTGTTGAGCTGCCTCATAACCTTGTTTTACTGTAAGGTCGCTGCCAAGTTTCCCTTCATAGAGAAGTTTGCCATTTACTCTGCAATCCTGCCCAGATGTATAAACTAATTTCCCTACAGTTTTAGCAGGCACATAAACAGCACCTGGTTTGGGGGCTTCAGGAATAACAATACCTAATTCTTTAATTTTTTCTTCTACATTGATCATTTTTTTCACCTCACAGGAATAGTGGAACTTGATTGTTTAATAAAACACCCACACTTTTGAGAAGTATGATTCTTCGCTTTTGTGGTAAGTTTTCCATTCACAAAAACATATTCTATTCCTTCTGGATAAACTTCGGGAAATTCATAGGTAGCTTTGTCAGTTATTTCTTCAAAATCAAATACGACTAGATCGGCAGCATACCCCTCCGTTAATAATCCTCGTCTCCCTAGCCCGAACCTTTTAGCTGGAAATGATGTCATTTTCCTAATCGCTTCTTCAATGGAGAGAACTTTATCTTGTTTCACATATTTTGAAAACACCCTTGGGAAAGTCCCATAAAGTCTTGGATGAGGTTTACCTGAATAACAGGTTAAACTATCTGAAGCTATTAAAGAGTTAGGATAATGCATAACTTGCTGAATATCTTTTTCATCCATATGGAAAAAAACTATTCCAATGTTTCCATTCGCCTCAGTTAATAAATCAAAAGCTTGGTCAACGGGAGATTTTCCATTTCCCTGACTAATTTCAAGGATTGATTTCCCTTCATACTTCTTTAAGTTAATTGAGTTTACTGAAGATACAATAACACTATCCCATCCAGTTGATGCTACGAGGTTGTCCCAACCCTCTTGTTCATGAATTAGTTCCTGCTTAATTCTATTTCTCTCTATAGGGTCTTTTAATTTAGACAATACGGAAGAAATCCCCCCCTCTAAAGACCATGGAGGTAGTAGGGTAGTAAGCATCGTAGATCCAGCTGAATAAGGATAAACATCACAAGTTACATCCATTCCGTTACTTCGAGCATTTTCTATTATTTCCATAGCCTCTATCACTTTTCCCCAGTTTCGTTTACCAGCTGCTTTTAAGTGACTAATATGAAGAGGAACATTTGCTTTATTAGCTATCCATATAACCTCTTTAATGGAAGGGATTAGATTATTGCCTTCTCCTCTGATATGCGTCGAGAATACTCCATTATATTTGGCTACAACTTGACATAATTCTGCAAGCTCTTCTTTCGTTGAATAGCTTCCTGGAGAATATAAAAGTCCAATAGAAAGCCCAATGGCCCCAGCCTTCATTCCTTCTTCTAAGATGTACTTCATCTCTTCCATTTCTTCTTTCGTTGGTGGTCTATTATCAAATCCCATTACAGCAATACGTAGTGAACCATGAGCAACGTAAGAAGCAACATTTTCTGAAATAAGACTTTTATCAAGCTCATTAAAGTACTCACTTATCGTTTCCCATTTCCAATCTTTGTTGGCTTTCCCCAAAACTGGTTCTACATAAGTTTGAAGTGCTACTTTGTGTAAAGGATTAACGGGTACAGGAGCGAGACCACAATTTCCCACAACTTCTGTCGTAACCCCTTGTTGAAGTTTAATTTCACTTTCCGGAAAATCAAGAATCATAAGATCAGAATGGCAATGTCCGTCAATAAACCCTGGAGACACAATTTTTCCTTTAATATCAATCGTTTCTTTTGCATCATCTGAAATGTTAGGCCCAACAGCTACAATTCGCCCCTCCTTAATCCCAACGTTCCCATAAAACCAAGGATTTCCTGTTCCATCTACGACCTTCCCATTCTTAATTACCGTATCTAGCATCACAATACCTCCTCACTGGACCATGCCTCTTGCTTCTACTGTAAGTTTTTCGTAATCATTTTCTCCCCTCTTCAAATAGACATAGTTATGAAGATTAATAGTGCTACAAATGTGGTTTGGAATAATACTAAGCTTTTCCCCTATTTTAAGAGTAGAACCATTGGTCATTATTACTCCATGTTCTTCATTCATTCGAGCAAATTGAGCTTTAGGATATTGTTGTATAGAACCAAACCCCAGCAAATAAAGCGGAGCACAATTCGGTTGCACATCTGTTGCAAATGTTTTGCTGCCCCCATCAATCACAGCACGTTTATCAGATGGTCGACTTACTACCGTACTAACCACCTTTGCCGCACAGTCTCCCCATTCACTAACTCCTAAATTAACTTGCATGGCATCATTAAATACATATGTTCCTGGGCGAATTTCTGTAATACCATCCACGGTGGCAGCCGAGGATGCGGTTGGAGTAGAACCTACACTGATGTCCTCCACCCTTATTCCAGCATTCCTTAACTTAGTAGCTACTTCTACCATAAGCTCTCCTTCTTCTCTACCAGCCTTTTGGACATCTTTTGTTGCTTTCCCTTTATAGACAGGACCTTTAAAAGTAAATATCCCTTCTAACGAAAGAAATTCTAGTTGATTTATTGTTTTTGCCAAAACTAAAGCTTCTTGGAAACCCACCCCAGTCCGTTCCAAACCCGTATCAATTTCTAGGCGGACTTTTATGGTCTGATTGTATTTATTAGCATATTCATTCAGTACTCTGGCACCATCGATACTATCTACACCAACTATTAATTTAGAAATCTTCTTATTTAAGACACAAATTTCTCTCGCTTTTGCCCCACTGACTATTGGATAAGCGATAAAAATATCATTAATACCATAACTAGCCATTACCTTAGCCTCTGATATTTTTGCTACGGTAATCCCTACCGCTCCTTCTGCCAACTGTAATTTAGCGATATGAGGTATCTTATGTGTTTTAATATGTGGCCTTAAATTAACCTTGTTCATTATTGCCAATCTTGACATTTTTCTGATATTTTTAACTAAAATTTTTTCATCTATTACTATATAAGGTGTTTGATCCATATATTTTCCTCCTTCTATTGAACATGTTTTTTATCTGGAATAATCGTCCCCTCGTCCACCCTGGTTCTTTCTTCTTCTAGTAAGCGAAGCGCATCTTCTTTGGATATTTTCTGAGCTGGAGTTAATAAACTAACAAGGATATTTGCTAGCCATGCAACTATAACTGAAGGGATGATAGGGTTTCCCCAAAAAGCCATCATCCCTTCATTGTTTAAAATAATAAATGAAGTTGCAGATCCGCCAATCAAGCTTGCTATACCACCTTGCCAATTCGCCCTGTCCCAAAACTTCCCTAAAAGAGCCGCTACGAATAAACCTGACATGACAGTAGAAACAAAGTTGGAGATATACGTTATTATATTGTTCGTAAATAGTGTGAAAAATAATGCTAGTAGTAGAGTTAACACGAGTGAGATTCTTGATGAGAAAACCATGCTTTCTTTTTTCGGAAGTCTTCCTGTAAAAACTTCAAACACATCTCTAAGGAGAATGGTTACTGCAGCAATGAAGTCAGAACTTCCAGATGACATGGTGGCGCTAAGTCCTGCGATAAGAACAACAGCTCCAATCCAGAGAGGAAATACTTCTGTAGCTAAATAAGGAAATGCATAACCTGATTCCAGTTCAGGGTTAAGGAGACTTGCAGACATCCCTACAATGGCAGGGAACAAAGAAAATAATGCAAAAAGTATACCTGTAATTAAAAATCCTTTTCTTATAGTTCCTTCATTTTTGCTAGAATAAATTCGATGACGATAGGATGGGGTAGCCAGTACTCCAACTGCAATAACTATCGCTAAGGATATGGCAGGAATAACTCCTATTTGCCCCATTCCTAAGAAGGAGCTCATCCCCGGAGTAACATTTGTATTTAATTCGCCAAAACCTCCGATTTTTATAATCGAGAGCGCAGTCAATAGAATAAATCCTAAAAATAAAATTGCCCCTTGGATCACATCTGTGTAAACAACAGCTAAATAACCTCCAATAAGCGTGTATAAACCGAAACCCACGGCAACTATCACTTTAGATAAAATTGGATCAAGACCTGTAATCCAACTTAAGTATAAGCTCCCGCCAATAATATGAGCTCCTAGCCAACCAATACATGCCATATATAGAATAATAGAAGTTAAGCCTTTGACAAATTTATTTGCCCCATAATAAAAGCTTAATTCTTCAGAGAAGGTCATAAAGTTATATTTTCTTACATCTGCAAACAATACTAGTAAGAGAAACATTCCAATAGATCCACCTATACCATAAAGAGCTCCCGCCCATCCATTAGCAAACCCATAACCTACAGCTCCCATACTTGATCCAGTCCCTACTAATGTAGCTAGAGTAGTTCCAATTAATAATGGTGTAGTCAAGCCGCGGCCGCCCATCAGGAAGTCCTCACCACTATTAACATTTCTACTCACAATAATTCCAACAGCTATCATAGCAAGAAGAAAACCAAGAAACACTAAGAAATAAATTAACTGTGCTTCGCCCATTTATTATACCTCTCCTTTAATATTTTTCTTATAGTAATACTACACACAAAAAATATTATCTTGGTGGCAAAATCATTCAGGGGGTTATATATTTATTCATGCTGTAAGTTTAAGGGGGAAAGAAATTTAGAAACCATTTAAATAGATTGTGTAAAATTCCTAGAAAGACTAAAAGCGATGGTTTCTATTTAGTTACTCCACCTCTGGATTTTTCAAGATAGTTATATAATGTATACTTTGAAATCCCAAAATAGGTACAAATCGTATCTCCTGCTTTTTTTATCAAAAAAGCTCCTTTTTCATCCAAGTATTGGATCCCTTTCATTTTTTCCTCTTTAGTCATATGAGCAACAGGTTTACCAACATGTTCTTGTGCTTCTTGAATTAACACATCTAATACATCATTTACATTATTCACGAAAACTTCTTTAACCTCAGTATTGATATCATCTATCTTTGTGAATTGTCTTAGAGTGTTTTCAGCCATTACTAGGTCTGTTATATCTAAATTAATACAAACACAACCAATAGGTATATTTTTTGAATTACGAATATACATAGTCGTCGACCTCAGCATTTTCCCATCTTTGGTTTGTGTCAAGTAATTATGTTTGTCTCCTTCACTATCCGTTCCTCTTAATATTTCTAACCCCAAATTAGTGCCGGTATCTCCAACTTTACGACCAGTTATATGCCCGTTTTCAATTGCAACTATCAGTCCACTCCCATATTTCTCTGGATTGGATACATCTAATAAAACGGTTTCACAATTTTCTCCAAAATGATTAGCTATCCCCTTTATAAATGATTTTAAAAAGTCTAGCTCCTCATGAATATGTCCCAAGTTGTCACCCACCTTTTGTTTTTTGAAAATTTTGTATAGTATAAACTTTAAGACGAATTAGATCATTTTGTCAACAAAAAATTTGTTTTACTAAATAAAAATTTGTTTGAAATACTCTTTGTTTCTTACGTGTTATTTATCCTTTAGCTTCTAAGAGAGTCTCTTCTTTGGTATGGTGAAGTCATGTCAGATCTCTTTCTTCAGCTGCTTACACACCATCCACCATCAGGTGGATCATTTTACCTCTCACTACTTTACTTTTATTCTTCACTTTAACTGTGACCTGGCATTCATCATGGATTGAATAGCATAATAGTGAAAACTAAATGCGATAGATAAATAATTCCCAAACATAGTTATACCTCAATAATGAATATACACCCTTTCAAAAATATAATAGAATCAATTTTCTGAGTATTACTTGATATCGTTTACACTAAAAGATATAATACATTTGTAATTAGGTTGCGCAACCGATTGCACATTTTCAAAAAAAGGATTTGATAATATGAGCAAAAAGAAATGGTCAGCTACAGCTGCCTCCTTTGTAATGGCAGCAAGCCTTTCTTCAGTTGTCCAAGCGGAGCCCAAACAAAGTGTATCAAAAGATAACTTAAACGGAGTCTTTTACGAAATTTATGTAAATTCTTTTTATGATTCAAATGAGGATGGACATGGGGATTTAAACGGGATTACCAAAAAGTTGAATTATTTGAATGATGGCAACCCCCATACCAAGAAAGACTTGCAGGTTGATGGCATGTGGTTGATGCCGATCAACCCTTCCCCAAGCTACCATAAATATGATGTAACAGATTACTATAGCATTGCTCCTGAATATGGAACCCTCCAAGATTTTCACAAACTTGCAAAAGAAGCTGAGAAACTCGGAACGAAAGTGATCATGGATTTAGTTATAAACCACACCAGCAGTGAGCATCCCTGGTTTAAACAAGCCAGTTCAGATAAAAACAGTAAATATCGGAATTATTATGTCTGGGCGAATGAGGACACCAATCTCGACGAAAAGGGACCTTGGGGTCAGCAAGTATGGCATAAAAACCCAAATGGTGAAGGGTATTTTTACGGAACTTTCTGGCATGGAATGCCGGATTTAAATTTCGATAACCCAGAAGTTCGTGAGGAAATAAAGGATATTGGTAGATTTTGGCTCAATCAAGGCGCTGATGGTTTCCGTTTAGATGCAGCTATGCATATTTTTGAAGGTGAAACGGAGGAAGGAGCAAGGAAAAATATAGAATGGTGGAATGAATTTCGGAATTCCATGAAAGAAACAAACCCAAATGCTTATTTAGTCGGAGAAGTATGGGACGAACCTGAAGTCGTAGCACCTTATTATCAATCCTTAGATTCTACATTTAATTTTGATTTAGCACAAACCATTGTAAACTCTGTTCAGGGCGGGGAAGATCTTGGTGTTGTGGATGCCGCAGTATCAACAGAGGAGTTATACCGGGAGTATAATCCCGACAAAATTGATGCTACTTTCTTAACGAATCATGACCAAAATCGCGTCATGAGTGAATTGAATGGAAACGCGAATAAAGCAAAAACTGCTGCGTCAATCCTTTTAACTCTTCCAGGCAATCCTTTCATCTACTATGGAGAAGAAATCGGGATGACTGGCGAGAAACCTGATGAACTTATTCGTGAACCATTCCGGTGGTATGAAGGAGATGGTCCTGGACAAACAAGTTGGGAAAAACCGATTTATAATACAGGAGGAGACGGGCAATCTGTAGAAGCACAGGATAAAAATAAAAACTCCTTACTTAATCATTATCGTGAGCTCATTAGAGTACGGCAGGATCATGTAGAATTAGAAAAAGGAAACCTTGAGCCGTTGAATATCGCTACCTCACAGGTAATTGCTTATTCACGAAATTACCAAGGGAAATCAGTGAAAGTATACCACAATATTTCGTCCCAAAAGGCTGAAATCTCAGTGAGCAAAAAGGATAAAGTAGTATTTTCCAGTGAAAAGGGTACAAAGAAAGCTCGAACCACCCTTAAAGTTCCAGCCTATACGACTGTACTACTAGAAGCAAAATAAAAGATCATCGTTTATTCCATAATCATTTTCAAGAAAACCTCCCAAAAGTCCAATGAAATTGTGGGAGGTTTTTCTCTATCTTTGAAAATCTAATCAACTCAACAATAGGCTGGTAATCGAACTTCCATCTGACCGACTATCCCAAAAGATTGACTCATTAACTTGTTTAATTTGCAATGTCAACATCCACTACCTTTAGGTTATTCTTTAAAATCAGCACTGATGGTGGTTTCCTTCCAATCTTCTATTTCATTTAACAATGTGGTAAATTTCTTAGTAGCTATTTCGTAAGCATCCCCGCCAAGTAATAAACGTAAAGGCGGTTTTTCAGATTCAGCCACAGCAAGGACAGAATCAGCTAGTTTTTTTGGATCCCCTGCTTCTTGACCACTTGGTTGATCTATTCTTTTTCCAACTGTTCCCTTATACTCTGAAATTGTAGTCTGGGTACGATTTGCTGAACGTCCAGCCCAATCTGTACGAAATGAACTCGGTTCAATAAGGGTTACTTTTATCCCTGCAACAGCAACTTCTTCTGCAAGACTCTCTGAAATCCCTTCGACCGCATATTTAGTTGCGTTATAGTACCCCACTGCTGGGGAAGATGCTAAGCCACTAATAGATGAGAGATTAATAATGTGCCCAGATTTTTGACTTCTAAAATGAGGCAAGACCTCATTTGTAACATTCATCAATCCCCAGAAATTTATCTCAAACATCTTTCTAGTTTCTTCTTCGATGCTTTCTTCGACAGAGCTGAAATAACCAATTCCCGCATTGTTTACTAGTACATCTATACGACCAAATTTAACGATCGTTTGATTGACTGCTTCTCTAACTTGATTTTTATCTGTCACATCTAATTTAAGTACCAACACATTTTCATTATCCGGACTCAAATTTTCTATTTGAGCCATGTTCCTAGCAGTAACCACGACTTTATAGCCTTCTAAAATAACTTTTTTAGCAATTTCACGCCCAAATCCAGTAGAACACCCTGTAATAAACCAAACTTTTGATTCTGCCATAAAACGCCATCCTTTCAAATCATTCGCAGATTTAATCAATTTGTCTTAAAGCATACTATAAATGGACGGTTTATTAAACGGGATCATATCCCAATATCTTACTTCTTTTTTAAAGGCTCTAATCTTTTCTTCCCCTTTCCGGATCTCCATAAAAAGAATGAATCTCTATTAAATCATCAAGGTCATCCACGGAAGAATTGGGTTGTTATTTTTAATAAGGAAGTTTTAAGATAATCATCTAAATTCTCCGTAATAAAAAGGCTTTTTATAAAAATCCCATCGTAGCATTACGATGGGATCCGTTACTATTAGGATTGTGGACTTACATGAACATCCATTTGCGGGTATGGCATTGAAATTTCTTCCTCGTCGAACCTCTTCTTAACTTCTTCCAGAATGTCAAAATGGACGGTCCAGTAATCTTCAGCATTCACCCATACTCTTACCGTATAAACGACGGCACTGTCTCCGTGAGCGGAGAGACGTACAAATGGCTCTGGATCGTCAAGTGTTAAAGAGTGTTTGCGAACGATATCGTTTAATGTAGCAAGTACATGATTTGTATCTGCTTCATAGCCTGTGCCAAATTGAAAATCAACACGTCTTGTATCTTTAACAGAATAGTTTACAATTCCTGTATTTGATAAATTACCATTTGGGATATAAATCACCTTATTGTCTGGAGTAGTGAGTTCTGTGTAAAGAATTTGGATCGCGTTCACCGTCCCACTATACCCAGCACCTTCTATGTAATCACCTACTCTAAAAGGACGTAAAGTTAATAACAAGACACCCCCAGCGAAGTTAGCTAAAGAACCCTGAAATGCTAATCCGATAGCAAAACCTGCTGCAGCAATAATAGCCACAAACGAAGTAATATCTACACCTAAAATCCGTATGACAGACAAAACGAGTAAGATTTTTAGTATCGTACCACTCGCAGATACTAAAAAGGGTTTCAAAGTATGATCCATTTCAGAGCGTTGAATTCTTTTACCAATGAAGTTTGTAATCCCTTTAACAACAATAAGACCAACAATGAGTACAACAACGGCGAGCAAAACACTCTTAATAATCGGTAGTACCATATCAAACCATTCCATTTATTCCTTCCTCTCTTTCAAATAAAGTTCGTTCTTATAGGAACCTTTCATATTTTAACAGATAATTTTCCAGTTGATCGACCATCTATCAAAATGATAAAAAAGACTTACCCTTGTCTTATAGAAACCATAAAATGTTTAATACCAATTGTATTTTTCAATAAAATAGAAAAGTAATGAATCAATGATCCCAATATTCTAATTCGAATCAAAGATATCATTACATTTTTTGGAGTGGATGTAATGATAAACAACCTGAATTTTTTAACGGAAGTTTATTCCTGTTCCATCCCACTGCATTCATTGGTTTTTAAAATTGGTTATTTTACTCCTAAAAATAACAGTGACCTATTTCTATCCCAACCTCTATCCTATGGATGTTCCATATTTGTTCAACAAACGGTCTTTTGACATAAATAAGTATTTCGGTGAAGGTCTTTTTTTCCAAATCGCATAAGGCTTTGGTGTGGAAAGTAAATAGATCGGATAGTGAGCCAGTTGTTTAAACCATTTATACCATGGGCTTGAAATCGTATACGAATCAAAGCCTAATCGCTCGCAGCCTTTATTTAACACGCTTATTCCAATTATACCTTTAATATCTTTTACGTCTCGATGCTGCTCAAGATAACAGGCAAGATGTGGAAATGATTCTTTTACTTTTTTATAAAGAATCATCGCTTTTTTCAAATCGCTATCCATTTCCCGGAACTCATGTAATAAGCGAGCGTTGTGAAGATGTATTTTAAGCAAAACATCATTCTTCTTAATCACGGTGCCATCAGATAAAGTAACATCCCGTCCTTTATAACACGTAAGTCGCACTCGGAAAATAGAGGGGTGATTACGCTTGTTTCCAAGGTGTTGCAAACGAGTACAGGAAAAATAAATCGGGTCCACGATTTTCCACAAAGCTATAAAGTAAAGTCTTATTCTCATTCTAAATCCCCTTTTACATTACCAATTATTAAGAACAGATAGTTTCTCTTTTCATCCGTATGATTCTATTTTGGTTGATCTCCTCCAAAATATAATGGTAATTACAGGGAAACGATTTTCTTAGCCCCATGTTCTCAATGCCCTAATTGCAATGTCACTAATTGGGGAAGCGAATGGACTCCAGGGATATACCTATACCTCTCATTATGTATAAAAACAACCATTTTTACATAACTGAAAAAAGACTCCAGTAATGATGATATTCCCTATTCAGTTGCTCCATTAGAATAATGACCATACGTTATAACATGGATCATGGTTATGGTTTACCACAGGGATATGAATATTCTATTGAAGATCGTTTACCTTTGCTTAAAATGAAACCTTGTATCACAGATGCACCATATCCGCGTGTAAAGCTTCTTTTAATGCAAGCGCCATTTCTTGCATTGCTTCCTTCGAACGGCTGACGACTCCAAGCATACTGATGAAGCTGTGAACAAGATCTTCATAATGCAGGTGATCTACAACCACTCCGGCCCCCTTCAGTCGTTCGGCAAAAGAAAAGGCCTCTTCCCGGAGCGGGTCATATTCCGCCGTCACGAGCAGCGTCCGTGGAAGTCTGTCCACTTTTCGCAGGCGGAGCGGCGAAACGAACACTTCGTCCCCTTCCCCATAATCGTTCAAATAATGACCGAAGAACCATTCCATTTTTTCCTTCGTCAAGTTGTATCTGTAATCCGCCTTGTAGGAGAGAGTGTTGAGGTTATAATCAAGGACGGGAGTAATCAGGAATTGATGGGAGATTTCCACGTCTTCCTTATCTAAGAAATAGATCGCCGATGCTGCGGCAAGATTTCCCCCAGAGCTTTCTCCAGCTACCGCAAGGCGCTCCGGATCGATATTCCATTTCGCGAATTGGGAGGAAATCCAGGCAATCGAATCGATGGCGTCATAAAACGCCGCCGGGTATTTATATTCTGGCGCTAAACGGTAGCCAACCGAGACGACGACTGTGTGAGCGTAACGAGATAGATATCGGCAGACGTTGTCAGAGCTTTCGATATCTCCGAACACCCAGCCGCCCCCGTGAAAGTAAACGACCGCAGGATGTGTACCCTCCCCTTCAGGGGTATATAGGCGTACCGGCACCTCATTACCGGATCTCCCCCGAAAATAGGTATCCGTAACCGAAACCCCTTCGACAGGAAGCTCTTTGAAGTGCGTCCTCGCCTCCTGATAGAAATTCCGTGATTGTTCTGGAGTCAGATGATCTAACGGAGGATGCTCGAGTTCAATCATCTTTTCTTCGATATTTTTTAGTAATGCCAATACTTGTCGATCCACCCCCATCACACGTATCGCCCTTCTGGTGTAACCATTCTATTTACAACCTCTATCTCGACGTCCTGATCCTGGAGCGATCTTTCAAACAACCCTTTCTCCCCGACAATTAATGACGCTTCTTTGTTCGGCAGATGAATACGCCCCAAAATTGAACCTCCTACCTGTTTCAAAATCGGAATAATGACCCGGTTCCTTCTGTCCGGCTCACCAATGATTCTTTTCGCTCCATAACGATCAAATAAGAAGAAAATCATCGCCCGGATGAGGGACAGTCCATTTTCTTTATTTAATGTGGACCGGGGACCTATTAATAAATGCATACCTAAATCCCCTGGTTGATAATGATAATACTCTTTAATCGGATCTTTTTCTATGTTGTAGGCAATGAGGTAGCAAACAGTCTCCCCATTGTATGTACCTATATAACAATCCTTATGTTCCGCATTTACCGATCGGTGCACCCAACTCTCCAGTTCAGGCTTAGGCACATCGAGCTTCCAGAATGGCGCGATATGTTTTTGATGCATCCAAGAATAAAGCAGTTCCACATCCTTATTAGCATCCAGCGGTCGGAATGAAAACCGCCCTTCTTTTCCTTGCTCCGTCATCTTCAGTTCTGTATATGAAATCGGATCAGACATTTCTTTTCCCCCTAACCATTAATTGATAACAATTATCATTATCATTTACCTATGATTATAGAAAAGAAATCGCTGAAAGGCAACATAAACCTATAAGTTTATAACTAGATTATTTTCCAGAAGTAGATGAACCTTATCCCTCTGAAAACACTTGTTCTTTTATTTGAAACCTACTATTTCACTTTTGAATTATTCCGTCATCCTTACATAGGATGATAAATTCAGATTTTATTTATTATGAATGGTATTCATAGCTTAAGTCTTGGAAAAGATGATAGTGTACTATTTTTGAGTTATAAGTATTAGCTGGGAGGGAAAAAAGTGGAATTAACACAAATCTTTATTAAGTTGATTATTGGATTCTTCCTGTTATTTTTTCTAATAAGAATAGTAGGAAGAAAATTAATCGACCAATTTAATCCCTTTCACTTTATATCTGCCATTGTCTTGAGTGAATTATTAGGGAACGCGATTTATGAAAAAAGTATTCCTATTTTTTATATTTTTTTCACCACCATCATATGGGGAGGGTTACTATTTCTAGTAGAATATCTTGACCAAAAATTTCTTTTATTAAGGCAACGATTGGAAGGGCCGCCTTCTGTAGTTATTAGAAATGGACAGATTGACTTTGGACAGTTAAAAAAGTGTCGAATGAATATTAATCAGCTGCAAAGTTTACTTCGTCAAAGTGAAATTTTTTCCATTCGGGAAGTAGCCTTTGCATTGATTGAACCGAATGGGTCGATAAGTGTTTTAAAAAAATCACGCTATCAAAAAACAACCTTAGAAGATTTTAACATGCCTAATCAACCTGTTTATCTTCCCGTGGCACTAATTAGCGACGGAGAAGTAATCCAAGAAAACTTAAAGGAAATAAATAAAAATGATGATTGGCTCAAAAACCAGTTATTAGCCAATGGCGTTCATCAAGTCGAAGATGTTCTTTTCGCTGAATGGTTGGAAAATGATGGGGATATTGGTTATTCCTTATAAACCAGTTCCTTACCCAAATACCCCTAGCTAAGTATATTCAAAAACATTTTCATAAAATTATATAGTTCAGGAAGTGGTATGAGAAATGGTTGAATTTATGAAAGAGATACTTTTGGTTCTTGGGAGAATTCTTACTATTTTACCCTTGCTATTGTTTATAACCCTATTTATGGGAAAGCGAGCCATTGGGGAATTGCCTATATTTGACTTTTTAATTATCGTCACCTTAGGAGCTGTTGTTGGAGCAGATATTGCAGATCCTGGCATTAAACATCTCCCAACTGCTATTGCTATAGTAGGTATCGGTATTCTGCAACGGGTTGTGGCAAAATGGAAAATTTCAAATAGAACAATTGGGAGATTACTCACATTTGAACCAACGATTATTATCCAAAATGGAAAATTCCTTAACCATAATCTAAAAAAAATTCGTTATTCAATAGACAATATCCTTCAAATGCTTAGGGAAAAAGATGTTTTTGATATTAATGAAGTAGAAATAGCCATTATAGAAGCAAATGGGGAGATAAGCGTATTAAAAAAAGCACAGAAAAACTCCGTTACATTAGAAGACATGAAAATTTCAAAAACAACATCTGCGATTTCTTACCCTGTTATTGTAGAAGGTGAAATTTATTCAAGTGTTCTACATCACTTTAATCTTAACGAAGATTGGATAAAACAACAATTATCACAGCGGGACATCATCGATATAAAGCATGTTTTTTTTGCTTCAATCAATCATAACCTTGAGTTACAATTCTCTTTGAAAGATGAAAGCGATTTAACTCTTCCACCAATAAAACACTGACTTGTTTAAAATGTCTATTTCTTAAACCATTTGATGTGGAGGGTCCCTTTTAAAATTGGCCTATCCACACACATCGTTTTATAAGCCGGTTACAGTCCCCTGGACTATCAAAACCCTTTATTTAAACCAACCATTAGAACTCCGGGTTGATTTCACAACAAAAGGCGAATGTTAGTAAAGAGGAAATTTAAGGCCATTTCTGGATCACAAGGGAAAATCCATGTCAGCGAAATAAAAATACTCGCTCCTGGTTAAAAAGGAGCGAGCAAAAGCATAGGAAAAATCCTCTGACTCTCGAATTATTCCCCTACGCTCGTATGTTCTAGATCAGGTCAATCAGGGGCAAACCTCTTCCGCTTTACTGGTCCAAAGTCAGCTGCACCCGTGCAGGTTTTCAGATAGTCATTCCTAAGCTTTAATATAGCGTTGATATAGCTCTTTAGCCTCTTTCACGTCGTCCGTTCCATGGATCAGTGTCCGTCCATCCTTGAAGACCACAAACCTTTTCTCTTCGATCTGAAACGAAAGGATTTCTCCGCTCTCTTTTACCTTTGAAGTAATAGTTTCTAAGTCTTTGGTCAACAATGGGAAGGAAAGATTTATAGAATGTGCAGGTCTGATGTGCACGGTATTCCTCCCACACAAACGATCTGACTTCAAACCTTTTTCTTTGTTCAAGTAAGGATAAACAGCCTCCTTGGAGCAGGAGGGACAAGCTGTATCGATGAGCTTACTTACATTAATCGAAGAATAGTTTCGCCCCCATACATCAAAAGAAACCATTTCAGGTGACATCGGATGTCCAGTTAGAAACTTCAAGCATTCCGCCGTTTGATAGGCAGCCGTCGTTTGTACAGCAGGCCCGATAATTCCAACCGTATCGCACGTCCCGCCTTGATCTGGAATATAATCTATTAAACATTGGAGACACGGTGTCTCCCCTGGAATAATCGAAAGAACCAGCCCGTAGCTTTGCAGACACCCCCCATACACCCAAGGCACCCTTCGTTTAGATGTAGCATCATTGATGACCAAACGAGTACGAAAGTTATCGGTACCATCGATGAGGATGTCGACACCTTCCAGTAGATCTTCGGCATTTTCCGCATTAAATTCTTGTATCATTCCACGAACCCTTATACTAGAATTAATGGATTTCAATTTTTGTTCAGCTGCTTTAGCCTTCGTCCGCATGGAAGCAGCATCCTCCTCGGTATAAAGCTGCTGTCTTCCAAGGTTGCTCCATTCAATATAATCCCTGTCAATAATCGTGATATTCCCTACTCCAGCTCTCGCCAGCATCTCCGCATTGGCGCTGCCTAATGCACCCGCTCCAACAATAAAGGCGTGTTTATCCATTAATGCTGCCTGCCCCTCTTTCCCTATTGGAGCAAATCGTTCTTGACGAGAATAGCGTTCCGACATCGTTAGATCATCCCACTCTCTGGACTGCTTTTAGTCCCGAAGTTTTTCCTCGGGATGCGTCCGGCTTCATATCCTAACCGACCGGCCTCGACGGCTAACCTCATTGCTTTTGCCATCTTTACTGGGTCTTCAGCAGCTGAGACTGCTGTATTTAATAAGACACCGTCTGCCCCGATTTCCATTGCATAGGCAGCATCTTTTGGAGCTCCTACCCCCGCATCAACAATAACTGGAATTTTAGCTTGCTCAACAATGAATTGTAGGTTCAAAGGATTTACAATTCCTTGTCCTGAACCAATTGGAGAAGCTCCAGGCATTATGGCATGAACGCCATGTTCCTCTAAACGCTTCGCCAAGACAACATCATCTGAAGTATAAGCAAGGACGGTAAACCCTTCTTCCAACAGTTGAACAGATGCTTTCATCGTTTCAAAAGGATCAGGAAGAAGTGTTTTTTCACATCCGATTACTTCCACTTTGATCATGTCACATAAGCCGGACGCCCTTGCTAATCGTGCCATCCGCACAGCTTCTTCCGCAGTCTTAGCTCCAGCTGTATTTGGAAGCAAGGAATACTTATTCAAATCTAGTGCTTCCAATAAATTCGGTTCTTCAGGATCGAAGATATTCATTCTCCGTACCGTAAAAGTAAGAATCTCCGTATCCGATGCTTGGACCGCTTCTTTTTGGATTTCAAAAGTCGGATACTTCCCCGTCCCCAGCATTAATCGTGATTGAAAAGTCTTACCACCTATTTTCAACATCATTATCCTCCTCCTACAAAATGAATAATTTCTAATGTATCTCCATGTGATAATTTCGTATTTTCATAATCTGCCTTATGAATGATTTCTTTATTGCGTTCAACGACTGCGATTTTATTTCGAATGCGATAACTCTCAAGAAGATCAGCGATAGTCGTTTCCTTATCAGATAAATCAACACTTCGGCCATTAATTTGAATGTTCATAAGAATGCTCTCCTTTCCTAACTAAGCGATTAGGTGATAATAGCCCTGTTATCGAAGAATCTACCTTTTTATCGAGGATAAGATCTTTCATCAACTCTCCCGTAGCTGGGGCAAGAAGAACCCCGTTGCGATAATGTCCCGTTGCAAAATAAAGCCCAGCCATGGTTGGATGTTCTCCAATAATCGGAAAGCCATCCTTCGTACCGGGCCTTATGCCTGCCCCGCAGTCTTGAAGAGGTTCGCTTTGGAGAGTGGGAAAGACAGAAAAAACATGGTTCAGTAATTCCGACAATCCACCTGCCGTTGGAAAATGACCCCTATCATATGGCTTTGTTGTAGCCCCAATCACACATCGACCATCTGGCTTAGGAACAATATAGAAATCACGAAAGAATAATGTCTCGTCCCAAATATTTTTCTTTGGTTTGATCGAAATGTACTCCCCTTTCGTCGGTACCATAGGATCCACCAGCCCGGTGGCTTCAAACCATGGGCCGCTCTCTGCACCAGCAGCAACGACAACACGGTCAACTAAAAGTGTCTCGTTACCTAATTGAATCGAATAACCTTGCTCATTTTTCTCGATCCCCCATACCGAGTGGTCTTCTATCAATTTCCCTCCAAAATGGAGAGCGGCTCGTTTAAATGCTTCACAAACATGAGTGGGCTCAACATGCCCGTCCTTCTCCATATGCAGCCCCACAGCCCCACTTCCATTTAAAGATGGAATCTTTTCGCTTAATTTTTCACCCTCTAACCACTCCAGTTCAGGAAAGAACGCTTTCTTGTCTCGTAACTTGTTCTTCTCTTCTTCACATAAAGCCACCTCGATCATCCCTGTCCGAGAAAGTCCGATGTTTATGGAAGTCAAACGGAATAACTCCTGGCTTAATGATTGATAGAGCTCTCTGCTTCTCTCACAAAACTTGTAAAAAACATTCGCTTGGGCATTTTCCGAATGGACACCGAGCATTCCAGCTGCTGCTCTTGTTGCTTTTCTTCCGCTCTCTTGTTTATCGATGACCATAGCTGAAACACCGCTTTTATTTAAGTAATAGGATATGGAATGACCAATAATCCCACCACCTATGATTAAGACGTTTTGTCTTTCACTCACTATGTCCCATCTCCCTTCTCAGTTTTTTTACTGCAGCTATAGGTGATTCCGCATCGAATATTCCTGACATGACGGCGATGGCACTTACGCTAGTCGATCGTATGTTATGTATATTTTCTTCCGTGATCCCCCCAATAGCCACAACTGGAATCGTTAATGCGTCCGTTACTTCCGCTAATTTTTGTATCCCTTGCGGTGGTGATCCTTTTTTACTGAGCGTTGAAAAAATATGGCCGAACATGATATAGTCCGCTCCCTGTTCTTCTGCCTGTTTGGCAAATTCCAAGGAATGCACGGAAACACCAACATTTAACCATGGAAAGGAACCCTTCACCTCCCTAACCGGAAGACCTTTCTCTGGTAAATGGAGGTTGTGAATGCCTGTCATACAAGCTAGATCTGACCGGTCATGAATCCAAAGTTTTCGACGATCCACCCCTCGCTCTATTAATTGCTTTACTAATGACAAGTAAGCTTTCGGAACGAGTTGTTTTTCTCGCAAAATAATAGCATCAACTTCTGGAGAGATTTCGATGATCACCTCCACCAGTTGCTTTTCACACATTTCCCCATTTGTTACAGCTATAAGTTTCATAAAAAGCACAACCTTTAAAATGAATAAAAAAATGCCACTCTCCTCAAATGGAAAGTGGCATGGATCTACGAGTTAACTATTGAAAATACACCTATATTGCTATAAGTCCTGTCACTTTCCTCCGCTGGTATTAAGCCAGTTCAGGTTCAAAGAGTCTCAAAGTAATACTTTGATCTCAGCCATTTCATAATGGCACCCCTAGTGTACACCCTATTCAGTTTGCATTTGTCTATACTTTACACGACTTATTCGATTTAGTCCACATCCCTTTCAAATTTTTCACAAAAAAGCTCTTATTTATCTTTCAGCATAGTGACATTCACTTCAATAAGAAAAATGGAGAAGCTCCGCCTGGAACCTTTTATCTCGCCCTCGAGATACGGACGGGTTTGCCCTGCACCATTTTTTATGGATGAAGATTTGATACATGGTGACCTCAAACGCTCTTTAATTATTTAAAGCATGTTTACACTAGAGAAGTAATGTATTACAATTTTTAATGACCATCCTTCTCACATTTCTAACCAATTTAGTGAGAACATGTAGAAAATGACCATATTTGGTTAAGGACTCCACCTATTGTGGAGTCCTCCAAATAGTCCACCTTTTTTTTAGAACTCCACATGAACATTACTCAAAATATTCGTCCCCATACTTGAAGATCAATATCAAGATAGCCTACTAAAAATTTATCGGTTGATTATTTTTAGTATTTCTTCTAAATCATCAATGGTATAGTCTGCTCCTATTGCTCCTTCACTCCATTGATAATCCCTTTTCCAAATGCCTACCATTCCAACATTTTGTGCGGCTTTCACATCATTCTCTGGATGATCTCCTATAAATACACAATTTTCCGGATCCACCTTAAGCCTCTCTGCTGCCCTTCTAAATATTGTTGGATCAGGCTTTTTAACCCCTTCCCACTCTGATATAAGAATAGTATCTGCGTATTTGTCTATCTTCAAAGCTTTAATGTTATTCATTTGAAATTGTCCTTTTCCATTGGTAATTATCCCAATCAGAAAGTTATTTTTTTTCAATTCTTCAAGTATCTCCAAGAGCTTAGGGAATGGTATACAATTTTCTTTGAAGTTATTTAAATAATCGTGTAGTAGCTCATCCCCCGTCATCCTCTGAATATCAAATTCGTCTACTAACTGTCTATACACCTTGTACTTCCAAACATATCCTCGATGATCTAGTTCAATAAACCTTTGTATGTATGTCTCTCTCGGTAGATGTTTAAGTGTCTCATACAATCGCTCATACTGTTCAGCTATAAAACTCTTTACCGATTCATCCCGGTTCAATAAAGTTCCATCTAAATCAAAAATAAATGCTTTAATCATATCACTTCCCCCTAAAGTGCCATTCTTAAATGCCATCATAACAAGCGTGATTCTAAAAAGACCTTTGCTTTTATGAAAAAACCGGCTCGCTAACGGAGCCAGTTTTTCAATTAGTAATACAGTGCTTCTGATTTGTTACATCTTACGCATTTCTTGTAATTTTTATATGCTTTATATTGATGTTGACAACTTTCCTGGAGCTCTTTTAGTTCATTCTTCAAAAAAGTAAGGTGATGGTTTGTTTGATTGATTTCCTCCTGAATGTTTTGAACGGTCTTCTTGTGTTCTCTTTCATATAAGCTATTGATAGATATTCCCTCCAGATTTTATAAACTCTAAGGCTTTTTTCTTCATCCCTTTTTCTATTTCCTCTTTCGTAAATAATTCATTATCTTGGGCATAGTTACGGATATCTTGAGAAATTCTCATACTACAGAATTTAGGACCGCACATGGAACAGAAGTGAGCTGTTTTTGCTCCCTCTGCAGGCAGAGTCTCATCGTGATATTCCAAGGCTCTTTCAGGGTCTAAAGATAAATTAAACTGATCTCTCCAACGGAATTCAAAACGTGCTTTTGATAAAGCATCATCCCGATTCTGGGCACCTGGGTGTCCTTTCGCCAAATCTGCTGCATGGGCTGCGATTTTATACGTAATGACTCCTTCGCGGACATCATCCCTGTTCGGTAAACCTAAATGTTCCTTTGGTGTAACATAACAAAGCATCGCTGTCCCATACCAGCCAATCATTGCTGCCCCAATCGCCGAAGTAATGTGATCATAACCAGGGGCCACATCAGTGGTTAGCGGTCCAAGCGTGTAGAATGGTGCTTCCTTACACAACTCTACTTGCTTATCCATGTTTTCTTTTATCAAATGCATAGGTACATGGCCTGGTCCTTCAACCATCACTTGAACATCATGTTCCCATGCTATTTTTGTTAGTTCTCCAAGGGTTTCCAATTCAGCAAACTGAGCCTCATCATTGGCATCAGCTATGGAACCAGGGCGTAACCCATCTCCAAGAGAGATAGAAATGTCATAGGTCTTCATAATCTCGCAAATCTCTTCAAAATGAGTATAAAGAAAGCTTTCTTGGTGGTGATACAAACACCATTGTGCCATAATGGATCCGCCTCGAGATACAATGCCAGTTAAACGCTCGGCGGTCAGAGGTACATATCGCAATAGGACTCCGGCATGGATTGTGAAATAATCCACTCCCTGCTCAGCCTGTTCAATCAGCGTATCGCGGTAGACCTCCCATGTAAGATCCTCGGCTATCCCATTGACTTTCTCTAATGCTTGATAGATCGGAACTGTGCCTACCGGAACAGAGGAATTTCGTATAATCCACTCCCTTGTTGTGTGAATGTCTTTGCCCGTTGACAAGTCCATGATATTATCTGCGCCCCACCGGGTGGCCCATGTCATTTTTTCTACTTCCTGCTCAATAGAAGAAGAAACCGCTGAATTCCCAATATTCGCATTAATTTTCACGTGAAAGTGACGTCCGATGATCATCGGCTCTGTTTCTGGGTGATTAATATTACAAGGGATAATAGCACGACCTTTGGCCACCTCATCTCGAACAAATTCCGGTTCCATATGTTCTCTTATGGCTATAAATTCCATTTCGGGGGTAATGATTCCCTGTTTAGCATAATGAAGCTGGGTTACATTCCCCCCCTTTTTCGCTCGTAATGGTTTACGATTTAAGTCAGGGAACACTTTATTGTTCGCACGAGAATCCTCTTCCCTTTTATATCCATTATCTTCAGGCTTGATTTTTCGCTTTTCATATTTTTCTACATCCCCTCGCTCTTGAATCCATACGTTTCTCAAAGGAGGAAGCCCTTTGGTAATATCAATAGCACAATCAGGGTCTGTATATGGACCACTTGTGTCATACACTCGTAATGGAGGGTTTTCCTCATCACCGAATGTACCAGAGGTTGGACTCAAGCTGATCTCACGCATGGGAACTTTAATGTCCGTCCTTGAACCTTGTACATATACTTTTTGACTTCCCGAAAAACTGGACATGATAGAAATGTGTTCTTTGTTTAATGAAGGTTGTGACATGTTACATCTCTCCTTTTTTTGAGTTAAGGACAAGACAAATCATGCCAAGCGGAATTGGTTATAGAAGCACATAAAAAGCCGGGTCCATTGAATTATGGTTGGACCCGGCTTATATGTATACAGAAGGATTGTTAATATTGGTGATTATTCTAACTTCCCTACGCTGGCATGATCCAGATCAGGTCCGAAGAGTCAGGAAACTTCAAAGCGTTTCCTTCTCAGCCCAGCTCATTGGGCTCCCCTAGTTATGACTATTCAATTTGACTCCAGTATATATGAAAAACAAAAAAGAGCCAATACCTAATTTTGAGAATTTTTTCTTTTCCAAAAAATATATTTTCGTTCATCCCCTTTAAACTAGAAGACTTGAAGGAGATATACTTTAGAGTATTTTTTATTTTAGATCCCGTTTATTGAGATTCATTTATTCGTCTTCTAAATTAAATCATCCCCCTATTTTATTGACTCAAAATCGAGGTATCTTCACTAACTCCCTCCTTATTGTAAAGCATTCTTACTTACTTTCTTTCCAATAGCTGAATAGCCCCAAAATCTCATTTAAGAATGCGCCCATATCCAAATCCTTGATCGAAGATTCTCCTTTTGCCCCCCTAACCTTTTCATTTTCTAATCCACTTGAAAATCTTAAACGAAAACTCAATTTCCATGAATTTGAACACCCTATAATTCAACGTTTTTAACACCGATACTAGTGCTTCCCCCCTTTAGAGGTTCTTAATGATTTTAATGTAATTTGCATAATTATAGTGAAAGGTTTTCAATGCTTGTAAGATAAGAAAAGAAAATTAACCAGCGAAGCATATAGTCATTCCTAAAGTGTTTTAACACTCTCGTTTCCCCCCTTTTCCGAACGATTACGGATAGTGTAAAAACTCATCATAATCACTACAAAAATGAATTTGACCAAAATGGTCATAAGGTTTATACTCAAGTGGTAAAAGATGACCAAATTGGTCATCTGAAAGTATTCATGCTACTTTGAGGAGAGGAGGGAGTAAAGATTTATTCTAAATTTTATAGTCTGCACCAGGAAAAACAGGAAGATATTATAAACGCAGCGTTAAAAGAATTCGTCCGTACTGGTTTCGAAAGAGCGTCTACCAATGAAATCGTAATCACAGCAAACATTTCTAAGGGTTCTTTGTTTAATTACTTTAAAAGCAAAAAGGGATTGTATTTGTTTTTGCTTGATCATGCAGCTGCGATCCTTGAAGAGATGTATAAAGAAATAAATCTTGAAGAAACAGACATTTTCAAAAGAATTGGAGATATTGGGATCCTGAAATTGGAAACCCAGCAAACATACCCTCAAGTATTTGATTTTCTTAAATCTTTAGGAAATGAAGAGTCTCTGGAAGTGAAATCAGAAATTGAACAAAAAAAGGATAGGATGTTTGGAAGCGGCCTGGAAAAAGTATATGAAAATATCGATTTCTCCAAATTCCGCTCGGACATTGACGTAGAAAAAGCAATGGATGTCATCAATTGGACCATGATTGGTTTTGCAGAAAGAGAAGTAGATAAATTGGATTCGTTTGAGGATGTGGGGATCGAACAGATCCAAGAATGGGAGAGATACTCAGAACTGTTGAAGAAGTGTTTTTACTAGGTAAAAGGGGGAAGGGTTATGAGTTTATTAAAAGTGGAGAACCTGACTAAACGATTTGGTAAATTCACAGCGTTAAATGGGGTAGAGTTTGAAGTGCGCAAAGGTGAAGTGTTCGGGTTTATTGGTCCCAATGGCGCTGGAAAATCCACCACCATCCGTGTACTGCTTGGGATTCTGAAAGCCACAAGCGGGGAAGCAAAAATTTTCGGGAAAGATGTCTGGGAAGATGCTGTAGAAATCCACAAACGTATTGCGTACGTCCCTGGCGATGCGAATTTATGGCCAAATTTAACAGGTGGAGAAGTGATTGACCTGTTTATGAAATTGCGCGGGAAAAATAACCAGAACAGACGTGAAGAACTGATCCGGAAATTCGATTTCGATCCCACGAAAAAATGCCGCACCTATTCAAAAGGAAACCGACAGAAGGTTGCGTTGATTGCGGCTTTTTCCTCTGATGCCGATCTTTATATTTTAGACGAACCAACCTCCGGGTTAGATCCATTGATGGAACAAGTATTCCAAGAATGTGTGATAGAAGTTAAAAACCAGGGAAAAAGTGTTTTGCTCTCCAGCCATATCTTATCAGAAGTAGAAAAGTTGTGTGACAGAGTGGGCATTATCCGCCAGGGCAAGATTATCGAAAAAGGTTCACTTGATGAACTCCGCCACTTAACACGGACCCAACTTCTTGTGGAAACAAAAAAACCGATCCTTTCATTAAGTGATGTAAAAGGGGTCCATGAAATTGTGGAAACAAAACAAGGGGTAACTTTTCAAGTGGATACAGAAGAACTAGGTAATGCCATACGGTATATCAGTGAATTCGGAGTTGTAAAGCTTGAAAGTGCGCCACCAACATTGGAAGATTTATTCATGCGCCATTATGAAATGACAAAGGAAGGGACCAATGCAGGTACAGGAGGTGCTGACTGATGGCACAGCATTCACTAGCCAAGATGGGCACACTTACCCGATTCATTCTTCGAATTGATCGTATGAGAATTATTTTGTGGCTGATCGGTCTTACCTTCTTCACTCTCGTGGTGCCAAATGCCTTTAATGGGCTTTATGAATCACAGCAGGAGAGGGACGGGATGGCGGATACGATGAAGAATCCTGCCATGACCGCTATGGTCGGACCGGGAGATTTGGAAAACTACACGGTTGGTGCAATGACCACCCACCAAATGTTGCTAATGACAGCACTAGTTGCTGGATTGATGAGCATATTGCTTATGACCCTTCATACACGATTGGATGAAGAAGACGGACGTGTAGAAATGATACGGTCCTTGCCTGCGGGACGTCTTTCGTATTTAAATGCTTCGATCCTCATGCTAATCGGTATATGTCTAACATTGTCGTTGGTGACCGGAATAGGGTTATATATTTTGGGTATAGATAGCATGAATCTGGAAGGTTCCTTGCTTTATGGGGCCGGACTGGGCGGAACCGGGCTGGTGTTTGCAGGGGTAACCGCGATTTTTGCTCAATTATCCGAAAGCTCTCGCGGTACGATTGGATTGTCTGTCGCTATCCTGCTTTTTACCTATCTCTTCAGGGCGGTGACGGATATAAGCAATGAAGCCCTTTCCTGGTTGTCTCCTCTGGGTTGGGTAACCAAGACGGAGGCGTATTCCGCAAATAACTGGAGCCCTGTTTTATTAATGATCGGTATTTCTCTGCTTTTGTTTATATTTGCGAACTATTTGCATTCGATCCGTGACTTAGAAAGAGGATTCCTTCCTTCCAAACCAGGAAAAAAGCATGCCTCCCGATTCCTGCTTAGTCCGCTTGGCCTTGCCTTTCGTCTTCAACGAACTGGGATGTTCTGCTGGGCATTGGGAATTTTTGTGGTGGGTGCTTCCTATGGATCAGTTTTGGGTGATATGGAATCTTTTTTTGAAGGTAATGAAATGATGCAACAAATGTTGCAGCCTACAGCTGACGTGTCGTTGACGGAGCAGTTTATCCCCATGTTAATTATAATCATAGCGATTATATCTGCCGTTCCCACGATCATGGCGATGACCAAACTTCGTGGCGAAGAGAATAAGGACCGGATTGAGCATTTATTAGGAAGAGCGGTCTCCCGCCCCCGCCTATTAGGGGGCTATCTCTTGTTATCACTCATTGTCGGCTTTGTCATGCTGTCCCTTAGTGCTCTTGGCCTGTGGGGCGCCAGCGCCACTGTAATGGAAGATGGATTTGAGTTATGGACCATTTATGAAGCAGTGTTGGCGTACTACCCGGCTCTATTCACCATGATCGGCCTTACTGTATTTTTGATTGGTTTATTTCCAAAACTTACAGCGATGATTTGGGTGTATCTGGTTTATTCATTTTTTGTTCTTTATTTAGGGGGATTGATGCAATTTCCGGAATGGATAGGGAATCTTTCTCCCTTCGGTCATATTCCGCAAGCCCCTTTAGAAGACATAACCTTTTTGCCTCTTTTCTTACTAAATGCAGTGTCCGTGGTTCTTATCATCCTAGGATTTATTGGCTTCCGAAAGCGCGATTTGGAAAGCCAATAATTAAAGCGATCGTCTAAATCATCGCCAGCACTACCAGAGAGTAGGCTGGGAAATAGTCATTGTTGAAAAATCAGTGGTTAATACTGTATCCTTTTATTCCTCATCTAGCTGCCAAGGATATCCTTGGCAGCTAAGATGGAGAGGGTAATTAAAGGTCCGAAGCGTTTTGCCACTGTGTTTTATTTAAAGAGTTACTTCATGATGATAAATGCATTTGATTATTGTTGCGCTTTCCTAGTATAAAAAACATTATTCATAACGACTTTCAATTCCGAGGATGGGACTTCCCTCTCGGTTACACCTCCACCACACCAAACGTGGAACCATCTCATTCAATCCTCATTAGACTGGAAGCCAGTAATAGAACCCCCCCCCCATAAAACTGAAGGAAATTGCACTGAATAAATTAATTTATTTACTACTCAGGAGAATTCTCTTTAAACCAGTTCAATGCTTCCCCTTCTATCTCTTTAACCAGTTTTTCCTTACCATTTATGTATGACTCAACATCATAGGGATACTGCTTCGCTAGCTTTTCTTTTAGTTCCCCGTATTTCTTCTTTTCAACAGTGTGTTTTCTTAGATAATCACGAAAAGCCAAGTGTCTTGTTATATCAGAACTGATAAAAATGTACATGATGAGACCGTTTGTCACCACCTTTTTGGAAATACCTTCGTTCAGGTATTCCATTTTCACCTTTGGGTTCATATCCAATGTCCCGCATCGCCTGGTTGTACTTGTCAACAAGTTCTATGTCTCTAACTACAGGCATGATGTCTATTATTGGCTTGGCTTTTAGACCTTGAATGGATGTACTTCCAATATGATGGATATCTACAATTTCAGATCCGAAAATGAATGTAAGTTTTTCAACTTCTTCTGCAAACTTTAAAGACCACTTTTGATTGTGTGAGTGTACTTCGACTTTTCTCATAGGACCACACCTTTCTGAAAAAAGACTGCTCGTCAGCTTAAAAGGTTATATAAAAAGCCTTCCAAGTTCAACAGGAACACAGAAGGTTTCTATTTTTTATTCAAGTATTGTTCCATTCATTTCTTTAAAAGCAAAAAGAAGAGGGTATAAAAATAGATACTCGCATCCAGACCACTAAATTAAGAGAGTTTAAATAACCCACTGTCTTAGTACGTACCATAAATTAATTATATACTCTAATATGAGGCTCCCCTTCTTTATGCAACCTCTTTTGAAAGTATGATTTTTTAGTATTTCTTAACCATAGCTATACAAAAATTATGAACTAATTCAGATCAAATACTTCCCTATATAATTCTCTTAACTCAGCTGAATTATCTTCCCATTCAACGGGTTGCCCATTAACGATCTGCTCAAATGCATCAAGACATCTATGCCAACCTGCAGCAACATACATCACCACTTCCTTATCGTCAAAAGTGTGGGTGAAGATCATTTGACATCCTTCTTCCTCCTCTAGGAATGAGATTTTTATTAAATCATCAACCTCACGGAATTCAAATGTATGAGGCTCTATTAATCCAGTTATAATACCCTCATATGTCGACCCTTCACCGTCATCAAAGGCAATCTTACCTCCTAACCTGAGGTCCATCTTCCCTGTTGCAAAAGGGTACCATTGAGAGAAATAGCTAGGATTCGTAAGAACACGGAAAACATCCTCGGATTTATAGGAGAAGAAGCGTTTATATCTTAAAGTATAACGGCCATTTGTCTCATGTAGTGTTCCATATTTATTCATTGTTCAATGTCCTCCTTCTTTTACATCCGTTGAACCTTTTTATTCATCATTCATCCTTATTACTGATTACAATTATTTCAAATGAATGAATTAATATCAATCACTTAAGCAAACTTGTTATCCTTTTATGCGTATAAGAGAAAAGGGTTGCTGTAGCAACCCTTTTTTTCTTTTACAACCATAAATCAAAACAAAAAAAGGAGTAGCAACTACTCCTTTTTTTAACTCTCTTCCAATAATTTTAGTTTCTAGGATCTACATAATCCGGATAATCAGAAATAATCGCGTCAACTTCCATTTCGAATAGAAGGTCTGCTGCTTCTTGACTACGTACCGTCCATGATCCAATTTGCATATCAAGAGAATGAACTTGGTTAACCAATTCTTTTGAAACGTTTCCATAATTCGGGTTAAACCAATCCGCATAAGTAGAAAATTCCTGTAAAGCCTCCGTTGTTGTATCCGTATGGTTGGAAGTCAATACACCGATTGGAACTTCCGGAAGAAGCTTGTTCATTTTTTTCATAGATTTGAAGTTAAATGATTGAATAATAATTTTTTCGTTTTGTGGCTTATCGAGATTTCGTTTTTTTAAAGCTTCTGCCACTTGTTCTTCAATACCAGGGTAAAGTTGTGGGGCCTTTAATTCTATTAAAATTCCAACTTTTCCATAGTAACGGTCAAGAATCTCTTCAAACGTGGGGATTGGTTCTCCTGCGAATTTTTCGTCTTTCCAACTACCGGCATCAAGGCTTTTAAGCTGTTTCAATGTTAAATCCCCTACCTTGCCTGTTCCATCAGTAGTACGATCCACTGTTGTATCATGGATCACTACTAATTCCCCATCCTTACTTTTTTGAACATCGATCTCAATATAGTCTGCTTTCATATCGACGGCAAGATCAAAACCAGCGATTGTATTTTCAGGTGCATAACCTGCTGCACCACGGTGTGCTACATTATCCACCTGTTTTCTTTCGCCTCCTGTTAGATCATCAGCAAACACCTGACTAAAAGGACTAATCAACACCGAAAAAGCTATCCCTACACCTAATACTAATTTTTTGCTCATTTTCTCCATCTCCTATCTACAATATGTATTCACATTAAGTATAGAAAAGAAATGTTAACTAAGTATGTAGATTTTTGTAAATGAATGAAAATTGCATTAATAACATACAATCTTCTCTCTTGCTTTTTCAACTCTACTACCCAATTCATCAAAAAATGGCACTTACCTTTCTTCAGATAAGTGCCACTGTGTGGAAGACTCCAAATTAGTATTTCTATATGAAATCCTTAGGTTATCGTTGTGTCTAGTAAGTTGCTGATTTCCCAACAATAAAAAATAGTGAGATTTATAACCCCCTCATTTTCATAGAAAAAGGAGGGTCTTACAGATATCCTTTTTCTTTAAGGCTGATAAATCGACGATCTCCGATGACCAGATGGTCTAGTAATTCAATGCCGATCATTTTCCCACATTCCTTTAATCTGCGTGTGACTTGAATATCTTCCTGGGATGGGGTCGGATCGTAGGGTAGAGAACAGGCGCCTTTCCTTGTAACCAAAGTAGGTTTCATGTCTCCCCCTCAGAACCGTACGTACACCTTTCAGCGTATACGGCTCGCCAGTTGACTAATCGGAATCTGCCTTCTCATGGTAGGTACGATCACTGAACACACTGGATCATTGTCTTTCTATTCCACCGATAGAACTAACTATCTTTTTTGAAAATTCATTTTACCTGACCTAGACCCGGGTTGCTTTAGCCGTTAGGTAAATCCTTTAATTTCAAAAAATGATGGAGTTTTTCATTCCCGCTTTTATCTTTGGTGACTATACTCAAAACTCCTTGTTTGGGTACCCTCATATTTGAAGCAACCTTCATTGAGGTGCTTTTACGCTTGTGGGCAATCGTTTTAAGAAAACTACTCTCTGCTAAATGAAACACCCGTTCTAAATGATGGTAATTACTCGCTAGCTTATAGTAGTTTGCCATTTTACGTAGTTCAGCATTATAAGTGGACAGAATTTCTGATTCAGTATGGTTCACGAGATTGGCTCGATGCATAATTTTAAAATTATCCAGATGGCCATATCCATTCAATCTCACAAATTCCCTCATTTTCTTTTTGGGAATTCTCAATAGAATAGCTTCTAAGTGAGTTCTCTGTTTCATCGAGTGGCTATTCAATGAAACCCTTCTGCTTTTCTCCTCTTGCCTGCAACATTCGTACCCTAAAAAAGGGATTGGATTTTGCAGGTGGGTAATGTGTATCTTCTCCTCATTTAATTCAAGATGGAGTTTTTGATTTAGAAACCTCTTCACCATTTTCTTTATCTTTAATGCATTGTCTTTGGAACCAGCTAATCCGATTAAAAATTCATCTTCAAAACGAACATAATTCATTCTTGAATCAGAATTAGTTTTAGAGGGACAACTTAGAGGGACATTCAGGTTAAGCTTAAGAGGAACTATTGTTTCTATGAATCCTCCTTTCATGTGCTGTTCCATGAATAAATCAAATTCATGAAGGTAGATATTAGCTAATAAAGATGAAAATTCACCCTTCTTTGATTTGTCACTATAGGTGTGATGATAAGCCCGCTCCTCTAACACACCACTAGACAGAGCATTATGCATAAGTAAAAGAAAACGGTGGTCATCGATCTTCTTTGATAGGAGGTTTAATAATTCAGAAGGGTTGAAATGGACGGGGGATGTATTTAGATCTCCTTTTATACACCATGTGAAGCCTCTCCACGTATTCTTGATTTGAGATAGTGCCGTGTGACAGTTTTTCTGTTCTCTCCATCCATGGGAATGATTCGAAAAAACAGGTTCATATATACTCTCCAAAACCATTCTCATTACTTCCTGTACGATTTTATCTTTAAAGTCGGTGTTCTCTAAAAGGTTTGCTTTTCCATTTGCTTTTGAAACCCTTCTTATAGGATCAAAGCGAAACACCCCACCCTTAAGTTGTTCAATCCATTCATTCATTTTTTGCAAACGAAAATTATTTTTTATTTTTTCATTTTTATTGGTCGGGTTTCGTCCATTCGGATATAACTGTGCATGGGCTTCCATCCATAATTCCTTTTTATACATAAGTCGATAGCAATCTGTTATCGTTTTACCATTTTGAGAAGCGTTCCTTATAACGTCCAATTGTTGAAATGGATTTGTTGCCATATTCATGACTCCTTTCTCATTGGCGTCAGCATCAACCTGTCTCCCTTCCCCCTGCTCCACTCATTACAAGCAAACGTTGGGTACTATGGAGACTCCGTTACCATAAGCAATATCTATAGATTTCGGCATTATAGCTATAGCTATTGATTTTAGGTAATCCCTGCATTATGACATAATTTTAGTTACGTGATGTTTAGGTATCCCTTTCGACGGTTTCCTCAACTTGAGGAGTGAAGAACAAACCCTACTATGGGCAGGGATCAGGAGATTCCCAACAGACACTAATAATGAAGTGTCTCCCATTTTGCTCTCATTGCCTATTAGCTATCGTAGACTATGGCGCACCTATCGCTCATTCGTCTAGGATTCAAGCAGTATAGCTTTTACCATGCATCACTTGGTCTGAAGAACGGACTCGACATTAGATAGCGTTGTCGTCTCTTCTCCTTTTCTCATCATGCTTTTTTCCCTATATGGGTTTCCCCTCAAGGTAAGATGGTGACCATAGAACAGTGTAAGGAGTTCTAGATTATAATCACTAAAATTACGCACCTTGCAGGCGCACTCCTGACGGGTGATTGTGGGCACAAATGATGGAGGCAGCGGACCGTTTAACGGCTTCCCTGTACACTTCACGGGGATGGACGATAGAAGCATTCAGGCTTCCAATAAATATGGTTTGTCGATGGAGGACTTGATTTTTTGTATTCAAAAACAAGCAAATAAAATGCTCCTGCTTTAAATCTCTCATTTCTTCCATAATAAAATCTGCTCCGTCTTCCGGACTGCGGATCATGTAACGTTCTACAGGTTTCATTTTTTGCATACGCTTGCCCATTTCGATCGCAGCCAAGAGTAACACGGCTTTTGCTGTCCCAATTCCTCTGATCGCCGTCAATTCTTCCACGGTTGCATCCTTTAGCAGCATAATTCCTTCAAAATGAACAAGTAAGCGATTGGACAGTTCCATAACTGATTCCCGTTTCGTACCACTTCCCAATAAAATAGATAAAAGTTCCTGATTTGATAACTGGGAAGCCCCCAGTTCAATCAGGCGCTCCCTAGGTCGATCCTGCATTGGGACATCTTTAATCATTATACTGGTTTGATTCAATGGTTTAATTCGCATCCTTTCCTTCCAAATCCCCATGGCAAAAGGAATCAACTGCCAACAATACCAAACGTCTTAAGTTCTCGTACTACACGTGCTAGCGGAAGCCCTACCACACTATAATAATCTCCATGGATCTTCTCCACAAAGAGGGCTCCCTTTCCTTGAATACCATAAGATCCGGCCTTATCCCAAACCTCCCCTGTCTCGATATAATCGTCAATTTCATCATCTGTTAATGGAAAAAAGGTCACGTCAGTAAGGACAAAAAATTCTTTTTGTTCTTCCACCGTGCTTATACACACCCCTGTATAAACTTGGTGCGTCCTTCCACTCAAGCGTTTTAAGTGATTTCTTGCTTCTTGAAGGTCTGCAGGTTTTCCAAGGATCTCATTATCTTGAACCACCACCGTATCAGAGGTGAGCAACACTTCATTCTCCTTTAAGGAAATGGCTTCTGCTTTAAACCTTGCCAAATAAAGTACAGCTTCATCCGGAGACAGCGTCTTCTCCATTATTTCTTCTGCTCTAGATGGGCGGACTTCAAAATCATACCCTGCTAGATGCAACAGATCCTTTCTTCTTGGAGACTGAGAACCTAAAATTAAGCGTTTCATTCTTGGCAACATCCTTTCCATACATGGGGTTATCTTTATATTACTAGAATTCACAGAATTAAAGAGTATAGTAAAAATAAATTTTATAATAGAAAAAACATTAAAAAAAGGAGCATTCCTAATAGGAATCCCCTTTTTCACCTTGAACATGCTCCCATTCTCCTTATTCAAGTGATTGAGCAACTTTAAGCCAATTAATATTGGAATCATCCTGGGACTCCCAATCTGTCAATACCTTACCGAGAGTTGTGTCATTTCCCACTTTTTCAATGAAGCCCTGTCTCTCGTTCTCTGACAATTTTCCCAGCTCATGTGATTGTAAGGATGTGATCAATTCCTCCGGTACTTCTTTTTCAATTGTTACAGCAAATGGCTTCACATATGTTTCTATACTTTTTTCCGCCAATCGATCAGCAATTACATTAGCTTCCTTTTTACTATTCGCACTTCCGACAAACAAAAAATATTGACCGTCTCGCTGCCAAATAACGGAAGGAACGAGCAAAGCGGTCAATTTACTACGCCACTCCTTTGCTTTACCTTCAGTGGAAAAAGCCCCCGCTTGAACAATATAACTATCCAAAGTTTGAGGGGTCCCACTCGGTAATTCAGTACCCTGTTCATCATTGTTACTAGCTGTAGCTTCAGAATTAACTGGGTCCCCCGTTACTTGGGAAGTTTGACTACTGGCATCTGTTTGATCAGTTAAAGATACAAACATACGCAACAGTAGAAATCCCAGACCTAAACTAATAATCAAAGCAGTTAATGCCGTAGCGAGGAAAGGTCTTACCGGTGATGAAAATCGCTTCATTTTTTTAAGAGGAATTTGATATACTCGAGTTTCATGGCGGTCCCCTTTTTTATCTTCCTCCACCGCAGCCGCTTGTTCCTTCTGGGTACGGACAACTTCGTTTTTTGTTTCCTGTTGATCTTCATTACGGAATGAAATTGAGATTTTGTTTTTGGAATCCATGGATTAATCACTCCTGCAAGGTTTGTCCCAACCCTATCACAGGTGGGTTAAAAACAACGCAGAAATTTGTCAGTACCACTTCGACAATTTCAGCTATAGGGCTGATCTCCTTTTACTTCTTTCTAAGTTTATTCCACTCGCTATTTTCTTCAGATCACCATCCCATAAGGATGAGAAAAACAGAAAACTCTTTGAATATAATACTCCGAACATAAAATGTAATATTTCCCTAAATCTCATATACAATTTTCTTATTTAAAAATAAAAGGCTTCAAAATAAAAGGTCAGCATAGAATTCCCAAAAAGATAACTAACCATTGATCCGCCTACAATCGATGGACCAAAAGGGAAGGGGTCTTTTCTACCAATTACCTTAAAAATGAGTAAACTAAAACTAATGACCGTACCTAAAATTACTGCTAAAAAGAATGTCAATAGAGTAAGGTTCATTCCTAAAAGAATCCCTAATGTACCTAAGAGCTTCATATCTCCTGCCCCGATGCCTCCCTTACTGATAAAAATAATGAGGAAAATCAATCCAAAACCTGTAACCGCCCCTAAAATAGAATCGTACCAAGGGTTTAGAGGATAAATAAAACGATAAACCACAAAAAACAAACCAAAAAATAGTAAAAGCCGATTTGGAATGACCATGTATTTCAAATCGCTGACAGATACAATCACAGCTAGGGATATAAGAGAACAAGCCCCTATAAATACGGAAGATAACCCCAATCTTAAGTACGCTAATAAAAACAGGATACCTGTCAGAAATTCAACGAGTAGATAAGTATAGGATATATTCTTGGCACAGTGTCTGCATTTGCCTCTGGATAGAAAATAAGATAGCAAAGGGATTAAATCTCTAGCTTGGAGAAGGGTTAAACAATGGGGACAATAGGATCTGGAGATCGCGAAAGGGAGGTTTTTAGGTAATCGCAGCCCTACAACGTTGTAAAAGGAGCCTAAAATCGTGCCCGTAAAGAAAACATACATGGAAATAATAATGTTCATCTATTTTTCTCCTTTTATTAGAATTGAAAAGAAATTCAGTAAGTGGCCGCTGAAGTATGATCGATAATTTCTCTTCACAAAAACCTGGACTTCCTCCCTTCTTTTATTTCAGTAGAATAAACAAGATGTCCTAGACAAATGGTGGCCAAATAATAATATTGTTACTTTAAGACTTCTACGTCAGCAACGGACTAAAGACAGCTCAACAATAAAGCAATCCTTGCAAATAAGACTCGATTCATTTCTCTATAGCCAGCCACTCTATCTTTTCCTTTTACTCGGTCAGCGGTCATCCTGATGAATTAAATCCAGGGGCCTCTTCACAAGGCCCAAGATTATGTAGCCAAATTCGATATGTGGTCGTAAGATGCAACGGAAAAGAAGAACACATCGCTCAACTAATCCATGACGATAAATTCTCTTAACTACAGGGGTGGCCCTTGAAATCAGAAAATAAAACCTAGAGGCAAAGCAATTGTCCACACCATACATCCTGGCAATTTCTTTTGGTTCATCATCCTGCCACCCCGGTCTAATGACCTACCTCCTATCGATACTTTGTGACCGTGAAAATGTTTAGACCGTTAATATATTACCACGTTTTCCATTTTATTCAAAATATTTTCTTGCTTCTGATATAAAGTAAAGAGATCCTGTAATAAGTAAGAGTCCATCATTTCCAACAACACGCGAGGCTTCAATGATGGCTGCTTGATAATCTTCCATAGCAAATGTCTTCCTTATATTTGAATATCCAGCAAGATCCTCTGCCTTTAAAGCTCTAGGAAAATCAAAAGTAGTCATATAAGCAATATCCACGATTTCTTCCAACTGCCCCATCATTTTACTTACAGGTTTATCTTCCAAAGCCGCATAAACGAGAACAATTTTCCTATCTCCATAATGACGCTTCACCGTATCTACAAGTGCTTGCGTGCCCTCTTCATTATGAGCGCCATCTATAATCGTTAAAGGTGTTTTCCTTACTTCTTCAAACCTTGCCGGCCAAACGGTGCTGGCTATCCCTTCTCCATATAAACGTCGATCCATTTCGGTTCCCCTAGCATTCAAAACTTCAGAAGCTTGAATGGCTATAGAAGAATTCTCCACTTGATGCTTGCCTTTCATCCTGCTTAAAAGTTCTGAAGACTGAAATTCAGGATTGGAAAAAGTAAATACTTCTCCTTCTTCGCTACTACGTTTATGCTGAATATTAAAGTCTTTTCCTAACACATATATTTCTGCATCACATTCTTTAGACTTATCACTAATTACCCTCTTTGCTTCCATCTGGTGAACTCCTGTAATAACAGGAATTGTATCCTTAATAATGCCGGCCTTCTCCTCGGCAATCTCTTCAACAGTGGAACCAAGAATGTTCATATGGTCATGACCAATATTCGTAATAATCGAAAGAACAGGGGTGATAATGTTAGTTGAATCATACTTACCTCCAAGTCCTGTTTCTAGCAAGACAAAATCCAACCGGCTTTCTGAAAAATAGATCATAGCCATCGCGGTGATCAATTCAAATTCAGTCGGTTCTCCTAATGGGGTATAGCTTAATTCTTCAGCCAATGGTTTAATTCTGCTCACAAGATCAGCCATAACTTCATCATCGATAGGCTCTCCATTTATACTGATACGTTCATTAAATTTTTTTATATAAGGAGAAGTGAATGTACCTACTGATAACCCTTGTTTCTCTAGGATATGTCTGAGAAATGAGACAGTGGATCCTTTTCCATTTGTCCCTGCGATATGAACAGCGTTAATTTTCCTTTCCGGGTGGTTCAGACGTTCCATCATCCAATCCATACGTTTCAACCCAGGTTTCACTTTGAATTTCTCTCTAGAGTGAATCCAGTTAATAGCTTCTTCGTAATTCATTTCTTTTCCCTCTTTTCAAAAAAGGAGAGTACTCCGTAGAATACCCTCCTTCACACTTTATGCTTTTAACTCTTTAATCCGCTCTTCCACTTTGGAGCGCTTATCAAGATAATCCGTTTCTTTCTTACGTTCTTCCTCAACTACATGTTCAGGCGCTTTATTTACAAAACCTTCATTAGCCAGCTTCTTCTGAACACGCGTTACTTCTTGATCCCACTTCTTCCATTCGTTTTCAAGGCGTTTAATTTCATCTTCAATATTGATTAAACCGGCCAGTGGAAGGTACAATTCTGCTCCTGTCACTACTGCAGACATTGCTTTTTCAGGGACTTTCAATTTTTCTGCAATCGTCAATTCGCTTGGATTGCAAAACCTCTCAAGGTAATGACGGTTCTTTTCAAGTTCATTGACTACCTCTTCATCTTTCGTTTGAATTAACAATTGGATTTCCTTAGACATTGGTGTATCAACTTCCGCCCGGATGTTTCGAACAGAACGGATGATGGATACTAAGCGGTTCATTTCCTCGACCGCTTGTTCATTATGGAAGTGCTCTTTTACAACCGGCCAAGATGCCTGTGTAATAGACTCTCCTTCATGTGGGAGATGCTGCCAAATTTCTTCTGTAATGAATGGCATAAATGGATGAAGCATACGCATGGTTTGATCTAATGTATAGGCTAGGACCGATCGTGTGGTATGAATCCTCGCTTCATCATCCCCATATAACGGTAATTTTGCCATTTCAATATACCAGTCACAGAAATCATCCCAAATGAAATTGTAAAGATGACGACCTGCTTCTCCAAATTCATATCTATCAATATTCGTAGTTACTTGTTCAATTGTTTGGTTCAGACGAGTCAAAATCCACAGATCAGCCACAGATTTCTCTCCACTAATATCAATATCCTCATACTTCAAGTCTCCCATATTCATGAGAGCGAAACGGGAGGCATTCCATATCTTGTTGGCAAAGTTCCATGTTGACTCTACTTTTTCCCAATGGAAACGCAAATCCTGTCCCGGAGAAGAACCTGTGGATAAGAAGTAACGCAGAGAGTCTGCCCCGTACTTATCAATCACATCCATTGGATCAACACCGTTACCAAGGGATTTACTCATCTTACGTCCATCAGCATCGCGGACCAAACCGTGGATGAGAACATCTTTAAACGGCCGCTCATTTGTGAATTCAAGAGATTGGAAGATCATCCGGCTTACCCAGAAACCAATGATGTCATATCCAGTAACGAGTACGTTAGTTGGAAAATAGCGTTTATAATCATCGCTTTCTTCATCCGGCCAGCCCATTGTAGAAAAAGGCCATAGAGCAGATGAGAACCATGTATCAAGCACATCCTCCTCCTGTTTCCAGTTTTCAGAGTCTTTCGGTGCTTCTTTGCCTACATATACTTCTCCTGTCTCTTTATGGTACCAAGCAGGAATCCGGTGCCCCCACCATAGTTGCCGGGAAATACACCAATCTCTTGTGTTTTCCATCCAGTGTAAGTAAGGTTTTTCAAAGCGATCAGGAACGAATTGGACTTGATTGTCCCCTTTTTGTAAATCAATGGAGGCCTCTGCCAATGGTTTCATATCCACAAACCATTGTGTGGATAGATAGGGCTCTACTACCGCGCCGCTTCGTTCAGAATGACCGACGGAATGCATATGCTCTTCAATTTCAAAAAGAACTCCTTCCTCTTGAAGGTCTTTAACAATCTGTTTACGACATTCAAAACGGTCCATATCTTTATATTGACCTGCATTTTCATTCATCGTCCCATCTTCATTCATAACAAGAATGCGGGCAAGATCATGACGGTTTCCAATCTCAAAGTCGTTCGGGTCATGGGCAGGAGTGATTTTTACAGCGCCAGAACCAAATTCCATATCGACATAGTCATCAGCCACAATTTCGATTTCTCTGCCCACAATTGGAAGGATAACTTTTTTACCGATCAGGTGCTTGTATCGTTCATCTTCTGGATGAACAGCAACAGCTGAATCCCCCAGCATTGTCTCCGGACGGGTGGTGGCGATTTCAATAGTACCTTCTTCATCCTTTAATGGGTAACGCATATGGTAAAACGCACCCTGTACGTCCTTATATTCTACTTCAATATCTGATAAAGCCGTCTGTGTTGCCGGGTCCCAGTTTATTATATATTCACCACGGTAAATTAAACCTTTTTCATATAATGTTACAAAAACTTCTTTAACCGCATCAGAAAGTCCATTATCAAGGGTAAAACGTTCCCGGGAGTAATCGAGTCCTAAGCCAAGCTTTTCCCACTGAGCTCGAATGAATTTAGCATATTCGTGTTTCCATTCCCAAGCTTTATCTAGAAATTTTTCACGTCCTAAATCATGACGTGACAGCCCTTCTTCACGCAGTTTAGCGTCTACTTTCGCTTGTGTAGCAATTCCCGCATGATCCATTCCTGGAAGCCACAGCACATCATACCCCTGCATTCGCTTCACGCGAGTAAGTATATCCTGCAGAGTCGTATCCCATGCGTGTCCTAGGTGCAGCTTACCCGTAACGTTTGGAGGTGGAATAACAATTGTATAGGGTTCCTTATTTTTATCCCCTGTTGCTTCAAAAAATTTACCATCTACCCAGTACTGATACCGGTCTTTTTCAACAGCTGCCGGATCATACTTTGTAGGCATCGAAAGATCTTTTTGATCCATTTCGATCTTCCTCCTTCTATTCACTTTATCTAAAAATAAAATCCCTTTCCATCCAACAAAGGACGAAAAGGGATTATTTTCCGTGGTACCACCTTAATTTACAGGAAGACATTCCTGTACACTCAAAATAAATAACGGCTTCTAACCGGCTTCTCCTACTTAAAGTTCAAAGAAGCTGCATCAAGGGGGACCTTCCATTAACAGGGTTCCTAGAAAACTCTCAGCAAATGTTTTCCTCTCTGAAGGATTTGTTCATGTACTCTTCCCTATCTAAGCATTTCACGTATATAGACTATATTACATATTGTATATAGAAAAGACGTGTTTAGTCAACTATGTCCAAAAAAAAAAGCGAAAGCCCCTGGTTCATTTTCAGGAGCTCCCCTTCATCCTATCCTATAGAAGAGAGGTGACATCATGAGCCGTCTCTATCGTTACCGACTGCCTCCTTGGTGTAGAACGTGGCTTAATGTCATTGAAAAATCCATGCTTCCCATTGTGATTTTCCAAGCCATAAGAACAATTATTTTCCCGACCACCTTAGACATTTTCCTCCTCGGTTTAGTCCTGGGTATCTTTCTTGCTTTTAAATATAAATGGATTTAATTCGGTATATAGACGATCTGCCCAGGAGAGACATCATCTTTATAATCATTAACTCGTTCTAATTGTTTCACAGAGACATCATACTTTTCCGCAATTGACGAAAGCGTTTCTTCTTCCTGGGCAATATACATTTTCATTTGTGTGTACGTGTCTTCTCTATTTGGGAACAAGTGTTTAAATATTTGTTTGATTCCGTCCATGCCTCCAGGGGCCTGTGCACTCTCGTCGCTGGACTGTTCTCCATTTGATTCTTCTACATCATCCACGCTAACATCACCCCAATTCACGCTGCTGTCATACGAAGGTTCCTCAGGGAGTTTTTTAACCTCCTGTTCCTGACCAAAAAACTCAGGAAAACTCTGCGATTTCTTATAAAACCATCGCCCATCATCTTCTGATTTTTCATTCTGCTCATCATTCTCATTATTATCATCATCAAGTCGAAAGATCGGTACCTCTCTCTCAGGGAAAACAGGAGATTCTTTTGGATCTCCTTGTTCTGGAAAATTAACAGGTCCCACCTGAGCCGTCTCATCGAATGCAGGCTCATTTGATGCTTCTTGCTGTTTTTCTTCTACACCATTAATATTTACATGGGCATGAAGGCGAAGCTGACGGTTGGCCGGGAGCTCATAATCAAAGCTTTCAATATCAATCAAAACATCTTCTAAACTGGATATTCTCTCCAGAGGAACGGTTATATCTACAGGGAAAGCGTGAGAGAAAGTATGCAAACCGTCGTCTGAAGGCTCGACTTGATCCATAACACGCATAGACGGAGATAAAGGGCTTTCGTCTTGAGCATCCTCGGACCCAGTTGGAATATACTCCCCAGCAAGATCCACAGTCCCTTTCATCTTTACTTCATCGCCAAGTTCTTCAATAGTGATCTCTGGCTCCAAAGATATACCAAGTAATTCACGTACGCCCTGTCCTTCCTTAAACCATATGGATTCATCTAAATAAAAAGAAAATACATTTTGTTTATTCTGCAAAGTTTGGTCCCCTCCCTAAGGTTAAACACTATTCTCTACTAACACCTTATGCGGGAGTTAGGGTATTATACATGGAGAAACACGGACGTACAGCAGCAAGAGAACATGGCTTCTCCTAAAAGTGGGTTACAGACATCAAGTGGAAATTCTTATCGATGGTGTTAAAACGCCAGGGAGTGAATCCAATCATTTCTCAGGAAATGATTTTAAAATCTCCTAATCAATAACAAAAGCGCATGAGAAAGGCTCATGCGCTTCATCTTTTTTATTTAATTTTAGAGAAAACTCGATCAGCAGCTTGAATGGTTTTCTCAATATCTTCATCCGTATGTTTAACAGATAAAAACAATCCTTCAAACTGAGATGGTGGCAAATAAATCCCTTCTTGGATCATTCCTTGAAAGTAACGTGTGAACAATTCTAGGTCTGATTGATTGGCCGTTTCAAAATTCGTGACAGGTTCATTCGTAAAGAAGAAACCAACCATGGAACCGGCACGATTAACGGTCAATGGAATTCCATGTGTTTCAGCTGCATTTAAGTAGCCTTCTATTAGACGATCTACCTTTTTATTAATGGACGCATACGCCTCTTTAGTCATGGCAGAAATTGTTTCAAACCCTGCTGTCATTGCAAGTGGGTTTCCTGAGAGAGTACCTGCTTGGTAGATATCACCAACAGGGGCTACTCGTTCCATAATGTCTCGCTTTCCACCATACGCGCCAACAGGAAGACCACCGCCAATAACTTTCCCTAGACAAGTCATATCAGGTGTCACACCAAAATGTCCTTGTGCACTATGGTAACCAACCCGGAAGCCTGTCATCACTTCATCAAAGATAAGAACTGTGCCATTATTCTCAGTCAAAGTTCTTAACTCCTGCAAGAATCCTTCATTGGGCGGAACGACACCCATATTGCCAGAAACCGGCTCAATAATAACTGCAGCCAGATCATCGCCAAACTGCTCAAATACATACTTTACGCTCTCCAAGTCATTATATGGGACGGTAATTGTATTCTGAGCAATGGATTCAGGTACACCCGGGGAATCTGGCAACCCTAATGTAGCTACCCCAGATCCAGCTTTAATTAATAATGAATCCCCATGACCATGATAGTTTCCTTCAAATTTCAGAATCTTGTCCCGCCCTGTATAACCACGGGCAACTCGCAAGGCACTCATGGTTGCTTCTGTTCCAGAATTAACCATACGAAGCATTTCAATTGATGGGACGCGTTCTTTAACGAGCGCTGCCAATTGATTCTCGACTTTTGTAGGAGCACCAAAACTTGTACCGTTAGCTGTCACTTCAGTAAGTGCTTTCGTTACTTGTTCATCGGCATGTCCGAGAATCAAAGGTCCGAAGCTCAGTACATAATCGATGTAAGAGTTCCCATCCATATCATACAGTTTCGAGCCTTCTCCTTTTTCCATGAAAATCGGATCCATATTAACGGATTTAAACGCTCGTACAGGTGAATTCACTCCCCCTGGCATTAAATTGACTGCCTCCTTATATGCTTGTTGAGACTGTTCATATTTTTTCATTACCGACACCCTTTCTATCATTCACCTCTGACTATTGGTTCAGCCATTTAGCTGCATCTTTAGCAAAATAAGTAATAATAAGGTCTGCACCTGCTCGCTTCATCGAAGTCAATTTTTCAAGAACGATTTCTTCTTCATTCACCCAACCGTTTTGTGCCGCAGCCTTGATCATTGAATATTCTCCGCTGACATTATAAGCGACAAGCGGTAAATGAAATCTATCTTTAACTTCTCTTATAATATCCAAGTAGGATAAGGCCGGTTTTACAATGAGAAAATCTGCTCCTTCTTCTACATCAGACTCCGCTTCCCTTAGAGCCTCAAGACGGTTGGAAGGGTCCATTTGATAAGCTCGTCGATCTCCAAATTGCGGAGAACTATGCGCTGCATCACGGAAAGGACCATAAAAAGAAGAAGCATATTTCACAGCGTAGGACATAACAGGGATATGACTGTAACCCGCTTCATCCAGACCGCGGCGAATAGCTGCAACAAAACCATCCATCATATTGGATGGGGCAATTACATCTGCCCCTGCTTCTGCCTGGGTAACAGCTGTTTTTGTAATATAAGTAAGGGACTCATCATTTGCTATATCTCCATCACGAACAATACCGCAATGACCATGATCGGTAAATTGACAAAGACAAGTATCTGCAATCACAGCCAAAGAAGGAACTTCTTCTTTAATTTGACGAATTGCCCGTTGCACGATCCCCTCTTCATGGTACGCTTGGCTTCCAACATCATCTTTCTCTGCAGGTACACCAAATACAATAACAGATTTTATACCCAAGTTTACGAGTTCTTCCATCTCTTCCGTTAAATAATCAAGAGAAACTTGATGGACTCCAGGCATGGAGGCTACTGGATTCTTTATTTTCTCTCCTTCGACGACAAAAATCGGATAGATTAAATCTTCTGTACGCAGGTATGTCTCTCTAACAAGCGCTCTTATGGATTCCGTCCGCCGCAGGCGACGGTGACGTTTGAATTGAATATCTTTCATCCTTATCTTTTCCCTTCATTAGAAAAATAGTGAATCATCTGGTTGAACATATGGTTCATGGTATATTGATCAGGCACATGAATGTGACGGAACCCATGTTCTTTTGCAGTTTTTGCAGTAGTTGGTCCTATACAGAAGCAAGGGATATCAAGACCTTTTTCTTTGATGTCTTTTACTATAATCATGTAGGCATGGACAATGGATGGACTCGTAAAGGTTAAGGCGTCCAAGCTATGCTCCTCCACCCATTGGATGATATCATCCTTTGTCTCTTTCACCAGTAGCGTATCATATACGGTCATGGATTGGAAAAATACACCCTTATCTTTAAATATATCGGGTAATACATCACGTGAACGGTTGCCTCGTATGTAGAGAATCATCCCTGGATCAGGATGGATATCAAAAAACTCCTCTCCCATTGTAGAAGCCCTATACCTTGATGGGATAAAGTCTGCTTGATAACCAAATCTTTTTAAAGCACGCTCTGTTTTAGATCCGACAATCGCAAACTTCAAACCTTTAGGAAGTGAGACATTTTTTCTTTTTAAAAGCTTGAAAAAAAACTTCACGCCATTGGCGCTAGTTAGAAACACCCAAGAATAGTCGTGAAGTCTGTTAAGAATACCCTCATGTGATTCTGAGGCATTCAATTGAAAGTTCAGAAGGGGAGTGTGATAAGGCACTCCGCCTTCCTCTTCTATTTTCTTAATCAATGGATTCGCTTGGGACTTGCTTCTCGTAACGAGAATACGTTTCCCTTGCAATGCTATCATTACTGGTCATACTCCTCTTTAGCATGATCAACAATCTCCTGTGCCCCCCGGGCTTTCAAACGGTCAGCAGCTTCTTTTCCAACTTCAATTGGATCTGTTCCTGCCACCGTTTCATGCAGAATCGTCTGACCATCAGGTGTACCAACCAAAGCGGTCAATACAATTTCTTCACCTTTACGGTAAGCATAACCACCAATTGGAACTTGACACCCGCCATTTAAATCATGGAGAAACTTCCGTTCACATGCCACTGTAGTTTCCGTATATTCATGGTTTAACTTCTCAAGAAAGCCTCGTAGCTCTGAATCATTTTCCCGACATTGAATGGCGAGGGCGCCTTGTCCGACCGCTGGAACACATACCTCAGGCTCCAAGTATTCTGTGACCACATCATCATCCCATCCCATGCGTTTCAGTCCAGCTGCTGCAAGCACAATGGCATCATAGTCTTCATCCTTCAATTTGCGAAGGCGTGTGTCGATATTTCCGCGAATCCATTTAATCTCAACATCTGGACGAACAGCTTTAATTTGAGATCCACGTCTTAGACTGCTTGTTCCAATTACAGCTCCTTCAGGGAGATCCTTAAGGCTTACATTCCCATTTGAAACAAAGGCATCCCTGTGATCCTCACGAATTGGAACGGCTGCTACCATTAAGCCTTCGGCAACAACAGCAGGCATATCTTTCATACTGTGGACAGCCATATCTATTTCACCATCATACATAGCCTGTTCAATCTCTTTGATGAAAAGTCCTTTCCCGCCAACTTTAGAAAGTGTAACGTCCACAATACGATCTCCTTTCGTGGAAATCCGCTTTATCTCAAAATCATAGGATGAATCAATCTGCTTCAACTGGTCGATCACCCACTCTGTTTGAGTAATAGCTAAGTTACTTTTGCGTGAGCCAATTACGATTTTTCTCACAACATTTCCTCCTCGTCACTAAAAATGAAAGTTAGATAAAGATCCAAATAAAAAGAAATTAATCAGTAGAAACAGAAAGGCTCCTGCGTTGAAGATTGATATCGTTCTCCCTTGATAACCTTTTACTACCCTCAAAGTTAAATAAACAACGTAAACAACTAAAACGAGCAGTGAACCTAATGTTTTAGAATCATACCAGTAAAAAGTGGCTGTCGAGACATATCCCCAGACAACTCCGAGAATAATAGCTATTAATAAAAGAGGAACGCCTAGAATGATGGCCACATATGAGAAGTGATCAAGCTTCGTCAGATCGCCCAATCGGAATAGTTTCGCATCCCATCTTTTTTTCTTTAACAATCGATACTGAAGTAAATACATGATAGAAAATATAAAGGATAAGGTGAAAAATCCATATGAAATAATAGCTAAACTAATATGAATAACGAGGAGTTCATCAACAAGAGCTACTCCACGGTTTTCGAGCACGGTTTGAGCCCTGGTCGATAAATGAATAATCATAATCAAAAAGCCGACCACATTAGTGAAAAACACGAGAAAATCCATCCTGAACAGTCGGTTGATAATGAGTGAAAACGTTACGAGAATCCAAGTATAAAAATATAATCCGTCATAAACGGTCATGATCGGAAAATCTTCTTTTATAAACACTTGGGTTAACAAGAAAAATGTCTGTAAAACCCAGACCATACTAAGTAACCAGAAGGCGGTTACGTTTGCCTTCCGGTTATTTTGTACAAAGTCGATGAAGTATCCAACAAGACTAAGTCCATAAAGGAATAGGATAAGTTCGTACACCCATTTGAATTCAAGCATTTAACTTCCACCTTATGAGTGGGCTACAGGGCTGATGATAGAGACCTGGTCATGTGCCTCTGAACTGTGCTTCACCTTAGCGCTGTTCTTTTTTTCTTGTTCTTCCGCTTCTTTCTTAACCTGCTCTTCAATACCGAAAATTTGCGTGAATAGTTGGAGCGTTTCCTCTGAGTCAGGTTGTGCCGCCATTTCTTTGGCCTGAGAGATCGGCTCTTTCAACATTTGATTAATAATACTTTTGGTATGTTTGTTCAATACCTTACGTTCACGATCAGACAACTCAGGCATTTTTCGTTCAATACTTTTCATAGTTTCTGCCTGAATATGAAGAGCTTTTGAACGGAGGGCAGAAATAACAGGTACCACACCAATTGTCTGCAACCACTGTTTAAAGGCAACGATTTCTGCTTCAATCATAACTTCAATTTCTTCCGCCGCTTGTTTGCGAAGGGCCAGATTGGCATCCACGATGCCTTGAAGATCGTCAATATCATATAAAAATACACTTTCCAACGTTTCCATTGCGGGGTCCAAATCTCTTGGAACAGCGATGTCTACAAAAAATAACGGCTTCCCTTTCCGCGATTTGTGGATGGGTTCCATCTTTTCTTTCGTAATGACGTATTCTGTAGCTCCTGTTGAACTGATAACGATATCCGCATCTGCTAATATCGTGTCCAGCTCGTCCATCGTCCGCGCTTGACCATTAAACTGAGCTGCTACAGTTTGAGCCTTAGATAAGGTGCGGTTGACGACTGACACTTTCCGTACACCAGAACCGTGAAGGTTTTTCGCAGCCAGTTCCCCCATTTTACCAGCACCTAAAATGACAATATGCTTATGGACAAGGTCACCGAAAATTTTACGTGCAAGTTCAACAGCAGCATAACTTACAGAGACTGCGTTTTCCCCTATTTCAGTTTCCTTATGAGCTTTTTTGGCCATGGTAACAGCCTGTCTAAACAATTGATTGAAAATTGTTCCTGTTGTACCTGCTTCCTGCGCCTGTAAAAAAGACTGCTTCATCTGCCCAAGAATTTGTGTTTCTCCAAGCACCATGGAATCAAGCCCTGATGTCACACGTAAAAGGTGCTCGATGGCCCCGTCTGTTTCATAAATGGAAAGAAATGGAGAAAATTCCTCTTTGGCCACATCAAACCATTCAGCTAAAAACTGTTTAATATAATAGCGCCCCGTATGAATTTGATCCACCACTGCATATATTTCCGTCCGATTGCATGTAGAAATAATCACATTCTCCAGAACACTTTTTTGAGTATTAAGGTGCTGCATCGCTTCTGTAAGTTGATTCTCAGAAAATGTGAGCTTCTCGCGGATTTCCACAGGGGCTGTTTTGTAATTAAGACCGACAGCTAAAATGTGCATTTCATTTCTACCCCCATTAAACGTTCATATCTAATCACATATCCGTTATTATAGCACAAAAACCCGTTCATTTTTCATTCGAATTATGAACAGATTTTGAATCCTTATGATAGGATAAGATTACGTTCAAAATAAAAATCACAACGGCTTATTTATAAGAAATCTAAATTATAATCCGTTTGTAATATACCAAAACCCACCGTTAATCGCAAGGATCCGACATTATATAAGATAGAAAAGGATGAGATCGTCTTGAACAAACAAAATTCTTTAGTAGGCTTTTTATTAATTGGAATCGGTATTTATTTTTTTATACGCCATCTCAATATACCCGAACTGGCCCCTTTTTACTCATGGCCCGCGCTTGTATCTATTATTGGCTTGGCTTTTTTGTTACATAGCTATTGGGCAAAAGATCATTCTACATTGTTTACCGGTATCATAATCGCCGGGTTTGGCTTTCACTTTTTAGCCATCAAGCATATGCCTTTTTGGGAAGACCATTGGGGGATCTACCTGATCATTATAGGGGCAGCATTTCTTTTTCATTATAAAAAAGCGAAAAAAGGGTTAGTTCCAGCTCTGTCCTTGTTAGGGATCGGGCTTTTTGCCCTGTTTGCTCCTACAAATCCAGATTGGTTTCAATGGATACAGGAAATTTTCCTGTTGATCGAGCGCTTTTGGCCGCTTGTCCTCATTATTTTCGGAGTCTATTTATTGAATAAAAAATAACAGAATTTTCTTCTTAATCTCCATACACAAGCACCCTGTAAAGCAAACATTTTATTGTTCTGCTTTACAGGGTGCTTTTTTCAGAATCTGAAGTTTATGAAAGTCTATAAAATGGAACTCAAGAATGCTTGCGTTCGTTCTTCTTTAGGATTTTCAAAAAGATCTTTAGGTGCTCCTGTTTCAACAATTTTCCCGTCGTGCATATAGACTACTCGATCCGCTACTTCTCGGGCAAAGCCCATTTCATGGGTCACAACCACCATTGTCATCCCTTCTTGTGCCAGGTCCTTCATCGTGGCAAGAACTTCACCAACGAGTTCAGGGTCAAGAGCTGATGTCGGTTCATCAAAAAGCATGATTTCGGGTTTCATAGCAAGTGCCCTAGCAATAGCCACTCTCTGTTTTTGCCCGCCCGAAAGCCTTGAAGGATAGTCATTCGCCTTGTTTCCGAGGCCAACTTTCTCTAAAAGCTCTTGACCATCTTTTTTCGCCTGGGCTTTAGAGACACCCTTAACTTGGGTTGGCGCTTCAATCACATTTCCCAGAACAGTCATATGAGGGAAGAGGTTAAAATGTTGAAACACCATTCCTACCTGCTGACGAACTTGGTTTAAATTATCTTTTTTGGGGTCGATTTGCTTTCCTTTAATATAAACCTCTCCGCTGTTTTTCATTTCAAGGAAATTCAAACAGCGAAGCATCGTACTTTTCCCTGACCCACTAGCTCCAATCAATACAACTACTTCACTTTCTTCTACTTGAAAATCAATATCTTTCAATACATGAAGATCACCAAAAGACTTATTTAATTTATTTACTTCGATCATTTTATCTGACAATTTGTGTTTCCTCCTCTGTTAGTCACTCACAGCCATTTTTTTCTCTATTGCACTGACAACAAGAGTCAGTAGGAAGACGAGAATTAAATACCATACCGCACTTACGAGTAACCAGGTCATGTAGTCGAACGTATTGGCCCCTTGCGTGGTTGCAACCGCAAAGATCTCCGAAACGCCAATAAAGGCAGCCAAAGATGAATCTTTCAAACCAATAATAAACTGATTCCCTAAAGGAGGCAATGCACGTCTGAATGCTTGCGGCAAAATAACCCGGCGCATGGTTAAATTTCCACTCATTCCAAGTGAACGCCCAGCTTCCGTCTGGCCTTTTCCAATTGACTGAATCGCCCCCCGGAAAATCTCTGCAATATAAGCCCCATTGTGAAATGCGAGCCCAAGGGCAACTGACCAAAAACCGCTAATCATCCAAATCTCTGTTAACCCATAATAAAAGACAAAAATCTGTACAATTAAAGGGGTTCCCCTTACTACATATATATAAATATTTGCAAGCCATTCCAGTGGTTTGATTTTAGAAATTTTCATAAAAGCGAACAAAAGGCCGATGAAAATGGCAATTAGTATAGAAACCGCTGTAAGAGCAAGCGTCATTTGAGCCGCTTCAAAAAAGATTCCTCTGCTATCAATAAGTGCTGTCCAAAAGTTTGCAGAATACAAATACAATTCATCTCAACTCCTCTATAATGTCAAAAAGAGTACGCTCATTGCGCACTCTTTTTGACTTCGGTTATTTACTGAAAATTTATTACTCCGGCAGGGTCGTGATATCTTCTCCGAAGTACTCTTCACTAATTTCAGCAAGGGTTCCATCTTCACGAAGTGTTTCTAGAGCTGCATTGATTTCTTCAAGCAAAGCTTCGTTCTCTTTAGATACAGCCACAGCTTGTTCACTGCGTTCAATCATTTCTTTCGCTTCAATTTCCAGCCCTTCCCCAGAAGCTTCTTTACCAGTAAGAAAGTCTGTAATTACAGCATCATGACGACCTTTCGCAAGAGATTGTAAGGCTACAACATCACTATCATACGTTTTAATATTATCGGTTACTTCTTCAGCATACGTACTATACGTAGACCCTTTAGAAAGAGCAACTTCTAATCCCTCAAGATCTTCTAATGTTTCAACATCACTGTCCGGACGAGTGAAAATTTGTGCGCCGGAATAATAATAAGGAGTAGAAAAATCTACTTCTTGTTGGCGCTCTTCTGTTATCGTATGACTAGCAACCGCTGCATCAAAACGATTTGTCTTTACACCCTCCACAATACTTGCGAATTTCTGTTTCTGAGGATTTGGCTCCAACCCAAGCTCTTCGGCGATGGCATGAGCAACATCAATATCAAATCCTGTCATTTCCCCACTGGCATCGGTCATACTGAACGGGCGGAATTCACCGGAAGCCGCAAACGTAAATTTCCCCTCTTCTACCAGGTCATATTCTGTTTCCTCTGCTGAATCATTGGAATCACTTTCATTACTATCTCCTGATGTGCCTTCACTTTCTTCACTGCTGCCACATGCAGCAAGTGTAATTAGCATGATGGTACTCAGAGCAATCAAAAGTAAATACTTTTTCATAACCAAAAATCCTCCCCTTCAACAATTTGTCATCTTTCTGTAATATAGGCGATACTTTAAATTATATCTATTTATCTAACAATTCCCAAAATTAAAAAAGGATGATTACTAGCTAAAATCAGCCCCTTGAAAGGTTGACCGATAAAATAGATAATTTTTCGTATAAATGCGTTGAATTGCTTTAACATAATGAAAATTCACACAATAATAAGAACCGAAGATGATCTGGATCACCCTTCATCTACTTAAACCGCCCTCAAAATTTTGGTCACAAAATGATAGGGGAGGAACTCCCGGGATGGTCGTCCCCTTCTATAAAGATTGAAACTTCTATTATTCAAATAAGCTAGACAAAAATAAAAACCACTCCTCTTATTTGAGAAGTGGTTTCGCCTTATTTTAAACCCAAATGGGAAAGCATCGTCCTCCATGCTAAATCCTTGCCTTCCCCTGTTTCAGATGAAAAAGGAATCAATGCATCTTCCTCTTCCATTTCCAAAACATCCTGAATCATTTTTAATTGCTTCTTACGTTGGCCTTTTTTTATTTTATCAAGCTTCGTGGCTATAACCATCACTGGAAGATCAAAATGCTTTAAATAATCATACATTAACTGATCATCCTCTGTAGGTTTATGACGAATATCAATAATCAATGCTGTCGCCTTCAATTGTTCACGTTCAGCAAAATACTCTTCCATCATTTCTCCCCACTTGGCACGCTCTTTCTTTGAAACTTTCGCATAGCCATAACCGGGAACATCGACGAAATGAAATCGTTCATTTATAATATAAAAATTTAGTGTTTGCGTTTTCCCCGGCTTTGAGGAAGTTCTAGCCAAGTTTTTACGTTGAATCATCTTGTTAATAAACGATGATTTCCCAACATTAGATCTCCCTGCCAATGCGATTTCAGGCATGGGTTCTTTCGGGTATTGCTTTTTACTCGCCGCACTGATGACGATATCTGCAGAATTAACCTTCATGTACTGCCTCCGTTAATGCTTGTTCTAAGACTTCATCCAAATGCTTCACAGGAACGAACGTTAATCCTTCCTTAATGCTGTCCGGAATATCTTCCAAATCTTTTTCGTTTTGGTCAGGGATGATAATCTTCGTAAGTCCCGCGCGATGCGCACTTAGTGATTTTTCTTTCAAACCTCCGATAGGGAGCACACGCCCTCTTAAGGTGATTTCACCCGTCATCCCTACTTCTTTACGTACAGGACGTCCTGTTAATGCCGAAACCAGCGCTGTGGCCATAGTTATACCAGCTGATGGCCCGTCTTTAGGTGTAGCGCCTTCGGGTACGTGAACGTGAATATCATTCTTCTCTACAAACTCAGGGTCAATATGAAGTTCGCTTGCTCGTGATCGAATGTAACTGAAAGCTGCCTGGGCAGATTCTTTCATCACGTCTCCTAATTTTCCAGTTAACGTCAAGTTTCCTTTACCTGGATAAATTGAAACCTCAATTGATAAAGTGTCGCCACCGGCAGTCGTATAAGCCAGCCCCGTAGCTGCTCCAATTTGATCTTCCAGCTCTGCACGGCCATAGCGGAATTTTGGACGTCCCAGAAGCTCTTCCAACTGTTTCTCTGTCACTACAACACGCTGCTTTTCTCCGGAAACAATTATTTTGGCAGCTTTTCGACATAAACTCGCCAATACACGCTCCAATCCACGTACACCAGCTTCCCTTGTGTATCGACGGATTAATTTAAGAAGGGCGTCATCTCGAAGTTGAAGCTGACCTTTTTTTAAGCCATTTTCTTTGATTTGCTTAGGTAAAAGATGTTCTTTAGAAATATGCACTTTCTCAACTTCTGTATAACCTGCGATTGTGATAATTTCCATTCTATCACGTAAAGGGCCAGGTATATTGGAGACATTATTTGCTGTAGCTACAAACATTACTTTGGACAGATCATAATGTTCTTCAATAAAGTGGTCGCTGAATGTACCATTCTGTTCCGGATCTAGTACCTCCAGCATAGCCGACGAGGGATCCCCTCTAAAATCGCTGGCCATTTTATCAATTTCATCAAGGAGAAAAACAGGATTAACTGTTTCAGCCCGCTTCATTCCTTGTATAATCCGCCCCGGCATCGCACCGATATACGTCCGTCGGTGCCCCCGTATTTCCGCTTCATCACGAATGCCACCTAAGGACACCCTGACAAACTTACGATTGATGGACCGCGCAATCGATTTTGCCAGTGAGGTTTTCCCTACACCTGGCGGGCCTGCCAAACATAGGATTGGACCTTTAATAGTTTGAGTCAGCTTCTGAACGGCTAAATATTCCAGCACACGTTCTTTCACCTTTTCCAGTCCATAGTGATCCTCATCGAGAATCTTTTCTGCGCGATTAACATCTAAATTATCTTCGGTCTCTTTCGACCAAGGTAAAGAGACAAGCCATTCAATATAATTACGAATCACAGAGCTCTCAGCAGAGCTTTGCGGAACCTTCTCATAGCGGCCGAGCTCCTTATACGCTACTTCTTCTACACGCTCTGGCATTTGAGCCTGTTCGATTTTTTCTTTGAGTTGGGCTACTTCACCAGATTTCCCGTCTTTATCACCAAGTTCATTTTGGATGGCTTTCATCTGTTCACGCAAATAGTATTCCTTCTGCGTTTTTTCCATGGATTTTTTAACTCTTTTCCCGATTTTCTGCTCAATTTGCAGAACTTCACGCTCATTACCAATCATATCCACGAGTTTTTGAAGTCGATCTTTTACATTTGCTGTTTCTAACACCGCTTGTTTCTCTTTTAATTTAATAGGCAAATGAGAAGCAATGATATCAGCCATGTGACTTGGCTCATCAATATCAGACACGGTATTAAATGTTTCCTGGGTTACCTTTTTGGAAACTTTCACAAATTTCTCGAATTGATCCATTAATGTGCGCATGAGAGCTTCTTCTTCATTCTTTTCTACATGCTCATCTTCGATTGTTAAGATATCCGCATGATAAAAATCATCATCATCCGTCACATTTTCTATTTGTGCCCTATACAAACCTTCTACTAATACACGGTTTGTTCCATTTGGCAACTTAACCATCTGTTTAACACGTGCGATTGTTCCCATATCATACAAATCATCCTTAGATGGTTCGTCAATGTTGACTTCTTTTTGTGATACGAGAAAAATTTCATTGTCAACCATCATGGATTGCTCTAATGCTTGAACTGATTTCTCACGGCCAACATCAAGATGTAAGACCATGGAAGGGTATACCAGCAACCCTCTAAGAGGAAGTAGAGGTATCTTTTTTCTCTGTTTGTCTGTCATTTCTTGCACCTCCGATAAATGCAGCTACGTATTCTAATCATATATAAATATACTTGGAAAGTAAACGAAACGGCACCAAATGATACCAACACCGAAATCCCTTAACAGAAGCTGCCAAGGGGATCTTCCTATGCTACTCATATTATGAACAGAAAACAGCCTTTCATGCTTATGTAGCAGGGGAACTCTTAGTTAAGCTGCTATCTTCTTAATATAACAAAAGCCGCGCTACATGATCTCGTAGCACGGCTTCTTGAATATTCCTTAAAGATTATTACGCACTCTCTTTAGGAGACTGTTTATTCTCATCTTCAACAGTGCCGTCTGTCAAAATTAGTTTTGGACGACCATTTTCAGCCGTAACTGTCTCTTGAGTAATAATACACTTCTCAATATCATCACGAGACGGAAGTTCATACATCACATCTAGCATAATACCTTCGATGATGGAACGAAGACCACGGGCACCTGTTTTACGTTCAATAGCCAGTCGCGCGATCTCACGCAAAGCATCTTCTTCCATTTCTAATTCGACATGGTCGATTTGGAAAAGCTTCTGATATTGCTTGACAAGTGCATTCTTCGGTTTTGTAAGAATTTCTACAAGTGCCTCTTCATCAAGTTGCTCCAAGCTTCCGATAACCGGTAGGCGACCGATGAATTCTGGAATTAATCCATAGCTCAATAAATCTTCCGGTAGGACTTTTGTAAGCAGTTCTTTCTTCTCTGCTTCATCAGCCACTTGTTCGGAACCAAAGCCGATCACTTTTCTACCAAGACGACGCTTGATAATTTGATCAATGCCATCAAATGCCCCTCCAACAATGAACAACACATTTGTTGTATCGATCTGGATGAATTCTTGATGAGGATGCTTTCGACCACCCTGTGGCGGTACACTTGCTTGTGTTCCCTCAAGGATTTTCAGCAACGCTTGTTGAACACCTTCACCGGAAACATCCCTAGTGATGGAAGGGTTTTCTGATTTACGAGCGACTTTATCGATTTCATCGATATAAATAATTCCTTTTTCAGCTTTTTCTACATCATAGTCAGCCGCTTGAATCAATTTCAACAGGATATTCTCAACGTCTTCACCCACATATCCAGCTTCTGTAAGGGAAGTAGCATCAGCAATAGCGAATGGAACATTGAGGATACGCGCTAAGGTTTGCGCGAGAAGCGTTTTACCGCTACCTGTTGGTCCAAGCATCAAAATGTTACTTTTAGCAAGTTCAACCTCATCATTTTTCACACCTGCATTGATCCGTTTGTAGTGGTTATAAACAGCCACGGACAAATTCTTTTTCGCCTGGTCCTGCCCAATCACATAATCGTTAAGAATTTCACGGATTTCTTGAGGCTTTGGAACCTCTTTGAATTCCACTTCTTCTTCATTCCCAAGCTCTTCCTCAACGATTTCTGTACAAAGTTCAATACATTCATCACATATATATACGCCAGGTCCTGCAACGAGTTTACGGACTTGTTCCTGACTTTTACCGCAGAAAGAACATTTCAATTGTCCTTTTTCATCGTTAAATTTAAACATACGTTTCACCCCTTATAATAATGACGCAATCGTCGCGACTGAAGTTACATGATACGACGCCAACGTTTCCGCTTCTTTTGCCCATCATACCAAATTAACTTCAAACAAAAAAGCAATACCTTTTCAGAGGTGTGTCAAACTTCTCATACACCAACCTCATTATGTAATTCAACTACTAAATAAGTCAAACAAATGAAACACCATTATTATTGTATGTAATAATGAAGAGAAGTATCAATTATCTTCTCCATTATCCTAACCTACTATACTCCATCATATCGAAATATATGAGAAGACAAGGCACATTCAAGCACCTTGTCTTCTTAGTTTATTATTCAGCTTTACTATTTGCAACTAGAACATCAATCGCTTTACGCACTTTTAGATCTTCTTTGATCATATCTGTGTTGCCGCCAAGCATTTGTGTTAGTTGTGCAACATCTGTCTGGTACGTGGAAGCCATGTTTTCAAGTTCTGCATTTACATCTTCATCCGTAACTTCAACATTTTCAGCTTCAGAAATTGCTTCAAGTGTTAAGTTTGTTTTCACTCGCTTCGCTGCATCTTCTTTCATTTGTTCACGAAGAGCGTCTTCATCCTGACCTGTGAACTGGAAGTACATATCTTTCGTCATGCCTTGCATTTGAAGACGTTGTTCGAATTCTTGTACCATGCGGTCAAGTTCCGTATCTACCATAGCGTCTGGAATTTCAACTTCTGCATTCTCAGAAGCTTTTGTAACAAGAGTATCACGCTTGCTGTTTTCAGCATCCGTTTTCTTCTGCTCTTCTAGACGCTCACGGGTTTTAGTTTGAAGTTCTTCAAGAGATTCAACATCTTCGTCCACATCTTTAGCGAATTCGTCATCAAGTTCAGGAAGCTCTTTTCCTTTTACTTCATGAATTTTAACTTTAAATGTCGCTTCTTTACCAGCTAAATCTTCAGCATGGTATTCTTCAGGGAAAGTGACGACAACATCTGTCTCCTCTCCAGCTTTCTTACCTACAAGCTGCTCTTCGAAACCAGGGATGAAAGAACCGGAACCTATTTCTAGGGAGTAGTTGTCTGCCTGGCCGCCTTCAAATGCTTCGCCATCAACGAAACCTTCAAAGTCCATTACTACTGTATCTCCGTTCTCAACAGCTGCGTCTTCTTTAACAACAAGCTCAGCTTGACGTTCTTGCATTTGCGTCAATTCATTTTGAACATCTTCATCCGTAACTTCTGTGCTTTGTTCTTCTACTTCAAGACCTTTATAATCGCCAAGCGTTACTTCAGGCTTCACGGTAACTTCAGCTGTAAATACAAGGTCCTGGCCTTTTTCAATCTGCTTTACGTCTACTTCAGGGCGGTCAACAGGCTCAATCCCTGTTTCTTCAACAGCTTCTGTGTACGCTTGTGGAAGTACAATATCAAGAGCATCTTGATAAAGAGATTCTACGCCGAAACGCTGTTCAAAAAGTTTACGAGGCACTTTACCTTTACGGAATCCAGGCACCTGTACCTGTTTAACTACTTTTTTGAAGGCCTGGTCAAGAGCTTGATCGAACTCGCTCGCAGGTACTTCTACTGTCAAAGTACCCTGGTTGCCTTCTTGCTTTTCCCATTTTGCTGACATAAAAAATTCCCTCCAACATCTATTCATTCATTTTCGTCCGAAGACGATCTGATGATTCTATGACTCTTTTTACATACGAATCTCGTTTGCAACCACTATATTATAACATAATCCTACAGCCTTTCAAGACGTGACCTTTTTCCATTTTCCTAACCTTAATCCCCTACTATAAATACATAATGCTGTTCACATAATTCAATTTCCGATTTATATTGATCGACGTTATCCAATTCTTCATTTATGGAGAATGGCAACTGCAAATATTCATGTCCCAACTGCTTAAGAGCTTCAACAAGAATCGGAACCTCCTTCTCATCTGGGAAAATTGGATAACGCACGTAACAATAGTGGTATAATAGACGATTAATCATTTCATACATAGTTGGATTGTTTTGTTCAATTTGCCCTAGCCGCATCTGGATCTGTTTGATAATGTAATCCGAATGAAGCTGGGTCAACTCGGAAGGAACGACTGTCGAGGTCTGCCCGAATTTTAATATAGAGACGCTCTCTTCCACACCACCGTCACGGAACCATTCTATAATGGAAGACTTAATAAGCGGATGGACCGATTCTTCCATCAATATTTTTCGAACATCACCCAGGAAAGGTTCTGGCGACTGTTTCTTCAGTTGATCGATTGCCAGCCACTGCTTATGTATGTCATCCGTATTCAAGGCATCCATTAACTCATCAAAAAATTTAGTACCTTCTTCTTTATGGCGATCTTCAAGCAACTTCCGACTAACCTCATACATTTGCCAAAGTTGCGTTCTGCTTTGATGAGGGATATCCTCAGATTCAAAAACTTCATCTAATAGGTTAACAATTTCTTCATACTGATTACTTTGAAACAAAATCGTTATATAAATATGTAAGTAGTGATAATATTGTTCGAAATCTTCCTTCATTTGCTCCTGACATAACTCTTCTGCTTCATCATATAACCCAAGCTCGATCCAACTCATTAACAAGCCTGTAATCACATCAATATTTGCGGCACCATACTCAACCAAAGGTTCAAATGCTTCCGAAGCATCTTTATATCTTTTTTCTTTCAATGCTTCCAACCCGACCCGTTCAAGAGTAACTTTCCATTTTGGGAACATAACTAAGTTCCCGTTATTATTTTCCATAAGACACCCTTCCCTAGAGTTTATACTTTACACAGTCTTACCTTAACGTAAGATTTTCAAACCTCTAGTAACACAGCTTATTAGGATATACTAAAGTATATTCAAACCAAACACAAAGATATTTACTCATATAAAGCTCCCCTTTACTTTCCACTTTGTTATTTGTGTTCTTATGACACCAACTTACAAATATAAACACCTTCTCTAAGTTTTATTCTGCGATACCATCTGAATATGTATGATCTTAGCAAAAAACAGGTCTTTTTACTCATGATGTATTTATTTTTTTTGCTAAAATTAATGAATGTGAATAAAAGTTCACCGAATTAAATTTTTAAGGGGATGTATCGTTTTGTCACTGCTTGATGATCAAACATTGCTGGAAACGTACATAGAGTCCGTTAAACTCCAATTGGATGATGAATTCGTTCATCTAATCACAAAGGAAATCGATAAGCGATCCATTGATTTACCAACTGAAAGCCTTTAAACATACATGAACAGACACCAAACGTTACTTATTATCAAGTAACGTTTTTTAGATGAAAAAGGGAGCGCCCATGCCGGCGCTCCCTTTTTGTTATTGATTAGAGGTTGAATTGTTTTGACGTTGCCCCGACATTTTCGCTAAACTCGGGATCACGTTTTGCAATTGCCCTGCCTGACCAGTCATCATACTGTATGTGGCAGCACCGATGCCGATAGAAGCGACAACAGGCAACCACTGTACATTTCTCTTTTCCATCCTGATCAACTCCTCAAATCACTTGGCTTAAGAGCCACTCCTATTATGTGAAGGATAAGGTGTAGTATTACAGTTAAATCCACCTTTTTTTACTGTTATTTTCCTCTTATTAATTTATTGAGAAGGTATAGCGGCCAAAAGATGATCCATCCTAATAAAAAGAACATGTACGCGGATCGCTCTTCCCTTGTCTGATTAACCGGCTCCTTTTGATGAAAACAGAAAAACACACCGACCAGAATGTATGTGAAGGCTAACAAGCGAATCACTCCTTTACAAGGATAGCTTATGAAATATTCGCTTATCGTGTCCCTCATACCGGCCATTCTTCAAACAACAAAATTATAGAAGCTATCCCACCGGCACATGTTATCCTGTCTTTAGGAGGGGATGGAAATGGAACGGATTATTCTTTTTGATGGGGAATGTAATTTTTGTAATCGAAGTGTACAATTCATTATAAAAAGAGACAGAAACGGCACATTTAAATTTGCTTCTCAACAAGGTAAGATTGGCAAATCCTTGCGGGACTATCATCAAATTCCAGCGGACACAGATAGTATGATATTGATTGAAGACGATGCTTATTATTTAAAATCCACCGCTGCTCTAAAAATAAGCAAGCATTTAAGAGGGATTTGGAAACTTTCTTATGGACTGATAGGGATACCAAAGCCAATACGGGACCGAGTGTATAATTTTATCGCTAAAAATCGACTGAAATGGTTTGGTAAAAACGATCATTGCCAACTGCCTTCCCCTGAGATTAGAAATCGCTTCTTATGAAACATAGTGAGAAATACCATCTAATTTATAGAGTACCATGTTTTACTTTAGACTTTTAAATACTTTTTATGTGATGGCATTATTATAAGTACTACTTCCAGCTTGTAAATCCATATTATAATTCCCATTTGTTCTAATAAAAATTTAAATAATAAGTTTACAGGAGGTAATACAATGCCCAAAGTAACCATCCCAGGTGAAGGAACGTTTGAAGTTGAAAAAGGAAAAAAATTAGTTTTAGCTCTCGAAGATAATGGTATTAAAATTCTTCACCAGTGCGGGGGGAGAGCAAAGTGTACCACATGCAGAGTAGAAGTGTTAGAAGGTGAATTTTGCGATTTATCCAATATTGAACAGGAGGCCTTTGCAAGTAAAGGAATTGAAGGTATTTTTGAAGATAACCTACGTTTATCATGTCAAGTTCGTGTAGAGGGAGATATCACTGTTCGTCCTATGTTAACGGTGGAAAGAACCGGAAAAAAAACCGGCCCAAGACCGTCAGATTAAAAAAATTCCCCCAATTATTCTTGTTTCGTTCCCTTCACTTCAAAGAAGGGAACGTTTTGATTTACAGCAGATGCATGAATCCATCCTCTCTTAATCATTTTAATTTAAAAAGAAGGACTTTTGTCGTACCTTTTCCATAAAAAATAGTTAACTAAAATAAAAATGATAATATTCTTGGACGATACCAACCAAATCAATGAAGATAAACACCGTTAATAGCCCCATAAATGTGTACTTCCCCTGTAGTTTTCCCCTTTTTTCGATATTATCAAAATATTTCCATCACATGGCAATAACGATATAACGGTAACCCCCCATACAATTATCAGGTTCAAGATGTAGAACGGCAATTAGACTAATAATCGATTCCCCAAGCAGAATAATGGTAAAAAGATCAAACCGCTCTAATAGATGCAGAGTATTCGTCTATACTCCAATACTCCCTATAAGGAATGGCATATAATACGTTTAAAGTTCACAGATAGACTGACTGTTATCAAATGATAAAAAACATTTGAATGAACATAAAACCAACGTTTTGCATCACCTCATCCTCATCAAATCGGTTTATATATAAAATTTGGCCCCCATGCCCATCAAAACGGAATCAGGATTCATACAAACTTCCATAAATATTCTAATAGTTAGCCAAATATTTGATGGAGAGTCATTATTCCGGTCCATAGAGCAAGTCCCCCCTACCCGAGCATTCCCTTTAGCCTCAACACTCTATAAATGTGTAAAGCATAACCCTCTCGTTAACCTATTATAAAAAGGGTTGACATTACCAATTATTTTCTCTTATACTTATTTTCAAAAAGATACAAGGTCCTTATTCAGTTACTGTGGAAAATTGGGACCTCTACAGAATTACACAATTACGTCAGTAAAAAAGCTATAAACCTATTAGAAGTAGAACATTGCTGGAGTGATAGAAATGGAGGAAAAGTATGGATTTAATTGAGAAAAGCAAAAAGTATTTATGGCTGCCATTTACACAAATGAAAGATTATGATGAGAACCCGTTAATAATTGAAAGTGGAAAAGGAATAAAAGTGAAGGATATTGATGGAAAAGAATACTACGATGCTTTTTCTTCCGTCTGGCTAAATGTACATGGACATAGAAAAAAAGAGTTAGATGATGCGATCCGAGAACAACTGGATAAGATTGCACATTCCACTTTGCTGGGAATGACGAACATACCCGCTACAGAATTGGCCGAAAATTTAGTAGGGATAGCTCCTCATTCGTTAAGTAGAGTTTTTTATTCGGACAGCGGTGCAGAAGCGATGGAAATTGCAGTGAAAATGGCTTATCAGTATTGGCAGAATATCGGTAAAACAAACAAGCAAAAGTTTATTTCGATTAAAAATGGGTATCACGGGGATACGATTGGGGCAGTTAGTGTCGGATCCATCGATATATTTCACAAAGTATACGGACCTCTAATGTTTAAAGGGTTTAAAACTTCCGTTCCCAATGTGTATCGTTATCCTGCTGAGAACCCTAAAAAATGCCGTGATGAAGCACTTGAAACACTTGAGTCCATACTAAAGGACCACCATGAAGAAATCTCTGGCTTAACCATTGAATCAATGGTACAGGGAGCGGGCGGTATGATTGTTATGCCTGAAGGTTACTTATCTGGTGTAAGGGAACTGTGCACTAAATATAATGTCCTGATGATTATTGATGAAGTAGCTACTGGCTTCGGACGTACAGGTAAGATGTTCGCATGCGAACATGAAGAGGTCGAACCAGATCTCATGGCGGCTGGAAAAGGAATTACCGGCGGGTACTTACCTATTGCTATTACATATACAACCGAAAAGATTTATGAGGCCTTTTATGATGACTATACAAATCTAAAAACTCTTTTCCATGGACATTCCTATACTGGAAATCAGCTTGGCTGTGCAGTCGCCCTAGCTAATTTAGACCTATTCAAAAAAGACCAAATCGTTCAGCAGATAGCACAAAAATCCGAATACCTAAATGAATTATTTAAAGATCTGGCAGACCTGCCACATGTCGGTGACATTCGTCAGCTGGGTTTTATGTGTGGAATCGAGCTTGTTTATGATAAACAAACGAAAAGTCCATTTCCTTTCGAAAGCCGAGTGGCCTATAAATCATCTCTAAAAATGCGGGAGTTAGGGCTTTTAACAAGACCTACCGGAGATGTTGTCGTCTTTATGCCACCGCTTGCCTCTACAAAAGAAGATTTAAAAGCAATGATTGAAATTATAAAAGAAGCTATTAAGTGTGTATCTGCTGAGGAGGCTCTTCAAATTGATAGGAAAAACTCACAAGTGGCTCGATAAGGAAGTTGATTTGATTAAAGAAAAAGGATTATACCGGCAACTTAGAACCATCTCCCCTTCCGGTTCTTCTAATAAAGCTAATGTTGATGGAGTGGAATACCTCATGGCCTCCTCCAACAATTATTTAGGCTTAGCGAAAGACAGGAGACTAGTGGATACAGCAATTAAAACTTTGAAAAGTTATGGTGTAGGCAGTACTGGTTCAAGGCTAACAACAGGTAATACAAATTTACATAAAAAACTGGAGAAGCGTATCGCTGCCTTCAAAAATGATGAGGCCGCCATTGTCTTTTCTAGCGGCTACCTAGCCAACATTGGGACATTATCCAGTTTAGCAGGAAAGGAAGATGTCATTTTAAGCGATCAACTCAATCACGCTAGTATCATTGATGGATGCAGACTCAGTCATGCGAAATCAATAATTTACCGTCATGTAGATATGGAAGACCTAAGAGAGAAACTCATTTATAGTCAACATTACAAACGAAAATTCATTATTACCGATGGGGTCTTTAGCATGGACGGCAATATTGCTCCACTGGGTGAGATCAAGGAACTGGCCGAGAAATATGGGGCATATATCATTGTAGACGATGCTCATTCTACAGGGGTTTTAGGTGAAAATGGCAGCGGGACAGCTGACCACCTAAAAGTTCCTGTTGATGTAACCGTAGGAACCTTTAGTAAAGCCATCGGTACTCAAGGTGGGTTTGTCACCGGATCAAGGGCTCTTATTAACTATTTGAGAAACAAAGCACGGTCTTTTATATTTCAAACCGCTCTCCCTCCCAGTACCATTGCAGCAACACTGAAATCTATCGACATTATCGAAAGTAAACTTGAACTGCAAATGGAATTACAGCAAAAAGTCCACCTCCTTAGAGATGAATTGCTAGAGTTTGGCTTTGACTTGAGGGGTGGAGAAACCCCTATCTTCCCTATAATTATTGGGAATACCAATAAAACGATAGATTTTTCAAAGCGCCTTGAAAAAGAAGGGATCTTCGCTCCGGCTATCCGCCCCCCAAGTGTGCCTAAAGGAGAAAGCCGAATCCGACTGACAATCATGGCGACACATACAGAGCGGGATATTCAACAAATTTCCAAGGCTTTTTATCAGGTTGGAAAAGAACTTGAGGTGATCTAATGGAAAAAGGTGTTTTCATTACCGGATCGGACACCGGAATAGGAAAAACGTTTGTCGCAGCCGGCATCGCAGCCGCTTTATCTGATAAAAATATTGATGTCGGTGTCTTCAAACCAATGTTAAGCGGTGATCGCAGAGAAGATCCAGGAAGTGACACGATGATATTAAAAACTATGGCTGGTGATGAATCCCCACCATCAGACATTACTCCCTATCAATTTGATGAACCATTGGCCCCTTATTTAGCTGCTAAACGGCAGAATGTACACGTAACAAAACAAAATGTGATGCATAACTGGAACAAAATAAAAGATAACCATTCCTTTATGATCGTTGAGGGAGCTGGTGGTATTGCGGTACCTTACGGCGAAGATTTTCTTGTGAGCGACGTGATTAAAGAGATCAATCTTCCTATCATTGTAGTCGCACGTCCAAACTTAGGTACCGTCAACCACACCTTTTTGACAGTAGATTTTGCACGGAGATGCGGATTAAATGTAGCCGGGGTGATCCTCAATGGTTCAAATCCTGAAAAAGAAGAAGTGGTTGAACAGACGAACCCTGAACTGATTGAGCAATTCTGTAAGGTTCCGGTGCTTGGGATCATTCCACGAATTGAAAAGAAGGACCGTCAGACCCTGTCGGATCTATTTCAAACCAAGGTAGATCTTTCCTTTTTCAAAGGAAGTGTCCATAAGTTTTAGCCTGCATTGACATCATTAAGAGGTGATCATTTAAAGGTAGAATAATCATGTTTCGGACCTGCCAACTTGTTAAAGCTATCGTTGCTAAAGAGCAAATTTTAAATATATTAAATCTTAAGGTGGGATTAGATGCAAAATTGGAATCTATTAGCTGAAAAAGTCCTTCAGGGGAACGAAATAACGGATGAAGAGGCACTCGCTGTTTTAGAGTGTCCAAAAGAGGAATTGCTAGAGTTGTTACATAGTGCGTATCAGGTTCGTAAACATTACTATGGGAACCAAGTCAAATTAAACATGATTATTAATACAAAATCAGGATTTTGCCCTGAAAACTGCGGATACTGTGCCCAATCAAGGGATTCGACTGCCCCCATTCAAAAATACCGAATGATGGACAAGGAAACGATCATTGAAGGGGCCAAGCAAGCCCACCGTCTGAAATCAGGCACCTATTGCATCGTAGCAAGCGGGCGGGGTCCATCAAAACGTGAAATCGACATTGTCACCTCGGCCGTAAAAGAAATTAAAAATAAATACGACATGAAAGTTTGTGCGTGCCTTGGTTTGCTGAAGCCTGAACAAGCTCGGCAGTTAAAAGAAGCTGGAGTCGACCGCTACAACAATAATATCAACACCTCAGAACAGCATCATGATCAGATCACTACAAGTCACACATACCATGATAGGGTTGCTACCGTTAATTATACGAAAGAAGCTGGAATATCCCCTTGTTCAGGGGTAATCGTTGGGATGAAGGAGTCAAAACAAGATGTAATTGCCATGGCTCGTGCGTTAAAAGAGCTGGACGCCGATTCAATTCCAGTTAACTTTTTACATGCCATTGATGGAACATTATTAGAAGGAACAAATGAACTGACACCAACTTATTGTTTAAAGGTGTTATGTCTATTCCGCTTCATTAACGCTACCAAAGAAATTCGCGTTTCAGGTGGAAGAGAAGTTAATTTGAGAAGCCTTCAACCATTTAGCCTTTACCCTGCCAATTCAATTTTTGTAGGTGATTATCTTACAACTACCGGTCAAGAAGGTACAAAAGACCATCAAATGCTTGAGGATCTAGGGTTCGAAGTTGAATATGCACCGGAAAAAGTATAACAGGGATATGGAGAAAAAGTTGTTATTGTCTTAATTAAGACGCCACAGCTCATTGACGTAAATTCGTTTCCTTTCGCGAGTTTTGAGAAGGAAAGGAGTGAATAAATTGAAAAACTTCAGCACTTTATCGCTTACATTAGTAGCAATATTTGCAACACTGACTGCGATTGGCGCCTTTATAAAAGTTCCGTTGCCCATTGTCCCTTTTACACTGCAGATTATCGTGGTGTTTTTAGCGGGTTCATTATTAGGAAGCAAGCAGGGATTACAAAGTCAATTGGTCTATCTGTTCGTTGGCTTAGCTGGACTCCCTGTATTTACACAAGGCGGAGGGCTTATGTATGTTTTGCAGCCAACGTTCGGGTATTTAATTGGCTTTGCTGCAGGTGCTTTTGCCATCGGTTTCCTTATAGAACGCATACAACAGCCTTCTTTTAAACATTTCATTGCCGCCAACCTAATTGGAACGGTTATTATTTACACCATAGGTGTCCCTTATCTTTATTTAGCATTAAATTTCTGGCTAGGCGTGCCTACTAATTTGTCACATGTACTAGCTGCTGGATTGTTTAGTACTATAGGGATAGATATAGCACTCGCTATTTTTACCAGTCTGTTGGCCGTGCGTTTATACCCTGTTTTTAAAACTATCCATTCCCCAAATAAGAGTGATTTGAAAACGAAGAAAAGTGTCCTTTACGGAACTAAACTTAATAAAAAAAAATCAACTTAAATGGCTTTTCCCATTATTCTGCGATCTCGCATCAATTCTCTTAGTAAGGATAAAAGAAAAGGCAAGATTACATCTGCTGATTTTAAGGTCATACTTTTCTAAGAAAAGCCTCTCACGAGCTCAATGCACTTATGAGAGGCTTTTTTAAGTCTACTTTGGGATAATCCAGATATTAACTGTATGTCCCTAATTAAAAAGGATTATTGTTGTTATCACATTACGCCGCATCTGAGTTACTTCTACTCCTCCCATCTAATCACTTTTGATGCTCCACCATTTCATTACTGGTTTGATTAGCTTTTACTGACTGACCTGTTTTCCGTCCCTCCATAAAAAATAAAGCTCTTAAAGCTACAAGCTGCAGTAGTAATAATAAAACAGAAATACTACCGAAATCTTGCGGTGCCTATCATCCTCTCCTAAATTCATTCATATTCCATTTTCAAAATAACTGCTTTGTAAGTTAAAAATGCAATTCTCTCCTACTTTTTACTATGCCTATGTGATAGAAGAGTACTTTATTAAGGCATCTCGCCTCTATAACAGAAGACATGATTTCAAGGTATACACTTATAACGTAGAAGGTGTTTTATCACGCTTTAATCCTCTCACCTATACAAGCTTATTTCTTTTAACATACAATAACGTAGTTTACTCATTTAGGAGGTGAAAATATGGAAAGATTTATTGCAAAGCTGAAAGGTAAAAATGAAATACCTCCTGTGAATACAGATGCTTTTGGAGTAGCTAAATTCATTCCTAATAAAAATTGTACAAAAATTAAATTTCAGCTCGAAGTCGAGGATATCAGAAATTTCGTTCAAGCACATATTCACTTTGGTGCTCGTGATGAAAATGGTCCGGTCATTGCGTTCCTTTTCGGAGCTAATTTAATGACTTTAGAAGAGCAAGAAGGGATAACCACTCGAAGAGGAAAAATTATTGGAGCCATTACAGATAAAGATATTGAAGCCAATGATGTGGGTATAGACGATGTCGGTGACCTGCTAAAATTTATGCGAAAAGAACTTACGTACGTTAACGCTCATACCGAGCAAAATCCTGGTGGAGAAATCAGGGGCCAAATCATCCCTCTTGATAAAAGATAGTAAAGGTCTCACTTTCCTTTTCTAATGGCTCTTATCCTCACGATAAGGGCCTGTGTTATGTAAATGCTTCTTCAACATAAAGCAAGCACAAAGAATATATTGAAATATGCTGCACGCTGCACCTTAGTTTAAATGGCATGAACTTTTTACATCCAAGTCGTTCCACTTTTGTTTCTCTCCAATTACCGGTTTGGAGTCGGTGATAATTTAATTAAAAATCTTCTTCATAATAATTCTATTCTCATTCATTTCAACCTCTTTTTAATTTTTATAGAGATTATTATTCCTCTCTATCTTCCCCTTCTCTCTTCTTCCATGGACTTCTCTAGAACCACTAACATTCCAATTATTTAAAATTTTTAACCATTACTCAATACTTATAAGAAAAGACGTCATATTTTTTGTATATGACGTCCCAATGTTTACTATTGATTTTGTAAAAAGGCTCATGAGTTTCGCTGGATTAGCCTTATACCGAAAGACTTAGTTTCAAGGAAATAATTTATTCTTTTGAGCTATCGACGATAAGCTGTTTCTGATGTGAAATGTTAGATAAGTCATAACGTATGGACTGGTAAACCGATGGCTTTATCAGCTGCCTCCATTATGCTTTCCCCTAAAGTAGGGTGAGCATGTACAACAAGGGAGACATCTTCAGGGGTCAAGCCGGACTGAATACTGACAGCTAGTTCATTAACCAGCTCAGGTGCTCCTTCTCCCGCGACTTCGGCAGCTAGAATCGTTTGATCAAAAGAATCGACGATCAGTTTGACAAACCCTTTGGCCATCCCCAGTGTCAAGGCTCTTCCGTTGTGATCAAACGGGAAATTATGAACATCCACTGTATATCCTGCTGCGACTAATTCGGCTTCCGATGGACCAACTGACGCGAGAGGTGGATCAGAGTACACGACCGCAGGAATAACGTACTCTGATCCATCGCCAACCTCTCCATTAAGACTTTCTACAGCAATTTTTCCTTGCAGGGTCGCACGATGGGCTAGGGCTGGTCCTGGGGTAATATCACCTATGGCGAAAATATGAGGGTGGTTTGTGCGACCACTATCATCAATAGGGATAAAACCTTGTTCTGATACCCTCACTCCTGCGTTTTCCAAATGCAAATCGCCAGTGTTCGGTTTTCGCCCTACCGTCACCAGGACATAATCGGATTCCACTTGTTTAACACTGCCATTAATGTCCGCATGTATGTTCACTCCCTGAGGCCCCTGCTCGACACTCGTCACTTTCGCCCCTGTATGAACCCTAACATTTTCCCTAGAAGTCAGCTGTTCAAAAACAATAGATGACATGTCGGTGGAAAAGCCAGGGAGAATCGTATCCATGCCTTCGAATATGGTTACATGGGTTCCGAAGTTAGCGAACATGGTGCCTAATTCGACTCCGATATACCCGCCGCCGATGATTGCCAGTGACGAGGGTTTTTCTTGTAAAGCTAATGCCTCGGTGGAAGTAAGCACTCTATTTCCGAAGCGTAAAGCTGGGATTTGTACGGGGCGGGATCCGGTGGCTATGATGCAGGAAGAAAAGGACACGAGATGTTCCTCCTCCCCGGCCACCTTCACCGTATAGCGATCCTGAAAAGAAGCTTCGCCTTGTAGGATCATAATTTCTCTATGTGTCAGTAATCCTTCGATACCACTAGTCAATTGATCGACCAAGGAATTTTTCCAATCTTGCAAGGCTTGAAAATCAACTGAGACATCGGAAAAGCGAACCCCTGCACGGGCTGCTTTCTTGTGCATATTAGCATAATGACTAGCTTCTATCAAAGCTTTTGATGGGATGCATCCGACATTCAAGCAAGTGCCTCCCAAATTTGCTTTATCTACAATAGTCACCCGATTGCCGAATTGAGCAGCCCTCAGTGCTGCTACATAACCACCTGGTCCTGCTCCTATGATGAGAACATCCGTTGTATGCATTCCGATCATCCTTTCCTACAGCAACATCTGATAAGGATGTTCCAAATAAAAGACGATATCCTTTAAAAAGGAACTCGCCGGGGCACCATCAAGAGTGCGATGGTCAAAGGTCAAGCTAAGCGGCAGCACGCTCCGCTCTTCTACTTCGTCATCTGCTAATACAAGAGACTGCTGATAGGCTCCTACACCTAGGATTCCCGCTTCAGGCGAGTTCAAGATCGGAGTGAAAAACTCTATGCCTGAAGCCCCCAGATTGGTGATCGTAAAAGTGGACCCTTTCAGTTGATCATTGGAGAGCTTCTGAGCCCTCGCTTTTTGACTGAGTAAATGGATCGATTCTGCTAGCTCAAACACCCCCTGTTTTTCGGCATGGAATACAACAGGAACAACGAGTCCTTCGTCGAGAGATGTGGCCATCCCCAGGTGAATATCATTATACGTATGGATGACACCATCCAAATACGCACTATTGACAGCTTTGTGTTTTAGTAAAGCTTTCACGGTGGCTCTCGCGATAAAAGCGGTCAGTGTCAAAGTAAAGGAAGAACGTCCCGCTTGTAGATCTTGCTTCGCCTGTTTTTGAATTTCGAGGAGCTCGGTGATATCGGCCTTTTTCATTAAGGTAAGCTGGGCGCTTTCCTGCAGACTATGCTGCATCCGGTCTGCTATCACCTTCCGCATTCCTTTAACAGGAATCGCCTGATTGATTGTTTCTTTCTCTGCATCCCTTTTCTCCGCTCTTTTTTCCGTGAACGCATCCCAGCCCAAATAATCTTGCACATCTTGCTTGGTAATCCGCCCTTTTGGTCCGGTCCCTTTCAACTCAGTGAAGTCTATATCATTGGTTTTTGCTAATTTTTTTGCAGCCGGTGATATTTTGACCCTTTTCTTCTCAATAGCTGCAGGTGTGGTTTTGGTCATCACTGCGCTATCTTCTTGCTTTTGTACCGATTTCTCTTGTTTGGATGGCGAGGAATAGCTAGATAAGCCAGCTTGGAGATTTTCTCCCTCTTCCCCGATATAAGCTAATGTGTGACCGACTTGAATAGTTTCATCTTCTACAGCTTCGATTTTCAGGACACCTGACGACGGGGCCTCTAATTCATTGGTGATCTTCTCAGAACTGATGGTCACCAGAGGTTCCCCTTTTTCTACGACATCATTTTCCTTTTTCAACCATTCGGCAATGGTGCCTTCCTGCATACTCATTCCGAATTTCGGCATCACCACTTTCTCGGCCATCGCTTTCACTCTCCTTTATAAATTGGGTGAACGGTAATATCATTGATACGGGGTGCCTCAAATAGCAACGATGGATTCATCATCGATCATTTCCGCGACGACGGCTAAAATTTTTTCAGGAGATGGTAAATAGACATCCTCTAATGATGGCGAGAACGGTACCGGGCTGTGTGGTCCTGTAACCATTTTGATCGGGGCATCGAGAAAATCGAACCCTTTATCTGCTACTAAAGCTGATATATCTGTGGCGGCATTGCATCGGGGATTAGCTTCATCCACAATGATCAGGTGGTTCGTTTTTTGTACTGACTTTAGAATTGTATCTTCATCTAACGGTGACAAGCTTCGTGGGTCGACGACTTCGGCCTGGATTCCTTTTTGCTCGAGTTTCTCGGCCGCCATAAGCGCAATCTGGACTTGTTTTCCTATGGCGACAATTGTCAGGTCGTCCCCTTTACGCTTGATATCCGCTTGACCGATCGGAATTGTGTAATAGCCTTCTGGTACGTCCGCTTTGACGTTATAAAGGGTTTTGTCCTCAAAAAAAACCACCATATCATCATCTTCAATAGCGGAGATTAATAAGCCCTTGGCATCTCTCGGATTGGATGGCACGATGACTTTCACCCCTGGAATCGCTGTGAACAGGCCATAAAGACTTTGGGAGTGCTGGGCAGCGGCACGGAATCCGGCCCCATGCATCGTACGAATGACAAGTGGAATTTTGGCATGTCCGCCGAACATATACCGCAGCTTAGCACCCTGGTTCATCACTTCATCGAGGCAACTTCCAATAAAGTCATTGAACATCAACTCAGCAATCGGACGCATGCCTGTAGCAGCAGCACTAACAGCCGCTCCGACATACCCGGCTTCGGCTATCGGCGTATCCAGTACCCGATTCTTACCGAATTCCTGGATCAGTCCTTTTGTGACTCCCATAACGCCGCCCCATGCTTCATCATTCTGAAGGTGATCCACATCCGCTCCACCGGCGACATCTTCTCCAAGCAGAATGACATCGTCATCTTTTCTCATCGTTTCGCTAATTGCTTCATTTACCGCATCAGCAAAGGAAATTTCTCTAGTCATCACTTATTCCTCCTCACCAGACTTATAATTCACATACACATCTGTTGTCAGCTGGTCGGCTTCAGGCAGCGGACTCTTCTCCGCAAATTCCACTGCGTCACGCACCGCCTCTTGGACCTGTTCATCAATCCCGTGCAACTCCTCCTCTGTTGATAGTTCATTCGCTACCAAATGTTCGCGGAAACGGATGATCGCGTCTAAAGCGGTCAGGTGTTCATCGCGTTCTTCTGATGTTTTATAAGTTTGAGCATCCCCTTCAAAGTGTCCGTAATTACGGTACGTTTTACATTCTATCAAGCTAGGCCCTTCTCCGTTACGGGCCCGCTCGACTGCCCGTTGTGCCGCTTCATAGACAGCAATGGTATCTTTTCCATCCACTGTTTCACCTGGAATGCTGTAAGATGTCGCCCGGTCAGCAATAGATTTACAACTGGACGCATATTCAAAAGGGGTAGCTTCGCCATAGCCATTATTCTCGGCCACGAAAATGACAGGAAGGTTCCAAATGGCCGCCTGGTTGATCCCTTCATGAAACGTACCGTGGTTATTGGCCCCGTCACCAAAAAAGCAAACCGCAACCGCGCCGTTCTTTTTTAATTTGGCAGTCAAACCTGCCCCGGTAGCAAGCGGGAATCCTCCGCCGACAATCCCATTTGCCCCAAGCATCCCTTTACTGACATCGGCAATATGCATAGATCCGCCTTTACCTTTACATAGGCCCGTAGATTTCCCATAGATTTCGGCCATCATGCCTTTCAAATCACATCCCTTGGCAATACAATGGCCATGACCACGATGGGTGCTCGTAATGAAGTCCTTGTCATCCAGATGAGCACAAACCCCTACAGCCACCGCTTCTTCACCAGCATATAAATGGACAAAACCCGGAATCACACCTGTACTGAAGGTTTCATGTACTTGATCCTCAAACTGCCGAATTTCTACCATTTTCTGATACATCCACTTGGCTTTTTCTGATGTTAACGACTCCTGCTGGACTTGTGATGCTCTCATACTTGTCACCATCCTTATTTTTTGTAACGCCCTATAGAGCGTTCTATTTTCTTACATGCAAGTTTCATACCAAAAAAGAAAACGCCCACAAAATGAGCGTTTAACAATCGTCTGTTATGATTTTTCAGGTAGAATATGGGACAAAAAGATAAATTCTCTCATTCTGTCTCATTTTTTCTCAGCGGTCCAATTTATATTTCTTCAATTTCCGATAAAAGGTGCTGCGCGGGATGCCGAGCTGCTGAGCTGCGGCTGAAACCTTCCCCCCATGCTGTTTCAGGGCTTTGACGATATAATCTTTTTCCATTTGTTCACGATAAGATAATGATTCGGGAAGCGGTTGGTTGAATTCAAAGGGAGTAATTTGACGAATGTATGACTCAATTTGCCTTGGATCCGGAGCATAGGTATCTGTTTCTGTCTGAAGACCTTCCAGAACATTAAACAATTCGCGAATATTTCCCGGCCAATGGTAACGTTGTAAAGCCTTTACTGCTTCTTTAGACCAGTTGAAGCGCCAGTTTTGCTTGTGAAAATAATAGCGGATCAAATCAGGGAGGTCCTCCAGTCTTTCTCTCAATGGAGGCATTTTTATAGGATAAACATAAATCCTGTAGTACAAATCTTCCCGGAACGTTCCGTTTTTCACCAGTTCTCTTAATGGCTGGTTAGTCGCTGTAATCAGCCGAAATGACACCGGGATCGCCTTTTTGCCTCCTATCGGGATCACTTGCTTTTCCTGCAATGTACGGAGAAGAGCGATTTGGGTCTTCGATGAAATATCCCCGATTTCATCCAAGAATAAAGTTCCCCCATTCGCTTGGATTATTTTCCCGTCATACCCGCCTTTTTGCGCACCGGTAAAAGCTCCTCCCACATAGCCGAATAGCTCACTTTCTAGCAAATTTTCCGGCAATGCTCCACAGTTTACTGCAACAAAAGGCGTATCACATTCCGTACAGTCATGAAGGGAGCGGGCCATCACTTCTTTTCCTGTCCCTGTTTCTCCCGAGATGTGAATGGTCACATCTGAATGCATCGCTTTTTCCGCCCGTTGTAACACCGATTGAAATGATTGGCTCTTTCCTGTGACCCCTTGAAAAGAAAACGCTGGATTCCATCCTGGAATGCTAGCTTCCTTGCTTTTTCCTGACCAGGATACATAATGGCCGATTATTTCAGGGGACTCTTCCGAGTAAACAGGAGTTTTCTTCACGCCCTCGGGCAGACCTTGATTAGGAAACTCCGGAATCACGTCAATCGATGGAGACTGGTAGATCATCTGATCATGGCGATTGAAAATCATGAATGGTTCTGAACTCTCTTGCTGTACTTTCAATCCATAATTAATGAGTTCCAACTTTTCTTGATTGATCCTGCTCTTCCAGCTACTTTCAATGGCGTACGTGGTCGTGACCACCGTAGCTAGTAAATGCTCGTGATAGGATGGAACATGTGGACTTGATATATCCAAAGCTCCGATGATCTCGCCCTGCTCATCTTTAATAGGGGATGCGGAACAACTCCAACTTTGCGAAGCGATCGAGAAATGGGCCATGCCGTTAATAGTGATCGGTTCTTGAATTGCTAACGTCGTCCCGATGGCATTTGTCCCAACTTGCTCTTCCGTCCATTTCACACCTTCTGTAAAATTGATATCTTCCGCGACAGCCTTCACTTTACTTTCGCCAATCATCCGAAGAACATACCCATCACGATCTACAAGCATTAAAATCACATCCGAGTTTTGATACATCACTGCCAATTTGTTGATAAAAGGTTCAGCCACGTCGATTAGATGCTTATTTTCTCTCCGTCGCTTCTTAAATTCCTCTCCGGATAACAAATGAGAGCCTTTACCATTGTAAGGATCGACACCAATCTGCATACATTTATTCCATGATGCGGCAATCCGGTCACTTATCCGGGAATCATCCAACACACCTTTTTGAACAAACCGTTTCCAGTCTGCTTTAGTGATCTGTCCGAGCACGAGATTCTTCACCTCTTCTATAAAAAATTGAGCTAGAACTTATAATGACCTTTTTATGTAACATTCAATTTATTTCTTATTGTTTCCTTCCTTCTGACTATTAAATTCTGGAAGTTCATTAGATGAGGGCATGTAAACAAAACTTAGTTAGTATGAATTTTCATTTTGGCTTCGACAAAACTTTTTCTTGCACGCATGGGTGACTCTCACTACGGTGGGTCTCTAACAAATCGTGTTGCAATTTGCCTCTGGATCGGGGGAGACTCGATACTTGGAATGTTTGGCTGGTTAGAATAAAGAGTTCATTTGGGCAGTAATTTTCAATAAACCTTTACATAAAACCTATCAAAGCTTAAAAAATCACATTTACAATAAAAGTATAAAGAGAGGAGGAAAAATAAAATGTACAAGTATTTTATTAACGTTACATTCAAAGGGAAAATTTATCAAACCAATGTAATAGCTAACAAAAACAAATCAGAAAAAGAAGTGTATCAAATTGCAAAAAAACAAGTCTTGAAACAATGGGCAGGCCAAACAACAACATAAGTTAATAATTTCAACGATTAGAGGGGGTCTTACTCCTTTCCCCTATTCATATTCTACATAACGAATATTCACGATAAGTGGTCATAGCAAGTCTTTAAAGGACATGGTTAAATAAAATAATATATTTATTGGATCTTATTTAACATCGCAGCGTCAACAATCCAAGGACTTTTTCGCTTATTTGCCCAAAATAGAAGAAGCTTCTTGATATTCTTGATTATTAAAAGTTACGAATTAGTTGAGAGTCAGAGTTTATAGTAAATTGACTTCCTAGTTTTTCAACTCATTCAAATAAATCTATAAACTGATGTGCCAACCTTTAAAATATGGTTTATTCAACAGAACACAAGTAAAAATTTACTCCTGCACACTACTTTCTGAGTCTAGATTAAGTAAGGAAGCGATGCTTGACTTTCTGAATAAGCTGACATAAGCTTTATATATCAAAAAAAATTGATTTAAGGAGGGGATGATGTGGATAAAACCATTCCATTTACAGATACATCCTTAAAAAGCACTTTTAGCCTCTATGAAAAGAAATTTAAGGCTTTAGCAGATCAAAAACGCCTTCATATTCTACATGAAATCACAGAGCATGGTGAGGTTTGTGTTTGTGACTTGTCAGAGGAATTGCAACTTCCTCAATCGAAGTTATCTTACCACCTGAAAATCTTAGTGGACGCTCGGCTCATTGAAAAAGAAGCCAGAGGAACTTGGAGCTATTACACATTAAATCATTCAGAAATCAACCATATTTTATCTGAGGAGCTTTGCTGCCTGTTTCGGCGAGATTAACTTTTTATACAATAAATCAAAAAAAATTGATTAATGGAGGTATGAAAATGAATGTACATGTTGGATTAAATGTAGTAGATATGGAGAAATCGATTAAATTTTATAATAAAGTCTTTGAGGAAAAACCAGTAAAACAGAAAAGTGATTATGCAAAATACTTACCTAAAGGTCTTCAACTTAATTTCACCCTTAATGTAACACCAGAAGTATCTGGTAATCAGGTAGGTCACTTTGGGATTCAAGTTGAAAAGCAAGAAGATATTGATGAACATAAGCAGCGTCTCGAGAAACTCGGGTTTTTCACCCGTGAAGAAAAGGATACAAACTGTTGCTATGCCTTTCAAGATAAATTCTGGATAACGGATCCAGACGGCAATGAGTGGGAATTTTTCTATACGAAAAAAGATGTTGAAGGAAATTAAAAAGGAGCAGTCTTGCTGCAACTAAGGAGGAAACTGTATGAATAATATTTATGCTATAGAAAAGCGATTAGAAGAAATAAAAAGGAATCATGATAAAATGTATTCTCCTCCTATTCCTCCTGCTACCAAAAAGAAATGGGGCTTTTATAAGCTAGTTCTTTGGAAAAGTGAAAGATCACACTCATGCTGTGTTTCATGTTGCTAGTAATAAGATAACCATTTATAAAAAGGAACGTTTAATCGTAATGTTCCTTTTTTCCAAGAAAAACCCTATTCTCTTGAAACTGAGTCTTTAGATAACTGTCCTATTGTTGAAGACTCAGTTTCGAGGTCTAAAAATGTCGTCAAACATGCTTTTAACTATAGAAATAGAAAGAGTCTGCCACCAAGGTTTGTGTTTTCAAATATTGGAGCGTTTGTAATTATTCAGACATAATGGTATAACTACTCGTACGTAAAACAGCCGTAGAACCACTAATTCCCTTGTGGAATCATGAGTCCTGATAAGTCCTTTTTCTTAGGTTGACATCAAATAAGCTTAGTTGAAAAATAGATAGAGCAACTGGATCTCATCTCATTTTGCTTCCTCTATCATAAAATCGATGAAATAGTTATAACAAACGTCATACATATCCATGGTCAAATTTGCAGGGGTAGAATAGACTAAACCTGCTAAACTCCTCCCGCTAATGATTCATTATTCCTATAATACTTCTTATCTTTCATTGATTTGATAGTCATTTTCGAAGGCGATCAACGAAATCATATAAATAATCTAGAGATGACAAGTTATGATTACAAACCTCCCCATCGCTGCAAATATAATTCCCTTTTTTCTTATACGTACCCTTTTCTTTTCCTTTGATTTCTACTAAAAACAAGCCGATAGATTGGTAACTGTTGCATATTGTACATATGCCTTTTTGCGTTTCTTTCTTAAAGGACCCTTCTATCCCAATCCATTTCTCATTACGCATTATGACCAGATATTTCTTCTGTGCTCCTGGGTCCCGCCAGGTTAAATAAGAACGTCTTCTTACATCCATAGTATCAAGATTAGGAATTTTCATTTTTTTTGTTTTTGGAAATAATTTTTTCACTTCCTTTTCAGTAATCCGAAAAGGAATAACATACAGCTTAAGTTGCGATAAAACCTCTTCCACCTGTTCCTCTTCCCTAACCTGAAATAATGGTTTGATTAGCGACAGTTCTTCTTCAGAGCAATGTCGGAATTCGCCCATCGTCTTCTCCTTAACTAAAGAGGTAACTGCCTGAATCACATTTTGATCATGGGACGTGCTGCGGGCTCTAATCAGCTTGAAAGCTTGAAAACGCAGCAAATTAAACTGCTCTGGACGAATGAATGCTTGCATTTATCTCCCTCCATATATACCAATATCTATTCATTAGTGTATGGAAACGGCTCACACATTCCTATGCCAAATTCTATTTAGAAACAAATGGAGCATAAAAAACTGAAGACCTTTGGCTAAGATCTTCAGTTAATTTCAGTTACCTCGAATAGATAATTTTTTTAATGGTATCCTCTGAAAGATAATACTTATTTGTTAATTTTTCGATGGTTTCACCATTTGAAAAGTCAGCTTTGATCAAACAGTTACGCTCGTTGATGTAAGCTCTTGCCCCTGAACAAGCGCCCCACTTTTTATAAGCAGCTTTAGGTTTAGGAATATAAAGCGTCCTTCCCTGGACGTATTTCTGTATTTCATAAACAAGTTCCTCTGGTAACACATCATCAGCTTTTACATAGTTCATGCAAACAGCTCCTTATATTTATTTTTGATAAACAATAAGGAAGCAAAGTCTAGGGTTAGATTTGTAAAAGCGTGCGCAAGTGAATGATCCCTCTCATGCAAAGCATCGCTCGCCTAATCCATAGACTTTGCATGAGCCGTTGCATTAGAAGGCATTATCATGCCATTATCACCCTCTTATTTATAATACGCTTATTATATCCCACTTCAGGTTAGGTTTTCTAGGTTATTTAACATTTTCTCAAAGAGAAGAGATTTCTTTGCGCCGTGCATGGAATCACGAAGAACTATAGTAGTAAAGAGTGAACAGAGAAAAGTTGAGGTTTTCTTCATTAAAAGAAGAGACCCTTGTGGTCTCTTCAACGTGTTTTTGCATTTATTTTAGATCTCTTTAAACATTTTTCTTGTTTGGATCTTCTTGGATAATATAAAAAAATGCATTGTGAACGTGTGAAAATTTCTGAAATGTGGTATTATAGGGGTAACAAATCATATAATAAAAAGACCACAGCGCGAACTGTGGTCCAATGATAGCCATTCTTTGATAGGGGATTGGCGTTATCTAAATCGAAAAGTAGCCCTTACCCGTTAGCCGACAGGGGGGCTACTTTTTTGTTGCTGAAAAAATAGCGACAATCACAGCGATTAGTGTAATGATCATCGTAGAAAAAGAGATCATTATTGAAATCGCCTCAAAGATCGTCATGAAATCACCCCCTTTCCGGGTGATCTCAACCGCCCTATCGTAATCAATCATGGTGTTGAATGAATGACTATCTATTAAGATTATAACATAATTGTCCTTAAAATACCTTTCATTCCATAATTTTCAAATAAGAAAAACCTTTCATACCAACGTTTGGAGGGGCATTATTCATTACATCTTCCTGAATGTGTATTGGTTAGTACGATTCTAAAATCCTTTTGATTATGGGGCTGCTGAATCAATCATCCTGATCTCTCCATTTTAAATGTAGGCTTCCATTTCGTTATACTTCTGATCGTATAAGAGTATTTTTCCCCATCAATTCAATGAGAACCAGATACTCATAAATCAAAGTAAAATCCAGCCCCTCTTCTGCCTCTAACGGGGTTATAGTACCCGGTCAAGACCATTCCCACTTCTATAAGGAAATAAGAAAAAAGCTGAATCCTTTGTCTATCAAAGGTTTCAGCTTTTTCATAGTTAGCGTCCCAGGAGAGATTCGAACTCCCGACCCACAGCTTAGAAGGCTGTTGCTCTATCCAGCTGAGCTACTGGGACATGCTTTTTATTTTAAATATGTATGGAGCGGGTGAAGGGAATCGAACCCTCGTCATCAGCTTGGAAGGCTGAGGTTTTACCATTAAACTACACCCGCATTTAAAAATTCCTTACCTCTAAAGTGAAAATCTCTTAATTCCATCTTGTGAAGCGGACAAGAATTATTATATTAAGAATCCGCAATTTTGTCAACAGGATTGCAGCAAAGAATTTAATTCTTTACTGCAAGTTCTGTTGTCATGCTTAAATCTGGGAGGTGTTCTCCATTTATGTGATAAAACTGCAAGCGGACCTGTTTTAAACTGTCCCATTCCAAGATGGCATAAGTCGGTTCTTTTCGATCTCTTGGAAGTCGTGCACTTCCCGGATTGATAAAGAGGGTGTCACCGACCTTTTCTGCTCCTGCGATATGGGAATGACCGAAACAAGCAACTTGGGCGCCTACTTCTTCAGCCCGATAGGAGAGAGGAATCAAAGTCATTTTCACTTGATATAAATGTCCATGAGTCACAATAAACGTCAATTCCCCCACTTGAAGGATTTGCTCTTCTTGCATCTCCCTTTCGAAATCGCAATTCCCTTTAGCGTAGTAGAAACCTTCAAGCTCGTTTGAATCAAAAGAAAGTTCTGAATCCCCACAGTGGATCATCGCGTCTACATCCGCATGTCTTTCTTTTATTGCGTTGACTTCTTTTTTTAATCCGTGTGTATCACTGACAATTAATATTTTAGGCATGACTCATTCACCTCGCTCATGATTGAGTTTTCAGCCACTCTTCAATTTTCTCAATGGCATGATAACGATGACTGATAGCATTCTTTTCGTCAGAAGAGTGCTCTGCCATCGTTCGTGTTGATCCTTCTGGAATGAAAACAGGATCATATCCAAATCCATTCGTCCCTTGGGGGTCTCGGGCTATCGTTCCTTCACATGTTCCTCTTTCGACAAAAGTTTTTTCTCCAGGTCGAGCTACTGCTACAGCACATACGAATCGCGCTGTTCTCTTCTGATCATCTACTTTTTCTAAGTTCTTCAGGAGTTTTTCCGTATTTTTGTCGTCATCTTTCTCTATTCCTGCATAACGAGCAGAGTAAACACCTGGTTTACCATTCAGGGCATCTACTTCAAGCCCGGAATCATCCGCAACGACAGGCAGGCCAAGGTATTCAGACATTTCTTCCGCTTTAATCGTTGCATTTTCTTCAAACGTGCTACCTGTTTCATCAATCTCTATAGAACGATCAATATCGAGCAATGATTTTACAGCAATATTATATTTAGAAAACATAGAACGGAATTCTTCCACTTTTCCCTCGTTCTTTGTAGCCACAATCAATTCTTTCATAATTATTCAGCCGCCTCTGCTTTCGAACGGATGACGTTGGCCCAATCTCCAATTGCTTCTTCTTGCACTTTAATCAAGTTAGTTACGCCCTCTTCGGCAAGTGAAAGCATTTTTTGCAGCTGTTGCATGGAGAACGTGGCCTCTTCGCCTGTCCCCTGTAATTCTACGAATTCACCTTTGCCTGTCATAATGACATTCATATCCACTTGGGCTTTGCTATCTTCTTCGTAACAAAGGTCGAGAATTTCGTTGCCATCCGGCAGGACACCCACAGAGATAGCGGTTAAGAAGTCTGTAATGGGCAGCTCTTTAAGTGTATTCTTCTTGACCAGCTTTCCAAGTGCAATCACAACAGCTACAAACGCACCAGTGATGGATGCAGTACGTGTTCCGCCATCTGCCTGAATAACATCACAATCAACCCAAATCGTCCGTTCACCTATCTTATCTAAATCAACCACTGCACGCAGGGAGCGTCCAATTAATCGTTGAATTTCCATCGTACGACCTGAGACTTTCCCCTTGGATGACTCACGAATATTACGCTGTTCCGTTGCACGTGGAAGCATAGCATATTCAGCTGTGATCCATCCTTTCCCCTGTCCACGTAAAAAAGGAGGTACACGATCCTCTACGCTGGCATTACAAATTACTTTTGTATCTCCAAAACTGATGAGTACTGAACCCTCTGGATGTTTTACATAGTCTGTTTCTATCGTCACTGTTCTTAGTTCATTAACTTCACGATGATCATTTCTCATCGATAACGACCTCCTTTTCCTACACCATTATCCTTGCCCATCTTAACACAAAATACATCTACTCGGTAGTTAAAGATCAATTGGAAAAGCGCTTCAAAAGTTGTCACACTTTTGAAGCGCTTTGATTGTCAATGTGTCGTTCTTACATTTCTTCTGCCCCATTAATATCCTGTCTTGAAACTGGTTCTGCAAGTGGTTCTCCAGCTTCGTTAAATACTTGTTCTGTGCCGTCCACATGGACTTCGACAGATTCTACATCAGCAAGATCTGTAAGACTCATGACTAGACTAGCAAGGGCCGCATCAGACAGTGACGGCTCGTCTGTACCTGTTAAGATATTTTCATTAAATGAAAGCGCAAGGACCCCATTTTCTAATTTCGATTTGACCATCTCAGACCCTTCATTAAACGGATTCATAAGAGGACTTCCTACCTCAGGACCTTCCAGTAATGCCTGTACCATAGCAGCATATTCATCATCACCTTTTGAAACACGGGTCGTTACTGGAACTTGGTATACTTGTTCCCCATTTTGCGCTGGGAAATAAACCGTTACCGCTTCACTGTTCATGATATCTGTTTCCATGCCTACCTGGTTGTTGATCCCGTCTGAACGGGAGACCCCTTCAGAAATTGGGGTCCCGTCAACAGGCATAACGTCTTGTTCATGACCATTAATCCATAGCTTAATCCGTTTTACATTATCGAATTGGGTAAGGGTATAGGTCATCGCTTGAAGAATTTTCTCTTCATCTTTCGCTTCATAGTTTTTAAAGTCTTCGGATACATCGACAACTAAAGTACCATCTTCTTTAGCATTTACCCCGTTTATTTCTGTACCGGCTGGAAGTACAGCTTCAAATCCATTGGGGAGAAGGTTCGTTACAGGGCCGTCTTTCACCATATATTCAAGTACCTGTGTAGCTACTTCCTCTGAAGCCGGAAGTTCTAAGGTTTGTGGGGCGACCATTCCATTTGCGTCTAACAGATAGACCTCTCTTGATACCGTGCCAGCAGATTCATCTTCTGTTTCTCCTGCTTCTCCAGTGCCCTCAGCTTCTTCTCCTTCTCCTTTAGATTGAGGTTCATCACTACTCGGATCTGGCGGCGTCGAAGCCGCCTCTTCTGGTGTGTCCATTTTCTCTAATGATTGCTCTCCTTCAAAAAGGCAGCCTGAAAGTAACCCTGCACACAACACTAAAAATACTGTGAGGATGAGGGGTTTATAGCCGTACTTCTTCATAGTTTTCCCTCCTGAGATAGATTGTACTACCATATATACGAGCCCCACAGAGGATTAGACCAGAGAATTTTGAAAGTAAGGTTCATGAACAGACCCGCACACTAGCTAAAGGATTATTGGGTACACTCCTTTTCACATAACACCTGGGAGTAAAAGAAGCGCGAGGGCTTTGTTGATTCCTAATAAAGCTTACGCATAGAACCACCGTTCAATCACACAAAAGGTCAAGGAGAGAAGGAGATGATCCTTTTCTAGAAAAAAAGCTCTGCCTTAATAGGCAGAGCTTGGCACGTGTTCCAATTCAATGGATTTAAGAATTTGAACAGGTTCATCAAACCAACTGTTAGCTACTAAACGGAATTTCTCAATATCCCCTGTTGTATAAAATTCATGGACAGGAGTAGAGTCATTTTTTTCAAGGAGTTTATGATACGCTAGGATTAAGCTTGCCTCCCTAGCTGTTTCTTCTCCTGAACTAATAACCTGAATATGATTTCCCATCTCCTTTTGGACAAGGTCCTTGATTAACGGATAATGAGTACAACCTAAAATAAGAGTATCGATATGATTCCGATCTTTTAATGGTTGAAGCGTATGGGAAACAATTCTTTCCGCTTTGGGTCCAGATAGAATACCTTCTTCGACCATTGGTACAAAAGGCGGACAGGCCAAGCCATTCACTCGTATTTTTTGGTCGATGGAAACCAGCGCGTCAGGATAAGCATGACTCTCAATCGTTCCTTCGGTGCCTATGATCCCAATCCTTTTGTTACGGCTCACCTTGATTGCCGCTCGCGCTCCTGGGTCAATAACTCCAATGACAGGAATATCCAATGATTCCTGAAGTTCTGAAAGTGTATAGGCAGTGGCTGTATTGCAAGCGACCACGAGCATCTTCATATTTTTTCGCAGTAAATAATTGACCATTTGCCAAGTGAAAGCACGTACTTCCTCTTCGGTCCGAGGACCATATGGACACCTTTTCGTATCCCCTAAGTAAAGAAATGTCTCTTTAGGTAATTGCCGCATCAGTTCTCTCGCTACCGTTAGACCGCCTACTCCTGAATCAATGACTCCAATTGGTTGTTTCAATTTGCATCCCTCTTTTATTTCTTAGTTGTCTTAATCCTGGTCTGTTTCTCTCATTTTCTCATGAAGAACATGAAGCAGACGGTTTAAAGTTTCTACATCGTCTTTGGAGACATCCTTCAATACCTCATTCAAGTAATGCTGGCGTTTCTCAATCACCTCATGAATGATACGCTCTCCTTTTTCTAACACATGAATTCTTACAACACGGCGGTCTTTAGGATCGCGCACCCTTTCGACAAGCTCGTTCTTTTCCATACGATCTACAAGATCTGTCGTTGTACTACATGCTAGATGGATATAATTAGAAAGCTCCCCGATCGTCATATCCCCCTTTTCAAGCAACCATTGAAGGGCGACGAATTGAGGGGCTGTAATTGGATAATGGTTCAAAATGACTCGTCCTCTTTGTTTGATGATCCCAGATATGTACCTTAGCTCTTTCTCTACATCTGCCATCATGGACGTCTGTTGCGAATTTGTCACATTCAGCACTCCTAACGAAAATACTTTATAACTTCCATTCTCATGTTTTCGACGAGAAATTTCAAGTGTAGCTTTCTTTATATGGAAAACCCTTTCAGGTATCGTCCCGTTATACGTGACCTACCTGAAAGGACCTCTTCCACCCCAAAGCAATGGTATGCTGTTCTACGGAGATTACAATTCTAATTCCCCCATACGCAGCAGTTCTACAACCGCTTGGGAGCGTCCTTTCACTCCTAGCTTTTGCATTGCATTTGAGATGTGATTACGCACAGTTTTCTCTGAAATAAAGAGCTCTTTTGCGATCTCCCTTGTCGTTTTATCCTGTACTAGAAGCTCGAAAACTTCTCGCTCCCGCTTGGTAAGAATTTGTGTTGGCCGATAGCCGTCCTCCTTCACAAGCGTACCCCTCCTTGTTGTTCCTGAGCTTATATGAGGGGAATTATTTAGTCATTGTATCGTATGACTGAAATGGCTACCCTGTGCTACTGTTTCAAGATTTAGACACAAGCCCGAGTTCTTGAGCTTTAAAGAGTGCCTCCGTGCGTGACCGGACATTCAACTTATTGAAAATTCCGGTTAAAGTGTATTCCACACTGCGCTGTGACATATGCAGCGTTTGGGCAATTTCCCTGTTCGTAAAACCTGAGGCCACTTCCTGTAAAATCGATTGTTCTTTTTCATTTAAAGAAAACCCGTTCACTTCATCTGATTCTGAAGTTGTACTCACGCAAGCTTCTGATCTTCTCAATTGTTTTAATAAATGAAGGGGAATGACAACTTCATCCCTTAATGCACAGCGGATAGCTGTCACCAGTTGTTCACTCGTGGCCGTTTTACTTACGAAACCATTAATATCTGCTTCTACAATCATATTGAAATGAGTATTTAAATCAAACCCTGTATAAATGAGGAGCTTCAAGTCCGGGTAAGATTTTCTTATTTTTTTAGCCAGCTCAATGCCATTCATCCCGGGCATATATAGATCTAATAATAAAACATCGTATGCATTTTCTTCTAAAAGGGATTTTACATTTTCATTCTCATGGGTAACATCTACCTGCATATCTCCTTCTTGTTCTAACATCGCTTTTGTTCCTGCTCCCACAGCAGGATGGTCATCAACAATTAGTATATTCATCATACTTGGACCTCCTTCTTCCTTCCAACTGGGAAAGTAATGATCGTCTTAAACCCTTCCCCTGGAGCTGTTTCAATTTCTAAATGGCCATTCAAACCATTCACCCGCTGTTCAATCCCCGACAATCCAATATGGGAAAATAAATCCCGTTGGACAGAGTAATCCATCCCTTTCCCGTTATCTGAATAAAGCAGCATGATGTGTTCTCCCTTATTGGATAAAGAAAGCTTTACAATCTTAGCTTCAGAATGCTTCATCGCATTGGTTAACAATTCTTGAACAATCCTGAAAATCGCCAAAATTCTTTCCTGGTCTAGTTCAGCATCAAAGCGCTCATTTGAAAAATAAACAGTGAAGTTTGATCTGAGTTGATATTGTTGAATCAAATTTTTTAACGACTGGACCAATCCCATTTCTTCTATAAAAGCAGGTCGTAATTCATTACATGTCTCACGGATGAGATGAATACTATCAAGGAGTGACTCCTTGTATACCATAAGCTCTGCATGCAAGCTTGGTGTTAAGTCCGTACGTTGTCGAATCAAGTCATCCATTTTCCTATAAAGATACAGCTGCTCCTGCAAAACTGTATCATGTAAATCGATAGAAAGCTGTTTCCTTTGGTTTTCAGCAATGGTGAATAATAACCTGGAAAGCCAAGTCGGATATTTTTGTGTTTGATCATTTCTCAGTTTCCGTAGCTCTTTCAATAAGTCTTCAATCGTGTTCATATTCTGAATAGCAATATTGGCATTATGAGAAATCGTCTGCAAATAGGTTCTTTCATCATGATTCAACGTAGTAAAATCCTTTTTCCCTTTGCACCACATCATTGTTAGTTTTTCTAAAGAGTAACCTACAATCAAACCAAAACCTTTTTCTGTCTCAATTACAGAGCCAATATCATAATGCTGATCGTTCAAATAGGGATCAAAATGCTCAATAATATCCTGAGGGATTTGCTCATAAACACAATACATATTCCGTTTATTATGTTTAGAATAAATGTAAATATCTCTTACATTCAATACGTTTTTCACTTCGTCACGCATGACTTTCATTAAATCAACGGCATTGGATTGCTCTTTCATGTCCTGCGCCATTCTATGCATACTTTCTTGATAACTATAGCGTGCTGTAAATAAAAAACGTTGCAACTTGAAGTCTAAAAACTCCTTTAATGACAGAAACAAAACTAAAGATACATGAAGGAGCAAAAAGATTTGAATATAACTGACTAAATACAAATCGCTTTTAATCATCCAACCAATGATAAACATGAGGGCAATACTGGGTATCACCGATAGGATAATATAATAACGCACCCGGGACATCACAAAATCTATATCAATCAATCTCTCCCTGGTGACCAAATACATAAAAGTGATCGGTAAAGCGATTAGAAACATTGCTCCAACCTCAAGCGATATCACATTCACGCCGAAAGCGAGAGAAGGAATCAAGTAAAGCCATATATAAGGAAAGAAAGCCACCGTCATCCCAATAGCCATGTACTTAAAAATAGGACCAACAGCTGATCGTTTATGAATATACAGCCCCCGGTAAATAATATAGAAAGAAATAATATATAAAACTAATAATAAACCGCCTGGTATAGGCTTAAAGTAATCAGGATATTGCTCCTTTATCAAAAAATACCCTTCCGCGATCGACACTAAAGTAACAGTAAGGTATAACAAATAAACAATTTTTTTAGAAAACCAATAAATATTCAGTTCTTGAAAGTAATTATATAAGAAATGGATGAGTATAACAGGGGAAAATAAAAATAAGCTGGTATTCAAAAACAGGCTATATAAATCATCTCTAACCGCCCCACTGTTACTTAGATAGCCTGTCGCAATAGCCAAAAAGAACAGGATTAACTGTTCTGCTGAATACCTTTTCGGCACCCGTTTATGGACTAGATAAGAAATACTCAAAATCACAACAAAAAACAAGACGGGAAGAACGATATATAATAACCAGTGAATTGGACTTGAATTATCGATATTATCATAACGGAATTCCTGCCCGTCGTGCTGGACCACAAATGAATCTGCACGCTCCAACTCCTTAAACATGGAAATAGACCGATGTTCTATTGGATCAGTGTCATTAATCGAACGCACGACTCCGCCTAGAGGAACATTATGCCGGTCGCCCCAACTTCCCTTTTGAATATTAATAATGGTCCACTCTCCGTGGTTTTCTTTCACATCGATCCCAAGATATGGCTGAGTAACAGACAGTATAATCATATAACATGCAGAAAGAATGAAAAATAACAATACCATCCACTGTGACCATTTAAAATTAAACATACATACATCCACCTTCACCCATTATTCAACAAGTCTATTATACTATGGAACTTATAGCCTACAGCCCCCCTGGTTGATGATAAAAGATTCTATATTTAAAACCCTCTCAAAAAAATTAAACCGCTATTCAAGACAAGGAAGTTTCATGAAAAGATTGAAAGGTTAACGTTAAAAACTAAAAAAGCCACCATTCTAAAAAGAATGGTGGCTTTTGGAAGATTATACGCGCTGATCGCTTCCGAAAAAGCTTTTGAATGATTCAATTGCCGTATCACGGTTAAGAGCAGCAATGGATGTAGTAAGCGGTATCCCTTTCGGACATGATTGAACACAGTTTTGAGCATTCCCGCATCCCATAAGACCTTCTTCATCCATGATTGTCTGTAGACGTTCACTTTTGTTCATCTCACCGGTCGGATGAGAGTTAAAAAGACGAACTTGGGACAATGGTGCCGGTCCAATGAAGTCAGATTTACTGTTAACATTTGGACAAGCCTCTAAGCATACCCCACATGTCATACACTTAGACAACTCATAGGCCCACTGCCGTTTACTTTCAGGCATTTTAGGTCCAGGTCCAAGGTCATAAGTCCCATCAATTGGGATCCATGCCTTAACCTTCTTCAGGGAATCAAACATCCGGCTGCGATCGACAGCAAGGTCACGGTTGACTGGAAAAGTCGTCATCGGAGCCAGCCGAATTGGCTGTTCTAATTGGTCAACAAGAGCTGTACAAGATTGGCGTGGTGTGCCGTTGATAACCATGGAACATGCGCCACACACTTCTTCTAAACAACCCATATCCCAATACACAGGAGTTGTCGGTTTGCCATCAGCATTGACAGGATTACGACGAATTTCCATAAGCGCAGAAATGACATTCATATTTTCACGATATGGAATCTCAAACTTTTCTTCATATGATGGCTCATCCGGATGATCCTGACGAGTGATAATCAACGTGATTGTTTTATTTTCGCTCATGATCGTTACCTCCTTTATTTACTTTTCGAGTAGTCACGTTTACGAGGCTCGATTAAGGATGTATCAACTTCGTCATAACGGAAAACAGGCTTATTGTTTTCTTTGTCATAACTAGCCACAGTTGTCTTCAACCACTCTTCATCATTACGTTCTGGAAACTCTGGCTTGAAATGAGCGCCACGGCTTTCATTACGATTATAAGCCCCTTGAGTAATGACACGTGCGAGTTGAAGCATGTTCCAAAGTTGGCGCGTAAACATAGCTCCCTGATTGCTCCACCGGGATGTATCGTTTATATTGATACGCTTGTATCTATCCATCAACTCTACGATTTTCTCATCGGTTTTAAGAAGATTTTCATTTTCACGCACAACAGTAACATTATCTGTCATCCATTCTCCGAGCTCTTTATGAATTTGATAGGCATTCTCGTCTCCATCCATATTCATAATCTCGTCAAATTTAGCTTTTTCTTCTTTTACTTTCTCGTCAAATAGTTTGGACGTCATATCTTCAGAGAGTTCATCTAAGCCATCGATGTATTTGACAGCATTCGGTCCTGCAACCATTCCTCCATAAATAGAGGAAAGAAGGGAATTGGCACCAAGTCTGTTTCCTCCATGTTGAGTATAATCACATTCTCCTGCCGCAAAGATACCAGGAATATTCGTCATCTGGTCGTAATCGACCCACATGCCACCCATGGAATAGTGGACCGCAGGGAAAATCTTCATCGGTACCTTACGTGGGTCCTCTCCGACAAATTTTTCATAGATTTCAATAATACCACCAAGTTTGACATCAAGTTCTTTAGGATCTTTATGAGAAAGATCGAGGTATACCATGTTTTCACCATTGATCCCCAGCTTCTGGTTTACACACACGTCAAAAATTTCACGTGTGGCAATATCACGTGGGACAAGGTTTCCGTAGGCCGGGTATTTTTCTTCTAGGAAATACCACGGTTCCCCGTCTTTATATGTCCAGACACGACCACCTTCACCACGAGCAGATTCACTCATGAGGCGTAATTTATCGTCTCCCGGGATTGCCGTTGGGTGGATTTGTATAAATTCCCCATTCGCATAATCGACCCCTTGCTGATAAAGAGCACCAGCGGCTGATCCAGTGTTGATTACAGAGTTTGTTGATTTACCGAAAATGATTCCAGGTCCACCAGTAGCCATAATAACAGCATCTGCCGGAAACGCCTTAATTTCATGATCACTGAGGTTTTGACCAATAATGCCTCGTCCAACACCTTTTTCATCAACAATGGCGGAGAGGAACTCCCAGTTTTCATATTTTGTAACAAGGCCATTAACTTCATGGCGGCGTACCTGCTCATCTAAGGCATACAGAAGCTGTTGGCCTGTAGTTGCACCTGCAAAGGCAGTCCGGTGGTGTTGAGTTCCCCCGAAACGACGGAAATCAAGCAACCCTTCCGGTGTACGGTTAAACATCACACCCATCCTGTCCAATAGGTGGATGATTCCTGGCGCTGCCTCACACATTGCTTTAACTGGAGGTTGGTTCGCCAAGAAGTCTCCTCCATAAACTGTATCATCAAAGTGTTCCCACGGGGAATCTCCTTCCCCTTTCGTATTAACTGCCCCGTTTATACCGCCTTGGGCACATACGGAGTGAGAACGCTTAACAGGAACAATGGAAAGCAGATCCACGTGAACCCCTTGTTCGGCTGCCTTAATTGTTGCCATTAGGCCGGCTAAACCACCACCGACAACAACAATATTACGATTTGTCATGATTGAAGCTCACTCCCTTGAATACTAAAAATCTATCGTTTCTTTACTATAAATTTCATTGATTATATGCCATATGCGAACTGAATTAGTGTACGGACACCGACATAAGAAATCGCAAGGAAAATAATAATGCTTGCATAGGTCATAATTTTCTGTGAGCGAGGGGATACTGTAATTCCCCAGCTTACAAAGAACGACCATAGTCCATTAGAGAAGTGGAAAGTCGTTGAAATGACACCTACTATGTAGAACCAGAAAAAGAACGGCTCAGTAAGGATGCCTTCCATCAATTGATAGTTCAATTCCGCCCAGCCAAAACCAATGGCAATCCTAGTTTCCCATACATGCCAAGCAATGAATATGAGTGTAATGATACCAGTGATCCGTTGGAAGATGAACATCCAGTTTCTGAAATAACCGAAGTTTGATAAGTTACTCTTTGCTGTGAATGCGATATACACACCATAAATAGCATGAAACAACAGTGGCAAAAAGATGATAAAAGTCTCCAGTACATAGCGATATGGCAAGCTCTCCATAAAGTGAGCTGCTGTGTTAAATGCTTCTGGACCACGTGTTGCAAAGAAGTTCACAGTTAAGTGTTGGATCAAAAAGATCCCGATTGGAATAACTCCTAATAATGAATGTAATCTTCGGTTAACGTACCCGCGTGTTCCCGCCATATTTACCCCCCTCAAGATGATAACTTTAAGAATATGAACATTTTTCAGACAGTTAAGCGCTTTAATGAAGCGATAAAAATAATAGGAAAAGCCCCTCTTCCCTAGTACGTGTCTGACCAATGTACAATTTGTGACATGTTTATTGTACTTCTATCCCGTATTAGCGTCAAGAAAGCGCGTTTATAAATATCACAAAATTACACAATTATTTCCTTTCGGTAAAAAGAGTTAATTTATATTGCACCATTCTAAATTTCGAGTAATAATAAGGGAAGAAAGGAATGAGCGTATTGAAAGAATCTACTAAGCTAACAACAAGCAACATTTCATCGCTTGTAGGGACAGGCGCAGGCTTTGATCTGATGCGCTATTACACACTTCCTGACTTCTTAGGGAAGGATGCCCCCTACCTCCTTTATTATATGGGGAAAAACATGGCGAGACAGACGAGTATCAGTTCGATGGAAGAACTCTATGAATTTTTCCAGTACATGGGCTGGGGAGAGTTGCATCTCGTTAAAGAAAAAAGAAAAGAAATGATTTTTCAATTGAGCGGCCACATCATCCAAAAACGCCTTAATCAAAAACTTCTGGAGGTTGACTTCCGGCTTGAATGTGGTTTCTTAGCCGAAATTATCGGTCAAATCACTGAACATACATATGAATGCTTTGAAGAAAAGAACTCTAAAGAAAACCATGTTGAAATTAAAGCCCTTAAAGGTTGAAGAGCTACAGAACAATAATTCGGGTGCCCTGCCCCCGAGAATCTCAAGCAAAGAAGCGTCACATGATATCCATAATAAATGGGCCCCCTCGGGGAGAGATACTGATTACACTTGATGCAGCCTCTTCAAAACAGGGAACCAATAATCTCTTGTAATCAGAAAGAACCAGCTGTTACTCTTCAGCTGGTTCTTCTTCATTCTGATTTAAGTGAATGAGTATTGTATTAGCCACAGGCTCTGGGATACCAAGTTTTGTTATATCACTCATTTCTGCATTTTTTATATCTGATACAGACTTAAAATGACGAAGCAAAAGCCTTCTCCTTTTTTGCCCAACCCCCGGGATGTTGTCAAGCTCCGATTGAATGGCTCCCTTGCCGCGAAGTTGACGATGAAAAGATATGGCAAATCTATGAACTTCATCCTGAACTCTTTGAACAAGATAAAATTCTTGGGATTTACGGTCAAGATCTATCGGTCCAGGAGGGTCACCGTATAATAATTCGCTTGTCTTATGCTTATCATCTTTGGCTAAACCGCACAATGGAATATCCACACCAAGCTCATTTTCAAGAACATCCAACGCAGCCGTCATTTGACCTTTTCCTCCGTCAACGACTATTAGGTCCGGGAGAGGGAGATCTTCTTTTAAAACTCTTTTGTATCTTCGTCTAATGACTTCCCTCATCGTTTCGTAATCATCAGGTCCTTCAACATCTCGGACCTTATACTTACGATATTCCTTCTTTTGAGGTTTGCCATCAATAAAAACGACCATAGCTGAAACAGGATCGGCCCCTTGAATATTAGAGTTATCAAATGCCTCTATGCGGTGTGGTGTCTCAATATGAAGATGATCTCCCAATGCTTCCACTGCTTTAATTGTCCGCTCTTCATCACGCTCTATAAGGGCAAACTTTTCTTCCAGAGATATTTTTGCATTTTTCATTGCAAGTTCCACTAATTCCTTTTTACGTCCTCTCATCGGTATAAGGACCTTTGTATCCAGTGCCCCCCCTAAAACTTCTACATCCGTAGCCACCGGCACCAGGACCTGTTTAGGGTAAGGGTGGTTTTGATGAAGGTAAAACCGGCCTATATAACTGATAAAGGTCTCCTCCGGATCATCAAAAAATGGGAAAAGTGCAACATCTCGTTCTATAAGCTTTCCCTGGCGCACAAAGAAAACTTGTACACACATCCAACCTTTATCATATGAATAACCAAATACATCCCTGTCCACTTGATCCTTCATCGACATCTTTTGCTGTTCCATAACAGATTCAATATGTTCGATTTGATCTCTTAATTCCTTTGCTCGTTCAAAATCCAATTCTTCGGATGCTTCAAGCATACGTTTTTTTAAATCTTTCTTGATTTCCGTATGCCCACCATTTAAAAATGACGTGATATTCTGCACTATCTCTTCATTGGTTTGTTTGCTAACTTTAAATTCACAAGGACCAAGACATTGGTGCATGTGATAATAAAGACAGACGCGGTCCGGCATAGTATTGCATTTTCTTAATGGATACAAGCGATCCAAAAGCTTTTTGGTTTCCCTTGCCGCCATAACGTTTGGGTATGGGCCAAAATATTTTCCTTTATCCTTTTTTACATTTCTTGTAACGATTAGCCGGGGATGCCGCTCTGCTGTCACTTTCAAATAAGGATAGGTCTTGTCATCTTTTAATAAGACATTATATTTGGGATCATATTTTTTTATTAGGTTCATTTCCAATATTAGAGCTTCGATTTCAGAAGTCGTAACAATATATTCAAAATCCACAATTTCACGGACAAGACGTTGCGTCTTTCCATCATGAGCCCCTGTAAAATAGGAACGCACTCTATTTTTCAGCACTTTGGATTTTCCTACATAAATAACCGTGCCATTTTTGTCTTTCATCAAATAACAACCGGGTTGATCCGGCAGTACTGCCAGTTTCTCTTTAATTTTTGAGTTCATGTGATTTCACTCCATTACTCTGAGAAGATTATATATTGAAAATACCACAACGTTTGATAATGTATGCAGGTGGAAGACATCGATAAACTTAAGCAGCACCTCGAGTTGTACATGCAAGAAGCTGCTTAAGGTCTCGAATCTCCCTTTATACCTAAATCCATGAATAGATAAGATTATAAAAGCCGCGCTGCATGGCAACGCGGCTTTTTGTGAATTTGGCATTAGGAATGCTTTTGAATCAATTCAGCTAGAGCTTCTTTTGGTTGGAAACCGATAACTTGATCAACCACTTGACCATCTTTGAAAAGAAGAAGTGTCGGAATACTCATTACACCAAATTTACCAGCTGTTTCTTGGTTTTCGTCTACATCCAACTTAACGATTTTCACTTGGTCACTCATTTCCGCATCCAATTCTTCTAGTACGGGTGCAATCATTTTACAAGGTCCACACCATGGTGCCCAAAAGTCAGCTAGAACAAGACCCTGATTTGTTTCTTCTGTAAAGTTCTGATCAGTTGCTTTTACAATTGCCATTCTATAATTCCTCCTCGACCTAATAGTCTTTTAAGAGTATATCACTATCTATTTTTAGTGACTAACAATTTGTTTATACCTTATTTAAACATGTAATAAAGCCGAAGCCAAATATTTGGCTTCGGCTTTTAAATCAGGCATTAACTTTCATCTGTTTAATTTCTTCCATTAATTTAGGAACAACATCAAATAAATCTCCGACAATTCCATAATCGGCTACATTGAAGATATTAGCCTCTGGATCTTTGTTAATGGCAACAATGACCTTAGAATTAGACATACCCGCTAAATGTTGAATAGCTCCTGAGATTCCACAGGCAATATATAAATCCGGTGTTACCACTTTACCGGTTTGACCAATCTGGAGAGAATAATCACAATATCCAGCATCACAGGCTCCGCGGGAAGCACCAACCGTGCCACCCAGGACGCTCGCAAGTTCTTCAAGTGGTTCAAAACCTTCTGAGCTTTTCACACCACGACCGCCTGCAACAATTACTTTTGCTTCAGAAAGGTCGACGCCATCAGAAGATTTGCGAAGCACATCTTTAATGATGGTACGAATATTTGAAATTTCCACTTCCTTTTCTGAAATGTTCCCAGCCAACGAGTCATCTCGAGTAAAAGCTGGGATGTTGTTAGGGCGGATGGTGGCGAAAACCAGTCCGTCTGTAATTTCTTTCTTCTCAAATGCCTTCCCGGAATAAATGGGTCTTGTGAAAACAACCCTCCCGCTATCAGCAACTACCTCAGTGGCGTCAGAAATCAATCCGGATTCTAACTTACTCGCAAGTTTTGGAGTCAAATCTTTTCCTATGGCTGTATGGCCCATGATGATCCCTTCAGGAGATTCATCTTCAATCACTCGATAAACAGCCTGGCCATAACCGTCAGATGTATACGTTTTCAAATCCGGGTTTGAAATAGTAATGACACGTGAGGCGCCATAATAAACCATTTCCTGTCCCATTTCATTTAAGTCGCCATCCCCGCAAAGAACTCCAACAACCTCTCCTCCGTCACTCACAATATTTGCAGCTGCAATTGCTTCAAATGTGACATTACGAAGAGATCCTTCTCTAGCTTCCCCAATCACCAAAACCTTTTTACTCATAAAAGATTCTCCTTTCCCTTATCTATTTACAGTACTTTCGCTTCTGTTTTCAGCAATGATACGAGTTCCTTCACTTGATCATCCACTTCGCCCTCAAGCACTTTACCAGCTTCTTTTTCAGGTGGAAGGAAAATTTCAGTTGTTTTTGTCTTCGGTTCTACCTCATCTTCATCGAGATCTAGGTCATCGATTTCCAATTCATCGAGCGGTTTCTTTTTCGCTTTCATGATCCCAGGTAACGATGGATATCTCGGCTCGTTTAGTCCCTGCTGACAAGTTACGAGCAATGGCAGTGATGTTTCAACTTTCTCGACATCCCCTTCCACATCTCGTTCTATATTCACGGTAGTTCCATCAACTTTAATGTCTGTAATGGTTGTTACACAAGCGATGTCTAATCGTTCTGCAAGACGAGGTCCTACTTGACCACTTGCCTCATCTATAGCGACATTCCCACCTAATATAATGTCAACTTCTTTATCTTCAAAGAAGGCTTCGAGAATTTTAACTGTTGTAAACTGATCCCCTTCTTCAAGGTCATCTTCCGTATTAATTAAGACAGCTTTATCCGCGCCCATGGCTAGAGCAGTTCTTAGCTGTTTCTCTGCCTCTTCTTCTCCAATGGTGACTACAGTTACTTCTCCACCGTGTTCATCACGAAGGTTAATCGCTTCTTCTACCGCGTATTCATCATAAGGGTTGATAATATATTCAGCGCCATCATCAGTAATAACTCCATTATTTACTGAGATTTTTTCCTCTGTGTCAAATGTTCTTTTAAGCAAAACATAGATATTCATGTGTATACCTCCTGGACTATTGATTTTTAAATTCTGGGTTTCTTTTTTCAATAAACGCCTGGATTCCTTCTTTAGCATCGGTATTTCCAAATACTTCTCCAAATGCATTCGCCTCTGCGTTAATGCCTGATTCAAATTGAGATGTATGAGCATATGGAATCAACTTCATCACGTGATGTATTGTAGGACCGCTCTTTTGAGCGATTGCAGACGCTAACTTCTCAGCCTGGGCAAAGAGCTCTTCATTGGAAAAACTCTGATTAGCAAGCCCTATCTGAACGGCTTCCTTACCAGTGATTGGAACTCCTGAGAGAATCATTTCATAAGCACGTGCTGTTCCCACATAGCGAGGTAGTCTTTGAGTTCCTGCAAACCCAGGAATTATACCCAGGTTCAGTTCAGGGAGACCCAACTTAGCGTCTTCCGCTACATAACGAATATGACAGGACATCGCAAGTTCAAGTCCACCTCCAAGTGCAGCGCCATGTATCGCGGCAATAACCGGTACATGGAAGTTTTCAATTCTATTGAACAACTGCTGTCCTTTAGAGGCTAAGGCCTTGTAATCCTCTTCTCCTTGTAAAGACGTAAATTCTTTAATATCAGCGCCCGCTGAGAAAAATCGGCCTTCCCCTTTTAAAAGAACGGCCTTAATCGCTGCATCCTTTTCAATCTTATCTAATTGGTCCGATAAGTCTTGAAGAATCGTACTTGATAAAGCATTAGCAGGCGGACTCTGAATCGTAATTTCAACTACATTTCCTTTTAGCTGTGAAGTTAAAGTTGACAACATGACCTCTCCTCTCGTTACACATTTCTGGCTAATCCATTCACAATCAAGCTATGGACTTCTTTTGCCTGGTCTTCTATGTTATAACGCTGTTCTTTCATCACCCAGTTAGTCACCGTCTCATCCATCGTTCCAAAAATCATTTGACGCACAAGACGGCGATCTAGGTTCTTACGGAACAGCTCCTCTTCCACACCTTCGTCAACGATTTGGTCAATAATGTTTAAATAGCGTTTTAATACAAAATTAATTTTCTGTCTCAACTCTTTATTTGATTGGCGCAATTCCAGCTGTGTCACAATCGCTAAATGATGATCAGCTGAAAGCTGTTTAAAATGCGTTTGTATCAATGTCAATAACTTTTGTTCAGCCGTCTGTTTAGCGGTTGTTTCTTGTTCAATTTTTTCTATGAACTGCCCCATTTTTTCCTGAAACAATGAGACAAGGATATCTTCCTTATTCTTGAAATAAAGGTAGATGGTTCCATCAGCCACTCCAGCCTTTTTAGCAATCTTAGAAACCTGTGAGGAGTGGTAGCCATTTTCAGCAATAACTTCAACGGCTGCATCGATGATTTGTTTAAATTTCGGTTTGTTTTTCTTCATTGTTATGTCCCCTTGTTGTTACATACTGAAAATGAATGAATCATCATTCATATATTATTCTACAATCAAGGGAATATTCTGTCAACTTTCTTTTTAAAGAGTTTACTGCATACTTTCAGATTCCTCATATTTCCGCCTTTCTTCTTCAATTAAATTTCTTCTGAGAATTTTACCCACAGCTGTTTTCGGCAGTTCTTTTCGGAATTCATATAACCTCGGAACTTTATACGCTGCTATATTCTTTCGACAATATTCATTTAACTCCTCTTCCGTAATTTCACTTCCCTGTTTCTTCACAATGAAAGCCTTGACTGTTTCACCTCGATAGGGATCCGGCACCCCAACCACCACAGCTTCTTGAATTTCAGAATGTTCATATAGCACTTCTTCTACTTCTCGTGGGTAAATGTTATATCCTCCCGCAATAATCATATCTTTTTTCCGATCCACAATATAAAAATAACCGGCATCATCCATATAACCCATATCACCTGTATGGAACCAGCCATCTTCACTTAATACTTGAGCTGTTTCCTCATGTCTGTTCCAATAGCCTCTCATCACTTGGGGGCCTTTGATAACTATTTCTCCAATCTCCCCGTTTTCCGCTTCTTCCTTTGTATCCATTTTAAATATTTTTGCATCAGTATCAGGCCAAGGTATACCAATACTTCCGCTCATACGCTGACCCCAGACTAAATTAGAGTGAGTGACCGGTGATGTTTCAGTAAGCCCATATCCTTCTACCAAACGCCCACCAGTGACCGCTTCAAATCGTTCTTGCACTTCTACAGGTAGCGGAGCAGAGCCACTAATGCATGCTTCTATAGAAGATAAATCATACTTCATCAAATCAGGATGATTTAATAAGCCGATATAAATCGTTGGGGCACCTGGGAACAGGGTCGGTCGTTGTTTTTCAATTATTTTTAATACATCCTCCGGCTCAAATTTAGGCATAAGAATCATTTTGTTCCCCATCATTACAGACAAGTTCATCACGGATGTCATCCCATATACATGAAAAAATGGCAGGATAGCAAGAACCGTTTCTTCCCCATCTTTACACTTATACAACCATTTCTTCGACATTTGAGTATTTACGATTAAATTGAAATGGGTAAGCATAACCCCTTTTGGAAAACCAGTAGTGCCGCCTGTATATTGTAATAGGGCTAAATCTTCTTTAGGATATATAGATACTTCCTTAACATCTCCGCTCGCTTTTTTCAACATATGCGTCCATAAATGTGTGTCTGTCGATTGTTCAGGCTTGACGAGTACTTGATATTGACGTTTCTGAATGAAAGGGTAGATTTTATTTTTAGGGAATGGCAGATAATCTTTAATACCTGTTACGATGATATGTTCAAGGGAGGTTTCAGGTTTAATATTGGCAGCCTTAGGATAAAGGATATCCAGGCAAATAATCATCTTGGCACCTGAGTCTTTCAATTGATACTCTAATTCCCTTTCCATATATAAAGGATTTGTTTGAACGACAATCCCTCCTGCCATGAGCACACCATAATAAGAAACGACTGATTGAGGGCAGTTTGGCAGCATGACAGAAACTCTATCTCCTTTTTCCAAACCAAGATCCTGGAGGTAACTAGCTAAGGCTTTCGCCTGTGTATACACTTCTTTGAAAGTCATCTCTTTCCCCATAAAATAAAGCGCTTTCTTTTCACCATAAACTTCAGCACTAGTCTTTAAGTAATTATGGAGTGGGCGCTCTTCATAATCAATGGTAACAGGGACTTCTGGTGGATACAGCTTGTGCCAAGGACGTTGAAAATCACTCATTTGACAGACCTCCCTAATTATTGTCTTCTCTCCTATTATAACGACTAAAGGATTACATTCAAATTATAATTTGAAAAATTGGAAATATTTCGCGCAAAACTGCTGTAAGACACTTCCTCCTCACTATGAATAGTTCTCCTTTTTTACACCTGTGTTCCCTGATACTTATTCAGAAGAAAGCATCCCAAAAGTATGGTTTGCAAATGAAAAAAAGCTCAGAGTTATTTCTCTGAACTTTTTTAAAGAGATCTACATATCTAAAAGAATCCTTAAATCATAAAAAATAAAACACCTATGATTAAAAAGGCTGCGGCCACGATCATTAGTATTTTCGCTAATGTTTCCACACACTCTCTCCTTAAATAATATTAGCTCCTATCACATATGAAAGTCCGATAGAAATTACAAGGGAAATGAATCCTACCGCCCTGTTATCGTTTGTAATTTCCTCATCAATTTTGAAGGATGGGGTTAAGAATTCAAAAATAAAGTAACCACAAAGGAGGAGGAGGAATCCATACACTCCCCACCCCATCGTTTGTGTAAGTGAATCATTATGTTCTATGGAGAACCGGAAGATGTTCGCAATTCCAAAAAGCTTTCCTCCCGTAGCCATCGCTACAGCCATATTTCCTTTTTTTATTTCCTGCCAATTATTATAAGACGTCACAATTTCAAAAATGGCCATGAACAAGACAAGGCACAAGACCACAACGCTGTAGCGGGCAGCGGTTTCTATTAACGTATTTTCCCAAAAACTACTCATAACTCCTCCCCCTTTTTCATTGAATTAACGAAGTTCCAGAACCGTTACCCCGCTTCCCCCTTCGTTCATTCCTCCAGCACGATGACTGGAGATACTTCGATGGTTCTTAGCGAAATTCTGGACCGCTGTACGAAGAGCTCCAGTTCCTTTTCCATGAATGATAGATACACGAGGGTACCCTGCTAATAAAGCATCATCAACATACTTCTCCAATCGATTTAACGCCTCCTCATACCTTTCACCACGTAAGTCGAGCTCAGTCTTTACGTGGAAATTTTTACCTTTCACAGTGGCCATGGGTTTTTCTTTATATGGCTGTTTCGCCTTAACGAATTCCAGCTCTTTTCGTTTCGCTTTTACTTTCATGACCCCGACTTGTACTTGATATTCATTTTTACCGGTTTGTTCAACAATCGTGCCCTGCTGATTCAAGGTCAGCAGCTTCACTTCATCCCCAGGATTAAGTTCTTTTGTTTCTTTTTTAGGAGCTGGGGTTTTCTTTGGTTTCTTTTGGACAAGCTCAGGTTGTGCTTCCTCAAACATCTTGCGGGCTTCGATCCACTCATGCTCTTTCATTTGTGCCTGAGATTTCATATTTCTAATCTCACCCACAATTGTTTCAGCCTCTTCTTTTGCCTGCCGTATAGCTTTTTCTGCTTTTTGTTCTGCTTTTTCATACAACTTCTCACGTTGGTTTTCAAATTGGTCCCATTTCTGTTTTAGCTCATTTCGCAACTCTTCAGCTTCAGCAAGGAGACGTTCAGCTTCCTCGTAATCCTGTTCAGCTCCCCGCTTGGATTCTTCTAATGATGCGATCATATTCTCAACACTTTGAGAGTCGACACCTATATGACTTTTCGCAGATTCAATGACCCCTTCGTTTAAACCAAGGCGCCTTGAAATTTCAAAAGCGTTACTGCGTCCGGGTACTCCGATTAACAACCTATAGGTTGGTTTTAAAGTATGAATATCAAACTCTACAGAAGCATTAATGACATCCGGTCGGTTATAGCCGTAGGCTTTCAGTTCTGGATAGTGAGTTGTAGCAATGACACGTGCTTTACGATTGACGACTTCATCAAGTATAGACATCGCAAGTGCTGCCCCTTCCTGAGGATCCGTGCCTGCTCCAAGTTCATCGAACAGGACAAGGGACTGCCCATCCACTTTATCTAATATATCCACAATATTCGTCATGTGGGAGGAGAAGGTTGATAAACTCTGTTCAATGGACTGTTCATCTCCTATATCAGCATAGACTTCATCAAAGACAGCCATTTCACATCCATCAAGAGCAGGAACCTGGAGTCCTGATTGAGCCATAAGCGTACATAAGCCGACTAATTTCAAAGTGACTGTCTTACCACCTGTATTTGGACCTGTTATGACGATGGAAGTATAATCTGTTCCTATTTCAATATCATTTGGAACTACCTCATCCACAGGGATTAACGGATGTCTTGCTTGTTTCATTTTAATACGTCCTTCATCATTCATAGCCGGCATGGCTGCTTTCATTTGCTTACCTAACTTCGCCCTGGCAAACATAAAATCAATGTTCCCTAACACATTCACATTTTCATATAATGGTTCATTGTTTTCAGCTATCGAATCTGATAGCTCCTTCAGGATTTTTTCAATTTCATTCTTTTCTTGAACTCTTGCTTCCTGCAACTGATTATTCAAATCAACAACTGTCTGTGGTTCAATAAAAAGAGTGGCCCCTGAGGAGGACTGGTCATGAACAATCCCACCAATTGATCCCCTATACTCCTGCTTTACAGGGAGTACATAACGCTCATTCCTAATTGTAACAATCGCATCGGAGAGCATTTTTGTCTTCGATTTTGTGAAGGAGTCCATTTTATCTCTAACACGACTTTCATAGGTTCTGATTTTAGAACGGATAGATCGGAGTTTTTCGGAAGCTCCATCCATCACTCCCCCATGGTCATCAATACAATTTCTAATTTCAGTTTCCACTTCCTTGAGTGGATGTATGTGGGAGACCATATCTCTTAAAATAGGCATTTCCGGTTCTTCCATATCCTCTATGAATCGTTTTAACTGCCTGCCTCCATATATCGTACTGGCTACATCCAGGCATTCCAGAGCGCTGAGTGTGCCTCCTATTGTTGTCCGCTTCAAGCTGGACTTAATATCAAAAATCCCTCCAAGAGGGACGTGACCTTTCAAACGAAGCACTTGACCTGCTTCATCCGTTTCTTTTTGCCATTGGCGGATTTCCTCCAAGTCAGAGGAAGGCTTTAATGAAGATGTTTTTTCTTTCCCCAAAGATGATGCTGCATGCTCATTTAATTGTTCGGTAATTTTTTTGAATTCTAGTACATGAAGGATGCGCTGATTCATGTGTAACCGTCTCCTTTATTGCTCCATACGGATATTGAATTTATCCATCAACTGTTGTTTCGTCCATGTGTTAATGACTGTTTCTCTTCTCAGCCATCCTTTTCGTGCTGCTCCGACTCCAATTCTCATATGATCTAACATAGGGTAGCTATGTGCATCAGTATTAATAGCAATTTGAACGCCTTGCTCTTGTGCTTCCATCAACCATTCCCAGCTTAGGTCAAGACGATTGGGGTTCGCATTTAGTTCAAGAATGGTCCCCGTCCTTTTCGCCCCTTCAATCAATGCCTCAAGATCCACATCGTACCCTTTACGCCGCCCAATTAATCGGCCAGTTGGATGGGCAATCATGTTTACATGTGGGTTTTCAAGAGCGGTGGTTAATCGCTTCATTATTTTTTCCTCTGCCTGGTTAAAACTTGAATGTATCGATGCAATAACAAAGTCCATTTCCTCTAAAAATTCATCATCAAAATCCAATGTTCCATCTGGAAGGATGTCCATTTCAACGCCTGCAAAAATGTGAAAATCATCAATTTCGGCATTGACTTTATTAATCTCTTCTCTTTGCAAACGCAGACGTTTCTCATTCAACCCATTCGCTACACGCAAATATTTAGAGTGGTCTGTGATCGCAATGTACTCATATCCTTTTTCTTTTGCTCTCTCTGCCATTTCTCTGATCGATTGGGCCCCATCACTCCAAGTCGAGTGCATGTGAAGATCCCCGCGAATATCTTGCTCTTCTACGAGTTCTATTGGCTCTTTGAACTTTTCTACTTCCCCTTGATTTTCACGTGCTTCAGGGGGTATAAAATGCAGACCGAAATGTTTGAAAAACTCCTCTTCCGATTCAAACGTATACATTTCACCTGTATCTATATTTTCTATGCCATACTCACTAATTTTTTCATTATTTTTCTTTGCCAACTGCCTCATCGCCACATTATGGTCCTTGGAACCTGTAAAATGATGGAGTGTCGTAGCAAATTCTTCTGGAGCTACAATACGAAAATCAATACCAATATCGTACCCTTCATTTACAACAATAGAAACTTTCGTCTCTCCAGATGCAATGATATCTTTTATATCTGGATAGGCAAGCAATTCGTCTCTTGTCAAGCCCGGATTGTCTGAAGCAATAATAAAGTCTAAATCCTTAATGGTCTCCCGCATTCTTCTCAAACTTCCTGCCCTTGAATAACGCTTGAGGGTCGTTGCTTTTTGAAGAAATGATTCGATTTTCTCTGCCAGTGGAAGCATAAGAGAAATAGGGAGACGTTCCGGTCGTGAGTCTGCCTCTTCCAATGCTTTCAAGATTTTTTCTGCTGATTTCTTCCCAAATCCCTCGAGCTCCTCAACTTTCCCAGATTCTAAGGAGTCCTTTAATGACTCGGCATCTGTCACTTCTAACTGTTGGTACAGTTTAGCTAATTTTTTTCCGCCAAGGCCTGGAAGATCCAGTAATGGCACCAGACCAGCGGGAACTTCAGCCTGCAATTGCTTTAAGGTATCGGATTCTTCATTTTCTAAGTATTCATCAATCACAGTAGCTGTCCCTTTGCCAATCCCCTTCATCTTAGTGAAATCATCAATTTCATTAAGGGATCGATCATCGCGTTCAAGTGCCTGAGCTGCCTTTCGATAAGCAGAGATTTTAAAAGGATTCTCCCCTTTTAATTCTAAATAGACCGCTATTTTCTCTAATAATTTGATTACTTGTTTTTTATCAACCGTCACTTCGCATCTACTCCTTCTTACCTATCAAAATTTCCAGAAGATGAAAAAAGAGCCGCCATGATCATAATCATAGCGGCTCCATCTGCATCTTCATCCTAACTCCTTGCTCAGCCGCCTACATGCTCAATCCACAGTGTTTTCAATTGTTCTGAAAATACTGGAGTATGTTCAATGATCAGCTGTGCAAGAATCGACCCATCCAAAGCACTTTGCACTCCCGCAAGAGGCACAAGCGCCGCTATGTACAGCACTACGAATAAGATGACATAGTTTTCAATAAAGCCTAAAATTCCACCTAACAATGTATTTAAAGAATGGAGGATTGGAAGTTCCGAAACAAAATCCAGCATGGACGCAATAATATGGAGGATAATTTTAGCTCCAAAGAATATGATGGCAAAAGCTATAGCATTATAAAAAGCTTGTTCTAAAGGTAAATTCTCTAAAAAGACCGCCCAGGAGGAATCCTGGGGCAATTCAGGATAAGGTACCCACAGCGTTAGCTTCGGAGATAAATCGTCATAATAGATGACGGCAAGCACAAAAGCTATTATAAAACCAATTAAATGGAAAAGCTGAAGGATAAAACCTCTTTTTAGTCCTGTCATTACACCTATAAACAAAATAAACAACAATAATAAATCAATCATGATTCCCTCTGTCCTCTTTTTCTTTCTTCTCGATATAATTCATAAGTTCTGTACATTCTTCTTTCAATTTTATATATTCATTCATAGTATTCACAGCGGTCAAAACGGCGAGCTTTGCTGTATCCAGACTAGGGTTTGCTTCATGAATCTCACGCATCTTCTGATCCACTAGACTAGATACCATACGGATATGATGGGGCTCTTCATGACCAACTATAGTGTAAGACCGTTTATTGATCTCCACTGTAATTCTTTTTTTCTCTTGGTCTGACTGCGACACATTCATACCCCCTAGTTTCTCTCAATCCTAAACTTTATATTAACACGAAGGTTGACAAATAGGAAACCAATATGGATGTTTTTCGCAAATGTTCTCTTTTGTCATCCAGTTTGCTATACTGTTCCTATCATTTTTAGACAGAAAGGAATCCAATATGCCTCAAGTTGTTTTAAAATTACCCAGTCCTACTATAGCGAAGATGAAAACTTATTATGCCGCTCAACAAAAAGCAACTCCCCCAGCGAGCGCCCTTTTTGCTGCAAAAACGAACAATTGTACAATCACTGCCTACAGATCAGGAAAAGTCCTCTTTCAAGGGCAGAAACCAGAAGTAGAAGCAGAAAAGTGGGGAAAGTCTTCATCAGATTCTCCTCAGAAGAAAAATTCTGGCAAACGTCATGCTTATTATCCTGATGATACATTATTCACAAGCTCTCATATAGGGTCTGATGAAGCTGGGACAGGAGATTACTTTGGTCCGATTACGGTTGCAGCTGCTTTTGTTACGAAAGAACAAATCCCGCAGTTAAAAGCTATCGGTATCAAAGACTCGAAAAACCTTTCCGATGCGCAAATCACCAACCTCGCCAAAGATATTGTAGCCATGAAGATTCCATACAGCCTTCTCCGTCTGCCCAATAAAAAATATAACCAATGGCAGAGAAAGGGATGGAGTCAAGGAAAGATAAAAACTCTTCTTCACCATCAGGCTTTAAATCGCCTGCTTAAAAAAATCGCCCCTGAAAAGCCCGAGGGCCTTTTGATTGACCAATTCTCGGAACCACACGTATATCAGAAACACCTGCAAAGTGAAAATCAACAACTTCAAGAACATGTTTACTTTATGACAAAAGCTGAAAGTTATTCCATCGCTGTGGCTACAGCATCCATTATCGCACGGTCTTCTTTTGTAAAAGCTATGGACCAAATAGAATTCGATACAGGACTTCCGATACCAAAAGGGGCTTCCGGCAAAGTCGACCGTGCCGCAGCAGCTATTTTAGAAGCATATGGGGAACCAAAACTAGAAGAAATAGCAAAAGTCCACTTTGCCAACACTCAAAAAGCAAAAAAACTTGTCAATTAGAAAGCCTATGCTTTTGAAAACGTGAGAGGTTACCTTTTAAGGTTACCTCTTTTTTCAGATTGAATATCGATAAAAAACAAAAAAGACGGCTGAGAAACTCTCTAAGTCCTGAAAAAGCTCAGAGTTTTATTTAACTCTGAGCTTTTTTCTTCCTTCATATTTAGTTATCAGCCTCGAAGTTCAGCTTGATGTTTTTCTTTAACTGCATTTAATATACGGTTGTGCGCTTCTTCTACTTCTTGATCTTTAAGCGTACGTACTGGATCCAAGTAAAGCAAACGGAAGGCCAGTGATTTTTTCCCCTTATCCAAGTGTTCACCTTGATAAAGATCGAAGACTTGCACATCTTTCACAAGTGGATCTCCGGCATCAGCAATCGTCTTTTCAATAGTTCCAGAGGTCACTTCCTCATCTACAACGAGAGCGATGTCCCTGGAAACGGAAGGATGTCGCGGAATAGCTTGGAACTTTTCTTCTTTCTGATACTTTTTAAACAATACTTCTAAATTAATATCAAAAACATATGTTTCTTTCAGTCCAAGCTGTTTCTGAAGCTTAGGGTGAACCTGTCCAATGAAGCCAACTGTTTCATCGTCAACCGACACAACGGCTGTACGACCCGGATGCATGTAATCAAGCTTAGCTTTTTCATAACCGAAAGATAGATCCAGCTGTTGGCTGAGGCCTTCCAAAATGCCTTTTGCAACGAAGAAGTCTATCGGCTTTTTCTCTTGTTGCCAAGGATGGGTTACCCATTCTCCTGTTAAAGCCCCTGATGCACGAAGGACTTCTTCCGGTTGTTTTGTTACTTGTTCTTCTTCACTGATAAAGACCGTTCCCACTTCATAATAGGCCAGGTTCTCTTGTTTTCGGGCAACATTATACGATAACGAGGATAACAATTCAGGAAGCATGCTTAGACGAAGTGTCCCATGATCTTCACTCATTGGCATCGCCAACGAAACAGGACTAACCGCTTTTTCTGCCACCTCAGGGCTTACAAGCATCTGAGCTTTATCTTCACTTGTAAGAGAGTACGTAATGGTTTCATAAAGGCCAGCACCTTCAAAGTAACTCTTCACTTTGCGTTTCAACTCTTGGTTCTGTGTCAGACCTCCTGCTTGGGAAGCCCCCTCAGGCAGCGTATAAGGAAGGTTATCGTACCCATAGATCCGTGCAACTTCTTCAAGCATATCTTCAAAAATTGCAATATCTCCTCGACGCGTCGGAACGGAAACGTCGAATACATCACCTTCTTGTTCATAGGTGAATTGCAGCCGACGGAAAATATCTGACATATCTTCGTTAGAAATTTTTGTACCTAAACGGTCATTGATGGTGTTTATATTTACAGCCACCTGTTTTTCAGAACGATCCAGGTTATCATGAGAAACGACACCCTCTAGAACTGTTCCCCCAGCATATTTAGACAGAAGTTCACAAGCTCTAAGGCCTGCACGTTCCACCCGGTTTGGATCCACCCCTTTTTCAAAGCGGGTACTGGACTCACTGCGTAACCCATGATTCTTAGATGCTTCACGGACAACGGTAGGACTGAAATAAGCGGCCTCTAGGATAACCGTCGTTGTATCCGTTTGGACTTCTGATTCTGCACCACCCATGACACCTGCAATAGCATGAGCTTTCTCTCCATTCGTTATAACGAGGTGGTCAGCATTCAGCACACGTTCCTGATCATCCAGTGTTGTTATTTTCTCTCCATCTTTAGCTCGACGGGTCACTATGGTTTGGGAACCAAAACGGTCATAGTCGAAGGCATGTAATGGCTGTCCATATTCCATCAACACATAATTCGTAATATCTACTACATTGTTAATCGGGCGAATACCTGCAGCTGTTAGGCGATTCCGCATCCATAGCGGGGATGGTCCAACATGGATATTTTCAATAACAAAAGCCCCGTAATAAGGATTGGCTTCTTCATCGTCTACTACTACAGATAGGTAGTTTGAAGCTCTCTTATCAGAGGTTTGCACCATTTCCTCTGCCAACTCATACGTACCATCAATGGCTGCAGCTACCTCATAAGCAACTCCTGCCATACTAAGGGCGTCAGACCGGTTAGGTGTCAAGCCAAGCTCAATAATGATGTCATCAAGGTTTAGTAGAGAAACGGCATTTTCGCCTACTTTCACGTCTTCAGGGAAAACAAAGATCCCATCAGAAAACTCTTTTGGCACATCTTTTTCATCAATACCTAGTTCTTGTAAGGAACAAATCATTCCATTAGATTCTTCTCCGCGTAATTTCGTCTTCTTAATCTTGAAATTACCTGGAAGTACAGCCCCTGGTGTTGCAACTGCTACCTTTTGACCTTGAGCAACATTGTGAGCTCCACAAACGATTTGCAGAGTCTCTTTCCCTACCTCTACTTGACACAAATTTAATTTATCCGCATTCGGGTGCTGTTCGCAGGACCGGACGTAACCAACAACGACACCTTTTATTTCTTCTGCCACCGGTTCGACGCTTTCAACTTCAATCCCTGTTTTTGTAATAATTTCTGCCAGCTCTTCTGGTGTATATTCACTGACATCTACATATTCCTGCAACCAATTTAATGATACGAGCATTGTTCCATTCCTCCCTTTTAGGCCTTATGATATTGTTCTAAGAATCGAATATCGTTTGTGTAGAAGTGGCGGATATCGTCCACTCCATATTTCAACATGGCAATTCGTTCAGGTCCCATGCCAAATGCAAAACCGGAATACTCTTTCGGATCATAGCCAGCCATCTCCAAAACGTTTGGATGGACCATGCCGCCACCGAGAATCTCAATCCAACCTGTTTTTTTGCAGACAGAACATCCTGCTCCCCCACACACTTTACAGGAAATATCCATTTCTACTGACGGTTCTGTAAACGGGAAGAAGCTTGGGCGCAAGCGGATTTCTCGCTCTTCGCCAAACATTTGTTTCGCAAATGCATTCAGAACGCCTTTTAGATCACTCATTCGTACGTTTTTATCCACCAACAACCCCTCAATTTGTGTGAATTGGTGAGAGTGTGTCGCATCATCCGTATCACGACGATACACTTTTCCGGGACAAATCATTTTGACAGGTTCCTTCCCATTTCTCGTTCCCATCGTTCGTGCCTGTACAGGCGATGTATGTGTACGCATTAATAGCTCTTCTGTGATATAAAAGGAATCCTGCATATCCCGTGCCGGATGCCCTTTCGGTAAGTTCAGCGCTTCAAAGTTGTAATAATCAGTTTCGACTTCAGGCCCTTCTTTAATTTCAAAGCCCATACCGATAAAGAGGTCTTCTATTTCTTCCACAATACTTGTGAGTAAGTGAGGACCTCCTACTTGAACAGGTCGTCCTGGAAGTGTCACATCAATACTTTCTTCCTCCAGTTGTTTTTCTAACGCCTCGTCCTCCAATGTTGTTTGCTTCGTTTCAATAGCTTTAGCAATGCTCTCCCGAACATCATTCGCTAATTGACCAATAACCGGACGCTCTTCTTTAGATAATTTTCCCATTCCTCTGAGAACCTCTGTGATCGGGCCTTTTTTACCTAAGTACTCAACTCTGACATCTTTTAAGCCTTGAACAGAGTCAGCTTCTTCTACTTTCGTTAAAGCTTCCTGTTTCAGTTGCTCCAAACGTTCCTTCATGCTAGTTCCTCCTTTAAATTAGGCTTTGTTAGAATATCTCCTTGGTCTTGGATGAATTACCCCAGACTTCATCTTGATTTTTTAACACAGCCGAAAAATAAAAAAGCCCCCTCCCTAAGAAAGGGACGAGACTTGTATGGTCGTTTCGCGGTACCACCCTTGTTGACACATTTACATGTGCCCACTTCGATGAAATAACGGGTTAAAACCCGGACCTAATGGTCAGCTCCCGAGTGAAATTTCAATGAATGCCACGCTAGAAGCACTTACAGTCTCAGATGCTTCCTCCCTGTAAACGATTTACATGCATTTACTTAGCTCTTTCAACGCTTTTAAAGATTTTATTCAACTGAATATATTATAGTCAAAGAAGCCTATGGATGCAACCTCATCCCCTTAAATGGTACATTAAAACAGCACCCGCGATGCCTACATTCAATGATTCGGCCTGGCCATAAATTGGAATGTAAACACGCTTATCTGCTTTCTCCAATAACTTTTCCTTTATCCCCTGTCCTTCATTGCCAACAATCAAAGCAGCATTAGATGGAGACTCCAGTTGTTGGAATGGTACAGCATCTTGAAGTGCAGATGCCCAAATTTCAATTCCAGCTTCAATCGATTGCTGAACGAATTCATTCAAATCCCCTGTGCTTACTGGAATATGAAAGATAGAACCTTGAGTGGCTCTTATCACCTTGTCATTATATGCATCAACCGTCCCAGTCCCAAGAACCACTTGGTCAAATCCAGCAGCGTCAGCGGTGCGGATGAGCGTACCAACATTACCAGGATCTTGAACAGCATCAAGCATCAATGTTAATCGGGCTGGGTTGTACGTGTGATCTTTCTGCTTCACGACTGCCGCTATACCTTGTGGAGTTTCTGTTTCAGCTATTGCACGAAAGACAGTGTCACTTACTAAGACAGATGGCAATCCCTCAGGAATTGTGAAATCAGTTCCATCCCGAATAATTAACTCAATGATTTCCCAATCACTATTTAACACTTCTTCCACCAGGTGGAATCCTTCAACAATGAACATCCCCATTTGATTTCTATATTTACGTTTATGTAATTTCTTCCATTCCTTCACCTTTGCATTTTGTAAGGAAGTCAGCATATTATAGTCCCTCATTTGCGTGTTTATTTCTTATTCATCATACATAGCGACTGCATGGTTGGTCAAACTAAAGAAGAATAAATTGCGAAGCTTTGCAGAAAAGGAGGGTGGATGACTGATGAACTTAAACTTAAGAGCAGCAATTCTCTCTAACGTCAGTGGTCATAATGCCGAACAGTTAGAAGCAACAATTGATGACGCCTTGCAAAAGGGAGAAGAAAAAATGCTTCCAGGACTTGGTGTCTTCTTTGAAATGTTATGGAAAGAGTCCGATGAACAAGAAAGACAGGAAATCCTAGATACATTAGAACAAGGTCTCAAACAAAACCAATAATAAAAAGCCAACCTTTTAAAAGGTTGGCTCAGGCTGTCGAGAAAGTTCTCGACAGCCTTATTTTTTTGATTTTGGTCTCAATTTACCTTTTGTTGTTTGTTACCCTAAAGATAGAAATCCTTTTAGGCGGTGATGATTTGTTTCAATCAAGGAAAGATCGACAAAATGAGCTGGAAATGGTGACTATTGAAGAGCTTGTGCCTGAAGACCACTTACTTCGTAAGATTGATCAATACATAGATTTCTCCTTTATTCCTGAAAAAGTCCGTCCCTTCTATTCGGAAGATAACGGTCGTCCATCGTTGGACCCTCTGGTTTTATTTAAGATGATGTTTATCGGTTATATTTATGGCATTCGTTCTGAGCGTGAATTGGAACGGCAAATTCAAACGAATGTGGCTTATCGTTGGTTTTTAGGGGTGAACCTAACCGACAAAGTGCCTCATCATTCCACGATTAGTTGGAACCGCCGAACGCGTTTC
>NZ_FNWW01000019.1 GCF_900108515.1 Halobacillus karajensis | reverse complement strand
CATTTTAAACGGCAAAATTTCTCGAGCCAACAGACCAGTAACACAGATAAGAAGCATTACAATCATCCCAGGTACAGCCGTCAACGGCAAGACATCATAGCCCACCCAATTCCCCACTAACGTAATGCCACCTACAATAATTAGAACAAACACCCATTCTTCAATCTTTTTTAACATTAGCTAAGCCCCCACATCGTTAACGTTCGATTTAGCTTTTGAGCCTTTCATTTTTGAAAAAAACGTGTACAGCTTTTCTGTCATCGGAAGCCCGATAAAGATACTCACATATAAACCTGTAGATATTGAAATTAGATTACTTGCAGCTGCAAATGCCATGATATCTTGTTCCATCTCTGGAAATAATGACACCAAGGAACCACTTGAAGCCGCCATCATACTTCCGCTGCCGACACCTGAGGCCATAGCAAGAGCTAAGGGGTGGATGGGGGTAACGGATGCCAGTACTCCGGCAATTAACCCTAAAAAAACAGCCCCGAATACGGTTCCAAAGATGTACATAGCCATTACACCCCGCCCTTCAGGAGAGTTGAAGCCATAGTAATCCATAATTAAGGCGAGATTTCCTTCCCTACCTGTAGAATGGGTCATTCCAATACTTTCTCGCTTCATCCCTAATGCGACAGCTACAGGCAACGCCAGAAAAATGGTTCCTAAGTTCCCGATTTCCTGAAGGAGCAAGGCAGGGCCAGCCTCAATGATTTGAACAAACGATGGCCCAATACCCAAACTAAATTTGGCAACCAGCAAACTCACTGCCAAGAAAACAAGCGTTTCTGCATTTTTTGATTGTTTTTCTTTTACGACAGGTGTGAAATAAAGCCCAACCCCAATAACCATCGCATAAAGCATGGGTAATAACAGAATAACCGCTGAACCCACAGGAATTTTGTGGGTTCCAATCGACTCGGTAATGAAAACAATTCCTAATACAATCAGATGCAAACGCCAATCCTTCCAAAGGTGAAATTGTTTATCCGCCAACTTTTCCCCTCCTCTTTAATTTTGACTCCTAATTTTTGGTCCTTATGCGACCTGTAACTAGAGAGTTCACCCTATGTTTTATAACGTTGCCACCCAAAGAAAATTGGGAGAATGAACAAAGCCTGTTCCTCGATCTCAAATAACAATTACTTATAGTGATTCAGCATGATTTCTCCGACCTCCAGTATTCTCCTGTAATGCGCTTGTATAAAAAGTACTTTTAAGATGTTGCAACTAGTAAAAAATAACCTCGCCCCCCCCCTTGGGAATTGGATTATTTTGCTGACTGACCCCTGGTAATAAATTGCTATTCCCCCCAAATTCCGTTTCCGGGAGACTTCAACATGACTAGATATACCTTCGTATATGTGTAAGTGTATATTGACTCAGCTTAAGAACCCTTTTCGTCACGCGACCAAAATTCGTATCCCCTCACTTTCAAACAATAGGAACGCTTCGTTATTTACGGCTTAATTTCGGTTATGACCTTAATAATAGAGGCACGAATATTTTTTGTAAACTGAATTTTCAGAATCTTTCTCCCAAAAATAAAAACAGGATGATCTAAATCATCCTGCTACAATAAAATACGATACAATTTTCTTGGCCTTCCACGGGGAGAGGGGGTTTCCTCGCCAGCTTCTTCCGCATACCTGTTCTTCTCAAGCAGGGTTAAAATTCAGTGTGAATTACCGTGGAAAATACTAATACCTGAGTCATACTCTCTTCTACCATTGATAAATCCCCTCTGGTTATCCCGGCTTAGGCTATTGTAGGAGAATCCTAAGATAACCCGGATAAAGTCCACTAGGATAATTCGAAAATTTCAAGTGATTTTTTCGAATTTGCCTTGACCAGGTAATCTTCAATTGGAATTCTTGTGGTGTTACACTAAATTGACTTAAATTTCTACCTCAACAGTAACTACTTGACCATTTCCTTATCCTCTTTATATTTTTGTAGGAAGGTAATATGGGTTTGCTTTTACCGCCTCTACAATTTCTTTTGAAGCACTCTCATGAAAAATACGTTCCCACATTTTTAAAAGGTTCTTCTGCGTTACTTCCACTGGTTCAACGCCGATAAATTTTGGAACATATTTATCGAGAACCGCATTGGCAGCTGCAAGAGCTAGTGCCCTCCCTTGATCATATGGCAGCTGGGCACTAATTTTTTTAATATTTTTTCCCTTAGCCATATTTAATGCCAATTCATAATCTAAATCAGCAGTACCGATTAGAATATCCTCCCTGTCTAATTCTTTTAAAGCCTCAAGCACTTTAGTGGCTGGCCCTTCCCATGAAACATATATACCCTCTATGGCAGGATATTCCTGAATGAGTTTTTTTGTTTTATCAATGACTTCACTCTCATCTTTAAATTGCTCTTCTCCCACAACCTCTAGGTCTGGATATTCTTCAACGAGAATTTGGTAAGCCGCTGTATCACGCTGATTGGTTGCATAAAAATCAGAGTCAAACGATAACATTCCGATTCGTGTAAGGCCCTCCTCCCTCATTGTACTACCAAGTCCACTGCCGGCCAGTCGCCCGTGTGACCACTCATTCACAGAAACACAGCTGATATAATCTTGCTGCTCCATTCCATGAGGAACATTTGTAATTAATATGAGCTTCGCCCTACTCTCTCCAATCTTTTTAAAAATTTCCGAAGTTTTATTATTTTCAGCGGGAATAGCAATCACTATATCTGGATCAAGTGCCATTAAACCTTCAAGTTGCTTAATCTGCATTTCAGGATCAAAATGTGCGTCTGTTACAGCAAGGAGTGAAATTCCCAATTCTTTAAACAGATGACGCATTCCTCTTTCATGAAGGTGCATCCAAGCAGCTCCTGTATAATGGAAGGAAATCACTGCCGTAGGCTTTTTACTGCGGACTGCTGCAACTTCCTGTTCAGTTATTTGAATCGAATCTACGGATGCAGCCTTTTCTCCAAATGGACCGCGTGCAATGCCGGATGTAGATTGGCGCAGCTGTATCTTTACTGGAACATAAGATGGTTCCTTTTCCTGTGATGTATCATTCCTGATATAAGAAAGAATTTTGTCGCTGATTTGCCCTACGTCTGGTCTTACAGCAGTTAATGCTGGGTTAAATAATTTAAACCAACGCCGATCGTTAAAACAAAGGATGGAAAGATCATCTGGACATTGCAAATTCCGGCTGTTTAAAAAAGTAAGTACTTGAAGGAGCGCAGTTTCATTAGTAATAATCAATGCAGTGGGTGGCTCTCTTTTAGAAAGAATCTCATGAATATTTTCGACTGCGGATGATTCTATTATATATTCCTTATTTAAAGAAATATCACAGTCCTTTAGTGCACTTTTGTACCCCTTTAGAATATCGTCAGGCACTCCATCCTGTTTAAAACTGTCATGCACCAGTGCGATTTTTGCATGCCCATGATTTACCAAATGTTTTACTGAATCATAAGCTCCTTTATAGTTATCAGATATAATTGTATAGGATTCATTTGTCTCAATCTCCGTAAAGCCAAGCGCGTTTTCACTTACAATGACTGTCGGGCTTGGTTTCAACGATGGATGAATTTTAAGTGATCTACCCAATGGTCGATCCAACAGTAGCACTTTTCCTTTATTTAGTCTTGGATTGGCTAGTGAATAACTGCTCAACGTTTGTAATAAATCTTCTGTTTGTACATGCACGATGTGCAATTCACTATTATCAGACGTCTTCTCCTGCAATGCCTGAATAATATCAGCCTGAAAGGGATGAAAAATGTCTGTAGAAAACACGAGGATCTGCTGCTTTTTATCTTTATGACTTGCTCCTCTTTTTTTTACGATAAAATTCGGCAATTCCTCTAAAGAGTCTATGACCTCTTCTACCCTTTGCACCGTTTCAGGACTAACATACCTCGTTCGGTTTACTACGTGAGAAACTGTAGCAACTGAAACACCTGCCATTTTTGCTATGTCTTGGATGTTTGCCATAACTGATTCTCCCTTCCACTATATATTACCTTTTTATATAGAATAACCGGTTCGTTTGAAATCCTGCCACGTTTAGTATGAACCCGGTTGGGAGTAAATTCAACTTTTCAATGTCTTTTTACGTAAAAAATCATGCCCACCACATAGTGACCGGTTTCTCTGCTAGAATGGCTTCCTGCACCGTTCGGACTGCTTTTCCCAATCCTTCCTCTGTAGATGCAAGCATATCTTCGTGCTCAATAGAAATTACCTCATCAAAGCCTACTGCCTTTAGCGCGCTGAATATGTCCTTCCATCGCTTCACAGATTGACCGTATCCTATGGAACGAAAACTCCAAGCTCTTTCTAAAAACCTGCTATATGCTTGGAGTCAAGTACCCCGTTCACTTCAATATTACGACTGTCCAAATAAGTGTCTTTAGCATGAAAATGATAGATGGCTTCATGCTTCCCTAAATACTTTATTGCTTCAACTGGATCAATTCCCTGCCATATAAGGTGACTGGGGTCTATATTTGCGCCAATGTTCTCTCCCGCTCGCTGGCGCAACTCAATCATCGTTTCCGGATTATAAACAACAAATCCAGGATGCATCTCTATAGCAATTTTTTCTATTCCATGCTGATATGCAAAGCTGGACTGTTCTTTCCAATAAGGGACGACGAGTTCCTCCCACTGCCACTTACGTAACTCAAGATACTCCGGAGGCCATGCGCACGTTACCCAATTAGGTACGCGAGCGTTAAGGCTGTCTCCTGGACAACCAGAAAAACAGTTTACAACCTCTACCTCCAACTGCTCTGCTAAACGGACTGTATCCTCCCATGTTTGATGATGGCCATGAGCAATTTCGCTCTGTGGATGGAGCGGGTTTCCCTGGCAACTTAGACCGCTAATCGTCATTCCCCGATCCTGAATTTTCATTTTAAGTTCTTGTATTTTATCAGGCTTGCCGAGTAATTCCTTCGGGTCACAATGATTCCTTCCTGGATAATTCCCTGTTCCTAATTCTACTGCTTGAACGCCAAGAATTTGAAGTCGATCAAGAACTTCATCAAGAGGCTGATCCTGATACAAAACAGTAAATACGCCAACTTTCATTCCTACTTCCCCTCCGTTGTTATGCCTTCTTTTTCTTTCGGCCAAACGCTACAGCTAAAATAATTATAATGCCCTGGACAACCATTTGCTGACTAACGTCAAGTCCTTGTAGTATCAGCGCGTTGTTAATAGTCCCTATCATGATGGAGCCAATGACGGTTCCTATTACTGTACCTACTCCACCAAATAGACTAGTTCCACCGAGAATAACAGCAGCTATTACAGACAATTCATCTCCTTCACCGAAGGTAAAACGTCCAGCCTGCAGACGTCCTGCGTATAACATGCCTGCCAGACCCGCCATCATCCCAGAAGCCATAAAGACTGTCATCTTAATCCTATTGGTTTTAATTCCCGAGTAAGTTGCAGCCATTTCATTCCCACCGGTAGCAAGCGTTTCTCGCCCAAAGGTAAATTTACGTAAAATAATATGCCCTATTGCTGCAATTATTAGCGTCCAAATTAGCAGAATGGGAACACCTAACACACTTCCAGAACCAAAAAGGAAAATATAGCTATCACTCAATATAGGAATAGGAGCAGTGCCTGACACCCACATAGCTAATCCTCGAGCGATCATCATCATTGCAAGCGTAACAAGAAAACTCGGAATAGCTACTCGTGTAACTAGATATCCGTTTACAAACCCGATTGCCAGCCCTGTACCTAATCCTACTAATACACCGGATATCATTCCTAAACCTGCCTGCATCGTCAGGGCAGTAGTTATAGCAGATAAAGCTGCAACGGAACCAACGGAAAGATCAATCTCTTTAGATGAGATAACAAAAGTCATCGCAACACCCATAATAGAAATCATGGCGGTTTGACGTGCGATATTCAGCAGATTATGAGTAGTCATAAACCCTTGCTCTGCCAACGTAATCGAAAAATAAATTAAAACAAGAACGAAGGCGATGTATACTATATATTGTCTCCAATCAAAATTTATCAATTTACCCTTCACCTTGGATGGCACGTTCAACATCCTCCTCACCTTTAATATCTTTTCTTTCTATTGAACTGGTAACCTCTCCATCTTTCATAATCAAAACCCTGTCACTCATGGCCAATAACTCTGTCATTTCAGAAGAAACGACCAATACAGCTTTCCCTGCATCTGCAAGCTCACGGATAATTTCAATAATTTCTATTTTTGCCCCAATGTCGACTCCACTCGTAGGTTCATCTAACAGTAAAATTTCTGTTTCGTTCAACAACCATTTAGCCAGTACTACCTTTTGCTGATTTCCCCCGGAAAGAAGAGAAACCGTCTTTTGTGTACTATCTGTTTTCACATTTAGTTTTTTTACCAGTTCTTCTACTTTCTTGTTTGCCTGCTGATTCTGCAAGACTTTGTTCTTTGAGAGTTTGTCCAGACTGGAAAGAATCATATTTTCTCTTACGGAATGACCGAGCACCAGTCCCTGCGAACGACGGTCTTCCGGTACGAGTCCCACCCCTTTTTGAATGGCCTCCTTAGGAGAAGAAAAGGAATCTCTTTCACCACGGACATTCACTTCTCCTCCACTTACTGGGTCCACTCCAAAAATGGCACGAACTGTTTCAGACCTTCCACTACCCATCAACCCTGCCAAACCTAGAATTTCACCACCATGTAGAGAAAAACTGACATTTTTCACACGGGAACCAGATTGTAGATTTTTCACTTCTAGCAACGGTTTTCGGTCTTCTTTTTTCGGTCTCTCTACCCACTCAAAGGATTTGACCATGTTGCCTCCGATGATATGATCAATCAATTCTTCCATTGTTATTTCCGAGCAGGGGGTCGTTATGACATTTGTTCCATTTCTTAGAACGGTAATTCGATCACATACTTGAAAGATCTCATCCATACGGTGGGAAATATATATAATAGTGATTCCAGATTGTTTTAGCTGATGAATCAGAGAGAATAGCACTTCTGTCTCTGTTTTTGTCAAAGTAGAGGTTGGCTCATCCATAATTAATATTTTTGTGTTTATGGAGAGTGCTTTTGCAATTTCTGTCATCTGCCAATATCCAACACTAAGGTTTTCTACTAAATCTTTCGGTGAAATAGAGAGCCCCATATCGTCAATAATGCGCTGGCTGTCCTTAACCATTTTTTTATCGTCGATCATTCCCAAAGATGTGCGTGGCTCTCGATGTAGAAAAATATTCTGAGCGACGGTCAATTTAGGAATAAGGCTGAATTCCTGAAAAATCATGGATACGCCAGCCTGTTGAGCGTCGCGAGTGTTTTCCAAATTCACTTTTGAATCCTCTATTTCAATCGTTCCATTATCAAGCTGATAAACCCCAGTTAAAATCTTCATTAACGTAGATTTCCCAGCCCCGTTTCCGCCCATCAAGGCATGGACTTCTCCGGCTTTGACATTAAAATTCACTTTATCGAGAACTGTGTTACCATTAAATCCTTTTTCAATTTCCTTCATTCGGAGTATCGTATTGCCCATACTTACAGCTCCTTTGCTTTGCGTAAGCAAGTAAAGTTTTTATTTTATAGATAAAGACTTTGTAATTTCCCATTGATTGTTAGCTGCAGAACGAAGAATAGCATCGCTTACTTCACTGATTCTATGTCCTTCTAAGAAAGATGGTTGACAGGATATATCCTGCTGGATAGCTTGAAGAAAATCGTGCATCTCCACCATTTTCACTTCGCTATAGCCAATACCTAACCCTGGAATTGGCCACAGTCCATCTCCGTAAGGATGGGCTGCTCCTGTATAAATTGTTTTATAACCGCGACGATCATCAGGATCTTCGGAAAAACAAACCTGCAGCTCGTCTCTCCTTTCATAGTTAAAATAAAGAGAGCCTTTTTCCCCGTGAATTTCAAAAGTCAAATAATTGTGACGACCCCAGGCGTTTCTTGTGGCCTCCAAACTTCCAACTGCTCCATTTTCAAAACGGAGCAGTGTGATCAACTGATCATCTACATCTACTAGGCCTTTTTTACAACTATCAGTTTTAATTTTTCCTAGAGAGTCAGCAACTCCCTCTTGAATGGGACGCTCTTTAACCCATGTTTTTGTCATCGCCATGACCTGTTCGATATCGGCTACTAAATAATGCGCTAAATCAATAATGTGGGTCCCGATATCACCTAGCGCACCAGATCCGGCCGATGACTCCTGGAAACGCCAGGAAAGTGGAGAGTCAGGATTGGCGGACCAATCCTGCAAATATGTGCCGCGAAAAGAGAGAATACGGCCAATCTCTCCATCTTCAATGTATTTTTTTGCTAGTGCAACAGCTGGCGTTTTCCTGTAATTAAAAGCTACCTGGTGTTTCACTCCCGCTTTCTCTACAGCCCCTAACATTCGCCTTGTTTCTTCAGAATTTCTACCAAGTGGCTTTTCACAAATGATATGCTTTCCGGCTTCGGCCGCTGCTACTGCCATTTCCTCATGCAGATGGTTTGGGGTGACAATGTCAACAATATCTATCTCCTTATCGTCTATGATCTCTTGCCAGCTATCCGTATAAGAAGTAAACCCCAGTTTGTGAGCAGCCGCCTTCGCCGATTCCAGTGACACATCTGCAATTTTATATGTTTCTAGAATGATGCCATCATCAAAAAACATAGGTGCTGCTGTCATAGCAAGTGAATGAGCCTTAGCCATAAACCCGCCGCCAATCATCCCTACCTTTAGCTTTTTCATGATCAAAACCCCCTCATTTTTTTTCCATTTCCCCTTGAATCTCTGGTGGCACTTCCTCGTTATACACAAGCTCCCACGATTCAAGCAGGTTATTCCGATTTACTTCTAGAGGCGGAACAGCAACATAAGGAGGTGCTTCCTTATCCAATAGAGCATATCCAGCAAGAATAGCTTCTGCCACTCCCTGGTCATAGGGAAGCTGTGCACCGATACCTTTAATATTTTGATCACGTGCCATATCAAGCGCTACCCCTGAACCGAGGTCAATTGTAGTTATAACCAGGTCATCCAAAGCTGCCGTACGCGCAGCAGCCAAAGCTCCTTCTGCCGGTACGTCCCATACTACGAATAATCCATCCAAATCAGCATTCCGCGTTAACATAGCGTTGACTACTCGTTCTCCGTCTTCTGGCTCCCCTATCCCTTCACGTTCGGCAATTTTAATGTCAGGATATTCTTCGTTTATTGTCTTTTCAAAAGCCTCTACCCGCTGCTCAGTTACAAAATAGTCAGCATCATGATAGATGACTCCTATTTCTCCTTCTTCTCCAAGCTCCTCTGCCATGCTATGAGCAGCAATGACACCATTCCCATAGTTATCCGCAGAGACAACGCTTACATAATCTTCTCCAGGAGAAAACCCTTTAGGTACATTGTCCATAAATACCAGTTCAACACCAGCCTCTTCTGCCTTTCGGTATGCACTGGCCGTGGACACTGGGTCTACCGGAACACTGACGAGAACATCCGGGTCTCTTGCTAGCAGTGTTTCGATATCAGAGGCCTGTTTTTCTACGCTAAATTGTCCATCTGTAACCGCGATGACCTCAATTCCCATTTTTGCGAAAGTCTGCTTTAACCCATCAATCTGTGCTCGGGACCAGTCATTTCCTGCATAATGCATCGCTATAGCTGCTGTATAGTCTCCTTCACTGATCTCTTCCGCTTCCTCCACACTCAGTTCAAGAGAATGAGCAGATACTGCCTGTTCTCCTTGAGGTCCTTCGCTATATATCTTTGATTCCGGAATATCAGGGTTAATCCGGATCGGTTCTGAAGCAACATCGATTTCTATATCTTCTGAGACTATCTCGTCACCGCTGCCTTTTTGTGCATCACACCCAGTCATTAAAAGTGTGAATAATATAAACAACCCTGCAAAGAACTTTGTTCTCATATTCCTTCCTCCCTTATAATCCAAAGTGAAATACTTTGAGTTATAGGAGAAATCATTTTACCTTCTCCCATCTGCGCGACTCCGCGGAAGCTAATACAGCTTCACATACTTGGTCCACCTTATAAGCCTCATTAAATGAAGTAGAAGGCTGTTTTTTGTCAGCAATCGCTTTCAAAAAATCGTAGCTTTCAATTGTTTTCAATTCACCATATCCAATATTCATACCAGGAATATTCCATGTTACTTCCCCATAAGAGTGAGCAGGGCCTGTATAAATCGTTTTAAATCCTCGACGGTCCTCTGGGTCTTCTGAGAAACTTACCTGGAGTTCATTCAAGCGCTCGTAATTGAATAGGATCGAACCATTCGTGCCATGCACTTCTACAGTAATATAATTATTTCGTCCCCAAGCATTCCGTGTAGCCTCTATACTTCCAACAGCTCCATTTTTAAAATTGACAAGAAACGATGCCTCATCATCTACATCCACCGGTTCTTTTGCTGCGTCAGGATCTACTTTCACAGTTCCAAGCAGGTCTGCTCCACCCTCCTGTACAGGTCTTTCCTTAATGAAGGTTCTAACGTTTGATACTACCTCTTCAATATCTCCGGCTAAGTACTGTGCTATATCTATAACGTGAGTCCCAATATCCCCCAATGCCCCAGCTCCTGCATATTTTTTCTGAAATCTCCAGGACAAAGGTGAATCTGGATCTGCGCTCCAGCTTTGCAAATATGTTGTACGAATATTGAGAATGTCGCCAATAGAACCATCTTCGATAAGTTTTTTAGCTTGAACAACTGCCGGTACACGGCGGTATTGATAAGCACACATTGCGATAATACCATCGGATGATACTTTTGCCGCTGCGTCTGCCATAGCTTTTGCGTCTTCAGGATTGTTTGAGATAGGCTTCTCACAAAGGACATGCTTTCCTGCTTCTAAAGCAGCTATAGAAATCTTCGCGTGTGAATCATTGGGGGTACAGATACTGACCGCATCAATTTCTGGGTCATTAATAATGTCATGCCAGTCAGTCGTCCATTCCTTAAAACCAAAACGATCTTTGGCATCCTTTGCTGTTTCCTCATCTATGTCACATACAGTTTTCAGTTCTGGAACAGCTGGTGCAGGCCAAAACAGCTTCGGTACGTTAGAATAACCTACAACATGTGCCTTCCCCATAAATCCAGCACCAATAAGACCAATCTTTAAATTTTTCATTTCAATACCTCTCCTTTATCTACTATTTAATATTTTTATTTAATGAAGTATTTTTTAGAAATTCATAGGATACTTTACATGCTTCTAGAGGATCCCCAGCATAACCGTCGATCTCTACTAGCCAATCCCCTGTATACGATTGGGCCTCAAGAAAGTCAATGATACCGTGCAGATCTATATTCCCATGCCCTAACGGTACAAACCCTTCCCCATCCCAGTCTTTCAAATGGATATAGGGAATTCGGTCTCTGTACTTTTTGATGATCTCTAATGGGTCACCGCCGCCTGCCGCTAGATGCGCAAGATCAGGACAAAACGCTATAGATGAGTAAGAAAAAAGCTGATCAATTTGTTCTGGTGATTCAATCATTGAACCTAAGTGCGGATGATAACTTGCAATCAATCCTTCCTGGCCCACTATAGATTCTGCCTCAGCTAATGATTCTGCCAAACGGGAGATGTCTTTTGGCTCTTCACCTGAAGCTCGAACCGCACCACCACCTAGCACGAGATGCTTCGCTCCTGCTTCAGCAGCAATTCTGGCTGTACGCTGAATGCGCCACAGTTCGTCCTGCCATGCATCTTCATAAATAAAATTTGCGCCAGCGTACACCCCATAAAGTGAAAGCCCCATTTCCTGAAGTTGTTCTTTAAGCTCTTTAGGCTGACTTGCGAATTGATCCAGGTTGCCATCGAACATTTCCACTCCGTTGAACCCCTGGCTCTGTATTTTCTGAAAAACTTCTACATCCCTGCACAAAGTTTCATAACGCACGTCTTTGATACTAGTTACTCCGCCGCCCGAACCTACTAAAGGACCGAATGCATTAGTCATATACCCAACATTCATTTTTTACCTCCTCACTATTTTATTACGTAAATAAATAAAATTAATCGCTTACATTCAGAATTTAACACTCTATGAAAACGCAGTCAATTATTTTTTGTAAAATTTGCGCAAATAATGAGATGGATTTACAAAAAACCGAGGCTTATAGTCTTTAAAATATGCAAATATAATCTAATCTTTGTTTTCTTACGTAAATAATGTTTTAATTTCATAGTGCACTTCCTTTTCTCGATGTTAAATAGCTTTCTCGATCAAATCGGAAAGACCCATTTTTCAGAGGAAAATCCAGTCAAAACCTTTTTGTAAGGTGGAAAAGCCCTCTCATATCAGGGGTTAGGGCGTTATCACATCGTGCCGCCTATTCAATTGCTAGTATAAAAGGAAAAGAATATGAGCCTATTAACGCGGACTTTTCTTCCAAATTTAAATTCAATTCCTAAAAATAAGTTCTCTTTGAATGTGCACAGTATACAGTCAAAATCCAGTCACAAAATCCCAAACAGACAGCCCTCTAGGAGATTCGTGTTCCTCGGGACGAAAGTTTGTCTCCGGCTTCCTTCAATTCAAGGTCACCTGTAGGACACCCTTACCTTTAACTAGCGGCTACAACGACCTTCGCCGTTCGGGACTTGAACCCTAGAGTTTATACCCATGCCGGGCACACAAAAGGGACCAGCTGTTTTTTTACAGCTGGTCTCTTTAAAAACTAATTGCAGTTGCACAAGAAAAGAGAAAAAGAAAGGATTCTTAAAAGGCTATTTGGACAAAAATAAACCGCCCGTAAAGGCGGTTTATTCATGCTTTTGTTAGATTCTTGGGTACTGTTTATATCATTCTTTAAGTTATTGATTTTCGTTCTTGCTCTTCTTCTTTATCCTTCCTTCTCTTGTTCTTTTGCAGATTCTTTACTTTCATCACGAGAAAACACGCTCTCTAAGTCATTGTGTTTTCTAACTTCTTTCTTGATACTGGCCTCTAAACGTCTCTATTAAGCGAACGACTGATTATCTAAAGAGACCATCTAACCTATTAATTCTTTAGATAAGGGGTTAATTTTTGCATCGATTCCTCAAGTTTCTTTGCATTCTCCGTATAAAGACTCTTAGCCGTTTTAGATTCTGTAGCTATGGCAAACAATTCTAAATCAGCCTGGCATTTTTTCATATTGGCAAGTAACAATGGCCTCTCCTGCGACTCGGAAACTTCGATTTTGTCATCAAATAAGTCCACGGAAAGGGATCCGTAGGAATCGACCTGGCCGAGGAACACATTTTCAATCGAAACATTCTGCTTATCTAACTCTGCCTGTAACCAGCCACGGTTTTTCCCAATGGTGGTCAGGGCTTCATCCAGGATTTCCCCATCCATGATCACTGTCTGAGGTTCTTTTTCATTCACACTCGTTAAACCAAGGTCCTTACGCGTCACCGGTCGATAATCTTTCTTAAGAAGGGCACTTACGGATCCGTTTGGTTCGAGGACAGCATATTCTACCTCCGAAAGATTAAAGATGTCCTTCCCTCTCAATAATTGGAGCAGCTCATCTGTGGAGTAGTTTTCTTTCTTTAAATTCTCTTCCAGTACTTTCCCATCCTTAATGACTACCGTACCTGACCCTTCTACAAGATCACGTACCCGTTTACGATATAGGGAAAGAATTTCAATAAGTAGTATTAGGACAGAAAAAGCGGTAATCCCGATAATACCGTTCCAGATCTTTTTATCAAGATTAATAATTACTTCGGAAGCGATACTACCGATGGTAATCCCAGACACATATTCGAAAAAGGATAGCTCAGACAGTTGCTTTTTACCTAATAGTTTTGTCATTAAAAATAAAACGATTAAAAAAATGACCCCTCTTACGGCCACATCCAGCCAATCTGGCACCTTGATCACTCCCTGAATTTAAAATCCTTTATACTGCTCTTCTTCCCGTTCTAATTCCCCAACGCGTTTCATGATGTCTTTTTTAATTTCTCCCATCACCATCATTTGTTCATGAAAGAGACGCTTTGCCTCTTCATCACTCGAGTTACTGGCAAGAGTGGAAAGGCCTGCTTCTATACTTTTTACCGTCGCAAGACATTGTTTGACGTTAGCACCTACTGTCATAATCTCCCTCCCTTATCCCTTTGGTTTAAAGATGATAGCCGCGATTGTGCCGAATATGATAGCGGCTGAGATACCAGCACTTGTTACTTCGAACATCCCTGTAATTACGCCTACAACACCGTAAGTCTCAGCATCTTTCATGGCACCGTGAACTAATGCATTCCCAAAGCTTGTAATAGGAATCGTAGCGCCGGCTCCAGCAAAAGCAATGAGAGGCTCATATAACCCGAACCCATCTAATACAGCCCCGGAAACGACTAATATACTCAAGGTGTGGGCAGGCGTCAGTTTAAACACATCGAACATAATTTGTCCAAGGACACATATCATACCGCCTATTAAGAAAGCCCAAAAAAAGATCATTCTTTCCCACCTCCATATTCAATGGAAACCGCGTGGGCGATACACGGTATCGTTTCCCCTTGTTGATAAGTCAACGGAGACAACAAGGCACCCGTCGCCACGACAAGCATCCGTTTAAATTCTCCTTTTTTCATTCGATTTAATAAGTGACCATAAACGACAACCGCAGAACAACCAGCACCACTGGCTCCTGCCAACACCGGCTGCCCTTCTCTGTAAATCATTAATCCGCAGTCCTGAAACTGTTCCGCTGTTACTTCCGTATGATGTTTAGTAAACAAATCGAGCGCACATTCTCTACCAATATGACCTAGATCGCCTGTGACGATTAAGTCATAATAGGACGGATCAATATCGCGTTCTTTCAAATGGGTTTCAATAGTATCTACCGCTGCCGGAGCCATAGCGCCTCCCATATTAAAAGGATCTGTCAATCCCATATCTACGACCTTTCCAATCGTAGCCGAAGTCACTCTAGGGCCTTCTCCTTTATTCATGAGCAGCGATACCCCTGCGCCGGTTACCGTCCATTGCGAAGTTGGCGGTTTTTGAGCACCGTACTCCGTCGGGTAACGAAACTGTTTCTCGACAGCAGCATTATGACTGGATGATCCGGTCAACACACAGTCAGCTCCTCCATGATTCACAAGAAAGGCGGCTAAAGCCAGGCCCTCCTTTGATGTGGAACAGGCCCCGAATAACCCAAGATACGCAGCTCCTATAGTTTTCGCTGAAAAACTCGTTGGTGTAATTTGATTGATCAAATCTCCCCCAAGGAAGAACTGGACATGTTCTTTCGTAATTCCAGCTTTTTCTGTAGCTCTTAAGGCTGCTTCTTCCAACATCACTTTGTGAGCTTTCTCGTACGTATCTTCTTTAAGCCAAAGATCTTCATGTAAGAAATCAAAATCTTCGGCAATTTTTCCTTTAGCTTCAAATGGCCCTCCCACTGTACCCGTGGAAACGATCACTGGCTTATTGTTAAAGATCCATGTCCGCATTATAGCCCACCCCACTCAACTAGAATGGTCTTAATCAAAGCGATAACAAAAGCAGCAAAAACCCCGGACATGATAACGGAGCCGGCCAGCTTAAACATATTTCCGCCCACTCCAAGGATCATTCCTTCGGTGCGATGTTCGATACAGGCGGAAATGACTGCATTACCGAATCCTGTAACAGGTACAGCAGACCCTGCTCCCGCGAACTGAGCCAATCGATCATAAACTCCAAATCCTGTTAAAAGCATCGTTAGAAATATCATTACAGCTATGGTAGGGTCCCCAGCTGTCTGTTCGGTGAAATTAAAGTTATATATGAAAAAGGTTTGAATGCATTGTCCAACTAAACAAATCAATCCCCCAATTAAAAAAGCTTTTATACAATTTTTTAGGATGGGTCGTTTGACTTCACGATCACTTTGAAATTGTTGATACTCCTGTTGGACCGGAGTCAGATTCTTTTTCTTATTATCGGACATGTGAACACCTGCTTTATTGATTTCTTTTAGAGAGCTTGATGAGTCGATCGATTTCTTTTATGACTTCCTTCTTACTGACTTCCTTGTTCTTTATTTGCTGCTTCAACTCTTTAACTTCTAAACGAATTTTCAGATCTAAAGAGAGTGTAACCTCGTGGTCTGGAAATTGTTTTTCGGCTTGCTTGGTTATTTTCTTTTCTATCTTTGATATTTTAAAACGCTCATTATGTGGGATTTGAGCCGCAATTAAAATCTTTTTATCATCGTTTACAGCTTGAATGTCTTTTAAGTGGTTTTTCTTTTGCAAAACTTTCTCTGCTTGTTTTGAAGGTTTTTGATCAGCCGGTTGTTTATTAGTAGAAAGTTGGACAGTCTGCGAAGATTCATCCTTTTTTTTTGCTTCATTCCCCGCCTGACAGCCAGCAGCCAGTACCACTATTGTAAGCATTAAGGTTAAAAATCTTTTCATATCTAGTTCACCACCCTTGGTCATGCGGGTAATAAAGGAAAAGGTCAGCAGTAATGAGCTAACCTTTTCCGTTCGCCATTATTGTTGTTTGTATTGAGGTTCTTCTCCTTCAATCTGAGTGACACGGGCTTCTAAATTAGTAATTAATTCTTGTGTGTCTTTTGCGGACTGTTCATACAGCTGTTTCGCTTGCTGGTTCTCTGTCCCCAGCGCAAACGTTTCGAAACTTGCCTGGGCACTTTTTAGACCTGCTAATGTTGTCTTCACGTCATTTATTACAGTCATTTCTCTCGCTCCTTCATTTCATTATTACCATAGTTATTTTGCACAAAGGAAAAAGGATCATGACTTCCTATTTATTCCATGATATAACACCTTATCCGTTTTTCTTATGAAAGCCAGTTTACCAATGATAATAAGAATTAATGTTTAAGAACGGTATCCAGTCATAGTCCAGTCACCAAAAAAGCTCGGATGAGGATATCAATTTGACTAAGTATCAAAATACATAAAAAAAGTATAAACTCCTCTTATGTGAAAAAGGGTTTACACTTTTAATAAGACTATGCAAGCAATATATTGTCTCTATATATTTCAGCTTAACCACTCTTCCTCGATTCCGAAGGCAGGATACTTACTACTTCCCTTATTAATAGAAGCCAAGCAAACGCTATTGCAATAGCTATTAACGATATCGCATCTGTAATCTAATTACTATCTCTCAAAAGAAAAGCAGATATAATTAACAGAATCCCCGGTACTATATGGGATCGGCAAGTTCTTATACTCTCTTTTATACTGTCTCTAGATAAGAAGTTAGGTTTTATAAAAAAGCATATAAATAGTTCAGCTATATTTTTTTACATCCTACAACAGCGGAGACATAAGGCGAGCGCTTTGTTCCACTAAGCGCTTGGAAAAAGAACGCTGTTTCACTTCTTCTATTGTTAACTTTTTAGACTCTGATAGATCACGTTCGAATTGCACTGTGAGTTTCTTGGCCATGTCTTTACTATAATAAAATTGACATGTCTCGTAATTTAAACGGAAACTTCTCATATCATAGTTGGCAGCCCCTATTTCAACTATCTCTCCGTCAATGACCATTTGCTTCGCATGCAGCATTCCTTTTTCATATAAGAAAATATTTACGCCTGCTTCTAATAGTTCTCCGTAATAGGTACGGCTTGCAGTTCCTACTACTATTTGGTCCACACGGTTTGGAACTATTATCCTAACACGCACACCTCGTAACGCAGCCGTTTTTATCGCCATAATAATATCCTCATCAGGTATAAAATAAGGAGTAGTGATGTCAATAGTTTTGACTGCTTGGGTTATACAAATGAAATAAGCTTCTCGGATAACCGGAGTTGGAATGCCTGGATTTCCTTCTAAGGTATGCATATGAACTTCTTGTGCTTTTGTAGTCGATTCTGTATCAAACTCCTTGATGTTAAATTCTGTGCTCATTTCTGTTGTCCACTCTATTGATTTGCCGGAGGAAATTTTGTTTTTTGTACCTTTTGTTTCTGTATCCCTGAATTTGCTCTTTTCCACTTCAGCGGTGTTCCAATGGACATCAAAAATCCTCTGTAAATCTGCTGAAGCTTCTCCTGAAATGTGTACATGCGTGTCACGCCAAAATCCTACGTCAGGCTTCAATCCCGTATACTCATATCCAATGTTGATTCCACCAGTAAATGCTTCCTTTTTGTCTATCGTAATTATCTTGCAGTGATCTCTATAATTCCAGTTTGACGTTATCCAAGGAAAGCGTAATGGAAAAATTGTTCGGCATTCAATTCCAACATTCATCATGCGCTTGATTTCATTGCGGGGAAACTTCCTGCTTCCCCAGCCATCCCTTATAAAACGAACTTGCACTCCAGCTTCTGCTCGTTCGATTAATAATTCCGTAATCCTCTTACCTATTTGATCATCACGGTAAATGTAATATTCAAGATCGATCGTTTTTTGGGCATTTTTTAGAGACTCGAAAATGTGTTTGTAAGTTTCAATCCCGTTTATAAGTACTTGGATTTTAGCACTATGCAGTCCATTTACACTTAATTTCTGTAATGCATAAGCGATGCGTGAAGCTGATGGACTAAAGGAATGCAGCTCACCGAGGTTATCACTTGAAAATGAGAGCCTTTCTTTATGAATACGTTTGGGGTCTACTGTACTAATATAGAATACAAATCCAACAATTGGTAAAATAAGACAAATCGCCAGCCAGTTTAAAGCCTTAGCTGGTCTGCGGACTTCGCGGACTGCTATAATTAACATAACTATGGTATTTATGAGGTATAACCAAAGAATCCACTGCAATGGGATCCCTCCCTTTTTTTATAACATTTGCGAGCCTTGACTGTTTTATACATGGAGGGACTGATAAATTGTCGTTGATTTAGTTAAAAGCTGATCTTAATGATTTAAAATAAGCAGGAAGAGTTGTTATTTAGGACTTATATGAATACCCTCACTTTTTCTCCAATCTGCATAGAAAATCTTGGTTTTATCATTATACCCATTAGCTGTTAGTTCATTATTTAGCCACTCTTCATCAAATCCACACTCACTTAAATTGTCCCATAAAACTTCACCGTCAATAATTAAGCTGATTGGTAGATCTACAAAGCTTTCTGGCAGGTTGAGATCTTGCTTGTCTGGTTGTTGGTATTTAGATTTTAGCAGTGTGCTTATTTGACCATTAGGTTCGAGTGTGCCGTACTTGACTTCACGTACGGAGAAAACATTATTTTGTCGAAGTAAGCTTAATATTTGATTGATATCTAATTTGTTTTTTTTCGCTATATTTCGGTCTATGATACCATCTCGAATGATTATTGCAGGTTTCCCTACCAAAATAGAACGTGTCGATTTTATTTTCAAAGTAAGAAATTCTACACCCAACATCAGCAATGTCCACAAACCGACAGCATATAAAAAAGACAAAATTCCGATATCGTCTTCATAAATAGTATTTTCTAAAAACCCCCCAAGCAATAGCACAAAAACTAAGTGAAATGGTGTTAGCTGATAAATGGCTGTTTTTCCTGTTAAGATGACAATGAAAAAGAGTGTAAAAAAACCAATGATGACTTTCATTGTCAGTAAGTCCATACTAATAGAAGCCAAAATATTTACCTCCTGTTTGTGAAATTCTAATTTCTATAATTTTCAACATTTTAACTAACGTAAAAAGAACATCCCTTTTATTATGAACATTTAAGCGCATATCACTAAAATTTTGAACATTTCCATGAAGTTCCAGGCGTCAGTCGGGCTGGATACTATAACTGGTTGAAAGCAGAAGAGACAGGGCAGCTAAAAGCGCGCGAAAATGAGGCCGATTAAGAAGATCCTTCAAAAGGTGTTCCCTGACCATCAAGTTAAAATAGGTGCCTTACAGGTCAAAATATCTTTAGAGAATGATGAATCGACTCTTATGAATCACAAGGTTATTCGTCTTATTATGATAAAATCAATGGTCATTAAAAAGCAACGCTTTTATTTGCGTTGCTTTTTCAACTTTTGCATCCTTTTTTCCAATGACTACGTAAAATAAACATTACTAAGCATAGTTTTAAAAACTGCATTATCTCGAATTCAAATCTTCCAGAATACTGCCCATTTCTTTAAGACTCAGTTTCGAGATAATAACCCTTGGCCAGACAGCATTAACGAGGTCCATTTAATAGTCCTCGCTCCCTATTACGTCGTATAAGATATTCAGTTCATAATTATAATCTTATCTTCATCTACCCAATTTTCTGCTCCTTTTCTACAACATTAGGGCGCTTGTCTCCTATTAGAATCACTTTGTTATTAAACCTTCTGCTAAATGTATCTCCAAACTCATTTCAGAAAGTATGAATTGGTAGTATAATGAAGGTGGTGATTTAAATGTCCAATATTAAAATAAAAGACGTCGCTGAACTAGCAGGTGTTTCCACAGCTACTGTATCTCATGTAATTAATAAGACTAGGTATGTATCAGAGAAAACAGCTGATCGTGTACTTCATGCGATGCAACAACTAAATTATCGACCTAATCATGCAGCTCGGAGTTTAAGAAGTACAAAAACGTATACGATAGGGTTTATCATGCCTGTACATAAAGAAGATACTTCAAAATCATTCTTTATGTCTATTGCCGAAGGAATTGAGGAGACCCTAAAAAAATATGGGTATCACGTTATTGTAAGTAACTCAAAAGAAGATTTGGAGCTTGAAATGGAACAGCTGCAATTACTAAATGACCAAATCACTGATGGTATTATTCTTGCTACCACCTGCAATGATTTTCATAAACTTAAGGATGTCCTCATGGAAGACCATCCACTTGTTCTCATCGATCGTGTCCCTAATGGATACGCCGGTGATTCTGTATCTATTGACTCCTATGAGGGGACTATTCAGGCTATCAAGCACCTTAAAAATAGGGGGTATCGTCGCATAGGGTATGCAGGCGCAGATTTGTCGATTAGTACAGCAACAAAGCGCTTAGATGGATTTCGCCACATACAACAGGAGGTGCCAAACCTTGAAGATATGATCTTCATTGGAAAGCCTACATATAAAAGTGGGTATAAGATGGCCCCTCAAATTATCCAACATGGTTTGGATGCTGTTTTCATAGCTAACAACGTGCTTGCAACCGGCATTGTGCACTACTTAGCAGAGCATGGCATTTCTATCCCTGAAGAAATAGGGATCGTAACATTTGACAATTTTGAGTGGACGCAAATTGTTTCCCCATCCTTAACTGTGGTCGATCAACCTGCTTACGAAATGGGAGTAGAAGCTGCTAATTTAATCCTTGACCGCATTCACTCAATAGGTAAAAAGCCTGTTCAAACCGTATTACAACCAACTCTAATCAAAAGAAACTCAACATAAAAAAGTAGACAGTTCGTAGTAAACTGTCTACTTTTTGTTTATGATTTATCTAACTTCCAGATATTAAACTGATTAAGATTTGTTGGTTGATCTGCAAAAACCTCAACCCTGTCACTTTTGCTGTCTGGATAGACACGATTGGTAATCACTTTTTCCCCATCATTAATAAATACTTCGACTGAACAACGATCGATGTAAATATGAAGCGATAACTCCTCACGTTTTTGTATGTTAGCGATAGCTACACCCGAGACTTTCCCTGCTTTATTTAAGTCAACCATTACCTCTCCGGTATCCGTACAATACTTTATTTCGGTGTATTCTTCCCCATCCTCTGACTTCAGCACATGTATTCCAAAGGCATCACTATTACTGTTGGATAGATCAAAGGTTGCCTTAATCTCTAATGACTGTCCTTTCATGTCAGGAGTAAAATCGTTAGATACCACCACATCAGAATGTCGTTCATGTTCGTTCCGGATAAATTGCAATTCTTCAACAGGGAGGAAACGTACCTCTCCTTTCTCATTAAGCGTGATTTCACGTGGAATTGTCATAGCTCCTGCCCATCCCTCCTTCTTTGTGGGGAAATCAGTTCCCCACTGATCCATCCACGCTATTAGGATACGCCTTCCTTTTTCATCTAAGAATGTTTGAGCAGCGTAAAAGTCAAAACCTTCATCCACCTCAACGAAATAATCTTTCACAAAATGATGTTGTTCATAATTCATATCGCCAACAAGGATAATATTTTTTCCGTCATTCATATTCATCGGGGATACGATTAAAGCATGCTTTTCTTGAATCGGAAAAAGATCCGGGCATTCCCACATATCCCCTAATTTCCCATCACTTTGGGCAACTAGGCCACAGTAACTCCAACCCATTAAATCCTCCGACTTGAATAAAGCTGCACCACCTCGTCCTGCTTCACTCGTTCCAACAACCATATACCACAATCCCTCGTGGAACCATACTTTTGGATCACGAAAATCAGAACTGAGTGACTCAGGTGGTTGTGAGATGACAGGGTTGGCTGGACTTTTTTCAAAACGAGTACCATCCTCTGTAGTCGCGATGCATTGAACTTCTTTCGGCTGCTTACTATCAATATGTCCTGTAAAAATTAGAATCAGTCGATCATCTTTAACTACTGCACTACCTGAAAAACAGCCATACCCTTCATCAGGTTTCCCCTTGTCATAATCTTCTGAAGGGGCTAAAGCTACAGGTTGATGATCCCAATTAACGAGATCCTTACTTGTCGCATGTCCCCAGTGCATGGGTCCCCAATCTTCAGAATATGGATGAAATTGATAAAATAAATGGTAAGTCCCTTGATGTTGAATTAACCCATTAGGATCATTAAGCCATCCAACAGGTGCTGTAAAATGGTAGACAGGTTGAAAACTCCTCGCTTCTAATTCATTTAGTTTTTTTTCTACAAAGGTGTTTGCCTTTTCAATTTCTTTTTTATGATGATTCAACTTAACTTCTCTCCTTTATTTAGATGATAGGGCATTCGTGATTCCCTGGGAGTTTCGTTATCCCTATTGAGTGTAAAAAAGGACATAATAACAAATAAAGCTACAATGGATCCAAGTATATAAAAGGTAGTTTCATAGGTAGTTACATCATATAGATAACCTACAAGTGATGAAAAAAGAATGACACCAATTTCACTTGAAATTTTAAACCCGACCAAATATACCGTTGCTGATAATCTAGCATCAAAGTTAAGTGCGATATATTTAAACACAGCAATAAGAAGGATAGGAAGCTCTACTGCATGCAGCAATTTCATAAAAGAAATCCCAAATGCACTTGATACATAAGCTGACCCTACAATACGGAAAGCCATCACACTTCCTGCAAGTACTAACGACTGCTTAACGCCAATCTTCTTGACAATATACGGAGCAATGAATAAGAAAAGCGCTTCCACAAATACTTGAAAAGAATTCAAGTATCCATAAATTTGATTGCCTGTATTTTGATCAGCAAACTGTTGCACAAAATAGACGGGGAATAACTGCTGATCATAAACCGTATAAACACATACCGTTCCAAATAAGTAGATAAGTAAAAACCAAAATACCTTGTTTTTTAAAATGGTCGCTAAATCCTCTTTTGAGAGGTCGCTTGTCTCTTTTTCCTCTGTCGCTGAGACCTCTACTTTAAAGAAAATGTTCAATATAAAGAAAACAATCCCAGCCACCGAAGCAAGCCAAAAGTTGATATGTGGGTTTATACTCAACAATGTCCCCGCACCAAATGCTGCCACGGCATAACCTAAAGATCCCCACATTCTTGCTTTCCCAAACTCAAAGTCATATTTCCGGCTAACCTTTTCCGTATAGGATTCTAAGAAACCAGCACCTGCCACAAAACCAGCACCTAAATAAATCGCTCCAAAAACGGCTCCTAGATAAAAATTAGATAACAATAATGGTTCATAGACGTATATTAAAAATGGTCCAATGAAAACAAGAACGACACTTTGGAACCATATTAAATGCTTTTTGGTACCCAATTTGTCTTGAATAATCCCATAAAGCAACATAAATAGTAGTGCACTAAAAGAGTTAAAAGAATAAACGGTTCCCACTTGCGTACCTGTTAACCCAAGTGTGTTGTTTAACCATATGGCATAAAAAGACCACCAAATAGACCATGTGATGAAGAACAGGAATAGATAGCCAGATGAAAACCAATATTTGCTGTTTGTAAAAGTTTTCATTATTTCCCTCCAAATCTACTATTAATCAGTTAAGTAATCGTTTACGTAATCGATTACTTTGTATTGTAAGGGGTTTCAGGATGAATGTCAATAACAGAATAGTAGAAACATTCATTAGTAGAAATTGTATTATATAACCCTTTTAGAAAAATCATTAGGAGTTTTAGATTAATATTAGAGGGCACTTTTCAAGTCTTCGGATCTAGCTACCACTAAATGAGTACAAAAATAATAGGAAGGGTTTGAACACTGAATATGATCCAAAATGGAAATACCTTGTATCTTCTTTTTAGTGATAAGAAAAGAACTGAGCGCGAGTAAACTACCCACGATCAGTTCTTTCTGAAGGGACATCCGTTATCCTCAACACCATGTACACCTCTATCATTCTCTGTATTCATTTTTCAAGCACAAACCTGCATGGTACATCCATCAATTCATAGTATTTATCAGTGGGACAAGGGCATACTGTGCAGTCAACCTTAAAATCTATATTACATCAGACCATTGCTGTTATTTATGACCCTCTTAAGACTTTCGTGGTGGCTGGACATTCTCCGGAGGAAGAGAGTCATAAGTTTCTCCATCCAACCTTTCCAGGAGTTCGACCCTTGCCTTTTCTATTAACTCCTTATCTTGCATGGTTTCAATAGCAGTACAGGCTAGGGATTTACCTGCAAGGAGCATCGCTTGATGTGCATAATTTTGCTTTCCTTGAGCTACCACTTGCCATGTATGGAAAGGTGTAGCAAACGCCCATGTAGATGTTACGCACTGCGCTGTCGGAACGTTCCAACTCACATCGGCAACATCAGTGGAGCCCCCCAAAAATGTTAAGTTATCTGAATAAGGCAGTACATCATCAGCGATTGGCCTTTCAATCATCTGTGAAGAAAGTTGCTTGCTAAATTGTGCATGGGCCGTTTCTTTTTCTTTATCAGTAAAAGAACTATACATCGCTTTAGTAAATTCTATATCTTCATCATTGACCTTAGGGAATCCTAATTTCTCCATATGATGATGCATAACTCGTTCCAAAGTACTGTTAGGAATTAAATTATGGCAAGATCCTTCAATTTGATGTTCCATCCTTGTTTGTGTCATTAAAGCAGACCCACGGGCGATATCAACCACTCTTTGATAGAGGTTTTGGACTTGATTTGGATTCTGAGCTCTGATCAAATATGTAACTTCCGCTTCCTCTTGTACAACATTTGGGGCAATACCACCAGTGTTAGTGACTGCATAATGAACACGTGCTCCATCCACCATATGTTCACGCATATAATTCACACCTATATTCATCAGTTCCACCGCATCCAATGCACTTCTTCCCAGGTGCGGAGCAGCCGCGGCATGGGCACTACGGCCTCTAAACTTAAAGTGTGCATGAATGACTGCATTTGAAGTCGCGTGCATAACAGCATTCACTGTTCCAGGATGCCAGGAATAAGCAACATCAACCGAATCAAATAATCCCTCCCTAGCCATAAATGCTTTCCCATAACCACTTTCTTCAGCCGGACAACCAAAATACTTAACGGTTCCTGAAAGATCATGCTCCCACATGTAATCTTTAATAGCGATCACCGCAGCCAAAGACCCTACACCAAGCAAATTATGTCCGCAGCCATGTCCATTCCCCTGCGGTAAAACCGGATCATATGACTTACTCCCCGCCTTTTGACTGAGACCTGCCAGTGCATCATATTCACCTAGCACTCCAATGACCGGACTCCCTTCTCCGAAACTAGCGATAAAACCTGTCTTAAGCCCAGCCACTCCCCGTTCTACCGTAAAACCTTCTTCCTCAAGTGCATCACACAACAATTTAGCCGAGCGAAACTCTTCAAATCGAGTCTCC
>NZ_FNWW01000018.1 GCF_900108515.1 Halobacillus karajensis | reverse complement strand
CCCATCTGTAAGTGATAGCAAGAAGCCATCTTTCAACTTTCCTTCATGCGAAGAAAAGTATTACCCGGCATTAGCCCCGGTTTCCCGGGGTTATTCCGGTCTTACAGGCAGGTTGCCCACGTGTTACTCACCCGTCCGCCGCTCGTTCCACGAGCTTCACCCCGAAGGGATCCACTCGCTTCCCGCGCTCGACTTGCATGTATTAGGCACGCCGCCAGCGTTCGTCCTGAGCCAGGATCAAACTCTCCATAAAAGTTAAGTTTGACTTGCTCATTTGCACACCGAATGTGCTTGTTTTAAATCTCTTCTATATAAGAAGAAATGTTTGACGTACTGGTTGGTTCGTTCAGTTTTCAAAGATCAAATGCTGCCTTTCCGACAGTAATCAAATTCTAGCATGTTTGACTATCTTCGTCAATACTTTTTAGTGGAATTTGTAGAAACAAATCTTTAATCGAATTGTTTTGTGTGCTTTCAATTAAGCAACATTAACTATATTACACTATTCATTTCTTTTCGTCAATAGATTAAAAGATTTTTAGGGCTTTTAAATTAAGATTATTCTCTATCATGCAGAAAGAAATTACAGTTCCTATGATTTCCGAAATAAACAAGCGGGCTCTATTTGTAAGGCCCGCTTGTGTTGACTTCATAGTCCCTATCCATGAAATCCTTAAGACTGAATGTAGTAAATACGCTTTCTCCATCTTCTGCGCAGGATCTTTGCCGCCATCCGCGCTCCGCGTTTATCATCACTTACAATAAGAATAGGTTTAGAACAACAAAGTTGATCTTTTAACACTCGCGGTAAGTAACTCAATGGAATATTTTCAGCTCCTGGATAAGGACATCGATAAGCACTGATATAATCTCTTATATCAATGACACACATATCACCTTCTGATGTCCGCCCTTTGTGAAATGGTTTTAATATCACCTTCTGGTTCAAGAAATATCCTAAAAACACCACGATCAAGCTAATGCCTATATATAAAGTCCCCATCATTTAACTTCCGTCGTTAAAAAACTAGCTCTCCATCCCATTTCAGCATACCGCCTTCCATGTTCTGAACATTTCTAAAACCTTTTTCTATCATAAATTCCGCAGCGTTCATACTACGACGCCCAGAACGGCAAACCATTACATATTCTTGAGCTTTCGGAAGTTCCTCTACTTTATTAGGAAGATCTCCTAATCGGATATGTTTAGCAGTGGGCACCATCCCCTGAGCCACTTCTTCATCTTCCCTAACATCTATAATTGTAAAGTCTTCATTATTTCCAAGTTTCCCTTCCACTTGCTGGGGTGTAATCTCTTTAATTTGACTCATCCTTTTCCCTCCATATGAACTATTCGTACATCCATTTTAATTTCCTGCTATCTAAAGTCAAGATATGTGAATCAGGAAGATATGCTAGCAAAGCACCCCGCTGCATGCGGAGTGCTTATCAAATTAATTCGCTACTATATTCACTAGCTTCCCTGGAACAGCAATCACTTTCCGTACTGTTTTTCCTTCAAGCCATTGCTGAATGTCTTCATTTTCAAGTGCTTGCTTTTCGAGGTCCTCTTTGGATGCTTCTTTATTAACCAACATTTTCGCACGAACTTTACCCATAACCTGGACGACGATTTCTACTTCGTCTTCTACAAGTTTAGATTCATCAAATGTCGGCCAGGGCTGGTAGCTGATCGTTTCTGAATGGCCAAGTGTTTCCCACAATTCTTCAGCTAAGTGTGGAGCAACCGGGGAAAGAAGCTTCACAAACCCTTCCACATACTCTTTTGGCAGAACATCAGCTTTGTAACCTTCATTAATGAAGACCATCATTTGTGAAATGCCTGTATTAAAACGGAGCTCTTCGAAATTTTCGGTTACTTTCTTCACTGTTTCGTGATAGACCTTTTCAAGTGTCGTATCCTCTGTAGATTCTTGAACAGAAGCAGACACCTCACCATCTGTAGTGAACAATCTCCAGACACGGTCAAGGAAACGGCGCGCTCCATCTAACCCATTCGTAGACCAGGCCACAGATGCATCCAATGGTCCCATAAACATTTCGTAAAGTCTCAGTGTGTCTGCTCCATGAGAGTAAACGATATCATCCGGGTTTACAACATTCCCCTTAGATTTACTCATCTTTTCATTATTTTCTCCAAGAATCATTCCTTGGTTAAATAGTTTTTTGAATGGTTCTTTTGTCGGTACAACTCCTACATCATAAAGAACTTTATGCCAGAAGCGAGCGTAAAGTAAATGAAGGACAGCATGTTCTGCGCCACCAATATAAACATCAACCGGAAGCCATTTTTTCAATGCTTCATAGTCAGCGAACGTGTCGTCATTATTCGCATCAATATAACGAAGATAGTACCAGCAACTTCCTGCCCATTGTGGCATTGTATTCGTCTCTCTCCGTCCCTTCATTCCTGTCTCAGGGTCAACGACATTTACCCACTCCTCGATATTTGCTAGAGGAGATTCTCCTGTACCAGACGGTTTTATTTCCGTTGTTTTTGGTAGTTGAACAGGAAGCTCTTCTTCCTTCACTGGAGTAACAGACCCATCTTCCCAATGAATCACAGGAATTGGTTCTCCCCAATAGCGTTGACGGCTGAACAACCAGTCGCGCAGACGGTAAGTGGTCTGCTGCTTCCCTTTTCCATTCTCCTCCAACCATTCAATTGCCTTCTTAATGGCTTCCTCTTTTCCAAGACCGTTAAGAAAATCAGAGTTGATATGCGGTCCATCTTCCGTGTAGGCTTCTTTTCCTAAATTTCCTCCATCTACTACGGGGATGATAGGAAGATCAAACTTCTTAGCGAATTCAAAGTCTCTATCATCATGGGCAGGTACAGCCATAATGGCCCCGCTTCCGTAGCTCATTAATACATAATCAGCGATCCAAATCGGTAGCTTTTCCCCATTAATCGGGTTAACAGCGTAAGCTCCAGTAAATACACCAGACTTATCTTTAGCCAAATCGGTCCGTTCTAGATCGCTCTTGTTTTGAGCTTTTTCAATATAAGCCTTCACCGCATTGGTTTGATCTGAGGCTACGATTTCATCGACAAGTGGATGCTCTGGTGCAAGTACAGCATAAGTAGCCCCAAACAAAGTATCCGGACGAGTGGTGAAAACATTAAAGGAATGCTGGGTTCCTTCAATTTCAAAGGTGACTTCCGCACCTTCTGACTTCCCGATCCAGTTACGCTGCATATCTTTAATACTTTCCGGCCAATCCAGTTCTTCAAGGTCCTCAAGAAGACGATCTGCGTATTCAGTAATCTTTAACATCCATTGTTTCATCGGACGGCGTTCGACAGGGTGATCTCCTCTCTCACTCTTTCCATCAATAACTTCTTCGTTAGCAAGAACCGTCCCTAAGGCTGGACACCAGTTAACAGCAACTTCATCAATATAAGCCAGACCTTTTTCGTAGAGTTTCAAGAAAATCCACTGGGTCCATTTATAGTAATCAGGATCTGTTGTATTGATTTCACGGTCCCAGTCATATGAGAAGCCAAGTTCCTGTATTTGGCGGCGAAACGTATTAATATTTTCTTTAGTGAACTCTTCTGGATCATTCCCTGTATCCAGTGCATATTGTTCAGCTGGAAGTCCGAAGGCATCCCATCCGATTGGATGAAGCACTTCATACCCTTGCATACGTTTCATGCGGGAAAGAATATCTGTTGCTGTGTATCCTTCCGGGTGGCCAACATGCAGCCCAGCCCCTGAAGGGTATGGAAACATATCCAATGCATAGAATTTCTTCTTGTCTGAATAGCTGTCTGTCTTGAATGTTTTCTCTTCAAGCCAGTACTTTTGCCACTTCTTTTCAATGGTTTTATGATCAAAAGCCATTTCATTTCCTCCTCATATTCTCTATCATGTATAGACCCTGCTGATTAAAAAAACAGAGTAAAATATAAAAAACCCCTCATCCCTATATGGGACGAGAGGCTTGATTCCCGCGGTACCACCCAAATTAACACCTATAAAGTGTTCAACTTGACGTCGATAACGGCGACCACACCGGCAGAAACTACTTCCGTTCACTTCTGCGACATCCAAGGCGAGTTCTTGATTCTCAAGGGCAGCTTTCACCAGCCGCTGCCTCTCTAAAACTTGAAAAAATCAATACTACTCCTTTTCCACGTCATACGATTATATTCGTATCTTAATGAATGTAAACACCTTTGTCAAGCAGCGTACATCCATCTTCTCCCTATTCCACAACACGTTCCCTTTCATGCTACAATACACAGGAATAATAAAACTGGAGGCAGTCTCATGAGTATTGAACGAATTTTAGATTATGCCCATACATTAATGGGCAGAAGCATTCAAACAGGCGATGTTGTCATTGATGGAACTTGCGGCAATGGACATGACACAACCTTTCTTGCGAACCATGTAGGGAAAGAAGGGCATGTGTATGCTTTTGATATTCAGCAAGAAGCAATCTTAAATACCCAAAGACGACTCAATACCCAAGGTCTTGATCAGCAGACCACCCTTATCTATGATTCCCATGCACACATCCAAAAATACCTTCAAAATGATCATCATGGAAATATAGCCGCTGCCATCTATAACTTGGGTTATTTACCAGGTAGTGATAAAAGCATTATTACGAAACCCGAAGGAACGATCCAATCCGTAGAAAGTGTTCTAGCTACTTTAAAAAAAGGGGGCCTTGTGGTTCTTGTTGTCTATCATGGCCACCCAGGTGGAAGCGAAGAAAAGGATGCCCTAATGAGTTACGTAACAGAATTGGATGCAAAAAATTATCAAGTTCTATATTATGGATTTATTAATAAAAAGAAAACGCCTCCGTTTATTTTAGCGATTGAAAGACTCAAATAGGAGGCAAAATAATAGCCTGGACGAACCATTATATTTCTCGTCCGGGCTTTAACATATGATACATCTTTGTATTGTAATAAAAGAATGTCGCCTTCTTACCACTGACTTTCAGCATATCCTTTACAAAGCTTTTGGCATTTGCCAACTTTCCTACTTTCCTATCAGCTAAATACATCCCCACAAGACCTTCATGAATCATTTCATGAAAGGAAGAGTCTGGGAGTTTTTGAATTTCTTCATTGGTCTTCACCACAAAGTAACGGAACCGTTTTTTCATTTGTTCCTGATGATCATAATAAGCACAGAAGTTCAAGTCTCCCTCTCTTTCATCTTCTTCCTGATCAATATAATAATCTAATAAAATATGCAACCCTTGCATGTAAGGGAAGTAACTTCTTTCAATTTGAACAGCTAATTCCCCATCCATTCTGCCACTTAGAGCGTAGGAAACAAGACAAAAAACACCAAGCGTTGATCCTGTACAAGCCGAAAATTCATACCAGCTTAATTCCGGCCACTCAGACTGATAGCGACTGAACCAATTTTGCAGTCTCGGGATTCTTTCATCTTCTATTACATGTTTATGTACTTGCAAGTCACTATATAGTTTCCCTAGTTTCAAAGCCTGGGCATGTACCATTTTATAATCTTTTGACTCGGCAAGGATATCTTGGCATGTTTTCACAAGGTCATGGAGATAACCCCCGTCCTCTTTTTCTTCACGATATTGATAATAATCCTGACAATCATTCCCTGGCGTTAAAGCATCCGTCATTGCTTGATGAAGCATACGAAAATCTACAGGGTCCATGGAAGTGCTGCGGTCACAAAGATTATCCAAATAGTCACTAATCGTTTGGTAAGCTACAATAAACTGTATAGACTTGTCAGCATTATCCCCAGAAAGCACCGAATAAATAGATCCGCCCTCGCAATGAAAAGTCTTATCTTTAATACTCCTTAATGCCTGGTTTCGAAGCTCAGGATCAGGAATAGATTGGGCACGTTCAATCCAATAGGATAACTCCTTATGAACAGAAGGAAAAATATGACGATAAACCCTGTACATTAAATTAATGGCGTTATTTGGAACTGCATGAACCAATGGGAAATCCTCCTTACTGTATTACTTTATATAATCTTCTATAAAAGATTTAGTGTGTTCATACACATCGAGCCACTCTGGCTCATTATAGATTTCATGATACATTCCAGGCCACTGTTTATATCTTTTCTTCTTTATGGGCACGCGATCAAACCACTCTGAGGTTTTTTCTTTCTTTACCATATGATCTTCTTCCGCCTGCATTACTAACAGCGGGATATCAGGAAAGCAAACAATATCAGTAAAAGCTTGTTTGGTCGCTTTTTGAAATTCGCGATACCAACGAACAGATACTTTATCAATAATGAGAGGATCCTGCTGGAACGCTTTAATTTTTTCCTTGTTTCGCGTGATATATTCAGGGTTTTGTGATGCTTTTATCCTAAGGCCTGGAATAAGGATATTTAATAGATAAGAGACAACTTCCAGGGGGAGGCTTGCTTTTCTTAAGATTCCTAAAGCCGGAGAGGAAAGAATAACAGCATCTACATTTGGACATGCTGTTTCCATTGTACGAACAACAGCAAGTCCGCCCATACTGTGGCCCATTAAAAATATTTTCTTATCTGGGTCGGCCTCTTCAACCCACTTTAAGATGGTATGAATATAGTCTTCAAAAGAATGGATATGTCCCTTCTTCCCAGAGGAATGGCCTTGGCCTGGAAGGTCACCATAGATAACAGAATACCCATCCTTGTGGAGTTGTTCAATCACATCCTGGTAACGCCCAGAATGTTCGAAGGCACCATGAACAAGCACAACCGTAGCCCGATCATTTTCTGATTCAATTTTTTTCACAGCCATCCCTCTTTTCTTCTGCTATACTATCAATAGTATTATTATAAGGGGGTTTATGATGATTTGCGAATATAAAGGAAAAGTACCACAGATTCATCCGAATGCCTTTGTAGCAGAAGACGCCGTGATTACAGGAGATGTAAACATTCGTGAAAATGCGAGTATATGGTTCAAAACAGTCATTAGAGGGGATGTGGCTCCAGTACATATCGGTAAAGACACGAACATACAAGATTTCAGCCTTCTGCACCAAAGCCCTGATCAACCTTTAATCATAGAAAACGGTGTGACAGTCGGGCATCAAGTAACTTTGCACTCTGCTCATATTAAAGAAAACGCGCTCATCGGTATGGGCTCACTCATCTTGGATGGCGCCGAAATCGGCGAACAAGCTTTTATCGGTGCAGGCAGTTTAGTCCCTCCAGGGAAGGCGATTCCTCCAAACACCCTGGCTTTTGGACGCCCTGCTAAAGTTATAAGAGAACTCACTGAGGAAGATATAAAAGAAATGAACCGAGTTAGAAAAAGTTATATTGAGAAAGGCAAATATTATAAAGAACAGCAAGGTTAAACCATATAAAATCCTAAATAAAAAACCGTTCCCAATCGATTTGATGAGGAAACGGTTTTTCTATTATTTACAGTGTGATTTCAAATCTTCAGCTTTATCAGTGCGCTCCCATGGGAACTCCACATCTGTACGGCCGAAATGACCAAAGGCTGCTGTTTGGCGATAAATGGGTCTGCGCAGATCCAACATTTTTATAATTCCTGCCGGGCGGAGATCGAACAATTCGCGAACAGCATCGACTAACTTTTCTTCAGAAACCGTTCCTGTTCCATTCGTGTTAATGGCGATGGAAACAGGCTGTGCCACCCCAATAGCATAGGCAAGCTGAACTTCAACGGAATCAGCTAAACCGGCAGCAACAATGTTCTTCGCAACGTAGCGTGCAGCATAGGCGGCAGAACGATCGACTTTGGTCGCGTCCTTACCACTGAAAGCTCCTCCGCCATGACGAGCATAGCCGCCATATGTGTCTACGATAATCTTCCGACCAGTTAATCCTGCGTCGCCTTGTGGCCCGCCAATAACGAAGCGACCTGTAGGATTGATGAAAAATTTCGTTTGGTCATCAATATAACCCTTAGGTACAACCGGATCAATAACGTGCGTTCTCAAATCATTTTGAATTTGTTCCAACGTTGCCTCTTCTGCATGTTGGGTGGAGATGACGATTGTATCCACACGGACAGGCTGATCATTTTCATCATATTCAATCGTCACCTGTGTTTTCCCGTCAGGGCGCAAATAATCAAGTGTTCCATCATTCCTCACATCAGATAACTGTTTGGAAAGTTTATGAGCCAAGGAGATTGGAAGAGGCATTAATTCCTTTGTCTCGTTGTTGGCAAAACCGAACATTAAGCCCTGATCGCCGGCTCCAATTGCTTCGATTTCATCATCACTCATTTTTCCTTCCCGTGATTCAAGGGCCACATCAACCCCGCCCGCAATATCGGGAGATTGTTCGTCGATTGCCGTCAAAACAGCACATGTATCTGCATCAAACCCATACTTGGCACGCGTATATCCAATATCCTTAATCGTCTGACGAACGATTGCGGGGATATCTACATAGGTATTCGTACTAATTTCACCAGAAACCAGTACAAGTCCCGTTGTCACTGTTGTCTCACATGCAACCCTCGCATTAGGGTCATTTTTTAGTATTTCATCTAATATCGCATCAGAAATCTGATCACAAATTTTATCCGGATGTCCTTCCGTAACAGACTCTGATGTGAATAACCGGCGGTTTGCAGGCATTCTTAAAAACTCCTCCTTCTGTAAGTACAATGTATTAGACGGAACTCTTTACCAGTATGTGCAGAAACTTTTCTTATAAGTTTCATTTATATTCATGTAGGTTTATTCACAACCAATGGAGCTTTTACATAGGAATATCTACAGGCTTCCTGTTTAGAATATTTCTCAATAGAAGGTCCATCCACCTTACGAAGGTTTAGAACGAACCCAGCGGTGAAAAAACCTTGTAAAAAGAAAAAACCCTTCCTATTCCGAGGAAAGGGGCTGCTTCCTTTCGCTCTTATCGTCCAAGGAGGTAATCTTACTCCTTGCTTCAGGTTAGCACCGTGTCAAATGAATGACGGTTGCTGGGTTTCAAAGGGCCTGTCCCTCCACCAACTCTGGATAAGAGAGTATCCGTTCTCAGTTATCGTATCGAAAACCTCTTTTATTGTCAATTGAATTCCTCCCCTTTATTAAGGGATGTCATGGCCGCCATAAACGTCCTCCATTTATGAACATATGCTATTAGAAGACGCGGAAACTACCTGTAGAACAAGGGGAGATACATTTACGGAAAACGACCGATAAAAAAGGAAAGACTTGGTACCAAGTCTCTATATAACTGATAAATAATGAGGAATTTAAGCTCACAACCACGGCTTAGAGAAGTGTAAAATTTCAGAATAAATAAAATGTAAGCTTTTTCACATATAGTATGGACTATTAATATGAATGTGTTATACTAATCTCACATTAGGTTGATCATAATTAATTGCAAAGGCGGGTCGACGCATATGAGTACCATTAATCAAATGTCTGAATTGAATATTTTACTTGCTCAAGAACATGTCCACCATCAACTATCTGTTCCACACTTAGTGGAAAAGATTTTATATCGCAACGAGGGTACCCTTACAGAAAAAGGAGCTATCCAAGCAACGACAGGTACTTATACTGGTAGATCACCAAAAGATAAATTCATTGTGAAAGACGATACCACAAAGGACAAAGTCCAATGGGGTTCTGTTAATCAAGCCATTGATGATCAAACATTTGTGAAATTATATCATAAGGTTTTAGATTATTTGAAAGAGCAGAATGAATTGTTTGTCTTTAAAGGTTTTGCAGGTGCAGATGAGCGGTACCGTCTTCCTCTTCAAGTACTTACAGAATTCGCTTGGCACAACTTATTTGCCCAACAGATGTTCATTCGTCCTGATGCTTCAGAACTTGAAAACCATGAGGCTGAATTCACTGTAATCTCAGCACCAACCTTTAAAGCTGACCCTGAGAGAGATGGAACAAATTCAGAAGCATTTATCATGGTTTCATTCAAGCACCGTATTGTCCTGATCGGAGGAACAGAGTATGCAGGTGAAATCAAAAAGTCTATATTCTCTGTCATGAACTATCTACTACCTGAAAAAAATATTCTACCCATGCACTGTTCGGCAAACGTGGGAAAAGAAGGAGACGTCGCACTATTTTTCGGTCTTTCCGGAACTGGAAAGACGACTCTGTCCGCTGATCCCCAGCGGAGATTGATCGGTGATGATGAACATTCATGGTCCAATTATGGGGTATCAAATATTGAAGGAGGCTGTTATGCGAAGTGTATAAATTTATCGCAGGAAAAGGAACCGCAAATTTTTGATGCTATCCATTTTGGAGCGGTTTTAGAAAATGTAGTCCTAAATCCACAATCGCATCAGCCTGATTATAACGATACAACCCTAACGGAAAACACGCGTGCTGCCTACCCGTTAGAGCACATCAAGAATACAGTCCAGCCTAGTATCGCGGGTCATCCGAATGCCATTATCTTTTTAACAGCTGATGCTACAGGCGTCCTTCCACCCATTAGTAAGCTGACTAAAGAGCAGGCTATGTACCATTTCCTTAGTGGTTATACAAGTAAACTTGCAGGTACAGAAAGAGGTATTACAGAACCTCAGGCTACTTTTTCAGCCTGTTTCGGATCACCATTCTTACCTCTTCCTCCCTCTACCTATGCTGAAATGCTGGGTGAAAAAATTGATCAGTTCAAAACAGACGTTTACCTTGTAAACACAGGCTGGTCAGGTGGATCCTATGGAGAAGGAAAGCGGATTAAATTAAGCTATACAAGATCTATGATTCACGCGGCTCTGGAGGGTGAATTAAGTTCTGCCGAAACATACGAAGATCCATTTTTCGGTTTGAATATTCCTACCCACTGCCCAGGTGTACCTGATGAAGTATTGTTCCCAAGAAAAACTTGGGCGGATAAGAATGAATACGATAAGAATGCGAAAATACTTGCAGATCAGTTTCATGAAAACTTCAAGAAATTCACGTATGCAAGTGAAGACATTAAGCAAGCTGGTCCGACCTATAACAGGTCATAATAATTGTTTCCTCATCTCCTCATATATAAGAAACCCCCGCTGATATCAGCGGGGGTTTCTCAATAGAATGTCCCTCATAATAAGGGGCCACCCTCTCCGATCTACTTTTAATCCATACTTTCTACCTTTTTCAGACACTCCGGTAACACTTCATCCTTCATCATAAAACTGAAACGGTCATTTGTCCTTAAGTTCCGAGGAAGATGCCGGAATAGTACTGGACCATGTGTTTCAAAGTAATGCTCTTGATCAGCCAAAGAGTCTATGACAGCAAAGTAAACGTTCTTAATGACCGTTCCCCCTTTCCCATCTACGTGGTATTGACCCACATAGACAAGGCAGGTTATGACTGCTCCAGTTTCCTCTCTTACTTCTCGCACAGCAGCCTCTTCTGCTGTCTCTCCCTCTTCAACTTTTCCACCCGGAAATTCAAGACCTCTGTCTTTATGCTTGGTGAGCAGCCACTGATCCTTGTATCGGCATATCACCCATACATGTTTCGGTGAATCAGAAAAAGGATGATCTTTAAAAGATAATCGGACAGGGTTTTGGTAAAAATCATAAAATGTTTTCATGTCTGCTCAACTGCCTTTAATATGCGTTCTGCTTTTCACCTGTTTAAATCGTACCACAAGCTCCCCTAAATACAAACCGCTTCATTGGCAAACCTTATGAAGAGCATGAAAAAATAGTAAAACTTTTCCGCTATTTTCCCTGTGATTAGTAATGGACATAAATACATTACCTTTTCCTTCATGACTGCTCTTTTCCTTTTTTATCCTACGGTGAAATTGAAACATAAAAAGTAGGTTAACGAATGGTAAAGCCCATAGCCACGACGTGTAATGGACAGCCGTAATAACATTTCTGACGGAGAGACGAATATATGAGGAAGTTTGCATCGGAAATCAACAGGATCATATTTTTCAAACCCAGGGGGAGATGAATAAAGGAAAAAAGTGAAGATCCGAGATATTTTGACCGCTTCTTTCTCAAGAAGCGGTACCATTAATCTTTTAGCACGCCCATTTCTGTAATATGGGCTTTCGTGGTTTCATCTCCGAGTTCATATATTTTCTGAAAGGCCATCTTCATATCCATATCTGTTTCATCATTGGCCCGATCATTGTGATAAGGCCTAAAAGGTACGTGAGCTCGATAAAAAGATTCTGTGTCCGCATTGTAAATTTCATCAAAAACTTCTCTGAGAGCTCTCACTTCTTCGCTTGTCGCATAAATGACGAAATCATCATTATTCCCATCATGATTCAAAGAAATTTCTCTAGTACCCATATTGATGTAATATTTATCCCTGTCCATGGTTCTTCCTCCTTTTTTATAGTGTGAACCATGGAGGGAATGTCTATTACAAATAAGTGTTACCTATGAAAAGTCCTGGACTTCTGCGTTACCTCCTCTAAGTAATCCTCATCCACCTCTACTCCAATGCCTGGCTCCTGTGGGACGGCTATTTCTCCACGATTCATAACAATCTCAGGGTGGATGATATCTTTATGAAAGTATCGTCCTGAGCCTGATAGATCTCCTGGTATTGAGAAATTCGGCAGGGAAGCAACTGCCAGGTTATGGGCTTTGGATATTCCGGATTCAACCATGCCGCCACACCAGACAGGGACACCTCTCTCCTGACAGTAATCATGGATCATCTGGGCCGCTGTCATTCCTCCAACACGACTAATTTTAATGTTTATGATTTGACAGCTTTCCAGCTCAAGCGCCTGTTGAGCATCGTGAACCGACATAACGGATTCATCCAGACAAACTGGTGTAGAGATAGCTCTCTGTAGTCGTCGGTGCAAGTAAAAATCTCCTGCCTGAAAAGGTTGTTCAATCATGGTTAACCCAAGCTTATCCAATGTGTGTAAATGGCCCATATCACTCTCTGTGTATTGGCCATTGGCGTCAATCATGATAGGGAGATACGGGTCAATCGTCTTCACCGCCTGAATGGCTTCTATTTCATTTCCTTTGACCACTTTCAATTTAAAACGCTGGAAACCTTCTTTTTTTAACAGGCCAACGTCTTCTTCTAATGAATCAGTGAGGCTGAGGACAGCTCCTGCTGCGACACTTTTACGTACTCCCCCCAGGAGTTCAGAGAGGCTTTTCTGTTGTTGTTTCCCATATAAGTCCCACAGAGCCCCCTCCAGTCCAGCTTTCGCCATTGGATGGCCTTGGATGCTTTTATTTAGCTTCGGAAACTCTACCGGATGGTCAATCTCATTTCGGAGTACTATTGGTATGAGTTGTTCTTCCAACACATGCCAAGCGGTAGCTATTGTTTCATAGGTGTAAAATGGATGAGGAAATGCCGTGACTTCCCCGTATCCAGTTCGTCCCCCGGTATCTTTCACTTCAACTATGATTAACGGACGTTTTTCCAATGTAGCCTGGTGAGTGACAAAGGGAACTTTAAGAGGTAATTCAATTTTCCTTAAGTGAATGCTGTCTATTTCCATTTCGTATCCCTGCTTTCAAACAAGAAAGGAAGGCGTCTGCGTAATATTTTGTTGGAAGCATTTCTTGGAAGTTCATCAACCCAATAAATATTCACCGGCCATTTAAACTTGGCAAGTCGTTCTTCACACCACTCCATCACTTTCTCCTCTGTCAGATCGGCCCCTTTTTCCTTCACAAGATAAGCTTCTGGTACTTCTCCCCATTGTTGATCGTAACATCCTGTGACCCCCGCTTCCCTAATACCAGGCAGAGCTGAGAGAACACTTTCTACCTCCGCGGGGTAAATATTTTCTCCGCCTGAAATAATCACATCATTTACCCGATCTACTACATATAAAAAGCCGTCTTCATCTTTATAGCCAAGGTCTCCTGTCCGCAAGGCGGCCTCTTCCCTTGCTGGCCTGTTGTAATACCCTTTAGAAACCATCGGTCCCTGAACAACAATTTCTCCAATCTCCCCGTTTTTTTCACTATCAATATGAAGTTGTGCAGTGCTTAACGCCTTCCCTGCCGAACCGAGTTTTGTAAAAGCAGACTCTGGGCTGAGTGTGGCAACTTGTGAGGAGGTTTCGGTCATCCCATATGTTTGAAACACAGGAATTTTTCTAGCCGCCGTTTCTTGTAATAAATTTTCTGGTACCGGTCCCCCGCCCAGCAGCATACAGCGAAAATAATCTGGATACGTCTGATCTCCCAATTCCTCAAGTAAACGCTGTAACATCACAGTCACAACAGACACATGAGTAATTCCTTTATCCATAATAGAACGATGGACGAGAGTGACATCGAATTTTTCTAAGAGGAGAGTGGGCATCCCATATATCACACTCTTCATAAGAACAGAAAAACCCCCGACATGAAATAAAGGCAGGCAGATTAGCCACTTGTCCTCCTGTTGGAACCCTAAATTCAGCGCTGATGCAATCGCACTATGCCAATGGTTTCCATACGTATGCATCACTGCTTTAGGATTCCCCGTTGTTCCTGATGTGTACATCATTGTATACACATCATCCATGTGTAATTCTGTTTGAAGGTCACTTGAACCCGTTTTATCCAAATTCAATCCTTCCACTGTCTTCACCGGGATATTCATATTCTCTACGGTTTCCAACGCTTTTGGGTAGCAGGTTTTTTCCACATAGAAGTGCGATACCTGTGCATCATTAAGCTGGTACGAAATCTCTTCGGGTGTCAATCTTGTATTAATTAAGATCGCTGTGGCCCCTATATAACTGATCGCGTGTATGAATATAGGAAACAAAGGATGGTTATTGGATAGAAGGGCCACATGATCCCCTTGTTGAACCCCTTCTTCTATTAAAGCATGAGCCATCCCTCTGCTTTTATTTCTTAATTGCGCAAAAGAGAGCCTTCTCCCGTCTGCCGTCTCTATGGCGAGGCGGTCAGGATTTAAGTCGGCTTGTTTATCTAACCAATGAGGAATACGTTCGCCCATTCAAACCCTTCCTTTTTCATCATTTTTTTAATTTCATCGATTCCGATACAGATAAAAAGGGGCACTCCCTTTACAGGATGCCCCTTTCTACATGAAACCATATAATTTAGAAGGATCAAGGGAAACGAGGGAACTGATCAAAGTCAGGCTTTCTCTTCTCCTTGAAAGCGTCGCGTCCTTCCTTAGCTTCATCGGTCGTATAATAAAGCAATGTTGCATCTCCACCCATTTGCTGAAGACCGGCTAAGCCGTCTGTATCCGCGTTGAAAGAGGCTTTAAGGAAGCGCAATGCAGTTGGAGATTTCTCAAGCATTTCACGGCACCATTGGACCGTTTCTTCTTCCAACTCTTCGAGTGGGACAACCGTGTTGACAAGTCCCATTTCTTCCGCTTCTCTTGCACTATATTGGCGACATAGGTACCAGATTTCACGGGCCTTCTTATGTCCAACAATGCGGGCCAGCAACCCTGCACCGTAACCAGCATCAAAGCTCCCCACCTTAGGCCCTGTTTGACCGAAGATAGCATTATCAGCAGCTATCGTTAAATCACAGACAATATGTAAGACATGTCCGCCACCGATTGCATAGCCTGATACCATCGCCACAACTGGCTTCGGAATCACGCGGATTAAACGCTGCAGATCTAGTACATTCAATCGTGGGATTTGGTCGTTACCAACATACCCTCCATGACCCCGGACTTTTTGGTCGCCTCCTGCACAGAAAGCGTCATCTCCGGCACCTGCCAGAACGATTACTCCTACTCTGGAGTCATCACGCGCATAGGCAAAAGCATCAATCAGCTCTTGGACCGTTTGGGGACGGAAAGCGTTACGCACTTCCGGACGATTAATCGTGATCATAGCAATCCCTTCAAATCTTTCGTACATAATATCTTCATATTCGCGTTCATTTACCCAATCAAAAGACATTCTATTTCCTCCTTTTTCTTTACACTGTTCTATCATCTTCATGAAAAAAGCGCTCATACACGTTTATTCTATCATGAAGCTATCTACAATTTTAGCAAAAAAACTCGGTTTCTCAAGATGGACGGTATGGCCAGAGTGTTCAACCACTTTATGAAAGGCGTTTGGAAGCCTACCTTTCATCTTTTCGTTGATTGTAAAGAACTTCTTATCCTCTCCCCCTGTAATGAGCAGCACAGGGGTCTTAAGTGAAGAAAGCTTGTTCCACCATGAAGGTTGATGTCCTGTCCCCATCCCAAGAAGAGACTCGGCAAGTCCTTTCTCCATGTGCCCCAAACGTTCGGCCCTTAAATGCTTTTTAGCAGGAAGGGGGAGTCTTTGATGAGAATGAAACAAAGGGATGTTCTCCCAATAATCAACAAATGCTTCTAGTCCTTCTTCTAATAACTTTTCTGCAAGCCCCTTATCCTTAGCCTGCCTGGACAACTGTTCTTCTGTTGTAGCTAAACCTGGAGAAGCACTTTCTAAAATTAATCGATCAACATAGCAAGGGTACAGCACAGCAAATGAGAGAGCCGTACGCCCACCTAAGGAATAACCGAGAAGAGATACTTTACTTAAACCTAATTGGTCGAGCAAATCCTTCAAGTCCCTGCAGAATTGCTCCATAGTAACCCTTCCTATAGAACCCGTTCTCGCATGTCCTGGCAAATCAACCCTAATGATCCGATAAGAGTTTGAGAAATGGGCAGCCACCTGATCAAAAGTGGAAGCACTTCCTGTAAACCCGTGCAGCATAACAAGTGCAGGACCTTCCCCTTTATCCTCTACCCAATATTGATGATCATTTACTTTCATTATCATTGCCTTTTTCTCCATTCCAAGACCGCTTGTTCCACCTTTGACCATCGCTGGCGATGAAAATCAACGTGTTCTTCACGATTGGTGATCACCTCTACCACGTTCAATTCATTATTTGAGAAACTCTCCTCCAACGCTTTCTGATAAGCTTCCCATGTACTTACACGTGTATGTTTTCCCCCATACATTTTAATAGCAGGAGCAAGGTCAAGACCTAGAGGAGTACCAAATAACTCTTCGAAATGATCCGGGTGATTCGATTGAGGGAGATAGGAGAAAATGCCCCCTCCATCATTATTAATTACTACTATAGTTAGAGGAATCTGCTTGTTCTTTGCCATCCACAGTCCGTTTAAGTCATGGAAGAATGAAATATCTCCTAAGAGAAGGATCGTTCTATGACCTGTAGATGCAGTTCCTAAAGCCGTACTGACAACACCGTCAATACCATTAGCGCCCCTGTTTGCCAACAGCTGGACCTCTTTAGGGGAAGCCATAAAGAAACTATCTACATCCCTGATCGGCATACTGTTTCCAATGAAAAAGTTGGAGTGATCCGGGAGCATTTCTGATAAATGAACAACAGCATGTCCTTCATTAAGAGCCTCACCTGAGTCTCGTAACATTTCATTTTTAGCCAGCACGTTCATTTGTTTCCATTTCGAAAGCCAGGGCGTTTCCTTATTCCCTTTAGACATATTCAAAGCCAACCCATTACACAATTCGATAGCGTCACTCCAAATGAAAGTTGTCGCTACACCTGAAGGCTCACGATACCCTGGTTGGTCGTCGATGACAAAGTGATCAATGGCTTCCTCATATTTTTGAATCCATTTTAAATAGGCCTTTGATACAGGCATTGCACCGAAACGGACAATATAATCAGGAACAACATCCTGTTGAATCGTTTCAGCCTTCAAGAGCGAATCATAATTTTCTATGATATTCCTTTTGTCATGGCTGCCTGTTCGAAGTTGGGATAATGGATCGGCTAAAATAGGGACTCCAAGTCGAGAAGCAAGACGTGTGACGGCTTCTGCGAGTTCTGGGTTTGTTTGTGGTCCTACAACGATCAACCCTTTATCCGATTGAGTCAGGCGTTCAATTAGAGATTTCAATTGGCCTTTCGGCAAAACCGTCACACCCTTTTCAGCCCTTGGTATAGGCTTGGTTTGCCCGCGCCAAGCATCTTTAAGCTGAAAATCCGGAATTAGGGGTTCCCGCAGCGGAAAATTTAGATGAACGGGGCCATGGTGACCGGAGGCCGACTCTTCTATCGCTCTTGCCGCCTGTCGTCTCGCATATAAATAGTTCTCTTCCTCAGGTAAAGCAAGGTCCTGTTCCCATTTTGTATACGTACCAAACATCCTAATTTGATTAATCGACTGCGGAGCCCCTACCTCTCGCAACTCATGTGGACGATCTGCCGTTAAAACCACTAATGGGACCCGGCTGTAATAAGCTTCTACAATAGCCGGGTAATAATTGGCTGCCGCTGTTCCAGATGTACACACAAGAGCCACCGGTTTTTGTTCTTGTTTGGCTATTCCCAAGGCAAAAAAAGCTGCTGAGCGTTCATCAAGGTGAACCCAATGGGTCACTCCAGAATGCTCAGCAAAAGTCATAGCAAGTGGCGTCGATCTCGATCCAGGGGAAATGACCACATGCTCAAGCCCTGAAAAGACGAGTTGATCGACGAAATGAGTCACATATTTCGTTAACGCTTCTACATGTCCCATTCTGAACCCCCCAATACCGACATCATGGGTTTTAATTTCACTGCTGTTTCTTCATATTCTGCTTCAGGATCAGAATCTTCCACAACTCCGCAGCCTGCAAATAAAGAAGCCTCATCCTTTTGAATTAAAGCGGAGCGGATAGCAACGGCAAATTCTCCATTATCTTGTGCGTCAAACCAGCCAATAGGCCCAGCATACCATCCTCTGTTCAAGGTTTCATGAGTTCTTATATAGTCAACGGCTACATTTTGCGGTAACCCCCCTAGGGCAGGAGTCGGATGTAGTTTAGCAATTACATCTAATAACGTATATCCCTCATCCAAAACAGCCTTCACGGGCGTATATAGATGCTGTAGATTTCGAAGCGGGTACAGAACTGGACCATCGGGTACTTCCACTTTCCTGCTGCATGCTTCCACAGCTTCTTTAATCATTTCCACAACAAACTGATGCTCCTGGCGGTTCTTAGGATCATTCAGTAATTCTTCCCCAAGCTTTTGATCTTCTTCTTCTGATAATCCACGTGGAATCGTACCTGCAAGACAAGTTGAAACAAGTTCACGGTCGTCCAACTTCGCTAGTCGTTCAGGTGTAGCCCCGATAAAATGACTACCCTCTGACTCATAACAGAAGATGTAGCTGTTTGGTTGTGTTTGAGCCAACGCCTTTAAAACAGAAGTTATGTGAGCATCCCCTTTGAAAGTAAGGCGCACTTCCCTTGCCAGGACAACTTTCTCCATTAATCCTGCTTTAATATCTTCCGTTGCTTGTTTCACAGAACGCTTCCATGCTTCAGGAACCATTTCGTATAATTGATCAATAAATGGCAATGAATGGGTCCATTCCCCTTGATGAAGAAGTCGATGTTTGTGATCCTTGATTTGTGTAATAATTTGCTGGTAGTGATCTTCAGGAAAGATCATCGCATTAATTGTCAAATAGGACTGTCCATCCACTTTCGTTAACAAAAAAGCAGGAATCGTCATTTGGCTGTCAGAAAAATTGTCCCATGGTGTTTTCTCTTGTTTTTCAGGATCGAAACTGAATCCTCCCAAAGCAACCATCCCTGTACCTTTTTGATTATAATTGTCATGGACAAACGCTTTTTCCTGAAGTTCTCCCCATAAGGATTGAACCTCTCGGAATCGTTGCCTGCTTTTGGCATATAATTGACTGGCTTTTCCAACTCCAACCATGGTCAAATCATTTTCTGCACTCTGCCAAAATGAGCGGTGCTGATCAATATCCAAACCAGCCTCAAAAAACTGATAAGGATCTTGGTCATCTATGTGTTCAACAATACTAATAAAAAGAGGTTCCCCAAGATGATGTGCTTTCTGAAGAGCTTCCCCTATCATTTCTTCTAGTTGAGGGGCCTTCGTATGAAGCATATATATTCCTCCCATTCTTTAAGGGACGTATTCTAACCTTTCTCATCATACACCAAACAGTATTTCTGGTTGTATGCATCACTCTCTATTTTATTCTCTTTTTTCTATTGACTCAAGGAATCTAACCTTATAACCAACATTTTCTTACATTCATTGACACTTACGAACGGTTTCCCTAAACTTAAACTGTTATTATATATTTAGTATTAGACAAGGGAGAGAACATCCATGAGTACTGCTCAAAATCAAAATGTAAAAACTTCCTTGAATGAACGTGAAGGATTCCAAGTTTGGTGGAGACTACTTCGTCCCCATACATTAACCGCTGCTTTTGTTCCCGTTTTTGTAGGGACAATGCTCGCTGCTCTGGAAAAATCGATCAATTTCTGGTTATTTGCCGCCATGTTACTGGCATCCATCCTCATTCAAGCAGCCACCAATATGTTTAACGAATATTATGATTACAAACGTGGCTTAGATAACGAAAATTCAGTAGGAATCGGCGGGACGATCGTCCGTGATGGCATCCATCCAAAAACCGTTTTGTCACTTGCTTTCATCTTCTTTATCCTTGCAGGGTTATTAGGTGTATATATTTGCGCTTCGTCAAGCTGGTGGATCGCCGCCATCGGCCTTATATCTATGTTGTTCGGCTATTTATATACAGGAGGGCCGCTCCCAATCGCCTACACTCCTTTCGGTGAAGTCACAGCGGGTTTCTTTATGGGGACCATTATAATCGGCATCAGTTATTTTATTCAGACACTTACGATGACCGCTGAAGTCGCTGTCGTGTCCGTACCTGTTGCTATTTTTGTAGGATCCATACTTTTAGCAAACAACATAAGAGACAGAGCAGGAGATGCTGAAAATGGAAGAAAAACTTTAGCCATCCTGTTCGGTCATAAAGGTTCGGTCATTTTTATCAGCACGCTTTTTGTCATTGCTTTTCTTTGGACAGTCGGTCTCATCCTTTTAGGTACACTTCCTGTATGGGCCTTTATTACTCTCTTTAGTGTAATAAAAGGATGGAAAGCCATTCAGGGATTTATAGGAAAAACACAACCTTTGGAAATGATGCCGGCTATGAAAGCCACAGCACAGACGAATACCATTTATGGTTTACTATTGGGACTATCCTTGCTCCTCCACCTTTATTTCCCTCTTGTATAAGAGAGGGATACAGAAAAACAGTACAGAGAACTTTTGAAGGATGGCCACAGCCATCCTTCTTTCATTACATTTATTTAATGGAAATCCCTTGTAACATAAGCAATTAAGAATAGAACATAGTAGGTTTGACCATTTTCTCAGTGGGAATAATTAAAAAAGGACGGGATAAGCATGAAGGAATCGATGATGGAAAACACATTAATGGAAACCCTTGGTATGGAAGTTATAACAGCTGAGCCAACAATCGTCCAAATACGGATGCCCGTGGACAAACGCACACACCAACCCATGGGATTTCTCCATGGAGGGGCAAGTGTAGCGTTAGCTGAAAGCGCTGCAAGTATGGGCGCTTATTTAAATATCGACCCCCAAAAACAACAAGTCTTTGGAGTTGAAATTAATGCCAACCATATAAAAAGTATACGAAGTGGTCATGTGATTGGTACAGCAACTCCAGCCCATTTAGGGAAAAACACGATGGTATGGGAAATTAAAATCATGAATGAAAAGGATGAGTTGATCAGCCTTTCAAGATGTACCATCGGAGTGGTTCCAGTAAAGAAATAACCCAAAACGAAAGGAGCCTTTCTATTATGTTAAATAGAGAACAGACCCAAAAGTTTAAGGACCGCCTTTTACAAATGAAAAAAGAAGCAGAAAATCAAATAGAAGAGTATCAGAATGACCGTGCGAAGAAAGATTATGAAAACGATCGTACTGGTGAGATATCAAGTGTAGCGGATCACCCTGGTGATCAGGGAACCGATCAATTTGAAAGATCCAAGGAGCAAACTTTTTATGAGCAGGCTCGAGAAAAGTTAATGGAAGTAGAAGACGCACTCCAGCGAATAGAAGAACGACGATATGGTTTAAGTGAAAAGTCAGGGGATCCGATTCCATTTGAACGCCTTGAGGCTATGCCAACAGCGCGTTATAAAGTAGATGAAGTAGAAGAATAAATACTCAACGCGTTTAGCTCACTCCTACAAACTTGCCAACACGTCATAATACGAAAAAAGCTCAGAGCAGGAAACTCTGAGCTTTTTTATTGTTAGGCAGCTTTTGATGGATTAACACTTTTCTGTTCAATCCACGCTTTCATTTTTCCAAATAGCAGAACGAATAAAGCGCTAGCTACTATCCCTTTAATGAGGTTAAAAGGAAGAATACCAGCAAGGATTGTCACCCATTTCACTTGTGCACTCATTGATTCCCACCCCATAAACCAACTGTAAGCAGGGAGAATAAGGAAATAATTCAAAACACTCATGACAACCGCCATAAGAATAGAACTAAGGAACAAACCAGTGATAAGAGACTTTACAGATCTGAATTTATGATAAATCACGGCTGCAGGAAATACGAACAGTATACCAGCAAAGAAGTTTGCCACCACACCAATGGGATCAGCAGCCCCTGTATAAATCAGATAAATTCCATTCTTCACCCCTTCTACTACAACCCCTGCAGCTGGGGTGAACAATATGGCTGCTAAAAGAGCCGGCACATCACTGAAATCCACTTTTAAGTACTGTGGTAACAAAGGCAATGGGAAATTCAACAACATGAGGACCATTGAGATGGTTCCGAATAATGCTAAAATAATCAATTTAAGCAATTTGGATGATTGACCTGTGTAAGGATTCATCACCGCTCTCCCCCTTCATCTTTTTTATCGATTCACATCCCAGATGAAGGTAATCGGTCTAAAGGTACACATAAAAATAACCCTATAGCATCGGGCTAAGGGTAAATGTGTCCACAGGAAACGAAAGGTAGAGTTTCCTACCTGTTCCATTTGACATCTTCTCCCATCCAGACTGTAACTGTCGGTCCCGGATTCTCACCAGGTCCACCGCATGGTCTTACTCATGCGGGTCACGGACTTGAAGTATAGGTATACTTTTTACCGTCGGTCGGGAATTGCACCCTGCCCCGAAGATGGAATCGATATGATTTTGTATCTTTATTTTATATAAAACCCTATGATATCGCAACTTTAAAGTTTTATGACTGATTGTTTTTGGTTCTTTTAGGATTAAAAATAATAGTTGTTGACGAGTTTCGTCAACAATTCGTCAACAACTCGTTAAAAAAAAGACCAACAGCTTAGAAGGCTGTTGGAGTGCATATAAATAAACTTTTTAGGATGGTTGTACCAGCAAATTCACGTCTTAGGGAATTAAATCTGATAGATCCAAATAGAAATGGGCCAGTAATAATGAAATCTTTCCCCATTTCCGTCCCAAAGGAACGTATTGTTAGTTACTTAAGTTTCTTCGTAATTTTGAATTGTTCTTCAATAACGCTCTGTTAATGCAGGGTCTGAAGTATGTAGGCTTTTAGGTTGATCCAAGGTGTGTTCTTCTCCTTGTCCGTGCCTTGTAAAAATACTAACTTCACAGGAACTCCCCTTTCATTGAAATATCACTTGTTCAACCAAACAGCTAGGTAATTAAAAAGGCGAGCGTCCATATTGAAAAATCGTTAGCAAAAGGTAAGCTTTTGAAATCATCTCCGGCTTTTCCCCTGCTCCACACCGAACGTGCTAGTTTCCCAGCATTCGGCGCTCCATCTAAAGGTATGTACTACATTATAAGTTCCTTTGTTACTCTTCGAGACTGGATGCGTCGATCCCTCCCACCCCACATACCTTTCGGTATTGATTAATCTTATCTAAGATCGATCGATTCTGTGGTAACTTTTCGAGGTAGAACTTTATCTTCTTTATATCTTTCATATGGATAAGTCGATGAATATCCTTATGAAGAATACGGAGATTTTGAAATTGGTCTAATCCCCCTTGGTTCCTTGGTACATAGTGATGACAATGAACATCTGAGGCATGTAGATACTCGCCTGTGATTTCACATTTCCCCATTTTCATACTATACCGACTAATACGATTATCAAGATATTCGACACTTCGATTCGGTAGAGAAGACTTCATTAATTAAGTGTCCAATTTCTTTCTGGATATCAGGGCGGAGACTTTTGTGTATCTGTTCTCTGCCCTTCTTCGTGTAAAGCGAAAGCTTTGAACTGAAGTTCATCGCATTGTATGTTTTCACATTGCCAATAGGAAACAAATACGTACCATTGATATAAATCGTTTTCGTTCCCAAGCTAAAGGTTCTCTTATAAAACGGCGGTGGCTGAAAAGGATGTTTTAGCGTTCCCACCGATCGAAGACGGTTCACTAAAAATGGCTTAAGATCGTAAGCAAGACGTGAAAACACGAGAGTTACATGAGTCGCTCGCTTAAAGTATTGGTGAAGTCCTAGAACAAAGCTATTGTAACGATGAATATTCTCAGCGGAAGGCGAAGCTTTCATTCTTCGAATGAGTTTCTTCGCTTCCTGTTTGATTTTCTCGCTTTTAGAAGAAATGACCCCAGTATGAGCCACTCGTTTCTTACCCTTTTTATTCGCACGAATGGTAAACCCTAAGAACTCTGATTCTCGTTTTCTTAAGTTTACAATTTGAGATTTCTCTGGTGAGATGTCCAATTTCAAACGCTCTTTGAGATACAGACGTACCGCATGGTACCACCTTTGCGCTGTCTTTCCATCCCGACATAGAATTTTAAAATCATCAGCATATCTAACCAGGTATCCCTTTTTCAGGTTTGTTTGTTTTCTCGCTCGCCTTCTGGCATCATCTGAACTGTAGGATTTCTTCAGGGGAAATACTTCCCACTGGTCCGCCACCCATTGGTCTAGATCATTTAAGCCGACATTAGAAAGAAGGGGAGATAAGATTCCGCCTTGGGGTGAACCCTTATCAGGCACTCCTTCTCCATCAATCTCCGAGGTAATCATTTTAGAAATACATGCTAGTACCTTACGGTCTTGAATACCGATATTCCAGAGTTGCTTCTTCAATAGACGGTGATTCACATTATCAAAGAAACTTTTAATATCTACATCAACGACGTAATGAAGTTGACTATGGTTAATTAAAAACTGTATCCTTGCCATAGCATGATGAGCAGACCGTAGAGGTCTGAAACCGTAGCTATGTTTAAAGAATGGAGATTCTACAATTGGTTCTAGAACTTGTTTGAAGCATTGTTGGATCACTCGATCCAATATGCATGGTATCCCAAGGGGCCTCCATTTGCCGTTCTCTTCAATCCGTTCTCTTCAATCCATTCTCTTCGAATTTTCTTCGGGTGATAGTTTCTAAGTTTGGTTCGGACTTCGTTTACCAGATCTTTCTCGGATAGCTCTTTCATGTCATCGATGGTCTTCCCATCGGTTCCTGGTGTTTTTGCTCCCTTATTGGTTTTAATCATGCGAAAAGCGAGCAGGATGTTTTCTCTCGATGTGATGGTTTCATATAAATGAGAGAACGTATTTCCCTGTCTCGCTTTTTCATGTAGATCCGTAAAGGCCTCCGTCATATTATAATAATCCCAGTTTCGCAGCGTTGACACTGTGGCATCCCTCCTTTGGAGTGATGTTCCCACGTTCCTACCCGATCGGTGCCATTCACGTTAGGGAAAATAATCGTTTCATACTCTAGACTTGAGGCTATTCCTCCACTTCAATTACAGAAGTTTCATCAGTCATTCCCCTACCCTCACAAGGATAAATGCTTTTCAGCATAACTTTATAGCAACCGTTTCGGGTGACAGCCCTTGATTCAACGTTCCTTGCTTTCCAAGTACCATACAACGTAGCTATCCATACTAGAGGTAGATGCTTCCTTTAAGCCTGTGAGCTGGATACCGCCATGGTTCGGTATAGCGTCTTTCAGAGGGGGCAGTTTTACTCCACACCACTCACGTCATCGTAAGATGACACGTAAGTTTCCTTACGTTCGAAACTTTAGACCCTTACCTTCGGAAGTTCGTCAGTTCCTATCTCAAAGAACGATTCTCATCCTATCTAGTTTTTCAGCCGTGGGGCATATCGTCAGCATACCTGATGGCTTCAGCCTTCGTTCTGCCCAATCTACCTGTGCCTCACACCCTAAGACCTGCCCGTCTTAGCGCATGCAGGAGTGTTGACGGGATGGTTTCCGGAAACATGGATCCTTCATTCCCATCCTCCGTTGTACAGTTGAATTTTAATCAAATAAACTTCCTGCCTTTCACGCTAAAAAGCGTTTATAGCAGAACTTGTCGCGCGCCCCCGTTTCATAAAGACTTGATATCAAGATAAATATTACTCCTGCTTATGTATTGTTTATATTTAAACGGTAATATACGAGAACGCAAGTTGCATATAAAGGTGCTGCTGTAAGGAATAAACTCAGTATTAAAACAATGGCTGAAAATCCGGATATAGGAACAAAGACAAACTTTGATGCCAATTACAAGACTATAAATAACAGAATAAACCCAATAGATACCTTGATAAATACATCAGAACTAAAAGACATAAACGTTCAAACGAATAACCTGCCCACTTCATGGTGGATGTATGGTCCGATTATCTTCACTTATTTTACAGAAAAAGAGGAAGGAATGAGTGAAGTCTAAATCGGACCTGGAGCCACATCATTTACACGAATGCCCTTTGAAAGGGAAAGAAAACGGCTAATAAGGTAGATGGCACCTTGTAGCAGAATAGTCAAATAAAGATTTCCAACAACCTTTATGGTTTTCACTTGAGGTTTTAACTAAAATTAATTAGGATGACGTCCATTCCCCTCCGTTAACATGAAGTGTTTGACCAGTTACAAAACGCGAATCGTCTGAAGCAAGATAAACATAAGTAGGGGCAAGTTCAAATGGCTGACCTTGACGCTGCATTGGGTTTTCAACAAGCGTAACCTGGTCCGCAGAGAAACTTGCTGGTATGAGGGGTGTCCATACCCTTCCAGGAGCAACCGCGTTTACTCGGATACCTTTGTCTACAAGATTATTTGCCAATGCACGGGTGAAACCAACAATAGCTCCTTTAGTCGCTGTATAATCAATCAATTGTTTGTTCCCTATATACGTCACAACAGAAGTTGTATTTATTATCGAACTACCTACATTTAGATACGGAAGTGCTGCTCGAGTTGTGTAGAAATGTGAGTAGAT
>NZ_FNWW01000013.1 GCF_900108515.1 Halobacillus karajensis | reverse complement strand
GAAAAGTATTACCCAGCATTAGCCCCGGTTTCCCGGGGTTATTCCGGTCTTACAGGCAGGTTGCCCACGTGTTACTCACCCGTCCGCCGCTCGTTCCACGAGCTTCACCCCGAAGGGATCCACTCGCTTCCCGCGCTCGACTTGCATGTATTAGGCACGCCGCCAGCGTTCGTCCTGAGCCAGGATCAAACTCTCCATAAAAGTTAAGTTTGACTTGCTCATTTGCACACCGAATGTGCTTGTTTAAAATCTCTTCTATATAAGAAGAAATGTTTGACGTACTGGTTGGTTCGTTCAGTTTTCAAAGATCAAATGTTTCGTCCGCTTTGTTAGCGACTTAACCATCTTACCACACCGAGTTGCTTGTGTCAACAACTTTTTTTGTGATGTTTTTTTGCTGTCGTTTTTGCGACAAATACTAATTTATCACCTTTAATTCAAAGTGTCAATAACTTTTTAAAAGTTATTTTGATGATTGCGTTTTTTGTTTTCCCGACAACGTTTAATAATATAGCATAGAATGAAAAAGAAATGCAATGCTTTTTATGAAATTCATTTAAAAACTATTTCATAGCCCAATTCAAATCGTATAAAAGCCCTGATTCTCCGTCAGGGCTCCGTTTTCTATTTAATTAGTTCTGTTTCTTTTTACGGGGCATATATTGTAGGCATTCTTCTCTTGTTGCGAATCTGCGGAAAACATGAAACAACACTTCGTACCTTTCTTCCATTGCTCTTTTCAAGCCTTGGTCGATCCTATGGTCTCCAAGGTCAAACGTGATTTCTTCCATTTCCCTCTTTAACAAGTATTCCATTTCACGACGCTCTTGTTCACTAATAATTAATCCGTGCATTTAAAAGGACCTCCCTTGAACGACTCTCTTTATTTTTACCCTAATTTCATTGTTTTTAGCATAGGTTGTCCTTTTTTTCATATGTATAGAACATATTGGAAGGAAGGTGAACTGTGTGATGAGTTTCTATTTCATGAAAGCTGAACGCTTTAAACGATATGGAGTTGTAGTTGCTTTGGCATTTTTTTGCGCTCTTTTATTATGGGTAGGTCAATGGAGCCAGCTTCCTGTCTTTTCAAATGAAGGCGAGCCTCGTGCATTAACACAAGGTAGCGAGGACCGTTCACACGTTGCTCTTACATTTAATATAAGCTGGGGAACTGAAAAAGTGCATGAGGTACTGAAGCAATTGGAAGCCCATAAGGCTCAGGCGACCTTTTTCATTAGTGGTGAATGGGCCGAGCGCCATCCGGACATCATAAAGGAAATTCACGAGGGAAAGCATGAAATCGGAATGATGGGTTATAAATACGAAAGTTACCTTGAACGGAAACCTGAGCAGGTACGATCAGATATCAACCAAGCTAAGGAAGCATTTGAGAAATTAGGATTTGAAGATATTAAATGGATCCGCCCTCCTCATGGACATATGGATAAGGAAGTTTTAACAATGATTGAGAATCAAGGGATGCAGGCGGTTCAATGGAGCATTAATCCACGTGATTGGGAGAATCCTGGGACAAATAATATCATCGACGCTGTTTTAAACGAAGGTTCCAAAGGAGATATTATTTTGATGCACGCTTCTGACTCCGTTAAACAAACGGCTAAAGCTCTTGAAGTCATTCTCCCAGGCTTAAAACAGAAAGGGCTGAAATTTGTCAGTATTACCGAACTTGTCAGCGGCGGTGAATCAGAGACAACACAAATTGAATAGAGTGCTGTTCACCGAAAGTAAAACGAGCGAAGGAACAGTCCAATTAGTTCCATTAAAACTAAAGCACCGCGTATTCGTGGCTGGCTTTAGTTTTATTTTTTCCCAAAATCATTAAAGTTATAAATGGCCTACATTAAAAAAGCTTGCAGAGAAAAAGGGATTCTCTACAAGCTGGCTATTATACATGTTTAGGTTACGCGGCTGTTTCAGATGAATGAGTTAGGCGATGAAGAAGGATTAATTGATAGGCATTACAGATAAATAAAGGAATAATCATCAACCAAACGTAATCACTTCCTTGCGCCCGGAGAGCCGGTACCCATTCAACGCTTGTAACAACAACCATGAAAAACAAGGCCGGAATAAATGCATGTGGTTTAGTTTCCTTCGCTTTAACATAAGCAATGATCAAGGAAAGAGCTAACAGCCCGAGTGCTGTCCATAGAAATGGCCAAATCGTTGCGCCCTCCGCTGCCCGGTATCGAAAATACACTAAATCAAACAATGTAAAAGCAATCAAAAAGACTTGTACAGGACTCCACAAGGAGCGGAACATGCCTTTTCCAAATTGATTAACGGTTAAATAAGCGAAAAAGCCCATCTGACTTATGACGCTGAATATAAATCCAAGTCCAGAGAAAAATAACAATAAACCAATGAGCTCAAAGAGTTGGAAAGGCTGCATCACTTCAGCATAGGAATCATATTTGAAGATGAAGCTTATGATCAACGTAGTGAGACCGCCGATCCATAAAGTTGTCAAAAACAACCTTACCCATTTACGACTATTCACGAAAGTTCCCCCTATTATACAAAAGACTTCTCCATCGTATTTTACCACGAAGCCATTCTTTTTTCCTCCGGTCGCATAAATTTTGTCGAAACGCAGATAGTAAACGTAAGGAGAACTTAAGAAAGGGGACATGCGCAATGTCCAAACTCCGATTATTATGTCCCGTCCTGATCCTTGTATTACTTGCCGCATGCAACGGCGCCTCAAACGCAAGTGAACAGACGGATTATGATACCACAAAGAAAATGATCGTTGACATTCTTAAATCGGACGACGGAAAAAAGGCAATGACTGAAGTTCTTTCTGATGAGAAAATGCAACAATCCATGGCCCTTGAGTCAGAAGTTGTCTCACAAGCTGTCCAAAAGACGCTTGTCTCAGAAGAAGGAAAAGCTTTTTGGAGTAAATTATTCTCTGATCCGAAATTCGTCCAAGAATTCAGCAAAGTCCTTGAAGAACAGCAAAAGAAGCTGATGAAGGGTTTAATGAAAGATGCTGAATACCAGAAGTTAATGATTGAACTTTATAAAAACCCTGAAATGATGAATGAAATGGTTACCGTCATGGAGGGACAGCAATTCCGATCACATCTCCAGAAGACGATCGAAGAAACATTAAACAGCCCTGTATTCCAAGCTAAGATGAGCGAAACATTATTAAAAGCCGCTGAAAAAATGCAAAGTAGCGGCGGAGGATCAGGCTCATCAGAAAAAAGTGGACAAAGCAGCCAGGAACAATCCGGGAGTAATGGCGGTGGTGATCAAGGAAAAGAGCAAGAAGGCGGATCAGCATCATAAAAAAACACGCACTCCTCTAAGAAGGAGTGCGTGTTTTATTTTAATATTTATCGATTACTTTCGCTGCCATGTTTCGGTATATAACACCGATCGGGTGATCGGACTGATAAACTGATGGTGCAAATACATCTTCTTCTTCATAAGGCTGCTGAAGAGGGATATGACCTAATACACCTGTTTTAAGCGTATCAGCAAGCTTCACTCCGCCTCCGCGGCCAAACACAAATTCTTTGTTCCCCGTCTCTTTACTCTCGAAATAAGCCATGTTTTCGACGACACCCAGAATTTCGTGGTCCGTTTTTAGAGCCATCTGTCCTGCACGCGCGGCAACAAATGCCGCCGTCGGGTGTGGAGTTGTAACAATAATCTCTTTAGAGGATGGAAGCATGGAATGCACATCTAGAGCCACATCACCTGTTCCTGGAGGTAAATCGAGAAGAAGATAATCTAAATCTCCCCACTCTACTTCTTTAAAAAAGCTTGTTAACATCTTACCCAGCATCGGACCTCGCCAAATAATTGGAGAGTTATCTTCAACAAAGAAACCCATAGAAACCAATTTAACTCCAAATCGCTCTACGGGAATAATTTTTTCACCGCGTACAACTGGACGTTCCTCTACCCCCATCATATCAGGAACGCTGAACCCATATATATCCGCGTCAATAATTCCAACTTTCTTACCGAGACGAGTTAACGCAACAGCCAGATTGACCGTAACCGTCGATTTCCCTACGCCGCCTTTCCCACTGGCAATGGAAATAAACTTCGTACCTGTGTTACCGCCAAGAAGTGAAGCCTCCTGCTCCTGTTCCGCTGCAGGCTGCAACTTTTGGATAACCTCATCAGGCAGTTGATCAAAGCGCAGCCCTACCGTTGCTGCCCCGCCACTTTTCAGCTCATTTACAATTTTCTGCTGCAATTCCATCTGTTCAGCTGTATTCGTTTTTCCAATCAAAATTTTTACACTGACATGATTTTTTTCTTCCTTGATCTTAATCTCTTCGACTCCACCGGTCTCTTCCAACGTTTTATGTAAAAACGGATCCTCGATTGAATGAAGGATATCTAGTACTTTTGCTTCTGTTAACAAGCCGGTCACCATCCTTAGAAAATGTTTCTGTAATGCCAGTATAACATATATGAAACGCTTTCTAAGTGATTTGCTTTAATCAGTCTTCGGAAGACATTTCTCTTTCCGTGACATAACGAAGTATACCCTGGTATATAGAGGCTGACATTTTCCTTTGATAATCATCATTCTTTAGTAATTCACGTTCCTGAGGATTAGATAAAAATCCTGCTTCTACTAAAACACCGGGAGCTTTTGCATGCTTTAGTATAAATATATTCGATAAGCCGAAGGCGCCACGGTCTGTATTCCCTACATTCTCCCTAATTTCAGATTGGACAAATTTCGCTAGGTTTTTACTCTCTGAATTCTTAGGGTAATAAAAGGTCTGCGCTCCGCTCCACTTTTCAGAAGGAATGGCGTTCAAATGCAAACTGATGTATAAGTCCGCTTCTTTTTCTTCGATATATTGAACTCTATTCCTAACATCTTCTGCTTGTCTACGTCTTGCCCTTTCTGCTTCATCTGACGCAAGGTCATTGTCATCATCACGAGTTAAGTATACAAGCGCCCCCGCTTGCTGCAAATAATCACGAAGGTATTCAGCCATTTGTAATGTAATCACTTTCTCTTCAGTCCCGTCTTTGCCGGAAGCGCCAGCGTCAGGTCCTCCATGACCAGGATCTAATACAATGACCTTACCAGATAAAGGGGATGACCAAACGGTCCACGCATCTTTCGCTTCTTGAATCGGATAGGAAACAGCACAGACTAGAACAATGATCCCAACGAGCCACAAAAATGTCTTTACTCTTCGTTTTGGCATGCCTCACACTCCCTTATACTCCTCCCTTTCTGAATATATGGGACAAGACGGGCAAATATGTGAGGCTTAAACCAGATCTTTCATTGAAAGAAGTTAAACCAGCAACCAGGTATGATTTAGAGATGGAACCATTATAAAAAAGACCTACCTTCCTCTCTTCTTCTTAACCCAATTGTTTTATTCTTTTTAAATCGTCAGGCCTGGGATCGATGCTAGAACATGAAGGACATCCTCTTAATAAATGAACTCTACATTTTTCATATTTCCCAGCCCACAAAAAAAGACTCCCAACCTTCTTGGTTGAGAGTCCTCTTGTAAGTGCAAAGATTAACGCTTGGAGAATTGTGGCGCGCGACGGGCACCTTTAAGACCGTATTTCTTACGCTCTTTCATACGTGCGTCACGAGTCAATAGACCTGCGCGTTTCAATGGCGTACGGTATTCAGGATCCGCTTGTAACAATGCACGAGCGATTCCGTGACGGATTGCGCCAGCTTGTCCTGTGAATCCACCACCATCTACATTTACATATACATCATAATTACCTTCTGTTTCTGTCACAGCTAGAGGCTGCTTAAGAATTACACGAAGGGTTTCATATGGGAAAAAGTCTTCAGCATCACGTTTGTTTACTACTACACGACCAGTTCCTGGAACAAGACGTACACGAGCTGTTGAGCTCTTACGACGACCAGTACCGGAGTATTGTACTTGTGCCACTTGATTACCTCCTTTAATTATCCGCGAAGTTCATAAACTTCTGGTTTTTGTGCTTCATGTTTGTGTTCAGATCCAGCGTAAACATGAAGTTTCTTGCCCATTTTACGTCCAAGACTTCCTTTTGGAAGCATACCTTTTACAGCAAGCTCTAGCATTTGCTCAGGGTATTTCGTACGCATTTCGTTAGCTGTACGGGATTTCAAACCACCTACATGGTTAGAGTGACGATAATAGATCTTATCGTTGATTTTGTTACCTGTTAGTTCGATCTCACCAGCGTTGATGATGATAACATGATCACCAGTGTCAACATGTGGTGTGTATGTTGGTTTATTTTTACCGCGAAGGATCGCAGCAACTTCGCTCGCTAAACGGCCAAGTGTTTGCCCTGCAGCATCCACAACATACCATTTACGTTCAACGTTGTTTTCATTTGCCATGAAAGTTGTGCGCATGTCGGTTTCCCTCCTGAATTGTTTGATTTCACATAGACTTCGTTGCTTCTTTATCATTTATCTCAAATACGATTAGTTTTCCGGGGCTAATCGTGGTACAGAAATAAAATGCCATAGAATATAATATAACACCCCACAACTAAATGTCAAGGGAATGCACACCTGGATTCGTTGTTTTTTTAAGGTTTTGGACATTCCCTTGAAAAAAACTCTAATAAAACACTTTCCACAAGAACAGGCCTTGCGGTGGAGCTGTCTTACCAGCTGCAATCCTGTCTTTGGCTGCAATGATTCTCTGTATGTCCTCAGGTCTCCGTTCTTTCCGCCCGACTTCTAATAAAGTGCCAACAAGAATCCGCACCATGTTATAGAGAAACCCCGAACCTCGGAAGATGAAGATCACTTCATCTCCCCGCTTGCTAACATCGGCCTGATAAATGGTTCGCACTTTACTTCCCTTTATATCGGTTTTCGGGGAACAGAACGAGGTGAAATCATGCTCCCCTTCAAGGTAACGGCACGCTGCCTTTATAGCATCTATGTCTATGGCTGCTTTTACGTGGTAGGTATAATTTCTCCTGAAGGGATCCGGCTCCTGATGATTCCGGACATAATAACGGTACTCTTTTCCACTCGTATCATACCTTGCATGAAAATCATCCGCTGCTTGGTCGACAGAGGAGACTTGAATATCCTCAGGCAAAAGGGAGTTCAACGCTCGCTTCCAGTTGCCTATGGGAATCTGAAGCGGAGTATCAAAATGGATCACCTGACCAATCGCATGAACACGCGCATCCGTCCGCCCAGAGGCTGTGACTTTAATTAACTGTCCTTTATGCATCTTCCTAAGTGCCTTTTCAAGTTCGGCCTGAATGGTATTTCCATTAGGCTGGACCTGGTAGCCGGAATAATTTGTTCCATCATAACGAATGACCATACGGATCCTTTTCATCACTCTATCCTCCATGTTAGTTCCGAGTCATAAATAAGGCCATAACTAATAAAACGAAAACTATATACAAATACACATCAATTTTGGTGATTTGTAATTCCCTCAGTTTCGTCCTGCCTTCCCCACCCTGATAACCACGCGCCTCCATCGCCATAGCGAGCTCCTCAGCACGTTTAAAAGCGCTGACGAATAATGGCACTAAAAGCGGAACAACAGCCTTCACACGGTCCTTAAATGCTCCTGTGCGGAAGTCTACTCCTCGGGAGGCTTGAGCTTTTGATATTTTTTCTGTCTCCTGCATCAATGTTGGAATAAACCGAAGAGAAATAGACATCATTAATGCCAGTTCGTGGACCGGGAATTTCACTTTCTTTAAAGGTCCCAACAACTCCTCGATAGCATCCGTGATCTCAATAGGGGTTGTGGTTAACGTGAGAAGGGACGTTACCAGAATAAGCAGGAAAAACCTCAAAGAAATAGCCCCCCCTTGGACAAGGCCTTCCTTGTAGACATCCCAGCCAAAAATGGAAAAAGCCACATCCCCTTCACGGGTTACAAACAAATGAAGAAGAAATGTAAATAGGATCAAAAACCATACCGGCTTTAACCCTTTTAGAATATATCGGAAAGGGACTTGTGATAGAAAAGCACTGCCGACAGCAAACAGGGCAAGTACTCCGTAACTCATAGCAGAGTTAGCAAAAAATACGATCACTACATAAAAGAAAATGATAGCAATTTTGGAGCGAGGGTCCAGGCGGTGGATCACGGAATCAGCCGGGATATACTGCCCTATAATCATTGAACTACTCATGATCGCTGCCCCCTCTCAGTTGATGGGCTAATTCTTTTGCTAACTCAGCTAAAGACTGCCCTTTGTATTCAAGATTAATGCCGTATTCTTTCTTGGCTTTTGTTAAAAAGGCAATAACTTCGGGAACGTCAAGCTGGACAGCTTCCAGAACGTCCTCTTGTTGGAAAAGTTCTAAAGGCGTGCCTTCTCTATATAACTTCCCATGATTCATAATAAGAATATAATCTGCGTACGACAGGGCATCTTCCATGCTGTGGGTAACCAAAACCGTTGTCAGCTCTTTTTCCTTATGGAGATCATAAAACATATCCATGATTTGTTTTTGACCACTTGGGTCGAGACCTGCTGTCGGTTCGTCCAAAACCAGAACTTTCGGCTCCATAGCAAGAACACCAGAAATCGCTACCCTGCGCATTTGGCCACCACTTAGATCAAAAGGAGAACGATCCAGGAGTGCTTCAGGAAGTTTTGTAGCTTTGACGGCCTCATTAATACGGCGATCGATTTCCTTTTGGTCCACCCCAAAGTTTTGAGGACCAAAAGCGATGTCCTTCGCGACTGTCTCCTCAAATAACTGATGCTCTGGATATTGAAAAACTACGCCTACCTTTTCTCTTAGTTCGCGTAAATGCTTATTTTTTTCACCTGCTTTGAGAGTATAGTCGCCGATATGAATAACACCTTCTGTAGGCTGTAACAACCCGTTCAAATGTTGAATAAGCGTCGACTTCCCTGAACCGGTATGGCCAATGACAGCAACAAACGAGCCTGATTCAATGGAAAAGGTCAGGTCCTCAAGAGCCCTATGCTCAAACGGACTGTTTGGTTGATAGATATAACTTACATGGTCGAACGAGATATGCATAAATCCTCCAACAACTCCTGGTGATTGAGTGGCTCACGAGAAAGCCTCACACCTTCTTTTTTCAGGTGATCAGCCATTTTACTGACAAATGGAGTGTCCAAGCCAATTTCGGTCAAATGATCTTTTTTTGAGAATACATCACGCGGGCTACCTTCCATCCATATTTCTCCCCCGTTCATAACAATGACTCTAGAAGCCATCGTTACCTCTTGAAGATCATGGGTAATGGTGATCAGGGAAAGGTCTCTCTCCTGCTGTACATCGCTAACAGTCTGCATAATCTCTTTTCTGCCCTTAGGGTCTAGCATCGCTGTAGCTTCATCAAGAATGATAAACTCTGGAGATACAGCCAACACACCTGCTATTGCGATACGCTGCTTTTGTCCTCCTGAAAGCCTGTGAGGTTCATGACGTTCAAATTTCTCCATACGGACAGCTTTAAGGCTTTGCTGAATACGGTTAACCATTAGATCACGAGGCATTCCATGATTCTCCATCCCAAATGCTACATCATCCCTTACCGTAGTTCCGACGAACTGATTGTCAGGGTTTTGAAAAACCATTCCTACCTGTTTTCTGACATCCCAAACCGTATCAGCATTCACTTTCGTCCCGCCAACATATACTTCCCCTTCTTGTGGAAATAAAAGCCCGTTCATTAACTTTGCGATTGTCGATTTACCAGAACCATTATGACCGATAATCGCTACCCATTCATCCGGACCTATAGTGAAGTTTACATTTTTCAAGACCCACGGCATATCTTCTTGGTAACGAAAAGATACATTGCGAAACTCAACTTGTCTCTCTTCCATCTGTGTTCCTCCTCTGCTCAACTGACTATTTCCCAGGAAATACGACACTATTTCCTATTGAACCATTCCTATGATCGATTCGATACGCAAAGCTTTTCGCATCAGGAGGTGAATCAATAGTACAAGGTACCTGACTCCCCTCGTAGGGCTCCTACTGTATGTCATCATTGTTCAATAAAGAAGTTATCTGAAATCATTCCATGAAGTACTTTTAATTCCTAGACAATAAAAAAAGGGCTGGATGCAACCTCGCGATGAGATTCAGTCCTGCCCTTTTACCCTGATGGTATTCATTAAACTAGTTCAATGATCGCCATTTTAGCTCCATCACCTTTACGCTCGCCGAGCTTAAGTACGCGAGTATAACCACCTTGACGGTCCTCATAGCGTGGGCCGATGTCAGAGAATAGCTTTTGCAAAGCAGTCTTCTCGCCTTCTTCATCAGCTTGCGCACTGTAAAGGAATGATTCAGCTTGGCGACGGGCATGTAGATCGCCGCGTTTCCCTAGTGTAATCATTTTTTCTACAACAGAACGTAGCTCTTTCGCTTTAGCTTCTGTTGTTTCCAAACGTTCGTGAATGATCAAGTCTGTCGCTAAGTTACGAAGTAGCGCCATACGCTGATCTGTTGTACGTCCTAGTTTTCTAGCCATTGATAATCCCTCCCTTATCTGAATCTCTTAGATGCGTTCTATCAATTAATCGTCTTTTCTTAGACCTAAGCCCAAATCGTCCAACTTGTGCTTCACTTCTTCAAGTGACTTGCGACCAAGGTTACGCACCTTCATCATGTCTTCTTCAGACTTATTCGCAAGCTCCTGCACTGTGTTGATACCAGCGCGTTTCAAGCAGTTGTAAGAACGGACAGAAAGGTCAAGTTCTTCGATCGTCATTTCTAGAACTTTTTCTTTTTGGTCCTCTTCTTTTTCAACCATGATTTCAGCTTTTTGAGCTTCATCTGTCAAGCCTACAAAGATATTGAGGTGTTCCATATAGATTTTAGCCCCAAGAGAGATCGCTTCTTCCGGACGAATGCTGCCATCCGTCCATACATCCAACGTCAACTTATCAAAGTTAGATGTTTGACCGATTCTAGTGTTCTCTACTTGATACGTCACACGGGATACAGGCGTAAAAATAGAGTCAACTGGAATTACGCCGATTGGTTGATCCTCATGGTTATTTCCTTCAGCCGGACGATATCCTCGGCCGCGTTCTGCTGTAATACGAGCACGGAAGCTGGAATTACTATCCAGTGTCGCGATGTGAAGGCCTGGATTCAGAACTTCTACATCACTGTCGTGCGTAATGTCAGCCGCTGTAACTTTTCCTTCACCCTGTACATCAATCTCCAAAGTCTTCTCTTCTTCAGAATAAACCTTCAAAGCTAGTTTCTTTAGATTTAGAATGACAGTTGTTACGTCCTCGACGACACCTTCGATTGTTGAAAACTCATGAAGTACACCATCAATTTGAACTGATGTGACAGCAGAGCCGGGAAGTGAGGATAATAGGATACGACGCAAGGAGTTCCCTAGAGTTGTACCATACCCACGCTCAAGCGGTTCTACGACGAACTTACCAAAAGTAGACTCATCGCTGATCTCGACCGTTTCAATCTTTGGCTTTTCAATTTCGATCATTTACACTAAACCCTCCTTCAAAACGTCGAAACCCCGGTTAGACAATAGGTCTAACCGAAATTCCTCAGGTAGGCAGTCCCGATAAAAAGACAACTGCATATTTTTTCTGTCTACGGCGTTGCTGATTAAAAGCTATCATAACCCATTATAGACAGGGTGACAAATTCTATTCAGAACTATTATACGCGACGACGTTTTGGTGGGCGGCAACCATTGTGTGGTACTGGCGTTACGTCACGGATTGCCGTAATTTCAAGACCTGCTGCCTGCAGAGAACGGATCGCTGCTTCACGACCAGCACCAGGGCCTTTTACTGTTACTTCTAAAGTTTTCATACCGTTGTCCATAGCGTCTTTTGCTGCAGCTTCAGAAGCCATTTGAGCAGCAAATGGAGTAGACTTACGGGAACCTTTGAAACCAAGGGATCCAGCACTGCTCCATGCGATTACGTTACCTTGAACATCGGTGACCGTTACGATTGTGTTGTTGAAAGTAGAACGGATGTGTGCCACACCGGACTCTATATTCTTTTTCACGCGACGCTTACGACTACGAGTGTTTCCTTTACGTGCCATATAGTTAGCTTACCTCCTTTGTGTTACTTATTATTTACGTTTGTTAGCCACGGTACGACGTGGGCCTTTACGTGTACGAGAGTTGTTTTTCGTCTTTTGACCGCGAAGTGGAAGTCCACGACGGTGACGGATACCGCGATAAGAACCAATCTCAATCAAACGCTTGATATTAAGAGAGTTCTCACGGCGAAGATCACCTTCCGTGTTATGTTGTTCCACTGCTTGACGAATTTTAGCTAGTTCGTCTTCTGTAAGGTCGCGAACGCGAGTATCTTCAGAAACACCAGCTTCAGCTAGTACGTCTTTGGCAAGGGATTTACCGATACCGTAAACGTAAGTTAGGGATACGACTACTCGCTTATCACGAGGAATATCTACACCTGCAATACGTGCCATAAGTTACGTGCACCTCCTTCAGTTTTAACCTTGTTTTTGTTTATGCTTAGGGTTTTCACAGATAACCATGACTTTACCTTTACGTTTGATGACTTTGCATTTTTCGCAAATTGGTTTTACAGAAGGCCTTACCTTCATCATCCATACCTCCTTTAAGATCGGAGTTTTATTTATAACGGTACGTAATACGTCCTTTAGTTAAGTCATAAGGGGAAAGTTCTACCGTTACCTTGTCTCCAGGCAAGATTCGAATGAAGTGCATACGAATTTTACCAGAAACGTGAGCTAAAACGGAGTGACCGTTCTCGAGTTCAACCTTGAACTGTGCATTCGGTAAGGTTTCAACGACGGTCCCTTCTACTTCAATTACATCGTCTTTCGCCATCGAGTTGATCTCCCTTCTTCAAATCAGTCACTGCTTCATTGACATATTTTGATACGGCAAATCGAAGCTTGCCATTTGTGACACGACCAGTTTCCAGAAGGCTGTCCTGGACTTCCGGAGAGATGAAATCCATAAGCTCAACATGTTGCAAATTCTTTTTCTTTGGTCGATCATACTTACGTTTCTCTCCGTCGGCAAGCAGCACAAAGCGGCCATCCAGCACATCGATCACTACCGCGTACTGTCCTGCCTCTCGCCCCTGCACAATACGAACAATTTGACCTATTCGCGGACTCGACTCAGATTCGTTCAAAAACGATCACCTTCATTTAGGATTTTGTAAGGATTTCATATCCTTCCTCCGTAATTGCAATGGTGTGCTCAAAATGCGCACACGCTTTACCATCTTGAGTGACTACCGTCCATTGATCGTCAAGCGTCTTCACATAACGAGTGCCTGCGTTCACCATCGGCTCTACAGCCAACACCATCCCAGGTTTAAGACGTGGACCTTTGTTTGGCGGGCCATAATGAGGAATTTGGGGATCCTCATGAAGCTCCTGCCCTACTCCGTGCCCGACGTACTCCCTTACAATCGAAAAGCCCTCAGGCTCGACGTAACTTTGAATGGCATGGGATATATTTGAAAGGCGTACACCTGGTTTTGCTTCATCAAGTCCTTTAAACAGTGATTGTTCAGTAACTCTCAGCAACTCCATCGTTTTGTAATCTACGGCGCCGACTGGATAAGTCCAAGCTGAGTCACCATGATAACCTTTATATTTGGCACCAATATCGATGCTGATAATATCACCTTCGTTCAGGACCCTGTCTCCAGGAATTCCATGAACAAGTTCTTCGTTGACAGATGCACAGATACTTCCACGGAATCCATTATAACCTTTAAAAGATGGGATTGCATCCATACTGCGTATGAATTTATCAGCAATCTTATCCAATTCTCCAGTTGTTATACCCGGTTGAATATTTTCTTCCATCTTTTGGTGCGCCAAGGCAACGATTCGCCCTGCTTCACGCATAATATCTAATTCCCGCGGAGTCTTACAAATAATCATTAAGCTAGCTCTCCCAGCTTGTGATCGATGTCTTGGAATACTTCGTTGATATCTTTATCACCTTCGAATGATACCAAGTACCCTTTCTCTTGGTAGAAATCAAGAAGAGGTTGTGATTGCTCTACATTGACCTCCAGGCGTTTTCTTACGGTTTCCGGTTGATCGTCTTCACGTTGAATCAACTCAGAGCCATCATGATCACATTTGCCATCTTCCTTTGGTGGGTTAAAGACAACGTGATACGTAGCACCGCATGTCGGACAGATGCGTCGTCCAGTGAGACGCTCGATGAGCTGCTCCTTAGGAACATCGATATGGAGAACATAATCCAATGAATCTTCCATATCAGTCAAGAGATTCTCAAGGGCTTCTGCTTGAGCGATCGTTCTTGGAAACCCATCTAATAGGAATCCTTTTTGACAATCGGGTTTGCTTAGACGCTCGCGAACGATTCCGATTGTTACTTTATCAGGAACCAATTCACCTTTATCCATATAGGATTTAGCTTCTTTGCCCAGTGCTGTTCCTTCTTTGATAGCTAAACGGAACATATCTCCTGTTGAGATATGAGGGATGTCATATTTTTCGACTATCTTCTCAGCCTGAGTACCTTTTCCGGCACCAGGGAGACCCATCAGAATTAAATTCAACGTCTTCCCCTCGCTCTCATTTATTCATTAGCTTTAACACTAATTATTTAATGAATCCTTGATAGTGGCGTTTCACCAGCTGACTTTCAAGCTGTTTCATCATTTGAAGGGCGACCCCTACGACGATGAGCAAGCCGGTTCCTCCGATTTGTATGCTTGGCGGCAACTGCGCAGCAGAACCCAAGACTATCGGAAGAATGGACACAGCTGCTAGGAAGATGGATCCTACGAACGTCAAACGATACATGACACGCGTCAAGTACGTTTCAGTATTTGCACCAGGACGAATCCCCGGGATATATCCACCTTGTTTCTTCAAGTTTTCAGCCATTTGCTCGGGGTTCACCTGAACAAATGTATAGAAGTAAGTGAAGGCGATAATCAACGCAACATAGATAACCATTCCAGGCCAGTTCTGATAATCAAATATATATTGAATGACAGAAGCAACTTCGCTGTCTTCAAATAATCCAGCGACGGTCCGCGGTGCGATTAGGAATGATATCGCAAAGATGACCGGGATTACCCCTGCAGCATTCACTTTAAGTGGTAAGTGAGTAGAATGCCCACCTACAGGTGAACGGTTAACCAACCGTTTTGCATATTGAATAGGAATCTTTCGAAGGGCTTGTTGGATGAAAATAACACCGACAACGACCGCAACGATGACAAGTACAATCAGAGCAATGATCACGAGGTTGATGAACAATTCATCCCCAGCACCGGAGATATATTGATCATACAACTGGTTCACACCTGTCGGGATTGCAGCGACGATTCCAGCAAAAATCAGGATGGAAATACCATTTCCAACCCCGTGTGCAGTGATTTGCTCACCAAGCCACATGAGAAACGCTGTTCCGCCTGTCAAAACAAGGGCAATGATTAAAAATTTCGTTACACCAGGATCTGCGATCAATTGACCTCCTGCTAACGCATTAAAACCAATAGACATGCCGATTGCTTGGATAAAAGCGAGAACGATCGTTCCATAGCGGGTAAACTGAGCTAATTTTCGACGGCCGACTTCACCTTGTTTCTTCCACTCCGCAAACTTAGGAACAACGTCCATCTGCAACAACTGCATGATGATAGAGGCTGTGATGTAGGGCATGATCCCCATGGCAAAGATGGAGAAATTCTGTAATGCCCCGCCCCCAAATGTGTTTAGAAATCCAAACGCATTTTGTTCATCCATGAAATTGATGGCTTCTCTATTTGTAAAAGGAACCGGGATGAATGTCCCCAGGCGAAAAACAATGAGCATCAACAAAGTGAAAATAATCTTCCGCCGAATATCACCCACGCGCATAAAATTGGAGATTGTCCGGAACATTAAATCACCTCAGTTTGACCGCCCGCTGCTTCAATTGCTTCTTTTGCGGAAGCAGAGAACTTGTGAGCTTTCACTGTAAGTTTCTTCTCGATTGAACCTTTTGCTAGTACTTTGATTCCGGCTTTTTGATTGCTTACCACACCAGACTCTAGCAATAGCTCAGGAGTAACCTCTGTGCCTTCTTCGAAACGATTCAGTGCATCAAGGTTAATAATCGCAAATTCCTTACGGTGAACGTTAGTGAAACCACGCTTTGGAAGGCGTTGGAAAAGTGGCATTTGACCACCCTCGAAACCTGGGCGAGTTTTACTACCTGAACGCTGTCCTTGACCTTTATGACCACGCCCGGAAGTTTTACCATTACCAGATGACATACCACGACCTACGCGGTTACGTTCTTTACGAGTACCTTTAGCAGGTTTTAGTTCATGAAGTTTCATGCGTTGCACCTCCTTATAACTTTTGTAGAATTATACTTCTTTAACCGAAACTAGGTGAGACACCTTATCAGCCATACCTCGGATCGCTGGGTTATCTTCAAGTACGACAGTTTGACGGATCTTGTTCAGACCTAGCGCCTTGACAGTAGAGCGCTGATCTTGCGGTCTACCAATAACACTGCGCGTGAGGGTAATTTCTAACTTTTTAGCCATTTTATTTCCCTCCTTATCCTACAGTTCTTCTACTGACTTACCACGAAGTCTAGCGACGTCTTCTGCACGCTTAAGCTCACTAAGTCCAGTGATTGTAGCACGCACCATGTTAATTGGTGTGTTAGAACCAAGTGACTTAGAAAGGATGTCTTGAACACCTGCAAGCTCAAGGACCGCACGGACAGGTCCACCAGCGATAACTCCAGTACCTTCTGCTGCTGGCTTCATAAGAATGTTACCTGCACCAAAACGTCCGTTGATTTCGTGTGGAATAGTCGTGTTCTTCACTGGTACTGTGATTAGATTTTTCTTAGCATCATCAATGGCTTTCTTGATCGCTTCCGGTACCTCTTGGGCTTTCCCTGTACCGAAACCTACGTGACCATTTTTATCTCCTACTACAACCAATGCAGCAAAACGGAAACGACGTCCACCTTTAACTACTTTAGCTACACGGTTGATGGTAACTACGCGTTCTTCAAGATCAAGTTTGTTAGGGTCGATGTTTGTAATCATTTATGTCCCTCCTTTATCTATTAAAATTCTAGGCCGGCTTCGCGAGCGGCTTCAGCTAGTGCTTTCACACGTCCATGATATAAGTAACCTCCACGGTCGAATACAACAACTTTATATCCGTTGTCAATCGCACGCTTTGCTACCAATTCACCAACTTTTTGAGCTGCCTCTACATTGCCTGTAGCATCAAGGTTGAAGTCATTGTCTACAGTAGATGCACTGGCTACTGTTACTTGGCTTTCATCGTTGATTAGCTGAGCATAAATGTGTTTGTTAGAGCGATATACGTTCAAACGCGGGCGTTCAGCTGTTCCGAAAACATTCTTACGAACGCGGGCATGACGCTTTTTACGTACGACATTTTTATCTGCCTTCGTGATCATCAGGGTCACTCCTTTCTATACATTAGCTATGAACCTTACTTAGCTGTTTTACCTTCTTTTCTGCGTACATATTCGCCTTCGTAGCGAATTCCTTTACCTTTATAAGGCTCTGGAGGACGGATAGCACGAATCTTCGCAGCAACAGCACCAACTAGTTCTTTATCGATACCTTTAACGGTAACTTTTGTGTTAGCAGGTACTTCAATTTCGATACCTTCATGGTTTTCGATCTCAACAGGGTGAGAGTAACCAGCGTTGATTACTACTGTTTGGCCCTGTTTTTGAGCACGGTAACCAACACCGATGATTTCAAGGCTTTTCTCGAAGCCTTTAGAAACACCTTCAACCATGTTACCGATCAGGCTGCGTGTAGTTCCGTGAAGAGCACGGTGATCTTTGTGATCACTTGGACGCTCTACAGTAAGAATGTTGTCCTCAACTTTAACTGTGATGTCCTTGTGGAATGTACGAGTTAATTCTCCTTTTGGACCTTTAACCGTAATCGTGTTGTCATCCTGAATGATTTCTACACCCTCAGGGATTTCAAGTGATTTTAAACCTACGCGAGACATATTTTTGCACCTCCTGTCTGATCTGTTTTTTTACCAGATGTAAGCTAGAACTTCGCCACCGATGGCTTGTTCACGAGCTTCTTTATCTGTCAATACACCTTTTGAAGTAGATACGACGGCTACGCCTAGACCGTTAAGAACTTTCGGAAGTTCTTCAGCGTTAGCGTAAACACGTAGACCTGGTTTACTGATACGCTTCACACCGGAAATTACACGTTCATTGTTTTGACCGTACTTAAGGAAAATGCGAAGGACACCTTGTTTGTTGTCTTCAACAAATTCATAATCACGCACAAAACCTTCACGCTTAAGGATATCAGCGATTTCTTTTTTAACGTTGGAAGCTGGTAGTTCAAGCTTCTCGTGACGCACCATGTTAGCGTTACGAATACGTGTCAGCATATCTGCAATTGGATCTGTCATTGTCATAACTCATTAACCTCCTTCCCTGTTTCGGGTTTACCAGCTGGCTTTTTTGACACCAGGGATTTGACCTTTATATGCAAGTTCACGGAAACAAATACGGCAAAGCTTAAACTTACGAAGTACGGAGTGCGGACGTCCGCAGCGTTCACAACGAGTGTATTCGCGTACTTGGTACTTCTGTTTACGCTGTTGCTTCGCGACCATTGATTTTTTAGCCACTATTTTCCCTCCTTATAGTTAGCTCATTATTTTTGGAACGGCATACCGAACTGAGCTAATAGTTCACGTGCTTCTTCGTCAGAGTCAGCAGTTGTGACAATAACGATATCCATACCACGCACTTTGTTAACCTTATCGTAATCGATCTCTGGGAAAATCAATTGCTCTTTAATACCAAGCGTGTAGTTTCCACGACCGTCAAAAGCTTTCTTGGAAATACCACGGAAGTCACGCACACGTGGTAGAGATACTGCAATCAGCTTTTGGAGGAATTCGTACATACGCTCTCCACGAAGTGTAACTTTCGCACCGATTGGCATACCTTCACGTAGGCGGAATCCTGCAATTGATTTCTTCGCTTTAGTGATAACTGGCTTCTGACCAGTAATCAATGTTAGTTCTTCAACTGCTGTGTCAAGTGCTTTCGCGTTTTGAACAGCGTCACCCACACCCATGTTGACAACAATTTTCTCAACTTTTGGTGTCTGCATAATAGAATCATATTCAAATTTGTTCATCAAAGATGGAACAACTTCTTCTTGATATTGTTTCTTTAGTTCGTTCATCGTGTGGCCCTCCTTTCCTGTATGGCTTATTTATCTAGCGCTTCACCAGATTTTTTCGCGATACGAACTTTCTTGCCGTCCTCGACTTTGTAACCAACACGTGTCGGCTCACCAGTCTTAGGGTCGATTGGCATTACGTTGGATACGTGGATCGCTGCTTCTTGTGTCAAGATACCACCCTGCGGGTTTTCTTGAGAAGGTTTAGCGTGTTTTTTCACTTCGTTCACACCCTCAACAAGGACACGATCTTTTTTCGGATAAGCTTCAAGGATAGTTCCTTGCTTGCCTTTATCCTTACCAGTAATAACCATTACTTTGTCACCTTTTTTTACGTGCATTCTTCGCGCACCTCCTTAACAAGGCATTTCATTCAGGCTTTTATAATACTTCTGGAGCAAGAGATACAATCTTCATGAATTTAGCATCACGAAGTTCACGAGCTACCGGTCCAAAGATACGAGTACCGCGTGGTCCTTTGTCATCACGCACGATTACTGCTGCGTTTTCATCAAAACGGATGTAAGAACCATCTTTACGGCGTACCCCACTCTTAGAACGTACGATAACAGCTTTTACTACTTCACCTTTTTTAACAACGCCTCCTGGTGTTGCCTGTTTCACAGTAGCCGTGATGATATCACCAATGTTTGCTGTTTTACGGCCGGATCCACCCAATACTTTAATCGTTTGGATTTCACGAGCACCAGAGTTATCTGCAACTTTCAGACGAGACTCCTGTTGAATCATACCATGTAACCTCCCTTCGGATTAACTCCGAGCGAACTTTATTTAGATAATGACAGACTCTTCAACAACTTCTAGCAAACGGAAACGCTTGGAAGCAGATAATGGACGAGTTTCCATGATGCTTACGATATCACCGTTTTTAGCTTGGTTGTTTTCGTCATGTGCTTTGAACTTTTTGGAATACTTTACGCGCTTGCCGTAAAGCTTGTGGAACTTATAAGTTTCTACTAGTACAGTGATGGTTTTATCCATTTTGTCAGAAACGACACGGCCAGTATAAACTTTACGATTATTACGTTCAGTCATGTGAGGGTGACCTCCTCTCATCTATTAGTTATTTACGCCTAGCTCACGTTCACGTGCAACAGTCTTCATGCGAGCGATTGATTTGCGAACTTCACGGATACGTGCAGTGTTCTCGAGTTGACCTGTTGCCAATTGGAAGCGTAGGTTGAAAAGTTCTTCTTTAAGAGACTTAACTTTTTGTTCAATTTCGGCAGTGGTTAATTCACGGATCTCATTAGCCTTCATTGATTTCACCACCAATTTCTTCACGTTTTACGAATTTCGTACGAATCGGCAGTTTGTGTGAAGCAAGACGCAACGCTTCGCGTGCAACCTCTTCAGATACACCTGCGATTTCGAACATGATTTTCCCTGGCTTCACTACAGCTACGAAGCCTTCTGGAGCACCTTTACCGGAACCCATACGTACTTCTAGGGGTTTAGCAGTATAAGGCTTATCAGGGAAGATTTTAATCCAAACTTTACCGCCACGTTTCATGTAACGAGTCATCGCGATACGCGCGGCCTCGATTTGACGGGCTGTGATCCATGCAGGATCGATTGCTTGCAAACCATACTCACCGAATGCTACTTCAGTACCGCCTTTAGCGCGGCCTTTTAAGCTTGTGCGGTGTTGACGACGATATTTAACACGTTTAGGCATTAACATAATGCTTTTCCCCCTTCCTTACTTGTCTGTTTTAGTTGGAAGGACTTCTCCACGATAAATCCACACTTTAACACCAAGCTTACCGTAAGTAGTGTCAGCTTCTGCAGTTCCGTAGTCGATATCTGCACGAAGTGTGTGTAGTGGTACTGTTCCTTCACTGTAATATTCAGCACGAGCGATATCCGCGCCACCTAGACGACCAGATACTTGAGTACGAATACCTTTAGCTCCTGCACGCATAGCGCGTTGGATCGTTTGTTTTTGAGCACGACGGAAAGATACGCGGTTTTCCAATTGACGTGCAATGTTATCAGCTACAAGAGTAGCATCTAGGTCTGGCTTCTTCACTTCAACGATGTTGATGTGAACGCGTTTACCAGTTAGTTGGTTTAAAGCTTTACGAAGTGCTTCTACTTCAGAACCGCCTTTACCGATAACCATTCCTGGCTTAGCTGTGTGCACAGTAATGTTTACACGGTTTGCTGCACGTTCAATTTCTACAGTAGAAAGCGCAGCATCTTTAAGACGATTTTCAACATATTCACGAATCTTAATGTCTTCATGTAACAAGTCTGCATAGTCTTTGCCAGCGTACCACTTGGATTCCCAATCGCGGATGACGCCGATTCGAAGACCTACCGGATTAATTTTTTGACCCACTGATTATCCCTCCTTTTTTTCTGATACGACCACTGTAATGTGGCTGGTGCGTTTGTTGATTTGGCTTGCACGGCCCATTGCGCGAGGGCGGAATCGTTTAAGAGTTACGCCTTCATTTACAAACGCTTCGGAAACGTATAAGTTTTCCGGGTCCATTTCATAATTGTGTTCTGCGTTAGCGATCGCAGAGTTAAGAAGTTTCTCAACTACTGGAGATGCACCACGCTGTGTTAGACGAAGTGTCGCTAGTGCTTCGCCTACATTTTTTCCTCGAATTAAATCAATTACCAAACGAGCTTTACGAGGAGCGATACGTACGGTTTTAGCAACTGCTTTAGCTTGCATTAGAGTGCCTCCTCTCTATATTAACGTTTTGTTTTCTTATCGTCGCCAGAGTGTCCCTTGAACGTACGGGATGGCGCGAATTCACCTAGTTTGTGACCAACCATGTCTTCAGTCACATAAACTGGTACGTGCTTACGACCGTCATAAACGGCAATCGTGTGTCCGACGAAGTTAGGGAAGATAGTAGAACGGCGAGACCAAGTCTTCACGACCTGCTGTTTATTATCTTCGTTCAACTTTTCGACTTTTTTCATTAAATGATCATCTACAAAAGGTCCTTTTTTCAGGCTGCGGCCCATGAATAAACCTCCCTTCGTGATTGAGAGACGGGTTCTATTGCCCGCCCGACAATCCCGTTATTTTTTACCGCGTCTGCGTACGATATATTTATCAGACGGTTTGTTGCGTTTTCTCGTCTTGTATCCAAGAGTTGGTTTACCCCATGGAGATACAGGAGATGGCATACCGATTGGTGCGCGTCCTTCACCACCACCGTGCGGGTGATCACTAGGGTTCATAACAGAACCACGTACTGTAGGGCGCTTACCTTTCCAACGAGAACGTCCAGCTTTACCTACACTGATCAGTTCGTGCTCCAAGTTACCTACTTGACCGATTGTTGCGCGGCAAGAGCTTAGCACTAGACGAACTTCACCAGAAGTAAGGCGTACGAGCGTATATTTTTCTTCACGACCAAGAATTTGTGCAGAAGCACCTGCAGAACGGACGAGTTGTCCTCCGCGTCCTGGTTTCAATTCTACGTTGTGTACAATTGTACCAACTGGAATATCTTTAAGTTGAAGGGCGTTACCTGGTTTAATATCTGCACCTTCACCAGAAAGAATTTCCGTTCCTACCTTAACACCTTTAGGAGCTAGGATGTAACGTTTTTCACCATCAACATAGTTGATTAGTGCAATATTAGCGGAGCGGTTCGGATCGTATTCGATTGTAGCAACGCGTCCAGGTATTCCATCTTTGTCACGCTTAAAGTCAATAATACGATACTGACGCTTATGACCTCCGCCCTGATGACGAACTGTCAGCTTACCTTGGTTGTTACGTCCACCTTTTTTGTGAAGTGGAGTGACCAGGGAGCGTTCAGGTTTGTCAGTAGTGATTTCAGCGAAATCAGAAACTGACATGTGTCGACGACCGTTAGTAATTGGTCTGAACTTTTTAATCGCCATCTTTATTTCCCTCCTTCATTTATCATTTAGTATATTTTAAACTTCGAAGAATTCTAGTTCTTCACTGTCCTGAGTCAAAGTGATAACTGCTTTCTTACGATCGGAGCGGTAGCCGCCGTAACGACCCATACGTTTGAATTTACCTTTAAGGTTCATAGTGTTGACAGAAGCAACATTTACACCAAAGATTTCTTCAACTGCTTTTTTAATCTCAGTTTTGTTAGCTTTCGGGCTAACTTCGAACGTATATTTCTTTTCTCCCATAAGATCAGCAGAATGTTCAGTAATGACAGGGCGCTTGATGATATCGCGTGGTTCTTTCATTATGAGAGCACCTCCCCTGCTTTTTCAGCTGCTTCCTTAGTAAGGATCAGCTTGTCATGCGTTAGCAAGTCTAACACACTTACTTGTTCTACAGGAATACTTTTCACTGTAGGGATGTTATTAGAAGAAAGAGTTACATTTTCGTCTTCCTCAGCAGTGACGATCAATGCTTTCTCGTTAACATCTAGTGCCTTAAGAATGTTCACCACTTCTTTTGTTTTTGGAGCATCTAGAGATAGGCTTTCAAGAACAATGATGTTTTCTTCTTTCACTTTAGAAGAGAAAGCAGATTGAAGTGCCAAACGACGTACTTTTTTAGGAATTGTGTAGCTGTAGCTGCGTGGTGTTGGACCGAATACAGTTCCGCCACCTACCCATTGTGGAGCACGGATGGATCCTTGACGCGCGCGTCCTGTACCTTTTTGGCGCCATGGTTTACGTCCACCGCCGCTAACTTCCGAACGTCCTTTAACTTTGTGTGTGCCTTGGCGAAGATTCGCGCGTTGCATCAACACAGTTTCGTGTAATACGTGAGTATTAGGTTCAATCCCAAAAACGGACTCGTTTAGTTCGATTTCACCAACGTTTGAACCGCCTTGGTTTAATAGTGCTACTTTAGGCATGACATATCCTCCCTTCGTTTATTATTTGCTAGCCTTAATTGCACTTGTAATCTTAACGTAAGATTTTTTCGCGCCTGGAACATTTCCTTTGATAAGTAGTAGATTACGCTCAGCGTCAACTTTAACTACTTCAAGGTTTTGTAGAGTGACTGTCTCTCCACCCATTTGCCCTGCAAGACCTTTGCCTTTGAAGACTTTAGATGGGTCAGCACCTTGCCCCATAGAACCAGAACGACGGTGGAAACGAGAACCGTGTGTTTTAGGTCCAGTGGATTGGTTGTGGCGCTTAATCGCACCCTGGAAACCTTTACCTTTAGAAGTTCCTGTAACGTCGATGGCGTCACCAGCTTCAAAAATATCAACTTTAACCTCTTGACCAAGTTCATAGTCATCAAGGTTTGTATTACGGAATTCACGAATGTAGCGCTTAGGTGTTGTGTTTGCTTTTTCAGAATGGCCTTGTGCGGCTTTCTTCAAACGATTTGACTTTTCATCAGCAAAACCAAGTTGAATCGCTTCATAACCGTCGTTTTCAGCTGTTTTCTTTTGAAGAACAACGTTTGGCTCAGCTTGAACGACTGTTACTGGGATCAACTCGCCATTTTCGGAGAAAATTTGAGTCATGCCGACTTTACGTCCTAAGATTCCTTTCGTCATCCGTTACACCTCCTATTATCTTAACGATTTATTTATAGTTTAATTTCGATATCCACACCAGATGGTAGATCCAAACGCATGAGTGAATCAACAGTCTGTGGTGTTGGATTAACAATGTCGATTAGACGTTTGTGCGTACGCATTTCAAATTGCTCACGAGCATCTTTATACTTGTGAGTCGCACGAAGTACAGTATAAACAGAACGCTCAGTTGGAAGCGGGATCGGACCAGATACATTAGCTCCGGAACGCTTCGCTGTGTCTACAATCTTCTCTGCGGACTGATCAAGTACTCTGTGATCATACGCCTTTAAACGAATACGAATTTTCTCTTTTGCCATTATTTTCCCTCCTTCTTCGCCCATTTTTAAAATAGACATTCTCCGCGAAAAAAACTTGACCACCAGCCATGGCAAAGGGGCCGGGTGTGTCAACAACCTTTCGCTTCATCGCCTTTTATGACCAACATTACTTATTATATAGAAGAAACCCGGTCATTGCAAGGATAAATCCATAATTCTTTTCATTACGGACACTTAAAATATTATACTAACGTCCAACACATTTTTCAAGGGCTAGACTAGTATTCCTTGAAAATGAATGAAACGCGTTCTCAAAATCCATGGTCTATTAAAACAAATGGAATCATGAATATCAACCTTTGTTTTGATAAGTATGGCTGATCTAAAAATCATTGTAGTATTACATTCATATTTATATATCTTACATACTTTATCACTGAGCCTTCCATTGACGATAAGCAGGCTAGAAAACAACCCAATTTAATGGTGTAGAGCCAAACCTTTGGTGTACATCTTACAAAAATACTACCGCCCATCTTATAGATCGATTTTTCCATAGAAAAAAAGAACAACAGCTAATAGCTGTTGTTCTTTGTAATGGGTAATGCTGAAATTATTTAGTGATTTCAGAAACTACGCCAGAACCTACTGTACGTCCACCTTCACGAATAGAGAAACGTGTACCGTCTTCGATCGCGATTGGGGAGATAAGTTCTACAGTCATTTCAACGTTATCCCCAGGCATAACCATTTCTACACCTTCAGGAAGTTGAATAACGCCAGTTACATCCGTAGTACGGAAGTAGAACTGTGGGCGGTAGTTAGAGAAGAATGGAGTGTGACGTCCACCTTCGTCTTTTGCTAGCACATAAACTTCAGCTTTGAAGTTTGTGTGTGGTGTAATAGAACCAGGCTTAGCTAGTACTTGACCACGGTTGATGTCATCGCGGTTAACACCACGAAGAAGTGCACCAATGTTATCGCCAGCTTCTGCATAGTCAAGAAGCTTACGGAACATTTCAACACCAGTTACTGTTGTCTTGCTGGACTCTTCAGCCATACCGATGATTTCAACTTCGTCACCGACTTTAACTTGTCCACGCTCCACACGTCCAGTAGCAACTGTACCACGACCAGTGATTGAGAATACGTCCTCAACTGGCATCATGAATGGCTTGTCCGTGTCACGGTCTGGAGTTGGAACATGCTCATCAACTGCATCCATTAGATCGAAGATTGCTTGCTCATACTTCTCTTCACCTTCAAGAGCTTTAAGAGCAGAACCGCTGATTACTGGTACGTCATCACCATCGAAGTCGTACTCAGAAAGAAGGTCACGAACTTCCATTTCTACTAGTTCAAGAAGCTCTTCGTCGTCTACCATGTCAACTTTGTTCAAGAATACAACGATTGCTGGTACACCTACGTTTTTAGAAAGTAGGATGTGCTCACGAGTTTGTGGCATTGGGCCGTCAGCTGCGGATACAACTAGGATCGCACCGTCCATTTGAGCAGCACCAGTGATCATGTTCTTAACGTAGTCAGCGTGACCTGGGCAGTCAACGTGGGCATAGTGACGAGTTTCTGTTTCGTACTCAACGTGTGCAGTGGAGATTGTGATTCCACGCTCACGCTCTTCTGGAGCACCGTCGATCATGTCATATGCCATAGCTTCACCAGAACCAGATTTCTTGTGAAGAACTGTAGTAATCGCTGCTGTTAGAGTAGTTTTACCGTGGTCAACGTGTCCAATAGTACCAATGTTAACGTGGGACTTGGACCGGTCGAATTTTTCTTTACCCATTGTATATTTCCTCCTTTAGATAAGTAACAATTTTAGTTTGTTGATTTATTATGCAACTTAGGAGTAAGCAATAGTTACTCCTAAGCTTACAATACAAGTTATACTTTAACTCGTCTAAAAAATCAATTATTCACCAGCATTTTTCTTGATGATTTCCTCAGAGATGCTCTTAGGAACTTCTTCATAGTGATCGAAGTGCATCGTATACGTACCACGACCCTGAGTGTTGGAACGCAATGCTGTTGCGTAACCGAACATTTCGGAAAGTGGAACAAATGCTTTAACCACTTGCGCAGTACCACGAGTTTCCATACCTTCCACACGTCCACGACGGGAAGTTACATCACCCATGATGTCGCCCATGTATTCCTCTGGAATAACTACTTCTACTTTCATCATTGGTTCAAGTAGAACAGGCTTACACTTGTTTTTCGCTTCTTTAAGTGCCATGGATGCGGCGACTTTAAAGGCCATTTCGTTAGAGTCAACGTCGTGATAAGAACCATCGTAAAGAGTTGCTTTGATGTCGACCATAGGGTAACCAGCCAATACACCGTTCTCCATAGATTCTTTAATTCCTTGCTCTACAGATGGGATATATTCACGTGGTACGACACCTCCGACAATCTTGTTGACGAATTCGAATCCAGCGCCTTCTTCGTTTGGTTCGAATTCAACCCATACGTGACCGAATTGTCCACGACCACCGGATTGACGTACGAACTTACCTTCCACTTGTGCACTTCCGCGGAATGTTTCACGATAGGCAACTTGTGGAGCACCAATGTTCGCTTCAACTTTAAACTCACGCTTCAGGCGGTCAACGATGATGTCTAGGTGAAGCTCACCCATTCCAGCAATGATCGTTTGTCCTGTTTCAACATTTGTTTCAGTTTGGAACGTTGGATCTTCTTCAGCCAATTTACCAAGAGCAACAGACATCTTGTCTTGGTCAGCTTTAGATTTAGGTTCAATAGCTACAGAGATTACCGGTTCTGGGAATTCCATAGACTCAAGAATTACAAGATTCTTTTCATCACATAGAGTATCACCAGTACCAGTGTCCTTAAGACCTACTGCACCAGCGATATCCCCTGCATATACAGTGGAAATCTCTTCACGAGAGTTGGCGTGCATTTGCAGGATACGACCTACACGCTCACGCTTATCCTTCGTAGAGTTTTTCACGTAAGAACCAGCATTCAATGTACCAGAATAAACACGGAAGAATGTCAATTTACCTACATAAGGGTCTGTGGCAACTTTAAAGGCCAATGCAGAGAAAGGCTCGTTGTCATCAGACTTACGTACAACGTGCTCTTCCGTTTGTGGAACGTGACCTTCAATTGGAGGCACATCCAATGGAGATGGAAGGTAATCAATTACCCCATCAATTAGCAATTGGACACCTTTGTTCTTGAAAGCTGATCCACAGAATACCGGGTAGAATTCAACACTTAGGGTAGCTGTACGAATAGCATTCGTAAGCTGTTCATTTGTGATTTCTTCACCCTCAAGGTATTGCATCATCAAGTCTTCGTCAAGTTCCGCAACTGCTTCAACAAGCTTACCGCGGTACTCTTCCGCTTGATCTTTGTACTCGTCAGGAATTTCACGTGCTTCTGCACGAGTTCCCAAGTCGTCCATGTAATAGTAAGCTTCCATCGTTACTAGGTCAATGATTCCTTCGAATTCATCTTCCGCACCAATAGGAAGCTGGACAGCTGCTGCATTCGCTCCAAGGCGATCTTGCAAGGTACCTAGGGAGTAGATGAAGTCTGCACCAATTTTGTCCATTTTGTTAATGAATACGATACGTGGAACACCGTATGTTGTAGCTTGGCGCCAAACTGTTTCTGTTTGAGGCTCAACACCGGACTGTGCGTCAAGTACAGCCACGGAACCATCAAGTACACGCAAGGAACGTTCAACTTCCACTGTGAAGTCTACGTGTCCAGGAGTATCGATGATGTTAATACGGTGACCTTTCCACTGAGCAGTTGTAGCGGCGGAAGTGATTGTGATTCCGCGCTCTTGTTCCTGCTCCATCCAGTCCATTTGGGAAGCTCCTTCGTGAGTTTCACCAATTTTGTGGATACGTCCTGTGTAGAAAAGAATACGCTCTGTCGCTGTTGTTTTACCAGCGTCAATGTGAGCCATGATCCCGATATTACGAGTCTTTTCCAAGGAGAACTCTCTAGCCATGCATCTTTCTCCTTCCTGTTTGAACATTTATTTTTGTGGTGATTACCAGCGATAGTGAGCGAATGCTTTGTTAGCTTCCGCCATCTTGTGCATTTCTTCACGACGTTTCACTGATGCACCTGTGTTGTTAGCTGCATCTAGAATTTCGTTAGCCAAGCGCTCTTCCATCGTTTTTTCTCCGCGAAGACGCGCATAGTTTACGATGAAACGCAAGCCTAGAGCCTGACGACGTTCTGGGCGAACCTCAACAGGTACCTGGTAGTTGGAACCACCTACACGACGAGCGCGTACTTCCAATACAGGCATTACATTCTTCATGGCTTGGTCAAAAGCTTCCATAGCTTCATTTCCGCTACGCTCCTGAACAAGTTCAAAAGCTTTATAAAGAATCTTTTGAGCTTTACCGCGCTGACCGTTAACCATAATTTGGTTAATCAAACGAGTAACAAGCTTAGAGTTGTACATTGGATCTGGTAACACATCACGTTTAGCTACTGGACCTTTACGTGGCATATGTTCCCCTCCCTTCTTGGTTGTTATGATTTAATCGATATCGGAATATCGTTTATTTTTTAGCCTTAGGTTTTTTCGTACCGTATTTAGAACGGCCTTGCATACGACCATCAACACTTGCTGTGTCAAGGGCACCACGTACGACATGGTAACGCACACCTGGCAAGTCTTTAACTTTACCGCCACGGATAAGAACAACACTGTGCTCCTGTAGGTTGTGGCCGATACCAGGGATGTACGCGTTAACCTCTAGCTGGTTAGTAAGACGAACACGTGCATACTTACGTAGGGCAGAGTTCGGTTTCTTAGGTGTCATAGTACCAACACGTGTGCAAACCCCACGCTTTTGTGGAGAAGAAAGGTCTGTCATACGCTTTTTATAGCTGTTGTAACCTTTATTCAAAGCTGGAGAGTTAGACTGTTTTGTTTTGCTCACGCGTCCTTTACGTACCAATTGGTTAATTGTTGGCATGTTTGTATCCTCCCTTCGTTCTCTTTTAATACCACACATCCAGGTGGTTCATAAAAAGGCAAAAAACAAAGCTTTCGCGCAATACGCCAAAACTTTATTGCTTTATCGCAACTGTAGCCGCACCAACATCAATGCCACATGCATTTCCGAGCTCTTCCATTGAAGGAACTCGTGTATGAGGAATGTTCAGTTGTCGGGCCAGATCAGCTACTTTAACTGTCATTGACTGTTCAGCATCGTCAGCCGTTATGACTTCATCCACTTCACCATTTTTCATGGCTTTCAGTGTTTGTTTGGTTCCAATGATTATATCGGATTTAGCCTGTGCTACTTTTTCATAAGACATCTTCATATCCTCCAAAGTAACAAGGATAAATGGAAGCACCTTGATTATATTATCACTCACCCAAATGCATGTCAACTGCATTCGGGTGAGTTTTTTGGTGCTCCCGTCAATTTTACACCTTGTTAACATCTAATTCTTTATTTTAAGAGTGTGTGACCTCTTCTGTTACTTCCGGAACCTCTTCTTGCTGCTCTTCAGACTGCGCCTGGATCTTGCGGTATCGGGTCATACCTGTTCCAGCCGGAACAAGTTTACCGATAATAACGTTCTCCTTAAGTCCCAGCAACTCATCACGCTTACCTTTAATAGCTGCATCGGTCAGGACACGTGTTGTTTCCTGGAAGGATGCGGCTGATAGGAAGCTGTCTGTCTCAAGAGACGCTTTCGTGATTCCAAGGATGACAGGTCGGCCAACGGCCGGCTGTCCGCCTTCCATAAGTGCTTTTTGGTTAGCTTCTTTAAATTGGTGGATTTCAAGAAGTGACCCTGGAAGAACATCCGTATCACCAGCATCAAGCACACGTACTTTACGAAGCATTTGGCGGACCATAACTTCCACGTGCTTGTCAGAGATTTCAACCCCTTGCATTCGGTATACTTTTTGGACTTCTTTAAGAAGGTACTCTTGAACGCCATCCAATCCTTGTACTGTCAGCAATTCTTTCGGATCAATGGAACCTTCTGTTAAAGGATTTCCTGCTTTGACCTCATCACCAACAGTAACCTTCATGCGGGCGCCGTATGGAGCTGTATAAGAACGTGATTCTACAGCACCTTGGACAACAATCTCCTGCTTCTCTTTCACTTCGTTGATTTCATGAACCGTTCCGTCAATTTCGGTAATAACCGCTTGACCTTTAGGGTTACGTGCTTCAACGATTTCCTGAATACGTGGAAGACCTTGTGTAATATCGTCTCCGGCTACCCCACCTGTGTGGAAGGTACGCATTGTAAGCTGTGTACCAGGTTCACCGATAGACTGAGCAGCGATGATTCCGACCGCTTCACCCACTTCGACTTCATCACCAGTCGCAAGGTTGCGACCATAACACTTCTTACAAACCCCGTGTTTCGTATTACATGTGAATGCCGTACGAATTACGATTTCCTCAATGCCAGCCTCCACAATTTGTCTTGCTCTATCTTCAGAAATGACTTCATTTCGTTCAGCCAAGACTACATTTGTTTCAGGATGCTTCACTCTCTGGAATGCTGTACGTCCGATTAAACGGTCGATCAACGGTTCCACTACCTCTGACCCTTCCTTTAGAGCAGATACAGGCAGGCCACGGTCTGTTCCGCAATCATCTTCACGTACAATAACATCTTGCGCAACGTCTACAAGTCGACGCGTCAAGTAACCTGAGTCGGCTGTCTTCAGTGCGGTATCGGCAAGACCTTTACGCGCACCGTGAGTAGAGATGAAATACTCAAGTACCGTCAGACCTTCACGGAAACTTGACTTGATCGGCAATTCAATGATTCGTCCAGCTGGGTTGGCCATCAGTCCACGCATACCCGCAAGCTGCGTAAAGTTAGATGCGTTACCACGGGCACCGGAGTCACTCATCATGAAGATTGGGTTACGCGGGTTCAAGGATTTCATCAGACGGTTCTGGATGTCATCTTTAGCAGCAGACCAAACATCGATAACACGATCATAACGCTCTTCTTCTGTGATTAGACCTCGACGGAATTGTTTCAGGACTTTATCTACTTTTTTCTGAGATTCATCAAGAATTTCCTGCTTCTCAGGAAGTACCACGACGTCAGATACACCGACTGTAATTCCGGCCTTCGTAGAGTAAGCAAACCCGAGGTCTTTCATGCGGTCAAGCATTTTAGACGTTTCACTAATGGAGAAACGTTTAAATATTTCCGCGATGATATCACCAAGAATCCCTTTCTTGAACGGCAAAACTTCTTCACGACTAGAAAGTTCTTCACGGATATCTGTCCCTTTTTCTATGAAGTAATGATCTGGAGTCTTGATTTCCAAGTTCTCCTTCGTTGGTTCATTGATATAAGGGAATGAATTTGGCAGCATCTCGTTGAAAATCAACTTACCGACTGTTGTCAGTAGAAGCTGCTGATTTTGTTTTTCTGTGAAAGTTTCGTTATTCAACGAGCTAGCCTGAACAGCCACACGTGTGTGCAGGTGGGCATAACCGTTCTGATATGCCATCAAAGCTTCATTCAAGTCTTTGAAGAACATTCCTTCACCAATCGCACCTTTTCGCTCAAGTGTTAAGTAGTAATTCCCTAACACCATATCCTGTGAAGGCGTAACGACCGGTTTTCCATCCTTAGGGTTAAGGATGTTTTGAGCCGCCAGCATCAATATGCGCGCTTCAGCTTGAGCTTCTGAAGAAAGTGGCACGTGTACAGCCATTTGGTCTCCGTCAAAGTCTGCGTTATAAGCCGTACACACAAGCGGGTGGAGGCGAATAGCGCGCCCTTCCACAAGTGTCGGTTCAAACGCCTGGATACCTAAACGGTGCAACGTTGGAGCACGGTTAAGAAGAACCGGATGCTCTTTAATGACATCTTCTAGAACGTCCCACACTTCATGGTGTACACGTTCAATCTTACGCTTAGCTGATTTAATATTGTGAGCAAGACCTCTTGATACGAGCTCTTTCATTACGAATGGCTTGAATAATTCAAGCGCCATTTCCTTCGGAAGTCCACATTGGTACATCTTCAAGGATGGACCTACAACGATAACGGAACGTCCAGAATAATCGACACGTTTACCTAGTAAGTTTTGACGGAAACGTCCCTGCTTACCTTTCAACATATGAGAAAGGGATTTAAGCGGACGGTTACCCGGCCCAGTTACTGGACGGCCGCGACGGCCGTTATCAATTAATGCGTCGACAGCTTCCTGAAGCATACGCTTCTCATTTTGAACGATGATTGTCGGTGCTCCAAGGTCTAACAAACGCTTCAAGCGATTGTTACGATTGATCACACGACGATATAAGTCGTTCAAGTCAGATGTTGCAAAACGTCCTCCATCCAATTGAACCATCGGACGAAGTTCCGGTGGAATAACCGGAAGAACGTCAAGGATCATCCATGAAGGGTCATTACCGGAATTACGGAAGGACTCTAATACTTCAAGTCGCTTAATCGCACGTGTACGACGCTGACCTTGAGCTGTCTTCAACTCTTCCTTCAACGTGTCCACTTCTCCATCAAGGTCGATATCGAATAGAAGCTTACGAATCGCTTCTGCACCCATTGCCGCTTGGAATCCTTGGCCGAATTTTTCACGGTAGGAGCGGTATTCTTTCTCAGAAAGCAGCTGTTTTTTCTCAAGAGCTGTTTCACCAGGGTCTGTAACAATATAGGCCGCAAAGTAAATGACTTCCTCCAACGCTCTTGGGGACATGTCTAATACAAGACCCATACGGCTAGGAATACCCTTGAAGTACCAAATGTGAGAGACAGGGGCAGCTAGTTCAAGGTGCCCCATACGCTCACGACGTACTTTCGCTTTTGTTACTTCTACACCACAGCGGTCACAAACAACGCCTTTATAGCGAACACGCTTGTATTTACCACAATGACATTCCCAGTCTTTCTGCGGGCCGAAAATACGCTCGCAGAAAAGACCGTCTTTTTCTGGTTTCAACGTACGATAGTTGATGGTTTCTGGCTTCTTAACCTCACCGTATGACCAAGAACGAATCTTATCCGGTGAAGCGAGGCCTATTTTCATATACTCAAAGTTATTTACATCTAGCAAGGGGCCTACCTCCCTTTTAGTATCCAGGTTTTACCCTAAGCTTAGAACACGAGCTACAGCAGTGTTTCTATCTTAATCGTCTAAGTTCAAATTCTCGGATTCTTTGGTTTGCTCTTCTTCGATGTCACGCATTTCGATCTCTTGCTCGTCACCAGATAGAATCTTAACATCCATTCCAAGACTCTGTAATTCTTTAATCAGAACCTTGAAGGATTCAGGGACGCCAGGTTCAGGGACGTTATCACCTTTAACGATGGCCTCATACGTTTTCACACGACCGACAACATCATCAGATTTAACAGTTAAGATTTCTTGTAGAGTATAGGCGGCACCATATGCCTCAAGCGCCCATACCTCCATCTCACCAAAACGCTGTCCACCAAACTGAGCTTTACCACCCAACGGCTGCTGCGTAACAAGTGAATATGGTCCAGTAGAACGGGCGTGAAGTTTATCGTCAACCATGTGGGCTAGTTTAATCATATACATAACCCCTACAGAAACACGATTATCGAATGGCTCACCCGTACGTCCATCATAAAGGATCGTTTTAGCGTCACGTGACATACCAGCTTCTTGTAATGTTTCCCAAACGTCTTCCTCACGCGCTCCGTCAAATACTGGGGTAGCAATTCTCTCACCCATCAAGCGAGCTGCCATACCCATGTGTAATTCTAGCACCTGACCAATGTTCATACGTGACGGAACACCAAGAGGGTTCAACATAATATCTACCGGCGTACCATCTGGTAGGAAAGGCATATCTTCTTCTGGAAGAATCTTAGAAATTACACCTTTGTTACCGTGACGTCCGGCCATTTTATCCCCTTCGGAAATCTTACGCTTCTGCACGATATAAACACGAATCAACTGGTTAACTCCCGGCGGAAGTTCATCACCGTCTTCCCGATTGAAAATCTTCACATCGAGGACAATTCCACCCGCACCGTGTGGTACACGCAAGGAAGTGTCACGGACTTCTCGGGCTTTTTCACCAAAGATCGCGTGCAATAAGCGTTCTTCTGCGGAAAGCTCTGTCACACCTTTTGGCGTCACTTTACCGACAAGCAAATCTCCATCGCTGACTTCAGCACCAACACGGATAATTCCACGGTCATCCAAGTCGCGAAGCGCATCTTCACCTACGTTAGGAATATCGCGGGTAATTTCTTCTGGCCCCAACTTCGTATCACGAGCTTCTGATTCATACTCTTCAATATGAATAGATGTGTAAACATCATCTTTCACAAGACGTTCGCTCATGATGATGGCATCCTCGTAGTTGTAACCATCCCATGTCATGAAAGCAACAAGCGGGTTTTGACCAAGAGCTAGCTCACCCATGTCCATGGAAGGTCCGTCCGCAAGAATCTCTCCTGTTTTCACACGATCCCCCTTAGAGACGATTGGACGCTGATTGTAGCAGCTTCCCTGATTGGATCGAATGAATTTTTGGAGACGATAACGATCAAGATCGCCTTCGACTTCTTTGCCATCCACTTCAGAAATACGGCGCACACGGACTTCTTTCGCCTCCACACGCTCTACAATTCCCTCATGTTTGCAAATGACAGCAGCCCCGGAGTCTTTACCAGATACATATTCCATACCTGTACCTACAAGAGGAGCATCCGGTTTAAGCAAAGGTACGGCTTGACGTTGCATGTTCGCACCCATCAAGGAACGGTTGGAGTCATCATTCTCTAAGAAAGGAATACAAGCGGTCGCAGCAGATACGACCTGCTTCGGTGATACGTCCATGTAGTCGATACGATCACGGCTCACCACTGTGTTTTCCCCGCGGAAACGTGCGATAACCTCTTCATCCATAAATGCTCCGTCGTCATCTAGCTTCGCATTCGCCTGTGCTACAACATAATTGTCTTCTTCATCAGCCGTCAGGTAATCGATCTGGGCTGTTACTTTATTCGTATCCGGATCGACACGACGATATGGTGTCTCAATAAAACCAAATTCGTTCACCTTCGCGTAAGAAGAAAGAGAGTTAATCAAACCGATGTTTGGTCCCTCAGGTGTTTCGATCGGACACATACGCCCATAGTGGGAATAGTGTACGTCACGCACTTCAAACCCTGCCCGTTCACGTGTTAGACCACCAGGTCCTAATGCAGATAGACGACGTTTGTGTGTCAATTCCGCCAGTGGATTGGTTTGGTCCATAAACTGTGACAATTGCGAGCTGCCAAAGAACTCTTTGATCGACGCAATAACTGGTCGGATATTAATTAATTGCTGCGGTGTGATAGAAGATGTATCTTGAATCGACATCCGTTCACGAACGACACGCTCCATACGAGACAGACCAATTCGGAATTGGTTCTGAAGTAGTTCTCCTACAGAACGCAATCGGCGATTTCCTAGGTGGTCGATATCATCTGTTCCCCCAACATCGTGCAACAAGTTAAAGAAATAACTAATAGAAGAAAGAATATCCGCTGGTGTAATGTTCTTCACATCACGATCAATGTTGGCATTGCCAATGACATTGATGGAACGTTCCCCTTCCGGATCTGTTGGGTCGACGATTTTAACAGACTGAACTTGAATAGGATCTTCAAGTACGCCGTCAACCGGTTCCAATGTCTCTTCACTCAATGTACCTTCTTCGTCATCAAAATGAGGGATCAGCTTATTCAATAGACGGCGATCAATTTTGTCACCTTTTTCAGCGATCACTTCGCCTGTTTCTTCATCCACTAGTGTTTCAGCCAGTGTCTGATTAAACAAACGATCTTTGATGTGAAGTTTCTTGTTCATTTTATAACGACCGACACGCGCAAGATCATAGCGTTTCGGGTCGAAGAATCGGGAAACAAGTAAGCTCTTTGCATTTTCTACTGTCGGCGGCTCACCCGGGCGTAGTCGCTCATAGATTTCCAGTAGGGCTTTCTCTGTATTCTCCGTATTATCTTTTTCTAACGTATTCTTCAAGTATTCATTGTCACCAATAAGATCGATAATCTCTTGATCAGTACCAAAACCTAAGGCACGTAAAAGAACGGTAATAGGCAACTTACGAGTTCGATCAATCCGGACATGTACAACGTCTTTGGCATCTGTTTCAAACTCTAGCCACGCTCCACGGTTCGGGATAACGGTAGCTGTGTAACCTCTCTTACCATTCTTATCAATCTTCTTGTTGAAGTACACACTAGGTGAACGAACAAGCTGAGAAACGATAACACGTTCAGCACCATTGATTACAAAGGTACCTGTGTCTGTCATCAATGGGAAATCCCCCATAAATACTTCTTGTTCTTTCACTTCTCCTGTTTCATTATTCAAGAGACGCACTTTCACACGAAGCGGTGCGTTATATGTTACATCGCGATCCTTTGACTCATCGACTGGATACTTTGGTTCGCCAAGGCTGTAGTCCACAAACTCCAATGACAAATTACCTGTGAAATCTTCAATTGGAGAAATGTCCTGGAACATTTCCTTCAACCCTTCTTCTAGAAACCAATCATAAGAAGCGGTTTGAATCTCAATCAAATTAGGTAACTCCAATACTTCACTGATGCGTGCATAACTTCTGCGCTGGCGGTGTCGTCCATACTGAACTAGTTGACCTGTCAACTGATTCACCCCTCAAATCAAGCATTTTAATAACGAAAAAAGGGTCCGGCAAGACATGCCGAACAGGCTTGCGGTTGATCTTGCCACAAGCACTATTTGAACATCCGTCTTACAACGAATGGTGATTCTTCATTTCTCTCTAACGTTAGACAAAAAAGAAAAAGGCTTTTCATACATAAAAACCTCATTTACTTTCAGTGTTCGATTTTACCATTCTGACCATCTATCAAATTTTTATACATAATTCTTAAAAAAGACTTGACAGACACCAGAAATATTGGCATTTTTCAATACTAGCACACGTGGTATGGCTAGTCAAACTTTTTTGCTTTTAAGATATAGTAGCCTTTTTGCTTATCCACCACATCTGCATGACCGAACAATTCTTCTAACTTCTTCTTAGCAGATGGCGCCCCTTGCTTCTTTTGAATAACAACCCACAACTCTCCTTTATCAAGTAGAGCATCTTTGGCTTCTTCAAACATAGAATGGACGACTTGTTTACCCGCACGGATCGGAGGGTTTGTGAGAATGGAGGCAAATTTATGCCCGGCGACCCCACGTAAACGATCACTTTCTTTAATGGTGATGTTTGTTACATGATTATCAGCTGCATTTTTTTCGGCCAAACCTAAAGCACGTTCATTAACATCGACCATGAACACGTGGCGATCCTCAAAGTTTTTCGCCAATGACAAACCAATCGGTCCATATCCACAACCGATATCAAGGAAGTCCCCGTCAATTGCTGGTTCATCAAAAGATTCGATTATCAAACGCGAACCGAAGTCTACTTCACGCTTTGAAAATACTGCATTATCTGTAGTAAACGTAAAATTATGACCCAGTAATTCGAAGTTCCAAGTCCTTTCTTCACTGCTTGCCTTCGTTTGCTTTGAATAATAATGCTCTGACATAATCCCACCCCCTTCTTTCTCATCTACTGAAATGAATTGGCTGACCAGCCCTCAAGAATTTCGAAGAACAACCGGAATACATCTTCATCTATCGAAATAAAGGACCAGTTTAACCATGCCATGAAGAAAAAGAAAGCCCGCCGATAAATCAGCGAGCTTTACTTTAAACATTCTCTTACTTAAGTTCGACAGTCGCGCCTGCTTCTTCAAGCTGAGACTTAATTTCTTCAGCTTCTTCTTTAGAAACGCCTTCTTTGATTGGTGCAGGAGCTCCATCAACCATTTCCTTAGCGTCTTTAAGACCAGCGCCAGTGATTTCACGTACTGCTTTAACTACTTTGATCTTAGAAGATCCAGCAGATTCTAGTACTACATCAAATTCAGTTTGCTCTTCAGCAGCTTCGCCACCTGCAGCAGGTGCGCCAGCAGCAACTGGAGCTGCAGCAGATACACCAAATTCTTCTTCAATTGCTTTAACTAGATCGTTAAGCTCAAGAACAGACATTTCTTTAATCGCTTCGATAATTTGTTCGTTAGACATGAGAAATTTCCTCCTTAGGTTTTGTTTTATAATTTAAACGAACGCTAACTTACGCGCTTTCTTCTTCTTTTTGGTCCGCGATCGCTTTTGTAGCATATGCGAAGTTGCGGACAGGTGCTTGTAGTACGCTTAGGAACATAGATACAAGACCTTCGTAGTTTGGAAGGTTTGCAAGTTCTTTGATTTGCTCAAGAGTTGCAACTTGCCCTTCAACTACTCCACCTTTGATTTCAAGGTTTTCGTGATCTTTAGCGAAGTTGTTCAATACTTTAGCCGGAGCTACAGCATCGTCCTCATGGAAAGCCAACGCTGTTGGTCCTTGAAGTACTTCGTTCAGATCAGATAGTTCTACTTCGTTTGCAGCACGACGTACCATCGTGTTTTTGTACACTTTGAAATCAACGCCTGCTTCACGAAGCTGGGAGCGAAGTTCGGTAACTTCCGCTACGTCAAGTCCGCGATAGTCTACAACAACTGCAGATTTACTGCCACGGAACTTGTCAGCTAAGTCAGACACAACCTGTTTCTTCTGTTCGATAACACTGCTCATTGTTCCACCTCCTATTGACTTTTCATCATACCGTTCGAAGGTTTTACTCATAAAAAAACACCCCCACAAAGACATGGAGGTGTTTATAGAGCAGGGCAGATGGCGCTGCTCTATTTATATCACACACCTCGGCAGGAAATTAAGCGGAAACCGCACCTGCTGTCTACGGTATAACGTATTCATTTATACAACGTCACCTAGTATATATCACCGGTAACGGAAAGTCAACACTTTTTATTACTTCGTGTAACTAGAAACGTCTACTTTGACACCAGGGCCCATTGTAGATGAAACAGCTGCATTACGCATGTAAGTTCCTTTAGCTGCCTGTGGCTTCGCTTTAACAAGCGTTTCAGTGATTGCTGCGAAGTTTTCAGCCAACTTGTCCTCATCGAAAGAAGCCTTTCCAATTGGAACATGGATGTTCGCTGCTTTATCAACGCGGTATTCAACTTTACCGGCTTTGATTTCGTTAACAGCTTTTTCAACTTCAAATGTCACTGTACCTGTTTTAGGGTTTGGCATAAGACCTTTTGGTCCTAGCACTCGACCAAGCTTACCTACTTCAGCCATCATATCAGGAGTTGCTACTACGACATCAAATTCAAACCAACCTTGGTTGATTTTGTTGATTAAATCTTGCTCGCCTACGTAGTCAGCACCTGCTGCTTCTGCTTCTTTCGCTTTATCACCTTTAGCGAAAACAAGGACACGCTGAGATTTACCTGTACCATGTGGAAGCACCATTGCGCCACGGATTTGCTGGTCCGCTTTCTTAGGATCTACACCCAGACGGAATGCCGCTTCAACAGTTTCGTCAAAGTTTGCTTTTGCAGTTTCTTTTACAAGCTTGATTGCTTCTTGCACATCATAAGCTTTTGTACGGTCAACAAGTTTTTCTAGTTCTTGTTGCTTTTTCGTTTTCTTAGCCATTATTAATTTCCTCCTCGTTGTGGTTTTAACGGATTTTCCTCCCACGAATAAAGGTTGCGAAAGAGTCACAAGCTCCATTTCCGCAACCTTTTCCTATCTCCATGTGACGCTGTGGGATTAATCTTCGATTGTGATTCCCATGCTGCGCGCGGTACCTTCAACCATACGCATTGCAGCTTCAACGTCAGCAGCGTTCAAATCAGGCATTTTCGTTTCTGCGATTTCGCGTACTTGGTCGCGTTTAACAGAAGCTACTTTGTTTCGGTTCGGCTCACCGGAACCTGATTCAACTCCCGCCGCTTTCTTAAGAAGAACAGCAGCTGGTGGAGTTTTCGTAACGAATGTAAAGGAACGGTCCTCATAAACCGTAATTTCTACTGGAATGATCGTACCTGCTTGTTCCTGTGTACGAGCGTTAAATTCCTTACAGAATCCCATGATGTTAATACCTGCTTGACCTAGTGCCGGCCCTACTGGTGGCGCTGGGTTAGCTTTACCTGCAGGAATCTGAAGCTTTACAACATTAATAACTTTTTTAGCCACGAGACACACCTCCTTAAAGTCCGTGATGTGGTAATAGGGTTCAACCCCTCCCACTCATTGCGATCTACGCAATCACCCTCATTGGGGCGCATATAGAACATAAAAATTCTAGCATCTTTATATCTAATATGCAAGGGGAGAGATGAATTTTATAATTTTTCGATTTGGGTGAAGTCCAACTCCACCGGTGTTTCACGACCAAACATATTCACATGAACTTTAACTTTTTGTTTATCCGTATCAATATATTCGATCGACCCTGTGAAGTTTGCAAAAGGTCCATCAGTAACTTTAACACTTTCCTTCACTTCAAAGTCAATCTCTGCTTTTGGTTCTTCATTCATGCCCATGCGTTTAAGGACAGTTTCTACTTCTTCAGGCAGGAGAGGAATTGGCTTGGATCCAGAACCAGTAGATCCTACAAAACCAGTCACACCCGGCGTGTTCCGTACTACATACCAAGAGTCGTCCGTCATGACCATTTCTGCCAGGACATACCCGGGGAATACTTTCTTCTTTGCAATTTTTCTCTTGCCATTTTTAATTTCTGCTTCTTCGTCCTCAGGGACAAGGACACGGAAGATTTTATCTTCCATTCCCATAGATTCGACACGCTTCTCTAGGTTCGTCTTCACTTTGTTTTCATAACCTGAATAGGTGTGCACAACATACCATCTTTTTTCCATAATCACAGGACAAGGTGCTTGCCCTTCCCTCCCTTATACTAGAGTTGATGAATATTACTCCAACATGAAAAAACCCGCAGAACGGGTTTTTGTAAGTCTATCTCCTATTATAGCATAAAATCCACTCTACTATTCTTGAGCAATGAGTTCAAGCACTTGGGAAATCCCAAGATCTACAATAGCGAAGAATACAGCTACGAATGCCACCGTTAAAAGGACAGTGATTGTGTACCGTGTCAGTTCCTGACCTTTAGGCCAGCTAACCTTCTTCATCTCTCGTGCTACATTCTTGAAGAACTTAAACATGCTGTAATACCCCCAAACTTGCGCCAACTGGCTTCCTTCTCTATTTCGTCTCGCGATGTAAAGTATGCGTCCCGCACTTTTTGCAGAACTTGCGGACTTCCAGACGTTCGGATTGGTTGGATCGATTTATATATGAACTATAATTACGACTTAAACATTCAGTACAGGCTAATATTACTTTTTTCCTCATTTCCGTCACCTCAATCTTCGAGGTTTACACATACTCACTAAATGTAGCACTCTTACCGATCACTGTCAATGTAGCTTTCACAGGGTGATTTCACTGATTTCCAGGTACTTTTCGAGCTTCCTTTTCACACGTTGTAAAGCGTTATCAATTGATTTCACGTGTCGACTAAGCTCGACCGAAATTTCCTGATAGGAACGTCCATCCAAGTAGAGGGCCAGCACTTTTTTCTCCAAATCACTTAACAGTTCAGACATTTTCTCCTCCATGTCTGAAAACTTCTCTTTATTAACAATTAACTCTTGCGGATCAATAGCTTTGGAACCAGCAATGACATCGAGCAATGTCCGGTCTGATTCCTCATCATAGATAGGCTTGTCCAAAGATACGTAGGAATTCAATGGGATATGTTTCTGTCTGGTGGCGGTTTTAATCGCGGTGATAATTTGACGGGTGACACATAATTCTGCAAAGGCCTTGAAGGACGACAATTTTCCCTCTCTGTAATCGCGGATGGCTTTGTATAGACCGATCATCCCTTCTTGGACGATGTCTTCCCGGTCTGCGCCAATAAGAAAGTAGGTCCGAGCTTTCGCGCGAACAAAATTCTTGTACTTATTGATCAAGTAATCAAGCGCCTGGACTTGTCCTTGATTAATCCGTTCAACTATTTCTTCGTCTTCCAACTTCTTAAGATCCGACTCATTGGTGCTTTTCTCCGTTTGTAAGATGCTCACACAGGATCCCTCCGACCGTGCTACCTCAATATAGCAATATTATACAGTACATTTCTGAAAAGCGTCAACAAGTTGTCAGAATTATTTATCTCCTCGCCGCCATTTTTCAAACAGCTCCCTTACCTCTTTGTTAATCGGGATTTTAGATTGATATGGATATTGGTTCTGACTTTCTACGTCTTTTTCTATTTGATTTTCGATGTTTTTCACTTCAATATATAGTTCCCTGGCCGATTTCCGAAAAGCTCCTTGGCCAAAAATAGTGCGTTGTTCTGCATAGTCTGATGTCGCTACATAGACTTGTGTGCGGACATCATTCAATTCTCCTGCCAGCTTTTCAATACGTTCATCGGCTGTTTCGTTTTCTTTGGTGAATAGGACTTCGACTTTGTAATTGTTCTGTTTCTTTTCCAGTCCCCGGACATGATAGGCGTCAAAAACAATCATAATCCTGTCCCCTGTATACGATTGGTACTCGGCCATCTTTTCTATAAGTAAATCCCGCGCCTGGCCGAGATCTTTCTCTTTTAAACTTTTCAACTCTGGCCAAGCGCCGATCATATTATAGCCATCGACAATTAAAACGTTCATGTTTTAATCCCCTAGCGGATGGCGTTTCCTGAAGACTTCGTACATTAATAAAGAAGCTGCTACGGAAGCATTCAAAGAAGTCACTTTACCTGCCATAGGCAGACTGACCGTCCAATCGCATTTTTCCTTTGTCAGACGGCTCATGCCTCGTCCTTCACTGCCGATTACCAGGGCAATCGGCATCTTTCCGTCCAGCTGGCGGTAATCCTCTGTCCCTTCAGCATCTGTACCTACTACCCAGACAAACCTTCCTTTCAGTTCATCAATCGTTCGAGCAAGGTTGGTGACACGCGCCACCGGAATATATTCGATAGCACCAGTAGACGTTTTGGCTACGGTAGCCGTCAAAGCAACCGAGCGCCTCTTTGGTATGATAACCCCATGGGCCCCTGCTGCATCCGCCGTCCTTAAAATCGAACCCAGGTTATGGGGGTCTTCAATTTCATCACAAATGATGAAAAAAGGGGCCTCACCTTTCTCTTCCGCTTTTGCAAACAAATCCTCAATGTCACTGTATTCGTACGCAGCCACAGAGGCTACGACACCTTGGTGATTGCCATCAACCAGCTGATCTATTTTCTTTTTCGGTACTTTTTGTACGAGTAATCCTTGCTCTTTGGCTAACTGCTCAAGCTTTTTATAAGCTTGGTGTTGAAGTTGGTCTGATACCATTACTTTATTTATCGAACGACCGGACCGAATGGCTTCCTGTACGGGATTTTTACCAATAATCCATTCTCCCTTCATCTTTCATCACTCCTTTCTTCCACTGTTTTAATTGCATGATTGATTAATGTATCCAGACGCTCTTTCTGTCCTGATAAATACAAGAAACCCAACACCGCTTCAAATGCAGTAGAATAACGGTATGTTTGTACGTTTGTATTTTTAGGGACAGAGCCAGATTTAGCATTTCGCCCTCTCCTTAAAACGCCTTCTTCTTCCTCTGTCAATATTTCTTCCTCCTGCCACACCTTTACAACCCCTGCCTGGGAGACGGCGGATACAAATTGAATTGCCTTCTGGTGAAGATGCTGAGGGAGGATATCCCCTTTTTCAAGCAGATGATGCCTGACATATAGTTCGTAAACAGAATCCCCCATATAAGCGAGGGCCAGACTTTTCATTTGTTTGGCATTTGCCATTGTCATGCTGTTACCCCCGCTTCCAACGTGTCCCTTGAGACGTATCCTCAAGAATAATGTTCCGCTCTTTTAATTCATCACGGATTTGGTCAGCCCTTTCGAAATCGCGGTTCTTTCTTGCTTGTTTACGCTCTTCAATCAGCGCATCAACTTCTTCATCCAGCAATTCTTCTTGCACATTCAATTGAACTCCAAGTACACCTGTCAACTCTTCAAATAATTCCTCAAAAGCTGTTAACACTTTTTCGTGAGTTTGGTTCTCTTGCAAGTAAAGATTGGCCGCCTTCGTCAAATCAAATATTACAGAAATAGCATTGGCAGTATTAAAGTCATCATCCATTTCCTTAATGAATTGTTCTTTAAATCCAGCTACTTTATCCAGCCATTCCCCTTGGTCTTCCTGCAGGTTTATCGCAGACTTTTTACGGTGCTGTATGTTCTCATACGCATTCTTTATCCGGTCAAAACTACTTTTCGCACCTTTTAGCAACTCATCACTGAAATTAATCGGATGGCGGTACTGCACACTCAACATAAAGAAGCGGATGACTTGAGGGTCATGTTTCTTTACAAGGTCATGAGCCAGAATGAAGTTCCCGAGGGATTTAGACATTTTTTCATTGTCAATATTAATATACCCATTATGCATCCAATAACGGGCAAAGGATTCCCCATTATGTGCTTCTGACTGTGCGATCTCATTTTCATGGTGCGGGAAAGTTAAGTCCTGGCCTCCGGCGTGTATATCAATGGTATCCCCGAGGTATTTTTTAGCCATGGCCGAGCATTCAATATGCCAGCCAGGACGGCCTCTCCCCCAAGGGCTATCCCAGGTGATTTCACCTTCTTTAGCATTCTTCCAAAGCGTGAAATCAAGCGGGTCCTCTTTCTTATCCCCCACCTCAATACGGGCACCAGACCTTAAATCATCAATAGATTGATGAGAAAGCTTCCCATACTCATTAAAGGATCTCGTGCGGAAGTAAACATCTCCTCCCGCTTCATATGCGTGTCCCTTATCAATCAATCCCTGGATGAAGTCAATAATTTCACCCATATTCTCCGTAACACGTGGATGGTCTACCGCCTCTTTCACACCCAAAGCCCCAACATCTTCTTTATAAGCCTCAATAAAACGGTTCGCAATCTCCGGTACGTCTTCGCCCATTTCATTGGCAGCTTTAATTAATTTGTCATCAACATCTGTGAAATTGAGGACATAGTGGACTTCATAACCACGATATTCGAAATATTTTCGAACTGTATCAAAAACAATGGCCGGGCGTGCATTCCCGATGTGAATATAGTTATAAACCGTAGGGCCGCAGACGTACATCTTTACTTTTCCTTCTTCCAGCGGCTGAAATGGTTCTTTTTTTCTTGTCAGTGTGTTGTATATTTTAATTGCCATGTTGTTTCACTCCTTTTGCGTCAATCAGCTGCTTACGCAGGTCCTCAATCTCCTTTTCCATATCGTTCAAACGGTCATAAACAGGGTCGGGAAGTTTGTGGTGATCCAAATTCTTCTTCTGCACCTTCTTGCCATCCTGTATAACGACATGACCCGGGATTCCGACTACAGTCGAATTGTTTGGTACATCATGAAGGACGACTGAACCTGCTCCTACTTTAGAGTTTTCCCCAATTGTAATCGAGCCAAGCACTTTGGCCCCTGTAGCCACTAATGAATTATCAAGTAAAGTGGGGTGCCTTTTCCCTTTTTCCTTCCCTGTTCCACCAAGTGTTACTCCTTGAAATATAGTGACATTGTCTCCAATTTCACAGGTTTCACCAATAACGACTCCCATGCCATGGTCGATGAAAAAACGTCGCCCTATTTTTGCACCAGGGTGGATTTCGATACCAGTCAAGAAACGGCTCCATTGAGAAATGAGTCGAGCCAGGAAGAAAAACTTCCGTTTGTGACAAGCATGGGCCACCCTGTGTGCCCATATCGCATGCAACCCTGAATACGTCAGAATCACTTCAATATAAGAACGAGCCGCAGGATCTTGATCAAACACCACATCAACATCTTCTTTAAACATTTTAAACAACCCCATACTTGCTCCCCTCCTTGTACTGAAACAGAAGCTCCCCAAAAACAAAAAAACGCGCCTTTGTGCCCTTTGGCACAGAGACGCGTCGAACGTGGTTCCACTCTGTTTGGGAAAGACTAATCCTCTCCCCGCTTCATCCTCGATAACGGAAGGTACCCGCTTCAGCATACTCCATTCAGCCAAAGACTCCGAGGTGCATTTCAAAGGTTTCTCTTCGAATCACTCCCAGCCAAGGTGATTCTCTCTGTAGAAGAAAGGGGCCTTTTACTTCTCCTCATCAACGTTTCGTATAGGTATCTCTACTATATGATATTATCTTCCACATGTGAACGGATTAGGCTTGCAATTTTCTCAATACATCTTCCAAACGTACCACGACAGTCTCAACTCCTAGTAGATGAATCGCATTCGGAAGTTCAGGACCGTGTGTTTGACCAGTCGTTGCTACACGTACTGGCATGAATAACTTCTTCCCTTTATGACCGGTTTCTTTTTGGACCGCCTTAATCTGCTTCTTAATATTCTCAGGTGTGAACTCATTAAGATCCTGGAGATTTTTCTTGAACGTTTCTAGAACCTCAGGCACTTGCTCCCCTTCAAGAACCTCCATGGCAGCATCATCATATTGAATTTCCTGCTTAAAGAATAACTCTGTCAGTTCAACGATTTCTGCTCCGTAGCTCAACTGTTCCTGGTAGAGGCTAATAAGCTCACGGGCTCCTTGGCGCTCCTCCTCATTCATCTCTTCTGAGAAACGTCCCGCTTCGATAAGATGAGGGAGTGCAAGATCAACAACAGTATCCAAGTCTGATGCTTTAATGTACTGGTTGTTCATCCACTTTAACTTAGCCGGGTCAAACACAGCCGGGGAAGTAGATAATCGATCAGCATCAAAGATTTCAACAAGTTTTTCTTGTGTGAAAATCTCTTCTTCTCCCACTGGGGACCAGCCAAGAAGGGTAATAAAGTTAAACAATGCTTCCGGCAAGTAACCAAGGTTTTTGTACTGCTCGATAAACTGCAGGATATGTTCATCACGCTTACTCAACTTCTTGCGTTCTTCATTTAGAATCAACGTCATGTGACCAAATTTAGGGGGTTCCCACCCAAACGCTTCATACACCATCATTTGCTTCGGCGTATTGGAAATATGCTCTTCTCCACGGAGGACGTGAGTGATCTTCATCATATAGTCATCAACCGCAACGGCAAAATTGTAGGTCGGCGTCCCGTTTTGTTTAACAATGACCCAGTCGCCAAAATCACTAGATTCAAATGTGATATCCCCACGGACAATATCGTTGAAGGTATACGTATGGTTTTCAGGTACTCGGATACGGATACTTGGCTGGCGGCCTTCCGCTTCAAATTCAGCGATTTGTTCATCTGTCAGATCGCGGTGGGCTCCAGAATACTTGGGCGCTTCTCCTCGAGCCATCTGTGCTTCACGCTCTGCTTCCAATTCTTCTGCAGTCATGTAGCACTTATAGGCAAGTCCACGCTCTAATAAATCATCTACATACTTTTTGTAAATATCCAGGCGCTCCATTTGTCGGTAAGGTCCGTATTCGCCGCCTTTTTCCGGACTCTCGTCCCAGTCAATTCCCAACCACTTTAAATAGTTGAGCTGGCTTTGTTCCCCACCTTCTACATTCCGCTTCTCATCAGTATCCTCTATCCGAATGACTACTTTTCCACCTGCGTTTCTCGCATAAAGGTAATTAAACAGGGCTGTCCTCGCATTACCAATATGGAGGTGACCTGTTGGACTCGGTGCATAACGCACCCGTACTTCGTTAGACATATTTGTTCTCCTTTCCTATTCCGGTCTTTATCCTTGAATCATTTTATCATTTTTTGTTCAGGAATGCTGATTATTTTGCAATAGGACAACCGCTTGGGCAGCGATACCTTCTTTTCGACCTGTAAATCCAAGCTTTTCTGTTGTTGTTGCTTTTATGTTGATTTGTCCAGGCTCCACTTTCAAGAGGGATGCAATATGGTTACGGATTTGCTCGATGTAAGGGGCCATTTTCGGTGCTTGGGCAATTACCGTACAATCCATATTCCCAAGTTCATAGCCACGCTCTGTGACAATGTCCCATACATGCTGAAGCAGCTTGCCTGAATCTGCATCCTTAAAAGCAGGGTCCGTATCAGGAAAATGTTTGCCGATATCCCCTTCCCCAATCGCCCCAAGACAAGCATCGGCAATAGTATGGAGTAATACATCGGCATCAGAATGACCGAGCAGTCCTTTTTCATAGGGGATTTCAATCCCTCCGATTATACATGGACGTCCTTCCGTCAACTGATGAACATCAAACCCCTGACCGACACGAAACATAGGTCCATCCTCCACCTTTCCTTCTCTTCGATTGCTTATATATGATTTGGCTTTATGTAAGTCTTCTGGCGTCGTCAGTTTGATATTGTCATAGCTCCCCTTAACGATGGCAACTTCCTTATCCAGACGCTCGACAAGGGAAGCATCATCTGTGCCGTAGTATCCGCATTTTCTTGCGGATTCATGCGCTTCATAGATTAAATCATAAGAGAAGGATTGAGGGGTTTGAGCTGCCCACAATGTACTCCTATCCAGTGTATCTAGACGACTGCCAACCTTCTGTTTGACTGTATCCGTTACAGGAACGGCAAGTAAAGCCGATTCTTTCTCATAGGTTGTCACAGACAACTCATGCAGAAGTTCTTTCGATATAAAAGGGCGTGCCCCATCATGAATAAACACGGGAATCTCCTTATTTTCTACAGCTGATAGTCCTGCGAAAACGCTATCCTGCCGTTCGGCTCCCCCATCAACAAACTTCACTTGTTTCGTGACCGGATACGCTTTCAGCAGTTCTTCCATCTGAGACCGCTCCCGCTCATTAATAACAAGAATCAGTTCTTCACACCATTCATCCTGATCAAAAACAGATAAGGTATGACGGACTAATGGTTGATCTTCAATCATCAAAAACTGTTTATTACGACCGGCAAGCATCCGTTTCCCCTGACCTGCCGCAAGTATAATGGCTGTGTATTTTTTCATAGTATCCATCCTACATTCTTTAGGCTTTTGCATCCTCATAAAATAACAAAAGCGATAACATGCATGTTATCACTTTTGTCATTCTCTATTTGTTTATACCGTTTTTACAAGGCTTTTTCAAGTGATTTTGGCTTTGCAAAAATCATGCGCCCTGCAGATGTCTGCAATACACTAGTCACGACCACTTCAATCGTCTTTCCGATATAATCTTTACCTTCTTCTACGACGATCATCGTGCCATCATCCAAGTATGCAACACCTTGGTTCTGCTCTTTCCCATCTTTAATAACTTGAATCGTCATCTCTTCCCCTGGAAGAACGACAGGCTTCACAGCATTTGCCAGATCATTAATGTTCAATACTTGTACATTTTGAAACTCACATACTTTGTTTAAGTTAAAGTCATTCGTAACCACAATGCCGTCCATAACTTTTGCCAATTTAACCAGCTTGCTGTCCACTTCCTGAATGTCTTCAAAATCACCTTCATAGATTTCCACATTCACAGGGAGATCCTTTTGCAGACGGTTTAAAACATCCAATCCACGACGTCCGCGGTTCCTTTTTAATCCATCTGAAGAATCCGCAATATGCTGCAGCTCTTCCAACACGAACTGGGGAATCACAATCGTCCCTTCAAGGAAATGTGTATCGCAAATATCCGCGATGCGGCCATCTATAATGACACTTGTATCTAATATCTTCCGCTTAGGGATCAACGCAGGATCGGCTGTAGAATTCTCCAGCGCACTTCCATCCAGTTTCTTCTCTTTTCTTGAAAGAAGATTCAAGAACTCATCCTTACGCTTAAAACCAACCTGAAAACCGAAGTAACCTAGTAAAAATGTCAAAAAGATCGGTACGACCTGGTTAACCACTTGAATCTGGATATCTTGCACTGGGATATTGATCAAATAAGCGATAATCAGCCCGCCGATCAACCCGAGACTACCAAACAGCAAATCTGCTACAGGCGCCCGGACGAGAGTATCCTCGACCCATCTTAAAAAATCGACAATATAATCCACGATCCAAAAAGTTAATAAAAATAAAATAAGTGCTCCTAGTACGGCTCCTAAAACAGATTGGATCCAATTCTGCCAAGTAAGCCCCATGGTTGTAAACAGCTCTGGAAAATAGAGGTAACCGATTGTGCCACCGGTTATGACAATAAACAACTGTACAATACGTCTAAGCACTTGTATTCACCTCCTCAAACACAGTATGACCAAACTTTACAACCATTAACCATATAAAAAAGGAATGATGTTTTCTAACTTAGCATAATTTCCAAATTCAGTCAATGGACAAACGAATAATGATATCATTTGTTCACAAATAAGTCAATATTCTCATATATGTCGATCTACGAACAACTGTTCCTGTATGCGGTCCAATCCATCTCGGATCTTCATCGCGCGTACTTCACCCACACCATCTACTTTAACAAGGTCCTTAGGTGAGGCTTGAATAAGCTCATCCAAAGTCCCAAATCTTTCGACCAAATGTTCAATAATTAGAACAGGAAGACGAGGGATACGACTTAAAATCCTATAACCTCTCGGAACAATGGGATCCGATAATTTCGTGTTGGAGGAATAGCCGAGCAGCTTGAGCACTTGCTCATCGGATAACAATTCTGGATTCGTAATTTCCTGCATCTTTCTTAAAATATAGTAAGGTTCATAATCTGGACGCTTGCTATAATCTTTTAATAAAAGAGTGGCTTCATCCTCAATATTTGAGACAAGCTCTGTCAGCTGAAGCTGGATCAGCCTTCCTTCTGTACCCAGCTCATTCACATAATTCAGTATCTCTGTTTTTGTCCGAAGAACCATTTCGACTCTATGCACAACCTGCACAACTTCAGAGAAAGAAACCATGTTTTCAAACTCCATGGCTCCTAGGTTGGTGACACTTTGGTCGAGAACATTTTTATATTTTTCCAACGTCTGAATCGCTTGATTTGCTTTTGTTAAAATAACCCCAATATCCTTTAACGAGTAGCGTAACGACCCTTTATATAAAGTAATCACATTGCGACGCTGGGAAATGGCGATGACAAGGGCACCTGTTTGTTTAGCCACACGTTCTGCCGTTCGGTGCCGCATCCCCGTCTCCGTTGATATAATATCCGGGTCAGGCATCAATTGAGCATTAGCAAATAGGATGCGCGTTCCCTCGTTATTCAGAATTAAAGCCCCGTCCATTTTAGCAAGCTCATAAAGATGGGCAGGGGTGAAATCAGATTGGATATGGAAACCACCATCCACAAGATCACGCATGTGGTCACCGTATCCAAGCACAATCAATCCCCCTGTTTTCGCTCGCAGCACATTATCAATCCCGTCTCTCAATGGGGTGCCTGGGGCTACGAGCCTAAGGATATCTCCAATTCCATTTTCCTTGATTTCATGCCATTCCATTTACGACTCCCCCAATGTGACCTTCATTGCCTCCTGAACGGTACTGACACCAATTACCTTGATTTGAGAAGGTGGTGTCCAGCCATCCATATTCTTCTTAGGTATAATCACTCGTTTAAATCCTAACTTAGCGGCTTCTTGCACTCGTTGTTCAATCCTTGCTACCCTACGAATCTCTCCAGTCAAACCAACTTCACCTACAACAACGTCATCCCCGTTCGACGAATGATCCCGGAAACTAGAAGCAATACTGATAGCAACAGCTAAATCTATCGCTGGCTCATCAAGCTTCACTCCACCAGCAACCTTCACATAAGCATCCTGATTTTGCAAAAGAAGCCCGGCCCTTTTCTCAAGAACTGCCATCAAAAGCGGCACACGACTGTTATCAAGGCCTGTGGCCATACGCCTCGGGTTTCCGTATGCGGTGGGAGAGATCAAGGCCTGAATCTCTACAAGGACCGGTCTCGTCCCTTCCATAGAAGCTACAACGATTGACCCTGCTGCTCCTTGTGATCGTTCTTCAAGGAAAATCTCCGAAGGGTTCAGAACTTCGACCAGTCCTTTTTCCTTCATTTCGAAAATCCCCATTTCATGAGTACTTCCGAACCGGTTTTTTACACTTCTAAGGATTCTGAAGGTATGGTGCCGTTCCCCTTCAAAATAAAGGACGGCATCCACCATATGTTCAAGCAACCGAGGGCCAGCTATCGACCCTTCTTTCGTAACATGCCCTACTATAAAAATAGGGATACCTTTACTTTTCGCAATTCTCATCAAATGACTCGTACACTCTCTAACTTGAGACACACTACCTGGCGCTGAGGTGACATCCTCTTTAAAAATTGTCTGAATCGAGTCAATAACAACGAACTTCGGCTCTATATTCTCGATTTGATTGATGACATCTTGTAAATTGGTTTCAGACAAAACATAAAGTTCATCTGATGTAATGTCCAGCCTCTCTGCACGCAGTTTTGTTTGTCTTGAGGATTCCTCTCCAGATATATAAAGGACAGGTAAATCTTTATTGGCAATCTGTGCAGACACCTGAAGAAGTAGGGTGGATTTACCGATTCCCGGATCACCGCCAATCAAAACCAGAGATCCTGCCACAATTCCCCCACCTAAAACACGGTTGAATTCAGGCATTTCCGTTGGCATTCTCGGTTCTTTCTGTGATTTAATTTTGTTTATTTTTTCAGGCTTAGTGGTCGCGGAATTGGAACTAGTCTGGAAAACATGCCGCGAATTCGCTGGGGCAGCTGTCATTTCTTCAACTAATGTATTCCATTGGTTACACCCAGGACATTTCCCCATCCATTTGGGTGTTTCATACCCACATTCCTGGCAGACAAATTTTGTTTTCCTTTTTGCCAAGATCATCTCTCTCCATTCTCATCATTTTATACGAAAAAGATTGTGAATAAGTTTCACAATCTTATCAATTGGATTAAATCAATTCTACTCAAAATCATATCGGAAGATGAAAAAAATCGGAAGGCAAATCCCTTCCGATTTTTAAAGCAGTTCTGGTCACTTTATGATTCATTTCTATAAAATAGAAGGGAAATCTCCTCCCCCAGGAAGAAAGGGGAAGAAATCACTATACCCTTCGATCACGCAAAGCCTTAAAGGCTTCTATAACTAATCAGGTTTTAGATTCCTGCTGGGTATGAACAACGAAGTTCTTGTCATCATCCAGAGAGATTTTCACTTTTTGCCCTTTAGCAATGTTCTCTTTCAGTAACTCTTCTGAAAGCAGATCCTCCACATTTTTCTGAATGGAGCGGCGCAGCGGACGTGCTCCATACTCTGGATCAAATCCTGACTCTGCAATATGTTGAATCGCCTCATCAGACAGAGTAAAGTCAATTTCTTGCTCCTGCAGACGTTTGCGAAGCTCTTCAACCATTAATGTCACAATATCTTTCATGTGTTTTTTCTCTAAGGAATGGAACACAATTGTTTCATCGATACGGTTCAAGAATTCTGGACGGAACGCTTTCTTCAGGGCATCTGTTACTTTAGACTTCATATCTTTGTAATCTTGATCGGCATCTCCCATAGAGAATCCTACATATTTGTTTTGTTTCAACTCCTGTGCACCCACATTGGATGTCATGATTAACACCGTGTTTCGGAAATCTACGACCCTGCCTTTCGAATCGGTTAAACGGCCATCTTCTAACACTTGCAACAAGATGTTAAAGACTTCCGGGTGAGCTTTTTCAATTTCATCTAAAAGCACAACAGAATAAGGTTTGTTACGGACTTTTTCTGTCAGCTGTCCTCCCTCATCGTAGCCTACATAACCTGGAGGGGAACCTACGAGGCGTGATGTGCTGTGTTTTTCCATATATTCGGACATATCGATCCGTATCATGGCATCCTCTTCACCAAACATGCTTTCAGCTAAGGCACGGGCAAGTTCCGTTTTCCCAACACCCGTAGGACCAAGGAAGATGAAGGAACCAATTGGTCGCTTCGGATCTTTAAGACCGGCACGAGCTCTGCGGATAGCTTTAGAAATAGCCTTGACCGCTTCTTCTTGACCAATCACACGGTTGTGAAGAGTGTCTTCAAGGTGAAGAAGTCGTTCACTTTCGTCCTTAGTCATCTTAGAGACAGGTACTCCCGTCCATGTAGATACAACAGAAGCGATATCCTCCACAGTTACCTCTGAATCTTCCTGACCTTGTTTCTCTTTCCACTCATCTTTTGTTTGCTCAAGTTCATCTCTCAGACGTTGTTCGCTGTCTCTAAGGGAAGCGGCTTTCTCGAATTCCTGACTCTGGACAGCGGCATCTTTTTCTTTACGTACCTCTTCAAGCTTTTGTTCAAGCTCTTTCAAGTTCGGCGGTGCCGTATATGAACGAAGACGGACTTTAGATGCGGCTTCATCAATCAAGTCAATCGCTTTATCCGGCAGGAAGCGGTCCGTGATATAGCGATCAGAAAATTTCACGGCAGAATCAATAGAATCATCTGTAATAGTCACACGGTGGTGTGCTTCATAGCGGTCACGAAGACCCTGTAAAATTTGGATAGACTCATCAAGTGTAGGTTCATCCACTTGAATCGGCTGGAATCTGCGCTCAAGAGCCGCATCCTTCTCAATATATTTACGGTACTCATCCAGGGTTGTGGCTCCGATGCATTGTAATTCACCGCGTGCCAAGGATGGTTTCAGAATGTTAGAAGCATCAATCGCTCCTTCAGCTCCACCGGCACCAATCAACGTGTGCAGTTCGTCAATAAATAGAATGATATTACCAGCCTGACGGATCTCTTCCATCACTTTCTTCAAACGATCTTCAAATTCCCCACGATATTTCGTTCCAGCGACTACTGTGCCCATATCCAGGGTCATTACTCGTTTGTCGCGAAGGATTTCAGGTATCTCATTATTCATAATCTGCTGAGCTAAACCTTCAGCTATAGCTGTTTTACCAACCCCTGGCTCACCGACGAGAACAGGATTATTTTTTGTACGGCGGCTCAATACTTGGATAACACGTTCAATTTCCTTGCTTCTCCCGATTACGGGATCAATATTGCCTTCTTTTGCTATAGCAGTTAAGTCACGTGCAAGGGAGTCTAGTGTTGGGGTATTTGCATTCGCTGCTTGGGCCCCTGCACCACCTCCACGGCGATTTTGACCACCTGTGGATTCATTGTTCCCGAGCAACTGTAAAACCTGCTGACGTGCTTTATTCAAGCTGACACCGAGGTTATTCAAGACGCGTGCTGCTACTCCTTCGCCTTCCCGGATCAACCCTAGAAGAATGTGTTCTGTTCCTACGTAAGAGTGTCCGAGTTTACGAGCTTCGTCCATTGAAAGTTCAATCACTTTCTTCGCACGCGGTGTATAATGAATCGTCTGGGAAACTTTTTCCCCTTTGCCGATTAATTTTTCTACTTCCTGCTGAATTTTTGAAGATTCAAGACCGAGGGCTGTTAAGGCTTTGGCTGCAATACCTTCACCTTCACTGACCAATCCAAGCAGGATGTGCTCTGTACCAATATTGTTGTGTCCCAATCGTACAGCTTCTTCTTGTGCAAGTGCCAATACTTTTTGTGCTCTTTCTGTAAATCGCCCAAACATCATGGACATTCCCTCCTAACATTATTCTTCATTTTCTAATTGAAGTCGTTCTCTAATTAATGAGGCTCTTCTTATATCCCTTTCATCAGGAGATAAGGTATCTTTGGCGTATTGTTGTAAGAAACCGGGCTGAGTAAGGACCATCAATTCGTTTAAAATTGTGCGCGGTATATGATCGATGAACCCTAGATCAATGCCCAATCGTAAATCAGAGAGACATTGTGCTGCCTCTTTGGATTCGATGATGCGGCTATTAGTCAGAACACCAAAGGAGCGGAAGATCCGATCTTCTAACTGAATACTGGAGCGGCTCATTAAAGCTTCTCTAGCTTTGCGCTCCTGATCAATCAACTGTTTGACGACACTGTGGAGATCTTCGACGATGTCTTCTTCGGATTTCCCTAGTGTGATTTGGTTCGATATTTGAAAAATGTTCCCTAACGCTTCACTGCCCTCGCCGTATATTCCTCTTACAACTAAACCAAGCTGGTTAATTGCCGGAGTCATTCGATTAATTTGGTTTGTCAGGGATAACGCTGGCAGGTGCATCATTACAGAAGCTCTCATACCAGTACCTACATTTGTGGGACAGGCAGTCAAATATCCGCGCTTCTCATCAAAAGCATAATCGATTTTCTCCTCAAGCCAATCATCCAACTGAGACGCTTGTTCTAATGCTTGATCCAGCTGAAAACCCGGGAAATATAACTGTATGCGGATATGATCCTCTTCATTAATCATTATCGAAACTTGCTCATTTTGTGAGATGAGTGAAGCCGATTTTTCTGCCTTCTCCGCTAAATGAGGGCTGATTAAATGCTTCTCAACCAGCACTCTCTTTTCAATAGGTTGCAAATCTTTCATCTGAACGAGTTCAAAATCTTTATAATCCCGAAAGGACTGTTTCTGAAATTCTTCCTTAAAGAATGTCAGTACATGGCCTAATGTTTCCTCGGAAGCAATAATCGGAAAAGGATGCTGAGAAAAGTTACGAGCAAGTCGTATACGGCTGCTGAGTACAATATCGCTATCCGGGCCTTCTTGCTTCATCCATGGACTGATTGCTTCATTCATGAAGTGCTGTAAAGACATTACCCATCACCATCCTCCCCTTTACTCAATTGATCTTCTAAAGATCTGATCTTATCTCTAACTTTCGCCGCCTCTTCGAATTCTTCCTGCTCAATTAATTGTCGAAGATTAGTTTTATGCTCCTCAATTTCCCTTTTGAGGTGCAAGTTCCCGCCTTCACGCTTTGGAAGCTTCCCATCATGGCGTGTATTTCCACTATGCACACGCCTTAATATAGGGTCCAGGCGATCATCGAATGTTTTATAACACTCCGCACACCCAAACTTCCCAACTCTTGCAAACTCTTCGTAAGTGAGGTTGCAATTCTCGCATTTTAACTTTGGTTTCTGAGCATATGAGTGTGGAGTATTTCCTTTTAATGGAGAAGGGCCTTCGGAATGGAAAAGACCTGAAAGAAGATCGTTCAAGGTGAAATTCTCTTCTCCATAATTCATGTACCCATTCTCTTTCGCACATTTTTCACATACATGGATTTCTGACTTCTGGCCGTTTACAACCTGCGTTAAATGTACGGTAGCAGGTCGTTGGTGACATTCCTGACACTCCATCTGAATCTCTCCCTTCCCACTCAGCATTTATATTTAAGGGTGAATAACATCGCTGTCATCATACGCGCACGTATTTCATCACGCAACGGCAAGGAAAATGCCAGCACGTCACGATCAATTACGCTTGCCATCAGCTTGCTCTCCCGATCGGTAATAATTTCATAATCGACCAGACGTTCAAGGACATCTACAGCTTTTGATTGGGAAACATGGGAATGAATCAGTCCCATAACCTCTTCAATCATCTCTGACTCTTTCCGATGTTTGATTCGACGGATGCGGATATAACCACCGCCGCCACGTTTACTTTCAACTATATATCCTTTTTCCACAGTAAAACGGGTCTTAATCACATAATTAATCTGAGAAGGTACACAATCAAACTTCTCTGCAAGTTCACTACGTTTGATTTCAATCGCCTGATGGCGATTTTCATCTAAAATCCCCTTTAAATATTCTTCAATAACATCAGAGATATTCCGCATGCTCCCTCCCCCTCTTTTGACTTTGACTATCTTTGACTTTAATTTTATTATACTCATTTTTTTTTGTCACGCAACTAGTATGTTTATAAGAATTACATCTTCTATGTTTCCCCGTTTCACTATGAAATAAAACAAAAAAGCCATGCATATTAAGATGCATGGCAAGTTAAGACTGATGTCCACATTCTTCAACACCATCCAACACCGATAGTTCATGAATAAGGAGGGACCGATCAAAGTCTTGTTTTTTATTTAGTTCGACCACAACCCTTTTCTGCTCATCATCTAAAGCCACAATGTCCAATTTGCGCACTTTTAAATCCATCTGTTCAAAAACGTACAGGACTCGGTTGAGTTGTAAATCTTTTCGAATAGTTATATGAAATATATTTTTTCGATTCCCATTAAATTTTTCTTTTTCCACTTTATTTAAGAACACAAGACTCATGAGAACAAATATGGTGGTGACTGTCGCTACATCGTACATTCCTGCTCCAACAACAAGGCCTATCCCTGCTACCGTCCATATCGAAGCAGCTGTAGTTAATCCCCGAATGGTCATCCCATTCACAATGATCGTTCCTGCTCCAAGGAACCCAATCCCACTTATGACATAAGAAGGAATACGAGCAGGATCAAAACGAACCTCTTCATATTGCCCGAGGAATGATTCAAAACCATAAAGAGAAAGAAGCATCATCATACAAGCCCCGACCCCTACTAAAATATGAGTTCGGAAGCCTGCGGAATGGTTTTTCACTTCTCTTTCAAAACCTATTAATCCAGAAAGAACTAACGCAAAAAAGAGTCTAAATATAAATAATAGAATGTCGTCATGAAAGAAATACGACCAGTTCACACCAACCCCCCCTTTCTTCATATATATGTTCATCAATGTAAATATAGAAAAAACCAGAAGTATGAACTCCTGGTTTTCAATCATGATGTGGCGGTGTCCTACTCTCACGGGGGTAAACCCGACTACCATCGGCGCTGAAGAGCTTAACTGCTGTGTTCGGCATGGGAACAGGTGTGACCTCTTCGCCTTCACTACCACATCAATATAAAGTTTGAGGTGAACCCTCAAAACTGGATAAGGAAACATTCAAGAATGAAAAAGGAAGAGTCTTTTCACGAACGATATTGATCAGATAGATAAGTCATCGATCCATTAGTATCCGTCAGCTCCACGTGTCACCACGCTTCCACCTCGGACCTATCAACCTCATCGTCTCTGAGGGATCTTATTTGCTTAAAGCAAAGGGAAATCTCATCTCAAG
>NZ_FNWW01000022.1 GCF_900108515.1 Halobacillus karajensis | reverse complement strand
AAAGGATTTCTATCTTTAGGGTAACAAACAACAAAAGGTAAATTGAGACCAAAATCAAAAAAATAAGGCTGTCGAGAACTTTCTCGACAGCCTGAAGCAGACGTATGTCTGCTTTCCTCTTTGAACTTAAGTTTTTAGGTTTTGAACTTCGACTCGTTCGGTATGGCCATAAGGCAAACGTATCAGGAACTTAGGGAATGTTGGCGAAGGTATGAGCCCTACAATCCCTAGTTATCGAGGCGTTTAATACCGAAGCGACACTTAGGTAGTGACGAAAAGCGTATTTTGCTTTTCGATCAGTACCTTGTGCAGTCGCCCCTTGACTCTACGATTGACTCTCCCAAAAAATGTCCCTGGTGGATTAACCAGGGGCATTTTTATTACCATTTAGCTATGGTACCGCCACCTTGGCAACGAGTGTCATTTCCTCCCTCACAAGCTGCAAATAAATAATAATATCCAGATGATGGAACGTCATAAAATCCGTAGTTATTTCCATAATCCGGTCCTGCTACGAGTTCTTTTGAAACAGGTGCTCCACTGGAATTATACACTTGAAAAGATACTTGCATACTAGGAGCATCATTATCCCAATCATACCGGATAGTTTCTCCATAGCTAAAATAAACACGTGAACTTGCTGCATACTGTTGATCCCCATAACTCATAGACGCCTCAGCACACTTTTGCTCATAAGCCCCGCATTGGTATTTCGCACTGGCTATATTAGGATTAAACACTCCAAAAGCTAACACCGCGAAAATAAACAAAAAAGATATTTTCTTATACATACATTTACCTCTCCTTTTCTGCGTAAGTATAAACTTGATAACTATCTCATAACATAAGCACGTAAAAGATTTTTAAAGGAGCGTGTGTTATGTGGAAAAAAACAATCAATATCTTAGGTGCAGCTACTCTTTTCGCTTCCTTATTTTTAATCCCTTCAATTAATGAAGCTCAGGAACAGAAACCAGCTAATTCCGAAGTAAGAAGCTATCCAAAAGATACCTATAACAAACTCGGATTCACATCAGTCGAACAATCATTAAAAAACTTCAAGAAAGTCCATAATAATGGTGTTTCGTTACCAAATGATTTTGAAAAAAAATTACCTTTTAAAGTAACTCACAGCTTTGGAAGGATGGAAAATGATAAGTCTGTAAGGTTGGAATTTTTGAATCCAACTTCCAATGATTTATTAGTGTTGCAAATCTCGGAGGAAAAAGAATTCTTTCCAAAATCAGATTCTGAAAAGGTTTCTAAGTTGAAAAATGGGACAACTTATTTTCACAACTTAGATTCTAAAGGTGTTTATACGTTTAGATTTAAAAACGATGGGTTAGGTTACGTTTTAATGGCAGATCGTAACAACCATCTAGAGTTATCTGACTTTGAAAATATAGCTACACTTATTACGAAACAGCGTTAGTATTAATAACGCTGTTTTCCACTCATTTTCACCTCCCCATTTAGTCCTAATTATAACTTTATACATTAAATTCCAATTACCTCCCATTTTTGTAATATTTTTTAATATTTTTGTAACACACTCTTCATAAGTCCCCAAAAAATTGGGGGCTTATTTTTAATACATTTGCTTAAGCAAAACCTAAAAAAGCTTAAGCTTCTTAGTCTCTTTTAATACGGTAAACAGGTCTTAAGGCGAAATATTAAGAGTTAATATTTGGTCAAAAACGTCAGAAAAAATAGTTCATCAGCTAAACCCCACAAACCAAAGGAGCGTTGGTATTAAAGATAAACGAAATAGTTGGAGGTTTTTGCAACATAAAAAAAGAGGGGACAACCGTCCTCTCTCACACTCACAACATAACTTTTAACGTACGCTTTCCACGTTTTGCTGTCTGGACCCCAAAAGGCTCTATTTCTATCCTAGGTAATGACGGCAAATATAAAATGATGCAGTCTTTCAATCCCAACATAAGGGTATTTTATTAACTGAACCAGACCAGTTTAAATCAATTCCTTCTTTCATATTTCTCAGAAATTTCCTTGTTATCCCCTATGGAAAAAAGAACTTCTTCTAAAAACATGATTTCTTGATCTAGATCATTTTTCATGCCTTTATTATCACAGTTTTTTGCTTCTCTTCTTAATCGTCTTAGATCTCTGTATATGAAGTCTCTTTCCCAACAATTCATTTCCCAACCCCCTCACACTCTAAGCCCAGCCACTCCCCGTTCTACCGTAAAACCTTCTTCCTCAAGTGCATCACACAACAATTTAGCCGAGCGAAACTCTTCAAATCGAGTCTCC
>NZ_FNWW01000020.1 GCF_900108515.1 Halobacillus karajensis | reverse complement strand
TTCGCTTGAGCTTTATTTCACTTGAAGTTTTAACTAAAATTAATTAGGATGACGTCCATTCCCCTCCGTTAACATGAAGTGTTTGACCAGTTACAAAACGCGAATCGTCTGAAGCAAGATAAACATAAGTAGGGGCAAGTTCAAATGGCTGACCTTGACGCTGCATTGGGTTTTCAACAAGCGTAACCTGGTCCGCAGAGAAACTTGCTGGTATGAGGGGTGTCCATACCCTTCCAGGAGCAACCGCGTTTACTCGGATACCTTTGTCTACAAGATTATTTGCCAATGCACGGGTGAAACCAACAATAGCTCCTTTAGTCGCTGTATAATCAATCAATTGTTTGTTCCCTATATACGTCACAACAGAAGTTGTATTTATTATCGAACTACCTACATTTAGATACGGAAGTGCTGCTCGAGTTGTGTAGAAATGTGAGTAGATGTTTACCTTGAAGGTATCATCAAATTGCTCATCGGTGATATCTAGTAAGCTTAATTGCTGAAGCTGAATCCCAACATGGTTACAAAGCACATTCAGTTGTCCGTAAGACTGAATCGTTTCTTCTACAATGTTAACGCACTGCTGTTTTTCTCTTAAGTCACCTGGCAATAATAAACAACGTTGACCAATCTCTTCAATTCTTTTCTTTGTTCGGTTCGCATCCTCGTGTTCGTCTAAATAAGAAATGGCAACATCAGCCCCTTCTTTAGCAAATGTGATGGCGACTGCTGCACCAATTCCACTGTCACCACCAGTAATAAGTGCGACCTTTCCTACCAGTTTTCCGCTTCCCTCATAATTGGGATTTTCAATAATAGGTCTTGGAACCATCAGCTTTTCTACACCCGGCTGGCGAAGCTGACGTTGTTCTGGCACAGTAATTGGAATGTCTTCATAACGTGTGATTTTCCCGTAGTTTGGATACATTGGATAACCTTGTTCATCAGTGTTTTTTTGATATTTTTGAGTCATGGTAGTCCTCCCCGAATGTCCATTCTTCGGTACTTTATGTGGTATGGGCTAATCAAGTGCATGGTCAAAGGCAATTTGCCTAGGTGTATTAATACTATCGCTGTACGGGCTCAATACTTAGAAAGGTTGAATAAGGTGAAGGAAAAAGAAAAACTCTAGGGAGGTTATCATTTTGTATTATTATAATCCAGAAGTAAAGTTTTTGTTGATGGATCATTTCGATGAAAAAATTGAAATGTTATACGATTTCAATCCCCATACTTGGCAAATGCCTAAAATCGGACCTAGACCGCCATATTATTGTAATCCACGGTATGGTCAGTATTATCCTGTTATCTAGTTGTATTTTAGTTTAAATCGCTGTCATGCAATTAAAGGCGAACCCATTTTTCAAGGGACTGCCCTTTTTAAGAATCTTTACTTCTTACCTTCCGCCCGTATCGAACAGTCTTTAAAGGAATGCCCCTTATTCGGAAGATTCGATAATGAGATATAGTACCTTTCTAATCTGACATTATTAATATGCCAAGCTTACATTATCTTCGATCTAAGCAACTAATTTAATTTCACAATATTAAATTGTATATAAATCCTATTTTTGTAAAATGATGACGTACAATAGTTTGTGTAAAAAAATACTTGAACACAAAAAAAGAGGTAGGGTATCCTCACAGTTAACGACCAAATCAACTCGTGAAAGGAGATGCCCTACCTATCTCTTCAAGTATAGGACAAAACAATCTCGAAAATCAATTAGATGAAATGGTACGATCTTTCGTCCAGGAAAAGCTCGAAACCATCATGAAAGAAGAAATGAACCAGTATTTTGAGGAAGATCCGGAACTAAAAAACTACAAGAATGGCAGCTATAAACGGCACTTGGACACCAAGTATGGACGGATCGAGAACCTTCAGGTTCCGAGAGACCGGGAGAATGCATTCCAGACGGAAGTGTTTCAACCGTATCAGCGATACGAACAGTGGCTCGGGGAAACGATCATCACGATGTATCAAAAAGGGATGAGTACACGGGAAACCGGGAGATTTCTCGAACGCATTCTCGGGCATGCTTATACGCCTTCCACGATCAGTAATATCACAGATATTGTAATGGATGACATTCGCACTTGGCAGGAACGATCGCTGGAGAAGCGTTATTCTGTTCTTTACCTTGATGGCACGTATCTAAAGCTGCGTCGGGTGATGTTGCGAATGAGGTGGTCTACGTCGTTATTGGAGTCACCGAAGACGGCTATCGGGAGATTCTTGGGTTCTATGTAGGTGGTAAGGAATGCTCGACCGGTTGGAAAGAGGTCCTTCGGGACATCCATACGCGCGGATGCGAAGAAGTCCTTCTCGGAGTGTTCGACGGTCTGCCCGGCTTGGAAGAAGCGATGAAAGAAGTCTATCCCAGAGCCGATGTCCAGCGATGTATCATACATAAAGTCCGTAACACCTTGAATCAGGTGCGGAAAAAAGATCAATCTGCCGTAGCTGAAGACGTCAAGTCAATCTACCAGTCGAACTCTACCGACGAAGCGCACAAGCAGTTGGAAGCTTTTCGTGAGAAATGGGACAAGAAATATCCCAAAATCGCCAAGTCATGGAGAGAGGATTTCTCTGCCCTGACAGCATTCATGGCTTATCCCTCTTCGATCCGGCCCATGATTTATACTACCAATATTATTGAACGCACCATGAAGGAATTTAAGAAACGTTTGAAAACCATGAACAGTCTTCCTTCCGAGCAGGCCGTAGAGAAGGTGATTTACCTGGTTTCCGACGAATGCAACACGAAATGGGCGACCCGTAAGCTTCGGGGCTTCAAAGAAGCAGCCCCCACGCTTCAACAGATGTTTGAAGAACGTTATGGATCCCCTACAGAAACACAGGTGGAAGAATAACCTTCCTCCACCGGAGGATACCTTATCGCTTTACACAAACTTATTGACGGTACCTAAAAACCCCTATGTAATCGTTTTTCCAACTTTACGATATAAGTATGAGATTAAATAAGATATCAGTATTATTTAAGAAAATCCAGTCAATATCCAGTCGGAAGTAACACCTCAAACCAGTAATGATCCCAACCCTTGCCATTTAATTTACAACTTATCAAAAAGATCTCCAAGCGATTACAACACTGTTATTTAACAAGTCCTTGAGTACAATAACTATTTACTGTAATCGTCCCTATAACTACTTTTCCGATCTAATTTTATTAGAAAAGATCTGAAAAATAAACCTATGCCAATACCCGGGATCAAAAATAGGATGGGTAACCATACAGGACCAAGCAATATACCTGATACTTGAAAAATTGGAGACATTATTAGCCCAATTGTAACGAAATAAGCTGCCCCTATGAATGGAAGAAAAGCTAAGATAGGCTCCTTACCTTGCGCATCTTTATAAGCATCCCAAACTGCAAAACAATATAGACAAGGATAAAACATTAACCACGAATAATCTGCCTGTTTAATGGCCAGATCAATATTCCCATGGAAACTAGAAACGATGATCTGATTGAAATTGGCCTGAACATTAATAACGATTTCTAAGATGATAAAAAAGAACCCTTTTACGTATTTTTGGTTTAGTACCTTGTCCAAAACCAGGAAAAGCAATGCTCCATAAGAGTGTCTCTAACTTATCGTTTTTACTCATATTCATTGACATTTCCCTATCTACATTTTAATGATTTTCTCGTTCCGCTAGAGTAGGCGGTTTTTCCATCCATTTTTCATCATTATGTTAGCACCATTATCTCTACTTTTTTTCACCTTCAGATAATGCCGTTCTATCTTCCATTTGTGGAGGTTCCTCTGCCCAACCGTACTTAATCATTAAATCTCCTCCATCAGTGGCAAAGTCATAAACATTTTTTGCCACCTTCGCCATTTTTAAAGGCAAATCTTTTCGTAGGCTGAACGAGGTACCTAGTGCATTGCTTCCTAAACCAAAGCTGGTTAAAATAGAAGTATTGTACATCATTAGCTTATCCGAAAAAGGGGATATTTTTGAATCCGTAATTTGCCCCCCAGACGTAGTGGGTACCACAATGTCACTATCTAATAATATTTTACTGAAAGTGTTAATAATTTCTTTAGAAATATTTTTCCCGCGAATAAAATAGTCTTTAACTTCCCTTTCTTGTGCTACTTGGGAAAATCCAGTCATTAACTTCATTCCAGTAACATTTGCTTCAATCCCCTGGTAAAGATAAGCAACTTCGACTGTATTTAAGGTTCTTCGATTACCCATGGTTTTAAACCCCGACCTATAGTCTTTCTCTTTCGCAAATGCAACTTGATTAGGTGGTGTAACAGCAGGAGATTTAGGGAGCACACCTTTTTCCAATAAATATTGGCTTGTTTTTATATATGTTTCTTCAGCAAACGCCGTGAAGCTTTTATACATTTCCAAAATGTCTTTTCGATAGGTCATTGTCATATGGAGGGCATGGAGAGCTGAAGCAATTTTAGCCATCATTCGCAAATAGAAAATATGATAAATATCATCAAATAATGGAATGGCTTCATGATTCACATCATTTTCTGTGAAGCCAACCGGAATGGCAACACTGTCCAGTTCTAAAATTTGTGTTATTTCCCCAACACATTTCTTCTCTTCCTCATGAAAGGTGCGTAACAATTCTATTGCACCGGGGTCCTTACTTTTTGACAAAAAATACTCCGTAACTTGTACCATCATTGTCTTTTTCTGATAAGCGATCCAAAGCGTTGCCAGTTCGGATGACGCTATCGGTTTACGAGCAGTATCCATTTAAGCACTCCTTTACCATCTTTGACTAACTAAATATAATATAGTAGTATGATTCCTCCTTATCACGGGAAGTATTCAACACTCTGTAGAGCAAGTCTAAAAAAGTTCCTCCTATAAATAGTCTCATTCAACCAGGTGGTATTAACTTATTTGGAATGGATTTTCAGCCCCAAACTAGACAACTTTGTTATGGTGCTTGTTCTTGCCCTCAATTTTTCAGCAAGATTTCTCCCTTCTGAAATATGGTCAGCATGTAGATTAGATGGGTATCTCCAGTCAAATCCCCGTCATAAATATATCTTTCAGAAAATTATACCCAAAAAAGAAGGTAGTCATAATAAACCTGTATTATTAATTCACCATCAAGAGTAGTACCGAAAGAGTATCAATACCTCTCAGCTTTGGAAATATTTAATAATTTAATATTCCTTACACTATAAAAACTTCTCATGAACACTCAGAGTGCTCAGAAAATTTTTTATGTTGCTCCACCATCCATTTAATCAGGGCGTCTTCCTTATCAGTCAATTTTCTATTTAATTTTTGTTCTAACTCTTTTACAAGGTTTATGTATAGTTCTTAATGCAATTTATATCCCCACCTTTTATGATTAATTGTCTTTATCAAAGTTACACAAACCATTGAAATTTCCAATGATCTTTTACTTCTTTGACAGAATATCGGTTTTCCTATAAATATTGCAAAACTTGAAGCATGCTACAGCCATACTTATTGAAAAGCACCCCTGCATTTTTACCTTTTTTCGACTCTTCCATTCCTTCGACATTAGCTTCTACTGTTATGCGCTCTCAGTTATGAAATTCGAATCTAAGATAACCTACCTTTTGTCTTAATAATATAGCCTTTTTTGCAAAGAATATATTTAGCTAAAATTTTTATCCATTGGAGGCTGCCCTTTATGACACAAAATCATACTAAGCTAACTTCTTCCGAATTAAGTTCTATCTGGACTTCTTATATGAATGATACTATGTCTGTTTGTATATTAAGCCATTTTTTAAAATATGCGGAAGATGAAGAGATTCGATCTGTAGTACAGTTCTCTTATGATCTTTCATCGACCCATATAGAGAAATTAACAGATACCTTCCATAATGAAGGTTTACCTATCCCTACTGGATTTACGGAAGAACATGATTTAAATCTAAATGCTCCTAAACTATATACAGACATGTTTATGCTTACCTATATCAATCATATGGCTAAGGTAGGATTACTTGCTTATAGCAGCTTTATAGCGATGAGTGCTCGAAAAGATATAAGGGATTATTTTATGGAAGGACTACAAGAAACATCTGATTTATACGACAATAGTTCAAACGTACTTCTCTCAAAAGGTTTATTTGTTCGATCACCTTATGTTGCCTATCCAACAAAAACGGATTTTGTAGAATCAAAAAAATATTTCAATGGGTATGCTCTGCTCGGCAACCAAAGGCCATTGAATACAGTTGAGTTATCACATTTGTTTATGAATATTCAAACCAACTTGATAGGTAATAAACTAGCGCTTAGTTTTGCTCAAACATCCCCTAATGAAGAGGTTCAAAAATGGTTGTTACGTGGAGCTGACATTTCAAAAAAACATGTTAATATATTTGCGAAATTGCTTATAGATAATGACATCCAAGCTCCTGCTTCATCGGATGTTAGTATTACAGACTCCACTAAACCACCATTTTCAGACAAGCTTATCCTCTTTCACATGGGAGTATTAAGTGGGGCTGGGGTAGGTAACTATTCAACCGCGGCAGCAGCAAGTCAAAGAAATGACCTTATGGTAAATTATGAACGACTATCCGTGGAAATTGCTCGATATGCGAAAGATGGCGGTGACATCATGGTACGTAACGGATGGCTTGAAGAGCCGCCTGGAACGATGGATAAACATATGCTATCTAAAAAAAAGAATACGAAATAATTATTTTCACGATATAACTACTTCTATTGTTTAAACACCCTTAGTGCTTTATTAAAGGTTACCTATCAGAGCGATTAGTGACCCTCAAACCAAATTTTTCTATATAATATGAACAATACTTCCGTTAAACTTCCCGATTATCGAAAAAATAAAGAGCTGGAAATCACCTTATTGGTATTCAGCTATCGCCCCCTCGTATATTATTAACCAGATTATTTCTGGTTTTAAATCCATCATACCTTTAGCTGAAGGTATAATGGGGTTAAATCAGATTGAGGTTGTCTCTCTGCCCCCTTGAAGCATCGTCTTCGTGCTATAGACTGACACCTCTTTCTTTATAGAACTATTCATATGAGCTGGATGGTACATAGTTGCCGTATATCTAACGAAGTTGAATATCTATAAAGGTAAGAGGTCTCCTTTCATCTGATTAATATTATGTGGGTGGTATCGTTTATGATTTATCTTGGTATTGATATCGGAAAACGTCATCATGAAGCTGGATTAATCAATGAAAGTGGGAACCCTATTGGGAAAACCATTCGTTTCGTTAATTCCATAAAGGGTAGTGAAAAGCTTCTGACATTCTTAAACCAACACCAGGTGACACCTGAAAATTGTGCTTGTGGGATGGAAGCCAAGGGTCACTATTGGTTATCTCTCTTTTCTTTCCTTCATCAACTTGGATACAAAGTGACTTCTTTCAATCCTATGCAATCAGATGCACTCCGTAATTTTTATATTCGAAAAACCAAAACAGATATTAAAGATGCATACTTAATTGCTCAAGTGATTCGCATTGACTCTCCAGAAGCGACTCCATCAAGAAGACCTCCTTCAACTTAGACACCTCGAGAGGCTGCGTTATGCATTGGTAGACCAAAGTTCAGACGTTAAGCGTAAAATCATTGCTTTACTAGATCAGGTTTTCCCTGAATATGAACAAGTGTTTTCTGATGTATAACTTTACACTACCCGAAGACCTTTCAGACATTGCTACAAACAAACTAGCCGATGTCCTTTATCGTGTCAGTAAAGGACGGTACGGTATTACAAGAGCTCGTTGTAAAGCTGAACAATTGAAAGAAAGTGCCCAAAGTACCTTCGGTATTTCCATAGGTAAAGAGGCATTTAAAATGCAAATCCATCTTCTCCTGGAACAAATAGCTCTATTTGAAAAACAATTGGCTCACCGACAACAGCATTATTTAACAACCATAACAGGTGTAAATGATGTCACGGCGGCAGTCATCTTAGGTGAAGTTGGTTCCATTGATCCTGGTTACTTGACATTTTATAGCTGGTCTTTCCTTGAAGACTTGAATTCGAAATAAAGCTAATCAAGCTACAGTATCTCCCGAATGTCTTTCCATCCATTAATAACTTCATTATCTATATCTGCTTCTTTCTTGTTCCAAAACTTTTTCCCTTTAATTTTAACCCATTAAAACCCTACAAATGACCTTCTTCTCTTTAAATATGCAGATGGGTCCCTGTTTGTTTAAATTGTAGAAGTATTCATAGAAAATAACATTTTATAATTAATCCAGTATTTACTTATACTTGTTTTTTATAAGTCAAATAACGCATGTATTTTTCTAACGGCCCCTCTATTTGACGAGTTCATGAAGTATGCAACTGATAAAGTAACGCTCCACATAACGATGCCGAGTGATACGGAAGTTGTGACAGTTAAAAATGCCCCTAAATTGAACGCGATTGGAGATAGTAGTATAACAATCAAAATTTCATGTATAACAAAAAAAATTAACGAAAGTTTTCCCATTGCTGTGATTGCTTTTACGATTACACCGTGATATTTAATGCCTAATCCGATACACTTTTAGGTTTAAAAAGAGGGTTAAGACACCAATAAGGGAGAAGAGAAGAAAATAAACAAAAAGGGATATCCTTCAATATCAGCAATGAATCCAGCAAGCGTTGTTACTTATTAATTAGCTTTTTCTCTAATTGCTACAAGAAGTTGAACAGTTTCATATTATTAGGTTCCATAGAAAAGATCTGATTTTTATCTTTCACTCTCATCAAAGCCTTTTTTTTGTCATAAGTTAGAAATGAATATTAAAGGAGGTATTTGATGTTTTTCCATGTTAAAGAACTACAATATGAAGCCAAAGTGTCACAACCTGATCCAATTTTTGCAAAGCAACTACAGGAAGTACTCGGTGGACAATGGGGAGAAATTTCCGTAATGATGCAGTATTTATTTCAAGGGATGAATGTACGGGGAGGGAATAAAAGGTATCGTGATTTATTAATGGATATTGGCACGGAGGAAATTGCTCATGTAGAAATTCTCGCAACGTTAATTGCTCGTCTTCTAGATAATACTTCTCTTGAACAACAAGAAAGTGCCTATAATTCAGATCCAGCTATTGCTGCTATTATGGGTGGGATGAACCCACAGCATGCAATTGTTTCTGGGTTGGGCGCCATGCCTTCCGATAGCGTAGGAAACCGGTGGACAGCAGATTATATTATTTCCAGTGGAAATTTATTAGCAGATTTCCGTGCCAACCTGAATGCTGAATCCCAAGGAAGACTCCAAGTTGCTAGGTTATATGAATTAACAGATGATCCTTGCGTAAAAGATACATTAAGCTTTTTATTAGCACGTGACACGGCTCACCAAAACCAGTGGATCCAAGCGATAAGAGAGCTGGAGGAAAAATCAGGGGATGTGGTTGTTCCAACTACCTTCCCAAGATCTAAAGAAAAGCAAGAGGTAGCTTATGACTTCTACAACACTTCTAGAGGGCAGGCAGATGCTAATGGCCCATGGGCGCAAGGAATAGCCCCGGATGGTCGCGGACAATTTAGATATGTAGCTAATCCTTTTCCTTATGGAACATCAGCTAAACTTTTACCGGCCCCAGGTGATGTTTATGATACGCCTCCTTCAAAAAAATACTAAAAAACAGGAAGAATATAGGATTGATTCTTCTTATTTTGCTATCCCAGAAGGAATTAAAGAATAATATGCTAATATTCGGATTTAACTATTTTTGCCTTCCAGCCTAGGTAGGTCCATCCTCTTAGCGAGGTAACCCCCGCATGTGAGTTTCTATTTTTTCTCCTTTCCCTATAGAGTTACTTTGAACATTAGAAAGTTATGCTATGTTTCCACTTTTGCAAAGTCCCTATATTTTTGGTTTTACTTAATATAAATTCTATCAACTATTTTTTACGATTAAAATTTTTCTATTAATTCATCCAATTTATGGAATATATGCTATTCAAAAAATGATTCAATAAAAGTATAATGTGCCATCTTTTTTTCACTAATACAGTAAAGGGATAAGTTTGATTTGGCCTTTAGTGCCCATAATATACTGAATTTTGAATAACTGACCCTTTTCCTTTTGAGAGATAAATACCCTTTTTTGATTGATGAAAAAGTATATCAAGCGGAAACTTTTAAATCTAGTCTAACAGGTACAATCCTCTGGCTCATATTTAAGAATAAAGAAAAAGCCTCTCAAAAGTTTATTAACTCTTGAGAGGCTTTTAGATTTATCTATCTCTCAATTATCTAATATGAGGCATTACAGTTTGTCTGATGCTCCTAATAAGGAGTATGACCTGGAGAATAAAGTGCTTTTACTGACGTTTCTAGTATTTTCATAGTTGAGAGGTATTGATATTCTTTCGGAACTACTCTGGATGGTGAATTAATATCCCAGGTATTACACCCTCCTTCTTTTATGAAATGGGTATAAGTTTCTGAAAGATATATTTATGACTGGGATTTGACTGGAGATACCCACCTACTGACAATATTACAGAAGGAAGAAATCTTGCTGAAAATTGAGGGCAACGTATTATCTCCTCCTGAAAATGCGGATGACGTAACTTTGGATTATACAGAAATCAATGATAAAGACGAAATTCAGGTTGGTTAAAGTTCCCTACAATTTAATAGGTAATAAACTCTCAGGAACACTCAGAGTGCTCAGACAATTTTTTATGCTCCTCCACCATCCATTTAATCAGAGTGTCTTCCTTATCAAATTTTCTATTTAAGTTTTGTTCTAACTCTTTTACAAGTTTTATGTATAGTTCTGGATGCAATTTATATCCCCTACCTTTTATGATTAATTGTCTTTATCAAAAGTTACACAAACCCTTGAAATTTACAATGATCTTTTACTTCTTTGACAGAATATCCGTTTTCCTATAAATATTGCATAACTTGAAAGAAAAAGCCTGAAGAAATGGAAAATTTGACTATCGGGGAAACTTCGAATGGAGATCCTCTATCCCTTAAAGAGGTGGTCTCTATTCAGGTTGCAGATCAAAAAGCAGAAGATCTAATCTTTTATAAAGACCAACCCGATCTTTTTATCCCTCCTTTTTCATATTAAAGAATTGAGATCTAAAAGATGGTACAATTCGACTCTTAATCTTTTCTAAGCGCTCCATATAAACGTTCTTTGGAATTATAAAATCACGTGACAACTGGTCAACAATTTCTGGGTTAGCAATGTTATATTCACTAATCATATGCCTTTAAAAAAATTGTTTGGATATTCATCATTGGATTACTGATTTTTACAGGGATATTTACGTATTTACAACTAGCTAAGAGAGATATTCCGGAAATCAATGTAAATGTAGCTTCCATATCAACAGCGTTTCCGGGGGCTACTCCTCAAGAAGTGGAACGTACAATCATTAACCTCATGGAAGAAGAATTATTGAAAACAGGCGGTATTGAGGACATAACTTCCGCCTCAGCAACTGGATTCAGTACAGTTATAGCTACGCTTGAAGATGGGGATAGTGAAACAACGAAAGCGCAAATCCGCCAAAAGGTTGAAGAAGTATCAAGATCATTTCCAGAAGAAGTTAAAAGTCCAGAAATTAATACAGATATGAAATCCCCTGCGGTATGGGATAATCATTTGTATATGACTTCCATAGCCTGGATACCAAAAGTTAAGGCCAACTCAGAAATCACCCGTAAGTGGACTAAAATTAGCAGGGGATTATACGAAGCAGCCGTATTTTTCAACCATGGAAGGGTCTACCTATTCAGGGATTAAATCTGCAAGACTGATAAGATAGGAGTTAATTTTCTACAGTTGTACATAATAAGATATGTGCCTTTTAATTATGGAATAAAGGAGGAAATTAAATGAAGTTAGCTTCACATGAACTACATGATTTAACAGAATTGGCGATGGGGTCTATAACACAATCGGGTGTATGGCAGGATTCATTCAACAGGCTCAGGACCCAGAGTTAAAAGAAATACTCACTCGCCAGTTTCCTTTCCATGTAGCCGATTACAATTTAAAGGTTGAATTTTTACAAAGTCAAACAACTCCAGATATTAGTAAATTTCAGCCTGACCAACAAGTACAAAAACTTTCCGACTTTACTACAGCACCAGTTGCCCCTGAAACTGGCCAACCTAGAACACAGGTACAAACACATAATGATAGGGAAATCGCTACAGCTTATTTGTTAAATCAAAAAGGTTCAGCAAAGAATTATGGAGCCGCAGCCGTGGAGTGTGCTAACCCTGATTTGCGCTCTTTCCTAGAAAATGTCTTTCTAAATAGCAATCGTCATGCATATGAAATGTGGCAGTATATGGTACAAAAAGGTTATTATCCTTTAATGCCTGCCCCGCAAGAAAGTGCCCAAACCATGGCTGGACTTCTCAACCCTGTTCCGTTGCAATAATACGGATATAAAGCCCGTCTTCCTACAAAGGAAAGTCGGGCTTTTTTGCAGGTATTGTATCCACGAAATGGAAAACTCCAAATTAACGGCATATATTATTATTTATTTTTTAGGTGAAATACTCCAATTTTGCTTTAGGAAAATAGTGGTCAATATATCCTCCAAGTGGACCGCCAACTAAACAACCTTGAATAAATTTATACCTTGATATTACAGGGTTTAATTTTGTATGCACAGGGTGTAGCCTATCTAAATATTTACGGTATCTTTCATAGGCAGCTCTAAGGGGACTTTTGTGCAGTATTTCTTACATAAAGGGAATTAACTTCGTTTTATTAGCTAAAATAGGATTACTTTTATGATTATTACCATATATTTCATGGTTACCACCCCTGTTATTAGGGGAAAAGAAGGATGCGATTGATCCCAGATACAGAGGACGGGGCGGTATCCGTCTCATCTGTACCTTTGGGAGAGTATTGGGGAGAGATAATACAGTAAGTGCTGTTATTCGGAAGTATTATTAGTAACCTCCCCCGAATCCACCAACGAAGCCACCAGCTCCAACGATGATTAATAGGATGAAGAGGACAACAATCAGAGCAAAGCCTCCTCCGTAACCGTAACTCATAGCTTAACCCCCTTTTATCAGTAGATAGTTTATCCTATGTACTAACTGAAGGGGTAGGAAAGGCACACTTCGGACTAATAAAAATTAAGCAAGTAACCATAACTCCATATAAAAGGGTTAGCAACACACAGTTCAGTCGGTACGGTTGTATTAATTAACTCGTTGCTAACCCCATCGGTAGTATGGACAAAAGGGTATTTTTTAAACAGCAAAGGAAAAGCCAGAGATGGTCGCTCGACTTCTTCTTAACTTCCATCTAGCTTCCTTAACTGCTTAAATGTTCCATACCTCACCACAGTCCTGCAGCATGGTATTGATGCCACGACAGGGTTTTTGTGGATTCCAATGCACTGCTATGGCACTTCTAAAAGGCTTTTCAAAAAGAAAAGGTCGTGCGGTCTATTAGAAAGCACAGGGGGGACTCATTCCAACCGGTGAGTATCTAAACCACTTCATCTGCTTACATGCCATGAGTGTGAAATACTGCAACTGCGGGCGAACTGAAATAGTAACCGTGAGTGGCTGAGTGGCTTTAAACCAGTGCGGCTAAAAACCATGTCACTAGGATTTAACTTATTAATTGTTTAGTTAATTTAATAATTTTATAAAAAGTCTTCTCTCTTGTTGCTAAAGGTAAATTTTCATCCTGGAATTGGGAAATTAATTCGCGAATTTCATCAGTAATGCATAAATCATCTGATTTTCTACTAGGTTCATCTTTCCTCGGAAAATAAATAAAATTATATCGCATCAAGAAACCTCCAAGCTGATAATTTTGTTTTAGACTAAATTATTACCCTTTTTAAAAATACTAAAACACAAAAACAACTACCCTCCCCAGACAAATAGTATCGTCGGAGAGGCTAGTTGTTTGCTACAATAATATTAGTTCACGGGCATATCAAAAAAAATGCTTGAATCCTTAAGAAAGAATAGCTAACCCCCCTAACTCCTTCCTATTTCATGTAACCCCATTCAATACTTCAACTTAACATCATACGGATACAACGCCACATAAATACCCTTAAATACGTGGAGTAGGCTATAAGCTATGGCAGCACTTTTCACGCATTATACATCAGAGATCAACAGATAGGTAAATCGGTACGTGGCCGGGCTATCTTTGCCTCAGCCCCTTTCCTCATTATTTCCTCTCTTATTCTTTCTCAACTTCCTGTTCTTTCTCATCATTAAGACGGTTAGAAAAGGCCTGTGCCACAGCGTAATGATCTACATATGAGTTCAAATAAAATCATATCATTATCCATGCTTGAAATGCTATTTCTCTACGGTATTAATTACTTGCCATGCCGTAAACCACTTTAAAAGTAAGGGAAGCCTTATTGAAGCTGGCTATTAGACGACTGCTGCTATTGTTGACTATTTTGTTGTCCCTGGCCACTCATCCCTGCAACTAGTGGCGCAAATCGTTGTACGATTTGTCCCATACCTTGTCCCCTAGTCATGCTATAGTAAGCAGATGTGCCGATACCGGCTGATGCTAGTAACGGCAACCAATTCCTTTGTCCTTGCATATTTATCACCACCTATATGAGCTGTAAGGCTTTTTTAATATTTGTTATGTCCTAGGAGATTAAGTTAGTAAATCGTTACCATTCAGGAAGGGACAGCTAGGGGCTGATTCTGATCTTCCTGCTTATATGTTCGAAATAATCACTTATCCCTCTCCTCAAAATGCAAGTCGGAAAAAATGATTAAAAAGGGCTTTGACAAGTAATAAGTAGCAAATGCCCTTCCACCGTACGTAATAAAAAATGACCATCAAATCAATGTGGAATTTGAGGTCATTTTTATATCTTTTTACAACATTCATTAATCAGATAAGGTTGGAGTCCCTTATATTTTTCTAACCTGATTGATCACAAAGCGACTTTTTGGAAGAGTTGGCATTCTTACCATGCTTATACTTAAGTCCTGATCAGGTACCTGGTAATCAATACGCTTGGCCAAAAATTCTAGACTTTGTTCCATCACTTGAATGGTTACCCATTCGCCAGCACAGCGGTGCCCCATATCATAACCACCACCGCCCTGTGGGATAAAACCAAATGGATTGTCCTTCCAATCCTTGAATCGCTCAGGGCAAAACTGCTCGGGGTTATCCCATAGATCTGGGTGATGGTTGGTCCCGTAAATATCAAGTAATACTAAAATCCCCTTCTGAAAATCGTGTGAATTCCATGTAAAGTTTTTCTAACCCTGGCACCTACAAATGGTCCAAATGGATAATAACGGCGGGTTTCTTGAACAAACATTTTGCTGTAATCTTTCTTGGCTGATTGTAGTTTAACCCGGCATATAGGATGTTCAAGCATAGCCAATGCACCAAAGGTTACATATCTAGCAATCGCTACGATTGGCCTCAAAATATTGATCAGCTCCACGGCTGCCATCTTTGTGCTTAACAACTGGTTGTTTAAATCCTTATGCCAGGCTATCGCATACAATGGTGTATCATTGGGTGGGTGCAACTCCCCGTTACGGACCTGCCTAATCATGTTTCTAATCCAACTTTCCGTTCTAATACGAGCCTGTCTCCCTTGCCAAAACCTTGGTCCCACGGCACCAAAGGCATCGACCATCGCCCCCAGGTCATTGGTCCTCAGCTTCAATTCACGGGCCCATAGCTTAACACCAGCCCACTGACATGCGACTCTCAACATAATTTCACGGGCCTCATCCATAAGCACAACCTGATCCATTTTCCCCCATTTATCAATCGCCACATTCCATTGCTGAATCGTAAAATCATTTAACTTCTCTAAACGATCCGGCGTCATCAGGGACATGAATAACTCCTTACGGTGCTTATGAGCCGGACCATCCATAGTTTGAACGCCATTCTTGCCGAACAACGTCTTTTGTACCCTCTTCGGAGCAGCCCCTTTTCGTTTAAAGCGCTCATTATCATAAAACACCTCAGCTGCTTCTTTACCGCTCATACAGATCACCTTCTGACCCATTAACCGCGTTTCGAAAATATCAGAATCATAACGCCGACACCTATTCGGAATAAACTGATATCCCTCTGATAGCAAAGTGAGAGTATGATCCACTCCCTTTTCACGTGGTATATAACTGTTAGCTTCCATACGTTAAAGTCTCTCCTTTTGACAGCATTCATACAAGGTAGCATACCCCGAATAAAGCTGATTAAGTCAAAAGGTTCGAAGCATTAGACTTGATCTGGAACAAGTGCTGACCTGTGAATAAACAGTATGATAGGAACAATTATTCCCACAATAATGAGGGTGATATAGAGGATTCAATTCACGAACGAGGAGTGGCAGGCAAGGGCTCAAGTTATGATTTCTGGGGCTTTATCCATTACCTGAATTAAAGTTCTTTACTTGTCAAGCTGAAAAGCCGCATTCTTCACCATTGGAAAATGATCCCTATTCATATTCATAACAATTTTTATTGGCTATTTTTTTAACCATAGGCAATAGGGCTTCTCCCATTAAACGCGTAAAGTGTACTCCAATATCTTTTCTCATCACACTTGATAATGCAGCTCCGAGCTGAAGTTTCTGACATTAATGCTGCATGTTTAAAATGCATTAGCCTGTAAGAAAAAGGAAAAATGGTTGTCTCCAGGACTTCATTTTCCCATGTAGGAAGTTTCGGTAAATGGTTTTTAGAGAGAATTGATTGCAATATGTCAAGATGTTTTTGGTAAATTTCGACCCCCCTCTCGAAGTGTTCTTTCAATTGTTTCGACTTAGTGACCTGCGCAGTCCCTTTAATAAATTCCTTATGGACCTCTTTGGCACGATAATTATATACAATTTGACCTATTTCCTGGGCATTTATAGGTCTTCCGTCTGCAAACCACCAGCAATAAACTTTTGCGATTCAACTTTTTCGATACTATACGGTGTTGCAATATTTAGAGAATTTTGCGTTACAAACAAATGATCATGAAGCTAAGAAATTGTATGGTAAACAAGCCGAATCCCTTAAAAATTTAATAAATGATCTGGATCACTATTTAAAGGAATGACTGAAATTCCCCCTGTAACTTGAACGAGGGAACTAAAAGTGGTTAAATTTAACAAACGAATGGTAGTCCACTCAGATTGACGTCGTGTAAGCAGGGGCCTTGGACCGTATAGCGGACTATGCGGAAGATATTATGTGGACTTGGACTTTATGCAATCCTTTAGTTATTTTATTATGAAAAGAGAATCCATACCGGATCCCCTGTAATATATGGATAAAATATTAGTATGAATAAGAAAGTGCTTGCTTAGCCAAATCCTGATCATTCTCTAATAACTCAGTAAGATTATATGAAGGGTAATATCCTCTTTGATACATAAATGAATAAACATCTGCATGCATTTGGATAGTCCTGTTTAAATGTTGTTGCAACACGTTCCTTAATGAAGGTGTTGCCGTTTCACTTATAGCAATAGCGTAATTCCTGATTCCTGTCTTGAAAAGGGCTAGTAAATCCCCAGAATAAAACGCTGTTTGGTCGACTCTTACCTGGTCTTCTTGTTTGCGAGTAGGCATTAAAGGATAAAATTTCAAGAGGTCTCGAAGGTTCGTACTTAACCCATTTATAGCATTTGAGTATAAAACTTTTAGAGCAGGGTCATTGACTTCTGAATACGCCATTTTAATTTTCATTAGTCCAACGGATTGAAAAGCAACCAACTCGTGAATCTCAAGCGTCTCATGCCATGCAAGGTGCTGTGGGGATTTATTTGCATTATTATGTTCCATCTATATTCCTCCCAATAAAATTATCCTTATACCTTATTCAATAGCTAGGCATATGAACGTTGTCTATAATGATTTGGGCAGATAACCAGCTGACATAGCTTAGGATATACACCTATTCCTTCTTGAGGCATAAGGTATTATTAAATGTACCTTATACAAGGATAGCATTGAATACCTTTAACATTGGGAGTGAGGAAATTAGGATACTCCCCATTACATGTAATAAAACTTCCATATCCACATTCCAGGTGCATGGAGAGAATAGCCTATTCCTAGATAACCTTTTGTAAAAAAATTTTCAAATAAAATATTAAATACTTGGTAGTGCAAGAAAACATTAGCTATCCCCTTCTAAAAAAAGAGATTTGGATAGGCTATACTTGATTGGACAGTTTCGTTAAGGTCCGGTACACTTTACTAAATATTTCAGTCGAGGAGAGCGGACCAAGACCAAAAGAAACCGTCGTACGTTTACGGAAGAATTTAAGAAACAGATTGTGCAACTTTATGAGAATGGTAAATCTAGAAAAGAGATTATCAAAGAGTATGAATTGACGTCCTCTTCTTTTGACCGATGGATCAGTCAGTATCGGCAATCCGGTTCATTTAAAGAAGAAGATAATCGCACACCTGAACAAAAAGAACTCATCCAGTTACGTAAAGAGAACCAGCGACTAAACATGGAAAACGACATTTTAAAGCAAGCAGCGCTGATCATGGGACGAAAGTAAGTGTGATTCAGAACAACCTTCACAAATACTCGGTATCAGCAATGTGTGCCGTCCTCCAACTTCCTAAAAGTACTTTTTACTATGAAGCAAAAGAAAAAGACACATCTCGAGAAGAAGAACTCACCACCCTGATTGTCGAAATCTTTCATGAAAGTCGGCAGAACTATGGTACTCGAAAAATCAAACACGAGCTAAATAAGAAAGGCTTTCAAGTCTCTCGTCGTAGGATTGGTAGAATCATGGAAGAACAGGGACTTGTCTCTAAATACACCGTGGCTCAATTTAAGCCGGTGAAAAGTACTTGTAATGAGTCGGAACAGGGGAACACGTTGAATCGTCAATTCTCTCAAGACCAGGCTCGTAAAGTTGTGGTGAGCGACCTGACCTATGTACGAGTCCGTTCGAAATGGCATTATATTTGTACGATTCTCGATCTGTATAACCGTGAAATTATCGGTTACAGTTCTGGTCCTCAAAAAGATGCCCGTTTGGTTCAGAAAGCTTTTGCCTCTATCAATGGAAATTTACGTGATTTAGAACTTTTCCATACCGATCGTGGAAGTGAGTTTAAGAATCAAGCCATTGAAGAGTTACTAGAAACCTTTAACATTGACCGGTCTTTAAGTATGAAAGGCTGCCCTTATGACAACGCGGTCGCTGAAGCTACATATAAAGTGATTAAGACAGAGTTTGTTTATGGAGAAACTTTCGCAACCCAAGAACAATTAGACCTGGCTTTATTTGACTATGTCCACTGGTACAACCATATCCGTATTCACGGAAGTTTAGGCTACTCGAGCCCTATTGAGTTTAAAAAGAAACACCTTAACAAAGTTGTCTAGTTCTGTGTTGACAATCCAATTGATAAGGCAATTCTAAGTAATAACTCCTAAACCCCCATTAAATCCTTTCCCCTTCTAAAATATTTTCTTTCTTTATTTGTCAGGCTGACTCCTTTTATTCACCTACCTTCCTAGAACCTATGGAAAAGCCTATTCTTAGAGTAATCTTTGGACGTACCCCAAATGGGGGGCCTCACCTTCCCTTTAATGGGATTATGGAAGGTGCAGATTAAATGCAGGAATAACGGACAATATAAGGGAGAATATTAAAAGGAAGAAAGGGGGAAAATTTATGAGATATATTAAAGCATTAGGAGGTTTATACGGATCTCCTTAACCGATATTCTAATCACAAGTATTTTACTAACGGGTGCTGGGTTTATTGTCGGTGACTTGTTTATATTAGCTAAATTCGGTAATGGTGCAGCCACGATTACTGAATTTGGCCTTGTGTCGGCAGGAATTTGGATATCGGGCTCATATTTGTTTGACCCACCCATTTCATTTGGAACTGCCTCATTGATTACAGCTCTTGTGATTATTGTGATTATTGTGATTACCATGGGAGAGATATTTTTTCACCGGTATATGGAGAAACAGATTTTACATGGTCATGTCCCTTCCACCAAACATAGAAAGGTCTCCTCTCCAAAGAGAAACCTACAGACAATTTGGATCAGATATAGAGATCAAACCAGCTGCCAAAAAGGCTAAAAAGAAACCCGATGAAAGAGGGAAAAATGATTCTGGGACTGAATAGTAAACACAAAATCAGGAGGTGTAGATATGGGAAACCAAAAAGATAAGATAAAATATGATGCTAAGGGAAATGTTCTTCCTGAGACATCCCCAAGGGAGAAGGAGCCCAAGGCAAAACTCGACTCGAAACGGGGAATTTTAGATGAAAAAAACCCAGATGATTTTGAATAAAATGCCTGGATTAAGTGAGGAATTTAGGAGTGTATCCTAAATTCCTATCACTAGACTTATTGGCTTCTTTAAAATTACCTAACCATTCAAACTTAGTTGATACAGTGAAGACTACTAGGTTTGGGAAGTATTTGACCTCAGTGGTTTTCTTATCTGGAGCAACCTAAGTTCACGAAAGGCGGTATTTTTTGTGCCTGATATACCTTGGAATGTATTTTGCCCGATAGGAAAGTTAATGAAGACGGGTGTAGGTGGGTGTAAACAAGTGGTCATCGAGTATCCTTAGCCTTCATACTAGTAAGGAATATCACATTATTATAACTTAATGAATACTGCGCATAGTATAGATCTGGATGAAATCAAGCAGAATACAGGAGGAAATAATGTGGAACAGTATGATGCAATCGTGGTCGGTGGAGGGCTAGCAGGCCTTTCTAGTGGTGTTCAGCTAACATCTAAAGGGAAAAGAGTCCTGCTTTTAGAAGCAGAAAGTGTGGTCGGAGGGCGAACCTCTTCCTATGACTTTGATGGGATGAAGGTGGAGTCGGGTTTTCACCGATACATAGGTTATTATTCGCACCTGCCCCTTTTACTTAGGAAAGTAGGAGTCAAACCATCCGACATTCTTACCTGGGAAGACAAAATTCATGTCAGAATGGATGATGAAAAGCCATTGGTGCTAGGTCTTGCTCCGGTATATGGAATGATAAAAACGATCAAAGGGTTTATTGGCAATCAATCCTACTTGACTGCTAAGGATAAGTTGTCTCTGATCCCTTTCTTTATGAAGGGAATCATGGATTTTCTAACCAAACCAAAACAATTAGACTCATTCAACATTAAGGAATACGCCTTTAAACATGGTGTAACTCGAGATGCATTTCATCAATTAATTGTCCCTTTGAGTTCAGGGATTTACTTTTTACCTCCGGATCGCTATTCTGCTTACGTGTTTTTTGGACTTTTTGCTCCTGGAATACCGAAGTTCTATAAAATGAGGGTTGGTGCTTTCCTCGGTGGGATGACTGAAGTTATGTGTGACCCTATGGCAGAGTGGATTGGAAAAAATGGTGGGAAGATCATGGTCAATTCTACGGTTGAGTCCCTCATTTATGAGGATAGTCAGATTAAAGGGGTTCGGTTAAGTAACGGTGAAAGCTTTTATTCCAACCACACTATCTTAGCCACCACCTTACATTCTTCTAAACAATTATTAGAGGCGCATTTTTGCAACGAAAAATGGTATAAACCGATGGCGAGACTTCCGTTAATGCCAGCTGTGTGCCTACAGATCGAGTTAAGTAAGCCAGCCTTCCCGGTTGATATTACAACATTTGCCCCTTTTACGTGTATGGCCAGTTTTGCTGAGCAATCAAGAACCACGTTCCAACAATCAAACGGCAGATTGTCCATTATCCTTACTCCCCCCGAGAAGTTTCTAGGGATGGAACCGAAGGAAACATTAGAGTTGGTTCTGAAGGATGCTAAGAAAATCGGTTTGGATCTCGAGGATAAAATCATCGATTATCGACAAATCAATCATGTGTATGACTTCCATAGTCTTGAGCCAGGACATCAACAGTTAAGGCCGACTCAGAATACTCCCGTAAACGGATTAATCCTAGCAGGTGACTATACCAAACAGCCTTACTTTTCAAACATGGAAGGTGCTGCCTATTCAGGGATAAAAGCTGCAAGGCTTGTAAAATAAAGCCATTTAATAACCAACCTACGGTTATCGTAAATAATCAGAAAAGTCCATGCAATGCCAAACAATTGTAACTATATGTATTAAGATCAATTTTCTGATTCATTCGGTGCCATTTTCACAGGTACTTAAAGCCAGTCAAACATAAAAACCGGGCTCTATGCCGGAGACTGTTTTTTTGGTAGGTCATTCTTTTTTCCTTAAGTTTTTCATCAAGGTGCATAAACAGCCCTCCCAACCTTTTACATCAGTATAGGTATTCATCTATCCGCACTTGGTATAGGTAATAAGCCTAACCTACAGAGAGTTTTTAGAAGCCAAGCATTAGACTTACATTATCATCAATACGCTCCATTCGGGTGAGGGACATATTGAGACAAGCCCTGGGCTTGAACTTCGAACCAAAGTACTGGAGGGGTTTGGCCCTGAACTTGAAAACAAATCTCTTTTACTCAGGGGCAGAGGAATTGGGTCATGTAGAAATGATTGCTACCATGATCGCAAGACTATTAGATGATGCTCCTATTAACGAACAGGAAAAGGCAGCCGAGGACCCTGTAATTGGCTCCATAATGGGAAGAATGAACCCTCATCACGCCATTATATCAGGAATTGGCGCTATGCCAGAGAACAGTACAGGTGTTCCTTGGAATGCTGGCTATATCGTAGCAAGTGGCAATATGCTGGCGGATTTTCGGGCGAACTTAAATGCCGAGTCACAAGGAAGGCTGCAAGTAGCTCGATTATACGAAATTACAGATGACCCGGGAGTGAAGGATATGCTTTCCTTCCTTCTAGCTCGTGATACGATGCACCAAAACCAATGGATTGCTGCCATTAAGGAATTGGAAGAAAAACGGGGAACCACAGTACCGTCTACAGTCCCATCTGATTGGGAAGCAACTGACTTTTCTTATAGTCTTATGAACTTCTCTGAAGGAGAGGAAAGCAAAAAAGGAAGCTGGGCTTCTGGAAAGACTCCAGATGGGAACGGTGAATTTGATTATGTGAAACACGGAGGCAAACAGGAGCTCAAGCCTGCTCCTTCCTATGTACACGGAACACCTCCCCTAGATGAATAAAAGATAAAAAGAGACTGACTCCCCATTAGAGTCAGTCTCTTTTTTATGTGGATATTGATATGGGTAATCAGGTTTTATGGTTATTCATTATTAAAACTCTTCCCGTAATATAGTTCAATTTTATTTACAACTAGTAAATTCACCACTAAGAACGTTTAGTCACTCGTGTGCTGGGAACAAGTGAGTAGAAAAGAGAACAGCTTCATTTCTTTTCTAAAATTTATATCGGAGGTGGAGTAAGATGGCTAATAACAATCAAACGTATAAAACAGGTGAAAAAGCACCGGAAAGTGGTAAGTACAAAGTACAGAGTTTAGTCAACGGTGGTTCTTCTAATCAAGATGACACGGAAGTCAAGGTAGAGGAAGGAGAACAGTTTCCCCCTTCTCCATCAAGTAACGATGCTGCACACTGGGTAAAAGTCTCATAACTATATATTTAAAAAGGATAGGTACCTGGAGGAAGAAAGGAGTTCTTTCACCCAGGTGCTTTTTAAACAGTTTTAAGGAAATAGACCATGGATAAAACTTTAATGATAGAAAGGGTGCAATAGGGATGACTTTATTGAAAGAATATATGACCACGAACGTTGAAAGTAGTAAGACTTCCGATGATTTGAAAACGTTAGCAGAGAAGATGGAAAAAGATGATGTAGGATTTCTTCCGGTTGTTGAAAACGATAAATATGCCGGAGTCGTAACGGATCGAGATATTGTAGTAAAAGGGTTAGCTAAGGGCACGGGAAAGGCAGAGGACATTATGACAGAAAACGTAGTCACAGGGTCTCCTGACATGGAAGTAGAGGAAGCCGCAAAACTAATGCAGGATCACCAGATCAAGCGCCTATTAGTAGTAGATGATGATGCCGTAAATGGTGTCGTCACGCTAGGAGATTTAGGAGTTGAAAATGCTGATCAAGTAGCCGGTAATATTATAAGTGAGGTATCTAAAGGAAAAGGGAACAATTAATTCTCCCTGGATATTCACTTTTTTGGAGGGTCACAAAATTATTTCTTGTGACCCTTTTATTTAACAAAGACAGGAAAACCTCATTTCAAAAAAGAAAGTAAAGGCAATAATTAATCAGGCCACTGAAAAGGCCTATAGATAAGCCATAATAATCTATGCTCGGTCAAGGAGAGAGGATATGTATAAAGATATAATAAAGAGCACCCAACACCGAGAATATTCCTTACCTGATGGTCCTTGGTTGATGACACAAAAATGGAACCATTTGTTATTCATGCACTTTCCTGTTTCCAAGGAAGTAATAAAAGACCATATTCCTAGGGATTTGGAGTTGGATACTTATGAGGGAACAGCCTGGATTACGATCATTCCATTCAAAGTAAGTGATATGCGTCTTCGCAAAATGCCTCCAGTCCCCTATCTGAATTCCTATTTAGAACTGAATGTACGGACCTATGTAAGGCGTAACGGGCTCCCCGGTATTTATTTTTTTAGTTTGGATGCTGATAAAATTCTTGCTGTTCTAGGTGCCAGATTGGCTACATTACCTTATTATTATTCAAAAATGAAAATGAAGGAAGAGAAAGAAAATACGTTTCACTATACCAGCATGCGAAAAGGGGAACCAGAAGCTATTTTTAAAGGAAGTTACGGGCCAATTTCCGAAGCTTATTTCCCGGAAAAAGGAAGTCTAGCCTACTGGCTGTTAGAAAGGTATTATTTATGGTCCTATAAAAAGGGTGCTTTATTTAGAGGGGGGATTCATCACAAACAATGGAAAATTCACGATGCAGAAGTTGCTATAGAAAACCAAAACTTGTCTTCTTTTTTACCTGATCACTTTTTCAACAAAAGACCCCTTCTGCACTACGCGTTCTCCCGGCGTGTTCTATTCTGGCCCATTAAAAAAATCAAGTAAAAAGAGCTTCGCTTATGTGGAAGCTCTTTTTTAGGCCCCTATAAAGGAATCCTTTTATAGATTTATTTTAAAAAGAAGTAGCCCTTTCAGACCTACTCTTTATAGTGGTTTTAATGACTATGTGAAGCTCTTAATCCCTTGTTGGCGCCAAGAGGTTTCTTTGAAATATAAAAATGGAAGAAGTATTCACCTACAGCCATTGCAACAGCTGAAATAGCAGCTGCCCAAGCCATTTCCCCTAGGTCCATGCCTGTTAAAACGAACCCAAGTAGCCAAACAATTAGGAACGTGACTCCCAAGTCTGCCATAGTAGCTGTCATTTTATTGGTTTTAGGTAAAATATAGAGATCCCCTAGTAGATAAGAAACAGCACCTAAAACGACAGTTAAAGTGAGCATGTTAATGAAAGAAACTTCAAACCCTAAACTCAGGATCAAATATAGGACTACAAGTGTCATAATCCCTTTAATTGAAAGCGCCTTTCCATGTTCCATGATGTCTCTCCTCCTTTGAGGTAAAAGATTTTGCTTACATCGGATATGCCTTCTTCAAATCTGCACGAGGTATTTAAGTTGACATCTGCTCTTTTAAAGCCTTTTGATGATTGTCACAAATCATTTAGGTTTAAACGTATCAAATTCTGAAGGCCTGTCTACTTTTTGGAACAGGCCTTCTTTCTATTAAAATTTATGAGCTTTTTCTATTATTATTTTGCTTACCGCCTTTTGAACCGTTTTCCTCGTAAAATTCTTCACCATGTTCTTGGGAAGTGGTTTCTCCACCTTTTTGGCCAATTTCCTGATAGAAATCCTTGTCATGCTCTTGGGATGTAGTTTCTCCGCCTTTTTGTCCGATATCTTGATAGAATTCTTTATCATGCTCTTGAGAGGTAGTCTCTCCGCCTTTTTGTCCGATATCTTGATAGAATTC
>NZ_FNWW01000016.1 GCF_900108515.1 Halobacillus karajensis | reverse complement strand
CCCCTTGAGATGAGATTTCCCTTTGCTTTAAGCAAATAAGATCCCTCAGAGACGATGAGGTTGATAGGTCCGAGGTGGAAGCGTGGTGACACGTGGAGCTGACGGATACTAATGGATCGATGACTTATCTATCTGATCAATATCGTTCGTGAAAAGACTCTTCCTTTTTCATTCTTGAATGTTTCCTTATCCAGTTTTGAGGGTTTACCTCAAACTTTATATTGATGTGGTGGTGAAGGCGAAGAGGTCACACCTGTTCCCATGCCGAACACAGCAGTTAAGCTCTTCAGCGCCGATGGTAGTCGGGTTTACCCCCGTGAGAGTAGGACGCCGCCACATTGATACTCTTTCCTTCTTGCAGCATTGGAATATTTAAAATTATTCCAACGTAGCTCAGTGGTAGAGCAATCGGCTGTTAACCGATCGGTCGTAGGTTCGAATCCTACCGTTGGAGCCATTCTTTCTTTAGATTAAGGTTAACAGTTTATTATGGGAGTACATTCATTTCCCACATTATCGCGGGGTAGAGCAGTCTGGTAGCTCGTCGGGCTCATAACCCGGAGGTCACAGGTTCAAATCCTGTCCCCGCAACCAAATTTAATGATAGTACCTTTCTTTTTTTTTATAAAAAATGGTCCGGTAGTTCAGTTGGTTAGAATGCCTGCCTGTCACGCAGGAGGTCGCGGGTTCGAGTCCCGTCCGGACCGCCACTACTTAAAATTAAACTTTCAGCCTTAGGATGTTTTCCTAAGGCTTTTATTATGGATTTTTTTATATCTTCCCTTCTCTTGGTATAATAGGGATACTAGCTATTATACGATGAGTTGGATTCCGGTTGTCTTGCCGGAAGCAGCCATAAGAGAAAGGGACATACACATGGATGAGTTTTCATTTATTCGATCGATCCAACCGGAATACTATCAACAATCTTCTTTAATTAAAGGAATCGATGATGATGCAGCTGTCTTTCGTCCGACTGACAGGGATATAGTTACGGCAGTAGATACGATGGTCGAGGGGGTTCACTTTTCAAGAGAGACGATGGAGCCTGCTCATATAGGTTATCGAGTTCTGGCCGCCAATTTGAGTGATTTAGCAGCTATGGGGAGTACTCCCCTGTTTTACATGGTTTCGATTACCATTCCTCCGAATTGGCAACAGGAAGAATTGGAAGTTTTATATGATGGGATGAATCAATTGGCTTCCCGCTATAAAATGGACTTAATCGGTGGTGACACGGTGTCTGGCCGGGAACTTTCGTTGACAGTTACTGTGATAGGGTCTGTTCCTAAGGAAAAAGCACGCTATCGCTCTGTCGCAAAACCAGGAGATATTCTGTTCGTTACGGGGACATTAGGGGACTCTAGAGCTGGACTAGAATGGCTTTTGAATGATGGAAAAGGGGCCACGGAAGACATTACATATCTCATTGAACGACATCGAGAGCCAACCCCTAGGGTAGAGTTTGCCGAGCAATTGGAAGAGCTTGAAAGGGTAGCTCTGAATGATGTGAGTGACGGTATAGCAAATGAAGCCAATGAAATTGCGGAAGCATCGGATGTTGATCTCCATATGGACTTGGAATCTCTTCCTTTTTCTAAGCAAATTCGGATAAGCTATCCAGATCAATATGAAGAATGGGGTTTGTCCGGTGGCGAAGATTTTGAACTCTTAGGCACTGTATCCGAAGCAGAATGGATCTCAGTAAAAGAAGCAGCTGAGAGGACAGGCATTCCAGTAACAAAAATCGGCCAGGTGAACGTAAAACAAGGATCATCTGGAGTCGTTAAAATTTACAAAAAACAACAATGGGAAGTCTTGAAGCCTTCCGGTTATACACATCTGACGGGAGAGGGTGAGTAAATGGCTGTATTTGAATGGAAGAGTTCATCCGTTGAAGAAACACAGAGGGTAGCTGAGCAGCTTGGTGAACGACTGCGGCCTGGCGATGTACTTACATTAGAAGGAGATTTGGGTGCAGGGAAGACGACGTTCACGAAAGGACTTGGAAAAGGTCTTGGCGTGAAAAGGACCATCAATAGTCCAACCTTTACAATTATGAAAGAATATCAAGGACGTGTGCCTTTTTATCATATGGATGTTTACCGTCTGGAAGATAGTGATGAAGATCTCGGTTTTGACGAGTATTTCGATGGAGATGGGGTAACGGTCGTGGAATGGGCCCAATTCATTGAGGAGTTTTTACCAAAAGAACGCTTAGACATCACGATTCGTTATATGGATGACTCGACACGTTTATTAATAATGGAAGCCTCATCCGACCATTTTGAGGAACTATGTAAGGAGATTTTAGGATGAATATACTGGCGATTGATACATCGAATTATGTCATGGGCGTAGCCGTCATGAGGGATGGGGCTGTAGCTGGTGAATACATCACGAATATCAAAAAGAACCACTCCATCAGGTTGATGCCGGCTATTGATCAAGTGATGAAAGAGACAGGGATGAAGCCAGAAGATTTGGACAGGATAGCCGTTGCACATGGCCCAGGATCTTACACAGGTGTCCGTATTGGTTTGACGACCGCAAAAACAATGGCATGGTCGCTAGGAATACCTGTTGTTGGTGTGTCCAGCTTAGAGGCTGTAGCCAGGCAGGGCGCTTTTTTCCAGGGGTATGTCTGTCCATTCTTTGATGCAAGAAGAGGTCTTGTCTACACAGGATTGTACAGGTCTGATATGAAGCTTGAAAAAGAAGAGACGAATGTGTTGATGGAAGAATGGCTGCATCAACTGAAGGAGTTGGAGGCTCCTATTCTATTTCTAAGTCAGGATCTTGCTGTCCATAAGGAGACGATTGAAGAGGTCCTTGGTGAAAGTGCGTTCATACCTGGGGCCCCATATCAATATGCACGTCCGGCAATTATTGCTACAATAAGCGCAGAAAAAGAACCCTGTCCTCTTCATGAGCTTGTGCCGAACTACTTGCGCATTCCTGAAGCTGAAGCGAAGTGGCTGGAGCAGCAGGAGAAAAAGTAAGATGGCGATAATCAGAAAGATGACGATTGACGATGTTGAGGGAGTGATGGCTGTGGAGGAGGCTTCATTTGCCGTGCCATGGTCAGCTGATACGTTTCATAAGGAAATAGATGATAACCCGTATGCCCATTATTATGTAGTGGAAAAAGAGGGGAGAATCATTGGGTATTGTGGTTTGTGGCTGATTATTGATGAGGCCCATATCACAAACATTGCCATTCATCCGGAGCAACGTGGGAATAAATATGGAGAGCGATTGTTTCGGCATACATGTAAGGAAGCGATTGAGCATGGGGCGATCCAGCTGTCGCTTGAAGTAAGAGTTTCTAATACAGCCGCGCAGCATATGTACCGGAAGTTCGGAATGGTACCTGGAGGCATTCGCAAAAGGTACTATACGGACAATGGAGAAGATGCGTTAGTTATGTGGGTGGGATTAAAATGAAGCAAGATCAATACATTTTAGCGATTGAAACAAGCTGTGATGAAACAGCCGTCGCGATTGTCAAAAACGAAACAGAACTAATCACAAATGTGGTGGCTTCTCAAATTGAGAGTCATAAACGATTCGGTGGTGTTGTTCCGGAAATTGCCTCAAGGCACCATATTGAACAAATCACGATTACACTGGAAGAAGCGCTTGAGGATGCAGGAATGACCCTCGATGATATGGATGCCATTACGGTCACAGAGGGACCGGGTCTTGTTGGGGCTCTTCTTGTAGGCGTTAATGCGGCTAAGTCCATTGCATTCGCCAAACAGAAGCCGCTAGTTGGAGTCCACCATATCGCAGGTCACATTTATGCGAACCGTTTAGAGAAAGAATTTGAGTTTCCATTGCTATCCTTAGTGGTTTCAGGAGGGCATACAGAACTTGTTCTTATGCGGGAGCATGGCTCATTTGAAATCATCGGCGAAACCAGGGACGACGCTGCAGGGGAAGCGTATGATAAAGTGGCGCGTACCCTTAAACTTCCTTATCCCGGTGGTCCTGAGATCGACCGCCTTGCTCAGGAAGGGGAAGAGACGATTGATTTTCCTCGGGCATGGCTTGAAGAGGCCTCCTACGACTTCAGTTTCAGCGGATTGAAGTCAGCTGTCATCAATCGTCTTCATAAAGCGAAGCAGAGAGGGGAATATTTGAAGCCAGAAGATGTGGCTGCAAGTTTTCAGGCAAGCGTTGTGGATGTCTTGTCCACCAAAGCCTTCCTAGCAGCTGAAGCATATGGTGTCAAACAGATCATTGTCGCTGGTGGTGTAGCTGCTAACAAAGGTTTACGTGCAGCTTTAAAGGAAAAATTCCAGGATAGTAAGGCAGAACTCCTAATTCCGCCATTGGAGTTATGTACGGATAATGCAGCGATGATCGCGGCTGCCGGTGCCGTTGCTTACAATCAAGGACACCGTGCAGAGTGGGGTTTAAACGCTAATCCAGGCCTCGATCTTGAACTTTTTGGCTCAAGGAAAAAGTGAATCAGTGTCTTGATGAGTGCATGTACGTGCAAAGCTCTCCTTTTATATAAGGGGAGCTTTTGCCGTTTTAACGGGGTGTGAATAAGTGAAGAGGATAAAGGAAAGGAGTCCTATCCACATGTGTATAAACATACAGTGGACAAAATAAAGGTGGATAAGTAGAAATAGTAAAGAAAACGGTCCCAAAAATGTGGATAACATCTGCTGTTTTTGTGGATAATGTGCATAACCCTGTTGAGAACTGTAAAAAACGGTGTTCACCTGTTGAAAACTATGTGGACAATAAATACCTATTCATACACCTTTATACATTTGGAAGAAAATAGTGTACCAGGTCATCCAATTTCTGGATGACCTGGTACACCTGTTTTTGGAAGTCAGGATTCGTGGAGGGTTTCCCATTCTTCCATGAGTGCTTCCAGTTGTTTTTGGATTTGGTCGTTGTCTTCTGTAATTTCAAGTGATTTCTCGTGATCTTGATAAACCTCAGGGTCGCACAGCAGTTTTTCATTTTCTTCGAGCTTCTCTTCCAACGCTTCGATTTCTGTTTCGATTTCTGCTATTCTTCGGATCTTTCTTCGTTCTTCCCGCTTGGCTGCTTTATCTTCTTCAAAGCTGTTCTTCACAGCATAATCCTGTGGCTGTGGTTCGTTCTGCAGTCGTTCGGCTTCTTCGAGTTGGGCAAGCTCAGCTTCTTCTTGTTTCTTATTTACATAGTAGTCGTAATCTCCAAGGAAAAGCCGGGTTTTCTCTGGGTTCATCTCTATCACCTGTGTGGCAATCTTGTTGATAAAATAACGGTCATGAGAAACGAAAAGAAGAGTTCCCGGATAATCCACAAGTGCCGCTTCCAATACTTCTTTACTGTCTAGATCCAGGTGGTTGGTCGGCTCGTCTAGAATTAAGAAGTTAGCTTCCTTCATCATTAATTTGGCAAGCGATAACCGGGCTTTTTCCCCGCCACTAAGAGCGGATACTGGTTTTAGTACATCTTCACCGGAAAAAAGAAAGTTGCCGAGGATGGTGCGGATATCTTTTTCGTTTTTCATTGGGTAATCATCCCACAGTTCATTCAGAACCGTTTTCTTTGAATCCAACTTGGTCTGTTCCTGATCATAATACCCTATTTGTACGTTCGTCCCTATCAGTTTTTCCCCTTTAGATGCCTCCAAATCACCGATGATTGACTTCAATAAAGTTGTTTTTCCAACACCGTTTGGTCCGACAAGAGCGACAGAATCGCCCCGGCTGAGATCAAGGGACAAGTGTTCAAAAAGGTAATCTTTACTGTCGTCATAGCGGAAAGCATAATTGCGTAGCTTCAACACATCATTTCCGCTTCGTTTGGCCGTCTGAAAGCTGAATTTTGCTGATTGGTTATCGTCTTTTGGCTTTTCAAGCTTATCCATTTTCTCCAGTTGCTTTCTCCGACTCTGGGCTCGTTTACTTGTCGTCGCACGGACAATGTTCTTTTGGATGAAATCCTCCATCCGCTTGATCTCTTCCTGCTGTTTCTCAAAACGCTTGAGTTCATGTTCGTAGTCTGCTTCCTTCTTCTTCAAGTAATCACTGTAATTTCCGTGATATTTCTTTGAAGATTGAAAGGCCACTTCATAGACTGTATTCACAATCTTGTCGAGAAAATAGCGGTCGTGGGAAACGATTACAACCGCTCCCTGGTAGCCCTGCAGGTAGCTCTCCAGCCAACTTAGTGTATCAATGTCCAAGTGGTTGGTCGGCTCGTCAAGGATCAGAACATCAGGATTTGTCAGCAAAAGCTTCCCTAAAGCCAGACGGGTTTTCTGACCACCGCTCAAAGAGTTAATGGAGGTATTCCAGCTGATGTTTTTGAAATTCAGGCCATTCAGTACGGCCCTAATATCGGCTTCGTACTGATAGCCGCCTGCTGTTTTGAAATATTCCTGTTTTCGGTCATAATCAGCAAGCAGCTGCTGGTAGCGTTTCTGATCTTCCAACAGACCCGGATCGGCCATTTGCACTTCCATGGAGCGAAGTTCTTTCTCCAAGTCCTTCAGGTAGGTAAATACTTTCTCCATCTCATTCCAAATTGTTTCTCCGGACTCAAGTCCAGTATTTTGTGCTAAATATCCGATGGTTGTTTCTTTTGGTTTGAAGATATCTCCCGAATCGTGACTCATTTCGCCGGCCATGATTTTGAGCAGGGTCGATTTTCCCGCCCCGTTACGACCCACGATAGCAATCCGGTCATTCATTTGAACTTCCAATTTGATATTCGATAAAATTAACTCTGCGCCAAAACGCTTCGTCAATTGGTTTAATTGCATGAGAATCATGTCGTTTCACCTCAATAAAATCAGTGTATCTCATAGACACATCCCCTAGCAACAGAATGCCCTCCAAGTATGTGAAATCTTTAACGACTATCGTTTGATTTTTTGATAGAATAAGAGTAGTGTTTCAATCAGTACTTAACGATCTTCAACAAAAAGGGGTAGGCGAAAATGGCAGAGTTCACTCATTTCAATGATCAAGGGCGTGCCCGTATGGTCGATATTTCTGACAAGAAGGAGTCTGTACGGACGGCTGTCGCAGTCACAAGTATCGAAGTGGACGAAGAGATTTACCGGAAAATCACCCATCATGAAATTGGAAAAGGGGATGTGCTTTCTGTTGCGCAGGTAGCCGGCATCATGGCAGCGAAGAACACCTCCGACTGGATTCCGATGTGTCACCCATTGTCCCTCAAAGGGATTGACGTTTCCTTTGATTGGAAACTTGAAGAAAAGCCTACATTATTAATAGAGGTTTCTGTGAAAACGAAAGGGAGTACAGGGGTGGAAATGGAAGCGCTAACGGCCGCTTCAGCCACAGCCTTAACCGTTTATGATATGTGCAAAGCTATAGATAAAGGGATGGTCATCGGTCCGACATATCTTAAGGAAAAGACCGGTGGCAAGAACGGTGACTACAGTAGAATAGACCGGTAAAGGAGTCAGATGCTATGGATATAGAACAAACGAAAATTCCCCAGGCGACAGCGAAGCGGCTGCCGCTCTATTATCGCTTTTTAAATAATCTTCATACGCAAGGGAAATTACGCGTCTCCTCAAAAGAATTAAGTGAAGCAGTCAAAGTCGATTCAGCAACCATCCGCCGTGATTTTTCTTACTTCGGGGCTCTTGGAAAAAAAGGATATGGCTACAATGTGGAATACCTGCTGTCCTTTTTCCGGAAAACACTCGACCAGGATGAAACGACACGTGTGGCTTTAATCGGAGTCGGAAACCTGGGAACAGCTTTTTTGAATTACAACTTTATGAAAAATAATAACACGAAAATTGAGATCGCTTTTGATGCGAATGAGGAAAGGGTCGGTACAGAAGTCGGCGGGGTAGATGTTGAGCATATTGACCATTTAGAAGAAAAGCTTGGAGGTATTTCCGTAGCTATCCTTACTGTGCCGTCCTCAGCTGCGCAAGGGATTGCTGATCGACTTGTGAAAGCAGGTATCTCGGGGATCCTAAATTTTACTCCTGCGAGAATTAGTGTACCTTCCGATGTGCGTGTCCACCATATCGACCTTGCTATCGAACTTCAGGCGCTTGTCTATTTCCTGAAGCATTATCCATTGGACGAAGAAAATATAGAGGAAGAAGAGTAAACAAGAGGATGCTGTGTGACGGCATCCTTTTTTTCTGCCCACTCTTTTAATTCAAGCTTTCAACGGATTTAAATGTGCCGTTTGCTGCTATTATGGGTTTTGCGAAGAGGATCCCTTTAAACTTCTGCAGGGAGAGAAAGCAGGTGCGCGATCATGGTTAGAGGGAGAGACAAGTGGTATAGTAAATAATAGTTCGTGTATCGAAGAAAAGGGAGGAGGAAGCCATGAGTAAACTGCCGAATAAATGGCTCGTTGTTGTTTCTGTTTTGTTTGGAACCTTCACTGTAATTCTCAATAATAGTATGTTGAACCCTATTTTACCGAGGTTTATAGAGATCTTCGAATCCAATGCCGTCGCTGTGGGATGGATTCTAACGATCTTCATGGTATCGATGGGGATGACGATGCCGCTCACCGGCTATTTTGGTGACCGGTTTGGGAAGAAAAAGGTCTATCTAGTTGGCTTATGCATATTCCTGATTGGTTCAACCCTTGGGTTCTTTTCCACCACCCTCGCCATGGTTATTTTATCTCGTGCCATTCAAGGGATGGCCGGAGGGTTGATGATGCCGATTGCCATGGCACTTATCTTTAATTCTTTTCCACGAAATGAGAGGGGACTTGCTGTTGGTGTCTACGGGGTAGCGGCAATGGTCGCTCCTGCGGTTGGACCGACGATCGGTGGTTTTCTCATTCAATACTTCGAATGGCCATGGCTGTTTGCCTTTAATGTACCGTTTGGACTCACAGGGCTGGTTCTTTCCTATAAATTCCTGGAACGTACGGAAACGGATCCATCAAAACGGTTTGATTTCATCGGCTTCCTTATTATAGCTACAGGTATTGGCTCGGTGCTGTTTGCACTTGGAAGAGGAAAAACACTCGAGGCTCTTTTTGATCCTTTCAATGTGACCTTGATCATTATAGGAATCCTTGCCCTTGTCAGTTTTGTCTTTTATGAAAACAAGCAGGATGATCCACTGCTGAATGTATCAGTTTTCAAAGTGCCTACCTATTCAGTATCCATTTTAGTCACATCTGCTGCTTCGATCGGGCTGTTTTCAGGTATCTTTTTATTGCCTTTGTTAATCCAGAATGTCTACGGCCTCAATGAAGTGATGACAGGGTTATTGTTCTTGCCGGCGGCCGCTGCTAGTGGAATATTTATGTCGATCGGTGGCCGACTCCTTGATAAAAAAGGGCCCAAATACGTCGTCCCCCCAGGGCTTACGATTATGGCTTTAGCCACAATTGCTCTCAGCTTTTTGCAATTGTCCACACCGTACTGGCTGATTTTACTGTTAAATACAGTGAGAGGTCTTGGCATGGGGATGGGGAACATGCCGGCAACGACATCTGGTATGAATAGTATCCCGGACCATCTCGTTGCCCAAGGATCAGCAATGAACAACATCATCAGGCAGATCTCCTCCTCACTTGGGATTGTCTTTTTCTCCATTTATTATGAAGTAAGACGAGCACAGGTGTCGGCGAATCCGGATATCGATATGCAGGCAGCCACATTGCAGACGTTAAATGAAGCCTTTCTCGTGTCTGCAGTCGTGCTCATCATAGCGATCCCGTTTTCATTCATCTTGAAGGGAGTCCAGGACGACGAAGAAGTGGAAAAAGAAGCATAAAAAAAGCAGGTCCATTCGAAAGGACCTGCTTTTTTATTTTAGCGACGTTTACATATAGAGCGGCTGCTACTTTTTCTTCGCATTCTTAATCTTATGATGTAAATTGTATAGCCGGATCGAAACGGCAATATTGAACGTCGCAACAATGGCCAGGATGATGGTCATCGCATTCCAAACCGTTTCTTCAGCCGCCTGGGCAGCAATATAGGTGAACGCAATGCCCATCATCATGTAAAGAAAAGCCATGAATAAGGGTGATGTTCTCATAATTATAAAAAGCCTCCAATAAAGATGGTCTCCAGCTGTTCCTGCATCCGACGGATATCTTCCTCTGTGAGGAAGTACTGTGAAATGACAACAAATGAGTTCATCGCCATATGAGCCACGATTGGTGTAATAATTCGTTTTGTTTTGACATATAGGAAGGCGAACACGACTCCCATGGAGAAGTACACTAACATGTGACTGAAATCGAAATGGAAGGCTCCGAAGACTAAAGCAGACACGAGGACAGCCAACCAAAAATTCGTCCGTTTATAAATCGAACCGAATATAATTTTACGGAAAATAATCTCTTCCGTAATCGGCGCGAACACGACAGGAAGCAGGATGAACAACGGAGATTCACGGGCGATTTCCATCAATCCCATTGTATTTTCGGATCCTGGCGATACGCCGAACCATTCACGTTCAATACTTGCAGCAATCGCTTGAGCGAACAACGCTAGAAAGACACCAGCAATCGACCAGAGGACCACTTTTCCCGGACCGGCTTTATTCTCCTCACGCACCATGGTGTCCGGTTCATTGTTGCGCAGTAAAAGCAGAATAATGAGGGTTGCCACTGTAAAACTGAAAACAGACCAGATGGCAATCGCATCGAAGCGGGGCATCCCCGCCCACATCATCACAGGTGTAGCAATCAACGCTGAGAGCTGTGTCACAATATAGGTCACGATAATGTACCAATAATATTTTGGCATAAAGGCACGACTCCTTTTATAAATACCATTTAAATCCTTCAATATACATACTTTATGTATTCTATCACAGTTTCAAAACCAGACGTAAGGAATAAGGGTTACTGTAAGAATTTTGTCGAAAAAAGAAGTGTAAAAATTCTATAGTTTCTACTTGAAAAACGAGAGTGAATTGATTATTATAATAATTGTGTTAGCACTCACTAACGGAGAGTGCTAATAACCGACAAAAAATTGATAGAACCATATCAAGGAGGGTGTCCTAATTGTTAAAGCCACTTGGTGATCGTATTGTTATTGAACTAGTTGAAGAAGAACAAACTACTGCGAGCGGAATCGTACTTCCAGACTCTGCGAAAGAAAAGCCACTGGAAGGTAAAGTCGTTGCTGTCGGCACAGGCCGCGTAACAGATAACGGTGAGAAAGTCGCATTGGAAGTTGCTCAGGGAGACCGTGTCATCTATTCTAAATTTGCGGGTACAGAAGTGAAGTATGAAGGCAGCGAATACTTGATTCTTCGCGAGTCTGATGTACTTGCTGTCATCCAGTAGTCACTTTTTCTATAAGAATACTTAGAGATACGATTTTAATAAGGAGGGCATTATAAAATGGCTAAAGAAATTAAATTTAGTGAAGACGCACGCCGCTCTATGCTGCGCGGTGTAGATACATTAGCAGATGCTGTAAAAGTAACACTTGGACCAAAAGGACGTAACGTGGTTCTAGATAAGAAATTCGGTTCCCCACTAATCACAAACGACGGGGTAACCATCGCGAAAGAAATTGAACTAGAAGATCACTTCGAAAATATGGGTGCACAGCTTGTATCCGAAGTTGCTTCAAAAACAAACGATGTTGCTGGTGACGGTACAACTACAGCAACCGTTCTAGCACAAGCGATGATCCGTGAAGGTCTTAAAAACGTAACCTCTGGTGCGAACCCAGTTGGAATCCGTCGTGGAATCGAACAGGCAACTGCCGTAGCAACAGAAGAACTTCGTAAAATCTCCAAACCGATCGAAGGCCGTGATTCAATCGCGCAAGTAGCAAGCATCTCTGCTGCTGACGATGAAGTTGGCCAGCTGATTGCTGAAGCTATGGAGCGTGTAGGCAACGACGGCGTTATTACAATCGAAGAATCTAAAGGATTCAACACAGAACTAGAAGTGGTTGAAGGTATGCAGTTTGACCGCGGCTATGCTTCTCCATACATGGTTACAGACCAGGATAAGATGGAAGCGGTTCTTGAAGATCCTTATATTCTTATTACAGACAAGAAGATCAACAACATCCAGGAAGTCCTTCCTGTTCTTGAACAAGTGGTTCAACAATCCAAGCCACTTCTATTGATCTCTGAAGACGTTGAAGGCGAAGCACTTGCAACACTTGTTGTGAATAAACTTCGTGGTACATTCAATGCCGTAGCTGTTAAAGCTCCTGGCTTTGGTGACCGTCGTAAAGCGATGCTTGAAGATATCGCCACATTAACGGGCGGCCAAGTCATCACTGAAGATCTTGGACTTGACTTGAAGAATACAACGATCGACCAGCTTGGACGCGCGTCTAAAGCAGTCATCACAAAAGAAAACACAACGATTGTCGAAGGTGCTGGAAACCCTGAGCAGATCTCTTCCCGTGTCGCTCAAATCCGTGCCCAAGCAGAAGAAACTTCTTCTGAATTCGACAAAGAAAAACTACAAGAGCGCCTTGCGAAACTTTCTGGCGGCGTAGCTGTTATCAAAGTAGGAGCAGCGACAGAAACTGAATTGAAAGAGCGTAAACTACGCATCGAAGACGCCCTAAACTCTACACGAGCAGCTGTAGAAGAAGGCATCGTTGCTGGTGGTGGTACAGCTTTAGTTAACATCATCAACTCTGTCCAAGGCCTTGATCTATCAGACGACGAAGCAACAGGTGCAAGCATCGTTCTTCGTGCGCTTGAAGAGCCAGTTCGCCAAATCGTTCACAACGCGGGTCTTGAAGGATCCATCATCGTTGAGCATCTGAAAGGCGAAGAAGTCGGCGTAGGCTTCAACGCAGCGTCCGGCGAATGGGTGAACATGGTTGAACAAGGAATCGTTGACCCAACGAAAGTGACACGTTCTGCGCTTCAAAACGCAGCTTCCGTAGCCGCTATGTTCTTGACAACTGAAGCGGTAGTCGCTGATCTTCCAGAAGAAGATAACGGCGCTGGCGGCGGCATGCCTGACATGGGTGGCATGGGCGGTATGGGCGGCATGATGTAATCATGCCCCCATGACCCTTGATATCAAGGGTTTAGCTTCACCCATAAAGTCAAAATGACATACTTTTGACATACTTCTCTTAAAACCCTATGAATTATCTAAAGCCTCTCATGAGTTCACCGAACTTTTGAGAGGCTTTTATGCTTCTACTGCTTTTCGTACGTCATTCCTTATTAATTACTAAATGAATCAGGGAGGAAGTACTATTAATGCTAATGCTATTAAGTTGATACGGGTGACCAATGTTAATGATAATTTACAAAGAGCATCTTTTGAAGTTGACCAAGGTCGTAATATTGTTGTTATTGATTCCAATAAGAATGTTTACCCTAAAGCTTATAAAGATTATTACCAAGAAATAGTTGATATTCATAAGTTGAAACTCATTACTGAAGGCTGGAGGCATTTCTGATTTTGGCTTGTTAAGTAAAAACATTAATAGTTCAGCGATCCTTTGAAGCCATGGAATCTGCTTTAGCATTGATGTGTAAAACTAAAAAACTTTCGTGATAATATTAAATATCCAAAAATCCTCTCATGAGTTCACTGAACTTTTGAGAGGATTTTTCTTCCATGTTTTCAGTGATATGAGCGTAAATATTCATGGTTGTATTTATGTCTCCATGCCCTAATCGTTGTTGAATTTCCTTAACTCCTACTCCTGCTTCAATTAATAGAGAGGTGTGGGTGTGGCGTAAGGAGTGAGGGGTAAGTTCCTTATCGATACCACTAATTTTTAATAAACGTCTCATATGGGTGTTTACGGTCTTTAAGAATTCAGGGTATCCAAGGTTCTTAACTTCCTTAGCAAAAACAAAATCCAGTTGAGTATATTCGTTCTTCATTTTTTCAATGAGATCATCCTGGTGTCCCTTGTGTTTTTTGAGGACCTCAATAACTCCAACGTCCATTTTTAGCGTTCTTATTGATCCTTTAGTTTTAGGGGTCAATAATTGGTATTCTTTTGTATTATTGTTGGGGTTGTAATATGTTTTGGTTACTCTTAAGGTTTTTTTATCCATATCTATATCCGACCATTTTAATGCGATCAGTTCACCTACTCGTAACCCACTATAAGCAAGTGTCAGAAACATGGGGTAGTCTTTATCAATGCCACTTTCCTTGGCAGCATTAAGAAAACGAATAAGTTCTTCTTTTTCCATAAATTTAATTTCACCTTTACTGCTTTCTACCTCCTCAACGGTTTCCACTTTGCGTGGAATTTTTGCAAAGTCGCAAGGACTGTCCTTAATTATGTTAAATTCCACAGCTTTCCTAAAAACCATTCTCCCTGTTGCATGAATACCATCCAAAGTATTAAACGCATAGCCTGCATTATGCAGCGAAGCAAGCATGGCTTGATACTGTTTGCGCGTGATATCTTTTATTTTTTTATCTCCAAAAAATCTATTTAAGTGATCCAAGTTTTGCTGTCGGTTTCTCACAGAACTAATTTTAGCGGTTTCACGATAAGTGTTAATCCACTCTACAGTAAATTCTTGAAAGGTAATATTCTGTTCTTGAACATATGTGTTTTCATATACTTCCTTTTCTACTTCAACTGCAGCCATCTGAGCTTCCTTTTTAGTCTTAAACCCTCCTTTAGATGTGAATTTCTTTTTCCCGGTGGATGGATCTATACCGGTATATATTTGAAAGTACCATCTACTACCTCTTTTTCGGAAATTAGCCATATTTATCCCTCCTTTTTCATATTAAAGAATGGAGATCTAAAAGATGGTACAATTCGACTCTTAATTTTTTCTAAACGTTCCATGCAAACGTTCTTTGGAATCATAAAATCACGTGACAACTGGTCAACAATTGCAGGGTTAGCAAAGTTATATTCATTAATCATATGGGTGGGAAGTGAGGCATAAAGAGTAAAGTGCCTAGCATCTCTCTCCTGAAGTTCGTAAAAAGGATGTGGCATGATAGATTGGCGTCCTGCATGTCTTACAGCATGGCAAAGCTCATGGAAAAATTGCTCTCGTTGTTGTATATATGGCAGGCGACTATCCAAGACAATTTCTTGAAACTTCCCTACTTTCATGTAACTAGCTTGAGTAGGTCTACAAGTCACAAAGATTTGTGACTCTGATCCAATGTTGTAAACATTTAAATCATTTGGCTCTGTAAACTTGTGTTTTTTATACCACTGAGTTATTAGGTCTTCTAGAATTGTGGTTGTGTAGTAAGGAAACCTCAAACTAATCACCGTCCTTACAAGCATTATACGAACGTGTGTTCTGTTAATCAATAATTGATTACAAAAAATGGATAAGAGTAGGGGAATCGTAAATGGAATTTATATTTCTTATTCTCAAAAAAAAAATAAATATAGGAATTCATCTCCAGAAACATAATGAAATTAAGATTCATAGTTTTGGAGAGTGATATAAGATGTTCCTATCAGAAGCATGGCAAACGTATTATGTCGATAAAAAGTTATTCGTTACTAATTTTGAGAACATATTGCTTACAATTTAATATGTTGGTGAAGTACTTTGGAGATGTTGATACAGAAGAGGTGGCTTTAGAACATATGTCGATTTAATACTGATAAATTTCGTTTCTCTACCTAAAAGTTATTGCGCACCAAAAGAACAAAGGTTCTATATTTTTTATCCCCCATAATATGTAAAAGGTGATACGCTATTATTATTGAATACTTGTAAGTAATCAATTAGGAATGCTAATAAAATAATTAATACTGCACAGGGGGAATTTTGTGACTACTCGAGTAATTAACATATATAGAGTATTTAATTATAATAAAGAACAATATTCAGAGATTATTCAGAACATAAAGTATTCTCGAGCTTTTTTAAGCTTTATAGACTCAAGTAAAGAAAGAGGACATGGTAATAAAAGGTTTGAATCATATTTAGACACAAAAACACACGCATATTTTTTAGAAAGAGGAAATGAGACTATAGATAAAGGAATAGGGGTGAGGGTAGACGCTGAAAGTGATAGGCAGAAGTGGAGAGATTTTATAGAAACATTTGGTGTGGATGAGGATTATTACATTGCAGCAATCAATAAGCACAGTAAAGGACTATTTCTATATGAACAGAATTTTTATGACGAGGCAACTTATATGGATGAAAGTTTTGAGAATACATACAGAGAGTATTTGTCGAATAGTTTCAATCAAAGTAATTATGAGCGTTTTACATTGTTACCATTTTTAGGTTGGTATGAGGGGCAATTAGTTACTCCAATAGTGCAAGTAAGTATTCATAAATCTGGCATAATGAGTCTATATATACAAATTAAACATCAAACCGATCAGATAGCAAAAGAAGAGGTTCCTAGTTATTTCTCCTTAGATAATGTGAAATTTCCTGTTAGAAAGAAGGAATACAGGATACTGGATTATGCTCTTAAAGTGAATAAAGACAATGAACGTGTTTTACCTAATGATTACAATAAAGGAAAGAGTGCGAGCATAGATGAGATCGTCAATGTTTACATAGAAAATATTGAAGTTTGGGGGGGCGTTAAAGACAACTTGGAGGAAGGAGTTAGTTCTATTGGCTGGATAATAATTAATGAAGACGACCACCAAGAAATCCATGATCAATTTGTTGAAAGGAATAAATTACAGTATGTTAAACTCCTTAATAATTCCAGTGAAGCATTAGTAAACAAATATAGCACTTCGAAATTAGATTCTATTTTAGAGGAAGGAAAAGTGTATAATACTAAATCTTTTAGTTATTTTTGTAATGACGTGTCTAACATTTTAAGTATTGAATCTAAAGAACTAGAAAATTCAACTAGGAAAAGTTTAGTAGAATCGGAAGATATGTTTAGAGCTAATGGAACTTATGATTTAGAATACAAAAAAGTTTATTCAAGAATACTCTGTAAAATGATAGCTGATATTATAGGTTTTTATGAGTTGGTTTTGCTGAAAAAAGCTTATTTAAGAAATTTGCTAAATAATATTTCTTCAGGTGAATATGGAGAAATTAATCAATATAATCGAGTGAAAAGTGAGCTAAATCATATAAGGCTTAAATATGACAGTGATGTAATGTTCCAATCCGAAGGGAGTCCGAAGACTATATATAACAAAATTGAGATACTCTCCGGTACTAGCAGTCTTCTTAATAAGGTTGATTACTTTGTGAGAGAATTACGAGATGATATTGAAAAGCAAAACATTGAATATGGTAAGGAAAAGAACCTATCTCACAGGATTTTTGAAAACAATTTAGTTGTTTTAACTCTTATTTTTACATCATTTATGAGTTATTCGGGATTAGATATATTGCTCAAAAACCACTTGGATCCATACGTGGACTGGTTTTCTAATTGGATTACGTTTGGAATATGGCTACCCTTAAATATATGGATTGCTTTTACAGTGTTAATGAAAAAGCCTAGGAAAAAAGCTCATGATAACTAACCTTATAATAAGTCACCGTAAACTTAATTCCTAAATAAGTATCAATTATTTTAGATTATCTTGACTTCGAGTTATCCAGAAAAGGGGCCTTTCTTCAAATATTTCATATAAATATGACAAACAAACTCGAGATGGTGAATATGGCGAACAATTTAAATCGTCCATTTCTTTGGGGGATTTAATAGATTTGAATAGTGGGAAATTCTATTAAATTATTTAAGTACAATAAAAAGGGTTATGAAAAATAAAATAATGTTATTTCAGGGAAGGGCGCACTTCAAGAAGATTGGATTGCGTCCTTTGTTCCGTTAAAGAGGGTGAACCTGAAACACTGGTTGTTCGTTTTTCTTTTTTTTGCAATATCTCTAGTACTATGTAGCACAATCTCTGTTCCCAAGATTGTGCTAAAATTATAATAGATTTACTTTCCTACAATATAGAGAGGTGACCACTGTACAAATGACACAAGGCCCAAGGTGGACAACAAATAATTTCAGGACGATTAATGGGGAAGACCATTTGGGGATTCTTTATGTTGGGATTTCAATTGCGGATACATTGCAATCTGGAATTACAAGTATTACCCCGAGGGCGAGGTATTGGTCGTTCTTCGCATGGGTACTGAAAGATTTTATTGAAAATGTGCCGGATAAAAAGTCAGTACAAAATTTTAAAACCTATTTAAAAAAACAAGAATGGTATTATATTCTAGCAAACATTGCAGAAGCTGAAGAACGAGAAGGAACTATTAATAGTGTGATTGGAAGTACCCATGGATATAAAGTATGGAATTCGGATCAACAGGGATTTTCTGTTGATACAAAGTATGTAAAGGATCCATTTGGAGGATATGGGACGTATCGAAACGTAATGAAGATTATGGGGGTCACCAAAGCTGGTGATGCAAAAAAAGGTGTTAACATTGATAGGTTAACACCTTTTGGAAAAGAGTTAGCCGATTCGTTTGAGCTTAACGTAAAAGATACTACGTATTATAAAACACATAGAAAGCAAGATGAAAATGTCCCAAGAGAAGTCTTAGTTGAATATGGCAAAGTTGCTGCTTTAGCATCATTAGATGCTTGCTCAAAAGATAGAAAACTACTCACAAACATGTTTATGCCAGAGCAACCCAAAAGTCCAAAAGGGGAATGGCGGAGAGATTCACTTCTTTATTATATGATTTTAATTAACCACTTTAACGGGCAGAAAGTATCGATTCAAGATTGGCAACATCACATGTATGATAGCTTTTATCATAATAAAATAAACTTACAAGCTGGAGTGAACGAAGTTGCTATTGGTTGGGAAATTTATCAGGCGAGACAATTTTTCACTTATAGTCTCCTAAATATATGGGCGTATCTTTTAGATAAAATGTCCAAAAGAGTATACACAAAAGCGGAACTAATTTCTGCGGTGTTAGTGGAATTAAGTGATCAGGGCTATGATTTACGACAGACGGTTAAAGATCTGGAAAATGATCTTTCATTTCCATTTGATAGGCGAGAAACATTTCTCAAACATATGGAAGAACAAGAAAAAAGTGTGAAAAATCATCTGTGGCAGCCCTTACTAATCATGTTAGATGTAAATCTGCGGTTACAAAATCGAGCCGACTTTCAGGATTTTCACTATGAATTGCTTCGCCTTGGTGGAAGAGATAGTATTTCTTTTCAAAGTTGGACATCGTTGATAGAAGGACACAAGACTAAACCAGTAAGCAAGTTTATTAGTTATATTTTAAATTATTATATTCTTGATCAACATCAAAAAGTTGCTTTAAATAAAATGATTACGACTAATAATGAGACGTATCACTTTACTGAGAACAATGGCAAGCTATACCTAATTGCCGAAGATACCCCTGTATATAATACGTTTCGTGTATATCAAGGGTTGAGCATTTTAGAAGACCTTGGCTTAATTACGCAAAAAAAGCGCGTCTATCATGTAACACCTTTAGGTGAGGTGAAACTAAATGGATAAGATTAACATACTAGAAGAGTTGAAACATAACGGATACAAGGTCGCACTATTTTCATCCTTTTCCACAGATTTAGTTTTTTTTGAAAAGATGATTCTGCGTCATTTGTTAGATAATGGTTGTACATATATTGGGCTGTTTATTGATCATAATAGTTTACAAGAGTCGGTGAAACATCCAAATATCACCGAACTCGGAAAAAGTTATCTGGTAACACCAATGGAAACTAAACATGCTTTTCATCCAAAAGTGTATTTATTATTAGGTGAAAAAAAGGCAAAGCTGATTATTGGTAGTGGCAATTTAACCCCTTCTGGATTTATAACGAACAAAGAATTATTCAACGTATTCACCTATGAGGTTGGAAGAAATAAAGATCACCTTCACATCATTAATGCTGCTTTAAGCATGTTTTGGCAAACGAAGCCAAGTAATAATAAATTGATGGAAGAGTTGATGGCTCAACTACAGACTTTTTACTATTTAAATAACTTTAATCGGGAAAATAATGCACTATCGATGTTCATGAATCTTGAGAGGTCAATACAAGATCAATTAAGTGAGATCTTACCAGAAGTAATTAAACGAATTGATTGCATGACACCATACTTTGATCAATCCCTTGCAGTTATTAATCATTGGCAGCAAAAATATAACCCTGAAAAGGTTTCCATCTATTTACAAAACAAAACTACGAATTTCCCATTAACTAAAAAGGATGATTCGAGGTTTGATTTGTATGAAATGAATTTCACAGAGGATAATCATAAAAGGTATCATGGAAAAGTTTTTCGATTTATTGGTGAACAGGAAGAGGTTATTGTATATGGAAGTGCCAACTGTAGTCGCCAGGCATTGTTACAAACAAGTGCGGACGGTAATACGGAAGCGGTTATTGCGGAGAAAGGACCAAAGGGTAAGTTCGATCCTTTTTTTGACGAAGAATTTAATTTTGTTCCTTTAACTGATTTGTTTGAACTTATGCCGGAAGAGGTAAATCAGGAACAGCAAAAACAAACGATTCAATTTATTGAGGGCGTATTGGACCAAAACAAGCTGACCATAAAGCTAAAATCGACCATACCAATCGATCAGATTCATGTTTGTGCCGAACAAGGAAAGAAGATCGATCAGGTTGAATCCTACTACACGTATGTGTTCGACCGTAATTTAGACAAATTAAAAGAAACTTTTGACATTTTGATTACAACACCGAATCAAGTTCTAGAATGTGTTGGTTGGTATCATGATACCCAGATGTTGTTGAAGACCTTTGCTAATATGAAGGATTCGCCATACCATTATTTAGAAAAGGATTCAAATATGGAAGAGTATCAAACACTTGTGGGTTTGCTAGATGATTTGAATAATCGGTTAATTCTAACAGAAGACGATATTGAACAAGCGAATCAACAAAGGGGCTCTACAAACATACACCAACAAGCAGAATTACGTGGGGATAAGGAACACATTAGTGATAATTTAGAAGATTATTATGTATCTACGGAGGAACCAGGAAAATCTTATGGGGTTATTGGTGGGGTAGATGTCTTTACTAATTTAATCCGTGCACTGAATCGACATTTTCAAAACACTAGCGAGGAACCGATAGATGTGAAGCAGGAACCCCCACCCTCCGGTAATAATGAAACTACTATAAAAGAAGCGGATAATGTAAAGCTATTAGAGAAAAGAATGAAGCGGTTTATTAAGAAGTTCCATAGAGGTATACACTCGCGGGACTATTTAGAAAAAGTTAATAACGAGATACTAATAAAAAATATAGCAATATATAATGGATTCTTATGGAAGCTATATGATGTTGATTCTGGCTTTATAAGTACAGGGGATCTAATTCAAGAAAACTTAGACATTGCTAAAACAATGGAAAGTTATTGTGAGATGAATATTTTAGATGGGGAAAGTATGGAAGTGCGAGATATAGTAACGAAGTTATTATCCAGTATCGTTGCAAAGGAATACCTATTAGCAAGCGAGGATAACTATGATCAAGTTCGGATACAAAAGAAAGAATTAGCTCTACATCTAAAAAAGATACATCAACATGTGTATCCGATCAGAGAAACCTATAGAGACTTTTGGGAGCAAATCCAAAATCACTTAAATAAACTGAATTTGCACGTCAAACAAATAGATTTTGAAAACTTTCTAGAAACTAGATTTCCAATATGTACGTTTGAGCAATTTATACACCAATTGAGGACAATAACTACTTTTACTGTTGTTCAGGAACCATTTATCGATGAAACTAAATTAATTCTTTCAAGAGAAGTTAACATTAATGCTGAATTTAACTTATTGCAATTAAATTTATTATGTAAAATGCTAAGTGTAGAAGAGTGGGAAGGAATGAAGAGCTTCAAAATTATATGGCGAAATTCCAATGAGCAAGCACCATTAACCAGATTTATTCTTTATTATAATCAACGAAAAAATGTGATGAAACAAAAGTTTGTCTATCGGAAATCCTTAAATCGTGATTCAAAAATAAGAGAAAAAAAGCATGTTTATAAGCATAGCCTACAAGTTGCGTTAGAGAAGGGTAATCCTGAAATTATTGCTAGGGGTTATAAATGAAATTCTCTTTCAGATTTCTTGTTACACAGTACAACGATACTGTGCATTCAAAAAACATCTTTTTGTACTGATTTTATAAAAAATGTACTTAAAGTAACGGGTGCGTTAATTTATTATTTGATACAAGATATCTCGAAATCAAGTCTTCCGTAAACGGGGGCTTAAGTTTAAAGTGGGTTGCTGCGGCAATCCTTGTTTCTTATTCGACTATCGGGTCAAGTTAGTGGAAGAAATAGTTGTGACTAGGAAAATGGATGATAATATAAAAAAAGACACCGAAGTGTCTTATATACTTTCAAATCAATACCTGAAAATATGTGATTAAATAATTTCAGCAGTTTTGAGAAATTCTATTTCCTTATCGTATGTATTACGAGTATAAGGAATTTCCATTAAAGGTATATTATGTGACTTGGCATAGGCACGTTTCAATTCGTCATTCTTTACTTGAGACTCGAATTGTGAAACGCTACCGAATTCAACTACAGGCTTATAATGTTGTTCACCTTGACACTCAATAAGACATTTAATGCTATTATCTGAACCGAGAATAGCAAAATCATAACGCAACAATTTCTTTTGACCTACACCATATAAGTCTGGAAACTCAATTTCAACTCTATATGCTATATTATGTTCTTTCAATATTTTTATAGTTCGCCATTGAAACGATGAAATGTTATGACAGTCACAAAAAGCATTACAATAATATCCATCTAACGCTCTAGACCCGTATGCATCGATTTTTATCTCAAAATCTGATGATTTAAATTCATATTCTTTTCCACACAGATAACAACGACATTTATATAATTTATATACAATAACTTCGCCACCTCTCTTTTTTCGTTTGTCATGTGTAATGATTTTCCCCTCGTAATTTTCATTAATACATTCTAATATCTCTAATGATTCATGTATGGTATTGAAATAATCAATATGATAGCTTTCGTCTTTTACTCTGGGATATGAAGCCAATCTCTTTTTAATACGCTCTTGCTTTAACGCACATTTTTTTTGTTCTCCTATCTCTCCAAGTCCTTCACAATCTCTCCATCTCTTGAAAAATAACTCCCTTTCATTTAAATAAACTATTCTTCCACATTTACACTGACATTTGTATTTCTTTACTGACTTACGTTCTTGTATCCATTTATCAAAAGTATCCACTGATTCAAAATTATTATTAGGATTTTTTCCCCCATTTATAAACTTTTGCTTGTCTTGTTCTAAGCGTTCAATTCGTTTTTTAATGACTTTTTCTTGATATTCTTCAAAACCCCCGATTATAGTAAAACATCCATGTTTTATTCCAATAGGTAATTCCTTGTCCATGTATTTCGATCCTCCCCATTTTTACTAATTTGTCTGTCTATTTGCCTGTATAATATCACGTGTTTGTAATAAATAACACATAAACTAACGGGTGCGTTAGTTGAAAATCTGCTTCAATATCTCGAAATCAAGTCTTCCGGAATTGGGGGCGATTGTTCAATAAGAGCAATCGCTTTTTTATTAATGGGCAGTATTTTTCAGTAAAAAAACACCAAAAAATGAGCATTTACTGTAAAATAATATTAGATCTAGAATTGTGTTAAATAAAAAGCGATTAACTTAATTTTTTGCCTACAAATGTATAATAAAAAAAGTAGGACATGTTAGTTTAATTAGAATTTAATGAATGAAGGTACAGAGCGGAAAAACTATGTAGGAGTGTCCAAAATGAAAAAGGAAATAAACTATTTAACTTTACTTTTGATGATCTTTTTTATGATTGGTTGCACCAATGCCGAAGATCCAGCCACTTCAGAAGGAGAGGTGGAAATAGAAACACAAGAAGTAACCACAGATGATGCAACGAAAGATAATGAATCAGACGGAGAAACAGATATACAAGAAGGAAATTCATCTGCTGATACCACTACTAGTGGTGAAAAAGAAGAAAGCACTGTTGTTGAGAAGGAACCCACAGAGGAAGACTCAACCGAAACACAGGATGACCTATTTTCAGGATATGAACGACTGGAAGTAGATGGTGGGGACCTCAGTGGAGATCGAGCCTCTAATGTCGTAGTAGATATAGGTTACGGAGACAGGGAGTACTGGGCCTTTACGAATGAGTACGGACAGTTAGTGAAAGTCGTGGCTGATGAAATCATTCTGCAGGACGATAGTGCGGAACCGGTCTTATCATCCGGCAGATACTTCTCAGACGAAGCAAAAGTACCTGGTGTCGAAAGTGATAAGTTAGATGAAGGGCATATCATTGCCGACTCTCTAGGAGGGGTTTCTAACGCATATAATATTACCCCACAAGAAAGCACCCTGAACCGGCATGGGGATCAAGCGTACTTGGAAGATGCTATACGGAAGGCAGGGGGCGCTACAAATTTTGAAGCAATAATCACTTATCCTGATACGAAAACGCACATTCCTTCCGATTATCAATATACTTACACGTTACATGGCAATGAAATCATCGATACCTTCGACAATGTAAATCCAGACGAAGTGAATGAATCACTCGGACTAACTAATGACGATTCCTCCAATTCCACCGGCTCCACCGAGGAAGGGGACGTTTCTAGCGTTGATACGAATGGCAATGGTCAGGTGACGATCCAGGAAGCAAAGGATGCTGGTTTCAGTATGCCGATTACGAGTGATCATTGGTTATATCAATACATGAGAGATAATGATGGAGATGGTATGGTTGGGGAGTAAATTTCTTGGACGCTGAGAACAAATAAATGAACGCAGAACATGTCTGTAAGTTTTATATTTATATTAATTTAGAATTCTCTTTAGTAAAGGGTGGTTTCAATAAAAATCGCCTGAAGTAATAGAGCGTGTCTTCAGATACGCTCTATTTTTTGTTTTCCTCTTCAAGCTCTTTTGACTTTCTTAACAGATATTGAAAATAACTTTCCAACTCCCGAATTTGTTCCGGCCCCATAGCCTTCCATTTTTCTAAATCGAAAAATGCAGCATCTTCAATCCCATACTTATCCATGAGCTTATTTATTTCATTGATAGTATTGTATTCATTTTCTTTTGTTTGGTTTACTGTAGTCTCAGACCTACCTAATAAATAATCAACACTCACATCTAATGCATTAGCAAGACTAATAAGCATCTCATTTGAAGGTGTACTATAATCATTTTCGTAGTTACTAATTGTACCCTTGGTCGTTTTAATCTTATTTGCTAATTCATTTTGAGTGAGTCCCTTGGTTTTTCTAGAATATTTAAGTCTTTGTGAGAGCATTTTTAGAATCCTTTCACTTTTTTAGGTACAAGATTATTGTACCATCTTTAGAGTTATTTATTGATGTTTTTAACTAAAGTACAAGAATCTTGTTTTTATCTGTTGACATACAAGTAACTTGTACATATACTTTTAAGTACAAGTTATTCATACAAGGGAGGTGAAATAATGAAAAATAGACGTTTGAAAGAAGCAAGGATTAAAGCTAACATGAGTCAAAATCAACTTTCTGAATGTTTGGGGTATAAGGGAAAACAAAGTGTAGCTAATTGGGAAAATGGATATTCAACACCAACTCTTAAAGTAGCTATTCGTTTATCAGAACTTTTGGGAAAAGATATCCGTTATTTATTCGGTCAAAAAGTACAAGAAAATCATACTTTTAGTTCTGAAGTATTAAAATCTAATTGAAGAAAGGAAATGATTTAATTGTTTGAAGCAAAATTACAACCTGAAGCCGATTTTAATAATAAGGTGTACGATATCTTTTATGATATTGCAAAAAAGGCTCAAGAAGATGTCGAAAGAGAAGCAGAGTTGCCATATTTATTGGACCGAACTAAGTTAGCCGAATATGTCTTTAATGTAAGTGTACAGTCATTAGACGCTCATATTCTAAAGCGAGAAGACTTTCCAAAGATTCACGTTGGAGGTAGAACACTTTATCCTAAAGATTTAGTAATGAGTTGGATTAGAGATCATGTTGAGATCTCCGAAAAAACAGCACCAGAAAGAAGATTTGGTGTGATATAACTCTATAAATCTATCATAAATTAACCGGAATATAGCTGATGGTACAAAACAAGGGGGGAGTTCAATTAATTATAGTAAGTCTGCAAATTATATGAGAGCAGAGAGAAAGGGTATTAATAAAACACAGCAGCAATTGGCAATTGATATGTTTCAATCTAGGGAGTATATCTCTAAGCAAGAAAGAGGAGAACGGAAGATCCCCCCTGTAACCACCAAATACTTTATCGAAAAATATAATAGTCCATGGCTAGCTCTGGAAGCCGTTAATGAATATATCGGATGGGGGATTACACAGTTAGATAGTATTCCTAGAGCCAATAACGATAAATACTTTCTCCAATTGATATTAGAGAAAGAGTTAAAGGAAGCACTTAAACGCATTTCTCAAGTGAAATGGACAGAAGACTTATATAGTATCCACTCTATGGATTTACAAGACATCCATAGGTCTGCAGATATAATGGCTAGTGTAGTTCACTTCTCTACTGTGTATCTGGCAACTTTGTGTGATGAGTACGATATAAGTTGGTTGAAAATATGGGAAAAACACCACACCTGTTTAAAATCTAAAGGCTATGTCGTCTGATTATCCCATGTATAGAAGGAAGGTGAAATAATGCAAGGGTGGCTGAAGCTTCATCGGAAAATCCTTCATAGTGAAATTTTTGAAAATGAAAAGATGCTAAAAATCTTCATATATTGTCTTACAAAGTCAAGTCATAAAAGTACGGAATCAAGGGTAGGGAGGCAAAGTGTAAAACTAGAACCTGGACAGTTTATATTTGGTCGTAAGAAAGCTGCTTCTGAATTGAATATGAATGAGTCTACTGTTCGTGATTACTTGAAAATACTCGAAGAAGATGGAGTTATTTCTATACAATCCACCAACAAATATAGTGTCATAACCGTTGATAACTGGGCAATTTATCAATCAAACGATGAGGATAATGACAACAGAACAACACCATATAACCAGCAGAAGAACAACACTTCACCATCAGATAGACAGCAAAAAGACACATACAAGAATGGAAGAGAACTTAAAGAAGTTAAGAATGTAAAAGAGTTTATTACTACTACTACTTCAGAACAGATGGAATGTCCCATTCAATTTTATCAAAACAACTTTGGCGTTATACGTCCTAAAATTTCAGAAGATATAGTGAGCTGGAGTGAGGACCTTGGAGAACCATTAATCTTGGAAGCTATGAGGCGCTCGTTGGACCGTAATAAACCAACGTGGGGATATGCGAAGAGTATTCTTCAGTCTTGGATCAATAAAGGAATTCGAACAATAGAAGAAGCAGAGACAGAAGAGGTGGAATATAAAATTAAAAAGAATAGAAATGGTTCAGTAACTAATAGGTCTTCCCAAAAGGAAGTAATTCCTGAATGGTTCAACAACCACGAAGAACAAAAAAAGCAGGATATAAATAAACAACCTAGCATTGATGATACAGCTCGGACCATTGAGTTAGCGATTAAGCTAAAAAGATCGAGGGAGAATATTCTTGAATCTATTGATGATCGATATAACCTTTCTGAAGAAGATATAGCTTCTATTCGGGAAGGAAAACGCTCAGCGAAAAATGTTTTATTAGAACAATTAAAGTTTAGAGTAGCTGGTGAGCCATAAACATGGGAGGTGGTAAGTTGAAAACCAATAAAAAGCACTTTGCTTACTATGATATTTCTTCACAAGCTGACAATGTAAAAACCTTTGAAGGAAAAAGGTATAATGTGCATGGCATTTGGGCGGTGGATCGCTATGGTACTGCTGAAAAGCTGTCTAGTATCTATTATCGAATTCGAACTGTAAAGGATGGTCAATTTAGAACCATTGCTAAACGTAAAAACCCTATGAGTGAACTGAAACCCGTTAAGTAAATATAACGATTTTAATACGTGCTTAAATAGCACATTTAGATCCTTGAAAACTACATATCTATGCTAGGAAAAGAAAGGTCACAGAATTTTCCTAGCTGTTGATGAGTGTTGGGTGCGTGTTACTCGAAACGCATCTAGTGACCGGATAAGCGTTATATCAACGATGGTTTTTCTATTTAAAGTGAGGGGACGACTGATGAAACTTTTAATATTAAGACCTAGATATATAAAGTTCTTCGTATATGCTAGAAACGTTGTGCTTTGCAGTACACTATAATCATTAGTGAATGCTGCATAGGGTTGATTGTATCTTGCCAAAAACAATCTTTAAACCATTAAGATAATCTTCCAAATCATGGATTTATATTTGAGTAGGTGTTAGAATCGTTATACAAATCACTTGAGAGGAGATTGATCTGATGGCAAAGCGTTGGATCGGTGGTTTGACTGGATTTGTTATAGTTCTAATCCTGGTTGGTTGCGGGTCACAAGGAGCTACAGGTCAAGTCGAGTCTTTATCACCAGAGGAACTAAGCGAATATATTGAAGGCAATGATGAAGCTTTTATATTGCTTAATAATACGGAAGATAAAACAGAGCGAACAGATAATATTTCATTAGTAGAGAAAGAAATTGATGAAATTAGTGTAAAAGAAATTAATGCTAAGTCAGATGAAATGTTGGATAAGGATTTGAAACCTAGAGACTTAGGACTCAAGGATATTCAATTTGAGACTCTAGGTTTTTATGAAAATGGAATTTTGAAAAAGTATGTTTCTCTGAGGGATGTTGATTATTCCTCAACTGGTGAGAAAGTAGATGCATTAGAAAAATTCATAAAAAATAATTAATCGTGATAGAAGTGATCTTTTAATAGGTCGCTTCTTTTTTTATGGACGAAAACCTTGAAAGGGGGTGAATGTTAATGGGCGTTACTAATCGTGAACTTAAGCAATCAAAAGACTTAGTTCAGACGCTGCTGACCATTCAAGACATTTCTTACAATGAGTGGCTTCATGAAAAGCACCAAGACTACATTCAACAAAACCAAGATGTCGTTATGAAGTCATTGCTCCATTACAAAGGGGTGGATGAAGAAAACAAGAACAAAAATATTTAATAAGGGGAGATTTTAATGAAGTACTTTGCAGATCATTCCATGCTTGCTGCCATTAGTAATTTACAATCTACTGGGGCATCAATTTTAACCGCCATGCAGCTTTTGGGTATTATCTCGGCTGCCATTGCTTTTGGTATAGGAGCCTACCATCTTATATGGGGTGGAGTTAGAGGCCGCCAAAGCTCTATTGTGTGGTTCATTGGTGGTGCCGTTGGACTTGTCGTTCTAATGGGAGCTACAGCTATCGCTGAATACATTGACAGTCAGGTGATCTTTTAAAGGAGTGTAGGTTCATGAGGGTATTATTCACATCAAAAATGGATGGTGAAATTTCGAGCTTTCACCCTTATTCCTTCCAGGAAGTAGTCTTGCTAACGGCAGAATTGGATACTAAATTAAAAAAGAAAAATGCTAAGCCAATTACGCTTGATTTTATGATATTTAATGAAGAAGGAGATAAGCTGTACAACGGATCATATGAAATGGGAGCAGAAGGGATATCAAATATTTATGACCATGTTTGTCAAAAGCTTTTAGAGTTGCCCATGGAAAATAAAAATGAAGAAACAAAAAGGGATGTCTTTCTTCAACAATTAACTTCTAATACACCAGCATCTTATCAAATTGATATGACAGAAGTATTGCAAGAGAAGAAAGTACAAAAATCCAGTTGGAAGCAACTTGGTAAGCGTGGCAAAATTTTTGTGAGTGTTGTCAGCACTACATTAATGATGGCCATAGTTACATCCATTACTCTATTTATACTTTTAAGCAATCAAGGCAAAGACCTAAAAGCCACGACGCAAGAGCTGGAAAAAATGGAGAATGTAAAAACGGCTTATGAAGGTTACTGGAGAGGTGAGCAGAAAAAAGCTGTTGATCAGTTACAAGGAATGGAAACCTTAACGGAATCGGAACGCCAAACATTGCTTCATTTTCTTGTGGAACTTAAAAAGTATGATCAAGCTTTGCAGTATGTAGGAAAGGAAAGCACTTCTTCACTGGCTGAGCAAGTCATGAAAGTTCATGGTCTGGAAGAATTGATTTCCTTTCAAGAAGCTTACCCAAGTCCTTTGGGTGAATTTAAAATAGCCTTTCATCATGGGGAATACAAACAGGCGGTGAATATTCAAGATATCGCGATGTCTCCTAAACTGTATAAACAAAAGGGGATCGCTTATTTGAGGCTTGATCAATTGGAAGATGCAAAAAAGATGGCCAGTGAAGCGAAAGACGATGAACTGAATAAAAAGATTAATAAGTATCAAGAAATTGAGGAACAGTTGACTAAAATAAACAGCCAAATAGAAACAGAGAAAAAGTCAGAAGGTCAAAATCAATCTAAAATTGATTCGCTTCAAGAACAACAAGATGATCTGGAAATTCAAAAGAACAATATATAAGAGGGTGATTCATTTGAAATCAGTCATTGCTAAAAAACAGGTGCTTATTCTACTAAGCATCTGTTTTTTTATATCCACGATGCTGGTCAGTACTTTCCTATGGAATCTGGGAGATGCCATGTGGTCAACCTTAAAGACTTTCCCAGAATTCAGTAAACCAATAGAAATTAAAGCTTCATTTTTGACGGATTTTCATATGCAGGAACAGCCTCTCTACTATGGAATAGCGGCCTTAATCGGTCTTGTCGGCATAGCCCACATGATTTACAAACTTAGAAGTAACTTTAAACCCGTAGGTACGGACGAAAAAGGTTCTCAGAGATTTGCAACGAGAAATGAAATTCAACAACAGTACAAGGCCATTCCTGATCGAAAGCAACCATATAAAGGTCAAGGAGGTCCTGTGTTATCTAGAAAAGGGAACAAAGCTTTTATTGATCCGTCACCTGTCAATAATTTGATTATTGGTACGACAAGGAGTGGTAAGGGTCAAACCTATGTTATTCCAACCATAGATGCTTACTCCCGTGCTGAACATCAGCCCTCTTTAGTCATCAATGACCCTAAAGGGGAGTTATTTGCTTCTAGCCGGGAGACGCTGGAGAGAAGAGGGTATGAGGTTGAGGTTTTAAACTTAATGAATCCAATGCAAAGCATGAGCTTCAATTTGCTGGAGTTAGTTAAACAATCTTATAAGGATGGGGATTATTCTACAGCTCAAACGCTTTGCGAAACCATTACTCATATGCTTTACCACAATCCTAATGCTAAAGAACCTATGTGGGATGATTCAGCTAAATCCCTTGTGAATGCTATGATCCTTGCGGTTACAGAGAAAAGCATAACCGAAGGGATGGAAGAAAAAATTACGATGTACACGGTCGCTAACATGCTCTCAGAGTTAGGGACTAGAAATGAGATGGATGAAGATGGTCAAGAATACAATGCATTGGATCAATTTTTCCAAGAACTACCCCAATCACATGTAGCGAAAGGTCAATATGCAACGAGTAATTTTTCCAAAGGTAATACTCGATCAAGCATTTTTACGACAGCGATGAATGGATTGACGAAATTTACAATGAGTGAAACAGCTAAGATGACAGCAAAAAACTCTTTAGACTTAAAAAGAATGGGCTTCGGTCAAAGTATTAAGGGGCGAGGTCGCCCTTTTTCCAAAGTAATGATCTCTTTCCCGGATGGAGCCACTGAAATCAATCAATCAGGAGAGAGTGGGACATGGACCATTAACTTTAAAACCTCATTAGAAGCTGGAGATCATTTAGTTATTTCTCAAGACTCGGCTCCTGGTACTTCAAAAGATAAAGAAGTTCAAAAGGATAGCTCGACGATTCGGATTGATAAAGTAGAGAAGGAAACGGGCAAGGTTTCCTTCTCTTATATTTCTGCTAGCGGCACTATGGAAGTAAAAGAAATTATTTACTCCAATAAGCCTATTGCTGTGTTTATGGTTACACCCGATTATGATACGTCTACTCATGCTATTCCGTCTATTTTCGTTAGCCAAATGTATTATGTATTATCAAAAAATGCAGCCATTGCCAAAGGACAAAAATGCTTGCGAGAAGTGGTCTTTATGTTAGATGAGTTTGGAAATATGCCTGCGATAGCAGATATGGAAAATAAAATCACGGTATGTTTGGGAAGAAACATTCGCTTTCACTTAGTTGTTCAATCCTATGCTCAATTAAAAGATCTGTATGGAGAAGATGGGCAAGCCACCATACGTGGTAACTGTGGGAATGAAATTTATATATTGAGTGCTGACTATGATTCTGCTTCCTATTTTTCTTCCAAGTTAGGAAAGAAAACGTTAAATACTCAAACACGGTCTGGATCTACTTTTTCACTGGATAAGTCGAAAACGGAAAGTACGGAAGGAAGAGATCTTCTAACCGCCAATGAACTGCAGGAATTGGAGGAAGGAGATACGGTAGTGCGACGTGTACTATTACGTCGTGATAAGAAAGGAAGAAAGATTCGTGCCTTTCCTATTTATAATACAGGAAAATACAGTATGAAATATGCTCACACTTATCTTAGTTCAGAATTCCGTCCAGGGCGATCGATTACGGAAGAAGAGATTTCTACCCCACACCGCCATGTCCATCCAGCAGAATTAGTTATTGATTTCCAAACTGGCTATTCTAATAAAGCACAGACAGACGAGGCGGCAGAGGATATGGAAAATCAATCGCAAAATGGACCATTCAGTGATTCAGAACAATCTACGGAATGGTGGAGGAAGGAAAAAGTCGGAGAGTTCTTTGATAAAAGCACAATTTCACTTATCCATCAGCAAATTGCTCCTCATTTAGAACACAGTGAGGAGGAAATGAATGAGGAACCTATGGAAGCTTTTCTTTATAACTTAAAGCTTTTAGGTGATCATCAAGAAATTAACCGACAAGTGTATAGTCACATTCGTAAACAAATAGATAAGTTAATTGAAGAACAGGAAACACCAGTGGAGCAGGGATGAGAAATGGGAAAATAAAATAATAAAGGTGGTGATGGAGTGTCCGATGAAGAGCTTTTAGAGATATTGTTAAGGTTTTCGGAAGTCTTATCAACGAATAATATCTTCACATCTGGGTTAAGGATTGTAGGGTGGGGAACGATATTATTCTTGAAAATGATTGTTGATGGTTTGGAAGGAATGGTTGATCAGGTCTTAACCTTAACTGACTTCTTTTCGAGCGATCCCGTGACTAACTTTCTCGAAACCATCCAGCCTGTTCTCTATATTCTGCTGGCCATCTCATTGGGAATGATCGGCTTTCGATTAATCTTTAATAAAGAAAAGAATAGATCTGACATTCCAATGAACCTATTTATATCCATCATGACAATTACTCTGTTGTCTTTTGGAATGGGGAAAGTGAATGACTTTACTGGAGATGCAATGGACGTAGCGAAAGTACAAACAGATTCTTTTACCACCTCTGATCGAGTAATGGAAGACCATATTACAGATATTTCTGTTTATGATGAATATGGATGGGAAGACCCAGAAATAGAAAACCAGCACCATGTTGCTCCTAGTAACATTGATAAAATTTCTATAAATGAGACGATGACTAAGGAATTCGAAAAAGCAAATGGAGATCAACTGACATCTAAAGGGAAAGAAATTTTAATGAATAAGGTAGGATTAGAATCAAATGGCGAAGAAGGGCTTGTTGAGTTAGGAAAAAGTGGTCTGTTTGATTTCCTTCCAGAAAATTATTACAGGTGGCATGTGGATTGGTTTACTGCCATTGTAACCCTATCCGTTATGGCTTTTACTATGATATTAATATCCATTAAAGTAGCCAAGCTCTGTTTTGAGCTTGGCTTTAATCATATCGTAGCGCTAATTATGGCGTATTCGGATATATCCACGGGCCAGCGATTGAAAGCGATCATTAAGAATATTGGAAGCATTTTTGCTTCTCTTATCATGATTTTCTTAAGTTTACGTGTGTATATGTATTACACAACCTTTATAAATAATAATCTTGAAGGACTTGGATATTTGATTGCTTTGATTGCAGGAAGCTTGGCCGTCATTGATGGTCCTAATATCGTACAGAAGCTCTTTGGAATTGATGCTGGATTGAAAAATGCCTGGCATGTTGCGATGGGTGGTTACCTAGCTTCTAAAACGCTCGGACCTCCCGTGAAGAAAGCTGCAGGAGCTATTACAAGTGGTGGAGCCTCAGCCTTGATGAATACAGGTGCCGGGACAGCTGGAGCAGTCGCTGGTATCTATGGGCGCAAAGGTGAAGGAAAAGCACAGACAAATAGAAAAGGTGAATCATCATCTAGTTTCTCTTCAAAAGAAGGAAATAGAAGTCAAGGAAACCCGCAAAAGCAAGAGCCAAGTCCAATGACATCCAATCAGAAGGGCCGAAAAGGTTCTTTGCAAGGAAAGGAAGCCAGAAGATCTGAAGAAACAAATAATCCATCTACCCATGAAAATCAGGTGCAATCACAAGCATCTTCGGAAAAGGGGTCCTCTATGGTCACTCCACAAGATGTTTCCCCAGGAGGGTTGGAGGCCCCATCTAAGAATCACAGCTATGAGCGACCTTTATCTAATAAACCTATGAAAGAAAATAGACAAGGAAATATAGGTAGTAGTGAAAAAGGAAGCGAACGTATAGCGAACGATAATGAACCTAAGGAGGGAACAGATCAAATAGCAGCAAGCACCAAAACAGAAATATCCGATGTAAAAGCTCCAGAAAGTACAGATGATATTCCTATGCCAAATCAAAATAGAACAGAGCAGCGAACGATAGGGAATTATATGAAAGATCGCATGGGTGAGCGATTCAATCATAATCCTAAGATTCAGAGTGCAAAACGGACATATAACCTATCACGAAACACTACGGAGAACTGGATAAATAAAATTAAGAAACGCGGGCCTGAGTCTTAACTTGGTCCGCGTTTTGTTATGAAGGAGTGTTTTTATTGCAATACAAGATTCCATCTGAAATTGGAAGTGAGTTGAAGATCAACCGTCTATTTTACCTTACGGACTTACTTGTGGTCCTCATCCTGGGCGGTATAGGTTTTACATTCCGGTATGTCGTTCATTCTTCATTCGTTTGGTACTATGCGATCTTTTGGGTCTTATTGATGGTTGCTTGGTTAATCCGACCCAAGACGAACCCAAAACTGCGAATGGTTAAAGCCCTGTTCTTAGCTGTCACAAGGGACCGAATTGCTTATTGTGCCATCGATAAAAAGGAAAGAGAGGATGGTAAGGATGAGAATCAAATATGAAGAGTTTAATGACGAAGAATATGCGTTTCAAAAGTTTAAGGCACTTCTTGAAGAACAGCTTGGACGAGACTTAACAAAAATAGAAGCACGGAAGATTCGGTGGTTGTCTGGATGGGAGCATGAGACGGTCGGCGTACTTTTTGACCTGGTTCAAGAAGTAGCAGGAAAAGAAATAAAGCCAGATAACCATAAGTGTCATAGGAGGGAGGGCTTTAAATGAAGAGGAATAAGAAAGACCACCCTTTCTTTAAAGAAGAGAGTTCCGAAAAAATGGCTCTTTTTGATGAACGAAAAACTACTGAGAAAAAGAAGAAGCAGCAAAGATCGAACGCTAAAAAGAAAAAGAGAGAGGTGGCCACTCCATCTACAGCTGAGATTCTTCCCATTCAGGACATGACCGAAGAAGGATCCTTTCAATTAAAAGGAGATGGGGGCTACATGGACGTGATGCAACTTCATAGTAAAGACATATATTCGCCATCTACCCAAGAAACTGAATACGACATCATGAAGATGGCCAAGTTCTTTCAATCATATGCGCCTGATATCAAGATCGTATCTATGAATTTTCCAGTTAATATGAAAAAACAACTGGATGCGATTAATTACAAGATTGCTCAAAACAAAGCGCCCCTATATGAGCGCTTTTTAATTAGAAAAAGAGAGGAGCTGCATTTTTTAGAGACCTACCGGACGAATAGAGAATTTTATTTATATATTTACGCGATTAGCCTGAAACAGCTTGCTGAGTATAGAAACAATTGTCGGCGCTATCTTGGTCGAGTCGCTCCGGTCATTGAGTTAAACGATGAAAAGAAGCTTGATTTGCTCTATAAGCTATACAATCAAAATTCTAAATTAGAAAAGAGGGGTTAAGGAATGTTCTCATTTCTAAAAAAGAAAAGTGATGCCGAAGAAACACAAGACAAAGGATATAACCCTTTCTTACTGGCCCATATCCAACCGCAAGGAGGAGTTAAATTTCACGAAGCCTTTACCCGGAAAGGAGACGGTTATGAAGTTTGTGTCCATGTCTATTCCTTCCCTAAAAATGTTTCGGATTTTTGGTTAGAGCCTATTTTCAATATGGAGAATGTCATTACTACGATGGATATTGTCTCTGACGATCGTTACAAAGTCCGAGATGGTTTGAACAAAGGGATGGCTGAACAGAGTTCCAGAATGATTAATGAAAAAGATAATGCAGGGATTATTGAAGCGCAAAATAACTATGATGATTTGCGGCAGCTATATAATCAGGTCTCTGAAGAAGGAGAAATCATAAAACGCGTTCATCTTAGGCATTATGTAAGTGCCCCAACAAGAGAAGAGCTGGAAGACAAAGTGAAAGTGGTCTTATCGACGTTACAGGACGAGAATTTTCGAGGATCCATCTTCTTAAACGAACAGGAATTTGAATGGAAATCACTACTCACGAATTATACCGAACAATCCACTTATCGAAACAAGAGGGAAGGTCATCCGATACCCGCACTAGGGTTAGCAGGTGGCTTTCCTTTTCATTTTACTAGCTTAAACGATCCTTACGGTACATTCTATGGCACGACACTCACCGGAGGAAACGTCGTCTTTGATCTTTTTCATAGAGATCAGCAGCGTAAGAGTTATAACGGAGTCATGGTCGGAGCGATGGGAGCAGGAAAATCCACCACGCTTAAGAAAATAATGCTGGATAATGCGATTAAAGGATATAAGGTCCGGACGTTTGATGTCACAGGAGAATTTGTGGAGTTAACGGAAGCTTTAGGTGGGAAGCAGATTGCTCTCGATGGTTCAGATGGGGTCATCAACCCTTTGCAGGTGTATCGAACGGCAGAGGATGAATATACGTCCTTTACTCAGCATTTATCGAAACTGACGACGTTCTATAAATTCTTAGCACCTGAAGCGAATGATAGTGAATTGAAAGAATATGAAAATCTATTAAGAAAGCTCTATGAAAACCTTGGATTATGGAACGACGATTCAGAATCAAATATAACCAATCTTGCCGTCCATAAGTATCCTATCTTCACGGATTTTCTTGCCTTTGTTGAAGAACAACTCTATGAAAATATCAAGGAAGGGAAGCAAAGGGAGAAGTTGAGTCAGGAAAGGAAACGACGGCTGGAAAGTATTGAATTAAACATACGGAACCTTGTAGAAACTTACGCGCATCTTTTTAATGGAGTATCAACCATTGAACATTTCGATGAGCAACAGGTTGTCACTTTTACACTGAGGGGCTTATCTCAAATGAGGGCAGAGGTTTTCCAGGCACAATTGTTTAATGTACTCAACCTCTTATGGGACTCCATGCTAACGAACGGTTCTCCTCAGTTTGGTGCTTATAATCGAGGAGAATTAGCTTTTGAAGACGCTGTACGATATCTCATCTTGATGGATGAAGCTCACCACATTATTAATACAAAGAAGAAAAGTGAGAGTGCTCTTGATTTCCTAACAAAGTTTAGTCGTGAGGCCAGAAAGTATTTTGGCGGTCTTCTCTATGCGAGTCATACGATTCGCGATTTTGTTCCTGAGGGTTCGGATCAAAGCATGGTAGAGGAGATCAAGAAGCTTTTTGAACTGACCCAATACAAGATTATTATGCAACAGGATAGTAACAACTTAGAGATGATGCAGCAAATATTCATGGGGCAATTAAGCCAAAGTGAATTAAAAGATATCCCTTACCTACAAACAGGGGAGACGATGTTAAGCATCCGTGCGGTTGAAAACATTCGTTTCAAGGTAGAGGTATCGGACGAAGAATTAGCCTTGTTTGGAGGAGGTGCATAAGGATGCCTTGGTCCCTTCTCCTGGGGTTAGTCCCTCGGAAAGTATGGCTTTGGTTGATTGGTATTCTGGTAGCTCTTTTCCCTCTACAAATGCTTTTGTATGCTTCCGTCATTACAGGGTTGATCGGTTATCAAAAGTCTTCCTCCAGTGAGGATATGAGGTCCGTTGATATGGTAAATGGAACAGCGCAAGTTTCAGCTGCACTAGAAGAGTACCGTCCTCTGTTTGAAGAATATGCTGAAAAGTATGGGGTGTCCAAGTATGTGGAGCTTCTCTTGGCCAAAACGATGCAGGAATCTGGTGGACGTCTTGATGATGTGATGCAAGCAAGTGAGTCTCTCGGTCTACCTCCAAACACGATAGAGGATCCTGAAAGAAGTATTAATGTCGGGATCCGATACTTCTCTGAAATGCTGGAGAAAGCAGGGGGAGATATTAAGCTAACCCTCCAAGCTTATAACTGTGTGAAACGTTCTTAACTGAAAAGGTTAAGCCTTCGGCTTCTTATGGTCGAAGAGAACTGTTACTTCAAGAAATCAAATGATAGGGTAACGCCTATAAGGGTTTCCTCTGATACTCCGACATGCGTGAAGCAGTGATAATAACTGTAAATGTATGAAGCTCGGTAAAGTCGGCTGAGAGTGACCGTAAGATGAAATTTGTCACGAAAGTCATCCAGAGGTGGATGATGTCACCTATAGGTCGGGAGTCTATAAAATACTTAAGGATAGAATGGATTCTAAAAACTATTGGTTAGATGAATCTGACGAATCTCCGAATGTACAGGTCTAAAAAGCTTACTGCATAGAAATGTGCAGACCGCGTGCGCGGTGTTAGTGCGGGTGAGTAAGATTAGTTGTTATGAAAATCCGTATATTGTTACAGGCAATATCAAGCTAACAGGCTTAAAGGGGAGTCCTAAAGGTATATGTACAGATAGAAGTAACGGAACGTTGGAAGCTGCCAACATGGAGAGATTATCCTCTATGAAGTGTTTAAAAGGAAAATTGGCATGAAAATAGTGTCAATATAACTTTTATTTATGGTAGTGAAAGTGATGGCATAGTACCCACGAAGCGTCTAATCAGCGTGGAGGGATGGCCATTAGTCTAAAAAGAAGGTGTATCCATCCATTTAATAGTTGTTTGTTAGTAATAATAAGGTTCTAGTGAGACTAAAAAGGTGTTCCTCAGAGGAGGTACCAACTTATTAAGAAAACAAATAAACTCCGACATGCGGAATACTATGATATGCAACACCTTTTCGATCAACTGTATTCGCAAAGTCAAAATGGAAACAACTTCTATAAGCTCGTGAAGCTTATGAAGAAAGAAGAAAACATTCGGTTAGCCTACCGCAATATAAAAAGAAATATGGGGAGTAACACCCCTGGTGTTGACGGAAAAACAATTAAAGAAATAAAAGAATTATCAATAGAAGAAGTCACCACTACTATTCAACAAATGTTTACTTGGTACCAACCAAAAGCAGTAAGGCGAGTATATATTCCTAAAGCAAATGGGGACAAACGTCCTCTAGGAATCCCAACAGTATGGGACAGACTTTTCCAACAATGTATATTACAAATTCTTGAACCGATTTGTGAGGCCAAGTTTCATCCAAGAAGTTATGGCTTTAGACCGAATCGTAATGCTCACCATGCGTTCGCTCGCGTTAATAGCTTAATTAATAATCGTGCAGATGGTTATCACTACTGTGTGGATTTAGATATTAAGGGTTTCTTTGACAATGTGAACCATGGAAAGCTACTAAAACAAATCTGGACGTTAGGACTAAGAGATAAGAAATTAATTTCCATTATCTCTGTTCTCATAAAATCCGAAATTATTGGAGAAGGAAAACCTGAAAAGGGAACACCGCAAGGTGGAATATTAAGTCCTTTACTTGCCAACATTGTGTTGAATGAACTGGATTGGTGGGTCAGCAATCAATGGGAAACATTTACTTCCACAAGGAAAAGTTATACTACTCAACGTGGTAGATTAAGAGCATTAAGAGACTCCAAAGTAAATCTCAAAAGGTGTTATCTTATACGCTATGCAGATGATGCGAAGATCCTCTGCCGAGACTACCCAAGTGCATTAAAAATCTATCATGCAACCAAAGATTTTCTTGAAAAAAGACTAAAGCTGACCATTAGTCCAGAAAAATCAAAAATCGTTAATTTGAGAAAAAGAAGTAGTGAATTTTTAGGCTTCTCAATAAAGGTCAAATCCAAAAGAAAAGGGTTTGTTGCTCATAGTCGAATGAGTCCTAAGGCACGTCTTCAAGCTCATACTAAGTTGAAGAAAGCTATCAAGAATATAAGGACAAAACAATCAACCGAATCAGTATGGCACTACAATACAGTAGTGATGGGGATTCACAATTACTATGAGGTAGCAACACATATAAACCTAGATTTAGATCACCTAAGTCAACACTTAACCAAAACGTTATATAACAGGCTAAGAAGAGATTGGAAACGAGCTAAAAAATCTGATATGACAGATGGACTAAAGAAGAGATACTGGCGTTATAACCCTAAGTGGTATAAGGCACATAATATGGTGATTATTCCCATACATGCTTGGCGTCATAAATATGCAATTAACTTTTCTCAAGAAGTATGTTCCTACACCCCTACGGGGCGAGAAAAACTTCATGATAACTTAAAAGCAGTCAATAAGGAAGTTCTAAGACATGTCCAGAGATACTACGAGAACTTTCGTTCTGTAGAATATAACGATAATCGCATCTCAAAATTTGTCGCACAGTATGGAAAGTGTGCTTTAAGTGGACAAGAGCTAGGACTGTTTGATTGGGAATGTCATCATAAAATTCCTTTATACTTACATGGAAGCGACGCATTTGACAACCTAATCATAATTTTGAAGGAGTTTCATATTGCCATACATCATAAGACAAGGGAAAAGTTAGAACATCTCTTTGGAGAATATCAGTTATCAGAAAGCAAGATAAGACATTGCAATAAATTATACAGACAAGCTCATGGTCAATCTCATTGAATGTTTGGATACATCGAATATTAGATGGAACGCCGTATGAGGTGAAAGTCTCATGTACGGTGTGAAGTGGGGGAAAAGGTGGAGAAGAATTCAAAACCTTACCTATCACTATTCGGTGGAGGATTCATTGATTACGCAAACGAACACAACAATGGAGAATACAGCAAAGAGTTAGCGATCGAATTTTCAAGAATGAAGTACCAGGAATTGAAGCAAACAGGCATGTATTCCTGCATTCGACCTGAGTCGGCAGAAACAGGAGCTTGTTATGGGGATATTGTGCGCCCATAAGGGGGCAAGGAAACACGGTAGATTGCAAACCGTTAGGTCTGGCCTAATGACCTAGTATCACTTGACTGACCTTGAAAGGAAACTTTAAGGGGACAATAGCATGTCAAGAAAGCCGTAAGTTGGCTAAGCACTAAGCCACGACTGAACGGCAAGATATGACGCATGAATAAGGATGAAAGCTAAACTGCTTGAACGATAGCACTAGGGAGGCCACCGTAACTAGTTTCGGAAGGTGCTTATATACGAAACTCGACAGGAATCATAGAGGTATTGTATGTCATCTCTATGAATAGGTCGTCCTGTCGCCCACTTCTATATGGAAGAAACGTGTGAAACTCGCATCCGATATCATGCAGGCAAGTTCCTTGCTTACTAAATGGGGATTGCCTAAGTCAGAATGCCACTAACAATGGCTATTAAGGAGAACTTCAAGACCTCGCGGTCAAGAAGTATGGCTTATGAATATCTGATAAGGCAACGGAGCTCTCGTAGTAGTCAGAGCTAGGGAAAACCTAGTACAAGGCGAAGGAGAGCAGTCTGTCAGCTTACTACTAAATTGGGGAGGTGCGAAAGGCACTATGCAATGTCCAAAAGTAGTATTAAGCAATCTGCAAAGAAAGAGTCTTGACCATGCGTATAAATATAAAAGACTCTATCGTCAATTATACAATCCAGATTTCTTTTTACTTGCTTATGACAATTTAAGTAAAAATGATGGTGCTCTAACCCTTGGGGTAGACCAACGGTCTATTGATGGTTTTTCCATGGATCAGATTGACAAATTGATTAAGGTTTTAAGAAACAA
>NZ_FNWW01000014.1 GCF_900108515.1 Halobacillus karajensis | reverse complement strand
CCCTCATAATTGGGATTTTCAATAATAGGTCTTGGAACCATCAGCTTTTCTACACCCGGCTGGCGAAGCTGACGTTGTTCTGGCACAGTAATTGGAATGTCTTCATAACGTGTGATTTTCCCGTAGTTTGGATACATTGGATAACCTTGTTCATCTGTGTTTTTTTGATATTTTTGAGACATAGTAGTCCTCCTCGAAATATCCATTCTTCGTTACTTTATGTAGTATGGGCTAATCAAGTGCATAGTCAACCTCCATTGTATAAATACTATTGCTGGTACGGGCTCAATACTTTGAAAGGTTGAATAAGGTGAAGGAATAAGAAAAACTCTAGGGAGGTTATCACTTTGTATTATTATAGTCCAGAAGTAAAATTTTTGTTGGTGGATCATTCTGATGAAAAGATTGAAATGGTATACGATTCCAACCCTCATACTTGGCAAATGCCTAAAATCGGACCTAGACCGCCATATTATTGTAATCCACGGTATGGACAGTATTATCCTGTTATTTAGTTGTATTTTAGTTTATAAGAAACATACTCCTGTAAGTGTTTTGATTAGAGTTGTTTCTCTTTACATCTGATAATACCGTGGCCGTGGTAAGGTAAATCTTAAAATAGAATATTCGTGTTTAATCTCATTATTTCTTTCCTAATTCGGAAAAGGATTGAAACAATTGAATTTATTATTACCTTTTTAGCAGCATTTGTTTTAATATTTTGTAGGAAACTAATGCTTATTAAAAGGGCGCTTTAATGAAGTGACTAAAGCCTAATTTCTCACTTATAACACCGAGAAAATAGGCTTTTTTATATTTGGATTTCCTTAACGTTGTAAATATGCATTTTCCTGACACTACCCCTATACAGAGAAACGCCATACAAGTGAATTATTGTAGAGGATTGTCCGTTAAATGCAGTTTAAATCAATGAGAAGTTGGGCAAATATGTTAAATAATACCCTCCCCATCAGCAGAAAAAACAGCAGGGTAAACAACTTGTTTGTTACAAGTACGTTTCAACAGTTGCGCTTTGGTATGTTGTTGAGATCCTTAATATTAGGAGCAAGACAATGGTTAGTGAAAAAACACAATGATGAAAGGCAAATTCTAAGGAGAGATAGAATGAGTGAATTCAAAACTAAGATTCCAGACCTTTCTAATTAGTAAAGTAACAGAGAAAAACCTTAATAAAGTAGTTGTTTATGATCTTTGGACGCAATGCCCTGAATGTGGGGCAAATGAAAGTGAGCTAGCCCCAGAAGATCTTCACTTCTCATAATTAAGGTTTAATTCATATGGCATCTTGATTCTTTCTATCAAGATGCCATTCTCCTATCCACTTCTTCTTTGATATTTGGCTATTGATTATAATTATATTACTCCTACCTCACTGACTCAATCTCTATTCTTGGTTTAGCGTTATACTAATTACTTACCTCGACATCTACTCGCCTATTACAATACCAGTTATTCAAAGAAAGCCTCCTAATGCTTTAGCATAATGGGCCACTCGGGCTTAGTGATCGGTCTGTATAAACACCTCCCTCAGCCTCTGCTGTACACTTTATTGTAGAAGCCTTTAAGTGTGGGTTTAGCTTATGCTTTTACTTGAATTACTTGTCTCGCTGACAAAAATTTGTATCGTCAGCCCATCAGATTTTTGTGAGGACTTTCAATATATATTCTTTAGTCTTCTGCATTGAAGCTATTTTCTTTTCTTTCAAATTCTGGATAAGCTATTGATTTGGCTTCTCTCAACTCCTCCCTATCAGAAATCGCGGATAATGTTTTATCAACTATGTTATAATAACCAGCTTTATTATCCGTTATAGAAGCTATTTCCCATAGAATATAATAAAATTTCTTACGATCCAAACTGTGCACATATTCTTGTTCAAAACCTTTAACCGTATATACCACAAACTCCCAAACAGACTGATGATCTCTTGCCCTCACAGCTTGAGCGATTGCATGAAGGACATTTAATAAATCCATGGTAACCACTATATTTTTCCTTGAGTAATGTCGTATAGAGGCAAAGCTGATATACAAATAATCTTCGAATTTTAAACTCTTTAGTATAACACGAAGATTACGCTGATTATCTACTAGATAAGGAGTAAAGTTTGCGTTCTGTGAAATATTTATCAGCAAGTCCCCTAGTTGGTAGATCGTACCAGATGCTGTTTTTGGATCATGGTTACCTAAAGCTCGTATAGCAATTTCTACAAATTTATTTAGGCTAAATTCAATATCTTGAATTTCTGTTTGCTTTTTTCCAAATCGAAACATATCCATATATTTTTCTATATCAATATTTTCACTTGACGCACTTTTCTTCCAATAGGTGAATAACGGAGTAGAATTAAATACAAAACTACCCACTTTGTATTCTAATCTTAAAACTATGGCATCCTTTTTTGCTTCCTGAATTAGCCCAATAAAATCAACCTTTTGCAAATATCCAGAATTTTGAATTACCACCTGGGTTCCTTCAGATTTAGGGATATCCTCTTTAACTACATTTATGTTTTCAACACGGTAAGTCTCCAATACTTTTATTAATGAATTATCCATAATATTTATCGATTCCGTTTTCATATCTAATGTCATGTTTGTTATTTGTAACCAGGTAATTATATGGTTGATAAAGACCACAAAAGCTCCTAGTGAAATGACAGCTACAATAGTTGCGAAAGTCGGTATAAAAAAGTAGTTTGCTTCTTTATTCAGAAATAGTAAGCTCAGAAGTACATATAAAAAGCTTCCTATAAAAATCCCTAACGTCCGTTGAGTTCTCTTTGTAATCATAAAGTTTCTTAAGATTCGGGGTGAAAATTGACCAGAAAAGGTAGTAAGCGCGGTCAACACCCCATAAAAAGTGAAAGAAGTTAGTGATAGAAGACCAGCAGTCAATGTACTTAAAATGTTGCGAGTTAATTCATAACTTGGATTTAAGAATGAAGGAACTAGAGAGCCAACATTCATCCAAAGATCAACCCATGAAGTAAAAAGAAATAGTATAAAGGCCATCACTGAAAAAATAACAGGCGTCAGCCAAAGGTTAGAAAATTTATAAATCCACCTTTCTCTCTTGGACATATTAAAGTATTTTTTTGTTTCTTGTTTTAAATTCACTCCCATTATTAAAAATCCTCCATCCTTCGCTTCCCTAATATTATTAATTCAGGTAATATGGTACATATACTGACTAAATTACGAATACACAATGATTTTTAAATAAGTAGAGGAGGGAATAGAAAACGTCCCCTAGCGAGGAGGCAGTAAAATGGCTTTTTCCTACAACTATGAATACGACAAGTTTGGAAAGTTTTAATTTCCGTAAACGTCCTTCTAAATCCAAGAATTACTTTGAGTAGACCTTTTCTCTCTGGGGCCATGTTTCCAAGACCTCTATATCTTTAATATCAAAAGCTTTACCTTCATAAGATGCTGCGAAATCAGCACAAAATCGGCTAAAAATCCTTCTTGTAATTTACCTTTCACTTCTTCTTTGAATTCTAGTTGTGCGGAAATTTCAGTATAAGCTTTATAGATGGTGTCGATGCTTACTTTTTCTTCTGGCATCCACCCCCATATAGGCTGCCTCCCTGATCTAAATTGCAGGAAACATTTGAATCATGGGAACAGGGGACCAATTGGACAATGCTATTGAACAGGAGGAGAGACTCATATGCGCCATCGGATCCTCCATGCTCAGGTTCTTGCTCCTGATCTACTCGAAAAGCTGACAGAAATTAAACCATACTTAGAAATTCAATCGGGATTTATGATGAGTGAATATAATGATACAGCGAAATGGGTTTTGGGAAGAACGAGTAAATTATTGCAATATATGGAATACGGTTAATAAAAGAGCGATTCCATATACGTGCAGTCCAGACAAGAGCAACTTCTACGCCCTGTCACCTATTGCATGCATCGTTACCTGAAGATTATTTTCATCTACCAAACGTAATATATCTTTTAATTCTCTTTGAGAGTAATTTAGGATGCCATCTGTATCAGGTTTATCTGTATATGGTTTCCTTAATGCAGTTGTATGGATGGGCTGTGTGCCATCAAGAAAAATCTTAATAGCTCCTACCTTAACCCATGCGTTCCATCTCCCATGCGCATATTTGATTCCTCAATGAAATTCTTTATATCATTTATGTTGAAAATATAATGATGAAGTTGGACATCTATGGTAGCTTTCCCTCTTCCTCGAGTTCTGTATAGGTATTCTATAAAGTCGAAATGAACCAACATAGTTTAAGTCATCTGTATGTACAGAGGTTATCCCTATTTTCAGTCAATCTCCATCTTCAACAGCTTCTTTTATCTCCTTTTTGATTTTTGTCTGAAGTGGAATTTATTAAAATGTACAACGTCATTCTCCTCCATTTTTTCATGATTGAATTTCTTCTTGACCAATTTTTTGATTTCTTAAGACGTAATCTCTCTAAAACCCAATTCTTTATCCATCAATCCAAACCTAAGTAAATGAAGATGTGTATCATTAAATGAGGGAGCCAGTGTCTTTCCACGCCTTTGATTATTTCCGTATTATCATCTTTATCGTAGGGACCTTCCTTAATTTCTCTGAACTTGCCATTATCTAAAACAGCATGATACAGTCCATTTTCATGCTCACTATTAAATGGCTTGTATAATCGGACATTGTCAATTACCTTCATCTCTTCTTCCTCCTTGTGCTTCTATTCTGTTAACAGTTAACTGTTTCCCCGTATCCTTTGGTATAAACGTAAACAGAAAAGCAATTAAAGATAATTACATTTTGTTTTATTCAGATGACCTTTCGATATTTTTATCATTCAGAAGAGGGAAGTTCTACCGAAAATGGCAATACAGAAATTAAAATAGAAAATGGGTGAACGTTTCCTGATCATAAAATAAATTGAAAACAAGGATAAACCTAGGCTGAACTGCTATAACCATAATAAACCAAGGTCAAGTAAAACAGCCATCTTAAAAATCGGAAATTATGTTGAATAAAATCGGTTTATTTTTGAAAGGGGGAATGGGGGAACCTATATCTTTTAAGATATATTTGAATGGATTTACTACTAATTACAGTAATTGTCATTCCTTAAAGCATCCATCCTCCTTAATGATCCTACATTGGACAATTTGTATATCCTCTTTTGGCAGTTTACATTTTAATGCGATCTCTTTTTGGGTTGTCTCTCTTAACTTCCCTTCTCTCTTATATTCTTTTTCAACCGTTATATTTTCAATTATTTTAAATAATTGTGGACGATCCAATTCACTTTTTTTATGATAATTAATCCATTCTACTTGCACTAACATTTTTATCACCCTAACCTTTGTAATATAGATGATGACTGACAAGAAAATTCCACTCCAATAATAGGCGGTTCCTGTATTATTAAGTGAACCAACCACCTAAATTCATTATAGTTAATTTCTTAAAGTATTTTTCTTAGTAATCTTCAGTTTTTTTTTCACTTTCCTTCTTTTTTTGTACCCTCTACTTCACGGCTGTGGATCAATATCACGATTGGGGTCCTTCTCCTTCAGTTTCTGTTCAGGAGAAAGTACGTCCCGCTTTTCTTGCTTCTTATTATTTTCGGCCATAAATAATATTCCTTTTTAAACCTATTGGCTATTAGTGGGCATATCCAGCACCATAACTGCCTTTTTCAAATCATGGTTGACCTGCTCTTTCACATCATAGGTATGATACAATCATATATGTGACAACCTTATGATCCATATCAATCGCATTATTTAGTTATTTTTCTAAAATTTTGTGTACTTCAGGACGAGCTGTTTCTGTAATGGCCACAGAATAATTTCTAACGGCCGTTTTTCTAAAACCAGCAAGTCTCTTGCGATAACTTCATCAGTAATTAAATCTTTATTGTTGATTTTATTTAATAATCCAGCCATGATTTCATCCTCCTTTTTTTATTTAGCTTCTTCAAGAATACCCTTCAATTCTTCTATAGCTTCCTGGGCAACTTTAGCGTCTTCCTCAAGCAGTTCCTTCAACCCACTATCCGTCGCTAATCCCTGCATTAGTGAAGATTTAGCCGCGCAAGCAGATTTTTTATTGTCAGCATTTCATGTACTTCCAATATTTCATGTTGAGTTGAGTATAATTGTTGTTTTTAACCATGTAACATCCTCCTTTTATTTATAAATTCCACTCTTTTCCTTGCTCTTTGGCGGTGTGCCATGCATATAGGAAGGCGCTGATTTCAACTCTTACTTTCCACCATGTACTTGCGGTTCTTTCACATAACCAAACCTTCTCCATCTGGGGTTTTCCCAGACATCCAGCTCCCCTCTTTACTTTCTTCTCCTTCAGAGAAGTTAAGTAAATCATAAGAGAAATCAGTGGCTTCCCACTCTTTTGGCACAGTGGACGACGGAACGGTCGTTTCATGTTCCTCTTCCAGCTCCTTGAGAGCCGCGATCCATTGATTCTGATGCATCGTATCAAAAGAATCCCTCCTTATAATTGAAAGGCATTATTTTAGGATGTCTTAATCCAATACGCTGCGTCATTATCTGATGGAGACGGTGGGAACTGTTCTCCTTCATTAAGTTTGATAGACTGTTTACTTTTGCTCGTGTTCCCGTTCACTAGGCTGTCCACTTTATATGTTCCACTTTCGGGAGGCTTTTTCACCTGTTTTAAATTGCTCATTCTTTGCCATCTTAAAACACCTCCATTGATTATTTAATATTTTACGGCTAATGTGGCTTCTCTCAAATCAGGCATTACGAGTGGAGCCGTTTCCTACTTTATGACCACCTTTTTGGCCGATTTTCTCATTATTCCCCATATTTCCAGCTAGGGGTTTCTCCACCCTTTCGAGGATACTTTCAAAAGTTTCTCACTATACTCTTATGCCACTTTTCCCCGCTTTTCGACCAACTTCCTCTGTAGTTACTTCTTTGATTATTTGTTGTCATGTCGATGGACCTCCTATAGAGATTTATCGTGTCATATAGAGTGCTTTCTCGTTTATCTATTAAATCAAACCAAATCTTGCCATGTAATATTATTGTAATACCTTATTTTCATTCATAGCCCTCAAAACCATAAATAGAACTTCCTAAATTTGGCGTAACGTTTTTCCCATCACTGTTTTTGGTGTTTTAAGTTTACAAGCTCGAGAGGCAGGAAATAGAAGCATAAATCCATTGAAGAAAGGAGTTTTAAAGAAATGGAGCATGTTAAAGCTTTATTAGTCAAAGGTATGTTAACGTTAGTCGCCCTTTATTTAGTATTAGGTGTGGGGTACGGAGCTCCTTTCGTTGGAGTATTGCTACTCACTCTTGTGCTTGGGCTCGTGTCCTACTTTTCAGGAGATCTCTTTATCCTTCCAAAAACAAATAATTTAACAGCCACATTCTCTGATCTTGGTATAACATTTCTTATCGTGTGGCTGCCGTTAGTTGGTTTATAAATGTGGATAGATCAGCCGTCGTGGCAGCATTATTTTCAGCCGTCATTATTGCTATTGCAGAGTATGGATTTCACATTTATTTAGCTTCACATGTTTTACCCAAGAATACTCGTGTACGCTCCTATACGCACTAAGCATTACCCATGAAACACAGCTCCTAACTTTCAATCGGGAGGGCATCGCAAAAGGGTCACATGAGACGCGGGGAAGCAGCTTTTTAAAAGGAAAGAAGAAATTCCAATAAACTGAAACGAAATTGTAACAAGATTCTTTCCTTCATTAGGTCTTCTAAAAAAACTAAGCTAAGAGGCATGCCCACCTAATTCTTATCTTTAGTGGTTAGGGGAAACTTTCTTTAACTCTAATCAACACCATGGGTGAAAAAATTCTTCCCCAGGGGTTCTTAAAATTCAGTTAATGGGATACTCTATGTAGCGCCTCATGCTTCACTTTAACAAAGTTATAGGATATATGATTATATACCATAGATATTGTTTGAAGTGGCCCGTAAAAGTAAATGTAATTTAATGTAAACAAAAAATTAACTAGAAAGGTGGTTGGAAGATGACAGCATTAAGAGAATATATGAATACCGACTCGGTATCTCGTGAAGCGTCCGACAACTTATCTACGCTTGCTAAATGTATAAAACAAGAAGATATTGGTTTTGTGCCTATTAAGATCGAGATATCGTGGTTAAAGGGTTAGCCAACGGCTCTCCTGAAGATTTAAAAGCTTCCGATGTTATGACAGAAAGAGTTGTGACAGGGTCTTCCGACATGGAAGTAGCTGAAGCAGTTCGGCTGATGCAGGATCATCAAATTCGCCGCCTGTTAATTGTAGATGAAGATAAATTTAGCGGTGTGGTCAGTATAGGAGATATTGGAATCAAGGGTGCAGATAAAATAGCAGGCAATATTGTAAGGGAAACAGCCAAAGAAACAAGTAACAATTAAAAGATTATGATCGATAGATATAGTTATAAGAGTAAAACTATATCATTAAACTAAAACCTCCTAAAGTACATTAAGAAAATATGACATGTAGAAATCAAGTTTAAATTACCCATTATGGGTGGTAAATATTTATATACATTTTAAGGAGGTATATGAAATGGCTAAGAATAACAATCAAAACAAAAACCAAACCATGACAACGGAAGAAGCAGGCCGTAAAGGCGGAGAGAAGGTAAGCCGCAAATACGATCAAGAACACTTTGAAAATATTGGTCAAAAAGGTGGAGAAACTACCGCTCAAGAGCACGATCAAGAATTTTACGAAGAGATTGGCCAAAAAGGCGGAGAAACTACAAGTAATAAGTACGGAGAAGAACATTATGAGAAGATAGGTAAAAAAGGCGGCCGCAACTCAGGTAATGGTTCTAACAATAACTAAGTCGCAGCCGCTTGTTCAAATAAAGCTAGGTACTTTATTTAATTAATACAATTATAACGGAGGTGTTTGACTATGGCCAACAAACAGTTTAAAACAGGTGAAAAAGCTCCAGAATCCGGTAACTATAAAGTCGATAACCTTGTAAATGGAAATAAAACAGATGATAATACTGAAATCAGCTTAAATGTAGGAGATCAATTCCCACCTTCCCCATCTGAAAATGAAGCAGCTTATTGGGTAAAATCATCTTAATAGTTTTCTAAAATTACCCTGCCTTACGTGGATCAACACAAAAGGCAGGATAATTTTTTGCATTTGAGTTACTAATTGGCATGTTAGTAGGTTATTATTTACATTATCACCTTCATTTAATTATAAAACTTTAGTAAAAGCCGGATTACATTGCTCATAGACTAATTAGTACCTCTTCTACTTCAACAATTCCCCTCATTATCCATACATTACATATACGACATTAATCTAATTTAGTCTCAAACTGTCTGTTATTTCAAAACGGAGTCTTCAGCTATCCTCCCTCTATAAAGAATGGACAATCTTACGATTTCTCTGGTTTTCTTAGAATTTCATAGTTATCCATATCGATTCCTTATTTAAATAATGGAATTAAGTTGTATTTATGTCTAATTTTTACTTTTAGAGCCTGACCGTTTACACCCAATTGCTTATCTTTTAAAAAAATGGGTTATGACTGAATTATGAGTGCACTTATGGATGTCCACAATTCTCATGGAGGTGAACCCTCCCATGTCTCACAGAGTCAATGCTCTAAAATTCCTTCGTACAACCTTTCCATGAGGTGGATGTCAGTAATGCTGCCCGACAGGATCAACGTCCGTAGTATAGTTGGTTTGACTGACTAATCCGTGCTCCAAATGTCTCCATAACTAAAATATCTAAGACTCCAAAAAACTAAGCTGCTGTCTGCAATTCTTTCATATGAGGAATATCCCTTAACATCTTCTCTTCACTAAACTCAAATTGTTTCTTACCAATGGCAAACAATATTCTTATTAGCTTGTTACACAAGGCAATCATGGATTGCATCTTTTTAAGAGGATTGTTGGGTCGTTTCGTATAATATTCATGTAGGGATTTAAAAGCAGAATTCTTGGCGACAAGAGGCATGACGACTTTAAACAAAAGGGCTCTCAATTTCTTTCGGCCTCGCTTTGTAATTTTCGTCTGACCTTTATGTTGTCCTGAAGTATTCTCTTTCAAATTCAAGCCTGCTAACTTTATAATCTGACGGGGATGAGAGTAGTAGCTAAGGTCTCCGACTTCTGAAAAGAACCCAACCACAGTGTCTCTTCCTATGCCTGTGATTCCAAGCATTTGTTGCACGCCAGGCACCTGTTCAAGTAGAGAGTCCATTCTGGACTCAAGCTCTTCCAACTTTTGATGGATCAATTGATACTTCTCTAACAGGGTATGGAGTTCTAATTTAGCCATATCCGAACCTTGACGAATGCCTACTGAACATCCAGCCACTCGCTTTAATTCCTGCATCTTCTCTAAGCCTACGCCACGTTTGACTGTCTTTCGAAGGTGCATCATTAGTTCTCGATCTGTGAGGTTCATAAGTTCATGTGGAAGTAAGTTAAGTTTCAATATTTGAAGAGCTGTTTTACCTTCCCAATTCTTAAACACGGTTAATAATTCAGGGAAATTACCGATCAATCCAGTTATGGATTTGTCCCTGCACCACTTGAAGGTCGACAGATAGAAGATCGCGAATTTTTTTGGCCCCACGGAGTTCTGCATAAACTCCTTGCGGAATGTTTGATTCAGCGTATCTCCCATCTTTCACTAATTGTGCAATTACCTTCGCATCCTTGATGTCATTCTTTGTAGGTGAATTATCATCCAACTCTTTCGATTTCTTCACATGTGAAGGGTTCACGACCACGAACTTGATATCCTACTCCGTTAAGAAATGAGCTAGGTTGAGCCAGTAATGACCGGTAGGTTCCATACCAATCAAGATTTGGTTCATATTATGATCAGTAAGTAACTGTTGAATCCAGTCAAGTAAGCTATTGAATCCTGCTTTTGTATTCTCGAATGTTAGAGATGATCCTAGTTCTATACCTCTAAAATCTTGAGCTCGTGCGACATGATTGTGTTTCGCAATATCTACGCCTACAATTAGAGTTTGCGAAGTTATTTGAGCAAGTTTCGTATTTTGGTTATAATTCATTTCGTGGCCTCCTGGTATATGAGTTTGTCCTTTGTGCTGGCCAGCTACAGGACATATCTATCATACCAAGAGATCATTTTTTGGTGAAATACGATATTTCTTCATAACAGGAATGCTGCCCGTTAGCACAATAAGCGATAGCCACTGTGCAGCTATTGCCCCGTCTCTGAAGACTTGTTCCGAGATATCTTGAAACAGATTTTAAACTAAAGTACCCGTTAGTCATTCATGTAGCGCAAGACCAGTGCTACACCACAGAGAATGAAAATGGACTTGATCTGACTATACTGATTCTACGGCTGGATGAGGAAGGTCGATCAACTTTGGTGAGTTAGAGCCCTTCCGTTAGTCTGACTCCTTCGACCACGGTGCATCACAGACTGTCGCTCCCTTACGGGAAGCACTCATGGTAGATTAATCCTTTTCTGGTTGTTGCACCAGCCTCCAATAAATTTTTGCCGTAGAAAGGATGATTTCAATGGATGTCATCATTGAAAAAGCCTGTGGTATGGATGTCCACAAAGACAACATTACTGCATGTATCATCACTCCAGAAGGAAAGGAGATTAAAAACATTTTCAACTAAAACGGTATTTTTGATCCAATTGGTTGACTGGATTAAGGAACATAGGTGTACCCATGTGGCAATGGAAAGTACAAGTGTCTACTGGAAACCTATTGTCAATTTACTAGAAGCAGAAGATATTGAGTTTTTAGTTGTGAATGCCCAACATATTAAAGCTGTACCTGGACGTAAAACAGATGTAAAGATGCTGAATGGATTGCCAAACTATTACGCCACGGTTTACTCAGAGCTAGTTTTATACCAGACCGAATCCAACGAGAGTTACGTGAACTTGTTCGTTATCGTCGAAGCATCATTGAAGAGCGTGCTAGACAACATAATCGGATTCAAAAAGTTTTAGAAGGAGCTAATATCAAACTTGGTTCTGTTGTTTCCGATGTTATGGGAGTATCAGCTCGTGATATGCTTCATGCAATCGCCGAAGGCGAAGACAATCCAGAAACACTAGCTAACTTTGCAAGACGAACAATGAAAAAGAAAAAAGACGAACTTAAGCTTGCGCTTAAAGGTTATATTAGTGATCATCAACGTCTCATGATAAAGACTATTTTAAACCATATTGATTTCCTAACCGAACAAATTGAGATGTTAGATCGAGAAGTAGCAACTAGGGTAAGTATCTATCAAGAAGATGTAGAGCGCTTAGATTCCATTCAACTAGAATGGCTGAACAAATGCTTGCTGAACTTGGAACAGATGTTAAGAATCAATTTCCTAGTGTATCCCAAATGTGTTCTTGGGCAGGGTTAGTTCCTGGAAACAACGAAAGTGCAGGAAAACGGAAATCCTCTAAAACTAAGAATGAAAACAAATACTTAAAATCAGCATTAATTGAAGCAGCTCATTCTGTCAGAGGGTCAAAGAATTATCTTGGCGCACTTTATCGTCGTACTGCTGCACGAAAAGGTAAAAAACGAGCAGGAATTGTAGTCGCTCATGCGATATTACGTATCTCTTACTATCTATTAACCCGTAAAGAAATGTATGTAGATTTAGGAGAAGATTATTTTGATAAGCAAAAACAACAATCTATTATTCGGCATTCACTACGAAGACTAGAACACTGTTTCAATTGTAGAACCAGAAGCATCTTAAACTCATCCAGTCAACTTCAATAGATATTTGAATTGGGGCGCACTTCCTTTTAAAAAACAATGTGCTGCGTCTTCTTTAGTTTTGTCTTTTTACTGATATTGAGTAAGTTAATTTTCATGGTAGTTAAAAGGATAAAATAACGTTGACGTTGAATTATATATTAAATAATCAAGGGCCTTTTTTGTTTAAAATGAAAAACTAAAGGGGTATTCTAATGAATAATATTTTTGAAATCACATATACCGATGAAATATTAAATCGTATCGAAAACTTAAATGTAAATTCACAACCAAAATGGGGAAAATGGATGTCTCTCAAATGTTAGCTCATTGCTCATCTTTCCAAGATATCGCAATGGGATATTCTTTCCCCCCAAGAGGTTGGTTAGGGTTATTAGTAGGTAGATTTGCAAAACCCATCTTTTATAATGACAAACCTTTAGACCACAATATGTCGACTATTCCAACCATTTTAATTACATGTAAAAGAGATTTTGGAATAGAAAGTGAAAAACTGAAACAAAAAATAATAATATTTCAAAAGAATGGACCAGAGGCCTGTACAGATCATCCACATCCTTTTTTCGGAAAACTTACTTCCGAACAATGGGGAAAAGGAATCTACAAGCATCTTGACCACCATTTAAAACAATTTGATGTCTAATGACAGGCGTTTAAATATATCGTACCATCTTATTAAAGTAACTTTCTCCGTCAGTTAAATAGTTTATTGCCCTGATATCCCTTGTGCTTATGTAATAAAGGGCTGAGGCTCTATTCTATTAAACAATTGCCCCCGTTGAATACTCGACTTTGAGCAGGATTCTTTTCACTCTTTGTTTAAATAAGTTATCTTAGTTCATTTTATAATATCCCTTTTGGTTTAGGTTCCACCTAGAAAAAGGCCACGAAAAAGTACCAAATACCTGTTGATATCCATTCGCCTATAAGTGTATTAGGTCCTAAAGAATGGTCAAAAGAGATAAGAACCATTAATAAATAAATTTAACTCTTTCATAAATACGAAAGGGCTGCTGTATTCATCTTTATCATTAGTAACAGGCATAAGAAGGCCCCGCAACGCTCCATTTAATGGTGGCATTCTTTTCATTGCCATCTCTCCTACACCTTTCTTAACAAGCTGCTCTTTTATTCCAAGTGCATGAATCAGTATTGGGCCACCTTCCGCACCATAAGTTTTATAATTATTAAAAATATAGGGAAAGGAAGCAGCTAGTCACAGTGCAATCCTTTCCTCGGATATGAAAGTACTTATTTTGATTTAATTCCTGCGCCACAAAGGGGTACGATTATTTTTTCTTCTGGTTCTTTCTTATATTTTAAATATCCAGCATAATTTGCGGCTGTTGTCACTTCAACATAAAAACCTTTATCACTAAGTTTCGCGCGGGCACTCAGAATTTCATCTTCTTCAATAGTTATAAAATCACCATTAGTTTCGCGTACAGCTTCTAAGATTTGCGGGGAACGCGCTGGTGCTGCTATAGCTATCCCTTCTGCTAAAGTGTCTTTATTCATAACACGCTGGGCTGATAAATCCCCATTGTTGAAAGCCTCTACTAGCGGGGAACAGTTTACTGCTTGTATGGCAATAATTTTCGGCATTTTATCGATTAAGCCATTGGCAAGTAACTCTTTAAAACCATAGAATGCACCTAGTAGAAGCGTACCGTTACCAACAGGAATAATTAATGTATCGGGCGCACCATTCAACTCCTCGTAAATTTCGTAGGCATACGTTTTCGTTCCTTCATAAAAGTAAGGATTATATACATGACTTGCGTAAAAAACTGCTTCTTCATTTACCGCTTGTTGGGCAGCTTCTGCAATATCTTCTCGTGACCCCTGAATTTTCTTGATCGTGGCACCATGAGCTTTTACTTGTGCCATTTTTTTTGGAGACGTTTCATCCCTTAAATAAATGTCGCAAGCTATATTGCAACGTGCAGCGTAGGCTGCGATGGCAGTGCCAGCATTCCCACTACTATCCGCAATAACTTTTGAGACCCCCAATTCTTTCGCCTTCGTCATTAAAACTGCAGCTCCTCTGTCTTTAAAGGATAAAGTAGGCATCATATAATCAACTTTTACATACGTATTTGGTTCAAGAGTGTCTAGTACAATTAAAGGGGTTTGACCTTCTCCCATTGTTATGGATTTCCATGTCTTTGATTCCTTTTGGAATGGCATGGTTTCTAAGTAACGCCATAATGAGTTCGGATAGCGATTCCATGAGTCCACATTTATTTTAGGAGTGTCTTTTTCCAAATTTAATAAACCGCCACACGTACATTTCCATATAACGGATGTGATAGCATGCTTTTTTCCACAATTATTACAAATATATTGTTCCATCCTTCATCCACCCTTTAGATATTTTTATATATAATAGATTTTTTTATATGCTCGTTCCAAAAAAATTTATATATACGTTGGTATCCATTTCAATTTTTAATCCAAAAGTAATTTATTTGTTTTGGTAAGACCGTACGAGCCGGTTACTTTAAAAATACTTTTCATTTTTTCTCCTTAATTTGATTTATTTTTGATTTCATCTAAATAACTGTATACGGTGACCTTAGAAATGCCTAATAAATCTGCAACCTTATCGATAGATCCTTTCATTGAAAAAATACCTTTTTCATCCATAAATCGAATCAATTCAACTTTTTCATGACGTTTCATAGCGGGATGAGCACTATTTTGAATAATTTGATGGATCAGTCCATCAACGATTTCTTCCACATTTTCAACCTCAGGGCTTCGTTTCTCTTCTTTCTCTTCCCCTACATCTGGTGTTGGTAAGAATGTATTCATTAACTGTTGTATTTGATGTAATGCCTCAACATCAAAATTGATACAGAAAGCCCCGATTACTTTCTGATTGAAGTCACGAATTAACGTTGTTGAAGAACGAATGGTACGCTTATCTTCTGTAACAAATGTATATCCTGCCAGGTAATCTTCTTTAAAGTCTTTTGATTGTAATACCGTGCTCACGAGATGATCAAAGGATTGACCAACTTCCCTTCCCGTTACATGATTATTTACTGTAAAAATGACGGAAGCATGTGGATTTGTTAAGTCGTGTATGACAATTTCACAATGATGTCCAAACATTTCAGACGTAGATTTTGCTAAAGGAATGTATTTCTGCAATATTTGTTTCCTTTCTTCCATGTCACTCTACCTCTCCTATTAATTCATACCTTTTTATATAAAGATCCGATCAACTTTTTTGATAGTTTCAGAGCAGCTTCTACTATCGTATTTAGGGTTAGAAGGATATAAAATTCCAATTGACTAATCCATCTTAACATATAAAATTTTATATGTTAAAGGCGAAAAAATTAGTTTGCGTAGATTTTTTTATAAAGTCAGGTTTATTTAGGAGTACTGCTTCTCATTCCATTAATTTTAATTCCAGGGGATTACACATTAATTATCTCCTTTTCTAAGCGTGAGTCTTACCCATTATCTCGAGATCAAGTCTTCCTAAATCCTTCCCTTAACTTGAGGACTCAGTTTCGGGATATTTAAGGACTATTCAAAGATTCATGCTAATTCTTCTAGGGCTTTTTGCATATAGATGAAAAAGGGTCACTAAAATTCGGATATTTCCATTCAAAATAGAAATAAAGGTCCAGCCCTTTGATATCAAGGAGTTAAGTGATGACAGCAACGTCCAGTAACTCCCTTATATCCCTTACCGATCTTTATCTCATTTTCTAGGGAGCAACATGATTCAGTATGGCGGCAGGATTTCTTAAATCCATTATTTTTAGGATGACGTTTGATCATGGAAAGGAGTTTTTCTATGCCCATCAAGCCATTTGCTTTACAGCGTGGAGATACGATCGGTATTGTCACATTGGGAAGCCCTCCAGAAAGAAACGAGGTTGAGACAGGTGTAAAAATGTTGGAAGATATAGGGTTTAATACAATCCTTAGCCGTAATGTTTACGCCCGAGATGGTTTCTTAGCAGGTACTGAACAAGAACGCGCTATGGATTTAATGCACATGTTTGCCAATCCTCAAGTGAAAATGATATTACCTTCCAGGGGAGGAGTAGGAGTTGCTGGAATACTTCCCTATCTTGACTATTCATTTATACAGAGAAACGCAAAGATTATAAGTGGTTACAGTGACATGACGGTGTTATTGAATGCATTGTATCAATTTGCCCATTTAACTACTTTTCAAAGTCTTATGCTTGTTGATTTCAATCCAAATACCCCCAATTATAATTTTAATCAATTTTTTTCTGCCGTTTCCTCCTCTACACCAATTGGACAAATACAAACTCCCCCTGACATTCCTTTAAAGAGCAGAATACCAGGGAACGTCACTGGGCCTATTGTTGGCGGTAATCTTACATCACTCATTGGCACTATTGGTACTCCTTTTGAAATAGATACTCGAGGAAAGATCCTGTTGCTTGAAGATACACATGAACCCATTAATACAATTTTTAGATATATTGAACAATTAAGAATGTCTGGGAAATTCCGGGATTGTATTGGAATCGTTATGGGCGAATGCACAGAGTGTGATGAATCTTATGGGAAGACGTACGAGGATTTGATTAACGAATTTATAGTCCCCTTAGGTAAGCCGCTTATGACTAATCTAACCACCGCACATGGCACTTATAAAACAGCCATTCCTATTGGGGCGATGGTCAACTTGAATACATTCAATAACACCCTAACCGTTCTCTCCCCTACTACGACTCCTTCTTTCTACTGAAAAAACAAATGGTTATGGTTTGACTTGATCATCTGCTTCAAACACACCATATCTAGTAAACGACCTTAGGTTACTAATTGAGTGTTTGACCATTGAATAAAAAACGCTTGCTTCCGCCGCTGAAAATTGGATGGAATATCCCATTTTCAGGTGGAATGCATTCGTACTATATGTTTTCAACAATGCATATCTTATGAAAGGTAATGATCTAATCATCAGGGAGGTTTAGCCATGCCATATTTCAACGTGGAGGATCAAGTAGATTTGTATTATGAAGATGGCGGGGATGGGACAGTAGTCTTATTCATTCATGGAGTGTGGATGAGCAGTCGTTTCTTCAAAAAACAAGCCGATTATTTCAGAAAGAATTATCGAGCGATTTTACTCGATTTAAGAGGGCATGGTCAATCTTCCAAGGTTCATCATGGTCATACCGTTGCTAATTACGCACGGGATTTACATAGTTTCATTGAACATTCACAGCTGAAGAACGTCGTCCTTATTGGTTGGTCGATGGGCGCCTTCATTGTCTGGGATTACCTCCAACAATTTGGTGAGAAAAACATCAAAGGAACGGTCATCGTTGATGAATTACCCTCTGACTTCAAATGGGATGATTTCCCTATGGGGGCTTTTGATTTCCCAACATTGATCCATCTCATGCGAGAAGTCCAAAACAATCAGGACGGTTTTCTCAAGCATTTCATTCCCCTGATGTTCAAGAAAGAGTTACCTAAAAAAGAATTGGAATGGATGCTTGAAGAAACAACGAAGGTCCCGGCATCGATTGCAAGTGCAATCCTTTTCGATCAGACGGTGGTCGACTACCGGAAGCAATTCAAGGACATCAAAGTGCCAACTCTGTTGTGTTTCGGCCGAGAGGATAAACTAATCCCGGTCGAAGCAGGGCACTACCTTCAAGAACAAATCGATCATTCCCGCCTCGTCTTTTTCGAAGACAGCTGTCATTGTCCATTTTTAGAAGAACCCCATACTTTCAATAATGTTGTAACAAAGTTCATTGATTCCCTTTAAATAAAATCCCTAGATAAATTATAAAAAACCGGTCGTTTCGGAGAAAGCTCTTTCCGAAACGACCGGTTTTCTATTTAATGGTAATAGTCTGTTAGTTGGTTTGTAAGCCTGATTCTGTTACCGGTTCTTGTTCTTCCTTTTTCGGCGCACCCGTGATGAAGAAGGATAAAAGAATCCCCACAATCGCAATAATCGTTGCGACCATGAAAGCGACATCGATTCCATGGATCATAGAATTGGACATGATTTGTTCACGCGTGGCACCAGCTGAAGGTTCATAATCTTTTGATGCATTGGTCATGACTGTAACTAAAAGCGCTGTGCCAATCGATCCTGCGATCGTACGCATCGTATTGTTCATGGCTGTACCATGAGGAATCCATTCGTTAGACAATTGGTTCAGACCAGCTGTGGACACAGGCATCATGACCATCGCCACTCCCATCATCCGGATCGCATAAATAACTAAAATAAATGAGTAACTCGTGGTTGCTGTCAAGTTCGTGAATACCAAGGTTGCCCCTGCAATTATCGTCAGGCCGATAATGGCTAACCAGCGAGCCCCTACTTTGTCAAAAATTCTACCCGTAATAGGGGACATCACGCCCATAACAATGGCACCTGGTAGAAGCATTAGTCCAGATTCAAACGCTGTAAATCCACGCATTGTTTGCATGTATATGGGAAGTAACAATTCTGCTCCCAACATAGACATCATCACGATCATACTGATGACTGCGGCCAAGGAGTAAATTTTGTTTCCAAACACTCGGAATTCCAGAATAGGTGTGTCTAAACGGAATTGTCTTATGATAAACGCAGCCAGTGATAGTACACCGATGATGACTGCAATATATACATTTGCACTGCTCCATCCATCATTACCCGCACTGCTTAAACCATAGAGAAGTCCGCCAAAACCAAAGGTTGATAGAATGATAGATGTAATGTCAATCGTTGGGTTCGTCTGTTTCGTAACATTCTTAAGAGCAAAAACACCAAAGGCAATCGCAGCCAGGGCAATTGGAATAATAACCATAAATGGTACACGCCATGAGTATTCTTCAACAAGGTACCCAGAAAGTGTCGGTCCAATGGCAGGTCCAAAGGCAATGACAAGACCTGCCATCCCCATCACGGCCCCTCGTTTTTCAACCGGGAATATCATTAACATAACGGTCTGCATGAGCGGCATCATGATACCTGCCCCACTCGCTTGAATTAGGCGCCCTGCCAGCAATACTGGAAAATTAGGTGCGATAGCTGCCACCACTGTGCCCAAGGTAAAAAGGCTCATCGCCGTGAAAAATAAGCTTCTTGTCGTAAATTTCCCTATTAAAAAAGCCGTAATCGGGATCATTACTCCATTCACGAGCATAAATCCTGTCATTAACCATTGAGATGTACTAGCTGAAACATTTAATGTTTCCATAATATTAGGTAAAGCCGTATTCAGTAATGTCTGATTTAAAACGGCTACAAAAGCACTGACTAATAATACCGATACAATCGCTATTCGATTAATCGGCTGTTCTTCTTTTGTATGATCCATCTGCTGTTTAATTTCAGCCATTTTCTATTCCTCCTTCTTCCTATATGGAGATCCCTCTTTTCAGAAGGTTCAGTTCAATCGTGAAATTCTTCATTGCTTGTTCTTTGGATAATCCTTTCGCAAAATGCCTGATGATATTGTTAAACATCAACATACGTACGAGATGGATAGCATGATAGAGTTCCTCTTCATCCTCCGTGTTTAACTGCTTCTGATCAATGTACTCCTTAATAGTGTTTAAATACCTTAGAAACTTATCTTCAGTTTCCCCGTTTGTAAATGTGCTTTGAATTTTATGATTCATGTTTAAGAACACATGCTTGAAAAAAGAGCGATTTTCCTCTTTTTCAAACTCCTCCAAAATCAGTCCAAACAACCTGGTTGTGGCTTCAAAAATATCGCCTTCTGACTCTTTAAGATAAGCAATAAACGTCTCTTGCCTTTGCTTCGAATGATTTTTTAACAAGTAATAAAACGCATCTTCTTTATCCTCAAAATACTGATAAAAGCTGCCCCTCGATATTCCACACATTTTTATAATGTTGGAAATAGAGGCTTCGTGTAAGGGAGCTCTGGAAAACTCGATTCTCGTAGCCTCCAATAAAGATTGCTGTTTATTTTCAGGTAAATTAAAAAACGTCTGTTTTGGCATATCCTATCCTCTCCCCACAATGTGACACAGTGTCACATACAATTGATACTTTGCTATCCTAAACCCTGAAGAAGAAAAAGTCAACAAAAAAAGTGACACATTGTCACTTTTTTGAAAAGCTTTTACATACGTTTGTCCTTTTTCGATTTAAGATGGTTGTTTCAGCTTCGTATTATTCAAATCTACCTTATGCATCCGACCACACACACGGAACTCATTCGTGTTTAGGCGAAAGTAGTGGCGTGCACCTGTATAAGTGGTGTACCAGAGATTGTTGATCACCAGGATTTCTCCTGTTTTTCTATCTCTCTTGATCGGATGAAAAGAAGAGCCAAATGGATCACTCTTCTTTTCGATCACTCCTAAATTCTCTTGATCATCCAACCAAATGGCCAAAATATCCTGCATACATTCCGCCTCCTTTTAGAGAGGAATCAAAGACAAATGCCTTTGTTCTTCCATTCTGATGATTCCTTTGTTACTTATTACGACTTCTAGCAGGAGGAACTTTCTTCGAAAAGATCCACCTTCGTCCTGGTTCAACAACCAAAAGATAGCTGTCTGTTTCTTCCTCTCCAATAAATTTTCGTGCAGACGCTCAACCGGATCATGCTCCCTGGACGTCACCCCTTATGTAGACAAAAAAGCAATATGATCGCATGTTTTTTCCCCATTGATTCCCTTGATAAATGGCAGTACGCTGCGGCCAACCTTAAGAAAAAAGGCACCCGCTTTTTGTTCCAATAAGGGAACGCCAAGAACATCTGTATAAAACTTTTCTGATAGGTTCTTAATGGAACTGACTCCATATCTATCCTCCTCCTGTGTACTATCTTAAGAATAGCGGATTCCTTTAAAAGAGGCTTCAGGTACCCGTAGGATATCTTCTACGACTTAAGTTGGAAATCGATCACTCAAATCGTTCAGAAACATCCGAAACTTCCAACTTCATCACCCGTATATATAAGGGGAAAAGGAGTGATCACTCCGTATTTCCAGAGAAAGACTTTTGGTTTTATGTACTGACTTGGGGGCCGATTCTATTTATTCTTTTCATTTACCTGTATGGTGGTGAACCCATCGGTTTTCAACTGATCTCTTACCGGGATCCTTTAGGCTATGTCATCACAGCCCTCCTCCTCTTGTTCCTTCTGTGGGTTTGGTTTGACACTGGGTATAAAATCGAAAACGGTCATATTAAAATTTATTCTGGACCATTCAGGAAAAAAATTAAGATCTCCAAAATCACGAAAGTGAATACAACAAAAAGCCTATCCTCAGCCCCTTCATGGACACGGAACAAGCTGGAAATCCTATATGGCCATTACGATTTTATAAACCTCTCCCCTAGGAATAAAAGGGAGTTTATTCAAGCTTTACAAAAGGAAAACCCGCAAATAAAAATGGACCAAAAACTTCAGCGCCTTTATGGCTGAAGTCCTCTGTTTTCAACTACTCCCATGGACCATTTTTTGACTCCTTTGTAGAGCCAGAACGCACTCCCCTCTATCAACAAGTAATATTTTTCTAAATGAAAAGGGATGCTCCTCCCTGCCGTTCATTCCTCCGAATTAATCAACAAGAACGGGGCATCACAGAATACATCCCCATTATGTAAAAAAAAAGAACAACAAGTCACCTGCCCCTAATCATCTGGAGGTAGATTGAGAAGGTCTCTGGGTAAACTTCTTCCTTCCACCTTTAACCATTTCGTCAAGATTCGCCAAATCCCTCCCAGGATTAACCAAAAAATCATCCTTATGGAAAGGCCCGGGATACGTGGTTGTTTTTGTTTCCTTTTGCAAATCATCATCCACCACAATCACTTCCCGCTCAGGAGACGAACGTGGACAACATGGGCAAGAACCGCTCTAGATTCTTCGTCTCATTGCGTGCAGGAATATATTTGTGTACATCGATGTATACGTACATGTTTTTATAGGAAAAGACATTTTATGATAGAATAAGAGCTTCGTAGTTAGAACGGCAATAATCGCTACCCACATTTCGAACACCTCCATGTGTTAGGAATCTGAAAAAGTGGATGATCCATGGCGTTATAAAATATCCGCAGGTCTCTCATTTTCCATGAGAAAACAAATCCGCAAACCCACTCGCACCTCCCGTCAAAACTGAAAATGTAGACGGGTTGGCCAAATCTTTGCTCATCCTTTGCTTTTTTAATAGAAGGGAAAGAGTACTAAAAAATACTGGAAGGAGCAGATGTCAAAAGTGAATATGAAGGTGTTTGAAGAATTGAGAAGGCGTTAGAAATAGGGCAGTTGTTCGTCAAAGAAATGAGAAAAACGGGAAGCCAGTAAAAACTACCAACCTATTATTCTTTGCCACGCTCTTGCTTTTCCTTTATAATATCGGTGAATATCAGGAATAGGCATCGAAGAAAAAGCAGGTGATCCATTGTTAGAATATAAAGTATTAGGGAACGATCCTTCTAAGGAGTATGTCCTTTTTCTGCATGGGATCGGTGGCAGTGCCAACATCTTCTTTCCACAACTGAAGACCTTTAGAAAGTCCTTCAATCTCATTGTCGTCAACTTACCCGGGCACAAGAATTCTCCAAGCCTGGCCAGTTACAAACAAAAATTCTCATTTGAACATGTAACGGAAGACATACTCGATGTCCTGGATGAAATCGGTGTGGACAAAGTCCACTTTGTCGGCATTTCTCTAGGATCTGTGATTATACACAAAATTTTGGAAGTTGCTCCCCATAGGGTGGCCACTGCTGTTTTAGGGGGATCCATTACACGTATTAATATAGTCGGCAGATTCCTTCTTCTATGGGGGACCCTTTTGAAAAATGTCACCCCTCATTTATGGTTATACTCCCTCTGTGCACGAATTCTCATGCCGAATCACAACCATAAAGATTCCAGGGATGCCTTCATCCATGAGGCTTCCCAGATGAAGCGGGAGGACTTCCTGGGATGGTATGACATTGTTTATACGGTGCCCGACACTTTCAAAAATGTAGAAGCAAAGGCTTCACACATTCCGAAACTCTATGTGACAGGAAAAGATGACCATATGTTCAAAAAAGATATCATGAAAGATACTAAGAGCCTTTCCAATACATCCATCCTCATTTTGTCTAACAGCGGTCATGTCGTCAATTTAGACCAGCCGGATGTATTCAATGAAGCGGCCCTTTCTTTTCTTCATTCCCATGGGGAAATGGATGTAACAAAAATCGAAGACAACATCATTTATACAAATCAATGAGTTCACTGAAAGGGTTCGTTGCTACAGGTTCCCCAGAAACGTATGATCATAACTCAACAAAGAAGAAGCGCTTAAGAGCAGCGCTTCTTTTTTATTGGACTTTTTCAACCTATCCTTTGTAGGAAATCTTCCCTGTTTCAAGCAGTTCTTTCAACCCCCTGAACATCAAATTCCAACCCTGTTCAGGTCCGTCATGGTACTCAACGAGCGCTCTTTCAACATCAGTCCATCCTTCCTTATGGGGAACGTTAATTTCCTGGAGAGCCATTTACTTATCAACTCCGAGTTCAACCATTCATCAAAAACACGAGCTGGTGCAACAGCGAATGTCCGTTTCATTTCCCAGTATGTGCTCGAGAGATTTTTCGTTATAATGGCTCCTTTTTTATTTTTCCCTTAAGGAGGCGGAACCTCATCCCTTTTGTAAACCGACCCCTATTTCTGAACAAGGTCACGCCAATAACGCAAAGAGGTGTACTTTTTCGCTTCTTCACTTCCATAGCCAGGCTCTTTATGTGAAAAAATGAACCCGCGTGCTTCATAAAAAGGGACCCCTTTGTCATTGCCCTCTTGAACAGACACCCATTGCTTCGTAGCTCCGTACAGGTCTATTTGCTGTTTGGTGAAGGTATCGAGGAGCATGGTGCCGATCCCTTCCTTTTGTCTGGAAGGGTCCAGATACAGAACATACAATTCTGTTTCCGTTTTATCCACCATCCCACCCCCGCAGGCGCCAATGACTTCATCTCCCTCTATAGCTACCATGTACCCACCCCATTCTCTTCCTGAAGGTATTACTTCGTCCAAAATGCGTGCGGGTGTATAAAATTGTTCAATAATTTCTTCTATATAATGCTCAGGATAAATACCGGCGTACGTGGCACGGTTTCCTTCCGTACATACACGGACAATGCTATCTACATGATTGGGACCGGCTGGTAAAATACGAATCACAACGTTACCCCCTCCTATCGATCTCGTTATTTTATAACATTTCATACGATCTAAACGTTCATAGGGACAGGTATTGGATGCATACCTTCATAAAAAGTGTAAAAAAGGAGGGACGAGATGTTCATTCATGTCGTACAATTTGGGGATTCCCTATGGCAGGTGGCCAGACGTTATGGCGCTGATCTCCCTCAAATCATTTTATTAAATCGGCTGAACGATCCGGATGTGCTGGTTATTGGTCAGGCACTCGTCGTCCCTGAACGAAATAAAGAGTATGTTGTCCAGCAAGGGGATACCCTATGGACGATTGCTAATCGTCACGGCGTAAGCGTTCAAAACCTAGCGGAAAAGAACAATATTCAAGACCCTTCTCTCATTTATATCGGCCAAATGCTGCTTCTTCCTTATATAAATGAAACGGTTCAGCAAGGAGATTCCCTATGGGAGATCGCCAACAGGTACGGGATCTCTGTTTCACAACTAGTGGAAACGAATGACATTCAGAATCCAGCGCTCATTCCTATAGGCATGCCCATAAGAATTCCATCTCCCTTAAGACCTGTGAAGGAAATCAACGCCTATATCACCAGAACCAATGCGGCAGGCGCTCAGGAAGTAGCCGCCCTTGGAAATCACTTCACCTACCTCTCTCCATTTTCCTACAGCATTCAAGAGGATGGAACTCTTACAGAATTAAACGATGAGGCGGTTTTACAGGCGGCGTCTGCCCAGAATGTTGACCCGCTCCTAACAGTCACCAATTTTGTCAGAGGCGACTTTGATTCAGACCTTGCTGCGACCTTTTTACGAAATCCTTCTGTTCAGGACACATTTATTGAAAACGTATCTGGCCTTATCCAATCCAAAGGCTACCAAGGGGTCAACTTTGATCTTGAATACGTCTATCCAGAAGACAGAGAGAATTACAATGCCTTTTTGAGGAAAGTAGTCAGCCGTTTCAGACCGGAGGGATGGTTGGTATCGACCGCGCTTGCCCCTAAAGTCCACGAAAACCAGCAAGGGTTGTTATATGAAGCCCATGATTATAAAGCCCATGGAGAAATTGTTGATTTTATCGTGTTGATGACTTATGAATGGGGATGGGCAGGCGGCCCTCCCTTAGCGATTGCCCCCATAAATAACGTCAGAGAAGTGCTCGATTACGCTGTTACCGTCATCCCGCGTGATAAAATCCATATGGGAATACCCTTATATGGGCGCGACTGGAAGATTCCATGGGTGCAAGGAACAAATGCCCGAACCGTCTCCCCTCAGGAAGCCGTCCAGCTGGCTGCTCGATACGGAGCAACCATTGAATACAACGAAGAGTACCAGGCCCCTTTTTTCCATTACACAGACGAACAAAATCAACAGCATGAAGTCTGGTTCGAGGATGCCCGCAGTATACAGGCCAAATACGATACGATTGAACAATATGGCTTAAAAGGAGGAAGTTACTGGGCGCTCGGCATTCCCTTCCCACAAAACTGGCCGATCTTACAACATCATTTTAAGGTGCGTAAACAATAACCACCTGCCCAGGTACGCACTCTTTGTCTTTTAAACGATATCCTTCGATGGATATAACGATCATAGATAGACGGACCGGCTGACTTTTTTAGACTGTTGCATCAAATTTTTCCCTTTAAAGGAAAGCACATTCTATTATTTCAAAAACCCTGCTTGCTGTTTCTTCACATTTTCCTTATGAAAAGGAGAGCGGGGGTCTTCATCCACGACACTAAATGTATTCTGATCAAGGTCGTAGAAGTCAAAGCACTTCATTCCGCCGAAGTCCTCCATATCACTCGTAAGAACCCCGGCCTCATTGAGTTCCTTGTAAGCCGAATGAATGTCCGCGGTGACAAGATTAAAATACACATTCTTTTGGTTCTTTTTTACGTTAAATTCCGTAGGCTGCGACTTGTCAACTTCGATTAAACCAAGCTGAACAGAACCTTGGGGAAAGAAAAAACCAACTCCCCCCTCCCATGAATCAATTTCTTCCACTCCTAAATGCTCGATGTACCACTCTTTTGCCTTTCCTAGATCCGTCACAGGAATAAATACACTACCCACTTGAAACATGACGCCTCTCTCCTTTTTTATATAATCAGGTACAACAGGTTGCATTCCCCAACTCCACTCCTTCCCTTTTAAACGATCCTTCGGCGCCCCCCAGTCTTTCCCCCTAAATTCAACGAGCGTTTCATCCATCCGCAAACCTATGTTTCCTCTTTTCCACAACTGAACAGCCAAATCCTTTTAAATGCCTCATCTTTCGAATGTCCCCACACTTCAAAACTGTGGTTGCCAAATGAAGACGCATCATATAGAATCCATATGTAACTTCAGAATTCAAACCATTTTAAGGAGATTCAAGATGGCACACTCTATACAAAAGAATGGATCCAATTTCTTTGACAGGCTTACTCCATTCCAAATCATCGTCCTATTCTATGCATCTGCTGTAATCATATCGACTGTGTTAGTAAGTTTACCTTTTCTACATAAAGAAGGCGTCCAACTAAGTTTCATAGACGCTTTGTTCACCGCAGTTAGTGCCGTCAGTGTCACTGGCCTTACTGTCGTTTCAACAGCGGATACATTCAATACACCTGGATATTTTGTATTAATGTTTGTCCTGCAATTCGGGGGCATAGGAGTCATGACCTTAGGTACATTTATATGGTTAATGCTAGGGAAGAAAATAGGTTTGAAGCGAAGAGAACTGATAAAAACCGATCAGAACCGTTCTACGTTTGCGGGGATGGTTAAGCTAATCAAGCAGATTCTTCTCATCATCATACTTATTGAATGTATAGGAGCGATCATTCTCAGCATTTATTTCACTCAATATTTTCCTACCGTAGGAGAGGCGATCGTTCAGGGAATGTTTGCTTCGGTGAGTGCCACCACAAATGCTGGTTTTGATATCACTGGTGTGTCGCTTGTGATGTTCGAAAATGATTATTTTGTTCAATTTATTAATATTCTTTTGTTAACTCTCGGTGCTATAGGATTTCCAGTTCTTATAGAAATCAAAGATTACCTGACTCATAAGCAGACAAGCTTTCACAATTTCTCCTTGTTTGCGAAGCTCACTTCTATCACATTTGGTGCGTTAGTGGTTGTTGGGACAGTGTTGATCTACATTCTTGACCGGAATCACTTTTTTGCAGATAAATCTTGGCACGAGGCCTTTTTCTTTGCGCTTTTCCAATCCGTCACGACGAGAAATGGCGGCCTTGCCACCATGGATGTTGCAGAATTCAGTGCACCTACATTGCTTGTGATTTGTGTCCTCATGTTCATAGGGGCTTCCCCAAGCAGCGTAGGGGGCGGGATAAGAACAACTACTTTCGCCATCACCCTTTTGAGTGTCATCGCTTATGCTCGTGGAAAAAGCAATGTGCGGATCTTTAGAAGAGAAATTGACCCGGATGATATCTTCCGGTCTTTCATTGTCATTAATACCGCCATTACCATAACAGCCACAGCTGTTATTCTATTGAATTATTTCGAACCTCAATTCTCCTTCATGGAAATACTGTTTGAGGCCTGTTCTGCTTTCGGGACGACAGGATTATCAATGGGAATAACTCCTGAACTACATCTGTCAGGGAAACTCATCATTATTACCCTTATGTTTATTGGGCGAATCGGAATCTTTTCTTTCTTATTCATTATCAGAGGAAAAGTCATCAAAGATAAATATCATTATCCAAAAGAACCAATGATTATTGGCTAACACCTTTACCACTCAAGGAGTGATCATCATGAAAAAAACTTTTGCCGTTATCGGTCTTGGGAGATTTGGGGGAAGCATCTGCAAAGAACTCAGCCGTGAAGGAATGGAAGTCTTGGCTTTAGATCTCGATGAAACCAAAGTGAATGAATACAGGGAGATCGTCTCACACGCCGTTATGGCTGATTCTACGGATGAATTTGTCCTAAAAGAACTAGGGTTTACAAATATTGACCACGTCATTGTAGCCATCGGTGATAACATACAGGCAAGTATGTTGACGACCTTAATTCTAAAGGAAATGGGCATTAAAATGATCACCGTAAAAGCCCAAAACGATTACCACGAAAAAATATTAAATAAAATAGGGGCCGATCAAGTGGTCCATCCGGAAAGAGATATGGGCCGGCGAATTGCCCACCATATCATTTCTGACAACATCCTCGATTACATTGAGCTTTCCGATGATCACAGTGTCGTGGAAGTTAAAGCTGGGGAGAAAATGGGAGGCCAGACCCTTATTGACCTGGATATTCGCGCTCAGTACGGTTGTAATATTGTGGCCATTAAAAGAGGCAAAGAGGTCATAGTCTCCCCGATGGCCGCTGAAGAAATAACCAAAAGCGATGTGCTGATTGTCATCGGAGCCGATAAGGATATTAACCGTTTCGAAAAACACCTTGTGGTGGAAGGCTAACTATTTATATCAAATGAAGGAACGACCTGACTCGCTAAATAAACAGCGGGGCAGGTCGTTTACATTATAGAAGCCAGTCAAACCACCGCCCATGTCCATCCGTTTCCCCTATCGTTCTTTTTTCCACCTTCCCATCCCTATACAAATCCATGTGAAGTTTCCGGTCTTCCATTTGATTATATAAATGGCACACATCTCTGTAGTCTCCGATAGCATTCACGTTTTGAATAAACTCCCTCTTTTTCTCGGGAGTCATTTGGTTAGCGACATGGGTATGATAAATACAGACGACCGTATCCGAAGAAAAACTTTGAACTACATTCGACAGCATAGTGACCCCATCCCCCTCGATCAGCGGCGGAGGGGTTAACCTTAATTGCTTGACAGCGGCTTCAAAGGTGGCCAGCCTTTCTTTATGCTCCGGCCAGATTAAAGATTTCAGCCATAAATAGTCCGCTTTCTTTGTTACATCACTGATATGCAGGTCGATACCTACACGCTCCTGAACAATTGGGACTTCCTGCAATAAATCAGCAGGTGGCATCGTCCCTTTCCTTATATGAGAACTTAGATGAACAGAAGCAACTTTCCTCCCATAGAGTTGGTTATCTCCGTAAGAATAAGAATAGCGATCCCATAATAGTTGAAGACCGGCACTTGTCCCTATTTCAATTAGGGAAAGCGGTTTCTTTGTTTTCTGATAGAGATGACAGAACAAAGGATAGAGATAAGCACAACGTCGAACCTCATTTGTCTGTACTCGTTTTGTATGGAGAATCTGTTTGATTTCTCCCTTATATGTCAGACAAAAATCTTTAAATGTCCGGAAAAGCCCTTGATCCATGCTCCTCTCGTTATCACTAACACTAGGATAGAATTGTTTTAAGCGATGGTCTTTTCCTTGAATCAGTAAATAATGGACCGCTCCCAAAAACAAATTCGGAATTGGCTGGCTTTCTCCTGCATCGCAGCAAATATCCAACAGTTCCTCATCTTTGGCCATGTGGAATGACAGATGCTTATAAAGCTCACTTGAACCCTCACACTCCAAAACAGCAAAATCGCTAAACTTGCGGGCTGTTCTTTCCTTATTCAAAACACCTCGCCCCTTTCTTCAAACGTAAGATTCCTTTTTCCATTTCCTCCGTACACTTTTATAGAATCATAGGTAAGCGCCTTCAAAAACCGTCCTATTTTCCTATGTTTAACGATTATTCTCCAATTTTTTCAAAAAGAATAAACCGTTTCCCCATCCTCCTCCCTAGGATTTCGACACTTCATTTCGTTTTTCTACATTCAATTTATAGGAAAATCATCCTTCCCTTCTCGATACTTGGAAATCTATCATTTCCATAATATAGTACAATAGGATGGTAGTTCCAATCATTTCAAGGAGGAATAGATATGAAAAAGAAGGCCGCTTCTATTATGTTAGCTGCAGGATTAGTCATCAGTGCTGCACCTGCCAACGTTTTGGCAGATCCCCCGCCCCCCTAATGAACAGGCAGACCATGCGTTCGATAACAAAATCATTAAAAAGATCAGCCCGGACCGACTTTATGATCGGGTAGCCCTGCTCTCAGAAAACCCTCGTGAGGCGGGAACACAGGGAGAATATGACGCTGTTCAATACATTAAAAAAGAATTTGAAGCCTACGGCTATGAGACTGAATTACAGCCGTTCACTTTTCAAGCCTGGGATGGCGGGACACCTGCCATAGAAATTAATCACATATCTTTTGATGGAGATGTGCATACATTTAATGGTTCAGTCAACGGATCTGTCGAAGCCCCTATAGAACATGTAGGTTTAGCAACAACAGATGAAGTCTCTGATTCTGTAAAAGGCAAAATAGCCTTGATAGAAAGAGGATCCATCTCCTTCTATGAAAAAGTTCAAAATGTTTATGACAAAGGGGCTGTTGGTATTATCATGTATAACGGAGCGGGCCAATCTGGCAATGACTTCGGTTATACATACGAGGGTCAGGATATTCCTGCTATAGCTATTAACAGGGAAGCAGGCTTATCCCTTGTTGAACAGCTTCAATCAGAAGAGGTCATTGGAAATGTGACTGTCGAGGACGCAGGTACGATTGATCAAACCTCTTATAACGTCATTGCCACAATGAAACCACACAAAAATAAAGATACCGGCCAGATTGTCACAATCGGCGCACACCATGATTCTGTTGCAGGAGGCCCTGGTGCCAACGATGATGCTTCCGGCGTCTCAGGCGTCCTCGAGCTGGCTAAAGTCCTGGCTAAGACCCCCACAGACACAGAACTCCGCTTTATGACGTTCGGGGCAGAGGAAAAAGGATTGATCGGCTCCTATCACTATGCCAGCACCTTGAGTGAAGGAGAGGTCGACCGGATTGCTGCCCACTTCCAGATGGATATGATCGGCAGCCGCGACGCAGGAGATCTCATCATGTTCACCCCTGATGGGAATAAAAACCTCGTAACAGACCTGGGCGCATCAGCGGGAGCTCGAGTGGCTGAAGTTGTGGAATACGGGCAGCTTGGCAGAAGTGATCATGTCCCATTCTTTGAGCGCGGCATACCAGCAGCCTTGTTTATCCACGCACCGCTTGAGCCGTGGTACCACTCCCCTCAAGATACATTAGATAAAATCAGCAAAGAAAAACTGACTGAAGTGACAGAAATTGTCGGATCAGCCGTCTACCAAATCGCACGACCAGATACACCAGCCCTTGAAAATGCCCGTGTAGCCCCGGGGCCCGTGCACTATGAGTTTGATGATCGTCCCCTTTAAAATATAAAGCCAGCTTGCCTTCGTCGTAAGCTGGCTCTTGTCATTAAATCTTTGTTTGAAGACTTCTTCCCCAAACCCCCACCTATTTTTAAGATCTGAAAAATCAAATTAAAGGCTGTATCTTTTCAGGCCAAACCCGTAAGCTAGCGGTCATCCCACCGGAAAAATCGTGAAGCGAGGAAGATGGAAACGGCCGAGATTCCAATCAGGATGCCTACTTCAAATCCATACTCAGTAATCGGAGCCTCATTCCACGTACCGCGGAGCAACTGAATGACATAATAAAGCGGCAGGACTTTGGATACATATTGAAGAACGGTCGGCATCAGCTCTAACGGAAAAGTAGCACCAGATAAGAACAGCATCAAGTTCAGGAAAAGTGAGCTGATGGCGGCTGCCGCTTGTGTATTTTTCGCAAGAGACGTGACGAATAAAGCAAATGGGAAGAAAGCAAGAATACTAATCACTAAAGCAAGAAGGGTACTGCCAATATAAAGAGGCAGTTCCAAATCATACATCATCATACCGAAAACCATAAGCAGAACCGCGGATATGAAGAAAATCACTGTTCCCTGGACTGTATGAGCGGCAAGAATCTTCCATGGCTGAAGCGGGGTTGATTGATACCTGCGCAATACACCGGTTTCCCTATACCCCGCAAGTACAGTCCCCAAGGTGAAAAAGGAGGTCGTCACAATATTCACCCCGATCCATGAGGGGATAAACAACTCTGCGAAAGAAAACGGACCGGTTATACTCCCACTGAACATAGATCCAAACAGCCAAATCATCGCCACAGGAAAAAGGAAGGTCCAAAACACACTCAGTCGATCACGAAAGAACATCTTTGTTTCCAAATGGGCCAGTTTCATGACAGTGCTCATCCAGTTTTCTCCTTTTTCAAATATTGAACGAACAGATCATCAAGGGATCCGCGCTCGAATTTAAAATTTCTCAGTTCCATTCCTTCTTCATCACAATATTTAAAAATCTGATAGGCCGTCTGTTGAAGATTTTCACTGAATACTTTGAACTCATGTTCTTCTTTTTCCACTTTTATAACATCACCGAGGGAGAGAAGAGAATCATAAGAAACCTCTTCACTTTCAAAACGGACATAATGGGTCGAGACATCATCCAGAAGTTCATTCGGCGTATTCAATGCTTTTAATTCTCCGCTGTAAATCATCGCCACCCGGTCACATAACTTCTCCGCTTCTTCCATATAGTGTGTCGTTACAACGATGGTACTTCCCTTGTCTCTTAATGTCCGAATCATTGCCCACAACTCTCGTCGCGCATGGGGGTCAAGCCCCATACTCGGCTCATCCAAAAACAACAACTCCGGCTGGTGCAAAGTAGCAAGGGCAAGAGTCACCCGCTGTTTCCAGCCCCCGGATAAATCCTCAAAGCGTACATCCAGTTTTTCTTGGAGACCCAGCATCTCGATCAGTTCGTTCTTCTGTGTCTTCCCCTTATAAAAGCTCGCAAACAAATCCATGGCCTCTTTCACTTTCATTTTCTTTTGAATGGATGTCGCCTGGAACTGAACGCCGATGCGATTATTCAGCTCCCGCAACTGTTTAACAGGATGAAGACCCAGGACCTCGACTTCTCCTCCACTCGCCTTCTGGATCCCTTCAAGGATTTCCAGTGTTGTCGTTTTCCCTGCTCCATTGGGGCCGATGATACCAAAGATTTCTCCTTTTTCTACAGTGAAGGAGAGGTTTTTGACCGCCTGCGTTTCACCAAATGTCTTGGATAAATGGTTCACCTTAATGACATGCTCGATGGGAATCACTCCTTTTCTCTTCTCCATACGAATTGTTTTTTGAAAAGTTCCACAGTTTATGAATTGGTAAAAAAAGCTCCCTTTCATCCTATGTAGAGAAGGAAGCTTCTTGTTGGATATTCACAAAAAATAGAGGAGGAATCAATTGGATGTTGACGGGAACCCCTTCTTTCAGGATCCCCCTCCCTCATGCGCCACTCCTCTAAATCCATAAAAACCGACGGTCACGCGTTTCACATTCTATGTCCCCCCTTTATTAAACACAAAAGGAAGACCCTCATGTGGCCTTCCTGATGTAAATTCATTTTATTCTTATGAATCAGTGCCTATCTTGTATTTAAACAAACAGCGGAGTTTTTGTCAGGCTGCTTCATACGCATAACCATAGACAAGCTTACCCGCTTACCCTCTATAAACGCTATCACATGTTCCAGCCTCTGGTTCATAAAAACAATGGTTTTTAAATTGACCAGCAAAAGGTTGGCCGTACCATGTCGGCGGACAGGGACCGCTTGGGTTGAAATACCAAAGGCCGTATTTTGCTGGGTGCTGCCTCCAAAAATCTAAATTCTTTTTTGCCAGCCTTTTCTCAGTCGACCTTGCTCGGTTATAAAAAAGATTCCCTTTTTGAACAGCTTCGAAAGAATAATTTCCTCCTTGAACGTGATAAATGACATCTCTTATTGACCTTACATCTCTGAAGTCTAAGCAATCCGCTTGGGCACGATTAACGATGATATTCCCTACATATAACATCCCCTGTTTGCCTTCACCTTCAGCCTCTGCTCTCATCATCCTTGCCATTAAGGCCACGTCTGAATCGGTGTATTGTACTCTTGGCATTTTTTCACCCCAAAAGTATTGTATGAAAAAAGCCCGTATTGATGTCATTATTTTAAATATTTCCTGATTTTCCACCCTGACGTCCTGTAGATCATCTCTTTAATGGAACAAGCCGGATTCCCGTGATTTCATTTTTACCTGCTTGGTCCTCTTGTGTAAGGGTCCTTTCAGGAATATACCGATCACAAGAAACACACCAGCGAAGATGCTTAAGAACGTAAGATCTGTTTGAACACGAGCGGCTACGATTCCTCCTACCGCTTCACGCATTAAATCAACGGCATACGAGAAAGGAAGAAATGGATGAATCGTTTGGAAGAACTCAGGGAGCAGCGCTACTGGATAGGTTCCTCCAGATCCGGCAATCTGCAGAACTAGCATAACGATAGCGCCCGCTTTCCCGACATCCCCAAGTACAGACACTAGTGTAAACACAATAGTCATAAATACAAAACTAGTGGCTAAACCAAAGAGCACAAAGGGCACAACCGCGCTCACGTTAACATTCAATAAGAACACATTCCCTAATGTGACGACAAGGGTTTGTAAGAAACCAATACTGACAAAGGTTGCAAGTTTGCCGAAGTACTGTTCAAAGCTGCGGTATTCCGCCATGCCGACAGGATCTGTTGATAATAAAGAAACAAGTAGTAAAGCCCCCACCCATAAGGAGAGAACGGTATAAAACGGTGTCATACCTGTTCCATAGTTTTCGATGGGGAACAAGGCATTTTTATTCAACGTGACCGGTTCTTCAAAAAAGTTTTGCTCTGCACCCGGGTCATTTTTTAACAGATCAATAATTTCATTAATATCTGTTTCCCCTTGAATCTCACGGATCCGGTCGGCCATCTGATTCACTTTTTCATTGACGTATGGATACTCATTCAGCATATATTCGAGAATATCCTGCCCTTCTTGAATATGGCCTTCCGTGTTGTTCAATATGCTTTCCACTTCAGGGATGGTGGATTGAATATCGGATAAGATCGACCGTGCATTCGAAAGAGTCTGCTTCGCCTGCCCAATCTCCGCCAGCACTTTCGGCTCAATGTTTTCGTTATACTCCGTTAAAAACGCATCAATCTGATCGGCCGTCTCTCCAGATCTCTCTTCCAAAGCCGTAAGCGTATCATTGATTTCCTTTTGCTTATCCGTTATTTGCTGCTCTATTTGACTACTATCTGATTGAATCGTTGTTAACGCTTCTTCAATGGCTTGAACATCAGCAATCGCTTGGTCGATAGTTTCCTGAGGAACGGTTGAATTCCCCTCATTATTTTCGCCATTGTTACCTTCTTGATTTTGTTCATTGTTCTGCTGTTGTTCTTTCACTTGCTGTAGCAATTGTTCTACAGCTTGAAGGTTCTCGAGTGACTGGCTGGTTCGATTGCTAATCCTGTCTTTGATTTCCGTCACTGTTTCTAAGTCCAAATCTACAGACTGCACATCTTTGAGAAATCCATTGACATCTTCCGCTGTTTTTTGCGCTTTTTGTAAATCCTCTTTCACTCTTGGAGACAATTCGTTTAAACGCTGTTCGGCCTCATTGATAAAAGCCGTCGTTTCATCAATCGTACTGAGCCCCTGACTTGTCGTTTGTTCGGCCTGCGGAATCAGATCCTGCACATCATTGATGACAGATGCGGCCCTTTGTGAATCTGAATACGCACCTGAAATTAAATCATGGATTTCCGGCAGGTTTTCTTCCAATTTAAACACATACTCTTCAAACCGTTTAATGTCAGGAAGATCGTTCTCTAATTCCATGCCAAGATCATTGAACAGTTCAGCTACCGTACCATTCACTTCGGAAATAAAGTGGCTCGTAATCTGGTCTACAATGACACTTGCCCCTTTCTCCGTAATCTTCGGGGCAATGGCATTAATCTTTTCGTTCACATAATATTCGACTTCGGATTTTTTCGGTTCATCACTTATGACACTTCCAAGTCGTTCTGAAAAATTTTCAGGAATAACGATAACCGCATAATAATCCCCGTATTCAAGCTTGTCCATCGCTTTATCACGTTCGGTAAACTGCCAGTCAAAGCTATCTTCATCCTTTAAATTCTTAACCAATTTATTCCCGACATCAATTTCCTTCTCACGGACAGTCGCCCCTTCATCTTCATTGACAATCGCTACGGGAAGCTGATCGGTTTGACTATAGGGATCCCAGGAAGCCTCAATATTAAACCAGGCATACAGAGATGGAAGGATGGTCAAACCGCCAATTAAAATAAGCGCCACCCAGTTAGTGGAAATGTTTTTCCAATCATTGCTGAATATTTTCCATATGTTTTTCATTTTAGATGCTCCTATACGTATGTTCTCCATGATGAATGGTGGATGATTATATTCCACAATTTTACTTTCATTTAAGCTCCAAAAGAAATTATATAGGATTGTTTGAAAAGTAAAAAGGAGAAGGCACTGGATTTTATCGTGAAGCAGCTGCCGAACCCGCACTGTAAAAAGGATGGCTCTATTAAAAAAATTTATTCCTTCTCCCAAAAACCGGGACTGTTCTTTTGTTCTCACCTGTTTTTTGCACTGTCACTCTAATGCGTTATTGTGACGGGGTCTGAGCTCGATAAATCAATTTGCTGCTTCCTAGTTAAAACACTTTTTTCTCTTGGACATTTGACAGGTCCGACTTTTTAGACGATCTCCCTCCTCTTACACTGAAACTATGCATGATGATACCGATGATAATGATCCCTATCCCAGCCATAGCCACATTCCCAGGTAACGGACTTGCCAAAAGTAGGCTTTCCCCGCCCACCACAAATAGAACTTGTGTAGATTGTGTAGCTTCAACAGCGGCAAGCTTACCTTGATGAAGTCTTACTCGATCTGTCGCAATAAAAAATAAGGTGGTTGCAATGACTCCAGAACAAACCGCTACAATAAAGGATTGGATGAGCTGTTCTTGTGAGGGAGCACCGACTTTGAACAAGGCGAATAAACAAAGAATCAGCCAAAATGGAAGACTCGCGATAGTCATTCCTAACACTCGCTGAAATGTATCCAGACGTCCCCCACAAAGCACCATCATCTTACGATTACCAAGCGGATAGGCAAATGAGGCCACTAACACAGGAAGTATACCTGCTAATGCCTCACTGAAAGTCAAATCGCTCACCTTTTGAAATTGAATCAGCATAACCCCGATGAGGATAATGGTCGACATAAGAAGAGCCTTTTTTTGTATCTTGTGCCGATGGGTGGTAAGCCCATTTTCGGTTTGGACGGTCGTGTAAAAAAGAGGAGCAACTAAAATACCGCCTAAAATCGTTACCTGCCAGGTACCTGCTACAAGCCAGCCAGGTCCATAGGCAGCCGCATACGTTAATGGCGCATAAAAGAGCACAAACCCCACAAAGCTCCACCCTAACCATTGAAAGGGATGAGTTCTTATCTCTAAGAGCACTTGTTTTATGTTATGTCTTATTAGTACAATAAATAATAAAAAAGGAACCATGAAAATAAAGCGTAATGATGAGCTCCACATCCAGCTTCCACCAGACACCTCCATGGAACGATTCAATACGAATGTAACGGCAAAGAACATAGACGCTGTAATCCCAAGGAAAATTTCCTTCATATAAAAACCAACCTCCCCAATTCAAGTATATTAAAATATACAATCAGTATAGCATAATATACCAAAACCATTTTGTACAAAAAATAATAGAAATTAAAGGGGGACCCAGTGTGAGCGATTATAAAGTATCAGAAGCAGGAAAGATTACCCAACAAGTGGGGATGACATTAAGGGGGATCCGGAAATCCCAGGGCATGAGTTTACAGGAGTTAGCTGAGCGAACGGATGTCAGCAAACTAACATTAGGAAAGATTGAAAGAGGAGAAGCGAACCCTTCCTTAACGGTGATTTGGAAGATCGCTAATGGTCTTTCTATTCCCATCTCGGCTTTACTCGCTGAGAAACAAGAGGTGGTTCTTTCAAGAAAAAACGAAGGAAACAAAGTATTGAGCGGCAATGAAAACCTTACCCTTGAACCTATGTTCACAAATAGCGGCTACGGGTCCTTAGAAACCCATCGCGCTTTCCTAAAGCCAGGGGGCGACTATTTCGCAGAGGCTCATCAGCCAGGTGTGATTGAATATGTAACTGTTATGGAAGGAAGCGTGACGGTTCACATTCAAGAGAAGACGTATGAATTAAATACGTATGATTCCATTAAGTTTAATGCAGACCAAAGACACGGCTATATAAACACATCTTCCCTGCCAGCCGTCTTGCACTTTGTTATGATTTATTCGAATCAAATCTAAAGCCAAAAGCGGAGCCAACTATTTATTAGGCTCCGCTATCTATATGTTCAGATCGATACATTTTTCTCATTTATTGAAACAAGTGATGAAACAGGCGGTCTTTATCTTCAAAAAATTGTTTCATGATCGAGTAATGACTCGTCGCTTCCAAAGTGGTTTCTTCCATTCCTTCTTCTGTAAGCTCCAAAATCTTTGCCCTCGGGAAGGCCATTAAAATAGGGGAATGGGTAGAAATAATAAATTGTGAGCCTTGTTGGACAAGATCATGGATTCTTGCCAACATCGACATTTGACGCAATGGCGATAACGCTGCTTCCGGTTCATCCAATATGTACAGCCCTTCCCCTTGAAAACGTTCCGTAAAAGCAGCAAAGAAAGATTCTCCATGGGACTGTTTATGCAAGGATGTCCCTCCATAAGAATGGATGGCCCCTATTTCTTCAATATTGGTGGCAACATTATAAAAGGTTTCAGCCCTAAAGAAAAAAGAATCTTTCGGCCTTCTCCCCCCTTTCACCAATTTGAGATACTCATCCAGATTGGAGTGAGAGTTATAAGTCGAAAAATTAAAATTTAAGGTACCTCCTTCTGGATTAAAGCCGAAGGCGATGGCTATTCCTTCCAGCAAGGTAGATTTTCCCCTTCCATTTTCTCCTATGATATAGGTGACATTGGGATGCAGCGACACCTCTTGAAAGTTCCGAATTACCGGGAGATTCATTGGAAATTGGCGATAAGAAGTGATGTGTTCACGTTTCAAATCGATGGAGCGAACATATTGGGAGTGTTGATTTAAAACAGCCACAGATACCCCCCTTTCTTCATTTTTTATATAGTTACTTCATGACTTGTTTATCTGTCGGCATAACCACAGCTGCAGCCAGATAGATCAGCCAGGTGATGCCGCCTGTAAAGAATCCGGATACAACGACGACAATTCTCAGGATACTTACATCAATATTGTACAACTCACTCAATCCACCAAGGACGCCTGATAATTGTTTTTCATCTGTAGAACGGTAGAGTTTTTTCATTAGGATGACCTCCTCTTATTGTTTCATGCTTTCACTGTTTACGATAGAAGCCCCTTTATAGTTTCGCTAATCCCTCCTTTACGGTTCACCTATCCCAATGGCGAGAACTAGAAAATACATAAAGCCAAGAACCCCTCCATTCAAAACTGTCCCCAGAATGATGCCAGTAACTATCTTGGAAAGAAAGGCAGAGACAATGCCGGCAATGAATAGGGTCCCTATGGGTAAAAACAAACGCAGATCTGCATTAGGACCTCTCATAATAAAAAGTAACAGCGCATTCCCAGCAACCATCGGCAAAGAGATTCATACCCACTTATTCATAACGCCCTCCTTTTATTCTCTCCCCTGATTTTATTTTCTCTCTTCCTGTACCATTCATAAAATTCGCTGGCCCAGGCATTCGGCACATCATCCATAGACGTATGTCTTACAGGGTTCTCCCGGTTCACCATATTCACAGAAGCCAACCCTAACTTCTTTTGAAATAGATTTCTAGAGACCATTACCTCTAAAAGTTTCTCTCTCTTTGTTAAGAAGAGGTGAGATGTAAATCCACCAAATTGGAACTGTATAGCAGACTCATCCATGACATACTTGGAGTGATAATAATTGAGAATTCTAGATACGCCAATGAACACGAAAAGAAGCACCGAGGCCATAACCCAAAATGACTCAAAACCGAACGGATCAGGTTTGACAAAGAAAAGAATGACCGTACTAATTATCCCCAGCCAGCTCACCCTTAACAGCCGAACCCAAAATGCTTGTTTAGGCAGTCTCTCCATGTGCCCCTGCACCTTGTAACCTGGTAACAGCTCCTCAATCAGCAAATGAGCCCGGTCTACAGATAGAAAAGGGTACAGAGAACTTACATCCGTATCCTCCTCACTGCCGCCCGCACAGATGAGCTTCACGCCTGCAAGTCCCATCAGCCTTTTCATAAATGTTTGCTCGATTAAAACGGCCTGAACTTTCTCTTTGGTTATTGAAAAGTAACTCTCATCAACGAACCCTTTGGTGATATAGATTTTATCCGGATCCGATGCTATCTCATATTTTCCATATTTCACTATTGTCCGGCCTATGCCGAGTACGACGGCCGCAAGTATAAAAACAGTCACAGCAAAAACGGTAAGAAGAACAGAATCCAGAATCGTTGATAATACCCCCTCCGTCTTGGATTCCCAATGAAAGTCTTCCATTTTTGAGAGTAAGGAGGCACCCAGAGGGATGATAGCTAAAAAACTGAACGATGTAAAAGATGCCTTAATGATTTCCTTTTTCGATGATGTGAAGTGAACCGCTCGATCCACTTTCTCCCCATCCACCTCATCTGTATCTATTTTCGTTGTTTCCCCTAGCACATTCATTCCCTCCTCCGCAGATTCCGATGCAGGGGGATGGAATTCAGAGGAGGGTTGTTCTCCCTTTTTGTGTTCAATTTTCCGCTCAATTTTATCTGCTTCGGAGACATCCAGGGCCGGAAATTTAATCGAACTTTCCTCTCCCTGGACACTTGTTTCCAGTGTGAGAGAAGTGACACGAAACATTCGATGTAACCACGTATTTTTTCTTTTCACATGTTGCACTTTTGAATAAGGAACCGTTTGCTTTGTGGTCGTGAGATAACGGCGTGTTATTTGAAGCGTTTTTTCTTCCAACGTATACGTCCGGGACTTCCATTTAATCGGAATCGAAATGAGGCTGAAGATAAAGAGACCCACCAGCGCATACCGACCATAAAAGAACATCCAAGAATCAGATCCTCCTTTTATGATAAAAAGGAATACAAAAAAGAATAGGCTGTTTTTTATCAACCTTCCCATCTCAAACACCATCATAAAGGGGTGAAACCGTCTGCTTGCCTCCATTCTCATTCCTCCTCCACTTTTGCATATGTCGCAATCTGATTTCTAAGCTCAAAAGCGACTGCTTCAGGTAAAGCAGGAATGACATGAATGGATCCCATCGTATGAATTTTTATCGAATACAATTGATATTTCCTAAGTAATGGCCCCTGGTGCGTGGAAACAGACTGAATCTTCGTCATCGGTATGAGCTGATGTTCCTCATGGAGTGCACCTGATTTTAATTGTAGGAATTCTTCATTCACATCATAACGCCAGTGTTTATATAAAAGCACAGCTTTAAAGAAAGACCACACAGTCCCGCTCACAGATAAGATTGTAAGGGCGATTAATAACCATGTGGCCCATCCATACCATGAATAATGAGAGTCAAGAAAGAACAAGACACCAAGCAAGATGAATCCCGTCACGTTGATTAACGTTTCGCTGATCACCCAGACCTTCACACTGTCCTTGGATAATTGTTTCGTTGGGGAACTGATAATAGTCTGCATTTTACTATCTCCTTATAAGCATAATCCTTTCATTCTTCTTTACGACAAAAATTTACATTTGGTTTCAAAAAAATAGAAGGACTCAAAACAAGTTTTCTTACACGTCTTAATAAGGATTCTCCTTCTTCACGTAAAAAGGCTTAGAGAATTTTCCTCTAAACCTTTCACATAAATGCTATGATCCTTCTTTAACGGAAATCCTAAAAGACCCTAATTCTCGGAACGTTCGGTAAATAAGTTCTCTTTCATCGCATATATAGCTGCCTGGGTCCTGTCGTGGACTTGCAGTTTGCTCAATAGATTACTCACATGAGTTTTAACCGTCTTTTCTGTTATGTACAAATCGCTAGCAATCTCTTTATTGCTTTTCCCAAGGGTAATGTGATAGAGAACATCCTTCTCTCTTTTCGTTAATTTAAAATGGACATCGGGTTTCTTGTTCCCCCCGTTCCCATTCATCTGTTCCAAAAGGAGATTGGTAGCCTTCGGATGCAGCAGCTTTTCGCCTATCGATGCGGCCTGTATCGTTTTCACTAGTTCATCTGGGTCGACATCCTTCAATTGATACCCAACTGCCCCTGCCTGCAGTGCAGGAATCACGTGGTCTTGATCAGAATAGCTTGTAAGAACGACAACTTTAGCTTGCGGATACCTCTCCCTCAACTTCTTCGTCGCCTCCACACCGTCCATCACAGGCATCATTAAGTCCATCAACACCACATCGGGTTTTAGTTCTTCATAACATTTCAACGCTTTTTCACCATCTTCAGCCTCTCCGACGACCTCGATATCGGCCTGTGTGTTCAAAAAAAACTTCAAGCCTCTTACGACAACCAAATGGTCATCCACAAGTATTACTTTAATGGTCATCATTGCTCCCCCTTCATTCATTTCGATACGGCAGGAAAATACTCACTTTTGTCCCTTTTCCCCGTTCACTTTGAAAGGAAAAAGTCCCACCTAAGAGTTCCGCTCTCTCTTTCATGCTTGTTAAGCCGAGGGTTTGTCTACTTCGACTTTTTGGTTCTTCGACCCCTGCCCCGGCATCTGTCACGATCATCCCGACCCCTTTTTCCGTTTCATAAAATTGAATGGCGGCCACATTTATTCCCGCATGCTTGGCGATATTGTTCATCGCTTCCTGGCCGATTCTCCAAAATGTTTCCTCCATTGTCCGGGACCAATCGGGTAAGCGTTCCACATCAAAATGGAGTGCCAATCCAAGGTGTTCCCCATACTTTTTCATTGCTGACAACACCCCTTCTTCAAGACCAACCGGACGAAGCTGCCAAATCAAGGAGCGCATTTCTTTCAAAGATTTTTGGGACATCAACCACATCTCATCCATCAGTTCCCCGAGGGAAGGATCATACTTCGTCACCATTCCCTTCGCCCCTTTCGCTGTCAGGGAAAGGGAAAACAATTTCTGGTTAACCGAATCGTGCAAATCTCTCGCCAAACGTTTCCGCTCTTCATGAAGCAGCAGTTCCTGACGTTTTTCCTGCAGGATAATACTTTCATACACGAGGGAGAGATGTCGTGCCAACGCCTGGAAAATTTCCTGCTCACGAACGCGGAATACTTCGCCTTTGGCTGGACTTATCCACACCACACCTAATACTTCTTGCTGCCGTGTAATAGGGACAACGGCTAAGCTTCCTTCTTCTCGAACTTCCGCTTCTGTTTGATGGGCGAAAGCAAATGGTGGTGGATCACCCGTCCATTCTTTTATGTGAAAACCAATGGAAGACCACTGAAAGATGTCTCCCCCTTTGGCACAAAATAGATCGCGAAGCTCTTCCAAATCGTTTGCCGCCCCTAAAATACCCACAAGCTCATTCAGTTTTTCATAATTTTTCGCCCGCTTCTGTTCTTCCTGATAAAGCCGAGTGCGGCGAATCGCTGTACCGATCTGATAACCGAGAGACTGAAGCAGGGTCAACTCTTCCTCAGAAAAATTCTCCTTGCTTGGGGAAGCCACATTTAATACTCCGAAAGAATCTTCCCCGTCCCCTAATGGGATGGTCGCATGGTGTGTAATCCCATTGGTATCGCCCCATGAGTTTTGGATGGCATCATTCAATCGCTTACACTCAATAATATTAACCGGCCGGTCCAATTTTCCATTACGGTACCGGCTTAAACAATAACAATCACCACTGCACATCGGCTGGTACTTCCCCCAGGACAACGCAGGCGGCAAACCGTGATGAGCGGCTAACACATAGTCTCCCGGCTGATTCACAAGAAATACCCACCCTGTCTCCAATTTCGTTAGTTCGAGCAGCTCCTCTAAAACACTCTGAAGCATCATCGTCATGTCATTACACCGATTGAGTGTTTCTGCGATCACTTTCATTATGTTCAGCTCTTCTACACGTTTAAATTCACTCATCCCGCCCCTCCTTTCTAAGCGATTCCTCTTTACATAGACGAAAATGAAACAGACTCTTGGCATCTGTTGGATATAAAGTCCCTTACCAGTTGATCGAGCTTCGTTTCTTTTTGTTCAGAAAGTCCACCGCTTCTAAAATCGATCGGATCAAAAATCAATTGCTCTGGCACCACATCTGCATAAAGCCCACGTCCCACTGTGCGCATTTGGTTAAGAGCATTGATCCCCCCTTTTCCTCCACCAGAGACAGCGAGCAATAAAGTAGGTTTCTGGTGAAAGTGATGGCTGCTTAAAAACTCCAACACATTCTTCAACGCGCCACTCATCCCATTATGGTATTCCGGTGAAACCCAAATAAAGGCATCCGCTTCCTCTGCTACCCTTCGAAGCCATTGAACAGATGGATGTCTGCCCTGCTCCTCTTCTCCATTAAATAAGGGAAGCTCCAACACACTTGTATCAACCAATGTTCCTTTTAGCTTATGTGCCAATTGTTTGGCTACCACTTTAGTTAATCCGTTTTTTCTAGGTGTTCCACTAATGATCGCTATATTCATTTCTCATAACCTCCTTATCTATAGATTATGGGAATATAGCTTTATCCGTATCAGGGAGAAGGGGGAATCTTTTCTACAACTATGGACGGAAAACAAATGTTCTTTATCCATTCATACAAAAAACACTTGAACCTTTTCAGATTCAAGCGTCTCTCGCTTTTCACTTACGAAACAGGGAAAGTATTCTTTCAAATGCGCCTTTCCCATGTTTGACAGAATGTTCAAGTCTGTGGTTGAAATCATTTTGGGCACGCCATTCCTTTTTTTGTTCCTCGCGCATCTCCTGAATTTCTTTTTGCAGAAACTCACTCTTCTCCTTTTCCTGATTCAACAACTCCTCATATTGTTCCTTTTGTTGCTGCATCATTTTATCCATCTTCGTGTGGGTCTTTTGGGAAAAGTTCCCGACACCTGAGCTAATAACATGGTGATCCTGTTTCAATCTTGCCACAGTGGTTTTCAACTCGTTCATATCATTTTGCAACTGCACGTTCATCTCTCTTGATGCTGCTAATTCACTTGCAAGGAAACGGAACATCTCTTTCATCTGAGCGGAGTCTTGGATTCCGCCATCATATGTATCGGATAGCGCCAGCTCACGAGTTTCATAACCGGCAAGCAGTGCCTGCTGTTCCTTTACAATTTCTTTTGCTTCATCCTCTTTCGGCAGTTCCGTATCACGGATTTTCTTCAATGCTTCTACATCTGACTTTACAAAAATCCGCCGGTCGCCATCTTTGAAAAACTCATAACCGTTCTGCTCCAAAAGCTGCCCATACCTTCTGACTGTCGTCGTTGCGATACCGACCTCTTCTGCCACTTCTTTGGTGGAAAAAGCACGTTCGTTCGGTTGTATATCGTGTCGCATTTCGGGCCTCCTTTTCTATCAATATGAAGGGTTTGCGTACGTTTGGCAAACATCGTTATCTCTATTATAAAAGGTTTTTGTCCATCTGCCCATCACATTCCGTTTTTATTCGACGTCCGTTTACAAATATCTTAACAAACCACCTATCTCTTCTCACAGGCTCAGTCTTTTTACTTACCATCCAAACGAATCCTCTCATCCCACGGGTGACGAGTCCCCTTTTCCAAGTTGTTATAGAAATTTCTCCATCCGTATATCTGCCCACATTTGCCCATTCCAGTAAGTAAAATCAGGAATTCTTGCCATCTCTTTATATCCCAGTTTCCGGTACAATCTATGCGCGTGTTCATTGAATTCAAACACGCCTAGTTCCACCCGCTTGATTCCGCGCTCTTTGATTCTCTCTTCTAGATAACGCATCGCTTCAAAGCCAATCCCCCGCCCACGCCCGGCGGGTTCACCAATAGAAATCCCGATCCACGCTGAATGCTGCCTTTTGCTATATAAATGGCCAGGATTCACCATAAAATTCGCTTCTCCCACAAGCTCACCATCGGCAAAGACCAAATAGATTTCATGATGCTCAAGTCGCTGCCGGAGACTCTCCACGCTAACCTGATGTCTGCTTTCCAGAGCTTCCTTATCTTTATTAGGACGGATCATTGGAATAAGATCCGGATCATTTTCCCAACGGTGGTAAGCTTCGGCAATGGCCTCCGTTGGTTCAGATAATTGTTCAAATGTCGTGCCCATGATGCCCTCCTTTAATCTCAGACGTTCCCCCGTCTATTTTCCCATACTATAACTTTCGGCACTTCCCCCCGGTATATGGGAGTATCTTTCATAACCAGTTTCTGTTTATTGAATCTGAGCCGGCCCCGTGCTAAAGCACAGGCACCATTTCAAGCGCATAGCCGAACAGGAATAAGGATTTTAAAAAACTCGTCTTTTGACTTTTAATAGCCAAAGGACGAGTTTTTTTTCGTATCTCTCTACCTTATTATATCGATCATTCTCCTGACAAGCTTTCAGGGTTTAGTGGAAGTTTCTTCTTCTTCTGCTTAGCTTATCACAAAAATTCTATTCCAACCCGTTTGAATGACTCCCTAGTTCCATTTTTTGAATGCTTTCCACACTTTTCTCCACTTTTGTTCTCCTTGAGAATCAGATTCAGAACGCTGTTTTTGCCATTCGTTATAACTGGCAATTCCAATCAACACGAGACCAGCGATTAATAAATAGACCCACCAAGGAACATTGCCCCAATAAGGACGGGTTTGATAAAGAATATTGAAAATCATTACCCCCATCCCGACTAGAAAATAAGATTTAATCCGCAGTTGCATCCCCGTGACCATGGACAGGAGAGAAAGCCCGCCGATGATCCACGCATCCCAGATGGTGTGACTTTGTATCGCATCCACCACAAGATAACCGGCAATGAAAAGAAGAGCAGCAAACTGAACCCAGTTCATCACTTCTTTAGAAGCCGACCAAACGCGTCTTCTTAACAACGTCAGGACTCCTATGATAGGGAGCACTTCAAATTCTGCTAAAAACAAATCAGGAGCTGGCTCGCGATATGCTTCCAATATCATCAGATAAACCACATACATACTGGCAGCTGCTCCGCTATAGAAACTAGAACGCACCCATTTTTCAAACCAGCGGTTCGCCCCAAGGAACAACCATCCGCCTAACAACAGCACAGGTAGAATACGGATCCACACACTTTCATCCCAAACCGTGTACCGGCTTAAATAAGCGATGTAGGCAAGAGCTGCCCATGAATAAGCGTCTGCCCTTGTGCCGGGACCGACCAGACGCTCATGGAAAATCCTCCCCATTCCTGCAAGGGCTGCGATACAAGTAACAAGGGCCGAGGTCAGAGGTAAAAGGCTCCAGGAAATATCCGCCTTTTCCCAAACAACAAGTGTTAACCCCAGGGGAATGAAGCGCACAAGCCACCATTCTCTCTGGTGAAGAAAGAAAAGAATGAGCACGGCATAGCCGAGACCAGTCAGCAACACTGGAGGTCCTGTCACAACCTTTTCGGTAACGATCATAATCAATCCGAAAATGGAAAAAGGAACGATATACCCTTCCACACGTTTTTGCCAAAGGGGTGGGATCACCCACCAAAGGAGAGAAAAAAGAATGCTGCTCACGAAAAAAGCGTATTCCTTTGGAGTGTTTTCCCATAGACCATAGGTGCTCGGCACTGTCAGAATCTGCAAAAATACGTTTGACATTGCCGCATAAAGCATTGTCTGTACTTCCCATTCCCGTACGGCTGCCCATGAACTGAACAAATAAACCACGAGCGGGACGATTAATATAAGCGGGTGAACAGGATTTGAACCCATTTGATTCAACAAGATAAGTCCAATGACTAAGGGCTGGATAATATGACCGAGCCAGTAAAAATACGGACGTATTCCGGGCCATTTCTTTTCTCCTGCCTCCCCTATAACAAGAAGAACCACAGGGGCAAAAACAAGATAAGTAAGTACAGATGAAAAGGCCAATAATCCGAATGGTTCGATTAACGATAAATAAAAGGCAAAAGCAACAATAGAAACGCATCCCCAAAGATAAGACTTACCTGTAAATTGAACGAGCAAATACATCATAGCCATACCTACGAACAATAACAACGGACGGACGACCATCACATCAACCTGAACATTCGTAAATAGGGAGAGCATCGCCAATATATACGTCCCTTGGGCCACATAGAACGTTGAATTTGAAATCATGATTTCCTTTAACCGCCTCCATATATAATGGAAGGCGATGAGAATAAGGGCAGCAATGGCTAGATGAGAGGATATAGAAAAGCCATCTTCATAGGCTGGAAAGGACTCAAGTACTTTCGGGTAAAAGGTGACAGCAGCTGAGACTAACGCCATTGGAAGTACCCAGACGGCGGTGTTGCTCGTCTTTGTATTTATTGTCCCTCTTTTTACATAGTAAGCCGTAATACTAACCATCAGCAACATCAACGAGCTGTAATCGTACCGTGCTTCACCAAGACTAAAATACAAACATCCTGTCAGCATGAACAATGCGGTGTAAAAACTACTTTCTTTGACTGAAGCTAACCACCAGGACCTTGTCCAGACCCCCACATATAAAAGAAGCAGAATCGCACTAAAAAACAGGAAAACAAACCAGGGACCTGTCTGAATGAAGTCCCAGAGCTGTGCCATGCTTATGAAAAAGAAAACCGGTGTCAGATAGGTGAATAACACATAATTAGTCAAATGGGAAAGAACCAGATAATTGATCGTAATTACGCCATAAGCTGATAAGAGAATCCAGGATCCGGCTTCTTCCTGAATCAAAATGCTCTCATACGTCATATAAAGAAACGCTAAGAAAGAAACCACTCCGCTGGTATACCGGAACACTTGATTAATAAACGTATGCCTTTGGAACGCGTAAGCAAAACCAAGATACAGCATACCAACCAGCGCATAAACAAGTTCATCCATGACGACAAGGGGCGTATTTTCAACAAGCTGGTATACGGCGTAAACAATCATTACGGAAAAGACAAATTGATACTCCCGCGTTTTATAGACAAATACCATTGCCATGTAGACAGTAGCTGTCAACAAAACGTTGAAACTGTAGAACAGTTCACTTTCGAAAAAGAACAGCATCAATAAGGTGGAAAGGACAAGATTCAACTGTGTAAACAATGGAACTTCTGTGGTAAATAATTTAAAGGTACCGTGAGTTCGATAGCGTGTATAGGCCCAAAGTAACGCTGCATTATAAAGCATCAAACCAAAATAGAATATATCCACCGACAACGGAAGCGCACCGAGGGCAAAACCAACGGAAAGAGACAAAAACAAGAGTGAAATCCACACATATAGGCGAGAACGGTGGACAAAGGCATGACGAATATAAAGGGGAAGCGGAAGCCCTGTCCCTATCAAACCAAGCAAATGTCTCCCTTTTCCAAACAAAGAAATGGATGAACCGAGAAGCTCAAAATAACCGACCGCAACGATAATGATCGGTAGTAAGAGGCTGCCCAACGTCAAAAACGCAAAAGCCGTCTGTTTAATCTTCAAAAAGCGTCCCGTTCCATAACTGAGAATAAAGAAAAAAAGCGAGACAAACGAGATGGAAACAACTTTTGTGACAGCCCCCATCTGATCCCACTGGCTTGTAGCCACAATCAATCCTGTCACAAGTAAAATCGCCACACCTAAAATGAGTGACCATGTAATATTACGCTCTCTTATCTGTTCTGGGGTGCGCTCGTTCTTCTTCTTTTTGACAAGCAGCATAGGACGCTTGGACTTGACTGGTTTTGCCCGTTCACTAGTTGTAACCTGCTCACGAATCGTCGGCTCTTTTTTCTGGGATTTGGAATCAGCAAGATAGGCACCGCGTGCATGAAGGAGTCTTGTAAATTCCTCATTCGTTATGTAGCCATTTTTTCTCATGTGCTCAAGTTCTTCTCTAAAGACTTTCTGTTTCTCCTCCTTTGATAAAGACACCGCTCTCCCTCCCTCAAATTTTATGTGTAATTTTACACTTGACTATAAAAACCATCCTGAATTGTTCTATTCGTCATTGTAGATAGATATGTAAAAGGGCTCTTTTCATCGTGTATATTTTGGAATATTTTACTAACTTTATTGTAACATGTTTCTTTTGGTTCCCTGCACAAAAAAATCTCTCCCACCATGTGGGAGAGATTTACGGGAAATTATTGGGGGTCTTAGATGATTTCATCAAGCGTTTTCTCAAGTGTCGGATACTTAAACTCAAAACCAGCTTTCTCTAAACGCTCAGGAACAACCCAGCGGCTTTTCAAGACGAGTTCAGTTTCCGTTTTAATCAACGCTGATCCGATTTCAAGCATCCACTTAGGTGCAGAAAGTCCGAAATTTCGGCCAGCTTTCCCTCTCATTTGCCGCATCAATTCATCATTGGTTACAGGGTTTGGGGATGAACAATTGAACACACCGTCCCATTTTTTGTTTCCTTTCAAAAACCATGTAATTCGGAAAAGGTCCTCCACGTGAATCCAGCTGAACATTTGTTTTCCAGACCCCTGTACACCACCAAGCCCGAACTTCACAAGGTTTCGATAAGGGGTCATCACGCCCCCATTTTCTCCGAGCACAATCGCTGTGCGTAAAGCTATTTTTCTTGTAGCAGGCAAATCAATAGCAAAAAAGTTTTCTTCCCAGTTTGTCGCTACATCAACGGAAAAACCCGAGCCGATTTCACCTTCATTTTCAGTCATAGGCCGGTCCTCTGCATGTCGGTAAATGGTAGCGGTACTTGAGTTCATCCATACTTCTGGAGGATTTTCACACTGCCGTATAGCTTCGCCAAGAATGGTCGTGGTGACTATTCGGGAGATCATAATTTCGTTCTTATTTTTTGTATGATAACGGCAATTAACAGATTTCCCGGCAAGATTGATCAGAATGTCTGCCTCTTCGAGAGCTTCGATGATCCCTTCCTTGTCATCCCAAGATCGATAGCCTTTTTTCCTTGAAATCACCTCGACCGTATACCCCATCTCTTTATATCGGCGCTGAAAATATTCCCCTATGAATCCTGTTCCACCTGCTAAGACCACTTTTTTCATCTGGTAAAACTCCTTTTTTATCCAGTCATTTTCTTATCCATTTCAGAAGCGTTTTTTTAACGACTCCCCATTTATTTTAGGAAAATTTAGACTCCTTGTACAATTTTTATGAGCAAGTGACCATACTTTCCAAACCACTTCCCCTCTCCTTTCATCCACATACAGGAACTCCGATGACAGAAAAAGTTCCCCCACCTATACTAGAATTAGAAAGTCACATAAAGGGGGCTGTCAGAAGGTGAAGATTTTAATAGATATTAATGAGCAGTATGAAGAAACAGAAGTAACGGTTCGCTGCAAAAAAGTGGATCGTGCGAGTAGAAAAATTCTGGATGCATTAGAAGAAGAAACCAACCTTCTTATAGGTACTTCAGGTGAAAGGCAGCACATTCTAAAACCGGATTCGATAGATTTCTTCTACACAGAACTAGAGATCGTGCACGCCTCAACAACAAACGGGGATTATAAAATGAAGGAAAAACTCTATGAACTGCAGGACCGACTTCCCTCCCAACAGTTTATCAGGATCTCCAAGTCCGTCATTGCCAACTTATATCATATCAGTCATTTTGAGCCTTCCTTCCACGGGACAGTGATTGTCTATTTTCACTCTGGGAGAAAAGAATATGCTTCTAGACATTATGTCAGGAAGATCAAGAAAATATTAAATATGAATAGGAGGAATCGATCATGAAGACGTTTTTATTCCGAAGCTTTATCGGCATCTTTTTTGGCGCTTTTCTCGCTGTCCTTATGACTTATTCCATCATACTCTTTGGAGACATACGGGTCGTTGACGGTGATTTGTTTATCCGCCATTCACTTGGCAGTATGTTCTGTGGCTGGTTTTTCTCCGTGACTCCTTTATTTTTCGAAATAAGTAGACTTACCCTTCTACAACAGACTCTTTTACACTTTGGGACCGTCTTCCTTCTTTATTATGTATTGAGCTTTGGAATCGGCTGGGTCCCTTTAGATTTCACAAGTGCACTGATTGCGATTTTACTGTTTCTCACCATTTATCTTCTCATTTGGACCGGCTTTTATATTTATTTCAAGGCCGAATCTAAGAAACTGAATGAGGATTTAAAACATTTGCCTTAAGAACTGAACTTGCGCTAGATCCCTGTCCTATACAAAGAAGCTTTCAGCAAAAAGACCACTCAGCTTCTTTATGTCTGAGTGGTCTTTTTCCCTATAAAGCAAGAAGCTCTCCATCGGCGTCATAATATTCTAATACAGCATCGACATAATAGTAGAGTAAGCATCCAGCGCCTTATCACATTGCTGCGATAGGTTTCCTAATGCTCCTCTCCGAACCGGACTTACACGTCTCCATGTATCCGGCTC
>NZ_FNWW01000012.1 GCF_900108515.1 Halobacillus karajensis | reverse complement strand
GTAGTCTCTCCGCCTTTTTGTCCGATATCTTGATAGAATTCTTTATCATGCTCTTGAGAGGTAGTCTCTCCGCCTTTTTGTCCGATATCTTGATAAAATTCCTTGTCGTGTTCCTTGGAGGTCTTGTTTCCGCCCTTTTGACCTGCTTCCTCTACAGTCATGTTGCGATTGTTATTGTTCTGTTTAGCCATTTTCAATTCCTCCTTTGGTGTTATATATATACCCTTCCTCCTTAGCTACGGGGTTAAAACACACATTATCCACAAATGGGTTTATTTAATGGTTTTGTAACATTCTGTCGTTAAATTTTACAGAGGAACCTTCATATTGTTTGGGGTCCTCCTCTATCAGATTCCTATAATCATCCTCATTTCCCGTTGCTTGTGCGATATTTAACAGCTCATCATAAAACTTTCTTTCATCCAAATGATGCATATACTTTTCAAATCCGTAGGCCGTATATACCGCAAATTCCCAGACAAATCGCTCATCTCGTTTACCTACTGCCCGCGCAATCGCATTGAGAACTTTCAGTAACTCAACGGTAATGACCACATTATCTCTTGCATAATGACGTATAGAAGCGAATCCAATATATAAATAATCGTCAAAATTAAGATTTTGTAAAATTAGGCGAAGGTTATACTCTTTATCGGTCAAATAGGGGGTGAATTTCGCCTTCTGAGAAATGTTTATAAGTAAATCTCCAATATCATAAATGGTGCCTGTTGCTGTTTTGGGGTCATTATTCCCCAAGGCACGGATAGCAATTTCAACAAATTTATTGATACTGAATTCAATATCCTGAATTTCTGTTTGGTTCTTTCCGATATGAAACATATTTTTATATTTAAATTCATCAATGGTTGTTTCCTCTCTCCTTTTCCAATAGGTTAATAATGGGGTTGTTCCAAAGACGAAATTCCCAACTTTGTACTCTAACCGAATAATGAGATCATCCCTACATGCCTCCTCAATCAATGGAATAAAATCAATGGTTTGTAAATAACCAGAAGAATCAATCCCTATTCGATGTCCCTGGTATTCCGGGATTTGGCCCTTTACTGTCTTTTCATCCTCTACCCTGTAAGGCTCAAGCTCACTAAGCAAGGAATTCTCAATAATTCCGATGGATTCCCTTTTCATTTCACCCGTCATATTGGATACTTGAAGCCAGGTGACAATGTGATTAATAAAAAAAGCAAACGTTCCTATACATAAAGCCGTCAGAAATGTAGCTGTTACGGGAATCAAGGAATATTGGGAAGCTGTTTCCCCGTTAAGAAACAGTAGGCAAAACAACACATACAGGAAGCTCCCGTTAAAAATCCCAAGTGTTCGCTGGGTCACTTTCGTCATCATAAAATTCTTTAGGATTCTTGGGGAATATTGGCCGGCGAAGGTCGTTAGAGCTGTTAACACCCCATAAAAGGTAAAGGAATTTAATGATAAAAGTCCTCCTGTTAGTGTACTTAATATGGTTTTGGTCAATTGATAATTTGCACTTAGAATCGAAGGCAACATGCTGCCAAACTCCATCTTCAGATCTGCCCACACCGTTAAGGCAAACAGCAATAGGGATAACCCTGCATACATAATAGGCGTAACCCAAAGGTTTGAGTAAATCTGGTGCCATTTCTCTCTTTTTGACATGTTTTTGTACTTCTTCATTTTGGTTTGGAGTTTATTCCAATTCTTCATCTCGACATCCTTTCAGGGCATGATATTCCCTCTATCCCCCCCTTTCTCGTGTTCTAATCTGTACAGGGAAATGTTGGCTGATCGAACGGTCTTTTAAGTATCAAAAAAATAACCAGCTAAATAATCAGCTGGCAACCTTGAAATTAGTATTGTAACCCCGTGTTAGAACAGGGCTAGTTGAACGGATTGTTTTTGGGGACGAACTCTACTGTAATTAAAATGTTATGTTTATCTTTTGCTTCCTTGTGTTACCGTTTTATTGGAAGCCACCCATTTTCTGGAGGGATAAAATGAGTCAGTACCAGGTAGGAGAATGGATTCAAAAACGATGCAGAAAATGTTTTCATAACGAGTCGCAAATTATTAAGGTTGATGAAAAGGACCTCAATAAAAGGACGGGCACAATTCTGTGGTGTCAATGCCCGGAATGCGGATTGAATGATCATGAACTTACACCAGAAGAAGTCTAAAGAAAGGACCGGAGTTTAACTCTTTTAACTCTGGTCCTCTACATATTCCATTAAAGCGCCCGATTGTTTTACAATACGCCCCTATCCCGATTTAAAAACAACGTAAGTGCATTTAATAAAATGGTAACAATGACAAGTACTGTTGAAGCAACAGCTACACCACGCATTATCCCCCAGAGCAACCCAGTCTCCAATTTTTACCAAGTGAAGGTTATAAAAAATTTGTAAACATATTGCGATAGCGCAAGCGCTGAAACTGATAATAGAAAGAGCAATCCATTTCATATTCTTCTGTTTTTTATCTCCCGCATGATTAATAATAGAAATTATCCAAGCTACTAATCCAAGTATCAAACTGCCGACGTTAAGCCAACCAGCATCAATCATATTTCATCCCACCTTCATTTTTTCTTTCTAAATTTCTCCTCAACAAAATGGCCCTATACATAAAGAAAAGCGCAATCCTTTGCTCGAGAATTGCGCCCTTTTCATGAAGACTTGATTTCAAGATAATACATATGTTCTTACTGCAGAAAGGCTCCTCTCTTTTCAGGAATAAGGCTTGTACTAGTTAGCTTAAGGTTATTTACTGGATCCACTTATTGTTAACGTGTATTAAATTTGTATTAACATTTTACACAGAAACATTTTTACAGTGTGGAATTGACCTCCTCGCTAATATTTGCTATTGGAGGACCTATTTGGCTATTGCTATGGCAATGAATTATAAAAAGTCACAAAGGAATATTGCATCAGTGGGTGCATTTCTTATCCCAGAAAAGCGCCTGTTAATTAACTCACTAAAACTTGGGTTAGAAAGAAAGTCCTTATGGTTTAGCCCATATCAAATATAAATAACCTGCCAATTGGCGCTCTTCCCTAATAATTTTTAAACGAGACTTTTTTACAATTTCAGTAATATTTCTATTCTGATGACACCCTACAAAATTTAATGCTAAAGGATCCAAGGTTTTTTGCAACCAAGCCAATGGTTTGTTGGTGCTGATCCCGTGCTCCATCAAAAGTATTCTTCCTTCTGGCTTACACCATTTTTGAAAGTTATTTAGGACATTGCCAAGTTTTTGATACGCGCATAAGGTTCCAGAAGATACGATTGTATCGAAGGTGTTTTCATTAAATTCAACAAACTCAACATCTTCTTGTATAAATGTAGCTTCAAAAGGATATTCTTTTGCGGCATCCCGTGCTGTTTTCAACATTTCACGACTGAAATCCACCCCTGTCAATTCAACCTCTTTATTGTAGAAGGGAAAATTAAGACCAGAACCAATGGCAACCTCTAGAACCTTGCCTTCTGCCTCTTGAAAAATTCGTTCACGGAATTTATATGCACTGTCATTTTTTCGTCTTTTATTGTATTTATTTGCCTGTTTATCAAACTTTTTAATTAAGGATTCACTATCCATATCTTACCCCTTTCTCCTGTCATATCGAGAAAAGTTCACGGCTCTAGTACATTTATAGCTATGTATTTTGAAAGGTTTCATTCATTCTTATTCAATTAAACGGCCCTATACATTTAGAAAAGCGCAATCCTTTGCTCAAGAATTGCGCCCCTTTGATTGAATAAAAGTTATTCATTAACTTTCATTATTCGGAGTCTCTTCATTACACATGCTGAATCTGTTTCAAATGATCATCAAGACATCTGTATTGTGAATCGGTTCCTTTCACTACACCCATTTCCACAACCTTTTGAAGTGCTTCAACTGACTCAAATTGAGAATGCACAATGAGTTTCGTTACTTCTCCCTGCTCAACAAAATTCATTGTTACCTGCGTCGCTGGCATACCATCAGCCGAATTACCTTCCTCATCCGAGAACACATCGGTGTAAACAATTTTCTCAGGCGGATTGATTTCACTATAAATTGTTTTACCCCAGGATTCCATACCATAGAAGTCTCCTTGATTTTCATCTTTACAACGCATGCAATAATGCCACACACCACCGGGAACAAACTCAAATTTGCGACTTTCGGTTTCCCATCCTTCTGGCCCCCACCATTGTTCCAGGTGATCAGACTCGGAAAATGCTTTAAATACCAGTTCTCTCGGTGCATCAAACATTCTCTCCATCACGAGTGTCCGGCCTTCCGTTTTGTACGTTAATTTGTTCTCTGACATTTAATTTCCTCCTAAAGATAAAAAGTGCCAACTTTTTTTTGCACTATTTTCGTTGCTCACCCCAATGCTGCAACATGCCTAATTGGCACAGAAATTGCATTTTATTTTTATAAAATTATATAATGGAGGGGCGCTTATTTTCAAAATTATACAAAAACTAGTTAGTGGAATGGAATAAAATGATAATTTTGCATTAATCCCAAAGTGAAAGGGGAAACCACCTGATGGAAACACGTCATAAAGAAATGCATTTTGTACTAGCCGTTATCCCGCTGGTTGTTATGATAGCAGCTATGCTTGTTACAATTGTGTTGTTTGATGGAAGTCCTCATATTCCTTTAATTTTAGGCACTTCTGTATCCGCTTTTATAGCCTGGACACGCGGTTATAGGTGGAAAGAGCTTGAGGAAAGCATGTATAAAGGGATTCGTCTTGCCCTTCCCGCCGTGGCCATTATCATGATGGTCGGCCTTACTATCGGGGCATGGATTGGCGGTGGTATCGTTGCGACCATGATCTATTATGGATTAAAGATTATTACACCTTCACTATTTCTTGTTGCGATTGCAATTATTTGTGCCATTGTATCCCTTGCGATTGGAAGCTCCTGGTCAACAATGGGTACTATTGGTGTCGCCGCCATGGGAATTGGAATGAGTATGGGCATTTCCGCGCCAATGGTAGCAGGAGCCATTATTTCAGGGGCTTACTTTGGTGATAAAATGTCACCGCTTTCCGATACAACAAACCTTGCATCAGGTCTAACAGAAACGAATTTGTTTGAACATATCGGGCATATGTTGTATACAACAGTTCCCGCTTTTATGATTACACTTGTTATTTATTGGTTCTTTGGAAGAGATTTCGGTTCCAAAGAAATGGATAAAGGAACAATCGACCAAACCATGAGTGTTATGCAAGATTCCTTTTTTATTTCACCTTGGTTGCTCCTTGTTCCGGTCGCCGTGATCTTTCTTGTTATGCGTAAAGTTCCCGCTTTGCCCGCCTTATTCTTCGGTATTATACTAGGATTTTTATGTCAAATATTGATGCAGGGAGGAAACATTGGCGACGCAGTTAATACGCTGCAAACAGGTTATTCTATCGATACAGGAAATAAAATGGTTGATGGCCTTTTTAATCGCGGAGGGCTTGAATCGATGATGTATACCGTATCTATGACAATTGTCGCGATGACGTTTGGCGGTATTCTAGAAAATACAGGGATGTTAAAAGCGATTGTTGACCAAATTTTAAAATTAGCGAGGTCTTCAAAAGGGCTTATCCCTACAACAATATTGTCTGGATTTGCGACAAATGCTACATGTTCGGAACAATATATTTCGATCGTTGTGCCGGCAAGAATGTACTCCAGAGTATATGCAGAGAAAAAACTTCATTCAAAAAATTTATCCCGTGCTTTGGAAGACGGAGGAACACTGACATCCGTTTTTATACCCTGGAACACATGCGGCGTGTTTATTTTTGGAACATTAGGTGTCCATGCGTTTGAATACGCGCCTTATGCTATACTTAATTTTACCGTTCCAATCATTTCAATTATTTATGCGCTGTTCGGTTTTACAATTGTAAAGTTATCAGATACCGAACAGAAGCAAGTATTAAGCCGATCTGAACAGAAATCAATGTGACAGTGTTAAACAGAATATCAATCGTTTTATGATAATTAGCGAATCACCATGAAGCATGGATACGAAAGGTCAACTGTCAGTTGGAAGCGTGTCATCGAAACAATCAGGTGGTCTAAACCAAACTGTTTTGTAACCGTTTTGAATTGAGTTTTTCATCTAAAGAAACTGTCTCATTCCATTCATTGGGTTAGAATTGGAAATATCCATTTGAATTAACACAATCTGACCTGTTTAGATAACCTCTTAACAGGCAAACTAAATGTGTTCTTTGAAAAAGGACTAAAAATTTCTATAAGGGATGATGACTAATGAACGGTCGACAAAATGGAACTTCATGGTTAGCTTTAGGTACTGCTGGGGCTATTGGTGCTGCAGCTATGTATGGGGTATCACGAATGAATCGTAATGGCGGGGCCCAACAAATGGCTCAGAGAGCAAGAAATAGCCAACCGATGCAAAACCTGCAAAATACACTCCCTGATTTTGATGGGAAATAATAGCTTTTTCCCATCCAATTGCATTTGCGCTATCTGAACAATAGAAATAATGAATAAGAAGAGGCCTTGCAGGGCCTCTTCTCTTATGTCTGAAAAAGTTTCAGTTATAAATGGTTAGAGGTAAACAATGCAAGAATACATTTAAGCAGACGGATGCTGAAGCTTTTCCGTTGCATCAATAAACAAGCGGAGGGTCGAAGAAACCGTTGATACATCCACAAGACCGTCTTCACTATCTTTCACTTTATCAAGCTGCATAAGAAGATATTCATCATATCCTTGCAATTCCAGCTGGCCAGCACAAATTTTTCCTTTTAATCTTAAAATTTGTTGGTGCAGTACTTCCCGATCCATGCAGATCACTCCCTAATATAGAAGATTATATCTGCTATTCTTTCCAATTATGCCACAAATAAACAAAAGTGCCAGGAATGATCCTGACACTTCACACACCCTAATCTTCTAAGGGATTTAAACTCTCTTTCCCTGTCATATTCTTAATCATTTCTACCAATAAAGAGATTTCTTTCTCAATATCATCAATACTTACCGTTTCCACTGGAGAATGCATATAACGGAGAGGCAGGGACACAAGGCTTACCGGCACTCCTCTTCCCGTAAGTCGCATCTTATCTGCATCTGTTCCAGTAACACGCGGAGTCAGTTCATATTGTACATCCATATCCAAAGATCTGGCTCTATTTTCGAGCAGCTTGTTGATCTTTCTGTTAATCGGCGCCCCTTTGGCTAATACAGGACCCCCTTCTAATCGGACATCCCCATATTTATTTTTATTGACTCCTGGGTAATCGGTGGCAAACGTCACATCACATGCTATGGCCATTGTTGGTTCAATACCAGCAGCTGCAAAATAAGCCCCGCCCATGTTTGTCTCCTCATTGACGGTACTGGCTGCATACAAACCGACGTTTATCTTTTCTTCTGAGAGCCTCCTTAGCACTTCTCCCACGATAAACTGCCCTGTTCGATTATCCAATCCGCGACCGGCTATGTAACGATCCATCAAAATTTCTGACTCTCTCTTGTAAACAGCGAGGTCCCCTATTTGAACAAACTTCTCCATTTCCTCTTTTGAGTGAGCCCCACAATCAATAAATAGATCATCTAGACCGAAATCGCCTTTCAGCCCTCCATGGTGTTGAGCATTCACTCCGATTACTCCCGTCACTTCTTTCGCATAGCCGAGCACTCTAACTTTCATGCCTACCGCGGCTTTTGGGTTTATGCCTCCCATTTTATCGATGTGAAGGTACCCTTGTTCGTCTATACGATTGATGACAAGTGCAATTTCATCACAGTGTCCGGCAAGCAATATTTTAAAATCAGCCTCTGGATTAAGGATGGCAATAGCATTTCCTGCGTGGTCGGTTACAATTTCATCAGCTACAGGATCCATCTCTTTGATCCATCTTTTTTGTATTTCCATTTCCATACTGGAAGGAGATGGTGTGGATAACAGTTCCAATAAAAAGTTCAATCGTTCTTTTTCCATGATGTACCCCCTTTTCTTTTATCATAACAAAAAAAGCGATTATCGATTAGAATTAAACGCTTATTCTTTTTTAATTGAGGGAAGATGATGTTGTATGAGTTTTTAGGAGGGATATGAAGTGAATTTAGGAGAATGGTACGCCAAAGGGATGACAACCCAAACCTATGTGGATCAAATGCAGACACATAAGAAAGATTTCATCTATATTTATGAAAACTTCTCTGTGCCCGTAGAAGATCAACCCTTATTTGACAAAATCCAACAACAGAAAATTCGGGCACTTATCCTGACTGAAGATTGGTGTGGGGATGCGATGCTGAACATACCCATCTTTCTGAGGATGGCAGAGAGTGGTCATATTCCTGTTCATTTTCTTCGGAGGGATGAAAACTTGGAATTAATGGATCAATATCTAACCAATGGTGTTTCAAGATCTATTCCTAAAATTATTTTCATCGATGCCACCGGCCATGAAATCAGCCACTGGGGCCCACGAGCACCTGAACTGCAAAAATTTATCGATCAATCGATAGCTGGACTCCCAGAAGAAAAGGCGCCGGACTATCAAGAGAAGAAAAGGGAAATGCTGACATTCGTCACAAAAGCATACCGAGATAATAGAGACTTCTGGTCGTATGTATACAATGATATAAAAAAGCAATGGCTGTAACGCTTAAGGAAAGGTCTTACTTTCAACAGAAGTAAGTCCTTTTTATGTTTGAATAAGATATGGAACAGACATACTGAGGATAAAAAAGGGGCGTATGGTATGCAATCATTACTTCGCCTATACTTTCAACTTCCATTATTTATACGGTTAATAACCATTGTCTTTCTCACAATGACAATCTTCGGATTCCTTATCCATATCATAGAGCCTGCAAATTTCCCTACTTTTTTTGATGGATTATGGTGGGCAATCGTCACAGGCGCCACGGTAGGCTACGGTGATTATGTACCATTGAGCACAATGGGAAAAATAGTGGCCATGGGCCTTATCCTCTCCGGAGGGGGACTGGTAACTTTTTATATGGCTACCATATCCGCTACCACGGTAAAGCATGAAAAAGATTTAACAGAAGGAAAAGTAGATTTTAAGGGAAGTGATCATCTTGTTATTATTGGCTGGAATGAACGAACCAGGCATTTAATCAACATGCTTGAACAACAAAATCTTCATGAACGTATAGTTCTTATCGATCGAAGTATGGATCGTTTGCAGCAAAATATGGCAAGTGTACACTTTGTCCATGGCAGTGCAACGAATGAAGAGATTTTAGAAAAGGCGAACGTAGGTAAAGCAAGAATGGCCATCATTACTGCTGATCCATCTTTGGAAGAAGAACAATCCGATCAAGCCGTTATTCATCAGATTGTCTCCCTAAAGGGCCATCACCCCGGATTATTTATTATTGCCGAGGTGTTGACAGAGAAACAAAAAATCAATGCTGAAAGAGCTGGGGCAAACACTGTCATTCGATCGAATGATTTTATGAGCAGTCTCTTCTACCAGGAACTTTATCGTAATGACCCCGTCAAACCATTTGAACTTCTTCTGGATTTATTGACCGAAAGACAATTTCACGAAGAGAAAATTAATGGAAATCTTGTTGGGATATCGATATTGAACGCTTACGAGCACTTCTTGAAAGAACATTACCAAATCATAGGCATAAAAAAGGGCGAAGATCTTTCGTATGATCTTCACCCAGATATCATATTGGAAGAAGGAGACATCCTTGTTGTTTTCTCACCCCTTCGAAAGTAAAACTTGTTCGACTTGGGCCAGAAGTTCCCTTCCTGTGTTAATATTCTCTTCAGGAAAAGAAGCGTCTTTATCTACAGGTTCCTGAAACTGATCAAACATGGCTCTTACATTTCCTTCTTTGACATGATCGTCAAGACCAGGGTTGTACTTATGAGATAGTAAAAAGGGCTCCTTCATCTCGATCATGGCATAATCACCGGGAGCATCCAGCGACCCGGAGGTCACAACGAAGGGCAGACGGATGAACTGATATCCAACATGATCATCAATCTTATAATCGAAGTAACCATGTTCATAATCCCAGTTATCAGACAGCTTGAAACCCATAGCCTTCAATTCACTTTCCACATCATTGAAGGTGTAGACTTGCCCCGTAATAGGGGAAGATAATGGAAGCACACTCATCAACTCCTTTATGGCTTACTATGCCCAAACATAAAAAACAGAGGCCATCCATTTACTGGATATCCTCTGCTTTTGTATTATTTCAATCGTTTTTCAAGTGCTTTCTTCTCTTCTTCAAATCCTGGTTTCCCAAGCAATGCAAACATATTTACTTTGTATGCTTCTACACCCGGCTGATCAAAAGGATTGACACCTAATAAGTAACCACTAATCGCGCAAGCTTTTTCAAAAAAGTAAACAAGGTACCCGAATGTATAGGCATCACGCTTTGGCAAATGCAAGATCAGGTTCGGAACATCGCCATCTGTGTGTGCAAGCATTGTTCCAAGATAAGCTTTTTCATTAACTTCATCCACTGTTCCACCCGCCAGGTAGTTCAATCCATCTAAGTTCTGCTCATCCTCTTCAATGGTAATGTCAGAAGTCGGCGCTTCCACATGGAGGACCGTTTCAAATAAATCACGGCGTCCTTCCTGTACATATTGACCAAGAGAGTGTAGATCTGTGGAGAAGTTAGCCGACGCAGGGAAAATCCCCTTCTGATCTTTACCTTCACTCTCACCAAACAGTTGTTTCCACCATTCAGAGAAATACTGAAGAGAAGGCTCATAATTAACAAGCATCTCAATCGTTTTTCCTTTATTATAAAGAACATTTCTTACGGCTGCATATTGATAGGCAGGGTTATCAGAAAGGTTGTCTGTACTTAATTCACTCCGAGCAGCCTCGGCACCTTTCATCATTTCATCAATATCAATTCCACTTGCTGCAATCGGAAGAAGACCCACTGCTGTTAATACAGAGTAACGGCCTCCTACATCATCAGGTACAACGAAGCTTTCATAACCTTGTTCGTTTGCAAGAGTCTTCAAGGCTCCTTTTTCTTTATCCGTCGTAGCATAAATACGTTTACGAGCTTCCTCTACCCCATACTTATCCTCAAGGAATTTACGAAAAATACGGAAAGCGATCGCAGGCTCTGTAGTCGTTCCACTCTTTGAAATAACATTGACCGATACATCTTTGCCTTTTAGAACATCAAATAATTCATTCATATATGGTGCACTGATGCTGTTACCAATGAAGAACACTTGAGGAGTCTTTCGGTCATCAGAAGACAACTCGTTATAAAAGCTATGGTTTAACATTTCAAGTGCAGCCCGAGCACCTAAGTATGACCCGCCAATCCCAATAACAAGCAAAACATCAGAATCAGATTTGATTTTTTCGGCCGATTGTTTTATACGGGCAAATTCTTCCTTATCATAATCTTCAGGTAAGTCCAACCACCCTAAAAAGTCGTTTCCTGCACCTGTTTTTTCATGCAAAGACTTGTGTGCAAGGGATACCGCACCTTGCATATATTCAAGTTCATGCTCACCAAAGAAAGGCAGAGCTTTTTCGTAATCAAAACGAACATGTGTCATATATTACCCTCCATATCATCATTTTTCACCTTGACCAATTTCACTTTATCGAAACCTATCCATCAAATCAAGATACCACCAAATTGTAAACGGATACATGTTAAGATTAAATTTAAAGGTCCTGTTTATGGAATAAAATTGGAAAAATCCCGTCCGGGAAAGGAATCCTTTAGAACAAAGGAAGTGGCCAATTTCTACTCCGGGCGTCTATCTAGTATAAAAAGGAAAGTTCAGAGTACATTCTGAACTTTCCTTCCACATGAATCTTTATTTAGACATTTCCAAAATGTTTTTGACGTCTTCATCATGCAATTTATTGAAATTACCAAATGGACCACGTTTCATAGCGCGATCAATGATGACATCAAATTGATCGTCTCCGATTTCATAATCCGCCAAGGTTTCTGGTGCACCGATTGAACTCCAGAATTGTCGTAAAGCCTGAATTCCTTCTTTAGCCACTTCCCGATCGCTCTTACCTTCAGGGTTGACACCGAACACTTTCGTTGCCAAACGACGGAAACGCTCTTCGTTCACATCCAAGTTGTGTTTCATCCAATTAGGGAACAAGATAGCCAGCCCGCCTGCATGAGGAATATCATACACAGCTGATACGGCATGCTCGATGTTATGACTAGCCCAGTCTCCACGATAGCCCATTTGAAGCATTCCATTCAACGCTACCGTTCCTGCATACAGAATCGTTTCGCGATGTTCAAGTGATTCGAGATCCTCCAGTAATTTCGGTGCTGTTTCGATCACAGTTCTTAGAACACCTTCAATCATTTCGTCCTGGACAGGAGATTGGGTAGGGTTGTGGAAATATTGTTCGAACAAGTGTGTCATCATATCCACAATACCGTAAATCGTTTGATCTTTTGGTACACTGACCGTATAGGCAGGATCCAGAATTGAAAAGGTTGGGTTCGTTAATGGGGCGGCTCCCCATCCATATTTCTCATTCGTTTCCCAGTTCGTAATGACTGCCCCAGCATTCATTTCTGAACCTGTAGCTGCAAGAGTCAATACAGTACCAAAAGGAAGGGCCGAATCAGGTGTGGCTTTACGTGTAACGAGATCCCATGGAGCTCCCTCATATTTCGCCCCTGCAGCAATCGTTTTTGTGCAATCAATAACGCTTCCTCCCCCTACAGCAAGAAGGAAATCAATGTTTTCTTTTTTACAGATTTCGACACCTTTTTCAACGGTGGTCAATTTTGGATTAGGCTCGACTCCTGATAATTCAAGAACGTCTACACCCACTTTATTGAGTTGTTCCATTACTTGATCATAAACACCATTTTTCTTAATGCTTCCTCCACCATAAACGATCAGCACTTTTTTTGTACCGTTTGGAAGTTCTGACGGCAACTGGCTAATTTGGTCTTTACCGAAAATTAATTTCGTTGGATTATGAAATTTAAAAGCATCCATGTAAACATACCCCTTTCTCATCTATGCGTGCCATCCTATTATCCCCGATTTACAAAGTATTCTCAAAGAATATGCAACTTGTATAATATTTTCACTTGCGTTAAAGCTATGAACGAATGGATAAAAAAAGAAAGTTTTTTAATGATTTGGCTGAATTGCATTGCGGAGCAGCCGACTGGGACTCATTGGTTTGTAGGTGAACCCGCTAAATGCAAAAAAGGACCTGTCCATGGGACAAGTCCTTTTGCTGTCTTATTTACGGAATTTTTCTCGATCGTCGGATTGTTTGATCCAATCTTCCAGCTTATCTTTCAGCGTGTTAAAACCAGCTGTGGATTCTTCCTGCTTAGGTGCTACTGCTTGCTTACGAGGGCGGCGTACAGCTTTAGGTGCTTCTTGTGTCGCACGAATGGAAAGAGAGTATTTGTTGCTCTTTTCATCAATGTTAAGAATTTTAACTTGTACTTCATCTCCTTCAGAAAGGTGCTCATTGATATCCTTCACGTAACCATGTGTAACTTCAGAGATGTGGACAAGACCTTGTACTTGTTCGTCAAGTGCAACGAATGCACCGTATGGCTGAATTCCTGTAACTTTACCTTCTAATACTTGACCTTCTTGAAACTTATCTGACATTTCTATACAACTCCTGATTTTTTATTATTCGCTTCTTTTCACGCAATAAATGATTTTACCACAAAAGGGGCCTTTTAGCAAAGAAACTTATATTCTTCAAAAATCGTTCAAAATCTTCACCCTTACAAAATGGTATAATATAGGAAAGAAAAGAGGAGGCTGATTTCAATGTCCACCGGAAACAATATACGTAAGTACCGGGAGTTGAAGAACTTCACAAAAGAGGAGCTCGCTCTTAAAGCAAGAATAGGTATTCAAACTCTAGAAGCTTATGAATCTGACGAACGGGAGCCTAAACTGGATACAATTCTTAAGATCTCAACTGTCCTTGATATTCCTGCCTCTGATTTACTGGAAAACAAAGAAAAGAATACGGAGGAGATGGATTCTGAATTGAAAGAACCTCATTAATGAAATCGACATCAAACATTCCTCCCTATTAAAAAAGGCGCTGGCTTCTTGGAAACAAGATGTTCTTAGAGCCATGAAGCTTCTTTTCGATTTAAATCTGTAAAATAATAAAAAAAGGTTTATAATCTATGAAAACGGGTTATATTAAATAACGTAAGACTTTCTCGTATTCCCCCTGTGTAAGCAGAGCGAACATTCGCTTTGCTTTTTTTTTTGGGTTTTTTAGGAATTTGGAATTTTATTTTACAGACTCAGAAAATGAAGGAATATGAATCCTTTATATAATGGAAACCATTCAACCACATATCGATCCAAAGTGATAGCGGACATCCCCTTAACGCAGATATCATCCACAAACAGCTTAGTTTCATTCCATCCATAAATTCGGGTATGATAGATAAAAAGCGGAGTATTAGGAGGAAAGACAATGGAACGTTTCGAAAAAGTAGTACCAAGAAAAGGAACACGATCTGTTAAATGGGATATGGCAGAAGACTTATATCAAGACAAAGACGTATTGCCTATGTGGGTGGCAGATATGGACTTCGAAACCCCACGGGCTGTAACAGAAGCTTTAAAAGAAAGAGTAGAACACGGAATCTTCGGATATACCATCCCTGATGACCTAGTGAAAAAAGAAATTACTCAATGGTTGGAAAATCGTCATCGATGGGAAATTCACGCCGATTGGATTTCTTATAGTCCTGGAGTTATCCCTTCATTGCACATGATTATCCAGTCACTTACTGAAATTGGTGATCACATCCTTATTCAAACACCTGTATATCCTCCCTTCTATAGTGTGATTAAAGATCATGGCAGGCATGTAGTCAAAAATCCACTTTATCTGAATGAGGAAAGGTACAACATAGACTTTGATGATTTTGAGAAAAAAATAAAAGAAAATCAGGTCACCATGTTCATTCTCTGTAATCCTCATAATCCTGTCGGCCGAGTATGGTCTAAAGAAGAATTAGAAAGAATGATGGATATTTGTTTGAAACATGATGTAAAAGTAGTGGCGGACGAAATTCACGCAGACCTTATTTATAAAGGAAATGTCCATATACCAATCGCTAGTTTATCTAAAGAGGCTGCTAATCAAACCATTACCTGTCTTTCACCAACCAAAACTTTCAATCTGGCAGGATTGCAAGCCTCATATCTAGTCATCCCCAATGATTCAGATAAAAAGAAAGTCGACCGTCACTTTAAAAACCAAGGAATGATGATGCTCAATACGCTAGGAGTAACGGCAATGGAGGCCGCATACCGGCATGGTGAGGAATGGCTTGATCATTTAAATACAGTATTAGAAAGCCACCGTGACTATGTCATTCACCGTTTCCATAGCGAAACATCCTCTATTCGAGTTCTTCCAGCAGAAGGTACTTATTTGTTATGGATGGACTGTCGGGAGTTAGGAATGACTCAAAGTGAGCTGAAATCCTTTATGCAGAAAGAAGCAAAGGTCGGATTAAATGACGGGGCCTCTTTCGGCGTAGAAGGAGAAGGCTTCATGCGCCTTAATATCGCCGCGCCAAAATCAATCATCGAAGAAGGCGTTTCGCGAATGGTTAAAGCCGTACAAGATAAAGAAAAATAACGAAATTCAGAACAAAACGGCGAACGCTTTCTCAGCAAGAATGGGCTTAGCTAACGAAGGTATTGGTAGCTCATCCTCCTTCCATCATGGAAATATATATACAAAAAAACTTGTAGAGAATTTAGGGTTCTCTACAAGCTGAAAGTCTCTCCTATGGGGAGGCTTTTTTAATTTCCTTCTTGCTTTTTATCTGGTTCAGTGGGGTCACTTGCCTCATCTTCATCCGCTTTAAGGGTTATGGCACCACATGCAACCCGCTCTCCTGCGTCTCCCGCCGGCTGTGTCATCCCATCATCTTGTCCACTATGAATGACAATCGAAGTCCCCTCATCACGTAATAATGATTTTTGGCCTTCCTTCATCTTCGCTTCAGGCAGCATTAATTCTGTATCGATCATACCACTTTGATCAGCTTCGACATTTGGCATATCACCAACATGAGCACCTTTGGGGTTCATTAGTCCGTGCTCTTTGGATAGAGGGTTAAAGTGATTGCCCGCACTTTTAAAGTCAGGAGTTTCACATTTCGGAAACTCGTGAACATGCACAGCATGCATGCCAGGTTCCAGTCCCTCTACCTTCAGCTTCACTTGTACACCGTCTGGCTGCTCTGTTAGTGTTGCCGTTCCTATTTTATCGTTGTCGGCGTTATAGATGGAGGTTTTCAACGGGGATCGTTCCTCGCCGGAGCACCCTGAGACCACCAGTAATAATGCACTCAATACACCGATTATAACTTTCATTAAAGATCCTCCGTTCCATGAAATATTCCATGGATAGTATCCCCATTGTTGAAGAAAAATATAACAAAGCCACGTTCTGGCTTATACCTTAACGTGGCTCTTTGTTCCGTTGTTTCACCTTTTGTTCTACATTGTAGGTCTGATCTATTTTTTGTTCTTCTTTCTGAGAAGCTCTTATGATCCAGATCATTGTTACAGCAGCACCGACAATAAAAAGCAGCAACATGATAACAGCAGGGATATACTCTGATTTATCTTGAGGAAAGTAAAGAAATTCCATCATAGTGCAACACATCCTTCTAAACCCAGTATATCAGAAACCAGTCCTCCCCTTGAAGTCCTTCACGATATCTACATATTTTCATTTTTTGTTACAATAGAAAGAGATTGTAGGAGGGGTGGATTTATGTCAGATATACAAAATGGAACCATCGTCACAGCTCATTATAAAACAGGTATCTATATTGGAGAAGTCATGGAAGACCGCAACCGTTTTTACTTAGTTAAAGTTCTTGCTGTTCAAAAACATCCGATGCAAGGGGACCTCCATAATCCTGGCAAAACGGAGAATGTCTTTTTTCATCAACGCAAAGCGTTAAGTTATAACGAAAAAGCAAACGTGCAAAAAGAAGCGGTCAAGGCGTATGATGGTGAAATCCCATCATATGAGGAATCCCTAAAAAATGCTGTTCTTGCCTTGAAAACGAAATTGACCAGAAGAGAAACGGAATTCAATCAGAGCGCTAAGCAACAGCTGGATGATTTAGAAAGCCACTATTTCGGATAAGCGCGATGATGAGAGCGCTTTTTTGAATTTGTTTTCTGCCAGAGGGTATGGTAATTTTATATAGTCAAAAGTAATGGAGGAGGTCATATCCATGACAACACATATCGGCGCAAAGCCCGGAGAAATTGCAGAAAAGATTCTTCTTCCTGGTGATCCACTCCGAGCAAAATATATTGCCGAAAACTTTTTAGAAGACGCAACATGCTATAACGAAGTCCGAGGCATGTATGGGTATACTGGTACTTACAAAGGTGAAAAAATCTCCGTTCAAGGAACAGGCATGGGAGTGCCATCGATCTCTATTTACGTTAATGAACTAATGGACAGCTATGGGGTTCAGAAGTTAATCCGTGTTGGTTCTTGTGGCGCGCTGCAAAGTGACGTAAAAGTACGTGACGTCATCCTTGCTTCCACCTCAACAACAGATTCTCAAATGAATCGTATGGTATTCGGAGGCATTGACTTCGCTCCAACAGCTGACTTCAACCTATTAAAGAACGCTTATGATGCCGGTACAGACAAAGGATTAAAGCTGCGTGTCGGTAATGTATTTACAAGTGACAGCTTCTATCGCGATGAAGCGATGGACCTTTTCAATTTATTGGCTAAATATAATGTTCTGGCTGTAGAAATGGAAACAACAGCCTTATATACTTTAGCAGCGAAGTATAACCGACAAGCGCTATCCGTTCTAACCGTAAGCGATCATATCCTGACTGGTGAAGAAACAACAGCCGAAGAACGTCAGACAACATTCAATGAGATGATTGAAGTCGCTCTGGAAGCTGCCATCCAAGACTAATACGACTGTATTGAATAGGAAACACAAACAGGCACCCCTATACTTGTAGCGGGTGCTTTTTACTATGATTTCACTGCGCAAATCTGTACTCCGCTTCCTGTCTATCCTTTCTCTACCCAAACTCTTTCATCCTGACCTCAAAAGGGCCCTTGTGAACTTTGTCCAGCAGCCAACCGAAACATTTAGATCCTTCTAGACCTTTATACTCAGTGCCCGGTAATGGTCTGTTAAAAGATAAGAACCCCCTCCCAGAAGAGGAAGGGGGGTGGTTAACTTATAATATATCCTGACAGTGTTTTGGCCATGACACCTGTCGGTCCTTTGGGCCCTAAATCATGAGCGCCTTCAACTACAGAAGTACCAGCAATATCCAAATGAACCCAAGGTACTTCTTCTACGAACGCCCCCACAAAAGCTCCACCCATAACCGCATGAGCCTTTCTTGTTGGCGAATTATTTAAGTCTGCAATGTCGCTTTTTCTTACTTGTGCTTTGTAGTCTTCATTATAAGGAAGAAGCCAAATAGGCTCTCCTACAGACTTTCCAACGTTTTCAATTTCTTTATAAAAATCCTCGTTGTTTGTCATAGCCCCTGTCATCCATGAACCAAGGGCAGTCACAACTCCACCTGTCAAAGTGGCTACATCAATAATACGATCTGCTCCCTTGCTTTGTGCGTAAGTCACACCATCAGCAAGGGCTAAGCGACCTTCAGCATCTGTATTCAGCACCTCGATCGTCTTCCCACTCATCGATGTGATCACATCATCCGGTTTAAACGCATTTCCGGAAATCATGTTATCTGTGGAAGGAATAACAGCGATGACATTCTTTTTTGGTTTCATTTGACCAATGGTTTCCATAGCCCCAAGGACAGCTGCAGCTCCGCCCATGTCTCCTTTCATCCCAAGCATCCCTGTTTTCGTTTTAATCGAATAACCACCGGTATCGTAGGTAATGCCTTTCCCGACAAGAGCGGTAATATCTTTCCACTCTTCCATCCCCTGATATTTAAGGACAATCATTTTTGGCGGTTCTACGGATCCTTGATTGACTGCGAGCAAAGCCCCCATCCCGAGCTCTTCCATATCTTCTTTTCCTAAAACATCTAACTCAAAATCATAATCTTCTGCCATCGTTGTGGCAAATTCAGCCATCTCAGAAGCAGTCAAAACATTCGCAGGAAGATGGGTCAAATATCGCGCTGTGTTTACCCCGTCGGCTAAAGCACGACCCTTTTCAAGAGATTTATGGATGATAATGGAATCTTCTTCTGTCCATATCGTAAGTTCTCTATCTTCCACATCCGTCTGTTTACCTGTTTTGAATGTTGGAAGTCGGTATGTAGAAGTCAACATGGCTTCAGCAATGAGTAACGAACACCTTTCCTTACTCCAATGATCAGGTGTAAAGCTTTCTAGCAGAATAGCCGTAGATAAAACATGATCAGAATCGATTTTTTTAAACAAACGGCCTATCATTTTCCTATAGTTATTTTCCCCAAGATTTTGAGAAGAGCCTAAACCAAGAAAATAAATTCTTACTAATCCTTCGTTCTTCGGTATGAGCACTTTTTCGATATGGTTCTTATGAGAAGATAGATCATCCGTCTCCATATATGTTCTCAAATCCACTCCAAACAAACTTTCAATCTTACGAAAAACCTCCCTCTTTTTCTCTTTTTCATCAAAAAGTCCAACCATTAGAGTCTGACCTTTATTCCATTCATTTGTCACTGTAAACATTTATTTAAGCACCTCCACATCAAGTATACATAAAGAAAAGATTTTTGACTCCTAATACCGAATCATCCTTCGCTCTGTCTGGTGAAAATATGGTATAATGACTTTGTTTCTATACTATATGAAAGCTTTGACAGACTACATAAAATTTCATTTCTACCCCTCGAAAAGTAAGAAAGGATGTCATGATGCTATTAGATTTACTGCATAATTTCCCTCTTTGGGCATCGATCGCGGCTATTTTTTTCGCCCAAATCATCAAAATTCCGATTCAATTTATCGCTTCCCGACAACTTAACACGAGTCTCGCTTTTAGCACAGGTGGTATGCCAAGCAGTCACTCTGCTGCCGTTACAGCCTTAGCTACAGGTGTGGGAATCGAACAAGGGTTTGGCTCATCCGTCTTTGCTATCGCTTGTGTATTCAGTATTATTGTTATGTTTGACAGCACGGGGGTTAGACGGCAGACAGGCGAACAAGCCATTATGTTGAACATCCTGCTGAACGATTTCAATAGGTTTGTAAGTGAGGCCAAGAGCTGGCAGCAAAAAGAAGGATATCAGAAAAAAGAAGAACTGAAAGAACTGCTCGGCCACCAGCCTATCGAAGTTTTTTTCGGGGGTCTTACAGGTATTTTACTCACGTTTCTCTTACATGCACTCATTTATTAAAGGCAAAGCAAAAACTCTTCCGTCCTGCTTTTACGGAAGAGTTTTTTATTGGCGTATTTGGGAGCGAAACACTTGTAAAGATTCATCTTGATTTAAATTCTCCAAATCCTCTTCAGTTATCTCACCTGTACCTTCTTGAACGACATAAACATCCAGCGTTTGTTTTCCCCATTGTTGGTACACGTCATTTACCGTCGGGAAGTAAAGATCAAGTTTATTTCCCTTGATCGCTCCCCCTATATCCGCCACGACTCCATAACCATAGCCCGGAATAAAGAGAATCGTTCCTAAAGGAAACAGATCTAAATCAGCGGCAATGGTTGAGTACAAGTCTCGTTTCACATTCACTCCAGAAAACGTGACCCCGTACGCAGGATGTTCCGGCGTTTTACCAGTCGACTCATAACCAGCTGTATAACCTGTCGCCACTACCTCACGACTTGGATATTGACTAAGGTCAATAGATTCCTCAAGCAGCTGAACAGCTTCAACCACCGCACTGGAAACATAAGTCTGTGGAGCGTTTTTCGCTTTCAGTCCTTTTTCAGACAACTCTTGTTCTTTATAGATAAGTGCTTCTACATCACGCGTTTCTTTATTATTAAATTTAGCAGCCATCCATTCATCAAGATCTGAGAGAGATAGATTTGTCACATGAGAAACAGTACTGTAAAAAGCAAAAAGAAACAACAAAATGAAAAAGACGGATTTCGTGCGTTTAGACATGATATCACCTCTAGGTGTAATCATGTCCAAGCCTATCCTGTTTTATTCAAATATACCTGTCCAAAAAGTCCGATTAAGCCAGTTAGCTTTTCCGTCGATTTTTACACCAATCGCTCACCATCCTGAGAACTTTGACGCCTCTAAAAAAAGCTGCCAAGGAGTTATAACTCTTTGGCAGCTTGAGTTCAAAACATTTGATATCCACTTTTGCGAAGTTTCTTAATGACTATCCCTGCCACAATCGTTCCAGCAAACCCACTGGCCAGGATCACAATATCCACTACTTTCAAATTTGCCAACCGCCCAAAAACGGCCGGAAATGCAGTACCCGGTTCTGAGAAGTAATGGGTCCAAGTGAAATTATCTACGATAAACAGAACAATGATTGGGTATACAAAAGACATAATCCATGATGAACGCAGGAGCATATTTAATAAAAATGAAATTCCAAAAAAGAGAACAAAAAACAATAACATTGAAACAATGAACTGCACGATATTCACTAACGTTTCCCCCTATGTATGTTCAACAAAACACAAACGAATCCAAACCTCATTCTATAACGGTTACAAAAAAAGCGCAAGAGTCCTAGTGATCATTGATTAAGCGGAATCAGGGAACCCTTCACATTCCAGGTAGTCCTCCAAACTACCAATGGAGATGCCTTTGAACTTCAACACTTACCTCCTTTTCAACATAAAAAAGCGAAAGCAGATTGTCGCTGCCTTCGCTTTCATCTATTTAATAAAAGAAATTAAGCTTACCTTTTTTAAGAAGTAATGGAAGACCTCCAAGTTTAAGTAGGTAACGATTATCGATGATTTTCTTCATCGCCGTTGCTGACCAACCAAATAACTTCTTATCACCGAATACAACCCCAATGGCATCGTTATGACCAAGGGATGCTACTGTACCTTTCAAGTCAGGTTCAAATGGTTCTAAATGGTCCTCACCTTTGATAAGGCCAGTCAGATTCGCCGCCGTCTGTTCTGCTTGCTGGATAGCAATCTGAGCCGTTGGCGGGTAAGGGCGGCCTGTCTCTTCGTTTATAATCAAAGCACAATCACCCACTATGAACACATCATCATAACCAGCAGGACGAAGATCACCTTGAACGGGAATACGGCCACGGTTGGCTTCAAATCCTGCTTTCTCAACAAGAGAATGACCACGAACACCGGCAGCCCAGACGACAGTATTGGTTTCAATTTCTTCCCGTTGTCCGTCTTTTTCAAAGACAAGCTTGTTTTCTGTAACTTCTTTAATCATCGCACCGATTTTGAATTCAACCCCGCGTGCTTCTAAAGAATTCATTGCATATTCAACAAGTTCCGGATCGAATCCTGGAAGCGCAGTAGGAGCAGCTTCGACGTTAATAATACGTACGTCTTCAGGTGGTATATCATACTCTTTGCAAAGTTCTGGAATTCGATTCGCAAGCTCACCAACAAACTCGATTCCAGTGAAACCCGCTCCACCCACAACAATATTCAAGCGTTCTTGTTTTTTCACTGCTTCATTGTTGTATTTTGCAAAGTTATATTCAATGTGTTGACGAATTAAGCGAGCACTGTTAATACTTCCTATCGTGAATGCATTTTCCTTCAATCCGGAGATGCCGAACGTGGCTGCCTCGAATCCAAGACCAATGACAAGATAATCGTATGCAAGCTCACCGCTTTCAAGCGTTACTTTCTTTTCTTCTGGTTTAATCTCTGTCACTGTATCTTGAACAAACTTGATTTTGCCTGTGTTTATAACATCCTTAATTTGGATGCGGGTACGGTCATGATGGAGGGTACCTGCTGCATTTTCATGTAGCCAAGTTGTTTGATAGTGATAACTATGCTTGTTCACTAGGGTTACATTTGCATCGTTGGCACCTAAGCTCTTTTGTAATTTAACTGCTGTCATAATTCCGCCATAACCAGCTCCAAGAATGACAATGTTAGGGTTTCTCATGAATAATCACTTCCATCTTTTATTTATGAAATCCGTTAACTCTCCACTTGTGACACTTTTCACACAAGAAGCTATTAAAAAAACCTGCATCTATTCCAGGTGAATTTTGTCACAAAATGTTCTTAATATAAGATCTGATCTCATATTAGACCTTTTATCCTTGATTTTCAACCCTTAATCAATTTATCGAAATTGTGTAACAACTCTTTGTTTGTAAGGGCTTACATCGACCCATAGTTCCCATCATAAAAATTTTTATGATAGAATGTACATTAGTGAAATTTCCATCAGGAGGTAAATTATGAGTGAAAAAATATATGATATAACGGTGATCGGCGGAGGCCCTGTCGGTTTATTCACAGCATTTTATGGTGGGATGCGTGAAGCAAGCGTCAATATAATAGAGAGCCTGCCACACCTTGGCGGCCAACTAACAGCCCTGTATCCGGAAAAATACATCTTTGATGTCGCTGGTTTTCCAAAAGTGCGTGCCCAAGAATTGATAGATAACTTGGAAGAACAAGCCATGGCCTTTAACCCAACGGTTTCCTTAAATCAAGAAGTTGTCTCTGTTGAGCGCATGGATGATGAAACTATTAAGCTTACAACAGATAAAGCTGTTCATTATACAAGAACCATTGTTATCACCGCTGGAAATGGTGCATTCCAGCCACGAAAACTGAAAATGGAAGATACCGAACGTTTTGAACAAACGAATCTGCACTACCATGTCAGCAACATGGATCAGTTCCGTGACAGAAAGGTTATGATCGCCGGTGGTGGTGATTCGGCTGTCGACTGGGCACTCATGCTGGAACCGATTGCTGAACAAGTGACCCTCGTCCATAGAAGAGATAAATTTAGAGCACATGAACATAGTGTGTCACAGTTAAACGACTCCAAAGTAAGGATAATGACTCCTTTTACACCTGAAAGAATGATTGGTGAGGATCGTATCGAACAAGTGGAGTTAACTGAAGTAAAAGGCGATCGAGTAGAAACCATTGATGTGGATGATGTGATTGTAAACTATGGTTTCATTTCTTCCCTTGGCCCAATAAAGGATTGGGCATTAGAAATCGATAAAAACAGTATCGTTGTAAATTCCAAAATGGAAACCAACATTAAAGGAATCTACGCTGCTGGAGACATATGTACCTACCCAGGTAAAGTGAAGCTTATTGCTTCTGGTTTTGGCGAAGGCCCAACAGCCGTCAACAACGCCAAAGCTTACATGGATCCCAAAGCTCGTGTCCAACCAAAACACTCAACCAGTATGTTTTCCTAAAACCAAAAGGAAGAAGTCCGCTTTTCACCAAGGACTTCTTCCTTTTCATTTATGATGGAGATGGCCGTATCCTTATATTGATATTCATTCCGATTCGCTCCGAATGCCGTGTAGAGCAATAGTTATTTCATTTAGATGTTTTGTGACCAATGGGGCGGTCTTTTTAAATAGTGGATCTACATTCGTCGTAAAAATACCATGCCTGAATAAAACAAAAACCCTTCTGTATGAAACAGAAAGGTTCCCTATATATTAGCAGTTCGGATCAGGTGTACCCGCATTAGTCGCCGTCTTAAAGGAAGAACCGCAACCACAGGATACAATGGCATTCGGGTTATCAATCGTGAACCCGCCCCCCATCATATTCTGTTTAAAATCAATCGTCGTACCCTCAACAATAGCAGCATCCTGCCGATTGATAACAATAGGAATTCCTCCGGATTCTTCTAATAAGTCAAGCTCTTCATTAATCTCGTCTTCGAAGCCCATGGCATAAGACAATCCACTACAGCCTCCACCTTTAACACCGAAGCGAAGACGTACATCTCCTTCTTCTTTCATCATCTCTTTAATCTGATGACTTGCGGCCTCTGTGATGTTCAGGATCATACCAAGCCTCTCCTTTCTCTTCTTATTTTCAGTATACTAAAGGGGCGGTCTTTTTATCAAATATCCAGATCATCCTTGTCATACAAAAGGCATCCCTATCAGGATACCTTTTCATTGCACGGCTACACCTGTTATAGGGTTTCGTCCAAATGTTCATATATTTTATCGACTAATTCATCAGGTGTGTCCGCCATAACACGATTTCCCTCTACAACAGCATATAAAGTCTGTGAACATAGTCCGCAGTTACGTAAGCAACCATATTCGACGACATCAAGATCTGGATCCTTTTCAAGCCTTTCTTTGGCTTCCTGAGATCCACTGATCAGATTGTTAATACAGAATTCAATTAATGGATTCATCCGTTTCACCTCTTATTGGATGAAACCCTACTCTCCCTAATCATATCATACCCGCGTCAGAATCTGCTATAAATTTCCCAGCTGCTTTATCCCATGTCTTTCCAATACTTGATAAACCTTTTTTAATCTGGGGTCTCCCTCGGTGACCACCTCATTTTCAATCATGACTAGTGGGTAAAATAACTCACCATTCAGAATCTGTTGAATTATAGAATGGTCAGCGTCAGCTTGTTTCTCTTCATGAATATCATAATAAGCATAGATAATATGCGAGTCGTTAAACTTTCTTCCTATAGCTGCCTGCAGCCATTCATAAGTCTCCCTTGAACCAGGTGCGTTCACACAGCTGGCGCATTTCACATCTGCTCCATAAACAACCACACGAATTCCTTTATCCTTCATCGATACCCTTCTCCCCTCAAGGTTTCAATTGGTTTCTATTTTACAAAAGAAGTCATAAAAGATAAAATGATAATAGTTCTCAATATCTTAATACAGAGACAAAGACGACCATAGATTTTTTTTGCATTTCGTTTTATAATAATACTAAGAAAGGGGAAGATTGAACATGCATGAACAAGTTCAAGAGGTACTGAACAAACTTCGCCCATTTTTACTCCGTGACGGTGGAGATGTTGAACTCGTCGATGTAGAAGACGGGATCGTTCGCCTGCGACTAATGGGGGCTTGCGGAAACTGCCCTAGTTCCACAATCACATTAAAAGCAGGTATCGAACGTGCACTTGCACAAGAAGTACCTGGTATTTACGAAGTCGAACAAGTCTTTTAATACAACCATGTTGAAAAGCCGCTCCTATGAGCGGCTTTTTTATGTAACTGGTGTCAATAGCGGTTTCCCTTGGAAATGGCGGACAAGGTTATCCAAACTGAGTGTCATCATTTTATACCTTGTTTCTTTCGTTGCCGATCCAATATGAGGAAGGCAAATAACTTCTGGTAGCGCAAGTAATGGATGATTAGATAAAATCGGTTCTTCTTCAAAAACATCAAGGCCTGCCCCTGCTATTTCATTATCTGTGATTGCTCTATACAAAGCTTGCTCGTCCATGGTCCCTCCTCGTGATACATTAATAAAAAAGGCCTCCGTCTTCATCTTCTTAAATGCAGAAGCATCAAACATGTGTCTTGTTTCATCAGTTAAGGGGGTTAAACAAACGACATAGTCCGCTTGTTCCAGCAAAGAATCAAATGCTGTATAGATGGCTCCAAGATTTTCTTCTACCTCTTTTTTCCGTGAGCGGTTATGATAAAGCACCTTCATACCAAACCCCTTCGCTCTTTTAGCTACGGCTTCACCAATCCTGCCCATCCCAACAATACCTATTGTTTTCCCATGAATGTCACTTCCCGCCAACATGAGTGGCGACCAGTTCTTCCACTGATTGTCTTTTATGTATTGGTTCGCTTCCACTAATCTTCTCGCCGTAGCCATGAGCAAACAAAATGTAAGATCTGCGGTTGTTTCTGTGAGCACATCAGGAGTGTTGGAGACAGCTACATTTTTCTTCCGTGCCCTCACCACATCCACATTGTCATAGCCAACCGCCATATTCGCTACAATGGAGAGGTTCTCCGATTGCTGAAGAAGTTCCTTATCTACCGAATCCGTTAGCATTGTCAAGAGCCCCTCGGATGTTCGGGCATGCTCAAGCAATATGTGGCGGTCTACAGGGACTTCTTTTTCGGGCCACATTTCAATATCCAAATCACCTTTATACGGCTCAATGATTTCATCTGGAAGATTTCTGGTAATATAAACTTTCGGCTTTGACAATTGAATCCCTCCATTCGTTTCCTTACATTTTATCATAGCATCATCGATTTACTCACTGCTCAGTATTTCCGTTTTGCACCTTCTTGACAAAGTTTTGATATAATATACATAATTCCCATCGTTTGTGTAAAAATAAACGCGGGTATGGTACAGTGCAAGTCATGATGAGCAGGGAGGTTTTCACTATGGCAGAAGACAGAAAAGTATCCACTCTTGAGAAAACAGCAAGGGAATGGCTGGTGGATAGAGGGGTCACCATTGATGATATCGCAGATCTCGTCTATTACTTACAGTCCAAATACCATGAAGACTTGTCTATGGATGATTGCCGCTTCAATGTTAATAAAGTACTGACAAAGCGAGAAGTTCAAAATGCAATCATTACTGGAATTCAGATGGATCGGCTGGCAGAAAAAAATATGCTTGAAGAACCATTACAGTCCACCATTGAAGTGGATGAAAGCCTTTATGGAATAGACGAAATTATCGCCTTTTCCATCGTTAACGTATACGGATCTATTGGTTTCACTAATTACGGATATATTGATAAACAAAAACCAGGAATATTACAAAAATTGAATGATAAATCTTCAGGGGAATGTCATACATTTCTTGATGATATTGTCGGGGCCATTGCCGCTGCTGCTTCCAGCCGACTCGCCCACAGTATTGCAGGAGATCCTGAAGACTAAGGTTTAAAAGTCCCAAGTAGTTCAATCAGGGGGTTAAAGAAATTGTCCCTCACCATTGAGCTACTTTTTATTTTGAAAAGAAGGACCGACTATTCAGCCAACATTAAGAAGGAACCCCATAACTCCCCTTCCATTATTCACATTCCTCCCTTTGACTAATAATCTTTTTATTTTTCTGAAACTTTTTTAATTACTCGCACGTAAGCAAATTAGATAAAAAAAGGAAGGGGGAAATGCATGAAAAAATGGAGAGGAAAGATGGTATGGCTGCTTCCATCCCTGATCATTTGTATAGCAGTCCTTCTGCTATTTAATCATAACTACCAGAAGGTGACAGAGCCACCTGATGACAATTGGAGTCGTGCACTGGACATAGGAACAACGCCCATATTACGCTCTCCTCATGCAAAAATGATGAAAGGAAATGCAACTGTTTCCTTCCTTACCCCCAATGGAATTCAAGAGAATAGTTATAATGAGGACTTTGAAAAGGTGGAACGAAAAAATCACGATATTCCTGTAGATAAATTCACACAATTTTACATAGAAGAAGACAGAGTCGTTTATACAGATTACTACCACCTATACGATGAAGAGTCAGGGAAAAAAATTAGTGAGATTCAAAAATTTTTCCCTTTAAAGTCTGAGGCTTTCTACAGAAATGAGGATAAGCTATTCCGTTTAGATACCCATCAACTAGAAGGCGAAGCACTTTTAACCTTAGCTAATCCAAAAGCAGAGCTTAAAATGATAGAAACAGAAAATGGAGTTTATTTACTAATCCGTATGGTATCTATAGAAGGAAACCAACTGACATATTACCAAGTAAAAGGAAACAACCTGCAAAAACTTGGGGAAAATGCTTTTGCAGTAAAAGGTTCAGAAGAAGTACGTGATATTCAATTCACGGTCAAAAATAACATGTATCACATTCTAGTTTCCACATTACAAAAACAAAGCCAATCTGGAGAGGTTGAAAATGATTACTATTACGCTGAAGGACCATTTGAGGAAGATCCCAACTTAAATAGATTAAGCTTTTCTGATCCTTTTTCCAGCACAGAATTAAGAGAAGTATCTGATTTAAGTATGGAATATACGGAAGATGGTACGCTTTTGCTTTTTAAAGCAACTGGGTGGACCGAAACACGATTTCGGGAAAATACCCAATTCAATATTTATCAAGCTAAAATAAAGAATAACAACGAAACAGAAGTCACGCGTTTAAGCAATACGCCCTCATTTTCCAATTTTCCTATACGCGTGAATCCAGATACCATCATCTGGGTGGATCATGGAGGAGAAAATCATAATCTTTTGGTATCTTCCAGCCGGCCAGAGGTAATAACAAAAGCTGATCAAGTTACAAAGCAAGCGCTGTTACACACATCTGGAAAAACCATTGGAATGCTGTCAGCCGGTTTATTTGCTCTGCTTATTTCAATCATTTGGTTTTTATGGCCGCTGCTTTTTATGATTATTATTATGTTTACGAGAGTAGAGGCCATGGATCAAGATCGTTCCTGGGTACTTTATACAGGCATTTTCATTTATCTAATCGCTGCCATATGGACAAAAGATCTATTGTTTTCAGAATCACTTCTTTCCAGAGCGCCGGAATACCTAAGTTTTCCTGGCAGTCCAATCCTTTACTTACTAAGCTTTGGCCTTATCTCTTTTGCCATGTTGAAGATCGGATCCCCCACAAAAGATTGGTCAATCCCTGTCCAACTGACCTATTTCATTGGGGTCCATGTACTCTTGATCACCGTAATCTTCGGTCCATATTTGTTATAAAATTATGGGGAATATACACAAAAAAGACCAGAGTTAGGCTCTGGTCTTTTTTGTAAAAGAGCTATTTGAGAGGTCTATCTTCGCATCCACTCATGTAAGTCTTTATATTTATAGGTAGGTTGATGGTCATAATGTTTAATTTCTTCAAAGGTACTTAATCCTGTTTCCACCATCAACGTGTCCAATCCAGCTGTCATTCCCGCCTTTATATCCGTGTTGTAATTATCCCCGACCATCAAAACCTCTTCTTTCTCATACCCTAAGCGTTTAAGAGCTCTGGACATAATCAAGGGTTCTGGTTTCCCTACGAAAATGGGGGATACCCCTGTACTTACAGATATAACCGAGGTCAGGGCACCGTTACCAGGAACCAGTCCTCTTTCCGTTGGAATAGCTATATCACCGTTCGTACTCACTAATGCCGCACCCGCTCTAACCTCTAAACACGCACGCGCCAGTTTTTCATAACTGATATCGTGATCTATTCCCATCACCACAAAATCTGCGCGTTCCTTCACTAGCTTTAATCCTTTTTTTTCTAAGGCATCAAACAACCCTTCTTCCCCTATCGCAAACACACGAGCCTCTGGTTTTTCACTGCTGATATATTCAGCGGTTGCAAGACTGCTTGTATAAACTTGCTCAGGTTTGGCACGAACACCCATATGGTTTAATTTATCAGCTATTTGATCAGCCGTCTTGGAAGAATTATTCGTTAAATACAGAAAGGGAAGCCCTTTTCCCTCTAAGTGTTCAACAAATTCAGCAGCACCCTCGATTCTTTGTTTTCCCTTATACATCGTTCCATCCAGATCCACCAAGTATCCCTTATACCTTTTCATATTCTTTTCACCTTTCATCTTCTCTCAACTTTTCGAAAAAGCCGAAACTGGTCCGAGTTCATTATCCAAGTAATGACGGATCTTTTCTGGAAATGCTTTAATCGTGTCCCCGTGTGCTTCCCAAACTGTCTCTATTTGGGAATGGTCCACTTCTGTATATTGTTGAATGATCATCTTCCGCAGTTTAATAAATGGTTTATAAGCTTTTTCGTCTACATCAGATAACACTTGTTCGTCTGTAAGAATGTCAATGATATCCTCATAGCTGCCCGGATCTCTCATAATAAAACCATCAATCATCTTATTTCCAACATCAATAATGGCTTCAATATGTAAATGGGTGATCCTTTCCAAAAGAAGTCGGTCCATAAAGTTCTCATAAGTGCGCCCTGTCATTTCCTCTTGAATGGTTTCCATATATGATAAAATCTCTTCAATTTTTTCTCGATCAACAAAATACAATGCGTGAACCTCCTCAAAAAGAATGCTGTTACCCTTATCATACCATAAATGATTTTCAGTATTTTCATCTATCCATGGGACTATTTTTCATGTGAATGGGCATACTAAACCCAAAGTTTTTAACCGCAGCGGATGACAACGTTAAAAACAATTACATCAAACAGGAGATGATACATCATGGCAGAACGTCCGCTTCTTGAAGACATCACTCAAAACACCAGTACCCGTTTTGTTTCTTTTACAGCGGGCAGCCATCGTTTTGAGCTTGCTCTCATGAAAGCAGAGTATTTTAATAATCAAACAATGGTCATCAACTTACCGAAGAATCGTCAAGCCTTACTCGACCATGAGAAAATCAACGAAAATGGCCATCTTGAACACATGTTTCAACTAAGTGCTGTGGAAGCTGAAGAACTTAGAAATTACCTCCCGTACTTACTATAAGAAGTGTCAAAGCATAATGAAATCTCCACGGTCTATTATGAAGCAAAAGGATCTTTTAAATCCATATAAAAAACCGGTGTGCGTGTATACGCGCGCCGGTTTTTTATTTTCGAATCCTTTTTAATACAAAATAGGAACAGCCAAAATTACAGTATTCATACAAATAATCTTCCAATGTGCTGATTTTTGTATCAAACGTGGCTTTGGAATTCTGGTCATCATAAAATCCCTTTAAACGCAACTGTCCATAACCCCAGTCACCAACGATAAAATCATATTTATTTAAAATATCACTAAAACGGCTTTCTACTTCTTCCTGTTGAAAACCTTCCTGGTAATCCTCTAAGATGTCATATGTTTTTCCAGAGAGCTCTATCACATGTATCACCTCTATCCTAAATTTAGTGTATCACATTTCTACAAATCGGAGAAAACCCTTATTAGGTAAACAGGTATGTTTCCTATAAAAATGCTAAATCTAAGGATGACAAAACCACTCTCTTCAAGGAGGAATTATGTTGAATAAATTTTGGAAAACCATTAGCCTTTTTGGAATATTGACCCTCATTACAACAGGATGCCAGGAGACAAAAGAAGAAGAAGCCCGAAACAAAATGGACGATGATACGTTAAATGGAAACGCTATGGATGGATATAATGAAAAACCAAAAGATGGTCAAGTAGGTTATGTTCGTTTCAATAAAAATCAGCTGGACCAGGAATCAGAAGAACATCGAGAAATCAAAGTGAACCGTGAAGAAATGGCCGATATGATCTCCCGGATGGTTTTACGCTACGACCAATTTGACGATGTAGCCACAGTAGTCACCGATAATGAAGTCCTTGTCGCCTACCAAAAAGCCAATGACTTTGATCGTAATAAAGCAGCCGATATGGTGCGAAAAACTGCGTATTCCCTAGTACCAAGCTTTTACCACGTGTATGTATCCGATAATCCAGCATCCTTTGGTGATGTCCAAAGTTTAAGTAATTCCACAGTTTATGATCAAGGCTACAATGACCAAATTAACAGCATCATTAAAAAGATGAAAGAGTCACCACAGGGGAATGTAAAGGAAACGGATCATGAGCGAACAAATTCAGGCGGAAATGAAGAAACCCCTATGGAAAACTGATCACAACCCAATATTTCCATTCATAACATAGGCTCACCTGCTCCATCCTAAAGGTATCAAACACGGAAGGTGAGTTTATGAAATACATCAGTTCGATGATCATATGCCTTTCTATATGGACATTCGTCCCATTCAGCGAAATTCATGCGGATGAAGAAAGCGATGCGCGTATGGCATTATATAAAAAATCAGCAGCCATTACGGATATCCCCTGGGAATACTTGGCTGCTGTCGATCAATATGAAAGACAAGTTCATGATGATCCAAAGAAAGGTCGAGTAACCGCAATCGAAGTTGATCCTATGTTTTGGACTGGATCTACAGGAGAAATGCCATCCACTTTCTTCCCAGATGGCTGGGGGGCTGATGGAAATGGTGATCAGAAAATAGAATTGGATAATGATGAAGATGTTTTATACTCGATAGGTAAATACATCCAATCATACGGAACAACAAAAGAAGATATTAAAATCGCTTTGTGGAATTATTATAAGAGAGATCTTACCGTCCAGACCATTATGAATACAGCTCAGGTATTCAAGAAATTTCAAACGGTCGATTTGACGAACCGCGATTTCCCCCTGCCTATTCAGGCCAACTACAGCTATAGAAGTACATGGGGAGATGCCCGCGGCTTTGGAGGACGGCGCATCCATGAGGGTACTGATATCTTCGCTAATTACGGGGTGCCTGTTAAATCAACCACTTATGGCGTCGTAGAAATGAAAGGTTGGAACAAGTTTGGCGGATGGCGTATAGGAATTAGAGATATTTACAATATTTATCATTACTATGCCCACCTGCAAAGCTTTTCAGAAGATATCCAAGTTGGTGACATTGTTCAACCCGGTGACCAGATTGGCTCTGTCGGGGCATCTGGGTACGGGCCTCCTGGTACCTCTGGGAAGTTCCCACCTCACCTGCACTATGGAATGTATCAAGACAACGGAAAAAATGAATGGTCTTTTGATCCCCATCCTTTCTTAAGGAAATGGGAACGAATGGCCAAAAACTAAAAAGCGCCGCACTTATTTCAAGTGCGACGCTTTTTGCTTATTTCGACTTTTTCACCGCGTTTGTAATACTAGCAGCTAAACCTCCCCAGATCACAATCATACCGACAACCATCATTATAATAGCGCTTGCTGTCATATTAACCTACCTCCTTCTTCACCTCATCGACTGCTTTTGCATCCCAACGTTTCAATGTCATTAGGAAGCCGACAATGATTGCAAAGGCTGCGACAAACCAGCCGCCGTACAAAATGAATCCATCTGTATAACCTTCATAGTTTCCTGTCTCGGTATCAAATTGTTTAAGAAGGTTCGTCTTAAAGAGATCAAACATCATAAAACCAAGGACAATTGGTGTGATAACCCCGAGACAAATTTTCCACCATCCGCCGAGGCGAATATCGGAAATCCCGTTGGCATGTGCCTGAAAATCACTAAGATTATGCAAGAACCAAGCAATGACCACAACCTCCACGAGACCTATAAACGCGACACCAAATTGGTTAATAAAATAATCAGCAGCGTCTAAGAAAAACAGTCCGCCTTGGGTAGCGAAAAGCAAGGAAATAATCGCTGCAAGGCCACCCCCGAATCCCACTGCCGCTTTTCTTGATAATCCAAATTTTTCACTAAACCCAGCTACATAAGTCTCTGAGATAGAGATAAGGGAAGAGAGCCCGGCGAGTACGAGTGAAGCAAAGAACAAGAAACCAAACAGCCCATTCAATGCAGGGAACTCATTAATGATTTGCGGGAAGACTACAAATGCAAGCCCTACTCCTCCACTTACCACTTCACTTACAGGAACATTACTCTGTGATGCCATGAATCCTAAAGCACCAAAGACCCCAATCCCAGCTAAAAGTTCGAAACTTGAGTTACCAAAACCAGCAATAAACGCATTATTCGTTAAATCCGATTTTTTTGGAAGGTAACTGGAATACGTAATCATGATTGCAAATGCAATAGAAAGACTAAAAAATATTTGCCCATACGCCGCTACCCAGACAGAACTGTCGGTAATAGCTTCAAAATTCGGAGCAAAGAACGTTTGAAGTCCTTCAGCAGCTCCTGGAAGGGTAATCGCACGTATCACAATGATTAAGAAAAGAACGACTAGTGTAGGAATGAAAATCTTGTTTGCCACTTCAATTCCTTTTTTGACTCCTTTGAAAAGAACACCTAAAGTAATCACCCAAACAATTAGGAGTGGAATGAGAACACCAGGTACTAGGCTTCCTGTCTGACCAGGATCTACGGATAATTGCAAATAATTATTAAACAAAAAGCCTTCTGTGTCATCACCCCAAGAAAGGTTGAATGAAAAAATACTGTAAGAAATTGCCCAGGCAATAATAACAGCATAATATGTTGAAATAACGAATGATACAAGTACAGCCCACCATCCAAGCCACTCAGTCTTCTTGTTCATTCTAAAGAAGGATAGCGGAGCAGAACCTTTAAACTTGTGCCCAATAGTAAATTCCATCACCAGGAGCGGAATTCCCGCTGTAAGAAGGGCAAATAAATAAGGAATAAAGAAAGCCCCACCACCATTTTCATAAGCTACTGCGGGGAAACGCCAAATGTTACCTAAACCAATAGCTGAACCGACAGCTGCTAGTATAAAACCAGCTCGTGTTCCCCATTGTGCACGATTTTCCATGCAAAAGACCTCCTGAGTAAACACCTTAAAGGAAGATGTTTTTAAATTTTTATTTTTCTGATTATTCTGCTTAAATTATAACCATGAAAGAACGGCTTGTCAAAATAATTTTTAAATTTTCAGAAATTGGTAATGGGTTAAAGGTTTTGAGTGTTATGAACTAACTGAAGATGAAAATTTATGTATTAGTCAAAACTTTATACTCAGTTCGTCATCCGAAAACCCAACGAAAGTTCTGATTTCAAGGAAGATACAAAGCAGAAAGTGCTGTCACAGACCTACAAGGAAGGAATCTATTACCAAACTTCCTCTTTAGTCAGCAGCCTGCATTACCGTTCGGCATAATTTCTTAATAAAGAACAAAAGCGCCTCCTTACTCAATCCCGGATCATAAGCGGTATTTGGTCATAAAACAAAACGCGTATGGAACCTTTTTGGTTCCATACGCGTTTTGTTTTTTTATGACTTGCTGGATATCTTAGGATTAAACTTGTGAATACTCAATGCGATCACTACAACAATAACTAATGTAAGAAGTAATGGCAGCCAGACACTCCCTGACAAACCAAGAATAATATATCCTATTGAAGCAGCTATAGCAGCAATCAGAGCATAAGGAAGCTGTGTCATTACGTGATCAATATGGTTCGATCCTGCCCCTGTAGAAGAAAGGATAGTGGTATCCGAAATTGGGGAACAGTGATCTCCAAAGACAGAGCCTGCTAGAACTGCGGACAGTGCTGGTAAGAGCAACGCAGGGTCACTTACAGCAGCAATTTCACCGGCAATTGGGAGCATAATGCCAAACGTACCCCAGGATGTACCAGTGGACAAAGCCATAAATCCTGATAAAAGGAAGATAATTAGCGGCAGATAGGCCATGTTAAAGTCCGCTTGGCTGAATTGTTGTGCCAGGAATTCGCCAGTTTGTAACTGTCCAATAATATCCCCTATCATCCACGCAAAAATCAGTATATAGATAGCGGGCAGCATTGCTTTCACCCCGTGCCCAAAAACAACAGCAATTCCCGACTTTGGAGCCGGCTGGCTTACATACAGAACGAAACCAACGAGCACCGAAATGACTCCACCTATGAACAGAGAAATATTCACATTCGTATTTGCAAAGATGGACAGGATATCTGCAGACCCTTCTGTATTACGAATTCCTGTAAGAATCATCGTGACTACTGTTCCGGCAACCAAAGCAACAATCGGCCAGATCAAATGGGAGATCTTACCATTATCATGATCTTTGAATTCATCGTTCAAATCGCCAGGAACATCACCTTTTTCAGGGTTGTTCAATTCACCTGTTTCCAACGCTCGTTGTTCATGGACTTTCATAGGACCAATATCCAATCGGAGATAAATGGTCAAAAAGACGAGCAATAACGCTGCAAACACATATAGGTTTGATGGAATCATCAGAACAAATGCCTCAAAAGCCTGATACTTCGTAATTTCATTAGCAGCTAGAATACTCCCAATTGTACCTATAATGTAGGCTCCCCAACTTGATATTGGGGATATAACAGTAATTGGAGCCGAAGTGGAATCAATATAATACGCTAACTTAGCTCGAGATAAGTGATGACGATCCGTCACAGGGCGAGCAACTTGTCCTACAGCCAGCGCATTGAAGTAATCATCGATAAAAATGACGATTCCAAGTAATGAAGGAACAAGTCCGGCTCCTTTTCTTGTACGAATCCGTTCAACGGCCCAACGTCCAAAGGCTTTACTTCCCCCTGAAGCTGTCATGAAGGCGGTGGTAACTCCTAATAAGAATAGAAATGATAGCAGATAAATACTTCCCATATTCAGGGAACCTTCACTAACAAAGATGTTTGCAAAGATCGACCAGATCAAAGCAAGTCCTGCCCCTATATCCATTTGTGTGAGCATGAATGCTCCTATGATTATCCCGATCCCTAAGGATAGGATAACTTTCCTTGTCAGCAAAACAAGGACTAACATTAAAACTGCTGGAATTAAAGAATAGATGGTTCCTTCCATAATGTTTCCCCTCCGTAAATCTTGGTGTAGCGGGATTCGGAAGGCTACTGCGGATAAAATTGAGGAATAAAAAAAAAGACAATGATAGAAAATAATCTACCATTGCCTCGTGGCAATTTGATTATCCTCCATTTCGATCAGTAGCGCCCCATGCACCCAAAAGCATGCATGACAGTGTATCTCTTATTCAGATATACACCAGCGTTTCATAACTTGACTCACCATGAAACACTTCGGCAAACATCCCCTTCCATCAATGATCGTCGCTTGTCGAGCTCCTATTGATTACTGATGGTGTCTGCACCTCTACCTCACCGATCTGATAAGGTCACGCATATTCAATTCTTAGCCATTTTAACAATTGATTGCTCCTATTGCAAGGGTTCCATTGGAACAGAGAAAGATGGATTTTCTCCTTCGCCTCCCATTCCACCATAAAAACGAGGAACCTCTCCCAGAATAGTCGCTTGGTCTATCGGAATATTATTTGTTACTACTGTTGTTTCTGTTGAGAATGGAATGACAATCCTTACATTAACTTCAAAATGAATGGTCAATTCAAATAAAGCTGCATTAATCCCATATTCACTCATCTCAATTTCGACTTCTGATTGGACATCTCCGATGACCCTTAGCTGTACAGGCACTGTTGGTCCAAGGTTTGCGAGCAAGCTGTTATTCGTTGCCACACCTATTGGAAGTTCGATGAGAGTGGCTGGTTGTTCTCCTAACTCTTCCTGACTCATATCAGGATCTATATCAGGCTCAAGAGAGGTATCTTCCATAGGAAGCTCCCCGAGTTCCATCCGTTTAAGGAAATTTTGAACACGAATAGTCGTGTCCCTTAATGCTCTATTGACAACAACAGAATTCCATCCCATATACACGATATTTCCTTGATCGTCTTTTTCCATTTTTACAAGATCATTGAATTGTAAATCTTCTGCAATGGTTTTGCTTACAGCTTCATTAATTGCGTCCCGGGCCAACTGCTGGGCCTTTGTTTCTGCGATTTCTACAAGTGCCGGAGTCACCCCTCTGTTAATAAACCACAGACTTAATGCTGTGAAAAGAGCGAAAAACAGCAGACTAAGTACAATCCGCTTTCCGATCGTGGAGCCAGTAGTCGCACTCTTCTTTGGCATAGAACAACCCTCCTCATCTATCTATATGAAAGAGAAGGAGGGTTTAAGCATGAAGTTAAGATGTTAACTGGCCATCAGTATTTTAAAAGCTGTCTTCTAAGGCAGCTTTTAAAACTATGATTTAAGAGCTTCCGACAAAAGGTCCCGAAGCAATTCCGGCATGTAATATTTCTTTGATTTTGAATAAGCAATCTCTGGAAAAAACCTTCCAAATGTAAACGTATCAGCTGTAGCGAAGCGATAAGTTCGTTGATGGTCAATGGGCTCCCCATTAAAAAACACATTTTTTACATGCTCTTCTCCACTATCATCTTTGTCTATACCAATATCAACCCCAGAAAAAACCATCTTCCCAATGACTTCCCCTCTAAACCCGAAACCTTTCAACCTTATTTCTGTAAGCTCTTTAGTATAAGCCGCACGGATCACCTCAAGCAGCTCATCACCTCTCAGCTCAACACGACACGGATTCATCGGATGTGGACAAATGCGATGAATATCTTCATAAGTAATGTTACCGGCTGGTAAATGATCAAGGAGGACACCTGCGTTCAACATGGCGATATCCGCAGAAGTCCAAATTCTTAACTGTTCTGTTAAACGATCCATAAGTGGTGTGTTCTGAAACCAGGCAATGTGAAGCGGTTCTTTCAAGGTGGTAATAGGAGTTCCTAGTTCATGGACAGCTTTCGAACGGATCTCCTGGACTTTTCCTGTCACCCCGCCATCTTTTCTCATATGTTCCGTCGGAATAGCATAGGCTTCTTTTTTCTCTAAATGACGAGTATCGACATTCCATTCTACTGCGATTTCACCAAGGTGGGTGCCGTGCTTCCCAGCAGCTGTTAAGAGAGCACCATCAATATATTCCCCGTTTTTAAACAAATGATGGGTATGCCCACCAATAATGATGTCAATATCGTGATATCTTCTGGCTATCTCTTCATCTTCATTTATACCAAGGTGTGAAAGCAGGATGATAATGTCTGTCTCTTTTCTGATCTCTTCCATGAGACCGTCCAAAACATCAAATGGGGGTAGGACGTCCCACCCCAACTGTTCATAAAAGGCTTGGAAAGGGGCAGTTAGACCAATGATTCCTATACGAGTACCATAGGAAGACTCTAGAATATGATACGGTTTCAACCAGGAAGGAGAAGAAGTGTGACGGCAATCCAAATTTGCGCAAACCACACGGAATTTTGCTTGGTCATATAAGGAATGCAGATCTTCAGCAGCTAATGTAATTCCTTCATTATTACCAATCGTAGCGATGTCATATCCTGCTTCATTTAATAATTCAACATTCCCTTTTCCCATTAACCCTTCAGCAATGGGATGAAATCGATCGACATGATCCCCATTATCGAATAGCCAGCATTCTTCCCCTTTTTTTTCATGCTTTTTTTTCTGGTCGTTAAAATACCCGACAATTTGGGGCCAATTTTCAAAATGACTGTGTAAATCGCTTGTATAATAAAAGTATAATTTTTCCTTCATCATCAGTCTCCTCACCCTAAACCTTGCCAGATTAAGCGTATGCCGATTAATACAAGCAGTACTCTCAGAAACTTTTCGACCGCTTGTCCATCAAGCAGTCGATTGATCCAGGCACCTAACATTCCTCCTAAGTAAGCTCCCGGAATAAACCATAGTGTATGGCTCCAATCCACATGTCCCAGGATTATATGGGCAGATGAGCTAGTAATGCTTGCAAAAAAGATCATAAACATGGACGTCGCTGTCGCTATATGTGGCGGTATATTCAAAAGAAGAATCATAGCAGGAACCATCAAAGATCCTCCACCTATGCCTAATAAGCCTGAAAGCATCCCCACAGCAAAAGATAAAATTAAACCGACCACAAAAGGCATACGGTATTTATAAACGGTCCCATCGATAACTTTTTCCCTCTCTATTCCCGTTTTAAATAGAGAGTGACCAGCTGTTCTCCTTGGAATAAAAAACAACAGGGATACAGCTATCATAACAATTCCAAAAAATAACGAAAAACCATCAGTTTCAAAAAATTGATTTAACCAAGCTCCCAAAATCCCTCCGGGAATACTACCAAAGAGAAACACTAGTCCAATTTTTTCATCCACACGCTGATGTTTCATATACGAAATAACCGAAGACATTCCAGTAAAAATCATCACAACAAGTGAGATTCCAACAATCGACTGAGGGTTCACCCAATCAAATGAAACAAAATGGTCTCCCAAAAAAAGGAGAACAGGCACCAAAATGACGCCTCCGCCAAGACCGGCTATACTGCCGACAAGGGCTGTAACTATACCTATAATTAACATAACCAAAAACATACTTTATCTTCCTTAACTCTTAATAGATAATATTATAGTATCATGTTTTGTATTCATAAAACATCTTGTCTGAAACACGCACTAAAATTGACGTGATGCCTTTGCTGAGTTGATTCCAGATTAGTTGTCATGCTAAGAACGAATAAGATCTTGAGGAAAGAGGAACTTGTATTGGGCTAGGTACAACTTGCTATTCTTTTGTTTTCTATTTTATCCTCCTAATAAACCACAATTTCTGTTTTTAATCTTCTAACATCTATAATATATAACCATCCGTATTTCTTCTGTGTTATTTTCCCTATAGAGCAACCCCATGGTATGCCTGTATCAAGGAAATATAATGAACATACAAAGAGCCATATTTATTACGGGCGAAGATGTGTTAAAAATAAACCCTTGTCAGAAACATATTCTAACAAGAGTTTACAGTTCTTAAGCGATGGAACTTTCCATTTTAAAATTATTCCAATCGTCGTTCTTATACACTTTTCTTACAATGAGAGAAACATGAGATCGATATTTTTCCTCTTTATTTCTTTAGGCGTTTTAATTATGAGCGGAGTCCATATGTTTAATTTTTACATTTTCAAAAACTGCTCGACCGCCCTCTGAAAATAAAGTGATTCCCTGATCCTCTTTAGGTGGAAATACTTGATTAGAATGAACAACTTTTCCATCATCTATAAATACTTCAACACTTGTTTTGTCCACGAGTACTTTCAAGTGTACTGTTTTTTTATTCTTATCTATTGGGGCCTGGCTTTCAAGCATATGATCGTTATGATCAGGGTGTGCCGTCAAGCCCCGGTTTACATAGGAATAGCCACCTTCTAAAGAAACACCAATATCAATGTGACGAGAGTGATCCTTGGATTCTCTCACTCTGATCCCTGCATTTTTTAGATCCATCAACCTGATATCTGCTTCTAGTTGGTAGACATCCCCCTTTGTTTTCAATGTCTTCATACCATTCACTTCAAGATTTCGATATGAATCAGTGGACTGAATGAATTGGTCAATACCCTTATTTGGCTGGGAAGCAAGAAAATATCCGCCCTGTCCTTCTTTTTTTAACTCTATTTTTCTGACAACCGAGTCTAAGCCATTAAAATTCTCTTCTAGTGTCGGAGTGTTATTTGCATACTTCCAGTTATTCATCCAAGCTAATGCATATCGGTGGCTGAGCTTATCTTCCGTTTTACCATCATCAAAAGTGACTCCCCCATACCAATCAAATCCGTAATCCAGCCATTTAGGTTTTTCATGTTCAGGAACAAACCTTCCTCCCTTGTAGTGTCCAACCCAGTACGCGTAGGTATTAGGTCCCCCTTGTTCCTGGCCATTGGCACTAACTCCCATCACCCATTTGATCGTTCCGTCACTCGCGCGCATTTGAAAAAGATCAGGACATTCAATCAGCCCCATTTTTTCTGTCTGGAATCCGCCTGTATACTTCCAGTCTTTTAGATTTCCTGATTCATAAAAACCAATTTTTGATCCTTCTGCCATTAACATGATCCATTTTTTTGAGTGCACATTCCAAATGACTTTCGGGTCCCGAAAATCTTCAGTGCCAGGATTGGACAAAACAGGTTCGTTCTTATAAGCCGAAAAGGAATCCCCTCCATCCAAACTATACCAGAGGTACTGCTCCTGCTGGCCATTGGCTGAGGGTTGGGTGATAATAGCCACAATGGTGTTCTTGCCAAACCCTGCGGTGTTCTTGTGGTCTACCACAACAGAACCTGACCATACATCACCATTTTCATTCGTGTATTTAGGAATAGCGACCCCTTCATCCTTCCAGTGAACAAAATCCTTAGAGGTAGCATGGCGCCATTCCGTACCATTTCCATCGGGGTAATCTTTATTATAGAGATAATAGTAGTGATATTTACCATTTAAATAGATAGGTCTTTGAGGGTCGTTTTTCCAATGATCTGGAGATGTAAAGTGATAATCTGCTCGATAAGAATATGGGGGTGGATTTTGTACTGTACTTAGTTTAAATTTTGAACCTTCCCAAAGAGACATGTTTAGAACAACAGCTATAAAAAGAAAGAGGAAAGAGGCTGCCAATAACTTTCTGAGGTGATTTTTTAACACATCCATGATTTCTAACCTCCATTTATTTTTTACACTAAAACCCTATGATAAAAAAGAAAATGCCGAAGGGGGATCGGCATTTTCTCCTTGTCAGTTTTTTACTCTTCACCATGCAATGTAATTTGACCTTGGTCAAGGATTCCGTTTTCAACAACAGAAGATTTCTTACCATTTAACTCTAGCTTAAAACTTGGAGCAAAAGTTGATTTGTGGTCCTTGAAGTACCCTCTGTTTGTCATATAACTTGTAACTACTGTTTCATCCGTACCCTCTTGAGGTATTACATAATGTGCGTAGTTCCAAGTGATATCATATGGATCAAGGTCGTGATGAAGGACTATACCTGTTTTGTTCATTGGCTTGAATTCACCAGTTAAAGAATTTGATACATAACCAAGCAAGTAAATATCTTCTTCATCGATCCCATCGATGGTCATTTTGGATCCGCGTGCACTTGTGAATAGATACCATTTCCCATCTTTTTTGAAAATATTTGGACGTTCAATTTCATCCGTCACTGTATTAGAAGCAACCAATGGTTCCATGACTTTCTTTAACTCATAATCGTCAGTGATTTCAATAATTCCGATAGCTCCATTCGCAAGCTCAGCATATTCTTTTTTCGAACTGTTTAAAAGCTGCTCTTTTTCTGTACGGAAGAATTTTTCACTATTACCATAGAAAGCCTTGTTATAAAGGGATTCTTCACCGGAATAACCATAGTTAGTTCCTGTGTTTGCTTCAAACACAAGGTATTTATGCCCATCCTCCTCAATATAGTGAGGGTCTCTAAGTGTATGGTTTTCTTTCCAGTTGATAGTCTCTCCACCGAAAGCTTGCATCACGTTTTGATAAATAGACCCGTCTTGACCTTCAAAGATAGATTTATGATCCTCTACACCATCTACTCGAATGGTTTCATTATTTGCTTCAGAAACATTTACTTGTGCTGTTGTCAATGTCTGTTTACCATATTGTTCTTTGTCTACATTAAATTCTGTGCGGTTTGTATAGAACAAGCGAATTTCTCCGTCAGATGTAAACGTAGCCGACCCGGACCATTCCTCTGACTGATCTTTTAAGAATTGATCATTGGCTTCGAACTTGTCATTTTCGTCAAATACACGCCCTGCGTTTTTCCACGCATCAATAGAAGTTTCATCCGCTTTTTTGTAGAACAAATAAATATGTGTGTCTTCAGGGTGGCCTGGTTTACCTGCTAAGCCGAATAGAAGGTGGTAACCTTGATATTCGGCAACTGTTCCATCCGCGTTCTGGAGAGGCCATGTATCCCATACATCTAACTTAATTTCTTCCCCATTTTCCGTTACCTTTGCAGCAGATGGAATGTTTTGAATAGTGGAAGCATCAAATTTTGGCACCTCAAAATTATCGTTTCCATGCTGTTTGGCCATAGCTTCCATATCAGCACGAGTGATATGGGAAATACCATAATCCTCTTTAGTATCTTCATGAGCTTTTTGTTCCGCGTGAACAAGACCGCTCCCCCCTGCTAGAATGGCTGTACTTAATGTCAATATCGTTGCTTTTTTGGCAAGTAGTTTTAAGTTCATTTTCTTCCTCCTATCATTGTTTTTTATCGGGCCCGATCTCAACACAATTAAAAGTATAAGAAAGTTTTTGGAGGTTGAATATGGTGGATATTGATACCATTTTAGTCGTGAATTGATTAGGATACTGAAGAAGAAAAGAAACGAAAACCTGGGAGCAGACTCAGTTTTTTTTAGCTTGCTCCCAGGTTTTCTGATAATTTCGAAGTAATTGTTCACGAGTTATTTCATGTTCAATATAACGTTGAGTGGCGTGTCCAAATTCCTCCCGTACACCCGCGGGGAATTTAATAATGTTGGAGGATATAGTACGACCTTCCTTGTATTTTTTTATGATGTCATTAGCCAGGGGACCGGATTTATCTGCTTTTATGTACTCAAACGCAGGCACAAACTTTAATTCCTCTGTCATAAACCGCTGGCCTTGTTTAGAATTTACCATCCAGTTCAGGAATTTTTTTGCCTCCCGTTTTTTTGAAGGTGTTGTTTGTTTGTTAACCACCCAATAGCTCGGTGTATTGACAACAAGCGGATTCTTTTGATTATGATTATTGATTGGAATAGGGAGAAGACCAATGTCCATACCAGGAGAACGTTCATCAATCATCGGCTGGATCCAGTTTCCCTGAAGGATCATTGCTGCTTCTCCTGAGGCAAATGTGTGAATTTCCATAATATAATCGGTCGCTAGCGGTTCATCCCCTCCGTATTTGACGGTAAGATCCAATAATTGCAACAGATCACGAAATGCAGGATTGTTTTCTATGGATGATTTCCCACTGTTTAACCTTTTCATAAAAGCCGTAGGATTGTCTTGCCGGACGAGAGCGATATTCATCAAGTGATCCCCAAGCTTCCACTTTTCATAATATCCGGTCGCAAAAGGGGTGATACCGGCCCTCTGTAATTTTTCAGCAGCTGCTTTCAATTCGGATAGAGTAGAAGGGAGAGAGTTGATCCCTGCTTGATCAAATAAATCCTTATTATAAACAAACCCATAGCCTTCTAAATTCATTGGCATTCCATAGATTTTATCATTAATCTTTATAGGTTCTAACGTTTCTTGGTAAGCTTCATCTACCCATGGCTGATCAGATAAATCTTCTAATAAGTTTTTCCATTTCCGGGTATTTTCGAAACCTAGATTTGTAAATATATCAGGCCCCTTACCTGCTGCCATTTGGGCTTTTAAATCAGAAAAATCATCTATTGCCCCTCCAACGGTATGAACTTTAATTTCTATATTCGGGTGCTTTTGTTCATAAGCATCAACCATTCGTTCAAAAGGGGAGGCAATTTCAATTTTTGGATTCCGGATTTCCAAGGTAATCTTTTGCTCTTCTTTGGGTTTTTCCTCTATAGGAGAATTCGACTGACAAGCAGAAAGAAGCAAACCAATCAAACTAATAGGAAGAAGTTTTCTTTTCACTCCAGCAGTCACACGTTTAACCATAAGCCGAACAACCTCCTGATCTATTTTCACCTCTTTTTCGAAATTCGAATGGTGTATAACCGGTTACTTTTTTAAATAGTTTAGAAAAATACTTTTCATCCTGATAACCAAGCATTAAGGAAATTGAATAAATGGTTTCATCTGTTTCTCTTAGCCATGCTTTCGCCTGGTCAATTCTAAGTTTTGTTACGTACTTGGACAAAGGAAGCCCCGTTTCTAGTTTAAATTTCCGGGAGATATGCTCGCGACTAAAGAAAAATAAATTCGATAATTTTTCTAAACTTAAATCTTCCATATAATAGGTATCTACATAGGAAACGATGTCTTTCATCCGTCTCGCCGTATCGAAATCAGCCAATCGGTGGAGTGACCGATATTGATGGTGGTCCATAGCTTCTTGAAGCTCCAAGTACGAATCGAATAGATGATTTAAAGGCTGCGGATGTTTGCTAGTCACCAGCCGCAGCGGGATATCAAAGTGTTCGCATATCCATTCTTCTACATTTAGCCATTCTTCCTCAACTGTTAAAACAAGACAAAGATTTCGGTCATTTTGAAGGGTGAAAGCATTTCCTAACTTTTGCTTGGAGAGCTTTTCTGCCAGAGACTTGATATACGGGTCCGCATGATGCATGTGATAAAAAGAAAGCAGAGACACTTCATAATGATCGGCCTCTGGAAGAAAAGGCTGCAGATCATTCGGATTAAAGGGTTCTCCCATACATGCGTCTGTAACCATTTGATCTATCTTTAATTTCAAATAACCGTCATCCATGATATCTTCTGATGGGTATGTTTTTTGCTCGTCCTTCTTCCAGCTCTCAACAGCCTCTTTTAAAGTCTTATTAAAAGCCTCACCTTCAATAGGCTTTAGTAAATAATCAAAGCTATTGTATTTAATAGCTTTTCGCATGAAGTCATAATCATTATACCCAGTTATGAAAATCACTTTCCCTTGATAAGAAATATAGTTTAACCATTCTATGAGCTCCATTCCGCTCATTCCAGGCATTTTAATATCTGTAAATATAATTTCTGGTTTTTCTGCTTTGATCATGCCTTTTGCTTCTTCCCCTTCACCTGCTTCCAGGATCTCCGTGATGCCATATTTGTCCCATTCACCTAAGAAACGAACGACTTCAAGTACATTTATCTCATCGTCGACTATTAATACCTTCACACCTTTTGCCTCCTTCTAAAAAATACATTGGACAGAGTTATTCAGTGCTCTCCATTTCAATAGGGATGAAAACCTCCACGATAAATCCCCGGCCCTGATCTCTATCCACTTTTATACCAGCCTTACTTCCGTAATTCAGCACCAGTCGGTCGTGAATATTCTTCAATCCAATATGATCCTTCACGGCCACTCCTTTTCGGTGAGATTTATAAATGTATTCTCTTAAAGATTGAAGCTCATTTTCTGTCAGGCTTGCCCCATCATCTTCAACAATAAAGTGGAGAATCCCCTTTTCCATCTCTCCAGAAATTGTCAAGCAGGCATCGGTAAACCCTTCTTCATAACTGTGCTTAAAGAAATTTTCAACAAGCGGCTGTAGAATCATACTGGGAATTTCCATTTCCAGCACCTTGGAACTTATAGTAATAGAATAATTTATATTATTATAGAATCGTTCCATTTGAAGGGAGAGATAAGCTTTTATATAGTTTATTTCCTCCTTAACCAGTACCCACTCATTTGCCTGCATAGAGTAGCGCATCATTTTTGATAAGGAAGTCACTAATTTATAGACATTTGGGGCACCAGATCTTAAAGCAACTGCTCCGATCGACTGAAGGGTGTTAAACAAAAAATGAGGGTTCACTTGTGACTTAAGAGCTCTGAACTGATTTTCTTTATTTTCTATTTCCAGCTTATATTCCCGGTCGATATGACGATTAATACGGGCCATCATATCTTTTATATGTTTTTCTAAATAACCGATTTCATCTTCTCTTCTATTATCAAAAGCCATATTTGTATGTCCACCGTCAATCATTCGTACCTTTCTAGTAAGCCGTTTGATTGGGTTTGAGATTTTATAAGCAATCACACTCATCATTATCAAACCTAAGGCACCAACACCTAATCCAACTAAAATGTATGTATAAACCGTTTGCCGCACCTCATGGAATAGAACTTCGCTAGGAGTGATTTTAACTAATCTCCATTTTTCCAGGGGAGCAGATAATGTTTTGGAGAGAGGGATGTCTCCATTACTATCTTTCTCCCGCTTTAATTGTTTCATTAATTCCGGAGAAGCAGGTTGGCCGATCCGTTTTGAATCACTAGCATAAATAACTTGATTATATTCATTAAGCAGAAAGACAGACTCTTCCTTTTCCTTGGTCAAGTCATCTATGATTTGGGCAACCTTGCTCAGTTCCACGTCCATAGAAATGACGCCGAGAAATTCGTTTGTAAATACATCTGTGATTGTATGATGAAAGGTAAGGACCTTTGTTTGATCGGATTTTGGAACAATGGCTGCATTATTATAATTTTTAATTAGATGCGGCGGTTCAATGATGTTGGACACGTTCGACTCGGTCAGTTGTTTAATATAGGGCTGCTTTAGGAAATTGTTTTTTGATTTCCGAGCACTTACCATAGCGTTGTATACCGTAAAAGATTCTTTATTCTTATCCATATAAAAACGGACTTGCCGAATTTCCTTGCGCATCAGATAAAAATTTTGAATACTCTTTTCAAGATAATTGGAATTTTCCACTTCATTATTAAAGATACGAAACAATTCAGGGTCTCGATACAAAAGAAACGGAAGATCTAGCATCTCACTAAAATATTGCCTCAATTCTTCGGAGCTTTCTTCTATTTGTTCCTGGCTATTTCCAAGCTCATGCTTTTCCACGCTGTTTTTTGTATAGCCATAAATAAGGAGCACAACTAGGAAATAGGGGAAAAGTATAAAGATAAGCAGCATTAGCAAAAGCCGGCTCTGGATACTATTCATTAAAAATTCCCCTTTCTGATTCAGGGATGGAGGCCATCTAATTTTGTTCTGCAAATTCCTAAGCTATCCTATCTAAGCGCTTACCGTCAAACTTCATTAAGAGGTAAACTATAGTCGGAGGTGGAACTAGATTGACTCTATCCATCCTACTTCGCAAACGCTGTCAACATGAAGTTTGGTGCTAGATAACCTGTAAAAATAAAACTATACTCCTATAAAAATAACTCTAGCCAGCCACTTCAAGCATAGAACCTATTTAAAAAGGTCAGCCAGTTTAATCATAACTGGCTGACCTTATAATAAGTAGGGTGCGAAAACTTATTCTCTGGAATTTCGGTTATATAATTTCTCTATGAAGAAGCAATGGAAAGTGTCCACTACGTCCGGTTGAAAATTGTTCTCTCCTAAACAAGCAGAAACAAACGATAGCTTCTATATCCATCGTTTGTATGCTCGATTTCCTTATATGGATCATGTATGTAGAACGTTTTTTACGAGAACAGCTCTATAAATTAGTGATGCCTATTTTTGAACATAAGGAAAAGTCTTGTCATCCATAGCGAAAGGAAAGCAACCGCAATATCAATAAAAACTAGATAGGTTAAGGTCATACCTTTGTGCATTTTCAATAACTCCAAAAAGCTTGATAAACCGCCGAATCCATATCCAAATATGAGGGATACAATAATCGTGTAAACATAAAAGTTTTTCTCCTTATTTGTACAATACTGATATACCAGCATAAAAGTAACGGGAAACAAAACAGCTGTAACTGTAATACCCGTCGGGGTCAAGGAGCTAATAGGATGGGGATGGATTAGATAATTGTTATGAGATAAAACGCTGTCTACATTAGACCATAATATATGTGCTGTATAACCAAAAAAACTGATTTCAAATAACCTATTTTTATCTATTTTTAAATAGAGAATAATAAAAGATATGAGCACACTTGCAATATTAAACCAAAAATACCATGTCTCGAGACCGGAGTATAAACTCCAGTATTCATCTGTCAATTTGCTAAGGCGCTCTTTCGTTTCATAAATTTTAATATAAAGTTGCGATTGATCCATACTAAGCACTCCTTATAATCCTGTCTTTATATATTTGCTAGTACCGCAATTTTTATACTGTAAGGAAAGCTTGATGTTATCTCATAACAAAAAGGAACGTTGTTTTTAAAGGATGTTCCCAAACGCAAGTGTGGCCTTCAAATCTTGAGGAATGAAAAAATTCCCTATAGCAATAATATGAAGGTGCTTTTATTTGGAAGGAGCAGGTTTGATGAAGAAATTAGGGTTTATGATGTTACCTTTGTTATTTCTGCTAACCATGCTACCTGGTCCAATTAGTGCAAATGGGAACACAGAGGAACAAAGTATTAGTCAATCAGAGGTGAAATTCGAAAATGAATTCAGGAGACTTTGGTTTGATCATGTATTATGGACAAGTAATTATAATACAAGTGCAACAACAGCAGGTGCGGAGGATCACAAGCAAGTGCTATCAAGGCTTCTGAAAAATCAGGAAGATATCGGTAATACTGTGAAGTCGATATACGGAGAGGACGCAGGAAGTAAACTTGCAGATTTGCTTAAGGAGCATATTGGTATGGCTGGCAAGATTGTAGATGCCGCTAAAAATGGTAAGGAAGATATGGTTCATCAGCTAAACCAAGAATGTAACTGATGATATAGTAGCGTTCCTTAGTAGGGCCAACCCTAATTTAAAAAATGAGGAATTAAAAAAGTTGTTGGATAAGCATTTAGAATTGGTAACAGATGACTTAACAGCAAGCTTAGAAAAAGATTGGGATGCAAGAATCGTTGCGATTGATGAAGGGGTCACCCATATAATTTAATGTCGATGTAATCTCGGAGGGAATTGTAAAACAATTTCCAGAGAAATTTAAAAAATAATTTAAAGAAGCTTCAGCACGGCTGAAGCTTCTTTAAATTATTTTGCCAAAAGAGGTTATTAATGATTCAAAAAGACTCTATTATCTCACCTTCAAATTACCCTGCCCAATACTTAAGAAAAGACAACTATTCTTATTGAATAATCGCCCCCTTATCTTGAAGACTTGATTTTAGGATGCCTATCCTTTATCGAATTTATTGGTACCATTCACGAATCTGTTTTAAGTCCTCTATAAATTGACTCGACTCTTCTTGACTCAAACGAACAAGCATCTGTTCATTCAAAGTAAGGATTTGACCATCTCCTTCATCTTTATGATTATTCAAATAATCATAAATTGTATCCAATTGCTCTTTATTAAGGGTGGATTGAGTCGTAAAGTGCTTCACTTGATTTAAAACAAATTCGTCATTGATACGATCAAACTCTCCACGAACGATTTTGCCATTAATATCCATACTACCAACTCCTTTATGAAGATAGTTTATTCCAATCGGCAAAATTATATAAACCCTTAGTCAGAAAGAACACAACTCTTCGGAAACTAATATCCACCGAAACCAAGATATTCATCAAGAAATTCTGTTAAATAAGTGTCTTTACCATAGTATAATAACTGCTGGCAGGAGGATAATTTTTAATTTTACCTCCAACTTCATACACCACGATTTTATAAAAGGAACGGGCTTGAAATTCAAACGTGGGTAAAAGTACTTTCTTTGCTCTCTTTTCCTTGGTAATTCTCTGTTAGAACAAAGCGATAATAGAGGTATCCTTGTTATCGTTGATAAATCAACGTTTACTCACGCTCAAGTGCGCCTGATAGCTGTATATAAAAGTGGCTTTTAAGCAACCTCTTTTATTTCAATTAGCCCGTTTATGGAACAAGAAAAAATCCTGCCTATCAACACACAGGATTTTTAATTAAACTTTTTTATAAACGCCGCGACTTTTATTTCAAATTTACACTAAGGAAATCTCGTCAACCTCTAAATCACTTTTACCCCACTTTTTTTCACAAAAAACACCACCTCCAGTCATCCAGAACCTGGTTGACTGAAGGTGGTGAAGATACCCAATTGTTATTTGTTGTAAATGGCGTTGGAGAAGAGCCGGAATAAGTAATCCGTGTGATCACGGAATCCTGCTTCAAGTCCAATAAGCGTTACGTCCTGGTCCTGTTCTTTAATGATGACCGGCTGCCCTTGGGCATCAGCGCGGTCTTCCCAGTGTCCCGCCATGAAGAAATTCCTGCTGTCTTTATAAGTGGCATGGACATCTGTTCCTTCCACATCCGTATACCAAACAGGGTGATAAACGAAACCATAATCGGTTTCTCCATAACCAGAAGTGAGGGAAACAGAATCGTAATTCACTCGGACGATTCCATTACTATTATAACCACCTTTATGAACGGTGACATCCGTTAGCCCCAGTTGCTTCGCGGCATCGGAAGCGCCAGCTCCAACAGCAATATATTTCCCCCCATCTTCAACAAAGGAGTGGATGTTTTCTTTAAAGGCATTATACTGTGCCTCATTTCCGAGTCCGAATTCAGCGTTCGGAGGCGAATTGTTATACGAAATCAAGTTTGACGTGCCACTGTAGAAAAAGACCTCTGTATCTCCTAACCCTTGTTCTGCCAGCTCTCTTGGTGTGATTTCTTGTACTTCAAACCCTAATCGTTCCAAAGCTATAAGTGCGCCTGCGTGAGATTGACCTTTGTTCATACCGCCGTCTTTTAGAATCGTTACTTTCTGAGAAGTTAATGGTTCACCATCAACAGCCTCGATCGATTTGACGGTAATGCCAGACGCCTCCACAAGTTTTCTCAATTCAGGCGACTTGTTTGCATCCACATAGAATTGCTTACCATCCATGGTCACTCTAAACCCGTTCTTCACCAAAGTATTAACAAGATTAATAGCTTTTACAGAAGAGTTAGGAATCACATATGGACCGTTTCCGGTTAACTCCCCATCGGCTTTTACTTTCTTCACATCGCTAGTCTTTACATTAAAGGAGCTGTCCGCTTTAACCTCTACCGCTTCAAAGCCCCACAATTCCGGTAAATTCCAGGCAGAGATATCATACATAGATGGTGTGAGATCGGTAATATCTTCTCCATCCCACAGCATCGTGTTCGCAAGTCCAGCTTTCGCCTGGCTCATGTCTACGATATACGTTCCCGCCGGGTACGAGACACCGTCATATTCGAATGCTTTCTTCGACTCAGAGACATCAATATCATTGAACATCAGATGCTCAACTGCTTTTTCGGTTGCCGTTGAGTCTGTTTCATCTCCTGATAAAATATACGCTTGCGGGAAGAACCCTTCCGTATGGTATGGGTGATCAAATTGGATGCCTCGTTTGAAAACCTCGATTTGGTCTTTGATCATTTGTTCTTTGTTATCATTGGAAAATTCAAGTGCTCCCATAACCGCATCATAATGCCATTGGACGCCATCCCAATCATTAGTAGGTGCTTCAAGCGTATATCCATAAGCCCCGTGGTACATCGCATACATCGGTGTAAAAATCGGCGGATAATCATCCCAGCCTGCTTGATCATCACGCTGCGGAATATATGTACCTGTCATCGATTGATAGTCGACCCCCGAAACATCTGTATTTGTATTTTCATAATCTGCACGGTTTTCTACAATGCTTCCTTCCATAGCTTCAGCCTGATCAAGCGCCCACTTCGAGAATAGATCATACTCATAGTTCGGATTGTGCGGTGGTGTACACGGCTCGATTAAACCTGGATGATCCGGTCCGCCATAGCTTTTCACATAGCCATGCAAATCAAGAAAGACCATGGGGTTCCACTCTTTGATCAACTCAACTGTATGTTTGGTTTCTGCTTGAGACTGTGTAATAAAATCTCGATTCAAGTCAATACCATTGCTGTTAAAACGTGTTGCATCAATCCGACCGTCCGGATTAGCGACCACATTAAAAATAAGAATATGATTTTCAAGTAGCTCCTTCGTTTCCTGATCATTGGCTGTCGCAAAACGCTCAATCAATTGTAGCGCAGCATCTGAACCCACAAACTCTGTGCCATGAATAGACGCATTAATCATCACCGGCACTTTAAAGTCAGGGTGGTTTTCAATAAATGTCTGAGCTTTTTCAGGGTTCTTGAACATCTTCTTTCGTAACGATTTCTGGTACCCATATTTCCCTTTGACGGTTGGATCGGAAATGGTTACCGTATAAAGATCATGTCCGCCAGAAGATTTTGCCGAACTTTCCATTGTGATCCGTTTACTATGTTTAGCAATTTCCCGTAGTTTGTCTTCCACCTTCGAGTACTTCAAAAAATCATAGTTTTCACTGTTAAAAAGACTTTCATCTTCCTCCTGCGTTGTTTCATTCACGTTGACATTGTGCCATTTAGGTGACTCTGCTGCGACCGTTATAGGTGAAGAAAGCATCGTAATGGCTGCCATACCAGTCATTAATGTTTTTTTCATTATGTACCCCCTAGTCTATAAGATATAATGACTAGTTTATACCATAAGTAACAGAAATTGTATAAACCGATCTGACTGTTTAAAGGGAGTGCTTTTGTACTACGTTAATCAATTAAACGTTTAATCTATCCAATCTACCTTGCCTGATCCTCCATCCATCCATTTAACCAAAAAATAAAGTTTGCGTAGAAACGTAGCTTTCTCCGCAAACTTTTAGTGAAATTTCTTTATCCTTTACGTTACCAGAGATCCATCGCTTTTTCTCTATCAACTTCGTTTCATCAAGGGAACGAACAGGTCACCATAAAAGACTGAATCAGATAAGGCTAGCTCTTCTTTCTTAAATCCAGGGGCACAAGCACCGACTTCTACTTTTTCACCTGATTCTCTTCATAACAGCTTCCATTTACACCTCGTTGGCAAAGTTCCCATCTGGGTGATCATCATTTCGTGTCGGTCTTCACTAAACAAATCCTGTCCGAATTAAAGATTATCATCTTCCACACCTAAAAGGTTCATGATGGTCGGCCGTAAATCAATCTGGCCTCCAACCGTGTCTGTTCACTGCCTCCTCCAATCATTTAGAAAGGCAGACTAAGACTCGATTTCGAGATATAACGCACCCTTTAGTTAAAGAAGAAATGCTTTTTATTTAGCAAGTAGTTTAATTATCCGTTTGAATAACAATTTCAGCCAGTTGGTTTTTGGAAAGCCACTTTGTACTCTTTGAATATTAGCTACACAATAAGCGATAGTCATTGTCCAACTCTCGCTCCCAATAAAAGAATAACTGTAAAGCTAATGAATCTTATTTAAAAGCTGCGTTTCTCTGGCCAAGCTCCTTGCATTTTACTAAGGAATACAATTTGCCCAATATGATATGCGTCGTGCATTGCTAAACTTTTCAGTTCAAGCACTAATGAATTATCTTCTCCTGGGACCTGTCTATACAAATCCTCATGTTCTGATTTTGCTAGTATTTTTTCAAGTTCACGATGAACATCAAAGTATTCTTGTTTTGTTTCCTTCCAATTTTCTAACGTCATAGTTGGTAATCGAAATGTAGATTCATTATTTTCTGCCTGTGGTTCATTCGCTGTTTCACCAAGAAATCGCATTAGAAATCTCTTTTCATAGAAAAGTAAATGACAAACTAATTCCCAAATGGAATTCATTGTCCCATCAGCTGGTTTCCAAATGGCCTGTTCAAAAGTGATATCCTCTAGGACTATTTCAAGCGGTGGAAACCAGTCTTGTTCATCTAAGCAGCTTGCCCATTGTTCTAACAAAAGTGTCTTTACATCCATTTTCTCCCCTCCAATTTAATCCCTTTAATAGATAAAACCACACCGAGTTCTCCAAGGAATGATCGGGCATATGGCAACACCATACCGAGTAATACAAATAAAATAATTGTATTCTAAATACCCCTCTTTTCAAAATATTCAATGTGTTTTTCCATTTTCCTGCACAGATTCTCAAGATAAAGAAAAGGCAACTATTATTAACTGAATAAACGATGACACCCTCCAAGTGTTTATTTCTCTTTTTATAGAATGGGGAGGAAGGGATTACCTAAAAAACGACTAAGGGAAATGTTTTATATCAGACAGGTAATGGTTTATAATAAAAAGTGAATCATCTACGTTTGTCTTGTGATGAGAAATAGGAGGTAGGAATCATGTCAAAATTGACGAAGGTTGCAAAACTACTGAATAATCCCAAAGTGAAAAAAGCGGTTAAAGAAAAAGGTATACCGATGATTCAAAAGGAAATCGAAAAAAGAAAAAATAGATCGAAGTAAAGCGATCGCAGGTTGTTGCGGTTGTTTTTTTTGGAGAAAATTAACATAGTTAAACTCCTGCTATTATCGTAATGATCATTGTACCAACGATGAGTTTAAAGCTAGTGGGAGGGGTTGGCAAGTGGATACTTTTATGCTTCATGTTCGAAGAACACCTACATAACAGAATTTGTGATCAGAATTAGGGATTTACCTCTAAATCGAGTCTTCAAGATAACTGCCCAATACTTAAATAAAAAGCCCAATTTCTGAGTCTTACAATTGAGAAGCTGGGCTAGCGCTATAACTTACAAACCATATGGCAGTCATAAAAAAGCGTTGATTGCTATTAAAATGTAAATAGGTAATTGTCGTTCTATATCATTCTCTCTACTTCTATTATACTCCTAATTATTAATGATTTATAGACTACTCTTTTTACGACTTCTACCATATACGGTTATATACAAATCTTAAAAAAATTTAGGTGTGACCGTATGAATGACAAAAAAGATGTCTTAGATAATGGTCCTTTCTTTCATGGAACTAAAGCAGAACTAAAAATTGGGGATCTATTAGAACCGCAACATTTATCAAATTACCAAGACAAAAAATCTAACTATATTTATTTCACTGGAACATTAGATGCTGCTAAATGGGGGGCTGAATTAGCAACATCTAAATCAAAAGAAAGAATTTATATTGTAGAACCATTAGGTGATTTTGAAAATGATCCGAACTTAACAGACAAAAAATTTCCTGGAAACCCCACACGATCTTATAGGTCTGAATCGCCTTTGAACATAATAGCTGAATTAAGGACATGGGAAAGACATTCCGATGAAGAAATAAATCATATGCTTACATCAATAGAAAAGTTACGTGAACAAGGAAAAAATGTAATCTTCGATTAACTTTCTACGTCTAAAAAGTCATGACTTAAAGGAATTTTACTCATTTGGTTTTCAAGCTCCCTTTACCTATTAGACATAACTCCCGTACCTAATAACACCAGTAATTAACAACAGCACTAATGCAAAAATGCATATTGTCCCAATAGAAGCTAAAACATTGAGGATTTTATTTGCTTTTGTACTAAACAGCTTGCAAAATACGATATAAATTCCAACTCCAATAATTCCACCTAATGTATTTCCCATAAGATCAGTTATATCGCTAGCTCCTACAGCAAAGATGAATTGCAATACTTCAAATAACAAACTAAAACCAGCTATAGGTACTATCTTTTTCCAAAAAGACCAATTTGGTTTTAGCATACTGATATAAATTCCAAATGGCATAAATGCAAGTACATTTAATATTACTTCATTAATACCTATTTGATTATCAACAATAACTGAACCAGCAAAAGGGATTAAGTTAATTTCCCTAAAATCCGTGAAATAGCGGAGGTCTTGAAATGATAGTTGCATTTTAAAGGGTACAATCCATATTAATGCCAATAAATATAAGGACATCAAGCCAGTTGTTATTTTATCTTGATTATTTTTAATTTTCCCATGCAAACCCTTAGATCCTCCTTTAAAATGTTGTTTTCCGCGAAAAGTTATCAGTACCTCTTCTTTATATAACTTAACATATATTAGCTCATTTCTAAGTCAATTAGATGGATTTTAAAAGTGGGGGGGTTACCTATATTTAAGATAAGGCCCCGATACTTGAAGACTTGATTTCAGGATATTCTTAGAGTCATAGTGCCTCGTCAAAATACTGACCGCTAATTTTAAGTGCTTCTTCTTCGTACCATATGTTTTAAAAGCCTACATCGGAGTATAACCTCTTTACCCTTTTATTGCTAGATACTACAGTTAAGTTCAGTCTTTCAATTTCTTTTATATCCTTAGCTTTATAAATCGCTTCTTGCAATAAGGACCGTCCAACACCATTCCCTCATCATTCAGTCCTCACGTACACCCCTAATATAATTGCCTTATGATTAAGCTTTGATGGACTTTCTTGCAGCATTGTTATTACGCCTATAATCACACCATCAACAAATGTTCCATATGTAAAGTTTCCTTATTTTTAAGATTCTTTACAACTCCTTCAATTGGAGATTCTTTATTATATGCTTCCTCTTCATAATGCCAAGATTGTCCCTCGTTTATCACTTTTTGAAATGCGATGTCTCTTTCATTGCCTTCCTCTTCATGTATTTACCTAACAGGTTTCATAACCAATACGTTAAAGAAATTAGCTTAAGTATCTGCCTGTTTTCATTTAAAAAAAGATCAGGCGTATGTGCCTGACCTCCATAAAAACTACCCTCGTGTACTTGCCAACCCTTTCCTGACTTCTTCTTTTCCGATTTTCTTATTAGGCTTCCACATTTCCGCAATTTCTTCGAGCGATTTATTTTTCGTTTCAGGAACAATCGTCATTACAAAAGTGAAGCAGATGACATTGATGACTGCGAACATCCAGAAGGTGAATGCGCCGCCCATATTGTTAATCAGAATCGGGGTAAACTGGCCGATAGCCCAATTTGCGCCCCACAGAAACATGGTGGCGATTCCGACTGCTTTTCCGCGCAGGTGGTTCGGGAAAATTTCCGGAATCATGATCCAAGGAATGGGTCCCATAGAGACACAGAAAGCAGCGGTGAATCCGGCAACGAAGATGACAAGCAACGGACCGCTGTTGGCTGGTTCAAAATAGAATATGCTTCCAATTAAGACCATGAAAATGGCCATAAGGCTTGAACCGATTGCCATTAGTTTCTTTCTTCCCAACTTATCAATCAATAAGAGTGCGATAATCGTGAAGACTACCTGTACACTGCCGATGATACTTGTTGCCAAGAACTCGGTATTTTTTTCAAATCCCACACTTCTGAATATATCTGGTCCATAATAGGTAACGGCGTTCATTCCGATCACTTGGTTGAACAAGGCGAGGAAAATCCCAACCCCCATTGCCATGCGCAGGCCAGGCTTCAACAATTCTTTCGCAGAGCCGCTTTGTTCAGTGTCCAATGAAGCCTTTATCTGCTGCGATTCTTTTTTGGCAATTTTTTCTCCGCTGATTTGTTTGAGTGTTTGATATGCTTCTGAATCTCTGCCTTTTTTAATTAGGTATCTAGGGCTTTCAGGAATAAAGAATAACAGGACTAAAAAGATAATTCCCGGTATCGTTCCATACCCGAGCATCCAGCGCCAGCCTTCTTCTAACCCCCATGCATAGCTTCCACTGTTGGCCACGCTATAGTTGATATAGAAGGTGGCGCAAATACCGATGATGGTAAATAACTGATACAGAGATCCAAGCCTGCCCCGGATAGCTGGCGGCGCACATTCACTGATGTAGGTAACAGACAATGCGGAAGCAAAACCGATTCCGAATCCGCCGATGATTCTTGCCCAAACCAGCATCGCAACACTCGTGGCAAATGCTGAACCAAGTGCGGATATAATGAACAGGATGGCTGCGACCATCATGATGTTCTTTCGTCCATACCTATCACTTAAGAAACCAGAAGTCACAACCCCTATGACACCTCCTATCATGACGCAAGATATGACCCATCCTTCCATTGCTGGGCTTAAGTCATATAACTCCTGTAAATAACCGATGGCTCCGGAAATGACTGCCGTATCAAACCCGTATAAAAGCCCGGCCATACCTGCCGACACTGCGATCAAAATAACATACCAAGTCGAATGTTTCTCTAACATGTTTCTCCTCCTCAATAGTAAAAATAAAATTAGAAAATGCTTACTCTTTTGACCAGGTATAACTAAACGACGCCGTCAAGCCAAAAATAAAAGCCCTTTATTCCGAGCTGTAACCAAAATCTATCATGGTAACTTAATCATGATAGCGCTTTAATCTTCACTTTTTTGTAAACTTCTGGACTTTCTTGGCAAAACAGTGTCTTCCCAATAAAAAAACAACGACCTCAGGGATCGTTGTTTTTTTATGGATGATATTTTCTTCTATAATGGCGCGGACTGAGTTTGGTTCCTTTTTTGAACACCCGGCTGAAGTAATTGGGGTCCTTATAGCCGATATTTAGTGCGATTTCCTTCAACGGAATCGTGCTATCCAAAAGAAGTTCCTTCGCCTTTTTCATACGAATACTGGTTAAGTATTCGATAAAGGTCACCTGAAAATGGTCTTTAAATAACTTACTTAAATAATAAGAGCTGATCCCAATCTGATCAGCTACTTCTTCAAGGGTAAGAGCTTTGTGATAATGATTTTGTATGTATCCTTTTGCTTGTACTAGCAAGCCTTTAATCCCATTTATCCGCCATTCTCCTATCCTTTTAATGATAAATAGAAGGTGAGCTTTGGCTGCCTCCTTAATTTGCATTGAGGTCTCCAGCCGCTCAAAACTCTTTTGGGTATCCATATCTAAACCAAGCTCTTTTGTCGTCCTTGTTAACACAATAAAAAAATTCTCCATGGCCTTTTTTAGAAGCTTTGGATGATAATCAGCAGCTTTCTGAATGGATTGGAAATAGGAATCAAACCAAATCAGACCAGTCTGGCTATCGCCTCTCTTGATCGCTTCAATCAGTTCCTTTTCGACATCAAAAGGAATCATATCCTTTCGCTTTCGTCTCAAGTCTTCGGAATAGGTCTCATAGGAGGCGCCTTGATGACTATACACGACTTCAAGTGCATAGATGGCCTCTTCATATGAATCAGAAAAATGGCTTATTCCTTCTACCACTGTTCCTATCCCTGCAAGCAGACGACAGTCATCCACCTGATGCTTCACATGATGAATGACGGACCGGGCAAACTCCTCTTTACTGACATCGGTTTTTTCCGGATCAAACAGGACAAAGACGGGAACTTGAAAAGCTGTTAGTGGTCCTGTCAAACAGGAAAGATATTCTTTCTCCAAGGTACTTTTCAGGATACGATACCATGTACTTTTTTCACGCCGGCTTGGCTGAAGATGATCAGACTGGAAGGAGAATACAGCGGCAAAACCTTGCTTAGCTTCCAAATCTAATGATTCATTCCAATCCTCTACATTAAATTCATGAATGTGGTCCATCATCAGGGAAACGACCAATTCCGTTTCCACGAACGAACTAACACGTTCCAGCTGATGGCTAATTTCTATTCTTTCTCTTTTAAGCCTTCTTTCGTTTTCCATTTCTTTAGCCATACGGTCGAATGCCTCTAAGACTTCCGAGACTTTGCTTGGCTTTAACAAATACTCTTTAATACCAAATTTCATAGCTTTTCTTGCGTAATCAAAGGTATCAAAAGCCGATACCATAATACATTTTGTGTCTGGAAGAACATTCAATATGCTCTCGATTGCTTCTAGTCCATCGTGCTCGGGCATTTTAATATCCATAAAAATCAGATCCGGCTTGCTTGATATGGCTAGGTCTACCGCCTGTTTTCCGTTTTCCGCTTCTGCTGCAATTTCAATATTAGACCGGTTCCTTTCCAGTATTAGCCGCAGACCTTCTCTTTCAATCGGCTCATCGTCCACGAGCATTATTTTTACCATCCCTTGTCCTCCTCTTCAGCCGGTTTCTCTTGTCTAGGTAACCGGATTTTGATGGTTGTCCCTTTTCCAAGTGCTGAATGGATGTTGAATTCGCTTTCTTTTTCAAACAGACGAAGACGGATAATCACATTTTTCATCCCTATCCCTGTGGAATGCCCTGATCCCTTACCTGAAAAAGAAGGCTCATTTTCATCGCCCGCATTCAATAACATGTCAACAGTCTGTTGATCCATCCCCGTTCCATTGTCGGTGACTTCAATACAGACGTCTTCATCCTCTTCATACACATTCAATTCGATTCTGGCTCCTTTCGCCATTTCTTCCACCCCATGGATGAAAGCATTCTCTACAATCGGCTGGATCGTCAGGCATGGAATTTCGATCATTAGGCATGAGGGATCGATATTCTGCTCAAACTCAATCCGTCCTCCGAAGCGGGTCTTTTGGATAAAAAAGTACTCTTCTACAATACCGACTTCATCTTTTAAGGTCGTTTTTCTTTCGATATTGCCGATATTGTACCGGAGCAGGGCCGAAACAGAGGATATTAAATCACTCGTTCTCTCCGCACCTTCGATATACGAGGTTTTTGATATCGTATTCAATGTATTAAAAAGGAAATGGGGGCTGATTTGATTTTGAAGGCTTTTTAGCTCCATTTCCTTCAGCAGCCGTGCAAGTCGTGCCTTTTCTTCAATTTCATTGACCGATTCCAGTACATTTTTTCTCATTTGATTGAACGTTTCCGACAAGAACCAAAGCTCGTCCTTCCTCGAAACGATCACATCTTCGCCGGCATAGTGACCGGCCGAGATTTCCTGCGCAGCCCGCGCCAAACTGGCAATTGTTTTAGTGATTCCGTTGGAAAACCAAATCGCGAACAATACACTTAGAAGAATGATGCAAAAAAAGATGGCTGTTCCCATATTCTTTGTGTCCTGAATTTTTTCATTGGTAAGGGAAAACAGGTCCTGATAATCTGTTAGCTCGGTGTTGATCAGGTTAAGTGTTTCTTCATGTATGTAGACCGATGTTTTCTCTGCCTCGTTCACATGCATGGAATACTGCTGTACGTCTTCATTGTTTACCCCATCGACGGTTTGGTCTGCATGTTCAAGAAAACTGGTGATCATATGCATGAAATTTTCCCGGTCGATCGTCTCTTCTTTGCCAGCCGCAAACTGCTCCTGCAGCTCAAGAAGCTTCTGCTTGTCATCCTCATAAAAAGATAAATTACTTGATAATGGCTCCTCGACATAGATTTGCAGAGACTGAACCGTTTCGTTCGTCACTTGGGTAATTTCATTTAATAGGAAAAAGTGATGCATGCTTTCATTGTGGAGCTTGGTTACTTTATGATCGTTTTGTCCACGCACGAAAAACAAAACCACTATCAATACAAGCACAACTGCAAAATAAATAAGCAACTTAGTACGGATTTTAATCATTGGCGCCCCCCTCTTAAGTCTTGACGATATGGGAGGTTTTGTTTTCGTACGATAGAAGAATTAGTATGATGGATTTTCTTAACTTGCTTTTCATTAATGAGATCAGTCATTATTTTTACGCTTTGGTGTCCCATTTTCCAAGGCTGCTGTTCGACAAGGGCATCGACCTTCCCTTTTTCCAGCAATCGCAGGTTCTCTTCCAATGTATCAAATGTGATCACATACAAATCTTGGCGGTCTAACGACTCAGCAGCTTCGCTTATACCGGTGCCGTCTAAGGCACTTGTACCGTACAATGCCGTTATTTCTTTATGTTCGGTTAACATGTTATGGGCTTTTTCTTCGGCCCCGATTCGATCAATGTTGGACTCTTCAATGGCCACGATATCAATTCCTGCTTCCTGTTCGATGACATCTCTGAATCCCTCTACCCGAAGGGAATGATGAGTATTGTTGAAACGGCCTGTAACAATCCCGACGACTGCTTCTCCACCCGTATCTTCAATCAAGGCTTTCCCAGCCAACTGCCCGGCCGCGTAATTGTCTGTGCCGATATAGGCAGACCGCAGACTGTCAGGAGAATCAGTGTCGATGGTAATCACCGGGATCCCTTTCCCAACCGCCAGATCGATTAAAGGAGTAAACTCATCGTTTAGGGCCTGGACGATGATTCCATCCACTTTTTTTTTAATGGCTTTATCGAGAAGCTTCAACTGTTCTTCCGGGTTAGAACGCTCCGGACCTTCATATTCCACGAACACATCATATTCAGTTTCGTTCTGTTTTGCCCCTTTCCCAACTAAGCGCCAGTAGTCATGATCCAATTCCTCCCCAATCAAAGCAAAATGATAATCAGGAAGAGGCGTACCGGAGGACACAGCTTGTGAAATTTTCACTTTGTCCTGTTGAATTTGTAAATAATAGTAGATAGAAAGCGCTGTCATCGTTAGGAAGGAAAAAACAAGCAGCACATATATGATCGAGCTAAATTTCATAACCGCCTCCTGTTTATCTAGTAGTTTAATAAAAACAATGATAGCATAATCATTTTACTTGAATAAAAGAAAAGCTAAAGACCATCGATACGATCTTCAGCTATTGCCCTAGGTTAATTGGAGTATTGATACCTGATCAATTAATCCCCTTATTGTTTAATTGGATTTAATTCATTTTTACTGTTAGCCATATTTCTTTGGAGGTAAAGTAAACATTTCCTTGTTCTTACATGAATTAACTCCCTGCATTGAATTCACTGATGGATTTCTTTTTTTAGTTGAATATATACCGATCTTTCGTTGTTGATGATCAATAAGACTTTTCATTATAGCTTGTATAGATAAAATCAACAAAATATATAAAACAAGTACGGGGACAATTAGCCAATACCTTTCCGTCATAACACCAACTCGCATTGTCTCAAACAAGGATGTCCAATCATATAAAAGAGATTGAGAAGCTCCTTCTCGATTTCCTCTTATAGTCCCCCCTAAGAAGATGCTTAGAACCCCCAAATGGAGTAATACTTGTAAAACTTGAATCATCTGCTGACCAAGCAAAAGTGTCACCTTAGGTAATAGGTGCAAAGTTATGTGTTTGAAGAAAATTCTACTTCTACTTGCTCCCAAAAGCATAGCTGACTGAATGAATTCTTTTTTTAACATCTCATCCGATTCTTTTCCTAAAGTATTTAATAATACTGGAATGGCGAAGACAATTAAAATAACTACTTCTAATATCATATTAGGAACGATTAAAGACTCAGCAAGAATTCTTTGGTCCTCCTCAAATATGACAACGTCAACGAGCAACAAATACCCCACTAGAGTAAGTGGCAAGAATTGCATTCCATTAGCCAGTTCACTAATTACTTTTTTTGAACGTTTTCCTAACCAAAAAACATAAGAAATGGTCAATAAATATCCAAGTCCAACCCTTACCAAAGCGATAAACATAGTAACCAAGATAGTATATTTAGCACCCAATACCAACATCGTCATGATTGGATAACCATTTAAATTAGACCCAAATATCAATTGACCCTCACCAGGAGGATGAGGAGGTGCATGATAATTTCCATCTTCGTCCTGAAATATTCCTATGCTTTCAACAGGAAGGTCGTAAATAAAAGAATAAATAATGCTAACCCCTAGAATACCTGTTATGTATCCCATTCCCATTAAAAACTTGGGATTTTTAAGCAACTGTAGCCATTCACGCCACAATTTTACCCATAGTGAAAAATTTACTTGGGGCCATCTGTGCGTATCAAAAACTTTGGCATTTTTCATCATAGTTATTGGGATTTGTTTACTAATCTCTTTTAAATCAGTTTTCAGAACCCAGTCAAGTAAAAAGTACAAAATGTAGAAAGGAGTAAAAATTAAGAGTAAAGCTACAGTTATGATAAAAGGTCTTGTATCAAAGAAAATTAAATGTACGATCCCATAGATGTTATGTAAATACTCAACCACTAGTAAACTTGACAACGTAAACCAAAGGATGGGCTTAGATTGAATGATTAAGTTAACCTTAATATTCCTTAAGCAATGGCGTATGAGGATATACGTTTTGCCAAACCCTTTACTTCTAGCCAGGACTACATAGTCTTTCCCCCACTCCTCTTCCAGTAATAAAAGAAAGGTCCTGAAGAATAAAATAGTAGGCAAAATACTCAGAGACAAAACTGGTGATAAATAGATTTTTCCCTCCCCTAAGTAAGCAAACTTAAAAAGTAAAATGTTAAAAGAATTATAAAACCACACGACAAACATTTGCAGGAAAAATATAAAAAGAATATCAGGGAGTGCTTCTAAACTATTCAATATAGTATGTATTGCTCGTTTCCATTTTTGAGGTAAACCAAAAGTTGATAAAGCTAGGATCATCCCTACAATTAGAGCAATGGTTAAAGCAGAGAATAAAATAGTCATGGAGTAAAGGTAATTATCAAAGATGTAAGAAAAAAGTGGTTTTTCTACTATAAGATAGTTGTGGCGATAGTGAAAGAACCATTCAGAAGGAGTGAAAAGCGTCTGAATCACACTCCATACACTTCCTAAATAGTTAGATATATTCCATTGGAAGTTATTATTGAATAAAGCAGGTACACTACTTATTAGAATAATACCTATAACTCCTAATAGGTAATTAAAAATTATATTGAATATCCTCAATTTGTCCCCCCTAACCTTTATTATCAATTTAAAGGTAGCAAATTGCCAACAATCATTCCAATTATTTCAAACTTTACCCTTTCAAATACAACTCAGCTTATAAAAAATTAGCTTATCTTTAAGATAGACTTGTCCGAGATATCTTCGATTAAGACATAACAAACAAAACTGTTATTTTAGTACACTATGTCACTACATCTCCTCTAAAAAAGGAAACTTATCAACGTTATACATAATAATAAGACTCATTAAAAGTATTATCATTGTACTGACATAATGTTTTGAATCCTTAATAAAGGTAAATTCCATAATTGCTTGAAAACCTAATATTATTGCTAAATAGGTCATTAAATAATATTTAATTAAAGCGTCTGAGTTGAAATCAATGACAAACCAAAGTGTGCATAAAAAGACTAACAGAATTATACCTCTCCCCCAACGGTCAAGGGGCTTACCGGATGTTTCTGATATTTTTACCTTTTCAACCCTAAGTATCTTATTTGTAACTTTTTCTGTCACAAACATCAAGGCAATTAATAAAATTAATAACGCTAAGAACTCCACCTAATCCCCCCTTCTTACAGTTATAAAAATACTTCTTATCGGAGAAATGCCCCTATTCAAGAAGAATCGATTTCAAGATAAAGTTAAATCAGCTATTGGATCTTCCGAATGTCTTTCAATCCATAAACGACTTGATTTAATCTTTTCCCAGAGAATTCAATCTCAATAATATCCACTTTTTCAGCTCCAACTTTTTCATAGAAAAAACGGGAATGATTGTCTTCTAAGATTAAAGCAAGCATTGAATATATTCCTTGATTCTCTAGTTCTTGTATTATTGGCTCTAATAGCTGTTTTCCTAACCCTTTTCTTTGATGATCTTTTAATATGTAAATGGCATAAAGTTCTCCTTCAAATCCAGGATACTTTCCTGTCCTTTCAGGCCCGCCGTTAGAGAAGCCTATTATCTTTCCCTTATTGTCTTCAGCTATATAAACTGACTGCTTAGAGATTATTTCTTTCCACTTTTTTCCCCAGCTTTCGTAGGTCATCTTCCTTAAGTACTCGTCAGGTATTATGTTCTTGTATGTTGAATGCCAGCTATCAACCTGAACCTTTGCCACACCCTCTGCATCTGTTACAGTTGCCTTTCTAATCTTCATACTTCACATCCCTTAATCATTAATCTCGTGCCTATATTTAATTCCAATTATTTCAAATCATTACTATTTACTCAACATTATTTATTAAAAAGGCGTAACCCCTTTCTGGAATCACGCCTTGTGACTAAAGACAATAAATATCCTCTACAGAAGGTTTGCTGAATTGCCTCCTTTTCTTGAACACTTGATATCAAGATAATTTGATTTGCAATAAAGTATCAAGTTACTATTGCCAGGAATTTATACTTATTTTTAAAGGCTGTAATTCCAATGGTTTGTTTGTATCTTTTCTGGTTAAAGCTATTTTCGGATAGATTTCAATATAATTTGTATTTCCTTTTAGCTCCTGTGGAATAATGCTTCGCCCTTTAACAATTACTCTGTCATTTTCTTTTCTTTTTTCTAAATCAATACCGTCTATTGAAATATTTATTTTATTCCCTTGATCATCATAAGCTTCTAATCGCACTTGATTATTTTCTCCCTTAACTGGAAATGAAGCTGTATAATTAATTGCTGTAGAAGCTTTTCCGGCTATAATAGAATCGAAGTGCACACTTATATTTGATTCTTGATCAACGCTTTCTTTATCAACATGTAAAACATCATGGGGTAACTGTCTAACTGGAACATTAAACTTCCATACTCCCTCATCTTCACCTATCCTTAAAACTTTCAAGGGAAATGTTGTACCTCCAGACAGCTGTTTATCCGGATAATGCAACTGTATTTGTCCCGTATATCCTTGAGCCGTTTTAACTGCACAATTTCTTTACTATCCGAAATTGTTTCTTCCCCATTAAAAACTTCATAAAATCCGCTGACTTGGCCCTTTTCTTTCTCTTGCACATCACCTGTAACATTAAAAGTCACACCCATCACCGCACCATCGTAATAAGCACTGGTAACGGTAACATTTATATCACCACTACTAGCTGTTTCATTTAATTCGGTGATAAGTTGTTAAGAAGCCAAGTTTCTACCTATTAAGTCATTAAAATTTGAATATAACTGTCCTACTACCGGAACCTCAGCCATTACATGAGATACAGAAGGGACCATAAAGCTGGCCGTAGCTCGTAAATTGACCCCCATCATATTTGCCATTTTAAGAGATTCAAAGCCCTATGTACCTCGCCCTCAAACCAATGATGATTAACTACTTTTTGCAGTTTTAATAATTACACGAGTGAGGTTTATTTGATATGCGAAATTTTATTTAAGTGAGCGTTAAAAAGCTTCTACCTGGTTACTTGACATTTTATAGCTGGTCTTTTATGTAAGACTCAGATTCGAGATATCTCTTACTCTTCCTTTACTTTAGCACCCATTAACACAATACAAATTGTATTTAAGAACATTTTTACAAACGTTCAAATACTAGCGTTACTACGGTAATACTCTACTGCTTCTCTCAATCGCTCATTTTCCTGCTTAAGTTCTTTTATGTTACTCTCTTGCTTCCATTTGTAAATTAGTAACCCAACTACGACTAATAAAGATATACCCCATCCTATTAGATAAAAGGGAAGTGGCTTTTCTTGAGTAATCCAAATTAGAAATCTATACTGCAATATTGTAAATGTAATCAACATCACAAAAGAAATGTAAAACCATCTCCACCAATTCTTCAACTAATCACCCCTTAAATACCTATTACACCAACGTGCACCTTAAATCTTTCACAGTTAGTCCTTCAATGATGGACTAGGTACAATAAAGGCAAACTGTACATCAGCTGTCTTTCTTCCTTCTTCCCTCCATTCAGCGTTTATAATGTAAGTGATCGTAGTATTTTCATCACCCATGATTTCAATGACATTATTCTGTAAAGATTCTTGCATACCTGTTGCACCCTGTAGTTTTTGAATGGAAAGTCGTTTGGGAGCCGGAACACCTTCTGGAAAGTCAATTTTCACTTCATCTCCAATATTGGCATTAACCTCCACTAGATTCACTTTATCTTTCCATTCACTGTATGGATCAGTTCCATTAGTAGGAGGTGCTTCGCAAGCAGTTTCGTTTAAGCAGTTCACATGATATACGGCTGGATAAGATTCTCCATTATGTGTGAACGTTGTATTCTTTAGTTCTACTTCCTTCACATTTTTATCTTTTTCCACGTCTAAGACAAACCCTATTTTCTTTGCCCCTTGAAACTTTCCTTCTTCCGTTCGCCATTCGGCGGATAATAAATAATGTTGCTTACCTTCCCCAGAGACTTCTATCACTTGATCTTCTAGAGATTTACTTTCGATGCTACTGTCTTCTTTCATTCTATAACTCAAACGATCGGGTTGGCTTCCCTCAAATTCGACCTTAATTTTAGTACCCCTACGAACCATAGTAGAAGGTATTCCTTCAGTTTCATTCTCTATTGATGTGTTTTCCGGAGATGTTACTGTCTCCTCATTGCAATTCTCCGTCCAACATTCTAAGACAGTTTCAGCAGCAAGATCGTTAGAGTTCGTTTGAAGAATGATCGTTGGTTTTTCTTCTAGTGCAACTCTATCCTCAGAAATATCATCATTAGTGAGTGAAAATATTTCTTTGTCTTCAGTTTGACATGCGGATAAAACAAGAACTATTACAAATGTTCCAATTATTACCTTTAGATTTTTCATCATTCTCACTTCCCTGGCACTATAGTTTATTCAAAAGGGATTATCCCCCACGTAAACATTAGTAGGTTTGGTCTTACATTATTTGTTCCAATTATTTCAAAATATAATATATATCTCAATAATTAATCACAATAAAGGGGCCTACCCTATTAAGGATAAACCCCAAGTTAGCTAGAGAATTCGAATTCAAGATAAATCTTCGTTGCTCTACTAAATTTACATTATCGTGAACCTAGTATTTTACTTCCCATTGATTGATTTTGAAATAATGGTTATTAAGTGACAAGACAATAATCTCAAAAATGAGTCTTCGAGTATAGGGAAAAAGAATAAAAACACAACATAATAATATCCATATGACTTTACTTTTTATAAATTTTTAGATAAAAGAAAAGCCTCCCAAAAGTTTATAAATACTCTTGAGAGGCTTCTACACCTACTCCGTTAATTTGAAATTGGAATAGAGCAATTTAACAACGTTGACACACTCTCTTTTCCCGATTCAGGCTAATCAAAACGGCGCTTTTTAAAAATAACAACCGCAACAATAACAGAAGCAACAGCCCAGACAGATAGAATGATGAAGTTCTGTGTGACAGACTCCCCTGTACTTAAATGTTCAGCGATCTCTGTAAGCTGATAATCCGGAATATATTCAAAAACGGAAGTAATCCACTCCACATTCACCACGCTGCGAAACAGGGAGCCCATTCCTAAGATAAGCATCACCGGCAGCCCAGCGACAGACGTTTCCATCACTGTACGAGAAATGAGACCGAGGATCGTCCCGACGGCAATGAAAAAGATGAGACTAATGAACAGGGCAGCGGCGAAAATCCCCATCTGATCCGGGAGTGAAAAGCCACCAATCATGATAACGACAGCAACCATAATAACGGTCAGCGCTGCAGAGAGAACACTTTTCCCAATAAATATTTCTCCAATATTCAGCGGGGATAGAAGCAGTCCTCTTAATGTGTTCTTTTCTTTTTCTTCGGCAATCATAGCCGCCTGAATAAAGGAGCCGACAATAACCATCGTCAAGGTAAGGCATAGCACCATCATGGAAGAAACGTCTGCTGCTCCTTCTCTGCTGAATATATAAGCAAATAGTAGCGGCATGAGAGCGGTGGAAAGCATATAGGAATTTTTCATAAGGTCTTTATAGTCCTTCGTTACGACGGCTTGAACTCGTTTTACTGAAATCATCGCAATAGCCCCTTCCCTGTTACACGGGCGAATACTTCTCCTAATGTCGGCTCATTGGAGTGAATCGAAACTAACTGCCCGCTGGTGATTGCCTCGGCAATCAGCTGAGCGCTTTCTGGATCATGGCCAAGCAGATACTCGCGTCCGTTTTTTAAGAAGATGGTGATCGACGAATCAGTATAGTTTAAGCGCAGCTCCTGCGGTGTCCCTTCAATTTGGATACGGCCTTTGTTTAAAAAGGCAAGACGGTCACACATGCGTTCTGCTTCGTGCATATCGTGCGTCGTTAAAAAAATGGTAGTTCCTTCTTCATTTAGCTTACGCAATACTCGATGAATGCGCTCGGTACTTACCGGATCCAGAGAAGATGTCGGTTCATCGAGAAAAAGCAGCTCAGGCTTATGCAGAATCGTCCGGGCGAGTGTTGCTCGCTGCTTCATCCCTTTGGACATCTTGCTGACCTGTTTTCTCTCTTCCCCGCTCAGCCCGACTTCTTCAAGCACCTCATTAATACGGCTATAAGGCAGGTCGTATAAATCGCAGTACAGCTTTAAGTTATCGTAGATCGTCAGGCGGTCATACAGACCTGTATTATCCGTTAAAACCCCTATCCGTTTCATTTGTCCAGGCGCTTTTAACTGCTTTGCAGACTGACCGAACACATGGACTTTGCCTGAGCTGTAAGTCAGCTGGGCAGTCAGTATTTTAATCGTCGTTGTTTTACCTGAACCGCTCGGGCCTAGGAAGCCGAACGTTTCTCCTTTTTTTATAGTAAAAGAGAGAGCGTCCAGCGCTTTCTTACCAACAAACTCCTTCTGCAGATTGTCTACTTCAATTAACTCGCTCACTTGCATTCCCCTTTACAGTTTGGCTTATCACTACCTTAAGTCTACGTCGTAAGGGGCAGGTGTTCATTAAAAAAAGGATGAAAGGAGTATTTTTCGCGATAAATGGAGAGGCAGTTGCGATGAGTGATCATCGAAAAAGCTGAGTGGAGTATTTAACGACTTTTTTCAACATTCCCCGGGAAATATTTCTACACTCTTAGCACATTTTTGAGATCCTGGAGCTTTCCTTTTGATAAAGGGATATTACTTTTTTTATCATCATCGAGAATTAAACTGTAGCTGTTTCGTGTCCACGTCATCACTTCCCGCACCTTCTGCAGGTTAACGATATAGGAGCGGTGACAGCGGAAAAAGCCAAATGGCTCAAGCCTTTCTGTTAGCTGATTTAAAGTGATGGTGCAAGGAAACGAGTTTTCTTTTACATGCAGCTGGACCGCGCCACCCATACTTTCGATAAAATCAATCTCCATCGGGTCAAACAGAAGAATTTTTTCTTCAACCTTAGCGGGTATTCGCTCAAGATGCATTTGAAAGGATTGATTTTCCTTCGGGTCACTTTCTCCATTTTCAGTGGAAACTTCTCCTGATAAAACTTCCGACTGATCTACAACCGATATCTTCTTTAAGCCTGCTTCTGTTAAGCGGTATACATCATTCGTTAGAATGACGGCGCTCTCCATATTGCTTGTAATAATAAGGGCAGATTTCCCCTGTTTCTTCAGGTCACTCACAAGCCCGCGCAGGATCACCTTGCTCTCTAAGTCGATATTTTGATCAGGCTCTTCAAAGATAACGAGAGCCGGGTTATGAACGAGGGCCTTGGCAAACGCCAGCCGCTTCCGCTGTGAATAATCCAGGTGCCTTATCGGCTTCGCTCTAACTCCGTATAAGTTCACCTTATGTAACAATTCATCGATATTACTATTTGATCCATACAATTTTTGAAAAAACTTCAAGTAATCAGAAGGAGCTAATCGCTCATAAACCCCTTCCTCATGCATAACGACACCAACCTGTTGGCGGTATTTTTCCGGCTCGCGAGGATGTGCTTTATTAAAATAAGCGATCGTACCGGAGGACGATTCCTGCCCGATCAGCAGCTGAAAGAGCAGCTTTCCCGTCGCATGATCACATTGGATTGCCGCCACTTCCCTACGATTAAGCTGGAAATCAAAGGGATGGAACCATACTTTATCGCCTTCAGTCATACCTATTTTTTCCATTTTTATCACAACGTCCTGATCCATGGACCTCCCCACCTTCAAGTAAAAATTTCCATTCATACACAGCAATTGCCAAATTTAATCTGTTTGGGACTGTCATAAAAACGTTAATCCTAAAAACTTAGGAGTGGTGTATACAAATCAGTAAGTCTTTCCTTTGCAATATCGTACGATCATTCTTCATTCCAGGGCTCCGAATACAAAACCTTAATGTACAAATCCACAAAATTTTCAATATCAGTCCTTGTTAAGGATCTTAAAACAGTATTCATAATTGCTACCCCTCCTTCACTTAAAATTTGTTTTACTTAAGGAAAGCCCCCCAATGCTTGAAGCGGTGTATTTTTAATAATAAAGGTTTAATCTTCTTCTTTTTTTAAATTCTTCTTTATTCCTGAAGCGATAAGTACACCTATAAGACCACCTATGCTCATAGTAACAATATGTCCCCAGTCCACTTCACCGTTTTGCAACAGACTTAATACAAGTCCAGCTACTACTACACCAAGAACCCAAGTTAGCCAAAATTTTAGTGAATACAAATTCAACCCCTCCAATATTCCCCTTTACTGATTGGCCCCAATACTGTAAGACTTGATTTCAAGGGATCTAAATTTTAACTAGCGTTCGTTAGTTAAAGATAGTCTCCATCTTTCTAAAGGAAAAAGCTGAAGGTAATCTTACTTCAGGTTTTAAGCTCGTTTATGATTGTAACCACTATCTCTACCACCTAAATTTATAAATAGATAAATTTTTATTATTTTGCTTTTGAAACATTTAATTGCCACGAAACTCCGTATTGATCGTCTACCCAACAAAATTTTTCACTTACAGGGGTGTCTGTTATAGGCATATTTACATTTCCATCCTCTGAAAGCTTACTAAAAAGTTCTTCTAGCTCTTCAACTGTGTCGCATTCAACAAACAAAGACATTCCTGGAGTAAAACTAAATTTCTGATTCTGCATGCTATCGATGCACATTAAAGTTTGTCCTTTTATTGAAAACATACCATGTAATACAGTTCCATCCTCATTATGAAAAACATTAATTTTTTCAGCATCTTTAAATGTAGTTGTGTAAAAATCCATAGCCTCTTCTGCTTTCCCTTTGAACATTAAAAAAGTCGTTACTTTCTGCATTGTCATCCTCCTTTATTACCTTATTTCCTTAATTCTGAATTTCGAAGTTGTTATCGGACTATTTCAGCTTAAAATACTTTATGAAAAAAAGCCCCCTTGAATCATCGCTCCCCGTTTCTTTAAGACTCAGTATCAAGATATTTTTGACGTTATATAACTCTAATTACCCTATTTACACTGATCTATATTACTTTTTAGTACAACTGGACCTAACTTTTTGGTTTTGGTATTCGAGAGTCTTACTTGTACCTCTACGTTTTTCATATTCGCTGTAATTAGATCAAATCTTCCTGCCCATGTTGACTAATTCCTTCAGGAGTAGGGAATAGTCTAAACCTCCAACTTATTTCTTCGCGAATATAGGCAAATCCTTCGTAGCTATCAAAATCTCCATAGTTTGAGGGTTCTGGAAGGTGCACAGCAAGAATGCTTATATTAGTGCGAGCAAAACTTGGTGGGAATAGCTGGACTTTATATACTAATGCCGTTCCCTTTGCATTATTTAAATTTTGATCCACAGGTTCTAAAACCATACTGCAGGGCATAGTAATTGCATTTACTTGACTTGGGGACATAATAAGTAAAAAAATAATCATTGGAAACAAAATAAATCGTTTCATAAAACACCTCAACCAATTTGTTTTGGCTAGTATCCCCTATTTTAAAGTCATTAATTATTTTGTTTACCCTTCATAAGTAAAGAAAGAGCGACTACTCATATTGAATAATCACCCCCGATACTGGAAGACTTGGTTTCGAGATAAATTTGTTATAAGCACCTCTATTAATAAAAGAAAGCAACAGTGAGTATATTTTCAACGTGGTAGATGCATTTCCCTTGTTTGGGTTATAAATCTCAAGCTATCATTATGAATTTCTCGTTCTCTTGCCCCTAACCCGCCTGGAATAGATTACTTTCTACCATTTTTATTTGTTTTAGTAGCTGTGAGGATTACTATAAAAAAAGTTATTCCCACCCAAATTAAAACTTGAATAATGAAATCCATTATTACCACACCACCTAATTCTATAGGTAAAGAAAAGAGACGATCCTCTCTTATTGGATAATCGCCCCTAATAGTTTAAGACTTGATTTCAAGATACTTTGAGGTACTTTTCCCTACATATTCACAAAAAAAATATACAAGGCTTCTTCTAGAGTAATATTGTGTCTTATGGTAATGATGTTACCACCTCCATCGGAGTCTAGTAACTTTGCCCAATCCTGTATCAAACAAGCCTTAGCAGGGGGTATTTTGTAGAAGGAGGATAATATATTTTTCAATTTAATTTCAACTCAGTTAAATCCTTGGAATATTTAAGTTTTTTATCTAGTTATGTGATAAAAAGTAATTAAAGGATGGCTGAATTGAAGAAAGGGGTAACCGAAATGTATATTATCGTCCGTAAAAATAATGGCGCAACGGAAACCTTAAAAAAATCAAACAGCCGTGTGAAGAAAACCTTTAATGATTTTTATACCGCACATATGCTTGTAAAGAAACTTAATTCGAATACACTTTCAAGAATGCATTGGGAGGTTCAACAGAAGTAAGCAGGTTTATGCCTGCTTACTTCTTTGTAAAAAGACGACATCCTGTATTTACCTTCTTATCGAAAGTTTGAATTCATAAATAAGTCCTTCTTAACAAACGGGGGATAATCGGGAGTAGTCTTTTGAGGTGTATAACTAAATGTCAATTGTAAGTAAGATAGCTTACGTAAAGCGGAAAAATAGCTATAGTAAAAATGATAAAGAACACGAGACCGACACCAAAGAAAATATCGAGTACACCCTTAATGACCCTAAGACACCGTTCCTACAGTCATTTACATTCATCTCTAATCATGATCTTGATCAAAAAACGTTTAGCTGGCTGAGTAATGGGAATTGTTGTAATAAGCAAGAGTTTATAAATGTTTTGTCTATTTTCTACTTTATCTTAATCTTATTACGAGGAAAGGAGACAAATGATGGAGCACGTAAAAGCGCTGACCATTAAAGGTGTCATGACCATTGCAGGTCTTTATTTAGTACTCGGGTTAGGTTTTAACGTTTCGTTTATAACCATTTTAGCCATCACCGTCATTCTAGGTGTGATTTCATATTTAGTCGGAGACCTTCTATTGTATCCGAAGACGACGAACATGGTAGCCAGCACCGCAGATGTAGGTCTTTCAATCATCATCATCGCCATCGTAGGATCCATGATGGGAAGTCCGGACCAATCTTCCTGGCTTTCTGCAGGCGTCCTAGCTGGAATTGTTTTAGGAGCAGGAGAATTTTTCTTTCACTATTATATAGCAAAAAAGCCCGAACTTCGAGCCTCATTTATTAAGTAGAATGTTTTGAGAATCATTGAGCGAAAGAGTTTAAGATTTTGTAAAAAGTGATACAGTAAGATGTAATCCAATTCCGAAAGAAAGGATGAGAACCATGAGTAGAAACACACAGTATCAGCCTATTAAAGGGATTGGAATCGAATTATCAGATGCACAAGAAGTCCGTTATGCGAAAGAATTTAAACAAGCAGATATAGCCGGCGGTTACCGCAAGCCCCAGGTAAAACAGGCCAAGAAGGAAAACCCTGATTTAAAATCATAATACAAAGCAGCTTGCGGAGAATTTTTTCGTTTTCCGCAAGCTTTTTTGGATAAGGCTTTGTTAAAGTTTATTGTTGATATTGCACACAAAAAGAGGAGTTTCCAATTTTATGGAACTCTTTTTTATATTCAGCTTATTCAACTAAAGCCCCCAATTCATGAAGACTCGATATCAAGATAGTACCGAGGATTTTTTCTTTTTTCTTAAGTGTATGTACTTTTGTGTGATCATCCCTGCATTAAAAACCGATAAAATCATAATGAAATAGAAGAGTATCCGATTGAACAAGAACCTTTCTTCACCAGTAAACTCAATATATGAAAATGAATGAATTATAAAACCGAAGGCAGCTAATAGGATCAAGACAAACTGTCCTTTTATAGACTTAACCATAATTAATAATCGCTCCTCATTGTTTTCAGGCTTTGCCCCCATTTGTTGAAGAATCCGAATCGAGATAACTATAGAAACTGCTTTTCCTTTTATAGATTTACAAAATAGATTTAATAAATTGCTGTGTATTTAATACGGTGGCAAATTCCTTGTGAATAGTCGCAAGAGAAACATCATGAATCGTTTGTGCATCTATATAATTTTCATTATGATCCTTCATTCCAAAAGCTGCTGTTGCATCTGATAGCAGATAAGTATCGTAGCCTAAATTCCCACTCATTCTTGTAGTAGTTGACACACAATGTGGGGTCGTCAAGCCAGCAATGATCACTTTGTCCGTATGAATACTTTTTAAATGTTCGTTAAGATTGGTTCCAATAAAAGCACTATTAACCGTCTTTGTTATCACTTTTTCGTGATTGAGAGGAGCAAGTATGTCTTTTATAGGAAAACCCTCACCATTATAATAAAAAACTGAACTTGGTTTCTCAGACTTGTGTTGAATATGAATTACCTCCCACCCTTTATCACGCCATATATCTAACATTTTTCTAATGTTTTCTTCGGCATTGAGATTATTTCTTCCCCCCCCATTTTTTGTCGTTAAAAGCTTTTTGAACATCTATAATTATTAAAGCTTTGGTATTCTCCATAATTTTCACCTCGCCCTTTCGTTGAAGAAAAATAAAAGAATAGCTGAAGATCAACTATACAGTCTTCAGCTAGTGCCCCCTTATCCGGAAGATTCGGGACTGAGATAAATTAGGTTCTAATTCCCTTCCTACAATAATTCCTGTACATTTCGATGGATGTAGTCTTTTAATCCAAAGAGTTCTTTTTTGTCAAATTTATAAGAAACCTCTTCACTTCTGTAACTATCCAATATTTTTTGAATGGTGTTGCTAAGCCCCTCTAATGTAGCTATCCCCCACTCACCTGCTTCTTGCTTTGATGTAACAGTCCCAGATTTAACGTACAAAAATACTCTCAGCATATTTAACGAGCAATAAATTGGATCATCTTCTATATTTACTAAACATTCCTGATAATCCCCCTCGATGGAAGAGAAGTAGTCCGATTGCGAAATAATAGGGAAAATTTCAGGTATTGGTTCTCCATCAATACAAATTCCCCGTTGATTGAGTATGTAAATATGTGCAGCTAAATCAGGGTCAGTGCTAATATCTTCATTGATATATAAACATTGCTCTTTTGAAATGTCAGTTTCATATCTTTCCCTCCATTGTTCACTATAGTGAAAGTCGAAGGAAGAAGGATGTTTCCAATTATCTAATTGCTCTTTATTCAAGAAACTAATTTCGATTGGGTATGGATCATCAGAATAACTTAAGTATAGATTTGCTAATTTCCTTTTGGTCTCTATGGTTATTGATTCATTTGTGACCACTATTAAATCAAGATCACTTTTATAGGGATTGAATCCCCCCATTGCTAGTGAGCCGTGAAGGTAAAAACCAATAAAGTTATCATCGATGATTGGTTTAGTCTTACTCACTAATTTAAGAACAAAATCCCTTATATCTGAAGAAGAATTATTCCAATTGTAGGACATTTAATAAACCTCCTTCCCCTATAGAATTGAGACAAAGAGTGACAAACATTATCCAGCAATTGCCCCCCTCGTATATTATTATTAACCAGATTATTTCTGGTTTTAAATCCATCATACCTTTAGCTGAAGGTATAATGGCGTTAAATCAGATTGAGGTTGTCGCTCTGCCCCCTTGAAGCATTGTCTTCGTGCTATAGACTGACACCTCTTTCTTTATAGAACTATTCGTATAAGCTGGATGGTACATAGTTGCCGCATATCGAACGAGGTTGAGTATCTATAAAGGTAAGAGGTTTCCTTTCATCTGATTAATATTATGTGGGTGGTATCGTTTATGATTTATCTTGGTATTGATATTGGAAAACGTCATCATGAAGCTGGATTAATCAATGAAAGTGGGAACCCTATTGGAAAAACCATTCGTTTTGCTAATTCCAAAAAGGGTAGTGAAAAGCTTCTGACATTCTTAAACCAACACCAGGTAACACCTGAAAATTGTGCTTGTGGGATGGAAGCTACGGGTCACTATTGGTTATCTCTCTTTTCTTTCCTTCATCAACTTGGATACAAAGTGACGTCTTTCAACCCTATGCAATCGGACGCACTCCGTAATTTTTATATTCGAAAAACCAAAACAGATATTAAAGACGCGTACTTAATTGCTCAAGTGATTCGCATTGACTCTCCAGAAGCGACTCCATTCGTTCAAGAAGACCTCCTTCAACTTAGACACCTCGAGAGGCTGCGTTATGCATTGGTAGACCAAAGTTCAGACGTTAAGCGTAAAATCATTGCTTTACTAGATCAGGTTTTCCCTGAATATGAACAAGTGTTTTCTGATGTATTTGGACTATCTTCGACAGAAATTCTTTTAAACTTTACACTACCCGAAGACCTCTTGGACATCGATACAGACAAACTAGCCGATGTCCTTTATCGTGTCAGTAAAGGACGGTACGGGATTACAAGAGCTCGTTGGAAAGCTGAACAATTGAAAGAAAGTGCCCAAAATACCTTCGGCATTTCCATAGGTACAGAGGGATTTAAAATGCAAATCCATCTTCTCCTAGAACAAATAGCTCTATTTGAAAAACAATTGGCTCAAATAGAAAAAGAATTAAAGGAGCTCTCGGACCGACAACATCATTATTTAACAACCATAACAGGTGTAAATGATGTCACGGCGGCAGTCCTCTTAGGTGAAGTTGGTTCCATTGACCGTTTCGAACATCCAAAACAATTAGTTGCCTTTGCAGGCCTGGATGCTTCCGTGCACCAATCCGGTGAGTTTAATGGATCTAAAACGAAGCTTTCCAAAAGAGGTTCCCCTTACCTTAGACGTGCTATATGGCAAGCAGCTTTCGTGGCTAGCTTTAAGGATCCTGCCCTATCCCTTTATTATCAAAAGCTACGAGAACGTGGGAAAGCTCACGGTACTGCGGTAGGGGCCGTAGCTCGTAAATTGACACACATTATATTTGCCATTTTAAGAGATCAAAAGCCCTATGTAACTCGCCCTCAAACCAATGATGATTAACCACTTTTTACAGTTTTAATAATTACACGAGTGAGGTTTATTTGGTATGAGAAATTTTATTTAAGTGAGCGTTAAAAAGCTTCTACCTGGTTACTTGACATTTTATAGCTGGTCTATTATGTAAGACTTGATTTCGATATATCTTGGATTAGATCTTTTACTAATGCACCTTTAATTTTCTTTATTATCTTTCCAACGATAAAATTGTTTTCTGAAAAATAATACAAATCCTATGAAGATTAAAGTATAAACTAACCAAGGGATAACCCCTTCAAGAGTTGGATATAAAATATACGTTGCCATTCCTAGTACGATAATAGCGCCTATTATGCTGTAAACAATGTTTGCTTTTTCGTTTTTGAACATGGAATGCTCCTTTAAATAAAATAAACGTTTATTGTAGATTTTAACATTTTCATAAATAAAGCACTTTTCAAAAACCCATCCTTACAAAAATTATCATTCGACTAACCTGCACGTTAGCTAAAAAGCGATTGCTCATATTGGACAAGCGCCCCCGTTTTTATAAGACTCGAATTCAAGATAATCAAAGCCAGGGGTGGTTCTTATGCATTTGTCGGAAGCCCTACAACCGTCCCATCGCTTCTATAAAAAAGAAAAGCCTTACAGAGAACCACTCCCCTGCATGACTTTCCCGAAAAACTATCGATACATTTCCGTTAACCACATCGACAATGCAGGAACATACGTAATAATAAACAATGCGAAAATCATCACCACTAAAAGCGGAAGGACGCCTACGACGATTTTTTCAAATTTCACTTTCCCGACAGTGGAGGCAACGAATAAATTGACGCCCACTGGCGGGGTGACAAATCCGATGGCCAGGTTTGCGACTAAAATGACACCGAAGTGAACGGGATCTACGCCGAACTCTGTGACGATCGGCAGCAGAACTGGTGTCAAAATCACTACAGCAGATATCGTATCAATGAACATACCGACGAGCAGAAGCAACAGGTTAATGACGATCAATATGAAAAACGGGTTCGTAGTCAGTCCTGTCAGGTAGTTTGATATTTGATCCGGTAGCTGGACGAGCGTCATAAAATGGGCAAATGAGACGGACAGGCAGATAATGATCATCGTTGTTGAATTGATGATGATCGTTTGAATGAATGAATCATAGACCGTCTTCCATGTCAGTTCTTTGTAAATGAAGGCTCCGATAATGAGAGCGTAGACCACCGATACGACGGCCGCTTCTGTCGGAGAAAAGATACCGCCATAAATTCCGCCTAAGATGATGACTGGAATAAACAGCGCCCACTTCGCATCGTTTAATGCGCGGAACACTTCTTTTCCGCTCGTCTTTGAACCGTCTTCTGGGCGGTAGTTATTTTTCACAGAAATGATGTACGCGGTTACCATTAATAGCACGGCAATGAGCATCCCCGGGAAAATCCCTGCGATGAACATGTCGCCAACGGATACATTCGCAGTCACGCCGTAGATGACAAAAGGGATGCTCGGCGGGATGATAACCCCGATTGAACCTGCTGCAGCCGGTACACTGGCAGCAAAGCCGGGCTTATAATGTTTGGCGATCATCGCTGGAATCATGAAGCCGCCAATAGCGGCCACAGTTGCGGGGCCTGAACCTGAAATGGCTGCGAAAAACATACACGCGACGATCGTGACCATCGACAATCCGCCGGTCATCCAGCCGACCATTGAGGTTGCTAAGTGAAGCAGTCGTTTAGAAACGCCCCCTTTCCCCATCAATATGCCGGCAAGCATGAAGAAGGGGATGGCTAATAAAGGAAAAGAATCTAATGAAGTAAAGGCTTTTTGAACGATGATACCAAGAGGAAGCGTCGTTCCGAAGTAAATGGCTGTTAAAGCCGATACCCCAAGAGATATCGCGATTGGTACCCCGATAAGCAAACAGACGAGCAACGTTCCAAATAAGAGAAGGACACTCATGTGGCAATCCCCTCACTTTTTGGTCTTTCATAGTTCCCTTTCCAAACCTCTATGAGCTGGAAAACTAATCGGATCGCCATCCCCAAAGATCCGATCGGTACAGCGATCATTGGAAGCCACATCGGGATCTGCATCGCAGGTGAACTCTGACCGTAACTGATGGTATCCATCACAAGGTTAGTTCCGAATATCGCTAAAAATAATACGAGCGAAAACCACAAAAGGGCGCTGATCGATTCCAGTATTTTTCTCACTATTCCTTGAAACAGGGTAATGAATGCATCGACACGTATATGTTCTCTCAATTTCACGGCATAACTTGCGCCGATCCACACTTGAAAAATGTGTAAATAGCGGGCGATTTCTTCCGTCCAGCTTGGAGCGGATTGGAAAATGTACCGTCCAACAACTTGTCCAAAAATGAGGATGACCATTAGGACTAGTGTTGATACGAGTATACCTTTTTCAAATTTTGCGAAGATCTTCGCCATGACTGTCCCACCCTATTATGTATTAAAAGGAAGGCAGTCGCCTTCCTTTTTCCTGACGTTATTCACTGGCATTTTGAACGTCTTCGAGGAGATCTTCACCAATCTCATCTTTAAATTCTTCATAAACCGGTTCCACTTCATCTCGGAAGGATTCCATCAATTCTCCAGAAGGTTCATTAACTTCCATGCCTTCTGCTTTTAATTCTTCCAGAAACTCACTATCCTGCTCTTGAGCCAGTTCCCTTTGTTCTTCCCGGTATTCTTCAGAAGCTTCGACTACTAACTCCTGCAAGTCTGGGGAAAGACTCTCGTAAAATTCATTGTTCATCAATAGAGCCGTCGGCGCATACACGTGGCCCGTCAATGTCAAATAGTCCTGTACTTCATAGAACTTATTCGTATAAAACAAGGACACGGGCGCTTCCATTGCGTCATAAGTCCCTTGCTGAAGGGCTGTATAAAGCTCACCAAAAGCGAAAGGTGAAGCATTCATTCCGAGGGCATTGAAGGTTGCCGTGTGAACAGGGCTTTCCAATGTACGCATTTTCAGCCCCTGAATATCCTCCAGGGATTCCACCGGTCCCTCGTTATTCGATAGATGACGGAAACCATTTTCTGCAAAAACAAGTCCTTTAATGTTTTGTTCTGTCAGATCATCAAGTAGTCCCTGTCCAATCTCTCCATCTAGCACTTGATAAGCCTGCTCGTAGTCTTCAAATAAGAAAGGAAGATCAAATACCATGAAGTCTTTATTAAAAGAAGAAATCGATGCAACCGCTGGAATCGTCATTTCCACGTTTCCTTGCTGGACTGCTTCAATCGCTTCCCGATCAGATGGATAAAGTTCCCCATTCGGGTGAATCTCGACTGTAATTTGACCATCCGATTCTTCTTCCACCTTCTCTTTAAAAGATTCCGCTGCAATATGAGAAGATTGATCTTCCGAAACTAAGTGAGCAATACTAATCTTGTGACTTTCTCCTCCGCCATCCTCTGCATCACCACCGGTTGAATCTGGGCGTCCGCAAGCGGCTAACGTGATCAAAGCTACGAATAGAACCATTAACTTCTTCATATGTACTCCCCCTATGTCTTATTGTGTAATTCGTTTAACAATATTGTTCATATGTACATTCATCGCTTCGACGGCTCGTTCCACACCTCCATCCTGTACTGCTTCCAATATGCTTTCATGCTCGCCACAAGCAGCGTCAGCACTTTGAGGCAGCGTGTTGGATAAAATGATAAATGCACGGTAATCCCCTGAATTCATTTGCAAAATCAAATCTTGCAGCTTCTTGTTCCTATTGGCTTTTGTAAGCAATAGATGAAAATCCCGATCCAAATCCACAAAAGTCTCGTAATCTTCCTTTGCAATCGCTTTCCTTTGATTCGATACATTCTTCCGCAGCTGTCCGATGATCTCCTTAGATAAAATAGGGGTGACCGTTCGAAGGTTGTGCGTTTCCAGCAGCGTGCGGACTTCCATCAGATGTAAGGAACTTTCCATTGTAAACGTAGCCACCTTGGCTGGTTTGCCATTTCGCAGAACAACGAGGCCATCCATAGAAAGACGGCGTAAAGCATCACGCAGCGGCGTTCGACTGACACCGATCTGCTTAGCAATTTTCTCTTCCCGTAATTCTTGATCAGGAGAGAGCTCACCAGAAAAAATAGACTGACGCAGCAAGTCGTACGTCTGCTCCGTTACCGACATCTTCTTATGGATTTTTTTCATGAATCACTCCACCCATAAATTTTCTGTATACTGTATACAGAAAATTGTATAGGAGATTAGCGTTTTTGTAAACTGAATTTTTTAAAAATTATAAATATTAAGCAAATAAACCTCTTTAATCCAAAGAGAATCTTCGCCTTTTCCATTTACCATCCCTTTATTCCCTTAATTAACGCCGACCTTAGTTGAAGAAGAATCATTGTTGAACATTCACCACAATAATAGTAGATTAGTTATTAACCCTAAGATTACTAACCCAACAACCAATACATCTATATAAATTAATTCCTTATATTTCTTAAGAATATATCTTCCTCTCGATTTCTTTTAATGAGACTTCACCAGTACCAACTACTTCAAGACTAACAAGGGTACTGAATTTTTTCACTATAAAGAGGCTTACCTTTACTGCAGATAAGCCCCCGATTGTTTAAGACTTGAATTCAAGGTAAATATACATTTCACGTTGAGATAACATTTTTTTATTTATGGTATTTTATCTACCTTGGTATTTTTCACGCTTTAACTTAACTAAAGTTACCAGGATAATAATAAACCCTAGAATCATTGGTAGTAATGGATACATAAAAGGGAAAAATATCGTAGGATAACCCTGCCATGCATTGGTATAAAACCCTAATCTATGAGGTCCAACCACACCTGCGTTTAGTATTTTAGTTTGCAATGCATTCCTTTGAGTTAGTCGAAAATCATCCCTATTAATACTGCCTTCCGGACCGAAAGTATATGTAGTGTACTCTAATTCATTAGATGAAGCCCCACCAGTAATGTCCCCATTCGGCAATTCTTTTTGTATCTCTCGCGTTTTTTTCAAAACCACTACTAATGATTTTTTATTCTTTTTAATATCCGCCATTTTTATGAAGGCTATGTCTCCCCAATATCGACTTAATCCACTTTGTTCAACCCTCACTGGGTATTTTTTCAGCAAATCCTTTACCTCTCCATCAACTATTAAAGCTAGATTACCTATTGCTGTTCTATGTTCCCAAGGGTCAACAAAGGTGTCTTTATTCTTTAATTCCTCATCGATCTTAATTGAATGGTTTGCGTATTCAAAATACGGCTCCCTAGAGGGATAATCATTGTTAAAAGAGGTAAGTTTGTATCGACTTTCCATTAGAGAGGCATGTATAAGCTCAACTAACATTTTTGGGCCTAAGGGAACTGAACTTATAAAAAGTATTGCACCACATATTAAAAAAATCTTCTTCCTATTCATCAAAAATCTCCTAAAACTTTTACTTTTTTGCTGACGCAACATTAAACTTAAATTCTCTCAGCTGCATACTTATTTACATTGTCTTGATTGACGCACAAATTGAGGATGTAAATGAATTGCCACCGATACATGAAGACTTGATTTCGAGACTTTTTCATCTATAGAAAATAACATTTCTAAAATCTACTTAATATTAAGCTCCATTGTTTCTTCGTTCTCCCCCCACTTGACCATAACTTCTATAGTTTCATCTTTGCCAATAAGAGATGACCCCGAGGAAGAAAACTCTTTTTGTTTAGGGGGTTCACCTCCAAACGTTCTTGTGTTTTTTGCACTGGTTTTAGAAGCCTCAAAGGAATACTGTATTTCCTCAATGTCAGATAACTCTTTCAACTCACCTTTATACTTCACCACAAATTCTTCTGTTTTTACTCCACTAGATTCAGACACCTTTATATAGCTTTCCCAATGCTCGCTTTCTCCCTCAAATACATATTCTTCTCCTAAAGAGCACCCCACCAAAAAGAGAAAGAAAAGAAAAGCCAATGTCCCTGAAACTAATCTATTATTCATATAATTCCCCTTTCATATGTATCTGGGTCAGTTTATTCGATCAGAGGAAGATGGCGTCTGAGTGGATAATCCCACCTATATATAACGGAAAACAAAGGATTAAGGTTAAGATGTAATATTCAGGAATGCCCCCAATTATTTAAGACTTGACTTCAAGATATTAAAGCTATAAAAGGACAGTTTTTGGAATTCTATACTATCAATTTAAAATGACTACGCTTGAAAACAAAGTTCCATCGCTAAAGTTTATTTCAATCATATATGAAATTCTTTCACCTGATTTATTGTACAATTGAAGCTCATCTACAATTTCTTTCTCAAATTTAATTCCTTCCTCAAGGTCTGATCTTGTGAAACTTGTATTAACGGCTATAGCCTTACGATTGCGGTCAAAATGAACGTCCTTTATTCGGTCGTTACCCGAAAATTTGTCTTTTATGTATTTAATAATTTCAGCTACTTCTTCCGTATCTTTCATCGTTATTTCACTCTCTTGATTACTTGTTCCTTCCCTATTCATACTTTCGGATCCAAAATAAAGAATAAATCCTCCTGCGATAAGAATGGTCAGTAAAAAAACTCCTGCCCAAGTAGTTTTCCTCAATGTAAACACCTGGATAGGCTACACTTGATTGGACAGTTTCGTTAAGGTCCGGTACACTTTACTAAATATTTCAGTCGAGGAGAGCGGACCATGACCAAAAGAAACCGTCGTACGTTTACGGAGGAATTTAAGAAACAGATTGTTCAGCTTTATGAGAATGGTAAATCTAGAAAAGAAATTATTAAAGAGTATGAATTGACTTCTTCTTCTTTTGATCGATGGATCAGTCAGTATCGGCAATCCGGTTCATTTAAAGAAGAAGATAATCGCACACCTGAACAAAAAGAACTCATCAAGTTACGTAAAGAGAACCAGCGACTAAACATGGAAAACGACATTTTAA
>NZ_FNWW01000015.1 GCF_900108515.1 Halobacillus karajensis | reverse complement strand
CAGTTAAGCTCTTCAGCGCCGATGGTAGTCGGGTTTACCCCCGTGAGAGTAGGACGCCGCCATGTCATTCAACAACCCTTCAGGATTCTTTCCTGAAGGGTTGTTTTTGTATGGATGAATGATAGATTACCTTTCCAAGTCTAGGCAAAGCCCCACCTCTTTGGCACCTCTCTCTTAGGAATTTAATCAGGAAATTTCCTTTCATTCTTGGTACTCTATCTTTTTAAGAAATGATGTATAAGGTTGATAGATTGGGAGATACTATAAATAAAGCGCGTCGGAACAAAGGGAGGTGGAAATAGAATGAGTCATAAAGATCATTGCAGTATCTGTGAGAAAAAAACGGAAAAAGGAATTTATTTATTAAGGGTCTATATTTGTGAAGAATGTGAAGAAGAAATGATTAATACACCTGCGGATGATCCAAAGTATGAGTATTTTGTGAAACGAATGGCAAAAGCACACAAATCTATGATTCCCTCTTAATATAATACAGGGCAGCTATGAAGAATACAGCTCCACCTTCAATGGGTGGAGTTTTTTTGTTTGCGCTATCAGGAATTAGCCTTATTAAGTGTTAATCCGTCCGTGCCTACCCCCTCTATGATATCAGATTGGTCATGTGGATGATCGACAAGCCTTTTAGGGGGAAGAATTGCTTGTGTATTTGTTTCACTCTCATATTGCTTGCTGAAGGCTTTTTATGTACGCTTGTACATGGAAGAAGGTGTTCATTTGAGTAGTACCAATCAGCCGCTTTACGAAGCGCTTAAAAGAAATATAAGCAAAAATCCGATGTCTTTCCACGTACCTGGACATAAGTACGGGAAAGTGTATGGAAAAGAATCAATGGTTCATTTTCAATCGATATTAGATATTGATGCAACCGAAGTGAATGGCCTGGATGATCTTCACGCACCTGAAAAAGCAATTCGAGAAGCTCAGGAGTTAGCTTGCCATTTCTTTAATTGCGACCATACATTCTTTCTTGTTAACGGAACAACTGTAGGAAACTTGGCAATGATCTTGGCTGTTTGTCGCCCTGGGAATCAAATAATTGTTCAGCGAAATTGTCATAAATCTGTACTGAATGGTTTAGAGCTGGCAGGTGCCTCCCCTGTTTTCCTTAGTCCACGTTACGAAGATGAAACGGGGAGGTATAGTCGAGTTTGTGTAGAGGACGTAGAGCAAGTTTTGAAGCAATACCCTGAAAGTAAAGCTGTTTTTCTTACTTATCCGGATTATTTTGGAAGGGTTTATAACCTAGAAGAAGTTGCACGTGTGGTTCATAAATATAATATCCCATTGCTTGTTGATGAGGCACACGGAGTCCATTTTCAACTGGAAGGTCCATTCCCTAAGCCTGCTTTAGCTGCAGGGGCAGATGTTGTGACACAGTCTGCACATAAAATGGCTCCTGCTATGACAATGGCCTCTTATCTACACATCCAAGGAGAAAGGGTCGATACAAATCGGATTCGTCATTATTTACAAATGCTTCAATCAAGCAGCCCATCCTATCCTCTGATGGCAAGTTTAGATATAGCAAGGTCCTACTTATCCTCCTGGGGAACGGAGGATTTAAATCTTCTCCTCCCCTATATCAATCGAGTAAGGGAGATTTTTTCTTCCTATCGACATAGATGGGAAGTGAAATCGACCAGAGGCCATGATCCCTTGAAACTAACACTGGATGTGAAGAAGGGAACCGGATTTGAGGTAGCTAATATTATGGACGAGTCCGGAGTCATTCCGGAAATGGCAACTTCCAGCCAAGTCCTTCTAGTACTCGGTTTGGCCCCAAGTGTTAATCTAGAACAATTGGAGTTTCGTCTGAGGACCGTGGATTACCAATTAAAAAAGGTTCCCGACCGTGCTACAATAAGAGAGGATCAAATCCCGTTTCCAACGATTCAACAATTGGAACTCAGCTACTCTGACATGCAGGGGAGGAACGTGGAAAAGGTTAAGTGGGTGGAAGCAGAAGGACGTGTAGCTGCAGAAGCCTTGATTCCGTATCCACCGGGTATTCCTTTAGTCATGAAAGGGGAGCGTATAGGTGAAAAGCAAATCCATAACGTGCAGAACTTAATAAAGCAAGGGGCGCGTTTTCAAAACATAGACATGAAACAAGGAATTCTTGTTTTTAAAGGAGAATGAACGTGAAAGGGTTGTTTGTAACATTCGAAGGTGGCGATGGTGCTGGTAAATCCTCTATTTTAAAAGAAATGGGTCAAGAGTTAAGAGAAGAGGGGTTTTCTGTTCTCGAGACAAGGGAACCCGGTGGTATCCGGATCGCCGAAAAAATAAGAGAAGTCATCCTGGACCCTTCCCACACGGAGATGGATGGGCGTACAGAAGCACTTTTGTATGCAGCCGCAAGGAGACAGCATCTAGTAGAAAAAGTGATTCCTGCCTTAAATGAAGGGAAGATCGTGCTTTGTGACCGGTTTGTAGATTCAAGCCTTGCTTATCAGGGAGCTGCTCGTGAGCTTGGTTTGGATGAAGTGTATAAAGTGAATGAATTCGCCATTGATGACTGCATGCCGGATTTAACATTGTTATTTAACATCAAACCAGAAGAAGGCCTTGAGAGAATTGCTGCCAATCAGGGGAGAGAAAAGAACCGTCTGGATCTTGAACGTATTGATTTTCATGAGAAAGTGTATGCGGCCTATCACCAATTAGCTGAAAAATATAAGGACCGTATAAAAGTTATAGAGGCCGGCCGGCCTTTTGAATCTGTGAAAGAGGATGCTTCCCGAGTATTAAGGGGATACTTGACATCATAAACTCTGCCTATTTGTTATAATAGGATAAAACACCCAATAGGAGGGTATGTTGGCATGAAAATGATCATTGCGGTGATTCAGGATAAAGACAGCAATCGTTTAACTGAGGCTTTAGCAGAGAATGATTTTCAAACGACGAAACTATCTACAACAGGTGGTTTTTTAAGAGAAGGCAACACAACGTTCATGATTGGTTGTAATGACGACGAAGTGGACGATGCTCTTGATATTATTAAGAAAAACTGCAGCCAGCGTGAACAGATGGTTGCTCCAATTTCTCCAATGGGGGGAAATGCTGACTCTTATATTCCAAAACCGGTGAAGGTCGAGGTGGGAGGAGCCACTGTTTTCATCCTGCCGGTCGATTCTTTCTTCCAGTTTTAAATAAGAAGGGACTCTAGTATGAAGATCAGTCAGGATATACGTGCACAGATAGATGGGAGGAAGAAGCAACCCCCTCATCAATTAAACGGGAAACCTAATTTCGATGCGATGGTCCAATATCAATCCAGACAGCTTCAGGAAGCCCAGTTAAATCAATTGATGAAGAACATTACGTCACAGGGAGAACGGGTCGCTAGGGCCCGTTCCTTCCGTGATTTGGCGAAATACAAACGTTTGATTAAAGAGTTTATGAAGGACTCTGTTCAGTATGGGAGGAAATTAAAGCATTCCCATAGTTGGAACGCTTACGGTCAGACCCGCAAACTGACGATTGTTGAATCTGTTGATGAGAAGCTTGCTGAGCTGACAGAGGCCGTTATGGATCAGGAAAAGCGTACCGTCGTTCTTTTAGGACTGATCGGTGAAATCAAGGGTTTGCTGATTAATTTATACACGTAAGGACGGAAGTAGTATGCAGACGTGGACACAAATGAAAGACATTCAGCCTTTAGCTGCCCAAATGCTGGTGAATAGTTTTAAAAAAGATCGTATCTCCCATGCTTATCTTTTCCAAGGGAATCGTGGAACAGGGAAAAAGGAAATGAGTACCCTTTTTGCGAAGAGCATTTTTTGCAAACACCGGGATGGAGAAGAACCTTGTCAAAATTGCAGGGACTGTCATCGGATTGACTCTGGTAACCATCCGGACCTTCATTGGATTGAGCCGGATGGACAGTCCATAAAGAAAGAACAAATTCTCCATTTGCAGAAAGAATTTACGTATACAGGTCTGGAATCAAATAGAAAAGTATATATCATTGTTGATGCTGACAAAATGACGGTGAATGCTTCCAATCGTTTGTTGAAATTTTTAGAAGAACCGAGTCAGCAAACGACTGCGATGCTATTAACAGAAAGTGGTCCAACGATACTGGATACGATTCGCTCCCGCTGTCAGTTACTGGCTTTTCAACCTTTGAACCCGGCCCGTGTCCAGGAAAAATTAGCCGAAGCGGGTGTTTCAGAGTCTAGCGCAAGACTGCTTTCATCATTAACGAATAATCTTACAGAAGCGCTTGAGATGAATGAAGATGAGTGGTTTGCGAATGTGCGAAAACTAGTGATACAATTAATTGAAGTGCTTCAAAATAAACCAAATGAAGGACTTTTGTTTATCAACTATCAGTGGATGCCTCATTTTAAGGATCGTACGCAGTTGCAGCGTGGTCTCGATGTACTGATGCTCTGGTTCCAAGATGTGATTAACCTGTTATTGGACCGGGAAGAAACAATTGTTTTTACAACAGAGAGAGAAAAACTGAATCAGGCGTCCATGAGGTGGTCACGTCAGTCTGCAGCACGCTCTTTAACGGATATTCTTGAGGCGAAACGAAAGATAAATCAAAATGTCCATCCTAATTTAGTGATGGAACAACTTACCCTTCAACTACAGAGGTGATGATCGAATGATCGAAGTTGTAGGTGTCCGATTTAAGCAGGCGGGTAAGATATATTACTTCGATCCAGGGGGATTGCGGATGACGACAGATGATTATGTCATCGTTGAAACCGTACGCGGGATCGAATTCGGAAAAGTTGTCATTGCTAATAAATCCATAGATGAAGAAGACGTTGTTTTACCTCTTAAGAAAGTCATCCGTATGGCAGATGATAAAGATAAAGTGACGGTGGATGAAAACAAAGACAACGCTCTCGAAGCTTACCGGGTTTGCGAAAAGAAAATCCGTGAACATAAATTGGACATGAATCTTGTTGATGTCGAATACACGTTTGATCGTAACAAAGTCATATTCTACTTTACGGCGGATGGCCGTGTGGACTTCCGTACATTAGTTAAAGATCTTGCGTCTGTGTTTAAGACGAGGATTGAACTTCGCCAAATCGGTGTAAGGGATGAAGCGAAGATGCTCGGGGGGATCGGGCCATGTGGACGGATGCTTTGTTGCTCAACGTTTTTAGGTGATTTCGAACCTGTTTCTATAAAAATGGCCAAAGACCAAAATCTATCACTCAATCCTGCGAAGATTTCCGGGTTATGCGGCCGGTTAATGTGTTGTCTCAAGTATGAAAATGATGATTACGAAAATGCGAAAAAAGAGCTTCCTGACCTTGGTGAAAGTATTGCCACATCCTTCGGAAAAGGGAAAGTCGTTGGTCTCAATATGTTGGAACGTATGGTACAGATTGAATTCCGCGACAAGGAGCGTGTCCTTGAATACTCTCTTCAAGAACTGATCGATGAGGGAGTTCTTCAAACCGAAGCCTCAGAATAAAGGGTGGAGACGAGCGTGAACAAGAAAGCCATATTTGAACAAGTATCCCATTTTGAAAGCCAAATCGGTGAGCTATATGAACAACTTGGCGATTTAAAAAAACAGCTTGCCTATCTCTTAGAAGAAAACCAACATTTATCGCTTGAAAATCATCACTTGCGACAACGGTTAGAGAAAGAGGAAGAAAAAGAACAAACAGTCTCATCATCAGAGCCAAAACAGGACAAGGGTGCAGTCGTTGGAGAAGGTTATGATAATCTGGCACGACTATATGAAGAGGGCTTTCATATTTGTAATCTGCATTTTGGCAGTCCTAGAGATGAAGATTGTCTGTTTTGTTTATCTTTCTTGAATAAAAAGAAATAATTCCAGGTCCAAGCCTTTCCTTGCTCATCCGAGGAAGGGCTCTCTTTATATCCATACTCTTTTCCCATCCATCATCTGCTCAAAAAAATGTCTCGAAACATATTTGGATGAGGGAGCTATTCATAATAAAGGTGGAAAAGATAGAAAGGAAAACATTAGATGGTTCAATTATACGGTGATGAACGAATCGATTTTTTATTAGCGAAAGAGAATATGCGGATTATTCAGAGTCCCAGCGTGTTTGCTTTTTCACTAGATGCTGTTTTACTGGCTGATTTTACATACGTACCCAAGACACGTGGTAAGATCCTTGATTTATGTACAGGGAATGGGGTGGTCCCCCTATTTCTTTCTACACGGTCAAAAGTTCCAATCACAGGCGTTGAAATACAGGAACGACTTTATGATATGGCCCTTCGCAATATTGAACTAAATGGGTTAAAGGATCAGCTTAAGATCATTCACGGGGATTTGAAAGAAATGCCTGCTTATTATGGAAATGATAAATTTGACCTTGTGACATGTAATCCCCCTTATTTCCCTACTCCTAAGGCGGATGAACAAAACTTGAACCAACATCTGGCGATTGCCCGTCACGAGATCCATTGTAGTCTTGAAGAAGTCATAGATTCATGCAGCCGCCTTGCAAAATCTGGAGGTAAAGTGTCTATGGTGCATCGGCCGGAACGGTTGGTAGAGATTATCCAGCTATTCAACAAATATAAACTGGAACCGAAGCGGATGCGTCTTGTCTATCCGAAAGAAGGAAAAGAAGCTAATATTCTTTTGATTGAAGGTGTGAGGGACGGTAAGCCTGGCCTAAAAATCCTTCCTCCATTATATGCCCTCACGAAAGAAGACGAATACACGGCGGAACTAAAGGAAATTCTTTATGGAGAATAACCATTTTGTCTATATACTTAGATGTAATGATGAGACACTTTATACAGGTTACACAAATAATCTGGAAGCCCGGCTTGAGAAACATCAAAACGGAAAAGGTGCCAAATATACTAGGGGAAGAGGTCCCCTTGTTTTAGAAGCTTATGAAGAGTTTCAAACGAAATCAGAAGCTCTGCGTCAGGAGTACCGAATGAAGCGGATGACAAGGAAAGAGAAAGAACAGTGGATCCAATCCAGAAAAAAAGGAGTAAAGATGAATGAAGGTTCAAAAGAGCTTTAATCATAGTGTAAACAAAGGGATCATTTATATCGTCCCTACTCCGATCGGAAACTTGGAAGATATGACTTTTCGCGCGGTGAAGACTTTGAAGGAAGTGGATTTGATTGGAGCAGAAGATACGAGAAATACAAAAAAGCTGCTTAATCATTTTGAGATATCTACGTCATTAGTTAGCTATCATGAACACAATAAACATTCAAAAGGGCCGCAGTTAATCGACAGGGTACTTGGCGGGGAGAGTATTGCCATCGTCAGTGATGCCGGGATGCCTGGAATTTCAGACCCTGGAACGGATTTGATACAACGAGCCGTGGAAGTAGACATTCCAGTTGTTGTACTTCCAGGGGCGAACGCAGCTCTACCGGCTCTTGCCGGTTCAGGATTACCGACAGAAGAGTTTTATTTTTGTGGGTTTTTACCACGGAAAAAGAAAGACCGCTCCTCTGTTTTGGATCAACTCCAAGCGATTCAAGCTACTTTGATTTTTTATGAATCACCCCATAGATTGAAAGAAATGCTGAGTCATATGTACGAGGTATTTGGAGCGAGAAAGGCTTCATTAGTCCGGGAATTAACAAAACGTTATGAAGAATATGTGCGAGGCGATTTAGGAGAACTGGTGGATTGGGCATCCACCCAGGAAGTCCGTGGAGAGTTTTGTGTCATTGTTGAAGGCGGACAGGGCACAGATAGCGAAGTAGATAGCTGGTGGACATCCCTTTCTCTTGTCGATCATGTCGATCATTACATGGAGGAAGAAGGAATGAGAAATAAAGAAGCTATTAAACAGGCCTCTTTAGATCGGGGAATTCCTAAAAGGGAAGTGTATCAAGCTTATCATGTGGATGAAAAATGAGGATTACCGTTATTTTTCCGCGCGCACGAAGTTAAAACGGCATCGCCCCTCGTTGGGCGGAGAAATCGTATATTAAGGTAAAAGTCCATTAAAAACCCCTTACTGTCAGGCCTGTGAACAGTAAGGGGGTTTCTTTAACATATGTCAATGAGTCAAAATTCTTTTTTGTATAACCAGTCAATCGTCTTTTGTTATTTATCTCTATGATTATTTACTTTAGGTTGTCTTGTAGTTCCTGAAGAAGCATTTGAGCGCCTTCTTTGCTAAGGACAAGGTTGCCATTTGCCAGTTTCAAATTCTCATCTGAAACTTCCCCTGTGACATGGCAAGTCATGTTGGGTTTATATTTCTTAAGAACGATTCGATCATCGTCCACATAAATCTCCAACGCGTCTTTCTCATTGATTCCTAATGTACGACGAAGTTCAATCGGGATGACCACGCGACCGAGTTCGTCCACTTTACGTACGATACCTGTAGATTTCATTTTTCTGTCTCCCCTCAATCAAAAGTTTTTCTGTCATGTTTCGACATATGTCTCGACAATATAGTACCAACCATTCCCAGACGTGTCAATTACTAATAAAGGCATAAGAATTTCCAAATCCATATACTGGACAAGGTATATAAAAAGTGTTAGAAAAGCGTTTTCCACAGGCCTCTTCCTCTAACGCCAAAAGTTACCTATCCCATATTTGGTTGGTTTATCCAATTTCACTTTATACATATCATTTTACCAGAGTATTTACAGATGTGGAATTATAATGTTTGGTTCTTTTGACAGTTTTAAGTAAAATTCGGTATATTTTAATGTTAGGAATGGAAATAAAGGAGATAAATCGATAGAATGATACCATGACCTTTTATGGCGTATGGTATGAAGATTTTTGAGGAGGGAACAGGATGCCTGAGGAAAACAAGACCTTTTATATTACTACACCTATCTATTATCCCAGCGGGAATTTGCATATTGGACATGCATATACGACAGTAGCGGGGGATGCTATGGCTCGCTACAAGCGTTTACGAGGATACGATGTCATGTATTTGACAGGAACGGATGAGCACGGCCAAAAGATTCAGCGGAAAGCAGAGGAGAAAGGTGTTTCTCCACAAGCGTACGTAGATGAGATTGTGAGTGGAATTAAACAGTTGTGGGATAAGCTCGACATTTCATATGACGACTTTATTCGTACGACACAAGATCGCCATAAGGTAGTGGTGGAAAAGATTTTTGATTACTTAATGAAAAAAGGCGACATTTATTTGGATGAGTATGAAGGATGGTATTGTACGCCGTGTGAATCCTTCTTTACAGAACGACAGCTGGAAGACGGCCGCTGTCCGGACTGTGGTGGCGAAGTAGAAAAAGTAAAAGAGGAATCTTACTTTTTCAAAATGAGTAACTACGTGGATCAATTATTGGAGTTCTATGAAAAGAACCCGACCTTTATCCAGCCGGAAAGTCGTAAAAATGAGATGATCAATAACTTCATTAAGCCTGGCCTCGAGGACCTTGCTGTCTCGCGTACGACCTTTGACTGGGGAATCGGTGTGCCTGGGAATGAAGAGCACGTCATTTATGTTTGGATTGATGCGCTAAGTAACTACATTACAGCGCTTGGTTTCGATAGTGAGGATGACTCCCGCTACCAAAAGTTCTGGCCGGCAGACGTCCAGCTGGTTGGGAAAGAAATCGTCCGTTTCCATACTATTTACTGGCCGATTATGCTGATGGCACTGGATCTTCCGTTACCGAAAAAGGTATTTGCACACGGATGGATTCTTATGAAAGATGGAAAAATGTCCAAGTCGAAAGGGAACGTTGTTGATCCGGTGCAGCTGAGTGATCGCTATGGTTTGGATGCCCTCAGATATTACTTGCTCCGTGAAGTGCCGTTCGGATCTGATGGAGTGTTTACACCAGAAGCATTCGTTGAGCGGACTAATTATGATCTTGCAAACGATTTAGGGAACCTATTAAACCGTACAGTCGCCATGATCAGTAAATATTTCGATGGTGAAATCCCAGAATTGGAGTTGGGAGAAGACTCATTTGATCAAAATCTTGAACAAATTGCGGAAGAAACAAGAAAGTCAGTAGAAGATTCCCTTGAAAATATGGAGTTCTCTGTAGCTCTCTCGAATCTTTGGAAATTTGTCAGCCGAACAAACAAATATATCGATGAAACTCAGCCTTGGGTCCTTGCTAAAGATGAAAACCAAAGACAACGGCTTGGGAATGTTATGGCTCACCTGGCAGAGTCGCTTCGTCAGATTGGTGTCATGTTACAACCATTCTTAACCCAAACCCCTGAACGGATCTTCCAACAATTGGGTGTGACAGCAGACGATCATAAGGCTTGGGACAGTTTGAACGAGTTCGGGCGAATTCCAACAGGTACAAAAGTACAGAAAGATCAACCTATCTTCCCTCGCCTTGATGCCGAGGAAGAAACACAGATCATCAAGGATATGATGAAGAAACCAACCCCTCCAAAAGAAGAAAAGAAAGAGGAGGAACAGGTCGATTCCGAAGAAGTAACGATTGATGATTTCATGAAGCTTGATTTCCGTGTAGCTGAAGTATTGAAAGTAGACAAGGTGAAAAAAGCAGATAAACTCTTGAAAATTCAATTGGACCTTGGTTATGAGCAGAGACAAGTCATCTCCGGAATTGCTCAACACTACGCACCAGAAGATCTTGTAGGTAAAAAGGTCATTTGCGTAGCTAATCTTAAGCCGGTCAAACTTCGTGGTGAATTATCACAAGGAATGATCCTTGCTGGTGAAGATGAAGGCGGTCTATCTTTAGCCTCCGTAGATCAGGCATTGGCGAATGGTACGAAAGTGAAATAACGTTCAAATAAAAAGGGAAAGCTCTTAACAGCGCTTTCCTTTTTTTAAATGGAGACTTTATAAAAGAGAAGTAATCAAGATAGAGGTGGGGTATGGATGCTATTTGATACACATGTTCATTTGAATGCAGATCAATTTGAAGAGGATCTGGAAGAAACGATTGAGCGGGCTCGTGAAGCAGGAGTCCACTATATGACAGTCGTTGGGTTTGATAGAAAGACCATACCGAAAGCCATGGAGCTTGCAGAGAGGTATGAACATATATATGCCGCTGTCGGATGGCACCCTGTAGATGCCATTGATATGACGGAAGAAGACCTCCAGTGGATTGAAGAATTGTCCGCACACCCTAAAGTGGTAGCAATTGGTGAGATGGGGCTTGATTATCATTGGGATAAATCCCCGAAAGAGGTTCAGAAAGAGGTATTTCGAAAACAAATCCGATTGGCGAAGAAAGTGAACATGCCAATCATTATTCATAACAGGGAAGCGACAGAAGATATTGTTGATATACTAAAAGAGGAAAATGCAGCAGAAGTGGGAGGGATTATGCACTGCTACAGCGGTCCTGTTGAGACGGCTCATGAATGTATTCATATGAATTTCATGATTTCTCTCGGAGGTCCTGTTACGTTTAAGAATGCCAAGTTACCGAAGGAAGTGGCTAAATCAGTCGAATTAAAACACTTGTTAGTTGAAACAGACTGCCCATTCCTTGCTCCACATCCAAATCGTGGAAAGAGAAATGAGCCCGCTTACGTGAAACTTGTGGCCGAACAAATTGCGGAACTGAAAGAAGTATCCTATGAAGAAGTGAGCAGGGTGACGACATCGAATGCTCTCGAATTTTTTGGAATTCAGTCGTAAAGAAGGGGACTTTGGCAGCTATGTTACAAACATCGTCCAATTGTATGGGAATTGTAACATGTCTGTTATGTTAATTATCTAGGTAAAATAGCATAATAGAGGAGTCAGTGATGGTCAAACTGGCTCCTCTTTTTGCTTTAAGGAGATTCATTTGACACGGGTTTGTCACTTGACTACAATAAAACGCGTGCTTTAGAAAGGAGGCCAAAGGATGAAAATAGGGAATAGATTAAAGTCAGCCATTAGTCACATGATGGTATGGGCAACTGTGATTGCCGTCCTATGCATCGCCTTTTTAGTAACCGTTTCGTATGAAGCTACCAAAGCTTCCGTGCAAGTGACACAAAATGGACAGAAAGAACTGATACGCACTCATGCAGATACTATCGAAGAATTATTATCAGAACTCGGTGTCACTGTTCAGCAACATGATGAATTATCACATAAGTTAACCGATCCGGTTAAGTATGGAATGGATGTCACTTACATAGCATCTAAGTCTATCAATCTAGCCATCGATCGTAATCATAGAGAGCAATACTATACAACAGCCTCTACCGTAGGGGAATTCTTTGAGCAGGAGGGTCTTGAGTTCGAGGAGAGGGATGAAGTCTCCCACGACCAAGACACCCGTATTGAACAAGGGATGGATATTGAAGTCCAAAAAGCGTTCCAAGTTACCTTAAAGGATGGAAAGGATTCCGAAAAAGTTTGGAGCACGGCCTCAACTGTATCTGAACTACTTGAAGATCAGGGGGTTGAACTTAACAAGCTTGATGAAATGAATCTTGATCCAAATGATCCACTCCCATCTGATAAACCAGTAACCATTACCAGGGTTGAAAAAGTGACTGATATCGTGGAAGAGGAAGTGGACTATACAGTTGAAACGAAGAAAGACGGCTCTCTTCCGAAAGGAGAAAAGAAAGTGGTCTCCTCTGGTGAAAAAGGGTTAGTCACCAAGGAATATGAAGTGGTCCTTAAAAACGGGGAAGAAACGAGCAGGGAGCTAGTGGAAGAGAACGTGGAGAAGGAAAGTAAAAAGGAAGTGGTTGCTTTAGGTACTAAAGTGGAGGAAAAAGCGACTGCTTCTGCTTCTACACCGTCTTCCAGCTCTTCCTCCAGTGTGTCAAGTTCATCTAAAAGTACGGCTTCACAGGCTTCAACCACAGTATCAAGGAACGATACAAGCGGAGCAAAAACTTTGTATATGCATGCGACTGCCTATACAGCCGATTGTTCAGGGTGTTCTGGAGTCACGGCAACAGGAATCAATTTAAAGGCGAATCCTGACAAAAAGGTCGTAGCTGTTGACCCTAGCGTTATTCCATTAGGGAGCCGCGTTTGGGTGGAAGGATATGGCCATGCCATTGCTGGAGATACTGGTGGAGCTATTAGTGGGAATCGTATTGACTTGTTTGTGCCTTCGAAAAGCCAGGCTCTAAACTTTGGTTCAAAAAATGTGAAAGTGAAAATACTAGATTAATGAAGATAGCAGAGGACTGTTCCTCTGCTTTTTTCGTGTATATACTCATGGTATGATATGGAACGATGATGAAAGGAACGCTACAGGAGGAAAGAATGTGAAAATAAAAGAAGTCATCGTTGTAGAAGGGAAAGATGATACAGCGAGAATTAAAAGTGCTGTAGATGCAGATACCATTGAAACTAACGGTTCTGCAATTGATGAAGCTGTTATCGAGCAAATTAAGCATGCCCAGAACAAAAGAGGAGTGATTATTTTTACGGATCCGGATTATCCGGGCGAACGGATCAGACATATTGTCACCCAACATGTCCCCGATTGTAAACATGCCTTTTTGCCGAAAGAGAAAGCCCGGGCGAAACATGATAAAGGGATCGGGATTGAGCATGCTTCAATTTCAGATATACAAGAAGCATTATCCGCTATATATGAACTTGTTGATATCCATGAAGGGGAGATCACGAAGCAGGACTTGATCGACTATGGTCTGATCGGAGGGTCTCAATCGTCTAAGCGACGGGAAAGGCTGGGGGTTGTCCTTAACATCGGCAAGACAAATGGCAAACAATTATTAAAACGCTTAAATATGTTCCACATTACCTCAAAACAGCTTGATCGAGTGATGAATCAAATTATTCAGGAGGAAAGAAATGAATAGTAAAGCAGTAGCTACACCGACTAGGACAAAAGAGATCCTGCAGACGTATGGATTCTCATTTAAAAAGAGTTTAGGGCAGAACTTCTTGATTGATGTGAACATTTTAAAAAACATCATAAGTGAGGCAGGAATTGACCGCACAGCAGGTGCCATTGAAATTGGACCTGGAATCGGTGCATTGACAGAACAGCTTGCCCAGCATGCTGATAAAGTAGTAGCTTTTGAAATCGATCAGCGGCTTCTCCCAATTCTGGAAGAAACACTTGGGACTTATGAGAATGTTGAGGTGATTAACCAAGATATTCTAAAGGCAGATGTTTCCCAGATGATATCGGATCATTTCAAACCGGATCAGCCTGTCCGTGTGGTAGCAAACCTTCCTTATTATATTACGACTCCTATTTTAATGAAGCTGTTAATGGATCGTCTACCGATTGACAGTATTACAGTAATGATTCAAAAGGAAGTGGCAGATCGTATGGCTGCGGAACCGAATACCAAAAGTTACGGCTCTCTTTCCATCGCCGTTCAATATTATACAAAGGCAAAAGTCGTACTGAATGTACCTAAGACCGTGTTTATGCCACAACCTAATGTGGACTCTTCCGTACTTCACCTTGAAATGAGAAAAGAGCCGCCAGTCGAAGTGGAAGATGAGGAATTTTTCTTTGATGTTGTAAAGGCGACATTTGGACAACGAAGAAAAACATTGATGAATAACTTAGCCCGTCATTTTAAAGGAGAAAAGAATAAGGAAGAGTTAAGAAACTGTCTTGAGAAAGTTGATATCGATCCTTCGAGACGGGGAGAATCTTTGACGATGCAGGAGTTTGCTGATCTCGCCAATGTTTTATATAAGTAACGTGAAATAGACACAAAGCCCATAGTCACACATACACTAAAAGTAGTGTATAGAGTGAGGTGGGGAATAATGATATCAAGTGGAGACCTAGTCACACGGAAATCTTATAAGCACGACATCATTTTTCGAGTGAAGACAGAGACGGGACAGCTCTTAAAATTGATGGGCGAACACGTACGTCTCGAGGCCGATGCCCCTCTCGATGATCTTGAAAAAGTGACCGGTGCCGAATACCATCGGAGAAAAAGTGAAGTGGATAAGAAGGAGGCCTACTCCTATCGTTTATTTCGACAGGATTACAGGCTGTTAAAAGAAAAGAGAGAAGCGGAGGCCGGGAGTGGGTATACGAAGGCTAAAGAAACAAACTATTTCCAAATCCCGCCCCGTATTCTCCATATAGACGGGGACCCGTTATTTCTAAAGAAATGTATTGCCTTATATGAGCAATTAGGGTTACAAGTCCATGGTCAGTACCTCCATGAAAAAGAGATGCCGAACCAAGTACTGCCTTTAATAGAGAAAGTCCACCCGGAAATTGTCGTATTGACAGGACACGATTCTTATTCAAAGGCCAAGGGTACGGTCAGAGAATTAGAATCCTACCGTCATTCGAAGTATTTTGTGGAAGCAGTCCGTAATATTAGAAGAAAATACCCCAACTTTGACCAGCTTGTCCTATTTGCTGGTGCGTGTCAATCGCACTTTGAGTCCATCATCAGAGCAGGGGCTAATTTTGCCAGTTCACCTGCAAGAGTCAACATCCATGCCATAGACCCCGTCTATGTAGCGGCCCGAGTGGCTTATACCTCCTTTATGGATCATATTAACATTTGGGAAGTTATACGTAATACTGTAAGTGGGGAAGATGGTCTCGGTGGAATTGAAACGAAAGGGCTTCTGCGTATTGGGATGCCATATACAGAAAATCAAACCGAAGAAGAAAATAAGGAAGAAACTTAATTGTCGCCATTTACCTATGGCGGCTTTTTAATTATCTAAGACTATAGGGACGTATCCATCTTTGCTCATGTAAGGCAGGCTCCTCCATGGGAAAGAAAATAAGGTCCCTCTATTTTAGCTTAGGGGTATAAGAGGGTATTCAATTTTTTTAGTATGGGAAATCAAAGAAAAAAGAATTATTCTTGCAGGGAGGAGAGGAGAAAACACGCGATATCATAGAAAAATAAAAAAGATTACATAGTTTTCCTTTAAATGGATAAGCTAATCGGGACCGATTATTTATACCCTTCTGTTGCATTGTTTTAGCACAGTTGGTATAATTAATAATTTTATTTGACTTTGTCCAATCTTTGTGATATCCTAATATACAGTGAGGTGGAGTGCAGTGGCTAAAACGTTAGTAGAAATCAAGCAGTCCCTTGAAGGGCAAATTGGCAAGCGTCTTACATTGAAAGCAAACGGCGGGCGCCGTAAAACAATTGAGCGTTCTGGTGTATTGGCAGAGACTTATCCTGCTGTTTTCATTGTAGAGCTTGATCAAGAAGAAAATGCTTTTGAACGTGTATCTTACAGCTATGCAGATGTACTTACAGAGACAGTCGAATTGAACTTCGATGACCTACAGACTATGGCACTTGAGCAGTAAACCTTTCGTTTGCTGCTTTTTTATTTTGTCTATATCATGGAAAAGCATTCAATTTAAAATGCTTTTATAGAAAAGGAATCATTACCAACATTACATACAACTACCGTGCTTGTCTTGTCGACCAAACGCACATACTAGGGTTGTCGTTACCTTAGTGAAAGCGAAAGGAGCTGAAGACGATGGGACGTAAGCGCAGCATGATGTCCAATTCGTTGAAAGAAGAGATCGCGAAAGAACTTGGGTTTTACGACAAGGTAGAAAAGGACGGATGGGGCGGCATCTCTGGGCGGGATGCAGGAAATATGGTAAAAAGAGCAATCCAAATGGCAGAAGAACAAATGGTGAAAAACCAACAGTAAGTACTTTTCCCTGGTGCTCCTAGCGCCAGGGGTTTTTTGCTTTCATATCAGCTCACTTTGCAGCTTACAAGTATGGTACAATGCTTTCAGAATCTTATTGAATATGAGGTGCTTGCATGCAAATACTCGAAAAAGCCCCTGCGAAGATTAATTTGTCTCTTGATGTTTTACATAAACGCCCGGACGGCTTCCATGAAGTAGAAATGGTCATGACAACGGTAGATCTTGCAGATCGAATTGAATTGTCTCTTCTCTCTGAAAATGAAATTAGAGTGGAATCAGAAAGCCGCTTTGTCCCCAATGACGAGCGAAATTTAGCCTATCGAGCCGCCCAATTAATCAAGAATCGGTATGATGTACGCAAGGGAGTTAAAATTTATATTGAAAAGAATATCCCCGTGGCTGCTGGTCTGGCTGGTGGTAGCAGTGATGCTGCCGCTGTATTAAGAGGAGTAAACCGTTTGTGGAATTTAGGTTTGAGTCTTGATGAATTGGCGGTCCTTGGTGCAGAAATCGGTTCTGATGTTTCTTTTTGTGTGTACGGAGGGACGGCTCTCGCTACTGGACGAGGAGAGAAGATACAGTCAATACCAGCCCCTCCTCCTTGCTGGGTGGTTCTTTCTAAACCTACTCTCGGCGTTTCTACTCAATCTGTTTATCAGAATCTGGATGTAGAGAAGGCAGAACACCCTAACACGAAGGCGATGGTGGCGGCTCTTAAAAATGGAGATTATCGAGAAATTTGTACCCATGTAGGCAATACGCTTGAAGGTGTAACCCTAGAAATGCATGAAGAAGTTGGTCAAATCAAGGAGCTAATGTCACAGGCTGGTGCAGATGCTGTATTGATGAGTGGCAGCGGTCCGACTGTATTTTCTCTTGTGGAACATGATGCTCGTGCTCAAAGAATTTATAACAGTCTTAAAGGCTTCTGCACAGAAGTTTATATGGTCCGTCTACTGGGATACAGAGAACCACTTGATAAATAACGTACGAATTTGTTATATTTAATGAAAATATTCGGATTTAGAGGTGCTTTGTTATGAAAAGGAGCGAAAGGCTTGTCGCCATGACACATTATATTCTCGATCGACCACGGAATCTCATCTCCCTTCCTTTTTTCTCGGAGAAATTTGATGCAGCGAAATCTTCCATCAGTGAAGATCTCGGCATCATCAATAAGATGTTTCAGCATGAAGGGATCGGTTACTTGGAGACAATTTCTGGTGCGGCTGGTGGTGTGAAATATATCCCTGCATTTTCTTTAGAGGGGAGCAGCCGTTTCGTTGAAGAACTCTGTGAGAAATTAGAAGACCCAGCCCGCCTTCTTCCGGGTGGCTATTTATTCATGAGTGATTTGCTTGGAGACCCGGAAACGACCCGTAACATTGGCAAACTTTTCGCCTCAGCTTTTCGTAACAAGGATATCGATGTGGTCATGACTGTCGCTACAAAGGGAATTCCTCTTGCATATGCGGTTGCATCTTTTTTGAATGTTCCGGTTGTCATTGCCAGGAGGGACCCGAAAATATCTGAAGGTTCCACGGTAAGTATCAACTATGTTTCTGGTTCCACCCGCAAAATTCAAACCATGGTCCTTACCAAAAGGTCATTGTCTCAAGGCTCCCGTGTCTGTATCATAGATGATTTCATGAAAGCGGGAGGAACTATTAATGGGATGAGAAACCTATTAATGGAGTTTGATGCTGAATTGGCTGGAATTGGAGTTCTTGCTGAAGCTGAAGATGAAGAAGAAGATCGAGTGGTCGATGATTACTTGTCTGTTGTCCAAATCGTAAATGCGGATGAAAGACGGGGGTCTATTGAAGTTCGTCCAGGAAATTTACTAAATAAAATTTAATGATTTAGTGTAAAAAAACCCTCATCCTTTTGTATGAGGGTCTTTTTTCATGGTACGACCCCCATTTAATTACAAAATAAACAGAATCATAAAAATTTTTTAGAAATATAGCAGGAATTTTTCCCGTTTTGTGGAATTTGTTTTACATAAGTTCTTTTGCATAAAAGGTGGTGAATTCTAATGGAAGTAACTGACGTAAGACTGCGACGCGTGAATACCGATGGAAGAATGCGAGCAATTGCTTCTATTACCTTGGATCAGGAGTTTGTTGTCCATGACATACGGGTGATTGATGGCAACAATGGGCTGTTCGTAGCAATGCCGAGCAAGCGCACTCCGGATGGGGAGTTTCGTGATATTGCACATCCAATAAATTCAGGTACTCGTGGAAAGATTCAAGACGCTGTACTTGAAGCCTATCACCGTGCGGGTGATGAGGCTGAAGCTGAGGCGGAATTTGAAGAAGCTGGAGCTTCCTAATACTTATTGCACACCAAGAGTCTAGCCCTGAAAAGGTTAGGCTCTTTTTTTGATGTCCAGGTAATACTTAACATCATTGATTGCAGACTTGATAAATTCAGTTGGGCTGTGTCCTCCATGTTGAAATCACCTTGGTATTAAGATATGATTCAAAGTGGATATTGAGGATGGAGGTACGTTTTCATGACTAATAGATATGCTGTCGTTTTAGCCGCTGGCCAAGGTACGCGTATGAAGTCAAAACTTTACAAAGTTTTGCATCCTGTATGCGGCAAACCGATGGTCCAGCATGTTGTCGACCAGTTGAATACATTAGATTTGAAGGAATTAATTACTGTTGTAGGTTTTGGTGCTGAAAAAGTTCAGGACCAGCTTGGTGAGGATAGCCATTATGTCATTCAGGAGGAGCAATTGGGGACAGGTCACGCTGTCTTGCAAGCTGATGATATTTTAGCGGATCGAGAAGGGACCACTGTTGTTGTTTGTGGAGATACTCCATTGTTGACAGGTGAAACTTTGCAGAAATTGATTGATCATCATGATGCTGAAAAGGCAAAGGCAACGATTCTAACCGCTCACGCCGAAGATCCAACCGGGTATGGGCGTGTCATTCGGGGAGGAAATGGCCAAGTAGAACGGATTGTTGAGCAAAAAGATGCTTCTGAAGAGGAACAGGCCATTCAGGAAATAAATACAGGCACCTATTGTTTTGATAATGCTATGTTGTTTGAAGCGCTTAAAAACGTTTCTAATGATAATGTTCAAGGGGAATATTATCTCCCAGATGTTATAGAAATTTTAAAAGGTCGTGGAGAAACAATCAGTGCTTATCAAACGCCTGAATTCTCTGAATCTCTAGGAGTTAATGACCGCGTGGCTTTATCAAAAGCAGAAAAATTAATGAAGAGACGAATTAACGAGCAACATATGAGAAATGGTGTAACGCTTGTTGATCCTGATCAAACTTATATCGGACCAGATGTTGAGATTGGCCAGGATGTCGTTATCTACCCTGGTAGTGTGCTGGAAGGTACAACATTCATTGAAAATGATGCCGTTATTGGACCTCATACGACGATTACCAATTGCCATGTAGGTGCTGAGACGACTGTTAAGCAAAGTGCGGCTGCTGACAGCCGGATTGGAGCACGTGTTCAAATTGGTCCATTTGCACACATTAGACCACAGTCAAACCTGGGGGATGATGTGAAAGTTGGGAATTTTGTTGAAGTGAAGAAGGCGGCATTTGGCAATGGCAGCAAAGCCTCCCATTTAAGTTATATTGGTGATGCTGAAGTAGGGAGCGGTGTGAACATCGGTTGCGGCACCATTACGGTCAACTATGATGGAAAAAATAAACACTTAACGACCATTGAGGATGATGCATTTATCGGATGCAATTCAAACTTGATCGCTCCTGTGAAAGTTGGAAAAGGAGCGTATGTCGCTGCAGGTTCTACCATTAATGAAGATGTCCCATCAGAGGCCTTGTCCATCGCACGTTCTCGTCAGACGAACAAAGAAGGATACGCCACTAAAATGAAATCGATCAAAAAAGATTAACGGAGGGTTCCATCCATGGCAACTGGATATAAGGATTCAAAACTGAAAGTATTCTCACTTAACTCAAATCCTGAGTTAGCGAAGGAAATTGCTGATAACATCGGAGTCGAGCTAGGTAAATGTACAGTCACAAGTTTTAGTGACGGCGAGATTCAAATCAACATAGAAGAAAGTATCCGTGGGTGTGATGTGTACGTTGTTCAATCCACTTGTGAGCCCGTTAACCAACACATCATGGAACTCTTAATTATGATCGATGCATTGAAACGTGCGTCCGCAAGAACCATCAATATTGTTATGCCTTATTATGGGTATGCAAGGCAGGATCGTAAGGCACGGGCTCGAGAGCCGATCACCGCTAAACTGATCGCGGACTTGCTTGAAACCGCAGGTGCCTCCCGTGTGCTGATGCTTGATCTTCACGCTCCACAGATTCAAGGGTTCTTTAACTTGCCGATCGATCATCTTGTCGGAGTGCCAATTTTATCCGACTACTTTGAAGAAAAGAATTTTGATGATGTTGTCGTGGTATCCCCTGACCATGGTGGAGTGACACGTGCACGCAAGATGGCGGATCGTCTCAAGGCGCCGATTGCGATTATTGATAAGCGGCGTCCTCGACCGAACGTTGCGGAAGTCATGAATATTGTCGGTAATATCGAAGGGAAAACTGCCATTTTGATTGATGATATTATCGATACAGCAGGTACGATCACTCTTGCGGCCAATGCCCTTGTGGAGAACGGGGCCAAAGATGTCTATGCTTGTTGTACTCACCCGGTTTTATCTGGACCGGCCATCGAGCGTATTGATAACTCCAAGATTAAAGAACTTGTGGTGACTAATACGATTCCGCTTGGAGAAGAGAAGGCAAGTGAGAAGATTACAGAACTATCTGTTGCTGGTTTAATTAGTGAGGCAATTATTCGCGTCCATGAGCGTCAATCCATTAGCATTTTATTTGATTAATTTCTGAATAGAGGTTTAACTCTTGTGAATAACGGGAAACTGAATGAATGATTGGTAAATTACTGGAGGTTGATTAATTTGGCTACTACATTAAAAGCAAATCAAAGACAAAATCTCAAGCAATCCGTAACCCGTGAACTACGTCTGGAAGGAAATGTTCCAAGTGTCGTATATGGGAAGGATAAGGAACCGATCACGGTTGCTGTTAGCAGCATAGAGTTACTTAAAACTGTTCGTGATGAAGGGAAGAACGCGATAATATCCCTTGATGTTGATGGTAAAAACAAGGTGGATGTCATGCTTCACGAATACCAAGTGGATCCAATAAAAGATGAACTGATTCATGCGGACTTTTACATCGTGGATATGTCTGAAGAGATGGATGTTGAAGTTCCTGTCCGTCTTGAAGGAGAAGCAGCCGGGAGTAAAGAAGGTGGTGTCGTTCAACAGCCGCTTTATGAGTTGGCTGTACGTGCGAAACCAGGTGATATTCCAGAGGAAATCGTCGTTGATGTTTCTGAATTGAGTATCGGGGACAGTGTAATGGTTAGTGACTTAAAAGCGTCTAGAAACTACGAAATTACAGAAGATGAAAATACGACGATCGTTTCAGTTACTCCTCCGGAAGAAATGCCGGAAGAGCCGGATACGACCGATGCTGATGCTGAGCCTGAAGTGATCAATGAAAAGTCAGATGACGCAGACGAAAAAGAATAATACAATTAGCATGAAGCATAGAGAGGGCGGGCCGATCAGGCACGCCCTTTTTCATCGTTGTCGAATGAATATTCATCCTGTATTGCAGGTGTAAATAAGGTCCATTTGCAAGCTTGTTTAAGATTTTAAATTCAGGGGATTGTATAAACATCTGAGCTATCGACAGGTTAGGAGCAAAATTTTGCTCAAATCAAACGGATTTTGACATGATTCAACGCAGCCTTTTGATATAATGGACCAATAGTATAAAGAGAGCAAAGGAAGTTTTTTATGAAGTGTATCGTAGGTCTTGGAAATCCAGGGAAAAAGTATGAAGACACCCGCCACAATATTGGATTTAGGGTTATAGATGAGTTAGCATCACGTAATCATTGGTCATTAAGCCAAAAGAAGTTTAATGGCTTGTTTACAATGGAGCGGTTGAATGGAGATAAAGTTGTCCTGTTAAAGCCACAAACCTATATGAATTTATCAGGGGAATCTCTGCGTCCATTGATGGACTTTTATGACATTGAAGTGGGCGATGTTTTAGTGGTTTATGACGATTTAGACTTACCTCCCGGTAAAATACGCTTAAGGAAAAAAGGTGGCCACGGCGGGCACAATGGGATCCGGAACATTATTGACCAACTAGGTACAAAAGAATTTAAACGACTCCGGGTGGGTGTTGGTCGTCCGGAAGGTTCAAAAACAGTGATTGACCATGTACTGGGTTCTTTTAACAAAGAGGAACAAGAACCAGTAACTGAGAGTGTTGATTTTGCTGTCAAAGCATGTGAAGCATGGTTGGGACAGACCTTTAACGAAGTAATGAATGATTTTAACGTGAAATGATGGAGCAGTCAGTCTCCGTATAACAGTTGGATAGGACGGTAAAACTAACTACCATCAACCCTTCAAGGAGGATGGAAATGAAAATACGTTACTTTTGCCGTCATTGTCAAAATCAGGTCGGAGAATTAGATGCTGAACATGTGGATGTGTCTCAACTGGGATTTGATTTATTAAATGATCAGGACCAGGAACAAATGGTTCATATGACAACGGGCGGAGATATGGACATACGGACCATTTGCGACTCATGTAAGGAGTCATTAGACGACAATCCCCATTACCATGAATTAGACTTTTTTATACAGTAAATCTTGGTTTCTGAATGGTTCAGAAATCTGGATGGTGGAGGAATTCGTTATGCAAGGTATTAAGGATTATCTATTTCCAAAGGATGATATCCATTCGGTAGTCGAAGGCTTCAGGTCAGGCATGAAAGAACAGATGGTGGCTGGGCTTTCCGGGGCTTCGAGAAGTTTGATAGTATCATTATTACAGGAATCGTTGGAAAAGCCTGTTATCATTGTCACTCACCAACTAATTCAAGCTCAACAATTATATGAGGACATGCAGGAATTAACGGATGCCGATCTTGTTCATCTGTATCCTGTGAATGAATTGATTGCCTCAGAAATTGCCGTTGCGAGCCCCGAACTAAGGAGCCAGCGAATTGACGCATTGAATCAATGGCTGGCGCAGGAAAAAGGGATCCTGATTGCACCTGTGGCCGCATTGAAACGAATGATGCCGCCGAAATCATACTGGGAGCAAAATCAGCTCCCTTTTCGTGTTGGTGAAGAAATCAATCTTGATGATTATTTGGAGCGCTTAGTTCATATGGGATACGACCGAACCGGAATGGTGGCCACTCCTGGAGAGTTTTCCGTTCGTGGAGGGATCATGGACGTGTTTCCACTCACTTCTGATTTCCCTTATCGAATTGAATTATTTGATACAGAAGTGGATTCGATCCGAACATTTGATTCGGAAACTCAACGATCTCATGACAAACTGGATGCCGTACATATTGGACCGGCAACAGAATTGTTACTGAGAGAGGAAGACTTTGTGCGAGCTCATGATCGGTTAGAAGATGCACTTAGTCATTCATTGAAAAAATTAAACAAACAAGAGGCGAAAGAGACACTCACCCAAGTGGTGGAACATGACCTCGATCGTTTGAAAGCAAGGGAACATTTTCAGGAAATTTATAAGTACATTGGGTACTTCTATGAGGAACCTGTCAGTCTATTAGACTATTTGCCTGAGACAGGGATTGTCATTTTGGATGAAATGAGCCGTATTCAGGAAACAGCCAATCGTCTCGATCAAGAAGAAGGAGAATGGCATAACAGTATGCTCGAGGCGAACCAGACGGTTAGAGAATTGAAAATATCGTTTGACTGGCAGGATGCTTGGATGAGGATGGAGCACCCTCGATTGTATCTGTCTGTGTTTATGAGACATATCCCAAATACCCAACCTCAGAATATCGTAAACATTTCCAGTCGTCAGATGCAGCAGTTTCATGGGCAAATGAATTTATTGAAAAATGAAATGGATCGCTGGGAGAAACAAAATTACTCTGTGGTCATTTTGGCTCCTGACGAAAACAGGAAGTCTAAGATTGAAGGTGTGCTTCGAGATTATGATATAGAAGCGGTCATTTCTGAAGAAGATATTCAGCTTCCGTTAGTCAAACCGACAATCATAACCGGAAATATTAGTCATGGTTTTGAATGGCCGATGCATAAGCTTGCCGTTATGACGGAAAATGAGCTGTTTAAGAAACGGACATCGAAACCGAAGCGAAAACAGAAAATGTCGAATGCGGAACGGATTAAGAACTACCAGGAGTTGAAAGTCGGGGACTATATCGTTCATGCCAGCCATGGGATTGGGAAGTACCTTGGGATTGAGACACTTAAAATGGGTGGAAACCATAAGGACTTTCTGATGGTTAAGTATTCGGGCAACGATAAATTGTACGTACCGATCGACCAAATCGATCTTATTCAAAAATATGTAGGCTCTGAAGGCAAAGAACCGAAAGTGTATAAGCTTGGAGGCAGCGAGTGGAAGAAAGTCAAAAGCCGTGTGCAATCTTCTGTAGAGGATATCGCTGATGATTTGATCCAGCTTTACGCGGAAAGGGAAGCTTCCAAAGGGTACGCATTTAGTGAAGACGGTGAAATGCAAAAAGATTTTGAAGCGGCCTTCCCATATGAAGAAACCGAAGATCAGATCCGCTGTATAGAAGAGATTAAATCTGATATGGAGCGTGTCCGTCCAATGGATCGTCTCTTGTGTGGAGATGTAGGGTATGGAAAAACAGAAGTAGCCATTCGTGCAGCCTTTAAGGCTATTGTCGATGGAAAGCAAGTGGCCTTGCTTGTCCCAACCACCATCCTCGCTCAACAACATTATGAAACGCTGCAGGAACGCCTGCAAGGCTTTGGAATTAATATTGGACTTATGAGTCGTTTCCGCACGAAAAAGCAACAGAAAGAAACGACAGAGCGTTTGAGGAAAGGATTAGTTGATATCGTGGTAGGAACGCACAGGGTTCTTTCCAAGGATGTTCAGTTTAAAGATCTTGGGTTACTTATTGTAGACGAAGAACAACGCTTTGGTGTGAAACATAAGGAGAAAATTAAGCAATTGAAAAACAATGTTGATGTTTTGACATTGACAGCGACTCCAATTCCAAGGACTTTGCATATGTCTATGCTTGGGGTACGAGACTTGTCCGTTATTGAAACGCCGCCGGCCAATCGATTTCCTATCCAGACATATGTATTGGAATATAACCCTATATTCCTCCGGGGAGCAGTCGAGCGAGAGATGGCACGCGATGGACAAGTATTTTTCCTGTTCAATCGAGTGGAGAATATTGAGCGGATGGCCCAGCAAATTGCCGAGCTGGTTCCAGAGGCGCGCGTCACATTTGCTCATGGTCAAATGAATGAAACGGAGCTTGAAAATGTCATGTTCTCTTTCCTTGAAGGGGAATTTGATGTGCTTGTTAGTACGACGATTATAGAAACAGGTGTAGATATTCCTAATGTCAACACGCTTATTGTTTATGATGCTGATCGTATGGGCTTAAGCCAGTTATACCAATTGCGAGGGCGTGTAGGGAGATCAAACCGAGTAGCCTATGCCTATTTCACATACCAGAAGGATAAAGTGTTAACAGAAGTCGCCGAAAAAAGACTGCAGGCGATCAAGGAATTTACCGAGCTTGGCTCTGGATTTAAGATTGCCATGCGTGATTTATCTATTCGTGGAGCGGGTAATCTCTTGGGTGCTCAGCAACATGGATATATCGACTCGGTTGGTTTCGATATGTACTCCCAAATGCTGAAAGATGCGATTGAAGCGAAAAGACAAGGGAAGGAAACCGAAAATATCCAACCGTTCCAGCCAGAACTCGATTTGATGCTTGATGCGTATATCCCAGATGATTACATTGCAGATGAAAAGCAGAAAATTGACATGTACAAAATGTTTCAGGCTATTGAAAATAATGAAGATATCCATGATTTACGTGATGAATTGATGGACCGCTTCGGGGATTATCCAGAAGAAGTCGAAAACTTATTCCGGGTCTCTTCCATACGCCTTCAGGCAAAACAAGCGCGTATTGAAAATGTTACGGAGAAGAAGAAGAAAATTGAAATGTTGATGGAAGCTGAACAAAGTCAAAAGATCGATGGCTCAAAGTTATTTGAATTCGCTAATAAATATGGTCGAATGGTTCAATTGGGAACGGAAGATTCGCAATTGAAGGTAACAATCACGTGGGACCGCAAAACGGAGTTCAAACGATATAAGCTTGTTGAGGAGTTTATCGGAAAGCTGCCTGGAATGATGAGGGAGGTAACGACAGCTTGAGATCTACCTCATCCCTGAATAGGGATGAGGTTTTTTAAGTGTTTTGGAACTCGAGACTAGGCTGCTCCACTTTTATAGAGTCCATTCGCTGGTCTAGCTTCTCGGGATCATAGGTTTTTAAACAATGTGGGATCTTTAACGTTGCAACCGGCGTTGTGTTTTCAGCTGACCTCCTTTTGATTTACTCTATGGATAATCCCGCACCACTGTGGGGTCTTGTCGTATACTTGTCGTGTCTCCCGGATCGGCATACTTTTGAAGTTGACATTTTTTATGAAAAAATCCATACCAAGGGTGTATAGGTTTTTATTGCTGAATCATACTATCTGTAATCACCCGCTTGTTCTGATTGCGCTTCAACAGGAAATTCATAGGCAGTCATCACAGAAAAGGAGGCAGCATAAAGAATGAAAGCAACTGGTATTGTACGCCGTATTGATGATTTAGGACGTGTTGTTATCCCGAAAGAGATCCGCCGTACCTTGAGGATTCGAGAAGGGGATCCTTTAGAAATTTTTGTAGACCGTGAAGGTGAAGTCATACTTAAAAAATACTCACCTATCAGCGAGTTGGGTGATTTTGCAAAAGAATACGCAGAGGCGCTCAGTGAATCTTTAGAGGTTCCTGTGTTGATCTGCGATCGTGATGAGTATATAGCGGTGGCGGGTAGTGCGAAAAAAGATTATATGAATCGGTCGATCGGTTCCAAGGTTGAGGAAGTGATGGATTCAAGAACGATGTCTTTTGAAAAGCACCCCGATCCTGTGGAATTCACCCGGGGTCAAGAGGAAGATGTCATTTCTTATCTTATTCATCCTATCATTGCTCAAGGCGATCCGATTGGCTGCGTTGTCGCCTTCAATAAGGAGGGCTCTCCATTAGAGGAAGGCGTCAACAAAGCTGTACAGACAGCGGCTAGTTTTTTAGCGAAACAAATGGAGTAGTAGAGGAGGTCAGGTCCAAGCGGGTTCAGGGATCTGACCTTTTCCTATGATATAATGAATGTTCTGAATACATATAATTAGAAAGGGTCCAAAATGACCAAATTACGTTCACGCTCTATTTTAAAAGGGGCATTCATTCTTACGTTAGCTGGTGTAATTAGTAAGATCATTAGTGCAGGTTACAGAGTCCCACTTCAGAACTTGACTGGGGATATGGGGTTCTATGTTTACCAGCAAGTGTATCCGATTCTTGGAATCGCCTTAATTTTGGCCTTGTATGGGTTTCCTGCAGCTATTTCGAAAATCGTATCTGAGATTGGCGAAGATCAATCATCATTGTCTGTTCCGTCCTTCTTCCTCCCTGTTTTTGGATGGTTAATGGCAGCTTCAGGATTAATTTTTATTGTCGGATATACGCAGTCTGCCTGGATCGCTTCCCTCATGGGGGATGAGCAACTAACTCCTTCGCTTAAGGCTGCTTTTTCTACATTTTTACTTGTGCCCTTTGTCTCAATAATAAGGGGAGTTTTTCAAGGGAAAAACGATATGACTCCAACCGCTGTTTCTCAAATTATTGAACAGATCTTTAGAGTGGGTGTAATTATCTGTACAGCTGTTTTTGTCATGCAAGGAGCTGAGGTCTATGCGATAGGAGTAGGAGCCTCATTGGGGTCAATTATAGGTGCATTAGCTGCATTCGTAATTTTGTTTTATTGGATTGCCCGGAAAGATTCGATATGGAGCTTCCATCGCTGGCAGAATCACAAGACTTACAAACGTACAATTTTCCTTCACGGGATTTTAATCTGTTTAAATTATATGCTGCTATTGTCCTTACAGCTTGTCGACGCATTGACGATGATTCCTTCTTTATTGAAAGCAGGAGTAGCTTTGGATGATGCGCGCATTATGAAGGGGGTATTCGATCGAGGTCAACCCCTCATCCAATTAGGTACAGTTCTCGCCTCCTCTCTTGCTCTGGCGTTGATTCCTTCTGTCACGCGCACAAGGATGAATAGACACCCTGAAAAAGTGATAAAATCCATCATAAGTGCAGTGAAGGTTACGGTGTTTATATCTCTGGGAGCAACGGCAGGGTTAATCTTTCTTTTTCCAGCTATTAATCAGTCATTTTTTGAAAATGGCCAGGGGACAGGTGAGTTGAGAGTGTTGATGTTGGTGATTCTCGGAAGTTCCATATCCATTACACTTTCCTCCGTATTACAGGGCCTGAATTATATAAAGCACACCGCCATGATTATCCTCGGGGGAATTGTTGTGAAGTGGGCCGGGAATATGATTCTCATCCCAATCTTTGATATCTATGGTGCAGCAATGGCATCCACGATAGCTGTCGCTTTTGTTTTAGTGGGAAATATCGTAACCTTAAGACATGAAGTGCCATGGAAGAAGTGGATGCCTCTTCCATGGAGAGGAGTCGGACTTTCTCTCTTGGGAATGGTCATCAGTTTATGGGTGATGAAAACTACGATCTACGTGTTTTTTGATTTAGATGGAAGGCTACTCTTATTGATCTACACATTATCACTTACAGGAATCGGTGCTTTGACTTACTTAGTTCTGTTGCTGAGACTGGGCTGTTTTACAAAAGAAGAAATACAAACCTTACCTTCTCATAAGGTATTGGCGAAATTTTTGCCGAAAGGAATGAATCAATGAACACGATCAAAGTAATCGGACTTGGGGCTGCAGACTTTGAACAGCTTCCCATCGGGGTGTATCGTGAACTTACGCAAACAAAATCATCTATTTATGCACGCACGCTTAATCATCCCGTCATTCAGGAATTACAAAAAGAAGGAATCGTTTTTGAGAGTTTTGATGGGACCTATGAATCCCATGAACAGTTTGAAGACATCTATAAAGAGATTGTCTCTCGCTTACTCAAGCAGGTTCGGGAGAAAGATATCATCTATGTTGTTCCAGGACACCCCATGCTTGCTGAAAGAACGGTTCAGCTCTTAATTGAGGAGAGGGAAAAGGGAGCAATCAATCTTGATTTGAAAGGTGGCCAGAGCTTCCTTGATGCAACGTTCACTGCGTTGGAAATCGATCCGATCGAAGGGTTTCAATTTGTAGACGCTACTGATATAAAGCGTGATCAGCTTCAGTATTTAAACCATCTCATCTTTTGTCAGGTTTACGATGCTTTAGTGGCATCAGAAGTTAAATTGACGCTGCTTGAGGATTTGCCTGCTGACCACCCTGTCACGATTGTCACAGCTGCTGGAAGTAAAGGGGAAGGAATAACGACTGTTCCTTTGGAGGAATTGGACCGAAGTGTAAAAGTGGACAATTTGACAAGTGTGTATGTCCCGCCAGTGGAAAGAGATACCTTGAATCACCAATTCTTTCGTCTCAGAGAAGTGATTAAAATGTTACGAAGTCCGGAAGGCTGCCCGTGGGATCGTAAGCAGACACATGAATCATTGAGAAAATACATGATTGAAGAAGCCTATGAATTTATAGATGCCGTCAATCGGATGGATGACGATCATATGGTGGAAGAACTCGGGGATGTGTTGTTGCAAGTGATGCTCCACAGTCAAATTGGGGAAGATGAAGGTTTTTTCACCATCGATGACGTAATAGTATCGATAACAAATAAAATGATTCGTCGTCACCCTCACGTTTTCGGCGAAGTGACAGTAGATACTTCGGATGAAGTTGTAACGAATTGGGAGGCCATTAAAGTGCAGGAAAAAGGAGAAAGATCCGAATCTATTCTTGATGCTGTCCCGCAGAGTTTTCCTGCTTTGTTGCAAGCAGAAGAATTGCAAAAAAAAGCAGCAAAAGTAGGATTTGATTGGGATACGATTGATCCTATCATTGAAAAAGTTGAAGAGGAATGGCAGGAATTTCAGGAAGCCCGTGAAGATGGAAATCGAGAAGAGATGGAGAAAGAGTTTGGGGACTGGTTATTTGCTATTGCCAATCTTGCACGGCATTACAAGCTAAGTAGTGAAAATGCCCTTCAGCGTACTAATCGTAAGTTCAGGACCCGTCTCTCTGCGATGGAAAAAGAAGCAAATGAAGAAGGGATGACCTTGGAAGAATACCACCTGGATTCATTAGAAGAACTGTGGATACGAGCGAAAGTTAAACACAAAGGAGCGGAATAATATATGCGTTTGGATAAGTTCTTGAAGATATCCCGGTTGATCAAAAGACGTACACTGGCGAAAGAGGTAGCTGATCAAGGGCGCATTCGTATCAATGGTACCCAAAGCAAAGCGGCCAGTAATGTAGCGGTCGGCGATGAACTGACGATTCAATTTGGCCAGAAAGTATTGACGATTGAAGTGAAGTCATTAAAGGAAAATGTGACAAAAGACGAGGCCGCATCACTTTATGAAATAAAAAAGGAAGAGCCTGTGAACCAATCTTGATTTAAACCACTGCCGTTTTACGGCAGTGGTTTTTGGTTATAGTAAATAGTTGTGTGGCCACTGCACAGAAGATACTTTGTTTATGCTTGTTGGTGCTGACCAAGCCGCTTCCGCATTCTAAGTTCTAATCGTCTTGGTTTTTTCATAGCTTGTACTAGAGAAGGGGGCTGGTGTGATGGAAGGTTATGAAAAAAATCAGGGGATTCGTAGTCAGCAGCCGGTAGAGCATAATGTGAAGGTATGGAATAGAAGGAATATAGAGATCTCTGGTGTCAAAGAGGTGGATAGTTTTGATAGTGAAGAATTTCTCCTCCAGACGTCTATGGGTTACTTGGTCGTTCGGGGCCAGAATTTGCAAATGAAAAACCTGGATTTGGATGCAGGGATTGTATCGATTAAAGGGAAAATGTACGAAATGACATACTTGGACGAGCACCAAGGGGAGAAAGCTAAAGGTTTGTTTAGCAAGTTATTCAAATGACACTGACGACCCAATTCATCACTATCCTTTCCATGATCGGAGGAGGGGTGTTCGTTGGTGCTTCCATGGATACCTTCGAGCGTTTCTTTCACAAAAGAAAAAAGAAGAGTTGGCTTGAGGTCATCTATCAATTAGGGTTTTGGCTTATCCAAGCCGCTTTTCTTTTTTATTTGTTGTATCTCGCCAATTATGGTGAATTACGAGTCTATGTTTTTGTTGCCATTGTTTGCGGATTTGCGGCGTATCGTGCATTGTTTCAGAATCTTTACTTAAAAACACTTGAAATGTGGATTCGAATCGTTGTATCGGTCATACGCTTTATTAAAAAAACGGGGTATTATTTAATTTTTCTTCCCGCGAAAACAATCATTTTCCTTATTATTTCTTTACTTCTTGGCGTTTATAAGATACTTTTAAAGGGTATCATTCTATTGTTTCTTGTCGCATTTTATCCGATCCGGCTAGCTTTTCGTATCATTTGGCGACTTTTGCCGAAAAACATGAAAATTTACTTAAGGCATTTAGCAGGGTTTCTGGATAAAATGAAGAATACAATGAACAAATGGATGAAACGAATTAAGAAGTAAAGGAGGCCTACTTTCATGGCAAAGAGACAACCGGAGTCTGTCGCACGCTTGGATTCTACATACATGAAGCACTACGATGCTTATATGGACAGACACCAACGAAAGAAAAAGCGCTTAGTCCGTCGTCTCGTCATGTTTGCCCTGTTAGTGTCGATCGTTGCTGGTTCCATGGTGTTTTACCATATGAAACAACAGTCGCTGTATGCAGAGAAGGAAGAAAAGTATCAACAGCTACAGCAAGAAATGACCGCTTTGGAACAAGAGGAAAAAGGTTTAGAGCAGGAGATTGAGCTTCTTAAGGATGAAGAGTACGTGCTTCAGATTGCACGGACGAATTATTTCTTCTCAAAAGAAGGAGAAATAATTTTTAAAATGCCTAATGAGGACCCGTCTTATTGACACTCTTTTCAAAGCTTATATATAATATATAGGAAGATACTTTTTTATCGAAAATTTAAGGAGGAGCATTTTTTTTATGTCAATTGAAGTAGGCAGCAAGCTGCAGGGTAAGGTAACGGGAATCACTAATTTTGGAGCGTTCGTCGAGCTTCCAGATGGTAAGACGGGGCTGGTTCACATTAGTGAAGTTGCCGACAACTATGTAAAAGATATTAATGAACACTTGAGCCAGGGAGACCAGGTGGAAGTAAAAGTCATTAATGTCGGAGACGATGGAAAGATTGGACTTTCCATCAAGAAAGCAAAAGAGAATTACGGTCGTCGCCCACAAAAGCCTCGTAAGCCGGCTGAATCATTCGAACAAAAGATGAACCGTTTTATGAAGGATAGCGAAGATCGTTTGGCATCACTGAAAAAGCACACGGAATCCAAACGTGGAGGTCGAGGTGCTAAAAGAGGATAGCTTGCTGTCTAGGACAATGAGTAAAAGATGCACGTCTTCATATAAAGAGCAGATCCATTAAGGATCTGCTCTTTTTCATTTGTCTTGTAAATGGGTGCTCCTAATCTTTTTATAGTGCTATTCAAGGTTTTACAAGAATAAAACAAATGTTGTGTTTGGTGAGGACCCCCTTCATGAAATATTTATTTCATGATACTATTTATTTGAAATGTAAATTACTTAATGGTGGAGGGATAAGACTTGGGTAGTGAAGATTTTCATTCATTTGCAGAACAAACGAAGCGATCGGCGGAACAATATACCAAAGCGAGGGAGCTTATACCTGGAGGGGTTACAGCCAATATCAAATACATGGAACCGCATCCTATCATTATGAGAAGAGCAGAAGGCAGTAAGCTTTATGATATCGATCACAACGAATATATGGATTACCTTCTTTCATATGGGGCTTTGATCCATGGCCATGGGCACCCCGAGGTGTACGAAGCTGTGATGAAGCAAATGAAAAGTTCGGGCACTACGATTTTTGGGACCCCGCATGAATTGGAAATGGTAATGGCTGAAAAATTGATTTCCCTTTATCCTGGAATTGAAATGGTTCGATATACGAACTCTGGTTTAGAGGCGACTTTACTTGCTCTTCGGACAGCACGTGCATACACAGGTAAACCAAAAATTGCCAAGTTTGAAGGTCATTACCACGGGGGTTATGATCAAGTATTATTGAGTGTGAATCCTGAACATGAAAAGTCAGGGGATGCGGCACAACCGAATTCCGTCCCAGAGTCACATGGACTTCCAGAATATTATCAAAAAAATACGATTATGCTACCTTTTAATGATTTTCCTTCCACTGAGAAGATATTGCGCACCTGTAAGGAAGATATATCAGCTATTATTATGGAGCCGGTTCAAGGAGGGTTCATACCTGCGGAAAAGGAATTTATAAAACAACTCCGTACGCTGACCGAAGAGCTTGGCATTGTTCTTATTTTAGATGAAGTGAAGACGGGGTTTCGCCTTTCCCTCGGAGGTGCGCAGGAGGTTTATGGAATTGAACCTGACATTACGGCACTTGGAAAAGTACTTGGTGGTGGATTTCCAGTTGGAGCCATTGGTGGAAAGAAGGAGATCATGAACCTTCTCTCCCCTCACGGTGGAAGGGATATTATGACTGTTGGGGAAGAGGATAGCCAGAAACGAGAGGCTGTCTTCCATAGTGGCACTTATAACGGACATCCAACGGTGTTAGCGGCGGGCCTTTCCACTATCGAACTTCTTGAAAGGGATGGTGTTATAGGTGAACTCTTCTCCAAAACCCATGCGCTTAGAGATCGGCTTGAGGAATTGTATGGTCAATATGGTATCCCGATGCAGACCATAGGGAAGGGAAGCATTTTTAACATCATTTTATCGAAAGCTTCTATAAAGAATTACCGGGATATGGAACAGGCGGATCTGTGCCTCAGAAAGGCGATTGATTATGAACTATTAAAAAATGGGGTTTATACAAAACCGTTGAACCGTTATTCTCTTTCCACAGCCCATACGGAGGAAGATATTAGCCGGACGATTCGAGCACATGAACAGGCGATTAAAACAGTTCTGAAGCAGCGATAATCTGGGAAATCCGTTGAATCTATAAGGTACATGTTACACTTACATTATTAAAAGTGTAGCAGAAAGAGGTTTGACATGGAGAACAATGTATATAAAAAAATCAATGAGAAAATACCGAAGATGAGCAAATCCCAACGGAAAATTGCACAATACATTCTTGAAAACCCGAATGAAGTCCCTTTTTTAAATGTAGGGAAGTTGGCGAAGTGTGTAGGTGTTAGTGATGCAACGATTGTAAGATTTGCGATATATTTAGGGTTTTCAGGCTACCCTGAATTTCAAGAGCATATTCAATCTTCTGTTCAGCAGCAATTGACGGCAAAAGAAAGATTACAAATGTCAGAAGAGGTCTATGGGAATGACGATCAGGGGATTATTCAAGTGTTGAGCGGGGACATAAAAAACATTCAAACGACAATGGATCACCTCAACGTAAAAGATTTCAGAAAATCCATCGATCACTTGTTGAAAGCACGTAAAGTATATATTGTGGCTAATCGCAGTGCCGCTTCGCTTGGTATATTCCTTCATTACTATTTGGATTTTATTCTGGATCACGTCGATATGCTCCATTCTATAGAAAAGGATGCAGACCTTCTTCATGACTTACAAGAGGGGGATCTTGTCATTGGTATTAGTTATTCAAGGTACACGAGAAGTACCGTTGATGTCTTTGCTTATGCAAAAGAAAAGGGAGCATCCACGGTGGCGCTGACAGATGACCTTTTATCACCACTGCACCAGCATACCGATGTTTCCTTGATGGCTTCCAGTCAAATGCCCGCTTTTATCGATTCTTTTGTTGCGCCTTTGAGTGTAATTAATGCGCTTATTATTCATACAGCGAAAGAAAAACGAGATGGTTTTGACGAGAAGTTAGATACACTAGAAGATGTATGGAATCGGTTTAACATCTTCTATTGAAGAAAATAAAAAAACCCGCCTTCTCTTACTAGAGAAGGCGGGTTTTTTGGGACAAGAATGCTTCTGATGACCCGTACGGGATTCGAACCCGTGTTACCGCCGTGAAAGGGCGGTGTCTTAACCACTTGACCAACGGGCCAATATGTATGAGAAAAATAATGGTAGCGGCGGAGGGGATCGAACCCCCGACCTCACGGGTATGAACCGTACGCTCTAGCCAGCTGAGCTACACCGCCATGTCGTTAAAATGTTCTCTCAAAGTCACAAAAAATATATTACACCATGGTAAAAAAACTGTCAACAAGAAATAAAAATATCAGATAACTCTGTTTATTTCGCTAGGGAATGAAGGGGATTTTTGGGAAGTGAAGAGGTATGGCTGGGGGGATTTTGTAGAAACAACCTTGGTTCCTGTGAAAACCATCGAAGTTTTTGTTCCTGCTCTCCTGTTGTTTTGACAAAATGCTTGTTCTGGGTGTGGTTTAATAGGTTTCACAAAGAAGGAGTGATGAAAATGTTAGGAACTGTATCAAAACAAGAAAGTCGTCAATCAACGGTTCGTGGGTCAGGGATTGTGCAAGGGGTTCGAAGGGCTTCATATGGTACGTTTTCTTTCATGGCGAACAAAGGAATTTTCCACATGGTTCTGGCTTTGTTATTGGGACGAGCCATCATCCTATCTTCTATGGCCCCTTTTGGCGTTGCGTTTTTAGCGGTGATCTGGTGGTTAAAGCGTCCCCTCGTCATACCAGTAACTATTATGATGGCTGCCGGAGCCTCTACATACAGCTACGGTCATGCGGGTTTTATTGTAGGGGCGTCGACGACTTTTTTGCTCTTAAGTCTGGCCTTACGCAAAACAAGTCACCCCCAGAAATGGCTGCCGATGATTGCATTAATGGCAAGCTTGATTCCCAGAACAGCGAGTCTAGCATTGCTCGATCGTTGGCAGCTCTATGAACTTACTTTGATGGTGGCAGAAGGAGTACTCGCTTTTATACTTGTACTTATCTTTATGCAAAGCATTCCGCTTTTAACACCTCAAAGGTATCAACCTACATTAAAAAATGAAGAAATCGTTTGTTTAATCATTTTATTAGCCTCTGTTTTAACAGGGATGATCGGCTGGCAAGTTCAAGGAGTGGCGGTTGTCGATATTTTTGCCAGGTATTTAGTTATTTTACTGGCTTATATAGCTGGGGCAGCAATAGGATCGACAGTTGGTGTCGTAACAGGTCTGGTGTTAAGCCTGTCCAATATGGATCATATCTATCAAATGAGTCTGCTCGCTTTTTCCGGTTTGTTAGGAGGTTTATTGAAGGAGGGGAAAAAAGCCGGTGTGAGTGCTGGACTTGTCGTAGGTACATTATTGATAGGATTTTATATGAGCAGTGGGGCAGATCTGCCATCTTCCCTTTGGGCTTCAGCCTGGGCAGTGGCCTTATTTGTATTGACTCCAAATTCCTGGGTTAAACAGCTATCCAGGTATATTCCAGGTACGGATGAGCACCATTCGGAACAACAAAAATACTTACAAAAAGTACGAGACGTCACGGCTGTAAGGGTCGGGAAATTTTCAGATGTTTTTCAGGCTTTATCTAAGAGTTTTACTCACTTAGAGTCTCCTAAGGAGGATAGTGGAGAAGCGGAGGAGATTGACTATTTTTTAAGTCATGTCACGGAAAAGACCTGCCAATCATGTTTTAAGAAAGAAAAATGCTGGGTCAATCAGTTTGATGATACCCATCACTTAATGACGGAGCTGATGCATGAACTGGACGAAAAGGGAGAGCCGAGCCGTATAATGAGAAAAAACATCGATCAGCACTGCGTCAAGTCACAAAAGTTGATCGATACAATGAATCATGAGTTAACTTTTTATCATGCTAATAAAGAATTAAAGCGGCAGGTTCTGGAGAGTCGCAAATTTGTAGCGGAACAGCTGCAAGGGGTTTCTGATGTGATGGGGAATTTCGCTAAAGAAATTGTGAAAGAGCGGGAACACCATGAGCAAAAAGAACAAATTATTTACCGTGCTCTGGAACGAATGGGGATGGTTATTCAAAAGTTAGAAATCTACTCCTTGGATGCGGGGAATATGGACCTGGAGTTAATTGTGGAAGTCGATAATTATAGAGGAGAAGGTGCAAAGATTATTGCCCCTGTACTTTCCGATATTTTAGGGGAAACGATCGTTGTCACCATGGAAGAGATATCTCCGTACCCACACGGAAGGTGTTATCTATCATTTGGATCTGCGAAGCATTTTTCTATCGAATCTGGAGTGGCTCATGCAGCCAAAGGGGGCGGGTTTGTATCGGGAGACAGCTTTACGATGATGGAACTGGGAAGGGGGAAGTACGCGCTTGCCATTAGTGATGGAATGGGTAACGGTGAACGTGCTCATGAAGAAAGTATGGAAACGCTAAGACTTTTAAAGCAGATTCTACAATCGGGAATCCAGGAGTCTGTAGCTATTCAATCTATTAATTCCATTTTGTCATTGCGGACAAATGATGAGATATTTTCCACCTTGGATTTAGCTGTAATTGATCTGCATCAGGCTACCTCCAAGTTTATCAAAGTTGGCAGTACACCAAGTTATATTAAGAGAGGAGATAAAATTTTCACTGTCGAGGCCGGAAATCTGCCGATAGGGATTATTCCGGAAGTTGATGTTGATATGAGAAGTGAACAGTTAAAAGCAGGGGATTTACTCATAATGATGAGTGACGGCATTTTAGAAGGACCGAAACAAATCGGGAATGTAGATATGTGGCTCAAGCGTAAAATTAAGGAGATTTCAGATGAAGACCCGCAGGTGATGGCGGATCTATTATTGGAAGAGGTGATACGGACCCAATCAGGTGCAATTGTTGATGATATGACAATTATTGTGGCGCGGATTGATCGGTATATGCCGGAGTGGACATCGATTCCTTCTGCAAAAAAAGAGGCATAATCTAGTATAGAATTCCTCCTTTTCGGCGATGATGGAAGCAACGAAACAGGAGGGATATGCACAATGAAACCAGGCCGAATAAAGCAGATTCTTTTATTGACAGATGGATGCTCGAACCATGGAGAAGACCCTGTTGTCGTCGCAGCGCTTGCGAGAAATCAGGGGATAACGGTCAATGTGATTGGCGTTCTTGACGATCGGCAAAATGGCAAGCCACAAGGGCTTGAAGAAGTAGAATCGATTGCTGAGGCAGGTGGAGGCGTCAGTCAAATTGTTTACCAGAAAAGTTTGTCCCAAACCGTACAAATGGTTACGAGACAGGCCATGACCCAAACGATTCAAGGGGTGGTGAATAAAGAATTACAAGAAATACTCGGGAAAAATCAGACTATTGAGGAGCTCCCTCCGGAGCAGCGGGGAGAAGTCGTTGAAGTGGTGGATGAATTAGGGGAGAGCAGTGATCTTGAAGTTCTCGTCCTTGTGGATACGAGTGCGAGTATGCACCATAAACTTCCTACAGTAAAGGAGGCGCTTTTTGATTTATCGTTAAGTTTAAATGCAAGATCAGGATCGAACCAATTTAGTGTTTATGCCTTTCCGGATCCGAAAAAGACCATTACTAAAATGGTCGACTGGACACCGGAACTGGGTGAAATTCATGGGATCTTCTCAAAGTTGAACAGTGGGGGGTATACACCGACTGGGCCTGCATTGAAGGAAGCGGTGTATGCCTTTGCAGGGAAACCATTAATGGAACGGATGAGAAATGAGGAAGATCCATATGAAGAAACAGGTTTTTGACTTATCCCCTGGAAGTCGAATAACCGGTAAATGGAACGGGCGTACTTATACCACCATCAAAAAGTTAGGCGCTGGTGCCTGTGGAACTGTTTTTTTATGCCGATCCGAGCAAGGGGATACGTATGCCCTGAAGGTGGGAGAAGATAGTTCGCGCATGATGTTGGAAGTGAATATGCTCAAGAAATTCAGTAAGGTCCAAGGGGTGAAGCTTGGGCCTTCTTTTGTTGACGTCGATGATTGGATCAATCCATCAGGGCGTTCTTTCCCTTTTTATGTGATGGAATATGTGGACGGAACTCCTTTGCCTGAATTTTTGAAAGGGAAAACGAAGGACTGGGTCGGCATCTTTGCCATTCAATTGCTGACAGATCTCGAGAATCTTCATCACGCTGGTTACGTGTTTGGGGATTTGAAAACAGAAAATTTATTAATATCCTCTTCACGGGTCCGATGGATTGATGTTGGGGGAGTTACGGCTATAGGACGTGCGATTAAGGAATACACAGAGTTTTATGATCGGGGATATTGGAATTTAGGATCGAGAAAAGCAGAGGCGACGTATGATTTATTTGCCGTCACCATGATAATGATGGAAATGGGATATCCTAAAAGATTTGACAAAGGAAGCCACCCGTATAAAACGTTAGAAAGTAAACTTGCCTCTTCCTCCGTGTTAAAACCTTATCGGCGTATTATTCAACAATGCTGGAAAGGGAAGATTCAAAATGCGGCTGATATGAAGCGGGCCCTATCTGACATATTGATGAAGCGGAGTGGCACAAACTCATCTCGAGTCCAAAAGCGGCGCAGCGCTAAAGAATCTGAGAATCGAGAGCTCGCTACATTAACTCTAACGGCCGGAGTGGTCTTTGGTGTCTCAGTACTCAGCTTCTTTCTATAGAACACCGGACCCATTATAGGTAAGGAAAAGTGTACATTCCTGGTGGATTGGTCATTTGCCCTCCCTGACCTTCCAGGTATCTATAAATGTTCGGCCTCTTATGTGAAGGTCTTCTGAAACGATATGAAAAATAAAAGAAGAAATAAACAGCTTATCTTTTGCAGTGATTGCGAATAGTGATACGATAAGAAGAGATACAAATGACAGAGACTGGAGGAACCTTTAATGGATCACGCTGTCCATTCGTTTATAGCTAAACACCATCTGATTCGCTCCAATCAAACGTTACTTGTGGCAGTGTCCGGCGGGCCGGATTCGATGGCTCTCTTGCATTTCTTATGCTCCATGAGGAAATCATCCTCTCTCCGTCTAGTCGTCCTATCTGTCGATCACCAATTACGAGGGGAAGAATCGGGGGAAGACCTTTGTTTTGTTGAAGAAGTTTGTCAGCAGTGGGATATAGAATTCCAAGGGGTATCTGTGGATGTAAAATCGTACAAAAAAGAAACGGGTAAAGGAACGCAGGAAGCTGCCCGAACTTTACGTTATCAATGGTTTGAGAAGATGATGTACGCTTACGAAGCGGATGCATTAGTTATGGGGCATCATGGAGATGATCAGGCGGAAACAGTCATGATGCAGCTGCTGCGCAGCGCACGGCCTGAAGCCGTCCAAGGCATGCCTGCTGTACGGCCCTTTGCTTGTGGTCAGATTATACGCCCGTTTCTAACCGTTTCAAAAAAACAGATCACTGACTATTTGGAAGAAAAAAATGTAAAGTTTAGACTCGACCCATCTAATACCGAAACAGATTATACCCGTAATGCCTTCCGCCAGCATGTTTTACCATTTATGAATAAGAAAAATCCTCAGTTTCATAAGCATATGCAGGCGTGGAGCGAAAGGGTCAGGGAAGAAAGGTCATACATAAATGAACAGGCCCAAAAGGTATTGGAAACCGTCCATTTTTCGCAAAATGTTGAGAAATTCGTACAATTTTCTAAACGAACTTTCAAAACATTCCCGCTTGCTTTACAAAGGACAGCCTTTCATCTAATATTGAACTATCTGTATGTGAAGCAAAATGAAGACATTTCTTACTTGCATGAAGAAATGTTTATGAACCTTTTGAATGATGAAAAACCGAATGTTTCCCTTGATTTCCCGGAAGGGTTGAAAATTACCCGCGCCTATGATGAAATCACTTTTGCTTTTAAAGAAAGGGAAGAGGAAAAGGGCTATAAATACGAACTTTCGATTGAAGGTTCTGTGGAACTCCCTGACGGATCCAACATTACGGCAAGCTGGTGTGAACCTGACGAGACAGAGAATGTTTTTACGTACGTATGTGATTCGCATCACGTAAAACCTCCTCTCGTTGTTCGGACGAGGCTGGACGGGGACCGGATAAATATCAGAGGGATGAACGGGTCGAAAAAGGTAAAAGATATTTTTATCGACCAGAAAGTCCCGGCCCGTCTGCGTAATACCTGGCCGATCATTACAGACCAAACAGGGAAAATCCTTTGGGTAATCGGTTTGAAAAAAGGTGGGGAACGTACCAGCCTTTCATCAGGTAAGTGGCTTCGGTTACATTATAAAAACAAAGCAGACACGTAGGAGGAGCAATCATGCATAATGAAATTGAAAAGGTCTTGATTTCCGAAGAAGAAATTCAAGAGAAATGTAAAGAAATGGGGGCAGAACTCTCGAAGGAATATGAAGGTCATTTCCCTTTGGCGATCGGTGTATTGAAGGGAGCAACCCCATTCATGACTGACCTTTTGAAGCGTATGGAAACACATTTGGAAATGGACTTTATGGATGTGTCCAGCTACCACGGAGGTATGGAATCTTCTGGAGAGGTCAAAATTGTAAAGGACCTTGATACAAAGGTTGAAGGTAGAGATGTGCTAATTATTGAAGATATCATTGATAGTGGACGCACGTTGGCCTATCTTGTCGACTTGTTTAAATACCGCAAAGCTAATTCAATCAAAATCGTTACACTTCTCGATAAACCGACGGGGCGCAGTGCTGATATTAAAGCAGATACCGTTGGGTTCGAAGTCCCTGATGAATTTGTTGTCGGATATGGTCTCGACTACCAAGAAAAATATCGGAATCTTCCATACGTCGGAGTATTGAAGCCTGAGGTTTATGGAGGCTGAATATAGATTCTGGCGAAGTAGTTTTAGATTGTTCATGTCAAGGGTAATTAGTTGTGTCGTCCGTTTTTGGTATGGTAGTATTTACTATAGTTTTTCTCGTTTGGGAGGAGGTAGGCAATGAACCGGATCTTTCGTAATACCATATTTTACTTACTTATCTTCCTCGTGGTTATCGGCGTGGTCGGTCTATTTCGAGGTCAAGGTGATCCGCAAACAGAATACAATGTCAATGAATTCTACAATAAATTGAATAATGGTGAGATTCAGGAAATGACGATTCAGCCTGTCAACGGGGTGATTCGCGTGACAGGTCAAGAGCAGGGAGCTGAAGAAGGAGAAACCTTCGTAGCGCAGATTCCTGCGAACGATGAAGTGATTGCTAATATTACACAGACAGCTCAAGAACAGAGCAACCTAACTGTGGAACAGGAAGAACAGCCTAGTGCATGGGTGACTTTCCTAACTTCCATCATTCCATTCGTCATTATCTTTATCTTGTTCTTCTTCTTGCTTAACCAAGCTCAGGGTGGCGGAAGCCGTGTTATGAACTTTGGTAAGAGTAAGGCGAAAATGTACTCGGAAGAGAAGAAGAAAGTACGCTTTAAAGATGTTGCCGGAGCAGATGAAGAAAAGCAGGAACTTGTGGAGGTCGTTGACTTCTTAAAAGACCCTCGTAAATTCTCTGCTGTCGGTGCACGTATTCCTAAGGGTGTCTTGTTAGTTGGACCTCCTGGTACAGGTAAAACACTACTCGCTCGGGCAGTAGCCGGCGAAGCTGGTGTTCCATTCTTCTCCATTAGTGGTTCGGACTTTGTTGAGATGTTCGTTGGTGTAGGGGCATCTCGTGTCCGTGACTTATTTGAAAATGCGAAAAAGAATGCCCCTGGCATCATCTTCATTGATGAGATCGATGCTGTAGGTCGTCAGCGTGGTGCTGGACTCGGTGGTGGCCACGATGAACGTGAGCAAACGTTGAACCAATTGCTTGTTGAAATGGATGGTTTCGGTGTCAATGAAGGGATTATTATCATCGCAGCTACTAACAGGCCAGATATTCTGGACCCGGCTCTTCTACGTCCTGGTCGTTTCGACCGTCAAATCACGGTTGATCGCCCTGATGTTAAAGGTCGTGAAGCTGTTCTGGCTGTTCATGCGAAAAACAAGCCCCTTTCAGAAAACGTTGATTTGAAAACAATCGCTCTTCGTACGCCAGGGTTTTCTGGTGCTGACTTAGAAAACTTACTCAACGAAGCAGCTCTTGTAGCCGCACGTGGAGATAAGAAGGCAGTCGATATGGACGATGTAGACGAAGCAATTGACCGCGTTATTGCAGGACCAGCTAAGAAGAGTCGTGTCATTTCCAAGAAAGAGCGCGATATTGTGGCCCACCACGAGAGTGGACATACAGTAATTGGCATGGTGCTGGATGATGCCGATATGGTTCATAAAGTAACAATTGTCCCTCGTGGGCAGGCAGGCGGGTATGCCGTCATGCTTCCAAAAGAAGATCGTTACTTCATGACAAAACCTGAACTATTTGATAAGATTACAGGATTGCTTGGTGGCCGAGTCGCAGAAGAAATCATCTTCGGTGAAGTTAGTACAGGTGCTCACAATGACTTCCAGCGTGCAACAAGTATTGCTCGTAAGATGGTCACAGAGTACGGGATGAGTGAAAAACTTGGCCCGCTTCAGTTTGGTTCCAACTCTGGTGGTCAGGTCTTCTTAGGCCGTGACATCCAGAACGAACAAAATTATAGTGATCAAATTGCTTATGAAATTGATCAGGAAGTGAAGAACTTTATTCAATACTGTTATGATCGTGCGAAAACGATTCTGACGGAAAATAAAGATAAACTTGAGTTGATTGCGAAGACATTGTTGGATGTTGAAACCCTTGATGCAACTCAAATTCGCTCACTGTTTGACAAAGGTCGTCTTCCGACGGATGAAGAACTTGAAGAAATTGCGCGGGAACACAACGCAAAAATCAAGAATAATACGTCTTCCGATAACGAGGATGTGCGTTTAACCATCCAGTCAAAAGAAGATGAACAAACAGACGGAACAGAACCTTCGAATGAAGTAACTAAGGAAGATAAACAAGAAGAAACAAAAGATGAAGGTCCATCTGATTCAGAGGACCGTCGTTCTTAATCACAAGCAAAGCCACATCAGCCCTAAATTTGGGTGGTGTGGCTTTTTGTGTGTGAGGTAGGAGCGAAGCGGTAGGGTCTTATGATATGATGGTAGCCGAAGGAAATGACACGGGAGGCTGCATGTATGAATTTTGTCCTTGATGTGGGAAATACCAATACTGTACTAGGTGTATTTGAAGATGACTCCTTAAAGTACCAGTGGAGAATTAAAACCGACCGTTACAAAACAGAAGACGAGTTCGGTATGCTTATTAAATCCCTTTTCGACCATGAAGGTTTAAGTTTTGAACATATGGACGGCGTTATTATTTCTTCCGTTGTTCCACCTATAATGTTTGCACTCGATCGTATGTCCCGATATTATTTTAAAAAGCAACCGATGATTATTGGTGAGGGGGCCGTGGACCACGGTCTGCCAATGAGGTATCCGAACCCTAGTGAGATAGGAGCTGACCGTGTGGTGAACGCAGTGGGAGCTATCGATGAGTACCCCCTTCCTCTAGTAATTATTGATTTTGGAACGGCTACGACGTATTGTTATATCAATGCGGAAGGTGAGTATCTTGGAGGCGCTATTGCTCCTGGTGTGAATATTTCCATGGAAGCCTTGTATGCTAAAGCGGCCAAACTGCCGAAAATTGAAATTAAGAGTCCGGATCAAGTAATTGGACAGAGTACAGTAGAGGCGATGCAGTCTGGTGTTTACTATGGATATGTCGGCCAGGTAGACGAAGTCGTACGCCGCATGAAAGAAACGTCGGATCAGACACCGACAGTGATTGCAACAGGCGGACTTGCCAACCTGATTGCCGGTCAATCGCGAACAATCGACCATGTAGATCCTTTTTTGACATTGAAAGGTCTTCATAAGATATACCAACGGAACAAAGAGAAAAAAGCATTTAAAGGAGAATGAATAGCATGTCAGATTATTTAGTGCGTGCCGTAGGTTTCGATGGACAAGTCAGAGCCTATGCGGTTCAGTCAACTGAAACTGTTGATGAAGCGAGGCGTAGACAGGACACCTGGGCCACAACATCCGCAGCACTTGGGAGAACGTTGACCATTAGTGGAATGATGGGCGCTATGCTCAAAGGGGACGATAAACTCACAGTGAAAATTGAGGGGGACGGCCCTGCAGGAGCTATTATTGCAGATGCGAACTCAAAAGGGGAGGTAAGGGGATATATTAAGAACCCTCATGTCGACTTTGAATCTAACGCACAAGGTAAATTAGATGTCAGGCGTGCGGTTGGTACTTCTGGGACCTTAAGCGTTGTAAAAGATCTTGGGATGAGAGATCATTTCACAGGTCAGGTCCCGATAGTTTCTGGAGAGATCAGTGAAGATTTCACTTATTACTTTGCGAATTCTGAGCAAGTCCCATCTGCTGTAGGTGCAGGTGTTCTTGTCGATACCGATTATTCCATTCTTGCAGCGGGAGGTTTCATTATTCAAATGATGCCTGGAGCTGATGATGAGACAACTAATCAAATCGAAAAGAAACTATCTGAGATGCCAGCCATTTCATCGTTAGTCCGGGATGGAAAGACGCCGGAAGAGATTTTACACACCGTCCTTGGGGAAGAAAATGTCCGTATACTGGATACCTTGCCTATGAAGTTCCAATGTCATTGCTCACGCGAACGGGTAGAGATGGCCATTGCCAGCCTTGGGGATGAAGAAATTGAACGAATGATTCAAGAAGACCAGGGAGCAGAGGCGAAGTGCCATTTCTGTAATGAAGATTACCAATTCAATGTGGAAGAACTTCAGGAGCTGCAGTCTAATGGAACTGATTCTCCCTCATAAGCAAGTAAAATGATGATTCAATAAATGGCGAAACGTTCGTTTCGTCATTTTTCTTTTCTTATATATGATTGAAATGTTTGACAATTCCTTCAGTATTCAGTACATTAGGGTTAAATCCTATAAAAATACTTGGTTTTAGGAGTGAGTATAATGAGAATCGTAAATAACGTAAGTGAATTAGTAGGTCAGACTCCACTAGTTAAATTAAATGGCAGTGCAGAGGAAGATAGTGCTGATATTTATCTGAAACTTGAATATATGAACCCGGGAAGCTCTGTCAAGGATCGTATTGCCTTATCGATGATTGAAGAGGCCGAAAAAGACGGCCGCTTGAAGGAAGGAGATACAATTGTAGAACCGACGAGTGGAAACACTGGTATCGGTTTAGCAATGATTGCAGCAGCTAAAGGGTATAAAGCGGTTCTTGTTATGCCGGATACGATGAGCCAAGAGCGTCGCAACCTTTTACGTGCCTATGGAGCCGAACTCGTATTAACTCCGGGAAGCGAAGGGATGAAAGGTGCTATTAAAAAGGCATCTGAACTTCAAGAAAAAGAAGGTTATTTTCTGCCACAACAATTCAATAATGAAGCGAATCCTCTTATACATGAAAAAACAACAGGGCCGGAAATTGTCGAGCAGATGGGCGGCCAACTTGATGCTTTTGTAGCCGGGATCGGCACAGGCGGTACAATAACCGGCGCTGGTAAAGTATTGAAAGAAAAGTATCCAGATATTCAAATTTATGCGATAGAACCGGAAGAATCCGCTATATTATCTGGTGGAGAGCCCGGCCCTCACAAAATCCAGGGGATTGGTGCTGGTTTCGTACCAGGGATCCTCGATACAGATATCTATGATGAAGTCGTGACTGTCTCCAAGGAAGATTCTTTTGCAGCAGCCAGAGATGCCGCAAGAAAAGACGGAATCCTGGGAGGAATCTCTTCTGGATCTGCTATCCATGTAGCAAAACAGGTGGCGAAGAAGCTGGGGAAAGGAAAAAAAGTTGTGGCTGTTCTACCTAGTAATGGAGAGCGTTATCTCTCTACCCCTCTTTATGATTTTGATGGAGAATAAGCGTATGAAAAAACTGCACTTCCCAAAGCGGAGTGCAGTTTTACTTTTGTTTCGGATATTTTTATCTCCATGCCGTAATCCCCTCCTGGATGACAAGTGTGATAGAAACTTTGAAATGATGTAAGATAGGGGGAGAGAATGAAGGAAACGAGGAGAGACGCATATGGTCAATGAACTAAGAACATCCGAAAAAACATATAATTTAACTAAACAAACGCTTGTCATGGGTATTCTAAATATAACCCCTGATTCTTTTTCAGATGGGGGACTGTATTTTGATATTGATCAGGCTGTGAAACAAGCGAAGGCTATGGAAGAAGAAGGGGCACATATCATTGATATTGGGGGCGAGTCTACTCGTCCTGGTCACGATCCTGTATCAACAGATGAAGAGTTGGCGCGTGTTATTCCTGCTATTGAGGCAGTTAAAGAGTCGGTTCGTATTCCCATATCCATTGATACGTATAAAGCTAAGGTTGCAGAAAAGGCTGTGGAGGCCGGAGCATCCATTATTAATGACGTTTGGGGAGCGCTGAAGGAGCCGGAAATTGCTGATGTTGCTGCTCGATATAATGTACCTATTGTACTCACCCACAATCGCACGAATAAAGAGTACACATCCTTAATGGATGATATAAAAAAAGACCTTCACAAAAGTATTGAATCAGCTAAACAGGCAGGGGTGAAGGAAGAGTTCATCATTCTTGATCCAGGCATAGGTTTTGCCAAAACTCAGGATCAAAACCTGGAAGTTATGCGCAACCTGAATCAATTGCATGAACTGGGTTATCCCATCTTATTAGGTACTTCCAGAAAAACTTTTATAGGAACGGCATTGAACCTCCCGAAAGACCAACGGATGGAGGGAACAGGGGCAACTGTGTGTTATGGAGTGGCCCAGGGAGTTCAAATCGTTCGTGTGCATGAGGTGCAACCGATGATACGGATGACTCGAATGATGGATGCCATGCTTGGAAAGGGTGAAGGGAATGGATAAAATATATGTAGATCAAATGGAGTTTTGGGGGTATCATGGTCTTTTTCCGGAAGAAAACAAACTTGGCCAGAGATTTTATGTGGACCTTGAGCTTGAACTGGACTTGAAGCCAGCGGGCGAATCTGACGATATGACAAAATCGATTGATTATGGCGCTATTTATGAGGTTACGAAAAAAATAGTGGAAGGCCAGGCATATAAGTTAATCGAAACCGTTGCTGAAATGATTGCTCATCAACTTTTCGCGGAGTTCCCATTATTGGAGGGGAGCCTTGTGAAAGTTTACAAACCTGATCCTCCCATCCCGGGCCATTACAAATCGGTTGCTGTTGAGATCTATCGGAGACGTACGACATGAATGAGGCTTATATTGCATTAGGTTCCAATATCACGCCGAGAGAAAACTTCCTAAAAGACGCGATTATTCTTCTAAAGGAACATAAAGAAATCAATATTGAACAAAAGTCAGCTGTTTATGAAACGGCCCCTGTGGGGTATACGGAACAAAATGATTTCCTAAACATGGTCATTCGTATAAATACCGGCTTATCCCCTTCAGAACTTCTTCAATACTGTCAGGAAATTGAACGTGTATTGGGGAGGAAAAGACTGGTGAAATGGGGACCACGCACGATAGACCTTGACATTTTACTTTATAATCATGAAAATATGAATGCCGAGCATTTAACGATTCCCCATCCTCATATGCATGAGCGGGCGTTTGTCATGGTCCCTTTAGCTGACTTGGATCCTAAAACCTACCTTCCTCATTTGAAACAGACGGCAGGAGAGGCCCTCGGTTTGTTACCTTCGGAAGAAGTAGACAGTATGTCCGAGTGGGGGAGAATTTAAACGGAATGACGTCAAACAGGTGCGGGGTCATGGTATATGAAAGGGAACAGACGAATCCGTCACCGTATTAATCCAAGCTGAACCAGAGAGACAATGTGTCCTCCCTTTTATGAATTCGATGATGAATTAGAGGAGAAAATACAAGCATCTTAAACCTCTCAACATTGACACGCCTATAGTACTTTTTTATACTAAACGATAGTTAGATGCTGCCAGTCCCATGCTGGCAGTTTTTGTTATTGTAACGGTAAGTATCCAAAAAGATCAGGGAATGGAGTGATAGCAATGACAGAAGAACTCAATGAACATATGCGGGTGCGGCGCGATAAGATGAGTACTCACCGCGAACAGGGCATTGACCCATTCGGTGACAAATTCGAACGAACAGACTACGCCCGGGACTTAATAGAAAAATATGATCACTATACCAAAGAGGAGCTAGAGGAAAAGCAGCTCCCCGCAACAATTGCTGGACGGATTATGACAAAGCGCGGAAAGGGAAAAGCGGGTTTCGCACATATCCAGGACCTTACAGGGCAAATTCAGTTGTATGTACGTAAAGATGAAATCGGGGAAGAAGCTTATGATACTCTTTTCAAGTCTGCTGATTTAGGAGATATTGTCGGCGTTTCAGGAGTGATGTTCAAAACAAATGTAGGAGAGCTGTCCGTTAAAGCTGCAGAATATCAGTTGTTAACCAAGTCTCTGCGTCCACTCCCTGAAAAGTTCCACGGCTTGCAAGATGTTGAGCAACGCTATCGTCAACGTTACTTAGATTTGATTACCAATCCTGATAGTAGAGATACTTTTGTCCTTCGAAGCAAAATTATTCAGTCTATGCGTCGTTACCTTGATGGCTTAGGCTTCTTAGAGGTTGAAACGCCGTTAATGCATGGAATTGCCGGCGGAGCTTCAGCACGCCCGTTTATTACACACCATAATGCATTGGACATGCAGCTTTATATGCGTATTGCTATTGAATTGCATTTGAAACGTTTGATTGTCGGTGGATTAGAGAAGGTTTATGAAATCGGCCGTGTATTCCGTAATGAAGGAATCTCCACTCGCCATAATCCAGAATTCACAATGATTGAGCTCTATGAAGCGTATGCGGATTATCATGACATTATGAACTTAACAGAAGATATGGTCGCTCACATTGCTAAAGATGTGCTTGGTACTACGAAAGTGACATATAACGAACAAGAGATTGAGTTGGAACCAGCTTGGACTCGTCTCCATATGGTGGACGCGATTAAAGAACATACAGGTGTAGATTTCTGGGAGCATATGAGTGATGAGCAGGCAAAAGAATTGGCTAATGAGCATGGGATTGAAATTAAAGATACGATGACATTCGGTCATATTGTTAATGAATTTTTTGAACAGCGTGTAGAAGAAAAATTGATTCAACCTACATTTATTTATGGACATCCGATAGAAATCTCTCCTCTTGCGAAGAAGAATCCTGAGGATGAAAGGTTTACGGATCGTTTTGAATTGTTCATCGTTGGTCGTGAACATGCCAATGCTTTCTCTGAATTAAACGACCCGATTGATCAAAGAGAAAGATTTGAAGCTCAATTAAAAGAAAGAGAAGAAGGTAATGATGAAGCACATATGATGGATGAAGATTTCCTTGAGGCATTGGAATATGGGATGCCTCCAACAGGTGGTCTTGGTATCGGGATCGATCGTCTTGTTATGTTGTTGACAGATTCCCCGTCCATTCGTGACGTGCTGCTGTTTCCTCAAATGAGAAATCGTGATTCTTAAATATCCATCCCTCCGGTGCGAGCCGGGGGGATTTTTCTTTTGTTTGGAAGATGAATAAGGTTGAATAATAATCAGAATTATTTTTTAATAAAATATCACTTGAACTAATTCAAAAACCATGGTAAATTATTATTTGTCGCATTAAGAGAGCGGCAAGCCGCAACGGCTTAACAAAATAAATCTTAAAAAGTTGTTGACGATAATGACTGAACATGATATATTGATTAAGTCGCTGTTTTGAAGCGGCGAACCAAACATTGATCTTTGAAAACTGAACGAACCAACCAGTACGTCAAACATTTCTTCTTATATAGAAGAGATTTTAAACAAGCACATTCGGTGTGCAAATGAGCAAGTCAAACTTAACTTTTATGGAGAGTTTGATCCTGGCTCAGGACGAACGCTGGCGGCGTGCCTAATACATGCAAGTCGAGCGCGGGAAGCGAGTGGATCCCTTCGGGGTGAAGCTCGTGGAACGAGCGGCGGACGGGTGAGTAACACGTGGGCAACCTGCCTGTAAGACCGGAATAACCCCGGGAAACTGGGGCTAAT
>NZ_FNWW01000001.1 GCF_900108515.1 Halobacillus karajensis | reverse complement strand
TTAAGTTTGACTTGCTCATTTGCACACCGAATGTGCTTGTTTAAAATCTCTTCTATATAAGAAGAAATGTTTGACGTACTGGTTGGTTCGTTCAGTTTTCAAAGATCAATGTTTGGTTCGCCTCTTCAAAACAGCGACTTAATTAATATATCATGTTCAGTCGTTATCGTCAACAACTTTTTTATGATTTATTTTATTAAGCCGTTGCGGCTTGCCGCTCTCTTAATGCGACAATTAATAATATATCATGGCTGTTTGGAGGATGCAATAGTTTTTTTAAAAATATATATCTTCTATGATCACCCTTTATTATAGTAAGCGAGCTAAATCTCCCTCCTTATTCTACATTGAAATAAACACGAGAATCCCTAGTACCCATACAGAATTGTTCCGCGTTCTCTCTTATATAGTAGAAACTAAAAAACAGGTGATCTGCTGCTCACTCCAAAACTTATCTCAAACCTCTCTGGGATTCCACACTTTCCTTAGGGCCCCAATCATTGGATTTATATTCCAAACTAAAATAAAAAGGTGAAGACGAATCTTCACCTTTAAATGACCCATAAGTGTATAGCTGTAAGAGATAGCACTCCAGGAATACCCAACACCGCAGAGATGGCAGCCGTAAATCCATTGATCGGTATGTGTAACCCGAATTGGGCCCCAAAAAGATTCACAAAGAATAATAAAATGACGGCTACAATCACCCGTGTCATTACTTGACCTACAATTTTTATTGGCTTTGTTGGCAGACCAATAACCAATAATAGAGGAATAGCCAAGCCTAATAATAAAATTACGAGTACCGGATCCATAAAAAACCCCCTTGTCCAAGCTGCTGTTTTATATAAACAGTCTATGCTTGTAACCAAGGGGGTAGTACAGATTTAAGATAATGCGTTAATTCCTCGATATCTTGCCTCCCGAAGCAAGTAGAAATATTTCGCTTTTATAACAGCTAAGTCCATCAACCCGTCTTCACTAGGGTCTATACTTTGCTCAATGATCGTATTTAAGGACTCCCATTCTTGTTTCATCTTCCTGATATTTAAGAGAAGTTCTTGATCCATTTCTTTTTTGACTGTTTTCTTTTTGCTAAACAAGCCTTTTCACCCTCTCCTAGAGTTCTCGGCGCCCTTCAAGAGCTTTGGAAAGGGTCACTTCATCTGCATATTCAAGGTCTCCGCCTACAGGGAGCCCGTGTGCAATTCTAGTCATTCGAATTCCAGAAGGTTTAACAAGACGGGAAATGTACATCGCGGTTGCTTCACCTTCAATATTCGGGTTGGTCGCAAGAATCAGCTCTTCAATTCCTTCATCTTTCAATCGATCAATTAAACTTGCAACATTAATATCTTCCGGTCCAATTCCATCCATTGGTGAGATCGCGCCGTGGAGAACGTGGTATTTCCCGCTGAATTCTTTCATCTTCTCCATAGCGATGACATCTTTCGGATCCTGTACGACACAGATTAATGTCTGATCTCTGGACTCATCTTGACAAATAGAGCAGGGATCCTGGTCAGTAATGTGGCCACAGATCGAGCAATGAGTTAACTCCCTTTTCGCACTAACTAGGGATTTAGCAAAGTCGAGAACGTCGTCCTCTTCCATTTCTAAAACGAAAAAGGCCAGCCGGACAGCCGTCTTCGGACCGATTCCTGGCAGTTTCGTAAAACTGTCGATCAGTTTTGATATAGGTTCCGGGTAATACATGAAAATTCCTCCTAGAACATTCCTCCAGGCATACCTTTCGTGAATTGTCCCATAGTATCATTCGTTTTATCATCCACTTGCTTGAGTACATCGTTTGTAGCAGTGATAATTAAATCCTGCAACATTTCAACGTCATCTGGATCAACGACTTCTTCGTCTATCGCAACGTCGGTAATTTCCTTCTTTCCATTAGCTGTTACTTTAACCATTCCACCACCTGCAGAAGATTCAAAAGTCATTTCATAAAGTTCTTCCTGAGCCTTCATCATTTTCTTTTGCATCTTTTGCATTTGTTTCATCATATTATTCATGTTTCCTCCACCACGCATGGAGCATTCCTCCTTTAAGTACCTGTTAGTCTTGGACTTCTATCAAATCATCTCCGACTAATTTTCGGGCTTCTGAGACCAAAGGTTCTTCTTCGCCACCCTGTTGGGGCGATTCGCCTTCTTCGCCTTCTTCCACGGAACCCCCGTCGGTTGATTGCTTTTGTTTACGGACATACTCTTCTCTAATCTCTTGCCAGTTTGGCTCTGGAATCGGAATAATCGTCATAGGTTTTCCGATGAATTCAATAAGCAGTGGTTCGATTGTCTGTTGATGCTCAAGCGCCAAAGAACAATGAATATCATACCGGAAGGCTAGAATCAGAGCTTTGGATGAGGCAGCCCTTGGCTTGCTGTTTAAAAGTGTTGCATGTGCTGGCGCATTGTTCCTCTTTAAAGCTTCCATAAAATCTGCCCAACGCCCTTGAACATTTTTAATGTCTTCCTTCGAGGCTTCATTAAGCACTTGGCGAATACGTTCATAAGGAACATTATACCCTTTTCTTCCGGATTTTGCAGGCGCTCGCTTCTTGGTGGACTTTGCTTGTGTCTGCCCTTCGGCCCCTTGTTGCTTGAGCGTCGTCAATTCTTTCTCCAATTCAGCCATTTTCTTTGTCAGCTTGTCTACCGTTTCCGATTCAGCCGGCTTCCCCTGGACAGGCCCTGCCTGGACTTCTACCATATTAAGCATGGCAATTTCTATGAAGACTTTTGGACTCGTGGTCCATTTCATTTCTTGCTGACAACGATTCAACTCACGAATCGCTTGTTGGATCCAACCGGGAGAGAGTTCCTCTGACAACCCCTTGAAAGATTCGTCAGGAATAGCCCTTTCTAAATTATGTTCAAGGTCTGGTGCGCTTTGGAACAGAAGCAAGTCCCTTAAATAATAAATAAGGTCGAACACAAACCTTCCAGGATCTTTTCCTTGCTGGATCAAATCATCCACCGCTTCGAGGGCAGACCTGGCGTCCTGATTATAAAGCGACTGCAAAACAGCGGTCAGTTTCCCTTGAGAAACCGATCCTGTCACCGCAAGAACATCTTCAAGAGTCACTTCATCTTCACTGTATGATACCGCCTGATCAAGAAGACTTAAGGCATCCCGCATCCCACCTTCAGCCGTAAGCGCAACAATCTCAAGCGCTTCTTTTGAGATGGGAATTCCTTCAACCTCTGTAATCTTCTCCATACGGTCCACCATGGATTTCTGAGAAATCCGTTTGAAATCAAAACGCTGACACCTGGAAATAATCGTCAGTGGAATTTTATGAGGTTCTGTCGTTGCCAAAATGAAAATGACATGCTTTGGGGGCTCTTCCAACGTCTTAAGTAATGCATTAAAAGCACCCATGGAGAGCATGTGTACTTCATCAATAATATAAACCTTATAAGGCACCGCACTCGGAGCATACTTCACCTTGTCCCGGATTTCACGAATCTGCTCGACTCCATTATTTGAAGCGGCATCAATTTCAATGACATCCGAAATTGAACCATCCTGAATACCAAGGCAGGCATCACACTCATTACACGGTTCCTTTACAGGGGAACGTTCGCAGTTGACGGCTTTTGCGAATATTTTTGCAGCACTTGTCTTCCCTGTTCCCCTCGGTCCAGAAAATAAGTATGCATGAGAAAATTTATTCTGCTCAATCGCATTCTGCAGTGTACGTGTGATATGCGTTTGTCCAACGACTCCTTCAAAATTCCGCGGGCGCCATACGCGATATAAAGCCTGATAGCTCATAAAAACCGTTCTCCCTTACTAGTCTCTACCTCATTATACCTGATTCAAGGTTGGGATGTGAACCTCTGGTGTGCCCTGAAACACCATGGAACAAAAATTCTTCCCTTTGCCCCCATGGACAATTAAAAAAAGAGCTGTTATGAATATTCATAACAGCTCTTTTTTGTTTCATATGTAATGCCGTGCACCCATCTTCGATGATGTGGCCCTAAGCGTTACTTATGGTTATGGCTCGACCCAGGCACTCCCACGGCACACGGGAGAGACAGCTTACTGCTGCTTCCTTCCGGACCTGACAGGATTCACTGGTTCCCGTTGCGCAGGACCTGGGTGTCAACACCACTCACATAAGGCAGACCCTAAGGCCGCATCACCTCGGATGGGGATTCGGCCTCGCTATAGCGGATTGCGAGTACAGGGCACCGCTACCTCCCCGCTTAGCACGGCATTAACAAGTATATCGGCTTTTCATAGAAAATGCAATGATTAAACACTGTTAATTATTAGTAAAAGGTGATTTTTTTTTGTTTTTTCGTATATTACGGAAAAACTGTGTAAGCATTTCCCCGCATGTCTTTTCTAGAACGCCTGCATGAACTTCTGATTTATGATTAAAACGATCATCATCCAGTAAATTAAGAAGCGTCCCGGCACTCCCTGCTTTAGGATCTTTAGCCCCATATACAACTTTAGGAATTCTTGATTGTAATATAGCCCCCGCACACATAGGACAGGGCTCTAATGTGACATACAGCGTACATTCTTCCAGGCGCCAGCTGCCGATATGCTGATTCGCTCGTTCTATTGCAATGAATTCTGCATGGGAGGAGGCAAGTTGGGAAGCCTCACGTTGATTATATCCCCTAGCAATAATTTCCCCATCTTTAATAATAACAGCTCCAATTGGAACTTCCCCTTCTGCTTCTGCTTTCTCAGCTTCTTTGATAGCAAGCTTCATATAGTGTTCCTCATTCAACATGACCATCCCCCTGTAACTTTTTCAAGAATATTTCTGTTTTCCTCTTTCATACATTGATAAAGATGAGAAAGGAGTGATCCATTTGCAAATTCACGTCGTTCAGCAAGGAGATTCGGTATTTTCCATTGCTGGTCTCTATGATAGTACGCCAAATGCCATTATCGAGGCAAATGAACTGGAGACTCCCGGTGACCTTGTCATCGGTCAAGCACTGGTAATCCCGATTGTCGGCCAATTTTATTTTGTCCAACAGGGGGACAGCTTATATTCCATTGCCCAGGAGTTTAATACGACACCTCAACAATTAGCTCAAGTTAATGGTCTGCAGGTCGGAGCAGTGCTTCCTGTCGGTTTACGTCTGTATATTCCTGATGCACCGCCCCGGTCTATTACAGCGAATGCATATATTGAACCTTTTGGAGGAGAGGTATCTGATACCTTAAGGTCTTCCGCTGAAAATAGGGCGGCATCCCTGACCTATTTAGCTCCCTTCAGTTATGAAATTCAGGAAGACGGTTCGTTAAAAGCACCACCGCTTGATAACTTTAAGGAGATTGCTCAGCAGAACGATACAGCGCTCATGATGGTAGTCACAAACTTAGCAGAGGATGGATTTGATCGGGAGTTAGGCCGGAAAATTCTCACTGACGAAGCCTTGCAAGATACGCTGCTCGACAATATTATCCAAATAACCAGACAAGTCGGGTTTCAGGACGTCCACTTCGATATGGAATTTCTACCACCAGAAACGAAAGAGAATTATAACCAGTTTTTAAGAAAAGCAAAGCAGCGTCTGTCGGCAGAAGGTTTACTCATTTCTACGGCTCTCGCACCAAAAACTAGCGCTGAACAGCAAGGGGCCTGGTACGAAGCCCATGACTATAAAACCCATGGGGAAATTGTAGACTTTGTGGTCTTAATGACATATGAATGGGGATATAGCGGAGGGCCACCACGTGCAGTAGCACCCATTGGTCCTGTAACAGAAGTAGTGGATTATGCGCTTACTGAAATGCCAGCAGAGAAGATCCTGCTTGGACAAAATTTATACGGCTATGACTGGACCCTTCCATATGAACCGGGAGGGGAGTTTGCAAAGGCCATTAGCCCTCAGCAGGCAATCCAAATTGCAAGAGAAAATAATGTTGCGATTTCTTATGATCAAGAAGAGCAAGCCCCTTACTTCACGTATACGGATAGCTCTGGGAATGAACATGAAGTATGGTTTGAGGATGCACGATCTATTCAAAAGAAATTCGACTTGATCAAAGAACGGGGTCTCCTTGGCATTAGTTATTGGAAACTGGGCCTTGCCTTTCCGCAAAACTGGCTCTTACTAAATGGACAGTTCAGCATTGATAAAAAATAAAAAGGAAAACACTTTCCATCCCAGCGGCCATCTCTCGTTCACAAGAAGAGAAAGTCACTTACATCTTAATTAAATGTAAGTGACTATTCTATTTTTATAAATGTAATCGTATATCTGGATACACCTGTCTCTTGAAAAGCTTTAGATAGTCCTTTTTCCTCTATCTCCTGCTTTGAGACCGCCCGGTAAGGAATATCAACACTGAATGGATACTCGAATGGAAAAGGGTCAACGGAAACACTTGTTTCATCCACCCAGTTTGCAAGCATACCATCAGGCGCAAAATCAAAAGCCTGTCTGAAACCTTCCTTAAACCAAGGAACTTCCTTTTTCTTCGGAGTTCCTGGTTCTTGCATACATACATAAAGGGAAAGGTCATCACAGAATTGCAAGCGACGAAAATGCAGATCATACACATCGTAGGGGATATCCATTTCCATCGATGCGAACAAGTCTTTTTGACGCTTTTTCTCCTCCGTTAAAAATGCCTGCACCAGCGGATTATCATCCTTTTCAGAGAAGAAAGAAGCATAGTGCATACTGCAAAGCATACCAGCATACATTGATTGACTGGCCACTTCCTGAATTCCCCGTTGATAAGCTGACAACTTCTTTTTTAATGGATAATCGACAAATGTATAAGGCCGTTCCTTATCTTCATTCCATTCCGGATCCTGATCCAACGGAATCCAAGCACGGTCATGCTGCTGAATTGCCCAATCTGCTTCCTCTCTCAGCTTTGAACGCAATAAATAATGGTTTTTCCATTGTTCTACAATTTGCCTGGAAATAATGGCATGGTCGTGTTGGGCGATCATATGGAAGTAGTTCTCTTTTTCAAGGACGATCATCGTTTTTTCCTCCCTCTCACATCGAATGCAGATTATGTAATCAGAACAGTGCATCAGTTTTCTTTTTATTATATAGGAACTTCCTTAACCTCTCTACATCACCTCTAAATAAATAGCTTCTTTTTTATGTTGATAAACTCCTGCTCTATACAAAAAAGGAAAAGCCACGAAGACTATGTCCTCGCGGCTTTTCTATTTATTTTATTATTTTAACAGTTTTAAGGATTCACGGTTGAAAGCTGGAATGTCATCCGGTTGGCGGCTTGTCACCAATTGATCCTGACATACAACGACTTCTTTATCCTCGTAATTTACACCCGCATATTCCATGTCTACAGCGATGGATTTGAAACCGGTAGCCTTACGACCTTCAAGTGTTTTAGCTGTGATTAATAGCTGAGGTCCGTGGCAGATAGCGAAGACTGGTTTCTTCTCATCCATAAAGTGTTTAGCGAAAGAGACAAATTTTTCGTCCCCGCGTAGAATATCCGGAGAAAAACCACCAGGGATAAATAATGCATCAAAGTCTTCCGGTTTTACATCATCAATGGATGTATCAATTTTAATTTTAGCCTCTCCCTGCTTTCCTTCTACCTCTTTTCCTGCTTCCCACTCGATGGTCGTTACTTCATGGCCTTCTTTTGAAAAAGCTTCTGCAGGGCTTGTATATTCTACATCTTCAAACATAGACGTCATGACACAAGCGATCTTACTCATATCTAATCATCTCCTTAAATGTAGGGTTAAATGGAATACATAGGATATCTTCCCCCATGTGATGATTTTAAACCTTCATTCTCAGGTGTACGGATAGTCCTTCATAGAGAACTGCTGAAAGGTTGTATCTTTCTGATTACGATAGACTTCTTTCCCTGCAATCGTATTGATGATGTGAACATTACGGTGCACAGATAAACCTAAATTTGTTGCTCCCGCTCCATGGGAATGAACAAGATCGGTCAATGTAAAGAAGTAGTGGTCCCGGTCGTCGTTGAACACCAGTTGGTAATCACGACTCACTTTATACATCCCTTCCCCCTCCCATTCAATTTCATCTTTAAAACGAGAGAGGAACCAGTCAGGAATGTGCGGTTTATATCCTGTGGCGAGAACCACCTTTTCCGTCTGGTATGTGTAATCAATTTCTTCCTGCCACTGCCTGCAATGAAGGTGATAGCTGTCTTCCATCGCTTCAATTCCCGTAATTTCAGTCATTGGCTGAATGAGTATCCGGCTTTCCTGCATCCCGGCTGTGCGATGGTAAAGTTTTGTATAAAGACGTGTCAGGGTTTCAGGATCAATCCCCTTCCTCAACGGTTCAAGTGTGTCAAGTGCTTGCTTGCGCTGGTTCAAGCTTAGATTATGGAAGTAATCGACAAATTCAGGGGTAAACATTTCTTGAGCAAATTTAGCCGTATCGAGTTGAAAAAGTCCCCCCGACCTCGTAAAGAGACTCAAATTCATATCTGCGTTACGATCTTGTTCTTCCAATAAATCCAGAAAAACTTCTAATGCACTTTGCCCAGAACCCACAACAGTCACATGCTTTGCTTTAAGAAGTTGATCCTTTTCAAATAGATAGCGGCTTGTATGCAGTACATCCTCATTAGGAAGGCGATCCATTCCTTCTAGAATCAAGGGATCATTTCCAGTCCCCATAACGATATGTTTCGCTTGGTAATGCTTTCTCTTGCCAGTCGCCCTTTCTTCAACGACTACTTCATAATAAGGCAATTCAGCACCTTTATGGTCTATAACATCAACGACCGTATGACCAAAATATAACCCATTCAATTGTTTGGCTACCCATTGCATATAATGGTTGTATTCCTGACGTGGAACTTCAAAATGCCGGTGGAAGAAAAATGGGAACATCCGGTCATGTTCATGAAGGTAATTCATAAAAGTAAAAGGGCTTTTTGGATCAGCGAATGTAACAAGATCTGCTAAAAAAGGGACCTGAAGATCCATGGTCTCAATAAGCATGCCGGGATGCCAAATGAATTCAGGTGTTTTTTCAAAAAATACCCCTTCCACTTCTTCCGTTTGATCAAGTAGTGCAGCCATTCCTAAATTAAAAGGACCTATACCGATCCCGATGACATCGAACATCTTTTTGTCCATTTCATCACTTCCTCTATACCATCACTTTTCCCTATGATGACTTGTTTGATTCTTTCCATAGCTGGTCAAGAATAATTATGAGCACTGTCCCAACAAGCAACCCATTACTTAGCAAATTCTGTAAAATAGGTGGCGCTCCATTAAACGCTTCAGGAGGGAGAAACATAAGCCCGATACCAAGTAAAAAAGAGAGCCCCAAAATGGTCAGACGTCGCTCATCTAATGGTTGGCTAGCTATATTGGATAGACCGAGTCCCATCAGTTGAATAAAAGTTGCTAGTAACGCAGCGTTCGCTACCGGTGCAGGAATGCCTGATATAAAACCAACGATCGGTGGGAAAAAAGAAAACACCACTAATAATAATGAAGCATATAGAAAAGGCTGTTTCTTTTTTTGCCCTGTCAATTTCATAAACCCTGAAGATGAAGCCATGGAAACATTAGCCACGGCTGAAAATACAGCAGTGATCCCATGGTTAATTCCTAAAAAGCTGCTCCCTTTATTCACCTGATCATAAGTATATTGCGGTTGGCCGTAAATGGTATGACTGACTGCAATAATAGAAGCAACCAGGTTTGACAATAAAATCACAGCTGTCAAAAAACCTAAAGGTAAAGTTCCCCATGTCAATTGAGGCGGCCCCCAGGCAAAGATTTCAGGGAGGGAGAAAGCGGCCGTCCCTCCCGATGGCAACCTTTCTCCAATGAAAACGATGGTATACACGATCCAGCCTACACCAATGCCAATCAAGACACCAAAACTTTTCAACCAACCTTTTCCTATTATGGATAAGCCAATAATGAGCCCCAGTGTTAAAAAGGCCACAAACGCTTGGATACCATCAACAGAGTCCACTTGTTGTTGAATGCCAAGCATGCCCTGAAGGAACGTTCCACTTAGCTGGACTGTCAATAAAAATAAAAAAGCTCCTGTGACTAATGGGGTAAAAACATATAGTACCCTGTGAGATAACCCAGAGATTCCAAAAATGAATAAGAAAATCCCCGTCCAGATCATTGTCCCTTCTAATGCCTGCAATGTCTCTGTATAAGTCTCACCAGACTGGGCCCCACTGTACGCCATGACAGCAAAGATACTAATCCAAATCCCTGCCGGTCCCTCCATAATTGGCAGTCTATGTCCAAATAGACCTTGTAAAAATGACGTGACCCCTACAACGAAAAAAGTACGTTGCATAAGGCCAGCGATTTCATTAAATGGAAGATCAAAAATAGAGCCAATAACAATGGGGAGGGCCACTGCATTAGCTAAAAGAAATACAAACCATTGGACGGCTTCTAACGAAAGGTCCAAAACACGCGTCGATCCTTCTTTCATAGTTACTACACCCGCATTCTATGTAATCTATTACCAACCATATCTTACCATAGGGTGGGCGATCCTTGCTCATTCCGTTTCACGTGAAACACGGTAAAAATGAACATAAACAACCCCTTAAAAACCATATAAAAGCACAGCCGGCATTGGCTGTGCTTTCATCTATTATTCTTCTAATGTGGATGTGTCACCCGTTGGCAGTCCAAGTTCCCAGGATTTGAGTAGTCGCCTCATAATTTTACCACTGCGCGTCTTCGGAATCGTATCTTTAATCTCAATTTCCCTAGGAGCCGCATGGGCACTCAATCCTTTTTTGACGAACTGGCGGATATCCTCAAGCAATTCGTCGGATTGCTGGTAACCCTCTCTTAAAGTAATGAATGCTTTAATGATTTCACCACGCTCAGGATCCGGTTTCCCAATGACCCCTGCCTCAGCTACCGCTTCATGCTCGATTAATTTACTTTCCACTTCGAACGGCCCCACTCGCTCTCCAGATGTGTTGATAACATCGTCAAGACGTCCCTGAAACCAAAAATATCCGTCTTCATCCTTGTAGGCACTATCGCCTGAGACGTACCAGCCATTAATAAAGTAACTTTCATACTTTCCAGGGTTATTCCAAACCGCACGCATCATAGATGGCCACCCCTGTTTGATAGCGAGGTTCCCCATTTGGTTAGCTGGAAGTTCATTCCCCTCATTATCAACAATAGACGCTTCAATACCAGGGAACGGTTTCCCCATAGACCCAGGGCGCATGTCCATTGCTGGATAGTTACAAATCAACATCCCACCTGTTTCGGTCATCCACCAAGTATCATGGATACGCAGGTCGAAGGCTGATAGCCCCCATGTGACAACTTCAGGGTTCAATGGCTCCCCAACACTTAATATATGGCGTAGAGAGGAAAGGTCGTGTTTCTTAACCGCCTCTTCACCAGCACTCAACAGTTTACGAAAAGCTGTGGGAGCTGAGTACCAAACAGAAACATTCTTTTCCGCAATCGTGCCATACCAGTCATCAGGACTAAAGCGTCCACCGCGAATAACATTCGTCACTCCGTTTAACCATGGAGCAAAAATTCCATAACTTGTCCCCGTTACCCAACCAGGATCAGCTGTACACCAGTATACATCGTCTTCTTTAAGATCAAGCACCCATTTACCTGTTTGGTAATGTTGTAGCATGGCATTGTGAACGTGGTAGACTCCTTTTGGTTTTCCTGTAGAACCGGATGTATAGTGCAGCAGCATGCCGTCTTCTAAATCCACCCATTCAATATCAAATTCATCCGACGCCTTTTCCATTTCCTCCTCATAAGAAATGTAGTTGCCGGGAGCATCGCCGCCTACAAGGACAACCTGCTTCAAGTTTGGCAGCTCATCAGCAGGGACGCGTTCAAGTAATTCCGGTGTTGTAATAAGCATCGTTGCTTCACTATCCTCCAGACGGTCCCTTACTGCTTGTTCCATAAAGGCTTCAAACAACGGTCCAGCAATAGCGCCTACTTTGAGAATACCAAGGAACGTCGCATAAAACTCAGGACTTCTCGGCATGAACAGAAAGACACGATCTCCCTTTTCTATATTGTGTTTTTTCAACACATTCGCAAATTGATTACTTTTTTTCTTTAAGTCTTCAAATGTCAGTGTCTCTTCCCTGCCCGGGGCAGAATATATAAGAGCCGCCTGATCCTTCTTATCAGGATTTTCAGCATGGCGGTCGACAGCTTCATAAGCAATATTTACTTTACCTGTCTTACTCCACGTAAAGTGCTCTTTCGTCTCTTCCCACTGGAAATTCTCATACGCTTCTTTGTAATTTTCCATGTTGTGATTGCCTGATCGAGCTGGAATTGGTTTCATGTCCATAATTAATCACCTCATAAGAATGTTTTGTAAACGGTTTCCTTTTGTGTCTGAAGAAAGCTCTGATCCTTTCAGAGCCACGACCTGCATACTTTTCTGAAAATTTTATGAATTAATTCTATTGTAGGGGATTTCCGAGAATATTTAAAGAGAAATGGATGAAAATTTACAGAAATAAGACATGGAGACGAGGTAAATTGACAGTAAAACCCTTAGTCTATATAATGAGACCAGCTTAAAAAAGCTTCATAAAGAGGTTTCTTAGCCCACCCCTCTATAAAAAACTAAGGATGACGACTTATTAAGCCGCAGCCCTTAGCCGCTGCGGCTTTTTTAGGAATCAATGAAAAGGAGTATGCCATATGCCAGGACGAAACGATCAAGAACTCGATTTATCCCTTCTTGGTAATCAGGGAACTTCCTATTCCTTCGAATATGACCCTGATGTTCTTGAGACATTTGAGAACCAACACCCGAACCGGGACTATTTTGTAAAATTCAACTGCCCTGAATTTACAACCCTTTGCCCTAAAACAAGGCAGCCAGACTTTGCAACCATTTATATCAGCTATATCCCGGACGTGAAGATGGTAGAGAGTAAATCATTGAAATTATATTTATTCAGCTTCCGTAACCACGGGGACTTTCACGAAGACAGTGTCAATACCATCATGAATGACTTGATCAATTTAATGGATCCTCGTTACATTGAAGTATGGGGCAAGTTTACCCCAAGAGGGGGGATTTCCATTGATCCCTATTGCAATTACGGTAAACCTGGGACTAAGTTTGAACAAATGGCCCACCATCGACTGATGAATCATGATCTTTATCCAGAGAAAATCGATAATAGATAAAAAAGAGCTACGAAACATCTCGCAGCTCTTTTTATCTTTCATTATTTCTTGTCCTCTTTATATTGCAAATAAGCCACTTGGGTAACAAGAAAATCTTCTACCCCGTGTTTTCCATCAGCTCCGCCTAGCCCTGATTTCCTCATACCGGCATGATAGCCCTGCACAGCTTCAAAATTTTCACGATTAATGAAGGTTTCACCAAACTTCAATTCATTGATCGTACGCATCGCTTCATTCATATCTTCCGTATAAACAGAAGAAGATAATCCATAATCTGTATCATTCCCTTTTTCAATCGCCTCATCAAGCGTCTTGAATGTCGCAACAGGAATCACAGGTCCAAAGATTTCCTCCTGCATAATTTCCATCTCGTGTTCTACATTTGTCAGGATTGTCGGCTTATAAAAGTACCCTTTTTCAACATCCCCGCGTTCGCCTCCGATTTCCACTTTTGCACCAGCTTTTACGGCACTTTTTACCATATTTTCCACTTCTTCCAAGCGATCTATACTGGCAAGTGGTCCTACATCTGCTTTTTTATCTGCCCTTGGATTCCCCATAGACAGTGCTTCAAACTGATGTCGCAATTTGGAGACGAATTGGTCAGCGACACGTTCGTGGACGTACACGCGCTCTGCGTTTGTACACGCCTGCCCATTATTGGCTAGCCGTGATGTCGTAATGTTTTCCGCAGCGACATCAAGGTCTGCATTTGCTGTTACAATTGCAGGTGCCTTCCCTCCAAGTTCAAGATTCACTTTCGTAATATTTTGGGCAGCTGCTTCCATAACTTTGGTTCCAGCCGGTATACTGCCTGTCATTGAAACCATGTGTACTTTTGGATGGGAAGCTAGAGCATTCCCAATTTCAGAACCTGTCCCTGTCACGACGTTATACACGCCTTTCGGGATGTCCATAGAGTCTATAATTTTTGTGAATTCCATAGCTGTGTTTGGCGTCTGCTGGCTTGGTTTCAGGACTAATGTATTTCCCGTCACCAGTGCAGTCGCCACTTTACGCGCCAATATAAATACAGGGAAATTCCATGGTACAATGCCTGCGACTACACCGATTGGCTTCCTATAAATAAAAATGTTCTCATTTTTACGATCACTTGGAACAATTTCCCCTTCTATTCTTCTTGCCCATTCCGACATATAGCGGAAATAATCAATAGCAAGGTCAACTTCTCCGCACGCCAATTCATAATTTTTTCCTTGCTCTTCTTGCAAGAGATCAATAAAGGTCTCCCGCTTCTCCTCCATGCGATCCCCTATCGCCCTTACTAGCTTCCCACGTTCAATATTCGGTATGTGCTCCCATTCTTTTTGGGCATCATAAGCCGCCTGAACGGCGCGATTTACATCGCCTTCCGTCCCTTTGGGAATTTGAGAAATCATTTCCTCTGTAGATGGGTTCACGATATCAATCCATTCGCTCCCCTTTGATTCTGTATATTCACCATGAATGTAAAGTTTATGTTGCTGCATTAAAAATGCCTCCTGTTCGGATTTACCATTTTCATTTCCCCTTCTGCATAAAAATAAACAAACCGGGCTCTAATCGTTTCTTGTCCACTGTCCGAAAAGTTTCTACTGAATTCGAACGAATTCGAGACAATAAAAAAAGCCCTGACTGAACAGGGCCGGTCTTTACCATTCTAGTATGAAACCTTTAACTTTCTTCCCACTTTCATCCTCATTTTGCTGCTGTTCTGCCTCAAAATAAGGGTCCTCTTCTTTAAAATGGTACGTAATACTTTCAGGTTCAAGATACAGCTTAAATTCCAAGTCTGTCACCTTAGGAAGAGAAATGTCCGCAACTGTTGACTGTTCCCCATCTTCATCAACGAGAAGAATGTCAATATGATCATACCCTTGAGCAATCAAATGTTCTTTTAAAACCATAAATGACTCCCCCGTACAATTATTCTAGTTCACCGATACCCTTTCCCAGGTTTTAAGAAACGTTCATTCTATGTAAGAGCGGGAAAAATTCCCGCCTGTCAATTAATATCCGTAACCACGGCCACCTGCATAAGATGCACCGATGATAATCAAAAGGATGAACAAAACAACTAATAGCGCGAAACCGCCACCGTATCCTCCGCTCATTCTATTCCCTCCCCTCTCTTTCTTACCTTACTACCTTATTCAGGATGTTTGCAGAAGGAAGGGCATGAGCGGATTTTTTATTTTTTTCATGAAAAGAGTCACACAATCAAATAGGAAAGACACGCTTAATAGAAAGAAGAGCAAAATATAAGGCTTGAACAAAAAACGCTATTCCCCACAATGGAGCGGGAATGAATTTGGTTGCCCGAGCCAAGTTAGCGGCGTCTCCCGCCTGCCCAGGCGAAACAAAACTAATCCACATCACTTCAAAAGCACTCGTCACCGATTCGACCAGGACTAATGAAGCCAAAAAAATGAGGACATATTGGACCACTTGTTCGTGTCCTGTTCGCAACAACCAGATAAAGGCTGCCCCGAACGTCAGAATCCAAAATAAGCCGTATAGATTTCTCACCCAGAAAATCAAGTTAATAGCAAGAAACGCCATTAAAATGTAAATCATCCATTTGTACTGTCCACGACTAATCAATGAAAAGAAGATAAAGGCAAAAAACGAGGCAAAGACATAACCGGCTATACTTGTGAACACCTGCCCAATCCAGGACCGATGGCCTGTCAAAGCAAATCCGGAGGTGTTCGGAAATAGCGAGATTCTCCTTACTTCTCCTCCTGTCAAAAGAGCCATTAAGGAATGGCCGCTCTCATGAATCATCGTATTCAATATAGCAAAATATTTTCCAACCACAGGGAGCTGTGTAAGTAAAAGAGCAAGAATAAGCGCTGAAAGCACCTGAAGTTTCATGGGTTTCATTCCTTTCTATGACTTTATTATCGAATTCCACTCTGATTTCACGTATCTTAGAATTAGAACCTTTAGCAATGAAGGAGTATGAAGACATGAGATTTAAAATATGTTTTTTCTACAGTATCAGCATTTTATTATTATTAAACGGTTGTACTTCTCCAACCACGGAATCAAAACTAAGAGTGGCTGTCGCGGCAAGTCTTGAAGATGTGATGGAAGAATTAACACCAATCTTTGAAAATCAATATGATATAAAAGTAGAAACCGTTTATGGCGGTTCGGGGAAGTTGGCAAGGCAAATTGAACAAGGAGCTCCTGTTGATGTTTATTTATCAGCGGATGATGACTGGGTCAAGGTTTTACAAGATAAAGGGCTTGTTGAAAATGATACCTATATAGAATTCGCTACTAACCAACTTGTCATGATTGGAGCTAAACAAGCTCAAAACCTTGAGTCCATCCAAAAACTCAAAGATTTACAACCATCTACACAGATCGCTATAGGGAACCCGTCCAGTGTCCCTGCTGGTACATATACGGAACAAGCGTTAAAAAAGATTCATATATGGGATGAAATAGCAGGACAATTCGTTTTTGGCGGTGATGTGAGGCAGGTCCTTGCCTATGTCGAATCAGGCCAGGTAAACTACGGAATTGTATACGCAAGTGACGCCCTTATCTCAGATCAAGTTGTATTAAATTCTGAAATCGACACTGCTCTTCATGATCCAATCCACTATCCCGGCATTCTCATTTCAGATAGCCGGTCTAAGGAGCAAGGGCGGCATTTTCTTAATTTTCTCCTAAGCGAGCAGACGACAGAAATCTACAAGAGCTATGGATTTAATCCAACGAGAGGTGGAGAGATAGACTAATGAATATGGAACCTCTATGGTTATCTCTTAAAGTCGCTGGAATAGCTACCATCATCGTGTTTATTATTGGTTTATGCAGTGCCCGGATCATTTCCAGAAAATTATTTCCCGGGAAAAGTATCATCGAATCAATATTATTACTTCCCCTTGTCCTTCCACCTACCGTTATCGGGTTCAGTCTCTTGTACTTGTTTGGTAAGAATGGCTGGTTCGGACAATGGCTGATGGATTGGTTGGGTGTTCAAATTATCTTCTCCTGGTGGGGAGCGGTTATTGCCTCCACCGTCGTTTCCTTTCCGCTTATGTACCAGAGCGCTTCTGCAGCATTTCAAAATTATGATCGAAACTTAGAGCATGCTGCTTTAACTTTGGGGGCGACTAAATTAAAAGTGTTTTTTACCATTTCACTCCCTTTGGCATGGCCTGGGCTCTTAGCTGGACTCGTCATGTCATTCGCCCGATCTCTTGGTGAATTTGGAGCGACGTTGATGATTGCAGGTTACATTCCTGGGAAGACAGATACGATTCCTTTGGCTATTTATTTTTCCGTGGAATCGGGAAGAATGGAAGAAGCACTCATGTGGGTTATCACCATCCTGGCGCTCGGATTCAGTACCGTCCTCTGGATGAATACATGGAGTCGGAAGAAAATCAATTTTATTCGGAGAGCATAAATAATAGCGCACACGCCTTGATCAGCTATCATGGAACTGTTTTCTGTCACCGAAGAGATTGTCAGTATTCGGAGGGCGTTGAAACTGGATACTGTCTATATACAAAATTCTTTTATCATTTCCTGGACAATAAAAAAAGCTGAAGCTATTTTTTAAGCTTCAGCCAGCGCCCCCGGCAGGATTCGAACCTGCGACACACGGTTTAGGAAACCGATGCTCTATCCCCTGAGCTACGGGGGCAGAAAGCGTATGTGTAATATTATACAAAACAAACCAACGATTGAAAAGAGAAGGAACTCTAAAAATATTTTTCGGATGTTACTTCCAACGTTTGTATGTGATAAAATATTATTTGTCTGTCTAAATGTATCGTATTCTGTAAAAATGAGTGAACAACACTCATGTTTATTTTGAATTGTGTTTTGAAGGAGGAAAAGAGATGGGAGATCTACCTTTCATATCCGTTGAAGGGCCCATTGGGGTTGGGAAAACGTCTCTGTCTAAAAAGCTCGCCTCCCATTTTGATTTTCATTTACTGAAGGAAATCGTTGAGGAGAACCCATTTTTAGGCAAGTTTTACGACAATATTGAAGAATGGAGCTTCCAAACAGAAATGTTCTTCTTGTGCAACCGTTTCAAGCAGCTTGAAGACATCGACCGCAAATATTTGCAGTTGGGGAAGCCTGTAGTGGCTGACTACCACATATCTAAAAATATGATTTTTGCTCGTCGGACATTACGTGCCGAACAGTTTGACAAATATGCACAGATTTTTGATATATTGACACACGATATGCCTAAGCCGAATATGGTTGTTTATTTACATGCGAGCTTAGATACACTGCTCGAACGTATTCGTATGCGCAATCGTGATATAGAGGCAAATATTCAACCCTCTTATCTTGAACAACTCTCTCAGGACTATGAAGACTTCATGAGACATTTTGAAGCTACTCATCCTGAAATCCCTGTGATTCGTTTAAACGGGGATGACTTGGACTTCGTAAAACATCAAGACGATCTTAATAATATTGTTGATCAAGTGGAGCAGCATTTAAATAAAGGAGAAGTTATCAAATGAATGCACGTGAACGTTATGGGATTCCACATGACAGCGTCATAACGATTGCTGGTACTGTCGGTGTCGGGAAATCGACGATGACGAATGCTCTTGCTGACGCCCTCAAATTTCGTACCTCTTTTGAAAAAGTCGACACGAATCCCTATCTCGACAAATTCTATCAAGACTTCGAGCGTTGGAGCTTCCACTTACAAATTTACTTCTTAGCGGAACGCTTCAAAGAACAGAAGAAAATCTTCGAATATGGTGGTGGATTCATCCAAGATCGCTCGATTTATGAAGATACGGGTATTTTCGCTCGTATGCACTATGAAAAAGGGACAATGTCGGAAACAGATTATGAAACGTATCGCAACCTTTTTGATGCGATGGTCATGACACCTTATTTCCCACACCCTGATCTTTTGATCTATTTAGAGGGGTCATTTGATGACATTTTATCTCGCATTAAAGAACGAGGGCGCCCAATGGAACAGGAAACGCCCATCGAATATTGGGAAGAAATGTTCAAACGCTACGACAATTGGATTGATAATTTTAATTCCTGTCCTGTTTTGCGATTGAATATCGCCGATTACGATGTATTGAATGACAAAACAAGTATCGAACCAGTCCTTGAAAAAGTCGGTCATTTCATCCAACAGTCCCGTAAATGGCGCTCTAGTCATTTATTGACTTAATGAATCTTATATTTATAAAACTCCTGACGATTTAACTACTCGTCAGGAGTTTTATATTTTTGGATAAATTCATTAATCATCTTGCGGTGGCTGCCAATCATGTTCTCTGGCAGCGCATGAAGAGGCAGAAATTTAATCTGCAATGTTTCTTTACTGTCGACATTTACCGGCCCTTCATAAGTTTTTGTATAATATGCGGTTGTGACCAAGTAAAATTCGTCCCCGTTCGGTGCACGACTAAATTGATCTTGACCAGAATAAACATCCAGTAAGTTTAAATCCTCTACCTTAAGCCCTGTTTCCTCCCATACTTCCCGCTTAGCGACTTGCTCAGTATTCTCCCCGAGTTCCATCAACCCACCAGGCAGCCCCCATACTCCTTTAGGAGAAGTGCGTTGTTGTAATAAAATCCTATCTTGTTTATCAAGAATGATCACTACAGATCCCACTAGAATAATCGGCCGATGCCCAATGATTGCTCGCAAATCTTCTACATATCCCATCGAATCCCCCTTTCTCCTTCTTCTATATTATAACAAGAACAGAGCTAAGGGTGTCCTTACTCACCCAGAGGCAAAGCCTAAACGACGCCTCTAGGAACACTAAGAACTTAAAGAAGGAGAATTAAAAAAAGCCCCCCCAGTGTTAATGAGAGAGCTCTTAAGAGAGGGGAAAATAAAAAATCGTTACACAAAGTAACGATTTCTGTTCTATAAATCTCCAATATTTATGCGCTATTGTTGATATTAAATGGCGGAGGAGGAGGGATTCGAACCCCCGCGGGGCGTAAACCCCCTGGCGGTTTTCAAGACCGCTCCCTTCAGCCGGACTTGGGTACTCCTCCGTGTGACCGACAATGAATATAATAACATGGTTGTCCTCTATCGTCAACAAAATCCTACAATTTTTTAGAGAAAATTATTGAGGGACAATCACGAAACATAATCACTTCGTTATTATACAAATTACAAAAACAGGAGTCAAGCTACCCTTCCTATCCATATAAAAAGGAATGGAACCTTGGTTGGTTCAGATTCCATCCCTTTTCAAATACATGTTATTGAATAACTTCCTCCCCACCCATATATGGACGAAGGACTTCTGGCACGATGACACTTCCATCTTCCTGCTGATAATTCTCAAGGATTGCTGCAACCGTACGGCCAATGGCCAGACCTGAACCATTTAATGTATGAACAAATTCAGGTTTTCCTTTTTCCTCACGGCGGAATCGAATCCCTGCACGGCGGGCTTGGAAATCTTCAAAATTGGAACAAGAGCTGATTTCACGGTACGTTTCCTGACTTGGGATCCAAACTTCAATGTCATATTTCTTTGCCGCTGTGAAACCGAGATCTCCTGTACACATGCTCATGACACGATAAGGGAGCTTTAACAACTGAAGAACTTTTTCTGCATGCCCTGTCAATTCTTCAAGAACATCGTAGGATTCTTCTGGTTTTGCAAGCTGAACAAGCTCTACTTTGTTAAATTGGTGCTGACGGATCAAACCTCTTGTATCACGGCCAGCGGAACCAGCTTCAGAACGGAAATTTGTACTGAAGGCGACAAACTTTTGGGGGAGATCCTCAACGGATAGAATCTCTTCCCGATGGAAATTTGTCACAGGTACTTCTGCTGTTGGGATTAGGAAGTAATCCCAACCTTCGATTTTGAAAGCATCTTCTTCAAATTTCGGCAGTTGACCTGTGCCTGTCATTGCTGTTCGGTTTACCATTTGAGGAGGAAGCATTTCCTGATATCCATGCTCATCTGCATGAAGATCCATCATGAAGTTAAGTAAGGCACGCTCCAATCGAGCACCTAGTCCTTTATAGAACACGAAACGGCTCCCTGTGACCTTAGAGGCTCTTTCAAAATCAAGAATATTTAAATCAACTGCGATGTCCCAGTGAGGCTTGGCTTCAAAATCAAATTCCTGAATTTCCCCTACCTGGCGGGCTTCAACGTTGTCTCCCTCATCTTCTCCCACAGGCACACTTTCATGAGGGATATTCGGAATGGATAACAGAAGGGTTTCAAGCTTTTCTTCCACCTCTTTTAATTCAGCATCAAGTGTTTTAATGCGATCACCTACTTCACGCATTTCCTTAATCTTGTGATCGGCATTTTCTTTTGCTTTCTTTAATTGAGGAATTTCTTTAGATACTTCATTACGTTTCGCTTTCAATTCTTCTGTTTCTTGAATCAACTCACGGCGTTTGCTGTCTAAATCGCCAAAGGCATCCAAGTCAGATAAGTTTTCACCACGTTTTTTCAATTTTCCTTTAACTTCTACAAAGTTTTGACGTAAATATTTCATGTCCAACATGGTATATCCTCCTTTATTTATAGAAAATAAAAAACTCTCGTCCCTATAGAAGGGACGAGAGCTTTTGTTTATGCTTCCCGCGATACCACCCAAGTTAAAGGTACACGTGTACCTTCCGGCTTCACTCATAACGGTGAGTACCGGTCTGACCTACTCCATTTCAGCCAGACACTCAAGGATGGATTCACATGGTTTCTTCGTCAGTTCTCACCGGCCACTGACTCTCTTGAGAAGAAAGGACATGCTACTATTTCCTATCATCGCGTTCATTTAATGTTTGTGTTATATAACATTAGCGGAATCAAAATTATAATGCAAGTGTTTTATTTGTTTCTTCCACCATTTTCACAAAATGTTCTGTTAAACGGTGGTCATCCGTCAATTCCGGATGGAAGGAACAAGCCAAATATTGATCTTGTTGGGCCGCAACAATGTGACCATCATAACGGGCTAACACTTTCGTATTCCCACCAACCCCTTCAATGTAAGGGGCACGGATAAATACGGCATTAAAGTCATCAGCTACACCTTCGATATCAAGGCTTGCTTCAAAGCTCTCACGCTGGCGTCCAAAGGCATTGCGGCGAACTTTAATATCCATCACTCCGAGGTGGACATCATAGGAGCCATCGATCTCTGATGCAAGCAGAATAAGACCTGCACACGTACCGAAAATCGGTTTACCACTTTCACCGAATTGACGGATCGGCTCCAGGAATTCATACCTGTCAATCAACCGCCGTATTGTTGTGCTTTCGCCCCCTGGAATAATCAAACCGTCGATTTCTTCCAGCTGTTCTTTCCTTTTGACCACGATGGCTTTTGATCCTGTCGCTTCAACGGAACGGATATGTTCACGAAAGGCACCTTGCAGGCCTAATACACCGATTGTAGTCATGCTGCATTCTCCTTTTTTCTTACTGGCTGCGATCCTGCATACGCTGTTCAGGAGTCAGGTTGGACATTTCCATCCCCTTCATGGCTGTTCCAAGATCTTTGGATAATTCACCAATCAGTTTATAATCATCATAGTGAGTCGTTGCTTCAACAATGGCACGGGCAAATTTCTCAGGGTTGTTGGACTTAAAGATTCCAGATCCTACAAATACCCCGTCTGCGCCAAGCTGCATCATCAAGGAGGCATCAGCTGGTGTTGCAATTCCACCGGCAGCGAAGTTTACCACAGGAAGGCGTCCTTCTTCACGGATTTCCATCAACAAATCAAATGGTGCACCATTTTCTTTTGCATAAACCATTACCTCATCTTCAGAAAGTCCACGCAAATGACGGATTTGGGACTGGACTTGGCGCATATGGCTTACAGCTTCTACAATGTTCCCAGTTCCTGGCTCTCCTTTTGTACGAAGCATGGAAGCACCTTCACGAATACGGCGTGTCGCTTCACCTAGGTTTCGGCATCCACATACAAATGGTACAGTGTAGTCATCCTTCTTAATGTGATAAATCTCATCAGCAGGAGTCAGTACTTCACTTTCATCAATGTAGTCCACACCCATAGCCTCAAGAACACGTGCCTCTGTAATATGCCCGATACGTGCTTTCGCCATTACCGGGATAGAAACGGCATTCATGACCTCTTCAACAATTGTAGGATCAGCCATTCGTGCGACCCCTCCAGCAGCACGGATATCTGCTGGTACTCGTTCAAGAGCCATTACCGCTACCGCTCCTGCTTCTTCAGCAATTTTCGCTTGCTCTGCGTTTACGACGTCCATAATGACGCCACCTTTTTGCATTTCGGCCATTCCGCGTTTGACGCGATCCGTACCTGTTTGTGACATGTTGATTCCTCCCTAACAGCTATATAGTGTAAGCATTTATTTTTGAATCATTGATTCTTATCTTCTATTGTAACGTATTACTATATTAAATCCCACTAGTTAAATAGGGATTTTTTAACCTAAAACCATCCTTTGACCATGTCAACAGCGCCCGTAAAGATATCACTGAAGAATTCACCAATAGCCCCAAGTGTCAGCATAAACCAGTTTGCCTTTTCAACACCTGCAGAGGTAACGATATCGACCGTCTGTCCACTCTTGGAAATAATGTTACCATAGTTCTCTTCCCCATTGTAAACAAGCGTTGCATTGCCAACCTTTTGCCCTTTTTCCACAGGAGCAACAAGGTTGCCCTCATTATCCAGCAGGTCTTCATCTATATTGAACTGAATATCATATTGTTCTTCTTCACCATTCTTTACCAGTGTGCTAAGCGCCTCACTCGTTTCAATCGCTACCTTATCTTCTTTTCCTTTGGTCACAGGGAGTGACGATTGGTTGTCTATTGATTCACCAGCTGGAAAGATTTCCTGACGTGTGAACTGGTTAAAACCATAGTCCAACAGTTTCCTTGTTTCATTGAATCGAGAGGCTCTTGTTTCCGATTTCATAACTACAGAAATAAAACGTTGGCCGTCGCGTTCCGCTGTACCTGTAAAGGTATTTTTGGCAAGTTCTGTGTACCCTGTTTTCAAACCATCCATACCCTTATACTCAAACTGTTTTAAATTTTGTCCGGGCATACCTGGAAGCATCCAGTTCCAGTTCGTTACCGTTTGACCGGAAAATTCTAGTGTGGGCTTACTGGAAACTTCTAAAGCTTCCGGATAATCATTCGTTAAATGGTAGGCAAGCAATGCGGCTGATTTTGCTGAGAGCATGTTCGTCGCATCCGGGTCCGTACCTTCTGGGTGGTTGTCCCCTAAATGTGAATTGTTCAATCCTGTCGCATTGACGAATTCATAATCAGGAAGGCCCATTTCTGCAGCCTTTTCGTTCATCATTTGAACAAATTCACCCTCTGAGCCTGCAATCAACTCTGTTAGAGCAATCGTTGTAGCGTTATCTGAATTAATAGCCATAGCTTCGTACAACTCACGAACTGTATATTCTTCATCCAACCTTAGACCTACACCTGAAAATTCAGGATTCGCTGATATATCATATGCATATTGACTGACTTTTGTCGTGTCATCCCAACTGATTCGACCTTCCTCTATGGCTTCCATAACGAGATATTCCGTCATCATTTTCGTCATACTAGCAGGAGGCAGTGTCAAATCTGCTTCTTTCTCAAAAAGTATCTTCCCTGTTTCCGCGTCCACGAGTATTGCCGATTCTGCATCAACATCTACGCTCGCATATGTATGTCCGGGATTCACGGACACCGCAAAGATCCCCATTAGCAACGCCATCATCATGGCCATAGATGTTTTAAACCTTTGTGTCAACTTTCTCAACCTCCACCCTTATATTATGCATCTTTGTTATTTTATCACATGCGTATATAAAAGAATAGACAGGGAAAAGTCCCTGTCTATTCCTTTTATACGGGTCAAACGGAGTAGTTTGGCGCTTCTTTAGTGATTTGTACATCATGCGGGTGGCTTTCTCTCAATCCAGCTCCGGTAATTCTAGTAAACTGAGCATCTGTTCGTAGGGAATGAATTGTCGGGGTGCCGCAATATCCCATCCCTGAACGAATGCCTCCAAGAAGTTGATGAATGGAATCCGACAGTGGTCCTTTATATGGCATGCGGCCTTCAATTCCTTCTGGAACAAGCTTCTTCGCTTCCTGGTCGTTTTGGAAGTAGCGATCTTTAGAACCGGATTCCATGGCACCTACAGATCCCATACCACGATATACTTTGAAGCGGCGGCCTTGGAAGATTTCCGTTTGGCCAGGGCTCTCCGATACTCCGGCAAGCAGACTGCCAAGCATAACGGCATGTCCTCCGGCAGCCAATGCTTTTACAATGTCCCCAGAATATTTAATTCCCCCATCAGCAATGATCGGCTTGTTATGTTTCTCCGCTTCTTTCGCACAATCATAAACAGCCGTAATCTGAGGAACCCCTACACCAGCAACGACACGAGTGGTGCAAATGGAACCAGGGCCAATTCCAACTTTCACCACATCCGCTCCTGCTTCAATCAATTCCCGAGTCGCTTCTGCTGTAGCGACATTTCCTGCGATAATATTCACTTCAGGATGACGGTCTCGGATCCGTTTCACCTGTTCGATGACGCCCTGCGAATGGCCGTGGGCTGTATCTACAACAAGTGCATCAACACCCGCTTCCACCAATTTGTCTATACGCGTCATAGCATCTGCCGTAACACCGACAGCCGCTGCACATAGAAGACGACCTTGCTCATCTTTGGCCGATAATGGAAATTCAATCACTTTTTCAATATCTTTGATTGTGATTAATCCTTTAAGGATCCCCTGGCTATCTACCATCGGGAGCTTCTCAATCTTATATTTCTGGAGGATTTTTTCTGCCTCATCCAGCGTCGTTCCCACAGGAGCTGTTACCAGATCCTCGCTCGTCATAACTTCACTTATCCTCATAGAGTAGTCTTCAATGAAGCGGAGGTCACGATTGGTGATGATTCCGACAAGCTTCTGTTCTTCTATATTGTTGACGATCGGGACACCGGAAATTCTGAATTTCCCCATGAGATGCTCCGCATCGAACACTTGGTGGTCCGGTGTCAAAAAGAACGGGTTCGTAATAACACCGCTTTCTGAGCGTTTAACACGATCGACATGCTCTGCTTGCTCTTCAATCGACATGTTCTTATGAATGACACCAAGCCCCCCCTGGCGAGCCATTCCGATAGCCATTTCCGCTTCAGTTACGGTATCCATCCCGGCACTGATGATCGGCATATTCAAACGTAATGTCGGCGATAATTCGGTCGCCAGTGACACATCACGTGGCAAAACATCAGATTTAGCAGGCAAAAGCAGTACATCGTCAAACGTCAAACCTTCTTTTGTAAACTTGTCTTCACGCATACTTGACCTCTCCTTTTCTTTCTAAAATAGTTTGGGTGAAAGTGGGTAAAATAAGTGGTATATTCGCAGACACCATTTCTTATTGTTATATACAATACGACAATGATTGGGCTTTTTCAACCATAAAAAAATGGGAGAAACTCCCTTAAATGAACGAAAGGAGAGGCTATCTTGCACAAGACTGATCCCATACTCACCTACCTTCAAGTGACCGCTCATACTCGACCTTTTCTTCTTGACTGTTATGAAAGAATGGGGCATTCCCGTTCTGAGCATCATGCATACAATAATGCTGAACGCTTTATTCATGGGCTTACCCTCGGACAAGATTACTGGTTAACGGCCTTAGATACACCTTTAAGTGTAAGGCCTCTCCTATTTTACTATGGAATGAATCACTTTATTAAAAGCTGCCTGCTGACCGTAGATCCAGGATATCCAGCCACAGCTAAAGTCCTCGCCCATGGGTTATCGACCCGAAAGAGAAAAAAGCAGCATTACAGGTTCTTAGAAGATGACATTAGGATTCAACCCAACGGGCTCTTTCCCCATGCGGCACATCATTTATTCCAATTCTCCTCAGAGAAGGGGAAAGTTTCAATGGATGAATTACTGCGCCCACTCCCTTGTATGAGGGAACTTTACGAATTAAAAAAATCCCCCCCCATTAAAATAGAAGAGGAATGGCCAGATCTGTTAGCCTATTTTGCCGTTCTGTATAATCTAAGTATGCTTGTTCGATACGAAGGAGAATGGTGGGGTGAGATGGAACAAATGAAAGACCGTGAAGACTATGTATTCATCATTCATTTCCTGGAATCGGCAGCCGACCAAATTCCAAAACTTTTTGCTTCGTGGTTAAAAGACCAGTTTGCAGCTATTTCCTGACGCAAACTGGTCTATCATTTATACCTTTCATCCAAACTTTATAGAGATGACCTCCCCATCCTCTTCCCAAAGAATTTGCAGCCTTGTCTGGTGTGATTTTCGACAAAAATCACATGCCTCACGCATATCAGATTCGAGAGTTTTGGATGAGTTCAACATTAAGGAAACCAATCCCTGGTAGTTTCCATTATTTATATAAAAAAGCCGCCTGCCGCTACTAATAGCTCGACAGGCGACGCATCATTTAAATTCACTTATGATTCATCTGACTCTTCTTCTGTTGTCTCTATTGTGGAATCTTCACTTTCTTCAGATGCTTCATCCTGAGATTCCGCCTCTTTTTCAAGTGCTTCTTCTACCATTTCTTCTTCCTCTTTTTCTGATTCTACACGGGCAACTGTTGCGACTTCTTCTCCTTCACCAAGGCGAATTAAGCGAACCCCCTGTGTGTTACGACCAGTCTCTGAAATACTCTCCATAGGCATGCGGATCAAGACACCGCTTGCTGTAATAATCATGATATCTTCTTCACCGTTGACAGCTTTCGTAGCCACAACGTGACCATTCTTTTCTGTCAGGTTACAGGTGATAATTCCTTTACCTCCACGGTTTGTAATCCGATACTCATCAGCTGGTGTCCGTTTTCCGTATCCTTTGCTGGTAACGGTCAACACTTGCAAGGAATCATCAAGGATTTCCATTGAAACCACTTTATCATCATCACGGAGGGAGATCCCTTTCACACCTGCCGCGGTTCGTCCCATTGCACGGATTTGATCTTCATTGAAACGAATTAGATAACCGTTTTGAGTCCCGATCATAACGTCTTTCGTACCATCTGTCAGTCGAACAGAGATCAGTTCGTCATCTTCACGTAAGCCAAGGGCAATAAGACCGCCTTTTCGGATGTTGGCAAACTGTGAAAGTGTGGTGCGTTTCGTGATTCCGTTCCTCGTTGTAAAGACAAGGTACCAGTCATCAACAAAATCTTCGACCGCAATAACTGCATTAATCCACTCATCACGTTCCACATTCAGCATATTGATAATCGGAATACCTTTTGCTGTCCGGTTGAATTCAGGAACTTCGTATCCTTTAGCTTTATACACTTTTCCTTTGTTGGAGAAGAAAAGGAGTGTGTTATGAGTAGAAGTGGACAATAAGTGTTCCACAAAGTCCTCTTCATGTGTACCCATACCTTGGACGCCTCGTCCCCCTCTTCGTTGTGAGCGGTATGTGCTTGCAGGCAAACGTTTCACGTATCCCTGATGTGTCACTGTTACGATGACTGTTTCTTCAGGGATCAAATCTTCATCTTCAATGAAGTCAGTTCCTCCCAGAACAATCTCTGTTCGGCGCTCATCATTATAACGTTCTTTGATATCCAACAGCTCTTCACGAATAATTTCAAGTACCTTTTCATCGTCGGCAAGAATGGCTTTCAACTCGCTGATCAATTTCATGATGTCTTGGTACTCTTCTTCAATTTTCTCCCGTTCTAACCCTGTCAGACGCTGCAGGCGCATATCGAGAATGGCCTGGGCCTGTTTCTCAGAGAGACCGAAACGATCCATCAATCCAGTACGAGCGATTTCTGTCGTTTGGGATTCACGAATCAACGTGATCACTTCATCCAAGTGGTCAAGCGCGATACGAAGTCCGGCTAAAATGTGGGCGCGAGCTTCCGCTTTTCTTAGTTCATACTCCGTACGGCGGCGGATGACCACTTTCTGATGATCCAGATAATGTTCAAGGCACTGTTTCAAGTTGAGTACTTTCGGATGGCCGTTTACAAGTGCCAGTATATTAATACCAAATGTTGATTGTAAGGCCGTCATTTTGTACAAGTTATTCAGCAGCACATTCGGATTAGCGTCACGGCGTAATTCGATGACGACACGAAGGCCGTTACGATCCGATTCATCACGTAAGTCAGTGATGCCGTCAATTTTCTTATCGCGGGCAAGATCGGCGATTTTTTCTACAAGACGGGCTTTATTCACCTGATAAGGGAGTTCTGTAACAATCAATTTAGCTTTCCCATTGGCCTGTTCTTCAATTTCAACAGTTGCACGGACGGTAATGGAGCCTTTCCCTGTTTCATAGGCTTTCCGAATGCCGCTTAGTCCGAGAATTTTACCTGCTGTCGGGAAGTCAGGACCATAAATATAATTTTCCATCAATTCCTGGATCGTGATCTCAGGATCTTTACTCAAAGCTAAAACGGCATCAATGACCTCCCCAAGCTGGTGAGGGGGGATGTTCGTAGCCATCCCTACCGCAATTCCTGAACCACCGTTGACGAGCAGATTAGGGAACTTAGAAGGCAGCACTTCAGGCTCTCGTTCTGTTCCATCGTAGTTGTCATTGTAATCAATGGTATCTTTGTTGATATCGCGAAGGATTTCCATAGAAATCTTCGACATACGTGCTTCTGTATAACGCATAGCGGCTGCCGCATCCCCATCGACAGAACCGAAGTTCCCATGGCCATCGACAAGCATGTAACGGTAGTTGAAATCCTGCGCCATACGCACCATTGTGTCATATACGGCAGAATCCCCGTGAGGGTGGTACTTACCGATAACTTCCCCTACGATACGTGCAGATTTTTTATAAGCTTTGTCTGCATGCATACCGAGATCGTGCATCGCATATAATATCCTTCTGTGTACAGGCTTTAGACCGTCCCTGACATCGGGAAGAGCACGGGCGACAATAACACTCATCGCGTAATCTAGGAATGACGTACGCATTTCCTGGCTGATATTCACTTCCTGTACGCGCGGACGTTCGGGTTGATCCACCATTCTATTTACCTCCTAATTGCCTAAAAGGAAAGGATAAGCCCTTTCCCATCCTATCTCATGACATTCTCTCTATATTAAACATCAAGGTTTTGTACATACTGGGCATTTTCCTGAATGAAGTTACGACGTGGTTCGACTTTATCTCCCATAAGAATATCGAACGTTTCATCAGCACTCATGGCATCTTCAAGACTGACTTGAAGCATGGTCCTTGATTCTGGATCCATGGTCGTTTCCCACAATTGTTCTGGGTTCATCTCTCCAAGACCCTTATAACGTTGAACCCCTGGCTTCGGTGAATTGGACAGCTCCGCGAGTTTGGCATCCAGCTGTTTGTCACTGTAGGTGTAATAGACCGTCTTTCCCTGCTGTATTTTGTAAAGAGGTGGCTGAGCGATATATATATAGCCATGTTCAATCAAAGGGCGCATATATCGATAGAAGAACGTCAATAGTAAAGTACGAATGTGTGCTCCATCAACGTCAGCATCGGTCATGATTACAATTTTGTGATAGCGTGCTTTTGATATATCGAATTCTTCCCCAATTCCTGTGCCAAGGGCCGTGATAATTGTCCGGACCTCATTATTGGACAAAATTTTATCCAGACGCGCTTTTTCTACGTTGATGATTTTCCCGCGCAGTGGCAGAATTGCTTGGAAGTGGCGGTCACGTCCTTGTTTGGCTGATCCACCGGCGGAGTCTCCCTCAACGATGTAGAGTTCAGAAATATTGGCGTCTTTTGATGAACAATCAGCCAGTTTCCCTGGGAGGTTAGATACCTCAAGCGCATTTTTACGTCGTGTAAGTTCCCTGGCTTTTTTAGCCGCCATCCTTGCTCTTGATGCCATCAATCCTTTTTCAACGATCGTTTTGGCCATATTCGGATTTTCAAAAAGGAACTTCGAAAAGCTCTCGGAAAACAAAGCATCTGTAACCGTACGTGCTTCACTGTTTCCTAGCTTTGTTTTTGTCTGTCCTTCGAACTGTGGGTCCGGGTGTTTGATCGAAATAATGGCCGTAAGCCCTTCCCGGACGTCATCCCCGGTCAAATTAGGGTCTGTTTCTTTGAACATACTATTTTTACGCGCATAGTCATTGATAACACGGGTTAAACCAGTCTTAAACCCTGATTCATGCGTTCCCCCTTCATACGTATGAATGTTGTTCGCATAAGAATAAATGTTGCTTGCAAAGCCGTCATTATACTGCATTGCAATCTCAATGGAGATTTCATCCTGTTCTTCTTCAATGAAGAAAGCTTCATGCAACGTATCACGCGTGCGGTTCATATGTTCAACATACGACAAGATTCCGCCTTCGAAATAATAGTTCACAGGTTCATCGTCGGTACGTTTATCCTCGATTGTGATCGTTAACCCTTTATTCAAGAACGCAAGCTCACGTAAACGATTGGCCAAGATCTCAAACTGGTATTCCTGCGTTTCTGTGAAAATTTCAGGATCCGGTTTGAATTGAATGCGTGTTCCTGTCTTATCGGTTTCTCCGATCACCTTCAAGTCTTCTTTGGGTACACCACGGTGGTAAGACTGGTAGTGAATTTGCCCATCACGGTGGACATATACTTCAAGGTTCGTAGATAATGCATTCACGACTGAAGCCCCTACACCATGAAGTCCTCCGGATACTTTATAGCCGCCCCCGCCGAATTTTCCTCCAGCGTGAAGGACGGTCAGAATAACTTCCACGGCAGGACGACCTGTTTTTTCTTGAATCCCTACTGGAATACCACGACCGTTATCAGTAACCGTAATGCTGTTGTCTTCTTCAATCATGACTTGAATATGATCGCAAAAACCGGCCATTGCCTCATCGATACTGTTATCGACAATTTCCCAGACCAAGTGGTGAAGGCCCTTTTCATTGGTGGAACCAATATACATTCCTGGTCGCTTCCGTACCGCTTCTAACCCTTCTAGTACCTGTATTTGGCTCTCATCATATGTCTGCTGCTCTTCGATAATATCTTCCTTCATGGTACTCACCTACATTTCTCAAGTGGTTTAACTCTAATCTCATATGACTGAATCTATCTCTATATTAAAAATCGGACTCTTCCGAGTAATCTTCCAATTTATTCAATGTTGTCATCATATTCGCCCGTTTCTTTAAAGTATAGACAGAAAGGGGGCTGAAATAGATAACATCATTCGTAATTACGATTGCCTTTGCCTGATGATCTTCAGTTTCGATTACCTGCTTAGCTTTACGCTGGTTATGAATCATTTCTTCAATGATTGTAGAAGAAGAAATCAAGCTGTTATCAATGATTGCCACGACATCCTCGGATTGGATTACATGGTCATCTCCGATGTGAATGAACAATTCCCCACCTCATTTCTCTGTGTCTATCGTTCCTTCTTTCACGCGAAAGATTTCTGCCTGCTCCAATGCTTCATGTTCGATCCCATCAATATTGGTCGTCGAGACAAAAGTCTGCACTTTTCCTTGAATCGTATGGAGCAAATGCGATTGTCTAAAATCGTCCAGTTCACTCAGCACATCATCCAAAAGTAAGATCGGGTATTCGCCTACTTCACTATGAATCAGTTCAATCTCCGCGAGTTTCAAAGACAAAGCAGTCGTTCTCTGCTGCCCCTGCGATCCATAGGTCTGGACATCTTTTCCGTTCACGTAAAAAACAAGGTCATCCCTATGCGGCCCGGCCAACGTTGTCCCACGCTCTACTTCTTTCGATTCAATTTCTGCGAATTTATCAGTAAATGTATTCTTTATTGTTTCCAAATTCATATCCTCTGATACTTGAACACTTGCATCATAGGCAATTTCCAACTGTTCGAGCTGCCGACTGATCCCCTCATGGATCGGTGTGGCCCAATTTCTAAGCAGCTGCAGGAATTTGAAGCGGCGTTCAACAATGATTGCGGCATGCTCAACCAACTGCTCTGTCATCACTCCGAGCATGGTCCGATCCATACCAGGTTTCCTCTGTAAATCTTTTAAAAGATGGTTACGTTGTCTGAGAATCTTTTGATATTGACCTAAGTGATAAATATAGGTGGGCTGAATCTGACCAATTTCCATGTCAATAAACCGACGACGCACCTGAGGACTCCCTTTTACAAGATTAAGATCCTCAGGTGCAAACATCACCACGTTTAAAGCGCCAATATAATCACTCAAGCGCTTTTGCTCAATATGATTCAATTTTGCCTTTTTCCCTTTTTTGGAAATAACAATCTCGAGCGGGAATCGACGGTTTCGTTTAAAAATACTCCCTTTTATTTTACCATACTCTTCATCCCACTGTATCAGTTCTTTATCTCTTGGAGTTCTATGAGATCTTGTAAAAGCGAGAACATAGATTGCTTCCATCAGATTGGTCTTCCCCTGGGCGTTTTCACCAATGATGACATTGATCTTATGGTCAAATGTCAATGAGAGCTCATCATAGTTCCTGTATGAACGTAGTGATAACTCATGTATATACATAGAAGAACTGTACCCTAACCTTCATTGACAACGGTAAAGCTGCCGAACTCTTCGACTTCTACTGTATCGCCCACGTACAGTTTACGGCCACGACGATTTTCAAGCTCACCATTTACAAAAACTTCAAATTCCGCTAGAAAGATTTTCACCATTCCACCAGACTCGACAATATTCGCCAGTTTTAAAAATTGACCTAAAGGAATGTATTCTGTACTGATTCCGATTTCTTCGCTCATATTATTTCACCCTATTTCATGAATTCACCTATCTTATATTTTACTAAAGATAGAGGTGTAAAGAAAGTCCAAGGCAACGAAACACGTCCGTATGCCTAAATCTGTTTGGTTAGCAGGATTTAGTTAAGTCTTGTTTTCCGAGACACTTTCGAAAGAAAGGAAAGGAATTCATTCATGCCTTTCACCGATTTCCATATCCTGGTGGTTTTATTGAAAATAAAAAGAAGAAGGTACCCTATGAATGATCATAAAGCACCTTCTTATCTTGACCTTGATCAAAGATTTAATAAGTTCTAACTGGAAGAATCAATTGTAAAATTTGATTATCGTCGATTGGACGAATTAAGAATGGACGCATGGCCCCGGTAAATTCAACTTTCACTTGATCATAATCCACAGCTTTCAAAGCATCCATCATATATTTGGCACTGAAAGATATTTTCAAGTCTTCCCCATCGACATCATTCGCCATGACTTCTTCGACAACATTCCCTACTTCTGGAGAATTCCCTGTAATTTCGAGATGGTTGTCTTCTTTTGTAACTAAGCGAACTACATTGTTGCGGTTTTCCTTGGCAAGTAAAGAGGCACGATCGACTGATTGAAGCAATTCCTTCGTATCAATTTTGACAATCGTTTTACTTTGATCAGGAATCAAGCGGGATGTTTCCGGATAATTTCCGTCAAGGAGACGGGACAGGAAGTAAAGATGTTTTGTACGGAATAGTACTTGATTATCCGTCACGCTGACTTCGATCGTATCTTCTGAGTCATCAAGGATTTTATTCAACTCTGTCAAGCTCTTTCCTGGAATAACGACGGCTGGAAGTGATTTCCCTTCTGGTTGTTCCAAAGGAATTTTACGTGAAGCCAGTCGGTGACTGTCTGTAGCGATAAATTCCAGGTGCCCGTCGTCTAATTTCACATGGACCCCAGTGAGAATCGGTCTGGTTTCAGAAGTAGAAACAGCAAACACCGTTTGACGAATTAAATTCTTTAATAAATCAATCGGTAATTCAAAACTCTCTTCTGTATGGAGCTGAGGCAGTTGTGGATATTCCTCAGGGTCTTGTCCGTTCAAGTGGAATTCAGCATTTCCTGAACGAATAGTAACATTACGAGAATGATCACTTTCAATTTCCACGGTGTTCTGAGGAAGTTTACGTACGATATCAGGGAAATACTTTGCTTGTAACACAATATTTCCTGGTTCAATATTTTCCACATAAACGATTCCATCTTCTTCACTAGGGATAAAAGATTCAATAGAAATGTCAGAATCACTACCTGTTAGTTTAATTCCTTCATCACTCGCTTCGATTTTCATACCGGTAAGAATAGGAATTGTGGTTCTGGAAGAAATAGCTTTCATGACATTTTGTACACTATTGATTAATTGATCCCGCTGGATTACAAATTTCATTTCAATACACTCCTCCTACTTGAGCATATATTAATTATTTTTTTATAAAATGCAGTAATAGTACTAGTATGGGCTGTGGAATTGTGGATAACAAGTAAAAGGACTGATGACTTAAGGTTATCCACATGTGGACAGGTTGTTGATGGACGTGCAACCTTTATTCACATTATCCACTAGTGTGTTTTTAGTTGCTCTTTGATTTCATCGAGCTCTCTTTGTAATTGTTGATCATCTGCGACCATTTTTGAAATTTTCTCATGGGCATGAATAACGGTTGTATGGTCACGCCCTCCGAATTCCTCCCCGATTTTCGGTAAAGAGAAATCGGTTAGTTCCCTTGATAGATACATAGCAATCTGACGTGGAAAGGCTACTGATTTCGTTCGTTTCTTTGCTGGGAAATCTTCTAGTCTCACATTGTATTTCTCTCCGACCATTTCCTGAATAGCCTCAATTGTAATTACTTTCGGTTTGGAACTCGGAATGATATCTTTCAAGGCTTCAGCAGCTAGAGACGCATTAATATCACTATTAATGAGTGATGAGTACGCAACGACTCGGATCAAAGCCCCTTCAAGCTCGCGGATGTTCGTATCGATCTGGTTTGCAATATAAAGCATGACTTCATTAGGGATATCGAGCCCTTCCGCTTTTGCTTTTTTACGGAGAATGGCGATTCTCGTTTCTAAATCTGGAGGAGTAATATCTGTAATCAACCCCCATTCAAAGCGAGAGCGCAAGCGATCTTCCAATGTAGGGATCTCTTTAGGCGGACGGTCACTGGAGATTACGATTTGCTTGCTTTCTTCATGGAGTGTATTGAACGTATGGAAAAACTCTTCCTGGGTTTGTTCTTTTCCTGCAAGGAACTGTATATCATCTATTAAAAGCACATCGACACTTCGGTATTTGTTGCGGAAATTGACGGCTTTGTTATCACGAATGGAATTAATGAATTCGTTCGTGAATTTCTCCGATGATAGATAAACAACTTTGGCGTTTGGATTGTGATCCAGCACATAGTGGCCGATCGCATGCATTAAGTGGGTTTTACCAAGTCCTACACCACCATAGATAAATAGTGGGTTATAGGCTTTTGCAGGGGCTTCAGCCACCGCTAAGGAAGCTGCATGGGCAAAACGGTTCCCTGAACCAATGACGAATGTGTCGAACGTATATTTTGAGTTCAACATGCTTTGTGGCGACTCTTCATTTCCGTTGTTTTTCACATTTGGAACCTTCTTAGAAGAGAGCTTCACATCTTCAAGAGAATCGTCCTTTGATTCCGGAATGATGAATTTTGTATCCAATTCTGCTCCTGTCACTTCATATAGAGTCTCTGTTATTAAACTCTCATATTGATTTTCAAGCCAATCTCTGGCGAATTCATTCGGAGCAACGATTGTTAACGTATTTTCGCTTAAGGAGTCAGCTTTTGTGGCTTTCAGCCATGTTTCAAAACTCGGTTTACTAATCTTTTCTTTTATTTGATCGAGCGTATTCGTCCATAATTCATTGATGTTCTCCAAATTTTTTCACCCCTCTCTGTTTCAATGGAAAACAAAAAAGCCTTTCGTTCTCTTTTCCGAACGTAACAAAAGGATCGAAAGGCTTTTGTATAAGGTTTGTATAATGAAATTTGTAAAAAAACCTCTGATCGGATGTGGATGTCCGAAAGTTGATTTTACTAGAGTTCTAGAAAGTTATTTCCAATATCCACAGTGTTGTGCATAACTAAATAAACAAGTGTGTTAATAAATGTCCACATGTTATCCACAGTCTGTGGAAAAGATTTTTGTTCTTCAGAAGTCATTCACGCTTAAACACAAATATAATACCAGATAAAAACACTAGTTGCAATGGTTCACGGGAACTTATCCACAATTCCGATGACTTGTAGATAAAACTCATCCACAGCACTATATTTTGTGATTTTCTTGTCGATATTTGTTGTGGATAGTAGAAAAGGCAGGTTTAAATTATACACAGATCCTGTGAGTATTGGCTAGGGGAAGTTTTGTTCGCTTATAAAAAAGAAGACGACAGCACTTGTTATACAACAGCCTGTTATATAACGGTCCCGGTCTTTTTGGTTAGGATTTGGAAAACAGAAGTTGACAAAAAGCAGGTCTATTTATTATACTAATCGGGACTGCCTTTTAGATGTATTATTGGAATTTTCCCCAGGAGGTGTATATATAATGAAACGCACATTTCAACCAAATAATCGTAAGCGTAAAAAAGTACACGGCTTCCGTGCGCGCATGAGCTCAAAGAACAGTCGTAAAGTTCTTGCACGCCGTCGTCGTAAAGGAAGAAAAGTTTTATCAGCATAGGCCACTGAAAACAATCAGTGGTCTTTTTTTCAGTATATGGTCAAAAGTGGGGCGGATTTTCGTCCCTCTTTTGTTTTATAAAGAACTGGAGAAGTAGATCGGCTTTGAAAGGAAAAGCATAAGAAGAGGTTTTCTACTACATAATGGTAAGGGTCTCTTTTTACCCGGTTAATCCAGGCATTTGCTTGTTTATTTGGAGGGTGTTTGATGAAAAAGGCTTATCGTATAAAGAAAAATGAGGATTTTCAGGAAGTTTTCAAGCGTGGTCAATCGTTCGCAAACCGGCAGTTGGTCCTATATTATATGAAAAAAGAGGATCAGACCCATTTTCGTATCGGTCTGTCAGTGAGTAAAAAAATTGGTCATGCCGTGATGCGTAATCAAATCAAACGGTATTTGCGCCAGGCCTTCCATGAATTGGAGAACGATATCCACCCTCAATACGATCTTGTCGTCATCGCGCGAAAGCCGACGAATCAAATGGGATTTCATGAGGTAAAGAAAAGCTTGACCCATGTATTAGTAAGGTCGAAGCTATTAAATAAAAAAATTCGTACGTAATCATATAGAATTATGGTAGTGAGTAATGCTAAACTTAGGATTGTCGTATAGTCATGGATAGTTTTTGTTTTTTTAAAAGATAGTAGAGCGATTTCAGTAAGGAGGAAGGGACGTTGCGAAATAAATTACTCATCCTGTTAGCAATGACAGGTTTGCTTACGTTCCTATCCGGGTGTATGGATGTTAACCAGGAGATCACCTCGGATAGTACAGGATTTTGGAATGAATATATTGTCTTCCCATTGTCAAAAACATTGTTGTTTTTTGCGGATGCCATGAATGGAAGCTATGGTTTAGCGATTATTGTCGTTACAATTATTATTCGTTTATTATTGTTGCCTTTGAACGTGAAGCAGTTGAAAAGTTCAAAAGCGATGCAAGATATCCAGCCAGAATTGAAGGAACTTCGTGAAAAGTATTCATCTAAAGATGCACAAACCCAGCAAAAACTGCAGCAGGAAACGATGCAGCTCTTCCAGAAAAATGGAGTGAATCCATTAGCTGGGTGTCTGCCGATTATTGTTCAAATGCCGATTTTAATTGGGTTTTACCATGCAATTATGAGAACGACCGAAGTTCAAACCCATAATTTCCTATGGCTTGAGCTTGGTCAATCAGATCCATTTTTAGCAATTTTAACAGCAGGTACAACATTCCTGCAGCAAAAGTTGATGATGGCTGGAGGAGCGGCTGCACAGAACCCGCAGATGCAAATGATGCTTTATGTCATGCCGTTAATGATCGGTACATTTGCGTTCTTCTTCCCATCAGCACTTGCATTGTACTGGATTGTTGGTAACATTGTAATGATTCTTCAAACCATTTTCATCCGTAAACCTATGATGAAAGATGAGACAGGAGGAGCGAACTAGTGAAGCAATGGACTGCTACGGGACCTACAGTTGATGAGGCGATCCAAACAGCACTAGAGCAATTACGTACATCAAGAGATCAGGTGGATGTCGAGGTCATTGATGAAGGTAAAAAAGGATTTCTCGGTTTTGGTACGAAACCAGCTATTGTAAAAGTATCTATCAAGAAAAATCCTGTGCAGGACGTCGAAACATTCATCCATGAAGTAGCAGAACAAATGGGCGCACCTGTTCAAGTGAAAACAGAGCTCCGCCAGCGGGATATTTATATGGAGCTTGAAGGTGAGAAGATCGCGATGCTGATCGGAAAGCGCGGTCAAACATTGAATTCTCTTCAATACTTGGCTCAACTTGTCGTCAATCGTGAATCAGACGTTTTTTATACGGTGATGTTGGATGCGGAAGGTTATCGGGACCGTAGAAAAGAGACATTGAAAAACTTGGCCCAACGCCTTGCGGAAAAAGCAGTACGGTCTAACCAGGCAGTGAAACTGGAGCCGATGCCGTCTTATGAAAGAAAGATTATTCATAGTGCATTGCAAAATAATAGAAATGTCGAAACGGAATCTGCGGGTAACGATCCGCGTAGACATGTCGTCATTAGACCTCAGTGATTAATTTTAGTCAATGCTTCTGTCCATGAACTTGGATGGAAGCATTTTTTGTTGTGTTCATTTCAATACCGATCAATACCGAGAACACGATGCTTTGAGACTTTTGAAGGAATGAAGGGTAGCTGGGAAGGTGGATCTCTTTCCAAAGGCAAAAGGCTTACTTGGTCCCTGAAGGCAAGTATATTCCTTCAGCCTTAAATTCATACAAAATCTCTGGGTCACCTGACATTTTATTGGATAACGGATTCTTTCTCTGAGCTATCGTATTGTTCCGTTTAATCGTGGGGAAAATGATAGAAATACTTATTCACATGTGGATAGAAAAGAAATTACCAAATCAAGAATATAGGTGTTGATATCTTTTCAAATCATTTTCCTGTATGATAAGCTAGTATGTTAGTGATGACAAAAATATCCTTGTTGTGGATAACTATAAATGATAGAAGTTTTTTAGGAGGTGAGTGCGTGTGGAAACAGATACGATAACCGCTATTTCGACCCCTATGGGTGAAGGGGCGATCGCAATTGTCAGATTGAGCGGGCCTGAAGCTGTAGCCATTGCTGCCGATCTTTTTAAAGGGAAGGATTTGAACAAGGTCGATTCCCACACGATGCATTATGGAAAAATTATGGACCCAGAAACGGGCGAAGTGGCGGAAGAAGTCATGGTATCTGTCATGCGTGCCCCGAAGACTTTTACGAGAGAAGATATTGTCGAAATCAATTGCCATGGCGGACTTGTTTCCGTGAATCGTCTCTTGGAAATCGTTTTAGCCAATGGTGCACGCTTAGCGGAGCCTGGAGAATTTACGAAACGTGCCTTTTTGAACGGGCGTATTGACCTTTCCCAAGCGGAAGCCGTTATGGATTTGATTCGTGCCAAAACAGATCGGGCGATGGACGTCGCTTTGAAACAGATGGACGGCCGACTGTCTAACCTAATCCAAGAACTCAGACAGAAACTTCTTGAAACGCTTGCTCATGTCGAAGTCAACATTGACTATCCTGAGTATGATGATGTGGAAGAGATGTCCCACGAGATGATGGAACAGAAAACAAAAGAAGTGCATGAAGAAGTGACTCGTATCCTTGAAACGGCAAGACAGGGGAAGATTCTAAGAGAAGGTCTCGGAACAGCGATCATCGGTCGTCCGAACGTCGGGAAATCTTCATTGATGAATGCCCTTGTCCATGAAAACAAGGCCATCGTTACTGAGGTCCCGGGGACGACAAGGGACGTTATTGAAGAATACGTCAACGTTCGGGGAGTTCCTTTGCGTCTTGTCGATACAGCAGGAATCAGAGAGACTGAAGATATTGTAGAGCGCATCGGTGTAGAGCGTTCCCGCCAAGTATTGAAAGAGGCTGATCTCATCCTGTTTGTGTTAAACTATGGAGATGAGCTGAGTAAAGAAGATGAAAAACTCTTCGAGGCCATCCGCGATATGAATATTATTATTATTGTAAATAAGATGGATCTAGAACAGCGTTTAAATCTTGATCATGTAAAGGAATTAGCAGGCGGTCACCCTGTCATAACAACCTCGCTGATTCGTGAAGAAGGGATCGATCAGTTGGAGAAAGCCATTGGAGATACCTTCTTTGAAGGAGATTTAGATGCTGGAGATATGACATATGTTTCCAATGTGCGTCACGTGCAGCTGCTAAAACAGGCTAAGCAGGCACTCGAAGATGCCCAAAATGGGATGGAAATGGGTGTGCCGCTAGATGTTGTTCAGATTGATGTGACGAGAACATGGGAAATCCTCGGAGAGATTGTTGGGGATACTGTCCATGAAAGCTTAATTGACCAGTTATTCTCACAGTTTTGTTTAGGGAAGTAATGGTGATTAAAACATGCTAGAGGGTAAACTTTAGCTGCTGATCCGATAAATAATTATGAAAAAGGAGAGTCATCCGAATGACATATGATGCAGGGCATTATGATGTAATTGTTATTGGTGCTGGTCATGCGGGGGTAGAAGCAGGACTTGCTGCTGCAAGACGCGGAGCGAAGACGTTGATGCTGACATTAAATCTTGACCTTGTTGCCTTTATGCCGTGTAACCCGTCCATTGGTGGTCCCGCAAAAGGGATCGTTGTCCGTGAAGTGGATGCATTAGGTGGTGCCATGGGACGAGTCATTGATAAGACCCATATCCAGATGCGTCTTTTGAATACTAGAAAAGGCCCCGCTGTCAGGGCCCTTCGTGCCCAGGCAGATAAACCGCTTTATATTAAAGAAATGAAACGGGTGCTTGAAAACCAGGAAAACTTGACCCTTCGTCAGGCAATGGTTGAAAAGGTACTGGTGGAAGATGGAAAAGTAAAAGGGGTAGTGACAGAAACAAAGGCCGCTTATTATGCCCCAACGGTAATTGTGACAACAGGAACGTTTATGCGTGGCCGCGTTATTATTGGAGACTTGTCATACGAAAGTGGTCCAAATAACCAGCGCTCTACGGTATCTCTATCTGAACAATTGGAAGAAATGGGCATTGAGATGGTCCGTTTTAAAACAGGGACTCCGATGCGTGTTAACAGCCATACCATTGATTATTCCAAGACGGAAATCCAGCCTGGAGAAGAAGAACCGCGTTCCTTTTCTTATGAAACGACGGAATTTATTACAGATCAAATTCCGTGCTGGTTAACGTATACAAATGAAGATACCCATAAAATTATCAATGATAACTTAGGGCTTTCCGCTATGTATTCTGGTGCCATCAAAGGAACAGGTCCTCGTTACTGTCCTTCGATTGAAGATAAAATCGTGCGCTTTAATGACAAGCCACGTCATCAGATTTTCCTTGAACCAGAAGGCAGGGATACAGAGGAAGTGTATGTCCAGGGATTATCGACTTCGCTGCCGGAATACGTTCAGAATGAAATGATGCGTACGGTCCCTGGTCTTGAAAAAGCGGAAATCATGCGCGCCGGATATGCCATTGAATATGATTCTGTTGTTCCGACACAATTATGGCCGACATTAGAGACGAAAAAGATTGAAGGCTTATTTACAGCCGGTCAATTGAATGGAACTTCCGGTTATGAAGAAGCGGCTGGCCAAGGCTTGATGGCAGGGATTAATGCCGCTGCCAAAGCGTTGGATTTAGAACCGTTGATTCTTGACCGCTCCCAGGGCTATATCGGGGTCATGATTGATGACCTTGTGACGAAGGGAACAGGCGAACCTTATCGTCTGCTGACGTCCCGGGCGGAATTCCGCTTGATGCTTCGCCATGATAATGCCGACTTACGCCTGACAGAAATCGGCTATCAGCTTGGTTTAATTCCAGAAGACCGCTACGAGCGCTTCCAAGAGAAAAAACGTTTGATCGAAGAAGAGAAAAAGCGTCTCGATAAAGTGATTCTAAAAGAGACGGATGAAGTTCAAGGCGTCATTGAGGAAGCGGGTGGCTCTAAATTGAAGGATGCTGTCCGTGCAACAGACCTGCTGAAGCGTCCGGAGATGAACTACAGCTATATTGAACGTCTGACACCTAGTGACGTTTCTCTACCAGCAGAAGTGAAAGAGCAAGTGGAAATTCAAGTGAAATACAGCGGCTATATTAAAAAAGCCCTCGAACAAATTGATCGCATGAAGAAAATGGAGACAAAGAAAATTCCGGAGAACATCGATTATGATGCGATTCATGGGCTGGCCACAGAAGCACGTGACCGCCTGAAAGCCGTCCGTCCACTGTCTGTCGGCCAAGCTTCCCGTGTATCTGGGGTCAACCCGGCGGATGTTTCTATTTTGCTTGTCTATATCGAGCAAGGGAAAATTGCGCGTGTTTCCGGTGAATAATTCGAGAGGATGGACTTATGGATATCAATACCTTTCTGAAAGCTTTACAAGGACATGGGATTGAACTGGATGATAAACAACAGAAGCAGTTCCAGCGTTATTTTGAAATCCTCGTAGAGTGGAATGAGAAAATGAATCTCACTGCAATTACCGACAAGGAAGGCGTCTATTTGAAACATTTTTTTGATTCATTGACAGCAGCTTTCTACTACGATTTTAACCAACCACTTCGTATTTGCGATGTTGGTGCAGGGGCTGGTTTCCCCAGTCTTCCCCTGAAGATTGCTTTTCCACATTTAAAAGTAACGATTGTCGATTCTTTGAAGAAACGGATCACCTTTTTGAACCACTTAGCCCATGAATTAGAACTTGACGATGTCGCTTTTTATCATGATCGTGCCGAAAGTTTTGGTCAAAACGCGAATTTTCGTGAGAATTATGACCTCGTTATGGCCCGTGCTGTAGCTCGGATGTCCGTACTGAGTGAGCTTTGCCTGCCACTTGTGGCGAAAGGTGGGCATTTCATGGCTATGAAAGGTCCAAACCTAAATGATGAGATGGCGGATGCTAATCATGCAATCCAAACCGTTGGTGGCGAAGTGCTGGACGTTCGTACATTCGAGTTGCCGGAAGAAGGCAGTGAACGCAACATTGCTATTATAGAAAAAAGGCGCCAAACACCAAAAAAATATCCAAGAAAAGCGGGGACTCCGAACAAGTACCCTATACAGTAAAGTTGTTAACCTCTCTACTTTAAGTGGAGAGGTTTTTTAATACTGTATTACATCTCCCCTCATTCATTTAAATTAGTAACTTAAAGGACCCTTATAAACATAAGGAGGGATGGGAAATCTGGGGTCTTTTTTTATTCAGAAATCAGACCTTTACAAAATGATAGCCTGCACGAGGATTTTTTTAATGGCTGAGAAAATTATTTTCATTAATTTTATATTTACATTGAAAGGAATTTTCTGATTCTGTATAGAATGTATATTAATGAGTGTGAAAACGCTTTTATATTAAGGTTAAGAGAAGGAGAAAGGGGATTGTATACATGACACAACATTTATTTCGATTAGATGGAAAAGTAGCTGCAGTAACCGGAGGGACGAGGGGAATCGGCCGTGCTGTCGCCATCGGATTAGCCGAAGCCGGCGCAGACATTGCCTTATTACAGAGGAATCTATCTCAAGTTGATGTGAAGGAAGAAATAGAAACCAAGGGAAGGGTTTGTCACATTATTCCATGTAATTTAAATGAGGCCACACAAGTGAAAGAGGCTATTCCTTCTGTGGTAGAAGCGTTTGGCCATATTGATATATTAGTGAACGCAGCGGGGATTCAGAGACGATCCGATGCTGTAGAGTTTTCTGAAGAGGATTGGGATGACGTTCTAAATATCAATTTGAAGACGACATGGACGCTTTGTCAGCAGGCGGGGCGTCAAATGGTTTCGAATAAGCAAGGGAAAATCATTAATTTTGCTTCTCTGTTGTCCTATCAGGGAGGAATACGCGTTCCCGCCTACGCCGCTTCTAAAGGAGGCGTATCTCAGTTGACGAAGGCGTTATCCAATGAGTGGGCAAAAGAGGGGGTTAACGTTAATAGCGTGGTGCCTGGCTATGTGGCAACAGATATGAATACGGCGTTGATAAATGACGAAGAAAGAAATAAACAAATCCTTGATCGAATTCCGGCAGGGGATTGGGGTAAACCTGAAGACTTTGTCGGGGCCGCTGTTTTTCTTGCTTCAGATGCATCCAACTATGTCCATGGCCATCAATTAGCTGTTGATGGCGGGTGGTTAGGAAGATAAAAGAAGTCCCGACTCCCTATGGTGTGAGTCGGGTTTTTACATAATAGTGTCTAGGCCGACACGTAATTTTAAGAGGGGTGATTTACAATTCGGGCCTTCCATCGTGTAGGTTTACGCTGCTCTTTCGCACTATCTACAGGTCAGATAAAAATAGTATTTCGTATCGTAGGTCAATTTCGGTTCCCGCGTTTCATCCGCCTGCAATGGAAAAGGTCCTCTCGATTTCTCCTCCTAGTTGGTGGCTCTCCTCCCGTGCAAATTATCCTCTTAATTGTGGTTTCCTATTTATAATGGCTGTGCTGCCCAGCAACAAGGAGTGGTTTGATGGCCTATCACCATATTGTGAAAATCTAAAAAAGGATGACAAAGAGCCCGTCATAGGGATGTTCTAAGAGGGGTTCTTTGAAAGACGCATAAATAGTCTTCTAATAAGAAGTCCAATCACAGTTCCCGGAATTAAAGACAGGATCGGAAGCCATACAGGGCCGATGAGAGTTCCTGCTACTTTAAATACAGGAGAATAAATAAGACCGACCGTGACAAAGTAGGCACAAAAAGCAAAAGGGACGAAAGTGTAAGACTCACATTCCCCATCTGCTTTACGGTAGGCATCCCACACGGCAAACATATACACACATGGATAGAACATCAGCCATTGATAATCTGTCACTTCAATGGCTTTTGTAATGTTTCCATGAAAACTGTGGATAATAGCCATATTAAATGAACTGTTCACGTTGAGAATGATCTCTAAGATAATAAAAGCGAGCCCTTTGATTACCTGTCCATTTAAAATTTGCCCGAACCCAGGAAAAGCAATGCTCCATAATAAAATTTCCAATCGTTTCTCTTTCATATCGATTCCTCTTCCGCTAAAGATTATTGGATGAGTTTATGCCTATCTGGAGCTTGGGGAGGCTCTTCAAACCAACCGTTATGGATCATAATGTCCAGACCATCTTTGGAGTAGACGGCAGCATCAAGGGTTAACTTATGATAAGTGAAAATAAGATCATAACGCAGGCTCACCGATGCCCCGGTCGTATAGTTTCCTTGTCCAGAAGATGCCAGCACACTGATGACATACATCATTAATCGATCGGAAAAGACAGGGTCTGTATTTGTTGTTAACATATTTGAAGAATTCATAGGGGGAATGATACCGGATTGCTCCAGAAAATTGGCAAAGACTTTTCGGTGCTTTCCGGACATTTTCTTCCCTTGACTCATAAATTCTTTGATAGTTTTATTTTTGGTTGTCTGCGCAAAGCCCTGACAAATCATTTCTCCTACCGTGTTGTTCTTAATATTTTCAAATATGTGGGTGATTTCTACCGCGTTCAGCGAGCGTTTGCTGAAGGGATGGTAGTACTTTTTGGACTCTACATATTCGATTTCATCCTCAACTGCAATTTGAGGCGACATCGTGTATATGTTCTTTTCAAATCCTATATGGACACAATGATTATAGAGGGCCTCCTGTTTTTGAATTCTTATTGAAAAAAACTGTCGGACATCTTCTCTTGCAGATGCGCCGAGCGAATATGCTTCAGAGGTGAGCCCCGCTTTCGCCATGTGTCCAAGGAAAGTAAGTATAAATGCATCGGTAAACAACTTTTTTGCATTCGGGTTCAAGTCATCCATGCTGTAACCATTCGGAATAGGGTGGCCGGCTCCCTCTAAAAATCCTCCACACTCTTGAACGCCATAATCGGCAATTTCCCTTGCCAAAGCGATCAAAGATTGAATTTCCTCATCCTCACTGGTGACTTTGAAATATTCAAGCAGCGGGATGGCCATGCTGTTTTGGATATATTGGGTCCATAATAGACCAATTTCATTAGCTGTCAGTATTCTTTGGGACATACTCGTTTCCCTCCTGTGATGATGGTGGCGGTGCTAATTTCGTTTCGTTCACTTCTTCTTTATATAAAAGGTAGATCGGCAAGAGGATCATGTTTACAAGGAAAATATAAATCAGCATTTTGGCTAACCAGTCGATGACGAAAATAGTTGACACAAATACTAAGGCAATAAGTAAAAGTGGAGAAAGATAGGCATAGATCATGGGTTCGTCCCCCCTTGTCTTTTTATACTTTCCCTAAAGGTATAAATTATTACAGAAAGTGGATGATAGGAGAAAGAAGTCAGATTACGAAATAAGGAGCTCGTCATGTGGAAATGGAAGCGCAAAGGAAAACAAAAGTCGTCAAAGCAACAGCCATCCAACCAACAGTCAACAAAGCAAAGTGATACTATTCCTAAATTTATTCAAGTGATGAGTAATTCAGAGGATTTTGTTACTTACACTTTGAGCGGCCGTACAAAATGTACGATTTCCTATATAAAAACGATGTGTGATTCAAAAATTTTAAATCGTAGTGTGTTAACTACCTTAAATGATAACCATTTACACACGCTTCATGACATGCAGGAAAAAATTCCAGTGGAAGACATTCAAATTACGAAAGATCTTGATGTCATCAAGGAAAAGGTGATGGTCGGCTACATTATGCTTCAAGTAAGAGACGCAAAGGAAGAAGTGCTTTTGATTCCTGCTGTTTCTTTGGAAGCACGAGAGGTAAGCGTTCCAGAAGTGGAATTCAGTGTGGTCGGTCCTAAAGAAGCCTTTGTGGAGACCCTCAATACGAACATTAACCTTATACGGAAACGCCTGCCACTGCCCCAGTTGAATATAAAAGAAATGAATATAGGGAAGGTGACCAAAACACGCGTTGCTATAGTATATATTGACGGCATCGCCAATCAAGATAATGTCGATACCGTGACACAAAGACTGGAAGATATCGAAATAGATCAAGTGACAGACAGTTCTTTCATAACCCAGGTGATTGCGGATAACTCAAACTCTCCCTTTCCTCAACTTCTAGATACTGAACGCCCAGACAGAGTAACCTCCAACCTGATTGAGGGGAAAGTTGCGATCTTGGTTGACGGCTCACCACATGCCTTAACGTGTCCAACGACAGTTGTAGAATTTTTTGGAGCTTCGGATGATTACTTTCTGCCATGGCACCTGGCGACAGCTTTCCGTTTAATCCGTCTGTTTGCCGTCATTTTCTCTGTACTTAGTACACCGCTTTATGTGGCTGTGCTTACCTATCATCATGAAATGATCCCGGCGGAATTGATGGCGACCATTGTCTCTTCCCGTTCGGACATCCCCTTTCCGCCGATTTTAGAAGTGATTGTGTTGGAATTGACGATTGAGTTACTGCGAGAAGCAGGAGCAAGGCTTCCGACGAAAATCGGTCAAACGATCGGTATCGTAGGGGGTATTGTTATCGGAACGGCAGCTGTGGATGCTGGATTGACGAGTAATGTTTTATTAATCATTGTCGCTCTCAGTGCCCTCGCTTCCTTTACCACACCTGTCTATCAAATCGGTAACACCATTCGCCTTATCCGCTTTCCATTTATCATCGGGGCCCAGCTCTGGGGGCTGATAGGGATATCCATGTGTATGGTCTTCTATATTGGTCACTTGATTAAATTGCAATCGATCGGCCGTCCATTTTTTGAACCTTTATATCCGCTTAGGCTTAAGGATTTGAAGGACTCCTTTATTCGACTGCCTTTTAACAAACAAACGGAGCGCCCTGTGTTAATGAGAACAGGAGATCCTCAGCGAATGAATTCATCACGTGTAAATGCAAAGAGGGATATCGATGAATAAGATAAACAACAGCCAGGGACTTCAAATCCCCGAAAAATATTTAGTGACTCCTGCCTATGTCTTTTTTTTAGTTAACAGCATGCAAGTAGGTGTCGGAATTCTCGGCTTTGAAAAGTATTTAGTTGAAAAAGCCGGGTTTGATGCATGGGTCTCTATATTAATTGCAGGGGGAATATTACATGTCGTTTTATGGATGATCTACCGCCTCCTCCAAAAAGGAGGAGGCGATATTGTCCACATCCATAAACTGGTTTTTGGTAAATATATCGGGGGGTTCCTCAGCCTCTTGTTTTGTGCGTATTTCACTCTGCTAGCATTCACTGTACTTATTACTTTTATTGAAGTCATTAAGGTGTGGGTGTTTCCCGGTCTCCAATCCTGGATATTCGGGTTCGTTCTGTTACTTCTTGTCTATTACTTAGTCTCCGGTGGCTTTCGTGTTATTACAGGGGTATGTTTAATCAGTGTTCTTATTGGGCTGCCGATCTTACTGTTGAAATTCTTTCCCGTTCAGGCTGGTCATACAATGACCATTTATCCTGTCCTCAGTCATGACATTACAGAAATTTTAAGTGCATCCAAACAAAGCGTCCTTAGTTTTCTCGGTTTGGAATTTCTGTTGATTTATTATCCGTTTATTAAAAATCCGAAGAAATCGAAGAAGTGGGCTCATTTTGCCGTCTTTTACACAACGATGATTTATTTAATTAGCCTTCTGGTTACATTCGTCTACTATAGTGAAGAACAACTGAAGCAAGTGGTCTGGGGGACGATCTCTGCATGGAAAATTGTCGAATTTCCGTTCATTGAGCGATTTGAATTTGTAGGCATTGCCATGTGGTTATATGTCGTACTGCCAAACATTTGCCTTGGACTCTGGGGGGCCACCCGGATACCAAAACGGGTGTTTAATATCAAACAAAAATACTTAGTGATCATTTTTTGCATTGGCTTTTACATTCCTCTTGGGTTCATTGAAGGAAGACCTGTGATTGATGCTATAAACACTTTCTCAGGCCAAGCAGGGTTTTATATTATACTGTATATTCCTGTCCTGTTAGCTCTTAAGATCATCTCTGATAAAGTGAGGAAGCGCCATGAGAAATAAATGCCTATTCATATTCATGATTTCATTGGTCCTTTTATCTGGATGTATGCCTAACCAGAGTGTCGAAGAAGTGGCCATTATCCAGATTGCGGGGTATGATTTAGGGGAGGACGAGCGGATTCGAGGGACGGTCTCCATTCCGCAATATGGGAAGAGCGAAGATAAAGCATCGGCAACTGAACTCTATTTAACCGTTGATGCGGATTCGGTCAAGGATGTGGAGAAAGAAATTAAAAAGCAATCCTCTAGCCCCATTTCAACAGGTAAATTGGCTGTTTCCTTATATAGTAGAGAAATGGCGGAAAAGGGCTTGTCTAGCATTATTGATGTCCTTAGTCGTGACCCTCGGCTTAGCCGTAATATGTATTTAGCGGTTGTCGAAGGGGAAGCCGGTGAATTAATTAAAAGTGGATATACGCAGGAGGAAACGACATCAAAGAATGTCCAAGGGTTGATTGAGACAAACAACCATCATAATTTTCCAACCTCCAGCCTGCATGACTTTTTATATGCCTATTATGGGCAGGGAATGAATCCCTTTCTACCACTGCTTAAGAAGCAAGAAACATTTGTCGAGTTATCAGGGATTGCTTTTTTTAAAAAAGGGAAGATGGTGAGTATGATCCCTGATTCGAAGGTGTTTACATTTAAAATGCTGAAAGAGAATTTCTCAGCAGGAATGCAGGATCTCCCGTTTAGGGAAGGGTCCATTATGATGGATAACATTGGTTCACAGGTAAATTATAAAATGAAAGGCACCATGGATAACCCGTCGTTTGAAATTAATATTAGTATCAAAGCAGAAGTGAATGAAATGCTTGGCTTGGATGTGACCCCCAATCCTCAACTAGCCAATGAAATGGAGAAAGCCTTTGTCGATTATTTCAAAAAAGAAGCAAATGAGTTAATCAAGATGTTTAAAGAAAAAGAGATTGATCCATTGGGACTCGGAAGCTTCGCAAAAACAAGAAGAAGGGACTTTGATTTAACCAAATGGGAAGAGCATTACCCTGAATTGGATATTGATGTGAAAGTGGATATGGAGATCACCGAATATGGAATCTTCTCCTAGGATTTAAAAAAAGAGCGGTTTATTAATACGACCGCTCTTTCCTGGTGTATTTATTTAGACGTTTTCTTTAAGATGACAAACCGGGACCGAATCAGCTCATAGTAAAGGGATGTGATGGTCTGAGTGATGAGGAACACGGCAAAGGAATACGGAACCGTAAAGCCCTTCTGAAATTCGACAATCCCTAGTTTCGTAAATACCCATTGCATCATAAGCCCGATAGCTGCCCATCCGATTATGTAGAAGATGAACGTTCTTTTATTGATATGGAGAGATTCATAAAAGTAAATGAAAAAGTAGCTGAAAGGAGCAAACGAAAGGTAGTAGAGCAAGTCAAAAAGTTCATAATGATTGCTATCGTTCAATGTGAAGAAATCAACCAGCCCCCCGCCGATCGTGAAATCGAAGAATACCCCGATGGTAAATCCAAATAACAAAAACAATAGGCTAACATCACGATTAAATTTGGATGGAAGAAGAAATAAAAGGGTGTACGAAATAAGTAATAAAATGAGGACGGAAATTTCATTCTTATCAAAGCTTTCCCATAACACATTCATATTTGTTTCACCTCACTGGATGGGGCTTTTCTTAAACATATTAAGACAACAAGGGCTATAATGTGTAGACCGAGATAATAAAGCACATCAAAAATGAGATGCCACTGTTTATATGTGGTAACATCAAATACCCTCGATAAAAGAGTCAATAGAATCAATCCAATGGTGGATATGCTTATGACAAAGGTCATCTTTTTGTTGAAAGATGAAGAGCCATAACGATTTAATTGAAACATTATCAGCGTTGGAATAATGATGCTCCGAAAAATTAGAAAGCCAGCATAATCAGCAGGGTTTTCAGTTATTTTTCCGAATTTTAACTCCTCATAGATAATCCATGACCAATTGATACTGATGACGCCGATCGTTAAAAAAATAAATGAATTTTCTATTAGATTCAGGCGTTTTGGCAGGATAATGAATAGGGAGATAATCAGCCATGCACTGAAAAGAAATGTTGTAAAAGCCATGTAAATCCTCCTTATCTTCTCCACTATTGTTTGTCCTCTTAAAAAAAATATTCTGCTGTGACTAATGTTGTAATATGAAAAAAGAAACACTCCGAGTGTGACTCTGAGTGTTGTTTTACGTGGAATATTCCAGGCATGGAGAAAGAATACTGCCCGATATAACCGCTGAGTACTTCTTTCATTTCTTCTTGTTCATCTTTTGATAAATGTATGTTCCGATTCCATATTAGGCCCATTTGTATTTGTGTTTCTCACGAATGGTTTTACCATAGCCTCTCTCTGTCCACTGGATGATAATATCGCCATTTATGCATCAGAAGGAGAAGCTGAACGTGCTTATTATGACACGTTTGGCGGAATCGAATTAATAGGTTTCATATAATAATGCCAGTTTTCTTGGGGTTTCCGGATTGCTTCCTACAGCAGCTTTCTAACGGAGGTCACAGCATTGTGTGTGGGTTCCGGTAGATGACCTCTTTCCTATTTTTTACTGCAGAATTCCCACAATAAGTGATTATTTTTCTACAAATGAGATTTTTTATTACCGAAATTCTTTCTTAAAAAAGGGTTCCCCCATAAGAAGCTAGAAACATAAAGGGATACATGGTAAGGAGGTTTTAGGATGGAATTACATACCGAGCGGTTGTACCTTAAGCCGTATACACAGGATCTGGCAGCACGTGTTGTTGAATTAGCGGGCGATCCATCCGTAGCGGCCACCACCTTTGTTCCTCATCCATATACATTAGAGGTTGCTGAACAATGGATTGATTCCCATAAGGAGTGGATAGAAAAGAAATGTGTCTTCCCTTTGGCGATGATCATGAAGGACACAGGAGAACTGGTTGGGACAATGACTTTAAGAATGGACGATCACCATAATAAAGGAGAGCTCGCATATTGGGTGGGGAAACCTTATTGGAATAACGGCTTTGCATCGGAAGCAGCTATTGAGATGGTGAATTTCGGATTTGAACAATTAGGGCTCCATAGAATATGGTCTGCAGCAATTTCGACAAATCCTGCTTCATTGAAAGTGATGAAAAAAGCCGGACTTAGTTATGAAGGAACTCTTAAACACGATGTCTACCACAGAGGAGAATACAAGGATATCGATGTTTATGGAGCCATAAATAAAGAGTGAATGGTTTCATGTGAAACAAAGCACGCCCTCATTAACCTTCGGGCGTGCTTTGTTTAGGTTCAGCCTGCTTTTGATTTATGGGAATCCATGTTCCAATGAAAGCTATCAGAGAACATCCGAGGAACATAGACGTAAACCCAGCGTGGGCAATGCCCATGATTGTTGAAAAAATAATTAAATCGAAGATGGAATCCAAGATAGAAAGCAAGGAAATAGTCGTTGCTCTAACATGGGAAGGAATGAGATCATTCGCCAGCTGTGAATAGACGGGATAGCGAATGGCGCTGGTAAGCTTGATTGAAACCATAGCTAGAAGCATGATTGATAATGAATGGTGAAAGAAAGCCACCCCGATCAGTGCAATGACTGCCAGCATTCCGGTTAGAAAAAGGAGCTGAATACGCATCACCTTTTTGGTCATCCAGCCAATGGACCTCGCTGCGATGAACCCGATCAAAGACGTCAGCGCATAAATGAATCCAATGCCATAAACAGGGAGCCCAGCATCCACTAACAGTTTTTGGTCAAACTTTTCAAAGATCGCAACGGCTGGAATGAAAACAAGGGTGATATTCATGAACATCCAAAAGATTTGTGGACTTTTACGGATAGCCTGATATCCTGCTTTTATCTGTTTTCCCATGGGTGTTCGGACTCCACCCTGGTTGGGCGGGTTTTTAATGAACAAAATCAAAATGAATTGGACAAACATGAAGCAAAGGCTAAGCGTGAGAAGGAAGCGAAATTGTGCTTCAGACAAATCATTTGCCAGGATGGCTCCGACGATTACAACAAAAATGGACACGATAAACCGTGCTGACCCAACCTGCCCCATTGCTCGGTCCATGGCACTTTCTTCTCCACTTAACTTTAGCGATTCATAAATCAGGGCTTCATCAGCACCACTGAAAAAAGTAGCCGCGATCCCTGTAAGGAAGCTGCTTAGAAAGAATACCCAAGAGTCAAAGGCAACGATTAATAAACCATGGGCGCAGATGCTGAGAGTGGAACCGAGGAGAAAGGCCTGCTTAGCTCCAAATCGATCGGCAATGACACCAGTCGGGATTTCTCCGACAAGAACCCCTGTACTGAAAAAAATCATAACAAGAATGATCAAGGCTTCTTCCAAGCCCCTGGAAAAATAGAAAAGTGTTAGCACGGGCTGGATAAATCGCATATTCCCAAAAATTTCTGCCCAGAATAAAATGCGAATGTTATGGGTTGCGCATGTATGCTTTTTCAAAAGGTCTCCTCCTGCACAATAAAATCCGATGCGGACAGGAGGTCAAGCATGATAGCTTAAGAAGCTCTCCCCCCTGTGTTTGGAGTAAAAAGTAAAACGGATTTTTTTTGCATATAGATTTCCTCCTCATTAGTTATCCTTATATAAATTATGCTCAAGGTCTTTAAAATCCTTCTTTACTTTTTGAAATGGAAGGGACAAATAAAAAAGGGGTTCCTATTATCTGAGAAAAGAAAATCTATCGACTTGATTTGTCATGAAAAGTCATAAAGTAGATTCCTTTGAATAGCGTAAAAACACGGTTCTTCATAGAAAAAAAGCGCATTTTCGACAAAGAAGAAGATGAATTCTTCCATATAGAAGATACTTTTCATAGATTAAATGTGATAAAATGAATAAAGAAATGAAAAACGGCATACGTATGCGCAGCAGCTGAGTAGCCTGCGGCGCTTTTTATGTTTCAAAATATAGAGTAAATTCAATAAAAAATAAGCGTATGCTCGATCGTATAAAGGTGGTGTCTGATCGTGTTACATCCTTTTGGTCGTTTGTTCGGGCTAGGGGACAAACCGGATTCGGATAATGACAACAATGAAGAAGAAGGCTACAACCCCGACGAAGTTGTACAAGTTCCTGTTGAACGAGTGCAGCCTAACCGTTACCAACCTCGAGCGATTTTCAACAACGAGAAGATTAGCGAACTCGCCCAGACGATACATACGCATGGGATGATTCAGCCGATCGTTCTCCGTCGGTTAAATGAAGAAGAGTATGAATTGATTGCCGGTGAACGTAGGTGGCGTGCCGTCCAGTCGCTTGGCTGGGAAACCATTCCCGCGATCATCCGTGATATGGACGACTCACAAACGGCCTCTGTCGCTCTGATTGAAAACTTGCAGAGGGAAGAATTGACCGTTATTGAAGAAGCCGTCGCTTATGGTAAATTGCTTGAACTGCATCAGATTACACAGGAGGCGCTTGCGCAAAGGTTAGGAAAGAGCCAATCCACCATTGCGAATAAATTACGTCTGCTGAAATTGCCCGAGTCTGTCCAGCAGGCGGTTATGGATAAGAAAATAACCGAGCGGCATGCCCGTGCTCTGATAGCGCTTAAAGAAACAGAACAGCAGGAAAAAGTCTTAACAGAAATCATTGAAAAACAATGGAACGTGAAACAAACGGAAGAGCGGATTGCAAAATTAAATGACCCGCAACCGAAGAAAAAGAAACCGACGCTTAAAGGGGTCAATAAGGATATGCGGATTGCCATGAACACGATCCGTCAATCCTTGACCATGGTGACAGATACGGGAATCGATTTGGAGACGGATGAAGAAGATCATGATGATTATTACCAAATCACCATTAAGATCCCGAAGGGTAAGAAAAAATCATAGCCTGAACGACCCATCTTGACTTTCGTGGAGATGGGGCTTTTTTTAAGTCATTTTACCTAATGCTTTCAATGAAATGGTAGAATGATAGTAAAGATATGGAGGCAGGTGACATCATGGGGAAAGTGATTTCCATTGCGAATCAAAAAGGTGGAGTTGGAAAAACGACTACCGCAGTTAATTTAAGTGCATGTTTGGCGCATTTGGACAACAAGGTGCTTTTAGTGGATATTGATCCTCAAGGGAATGCGACAAGCGGGGTTGGTGTAGAAAAAGGGGACATGGACCAGTGCATATACAATGTTCTTGTGAACGATGTGAAAGCGGAAAAGGTCAGAACAAATACACTTGTCACGAATCTTGATGCCATCCCGGCAACTATTCAACTGGCAGGTGCCGAAATAGAACTGGTATCAATTATTTCCCGGGAAGTAAAGTTGAAAAAGGCCCTCGATGAAATCAAAGGTGAGTATGATTATATTATTATCGATTGTCCCCCCTCTCTCGGTCTCTTAACCCTTAACTCCCTGACAGCCTCCGATTCCGTTTTGATCCCCGTACAGTGTGAATATTATGCGTTGGAAGGGCTGAGCCAGCTTTTGAATACAATCAGGCTTGTCCAAAAACATATGAATAGAGATTTAATGATTGAAGGTGTCCTTATGACGATGCTGGATGCGCGAACGAATCTTGGAATTCAAGTCATCGAAGAGGTGAAAAAGTATTTCCGAGATCATGTTTATCAATCGATTATCCCTCGTAACGTCCGTTTGAGCGAAGCCCCAAGCCATGGTAGACCTGCAATTCTGTATGATGCAAAATCCCGAGGGGCGGAAGTGTATTTAGATTTAGCAAAGGAAGTGATTGTGAATGGAGAGAGGGTTAGGTAGTAAAGGTCAGGAGCTTTTAGGAGCTTTTTTCAATAACCAAAAGTCATCAAGTGGAGAAATTCAACAAATAGCGATTAAAAATTGTCGTCCCAACCCTTATCAACCTCGCAAACAGTTTGAAGTAGAAGCTTTGGAAGAATTGGAACAATCCATTAAAGAACATGGCATCCTGCAGCCTTTAATCGTACGGCAAAGTATTAAAGGTTATCAAATCGTTGTCGGTGAGCGCAGGTTCCGGGCTGCACAAAAAGCCGGTTTCAGCCATATCCCCGCTCTTGTGAAAGAACTGACGGATGAACAAATGATGGAAATAGCTCTACTTGAAAACCTACAACGTGAAGACCTTTCCCCGATTGAAGAAGCCCAGTCTTATGAACAATTGATCAAGGAGCTCGGAGTCACACAAGATGAACTGGCTAAACGATTAGGAAAAAGCCGGTCCCATATTGCGAATATGATTCGTCTTTTAGCCCTTCCCCATGAAATAACCCATAAAATTAGTGAAGGAAAGTTGTCGATGGGACACGGCCGGGCTTTATTAAGTTTGAAAAAACGGGATCAACAAATTCAATTATCACAGAGGATCGAAGCTGAATCCCTAAATGTTCGTCAAGTGGAGCGGATCATTTATAAGTGGACGAATAAGCAGACGAAAAACAAGGAAAAAAAGTCGAGGGATTTGTTTCTACAAGAACGCGAAGAAAATTTAAAAGAACGACTTGGGACGGGCGTGAAAATTCACAAAGGAAAGCGTAAAGGAAAAATCGAAATAGAGTTTACGAATAATGAAGATTTAGAACGTATTATCAAATTGTTTGACGAGAGAGAATAAAAAGCTGGAGGCTTACACCTTGGTTATCTCTTTTTTGTCGAATATTCATGAAATCTTATAAGAAAAGATAATGGAGAGAGTGCGATGGTTTTATTAGGAACGCTTGTCAATGGTTTATGTATATTCATAGGAACCTTATTAGGGTTATTTTTCACAAAGATTCCGGAACGTTTCAAAGAAACTGTTATGAGCGGTGTCGGTCTTGCGGTTCTATTGATTGGTCTGCAAATGGCGTTTGAAACAGGAAATATTGTCATTGTATTGCTTAGTCTGCTCTCAGGGGCGATTATTGGCGAGGCGGTTCATCTTGAAGACAAGTTGGAATACATTGGTCGGTGGGTGGAAAGGAAATTTACCAAGCCTGATCAGACCTCAAGTATCGCTCAGGGGTTTATCACAGCTTCTCTCATTTTTGTCATTGGAGCCCTCGCTGTCATTGGTGCTCTGGACAGTGGATTGAGGAATGATCATGAAGTATTGATCACAAAGGCAATTATTGATGGTTTTGTTTCCCTCGTTCTTACATCCACACTAGGCATCGGGGTCATTTTTTCAATTATTCCGGTTGTTCTCTATGAAGGATCCATCGCCCTCTTGGCTACTCAGATCAACAACTGGATTCCCCAAGCCATGCTGGACTTATTCATCGTTGAAATGACAGCTACAGGGGGGTTGTTGATTGTGGCTATCGGATTGAACCTATTAAAATTGACAAAGATCAGAGTGGCCAATTTATTACCTTCTTTACTTATGGTCGGCGTTGTCTTAGCTGCCGCTCAATGGTTCTAGTATTAGGGAATCCTTTTTTTGTACGTTCGGGAAGATGTGGTGAATGTCTGGATCGGATTCGACTCCATGTACACCTGTTTCCTTTTGGCTTCGGTCAGTTGTATGGCTGCCGCTACTTTAGCCGCCATTTTCATAACAATATGAAGTCTCGTGTTTTGTAGAACGACATGTTCCATAAATCCACTAACATTGACCATTCCGCTAATGTGTAGTTGACCTACAGGCGGGAGGTCTTTTTTTAATGCAGAACCCGGACTGAGAGATCCCTTTCCAAGAATGACAGAGCCGACAGAGGAGGATTTGCCTAGGCATGCGTCTATAGCAAGGATATAAGGATTCGGATGATTTTTCCGGATGGTGGTTAATCGCTCCTTCAAATTCAAAGCGTGAAGGGGCTCTTCCAATGTTCCATATATATGGAACGTTTCGAATGGGTGATCATGTAGCATCGAACCAACCAAAGGTCCAAAAGAATCTCCTGTAGACCGATCTGTACCGATACAGGCGATAACGATCTCCTTGGAAGGTGGAAGCCATTCTTGCAAGTATGTGCTTAGCTGGTCGCTCATAGCTGGATCCTCAGTGTTTACACGTTTCTCTTCTTTGGAAAACTTGTCCTTGAAATTCATAGCTTCTCCTCCAGACACATAGTAGTAACAGTATATAAGGTTGTCCGTGTTTCTATACGTGACAAATACATAGATGTGGAGGAACGGCCATGTTAAAAGCAGGGTTTAAGTGGATGTTCTTGATCATAGGAACGATGATTGGTGCCGGCTATGCTTCAGGAAGGGAATTATGGCAGTTTTTTGGACATGGGAGCAGCTTGGCGATTCTTCTTTTCTCCTTGATGTTTATCCTTTCTTGCAAGTCTATTCTTGATATTAGTTATAAAAAGCAGACGGGACATTATCTACCTGTCCTCAGGGCTGTAGTCGGTAAACACCTGACCGGCGTGTATGATTGGATGATCATCATTTACCTTTTCACAACGACCGTAATCATGCTGGCTGGAAGCGGGGCAACGTGGCAGGCATTCAATTTCTCCTACCGAATGGGCATTCTCGCTATTATTATCCCTCTCATTCTATTATTTGTATGGGATGTTAAAGGAATTGTCATTGTAAACAGCTTTGTGCTTCCTCTGCTCATTTCCGGATTATTGTTCGTATTGGTTTTATTCATTAGTGATCAGGAGTTATCTCTTTTTGGCCATTTTCATGAAATGGATAATTGGATGTCAGCCTTTCCTTTTACGGCGCTTAACATTCTCCCGCTCATTGCTGTCCTTGGTGCGATTGGGAATCAAGTCCGGCATAAGGGTGAGATCTGGATTGCCAGCATTGGCAGCGGTGTAGTGCTTGGAGCTGTTTCTTACCTTTATAACAACAGTTTGATTCAAATCTCTGAAGATATCATTTTGTATGAAATCCCCCTTTTTGCGATATTGAAACATTATCCATACGAAATGATGATCTTTATGTCACTTATGCTCTGGATTGCTATTTTTACCACTGCTGCTTCCGGTACGCTAGGATTAGTGACGAGATTCAGAGAATATGTACGTCAACCATTATGGATATTGGCAATGGCTATCATAGCAGTCATGCTGCCCTTCACTTCATTCGGATTCTCTACGTTAATTGAATACTTGTATCCGCTTTACGGTATCTTGAATCTTTATGTGTTAGTTTCCCTTCTTCTATATCCGATACTTTCTCAATTCAAAAATCGCTAGAAACCTGTTAAAATGAATGGCATATTCATAGTCGTACAGGGAGGGAAAGCGGTGACCGAAGCTGAAAAAGCGGTAGATGATGCAAAAACCAAATGGGACGAGCTCGTGGAATATATGACAGACTCAGAGTTGTGGTTCCAAGTGGCTGCTGGTGCGATACGGATTGCTCTCATTTTATTGGTCTCTTTTCTGATCATTCGGATTGCAAGACGGGTCATTACCCAATTCTTTGCCAATAAAAGGCGCGGGCCTTTTCGAATTACTGAACGGCGGGAAGCGACACTCAATAAACTTGTCCTCAATACATTGACCTATGTCGTGTATTTTATGGCCTTTATCATGATTCTTGAAACGTTTAATTTTAAAGTGGGGGCGTTACTCGCGGGGGCTGGTGTTGCTGGCCTTGCCATTGGTTTCGGCGCACAGAACCTTGTTCGTGATATCATATCAGGTTTTTTCATTATCTTTGAAGATCAATTTTCTGTCGGTGATTATATTCAGACCTCGGGTGTGGAAGGATTTGTGGAAGAAGTGGGATTGAGAACGACAAAAGTAAAAGCATGGACAGGCGAGGTGCATATCCTTCCGAATGGAAATGTGACTCAAGTAACAAACTTCTCCATGCACAACAGCATTGCCGTCGTCGATGTGAGCATCGCCTATGAGGAAGACATTGAAGCAGCAGAAAAAGTGATTCAGGAGTTGTTGGGAGAGCTTCCGGAGCGTTATGAATCCATGTTAAACATACCGGAGTTGCTTGGCATTCAAACCCTTGGGGCCTCAGATGTTGTGATGCGGATTATCTGTGAAGTGAATCCCATGGAACACTGGGCGATTGCCCGCGTGATTCGTAAAGAAGTGAAAAACAGACTGGATGCAGAAGGCATTGAAATTCCATTCCCACGTATGGTGATGTATTCACGTGATGAAGAGGCGAATGATTCATCTGTTGTGAAAGAAAGTTAAAGAAGGAGGGTTCCTGATGGCTGGAAAGTCGTATGAATTGAATGATGTTGTCCAAATGAAAAAACCTCACCCGTGTGGGGAGAATCGCTGGAAGATTATCCGAATGGGGGCAGATATTCGGATCAAATGCGAAGGCTGTGGTCACAGTGTACTCGTACCTCGTCGAAAATTCGAAACGAAGATGAAGAAAGTACTTGAAACCAGTGAATAACTTCCTCCCCTTCTCTACATGGAAGGGGAGATTTATTTTTATTCCATGTGAAACGTTGAACAACAACTTCGGATTACGTAAAGTCAGGGGGACCAGGTCCTTTCTCATAGATTGTTTACCCTGGATTATTAATACGGTCTAGTTGTTGAAAAATGGAATAAAATGATGGTTTTTTTCTACTTTATTAACAAATATGGAATTTGTTAATGTGGAAAAAGAGTTTTTCAGGAGAAATAGCCGATGCTTTCTTGTTTTTGCATAGGTTGTTATTTTCAAGTACAGAATCTATAATTAAGTGGACTAACATGCATGTATGTAAATCCTTAAGGAGTGAAAGTCTCATATGGCACTAACAGCAGGAATCGTAGGTTTACCGAACGTAGGGAAATCTACGTTATTTAACGCAATTACACAAGCAGGCGCTTTGTCTGCCAACTATCCGTTCGCCACAATCGATCCGAACGTAGGGATCGTGGAAGTTCCGGATAGCCGGCTTGAAAAGCTGACTGAGCTTGTGAACCCAAAGAAAACTGTACCTACAGCTTTTGAGTTTACAGATATTGCTGGAATCGTCAAAGGTGCGAGTAAAGGCGAAGGCCTCGGAAACCAGTTTTTATCCCACATCCGTCAAGTGGACGCGATTTGCCACGTCGTTCGGGCATTCGAAGATGAAAACATTACCCACGTATCCGGACAGGTCGACCCGATCACGGATATCGAAACGATCAACTTAGAGTTGATTTTGGCTGATCTTGAATCTGTTTCGAAGCGGATGGACCGAGTCGCTAAAATGGCTCGCCAAAAAGACAAGGAAGCGGTTGCCGAGTATGCAGTACTAGAGAAACTGAAAGAGGCATTGGAGGAAGAAACACCTGCCCGTGCCGTTGAGTTCAGCAGCGACCAACAGAAAATCGTGAAAGGCCTTCATCTACTAACTTCAAAGCCCATCCTCTATGTGGCGAACGTAAGTGAAGATGAAATTGGCGAAGCGGACAATGATAAAGTGAAAAAAATTCGCGAATTTGCTGCAAAAGAGAATGCAGAAGTGATTGTAGTTTGTGCAAAAATCGAGTCAGAAATTGCTGAGCTTGATAGTGAAGAAAAAGACGAATTCCTTGATGATTTAGGAATTGAAGAATCCGGCCTTGACCAACTGATCAAAGCCACTTACAACCTTCTTGGTCTAGCTACCTACTTCACAGCTGGTGAGCAGGAAGTTCGAGCATGGACATTTAAAGAAGGAATGACGGCCCCACAAGCAGCCGGTATCATTCACACCGACTTCGAAAGAGGCTTCATCCGTGCAGAGACAGTGTCCTATGACGACCTTGTTGATGCGGGTTCTATGGCTGTAGCCCGGGACCGGGGCCGTGTCCGCTTAGAAGGGAAAGAGTATTTAGTAAAAGATGGCGACGTTATCCATTTCCGTTTCAACGTATAAGCTTAGGGTCCTTCCGTTAAAAGGTTGTAAATCTTGGACAACTTTGATACAATACTAAATTGTGAGTAATTCAATAAAGATTACTCCTTGCTCCTTTGATAGAAAAGGAGCCGTCAAGTCCATAAGGAGGTGAAAACGGATGAGTAGAAAATACGAAATCATGTATATCATCCGCCCAGACATCGAGGAGGAAGCAAAAACATCTGTCAAAGATCGTTTCAGCAAAATCCTTACAGATAATGGAGCGGAGATTGAAGAAGTTAAAGAAGTTGGCAAGCGTCGTCTTGCTTACGAAATTAACGACTACCGTGATGGGATCTATGTAACGATCGACTTCAAGGGTACACGTGAAGCGATCAATGAATTCGACCGTCAAGCGAAGTTCACGGATGATATTATCCGCCACATCGCTGTACGCGAAGATGATAAATAAGGAGTGGTTCTGATGTTAAATCGTGTCGTATTAGCCGGCAGATTGACGAAGGATCCTGATTTACGCTATACGCCGAACGGAGTAGCTGTCGCTAATTTTACAATTGCCGTGAATCGTCCATTTTCAAACAACCAGGGAGATCGCGATGCCGATTTCATTAACTGTGTCGTTTGGAGACGTGCGGCTGAAAATTTAGCTAACTTTATGAGTAAAGGTAGCCTTGTCGGAGTCGACGGACGCTTACAGTCCCGCAGTTTCGATAACCAAGAAGGCAAGCGTGTATTTGTGACAGAAGTTGTTGCAGACAGCGTGCAGTTCCTAGAGTCCAAAGGTGCTTCCCAAGGGGGAGGAAACCGTGGAGGTTCAGGATTCCAACCAAATCAGAATCAACAACCATCAGGAAATAACTTCGGTTCTAATAATAACAACCAACGAAATGATGACCCATTCGCAGATAATGGGGAACCAATCGATATATCCGATGATGATTTACCATTCTAAATAGGAAGGAGTGAATGCTACATGGCACGTCGTGGACGCGGAAAACGTAAAAAGGTGTGTTTCTTCACAGCTAACGGTATCACACACATCGACTTTAAAGATGTTGATTTGTTGAAACGTTTCGTCTCTGACCGTGGAAAAATTCTTCCTCGTCGAGTAACTGGAACTTCTGCTAAATATCAGCGTAAATTGACGAAAGCGATCAAGCGCGCTCGTCAAATGGCCCTACTTCCTTACACTACTGAGTAATAGTAGCGTCAAGAAAACCCTTGATTTCTCTTAGGAGAGATCAAGGGTTTTTTGTATTCACTCGGATACGGACTTGGTTTTGTTACTGTTCTGAGGAGGGCGAAAGCCGGCTTGCATTATTTCAAGCCCATGAGTTCTCTCAGCTCCTGTTTGTTTGTTAACAAGTCTTCTAGGGTGTACTTGTCCAGAACCGATAAGAATGCACGCAAGGCTTCGTGTAACACGCCTTTAAGTCTGCAGGCGGGCGTAATGACACAATAGTTGGTGGCACAATGAAAACATTCAAGCAAATGGAAATCATCTTCCATCGCACGGACGACCTGACCGATATTGATGTCCGCCGGGGTTTTGGCTAAACGGATACCGCCTGAGCGGCCGCGAAGGGTTTCAATTAACTCCAACTTATTCAGTTCATGGATAATTTTCCCTAAATGGTTTTCGGATATATGAAAGACTTGAGAAATTTCTTTTTTATTCGCGAGTTCCCCCTCTTGTTTGGAAGCGGTAAAAATCAAGACTCTTAAAGCGTAATCTGTATATTTCTTCAAACGCATGCTCTTGTAACCCTCATTCTTGTTTTTTTCTATCTTATCATAAACCCAAAGGTCTGTCTTAAGTGGAGAATGTTTCCGTTTTTGTCACAAAAGATGTATTTAGAATATTGCTTTTACATGTTGCGATTTCTATAATAAAGGTGTATATAAAATACATCAATAAAAGGGGTTTTGAGGATGTCTGCAAAGACTACTGAAACACTCAATAAGCAAACAATTGAAACGGTTAAAGCGACAGTACCTGTATTAGAGGAATATGGAGAAGCTATTACAACACATTTTTATCAGCGCTTGTTTGAAGATCACCCTGAATTGAAAAATATCTTCAACCAAACACATCAGCATGTGGGTGATCAGCCGAAAGCCCTCGCGAATACGGTTTATGCTGCGGCACAGTATATCGATCAGCTGGAAGTGATTCTTCCACGTGTGAAACAAATTGCCGAAAAGCACCGCAGTTTAAATGTGCAGCCTGAACACTACCCAATTGTCGGGGAATATTTGTTAAAGGCGATTAAAGAAGTACTGGGAGAGGCTGCTACAGACGACATTATAAACGCCTGGGGAAATGCTTACGGTGTCATTGCTGATGCTTTCATTGGAGTTGAAAAAGAGATGTATCAGGAAGCCGAGCAGCAAAAAGGCGGCTGGACAGGGTACCGTTTATTCAAAGTGGCAGGTAAGGTACAGGAAAGTGATGAAATTACATCCTTTTATCTTGAGCCGGAAGATGGTGGGGAACTGCCGGTTTATAAACCTGGCCAGTATTTGACGATTAAGGCAGAGATTCCTGGTGAGTCCTATGATCACTTAAGGCAATACAGTCTTTCTGAAGCTCCTGGTAAGCCTTATTACAGAATTAGTGTAAAAAAGGAGCTCGGAACTGCGGGCCAACCGGACGGCATTGTGTCTTCCTGGTTGCATGATAAAGTAAAAACAGGTGACTCTATTCCTGTAAGTGCTCCTGCCGGGGACTTTTACTTAAATGCTCATACCGATCGTCCAGTGGTCTTGATCAGTGGTGGGGTAGGTCTGACTCCTATGATGAGTATGTGGCGTTATGCTCGGGAAAAACAGCCGGAAAGAGAGGTCCGCTTTATTCACGCGGCACGTAACGGAAGTGTGCATGCCTTTAAAGAAGAAATAAAAGGGGCAAAGCCAGGTACGGCTCATCTTATTTATGAAAAGCCGAGTGAGGAAGATATGAAACAGGGACTATATGTGAGGGAAGGTTATATTTCTCTTGAATGGCTCAAGACCGTAGCACCTGAACATGCAGAGTTTTATTTCTGTGGTCCGGAAGGTTTTATGAGAGCTGTTAATCATATGCTTCAAGAATGGAGAATTCCTGAAGAAAGAATTCATTACGAGTTTTTCGGCCCTCAAGGAGTTTTGTAAAATAAAAAAAGAGGTGGAATCATAATCGTGATTCCACCTCTTTTTTCTGTTCCCTACATATGGATGCTATCTGTGACTGGCTGCATTCTTCGGTCTACTTTTTCAATTTGTGCCATAAATACCTGAATCAGAGGTCCACTGAGAAGTGTAATGAGTACGGTCCCTATTCCGATAGCTCCTCCAAAGAAAAAGGCCAGGAGGACAAGGAGAATGCTAATAAGGGCTCTCGATATCGATACATTCCAGCCAGTCAAATTACTTACCACGAGCATCATCCGATCAAACGGGTTCGGGGCGAAATCGGCCTGTAAGTTGAAGGCGATACCAAATCCAGCAATTACCATTCCGGCTAGAAGACAAGCCAATTGTGACCAAAATACATCCGGGTGGATGGTATCTCGAATGGAAAATACCCAAAAATCAATGCCGGCTCCTGTTAATAGGGATGTGGCGAGAGCGAGGAGCTCCGGCCGCCTTCGCTCTGCAATCGCATTAAAAACGATCATGCTGAAACCGACAACGATTTCCCAACTGCCAATCGTTAAGCCAAATGTCCGGTGAAGTCCGACAAGGAGAGCATCAAAGGGTGAGGTGCCAAGGGCCGACTGGATCGTTAGAGCAATCCCTAAAGTCATAATGATGATTCCAACTGTATAATACATGGCTCGATAATACATGCGTTTCACACTCACCCCTCCTTTCCGATTTTCATATCTTCAAAGACTATATCGTGAAAAGGAGGTTGATTCAAGAGAAACAGTTGTAAAAAAACGACAGGGAGAAATCCCTGTCGTTTGCTTTTTATTTTATTCTTCTACATGGGCCCACTTGAACTCAAATTCTGGACCTGTAGAGGTAGTGAATACACCTTTGATGGAGGGGCGGAAAAGCTGTGCTTTTGCATCCTGATAGATTGGCGCGACCGCCATATCCTCTTCAAGGAGAAGTTTTTCTGCTTCCATGAACGTTTCGAAACGTTTATCAGGATCTTGCGCATATTCTCCATTCGCCTGTTCGATCAAAGCGTCATACTCTTCACTGGAATAGCCCATGTTGTTGTTTTGGCCACCTGTTAGATACATGTTTAAATATGTGTTCGGGTCAACATAGTCTGGCCCCCATGTGGCCGCTTCCATTTCAAACTCGGAAGAATTGTCACGGCGGACACGCTCTTTGAATGGTACTTCCATCAATTTGATTGTGAGCCCTTCAAGGTTTTCTTCCAGTTGGTTCTTATAATAAGCCAGAACGTCTTTAGACGTACCTGTATCGTCCCCAAGAAGTTCGATTTCAACAGAATCTTTGCCTAGTGCTTCTAGACCTTTCTGCCAGTGTTCCTGTGCTTTTTCGACGTTATATTCAACCAATGGACCTTGCGCATCGCGGAAGTCCTCGTCACTGTCGGGCATGGATACGAAGTTGGATGGGACATATCCTTCTGCAGGCACGGAGCCATCGTTCAAGATGACATCAACAAGGGACTGTCTGTCAATGGCATAGGAAATGGCTTTGCGGACATCTGCATTAGCAAGGGCCTCATTGTTGTCCTGGTTGAATTTGAAGAAATATAAGTATGGTTTTTCAGCTACATTGAAAGCTTCATTCGAGCGGTATTGATCTACGAATTCAGCGTTTAATTCTGTTTGATCGATCTCACCGGATTCGTAAAGGTTGACCCCGGTCGAGACTTCTTTAATTACTTTTGCATTGATGGTTTCTAATTGAACCGTGTCAGCATCCCAATAGCTGTCACTTTTTTCCACCGTCCAACCTTCGCCATGGTTCCATTCAGTCATATGGAAAGGACCATTGGAAAGCGTGTATTCCGCTTCTGTAGCAAATTTGTCACCATGCTCTTCAACAAAGTCCTGATTCAACGGCATGAATGTAATGAAGACCGTCATGGACTTGAAGTATGGGACAGGCTTTTCCAATTCTACGACTAACGTTTTATCATCTTTCGCTGTTGCACCAAGCTCTTCTAGTTCAGCTTCTCCATCACTGATTGCTTGGGCATTTTTAATGATGCCTCCAAGGAAGTAAGGCCCGTATTCTGAACCAACTTCCGGATCAACCGCTCTTCTCCAGGCATATACAAAATCATGTGCTGTGACAGGATCACCATTGGACCATTCAGCATCACGCAGTTTAAATGTCCATGTCAGTCCGTCTTCGCTGACTTCCGAGCTTTCAGCCATCCCGTCTGCAAGCTGACCGTTCTCATCGAGACGGTAAAGACCTTCATAGGTTTCACCAGCCCATTGGAAACCGACCGAATCAGTGATTAAAGATGGATCCATACTAGGAATCTCACTTTTTGCTGTGACTGTAATCTCTTGATTTCCAGATGCTTCCCCTTCACTGGATTCCTCTGAAGTTTCTTCTGTGTTTTCTTCCCCGCTGTCTGTGGATGTTTCGCTGTCTCCACCGCTGCAGGCAGCAAGGAACAGAGCGAACATCAGTGCAAGCAGCACAATTAGATGTTTTCTCAAAATGATCTCCCCCATTTGTAATTTTCTAAATATAATTACTTTTTGAATTATACAGATAAATAAGAAAAAAAGCAAAGTTCTTTATTCGATAAAAGGTTGAAAAGAATGTCGTGAAACAGAATATTCTAAATATAATTGACAATGGTTCTTTCTTTGATAGGATTATAGAATATCATTGCTTTTCTAACGCATTAAAGGACTTATAAGAAAAGTAAGACAGTTAAAATAGAGGAGGTTGAAGTGAGTATGAAACGTGAATGGGATTTGTTGCATACCCCTGGTCCGACACCGATTCCGCCAAGTGTGGAACGTAGCATGAACCAGCCGATGATCGGACACCGTGGTGGGAAATGTAAAGAGCTGATGAATGATATCGCACCAAGACTGAAACCGGTATTCGGGACATCCGGAGAAGTCCTGGTCGTGACTGGAAGCGGAACGTCTGCGCTGGAATCAGCTGTTGTCAATACGACACAGCCCGGAGATGAAGTCATTGTGGTTGTTGCCGGCGCCTTTGGTGATCGTTTTGCACAGATTTGTGAAACCTACGAATTAAAAGTAACCCGTATTGATGTGCCTTGGGGAGAGGCTGTGGAAGTTTCGCAGGTAGAGGAATTTCTTCAGGCAAGCCCGGATACGAAAGCTGTATTCCTAACTCATTGTGAAACGTCTACCGGGGTAATGCATCCCGTTGAAGAGATAGCGGGACGTGTGAAGGAAATCAGTTCAGCGCTAGTTATCGTAGACGGTGTTTCTTCGATTGGAGGAGCGGGGATTGATATGGACCGCTCTGGAATCGATATCTTAGTTTCAGGATCACAGAAAGCGATGATGCTTCCTCCGGGGCTTTCCTTTGTTGCTGTTGGAGAACAAGTTTGGTCTGTCATTGAGAATAACCCACGCCCGCGGTTTTATTTAGATTTGAGAAAATATCGCGATCAGCTCCAAGGGGGACAGACACCCTTTACTCCGGCTCTTTCGTTATTATTTGGATTACAACAGGTCCTGCATTTGTTAGAAGAGGAACGTTTAGATCGTGTTTATGAACGCCACCAGACGATGAAAGAAATGACGAGGGACGCCTGTCGTGCATTACAGCTTCCGTTGCTTGTTTCGGATGAAGAGGCCTCTTCAACCGTCACCTCCATCCGGCCGGATACTTTTGAGGCTGAAGAACTTAGAAAAATTGCCAACGAGGAGTTTGGCCTCATCTTAGCTGGTGGACAGAAACATTTAAAAGGAGAGATTTTCAGAATCGGTCATATGGGGTACTGCCGTCCGTCCAATGTAATCCAATACATCGGAATTCTCGAAATTGTATTAGATCGATTAGGTCATGAGTTTGAAGCAGGAGCCGGTGTGGCTGCTGCACAATCAGCTTATTTGAAACGTACACGGGAGGGATAGAAATGCACAGAGTATTGATCAGTGATCCGTTAAGTGAAGATGGGATTAAGCCGCTGCTAGAAGCAGAAGATATAGAAACGGTGATGGATTCGACGATGTCTTATGAGCAGCTGCTAGAAGCGGTTGCTTCTGCAGAAGCGCTCATCGTGAGAAGTCAGACACAGGTGACGAGAGAAGTCATTGAACATGCCCCTCACCTGAAAATTATCGGACGTGCAGGTGTGGGTGTCGATAATATTGATATTGATGCTGCCACTGAGAATGGCGTCATCGTCGTAAACGCCCCTGATGGAAATACGATTTCCACAGCTGAGCATACCATGGCTATGCTCATGTCCCTGGCTCGAAATATTCCTCAAGCGTATCATCAGCTTCAACAGAAGCGCTGGGAAAGGAAGAAGTTTGTCGGTGTGGAATTGAAGGATAAAGTGCTTGGAATCGTCGGATTTGGACGAATCGGCCGGGAAGTGGCACAGCGAGCTAAGGGACACCGAATGAAAGTGATCGCTTTTGATCCTTTTTTGAATGAAGAAAAAGCGGAAAAGTCAGGGGTAACGAATGGTTCGCTTGATGAGGTACTGCAACAGGCGGACTTCCTTACCGTGCATACCCCCCTGATTGAAAAGACCAAGCATTTGATCAATGAGGAAACGATATCCGTGATGAAGACAGGTGCAAGAATCTTAAACTGCGCCAGAGGTGGAATCGTTGAGGAAAATGCCCTTTATGAAGCGATTCAATCAGGGAAAATTGCAGGAGCGGCTCTTGATGTATTTGAGGAAGAGCCGGCGACTGAGCATCCGCTTCTTTCTCTTCCGGAAGTCATTGCTACGCCACACCTTGGGGCAAGTACGGTAGAGGCCCAGGAGAATGTAGCAACAGATGTCAGTTATGATATCCGTGAATTATTGCGCGGGGGAACTGTGCGAAACCCTGTGAATCTTCCATCTGTTTCTAGTGAAATGATGGAAAGACTGGCCCCATACTTCAAGCTTTCTGAGCAGTTGGGTTCCTTTTTGTCAAAAGTGGTAGATGGTACATTGGAACGCGTGAATGTGTATTATAGTGGCGAATTGCTGGATGTCGATACAATCCCGCTTACGAGAGTTGCGATTAAGGGAATATTGAGTCATCATATCGGCGACCGCATAAATGATGTCAACGCATTTAAGACGGCTGCTGATAAAGGAATCACTATTAATGAACAGAAATCGACCCGGACGAAAGGTTTCACGAACTTAATTACAGTAGAAGTTGAAACAGACAAGGAAAAGCGAAGCCTTGCAGGGACATTGTTGAACGGTCTCGGGGCACGGATTGTCCAATTTGATCAATATTCTATCGATGTCGTACCAGAAGGACATCTTGTCGTTATTCGTCATACTGACCAGCCTGGAGCAATTGGACGTGTCGGAAGCTTGCTTGCTGAACATGAAATCAATATTGCTACCATGCAGGTTGGACGTACCAATGAAGGTGGAGAAGCTGTGATGGTTCTCACCGTTGATAAGCCGGTAGTAGGGGAATGTAACGAAAAGCTCGGTCAGGTGGAAGATATTAAGCAGGTACAGTGTTTAACAATATAGTTTTGATGAAAGGTAAACCCAAGGAGGTTTACCTTTCATATTCTCATCAAATGTTTCGAAAAAGGGAGGTTTAATAGAGAATGGGATTAAAAGGATAGAAGGAAAGAAAGCTCAACATCACTAGGATGCTGAGCTTTCTTTTGTTCATTATATTTTAATAGATTCATGGTGCTTTTCCTCGACAAGATAAGGATCACACAGATGGTTCCGCTTCCCATGGTTCTATGCATTTGAAAGAGGATACCTTGAATAGCTAAGCGTCCTTTTGTTTGGTCTTTTGCTGTTTCAGATGATTGTAGACCGAACCTTTTATCCAATTGGGTGAATCTCTTTCTGGCGTTTGGTGAATGTATAGACCTCTGTGTAGCCGACTGACTTGGCCAGATCAATGGCCTCTTCGTAGCGGTAGCCAATATGATCTGGTTTGTGGGCATCGGAACAGAGAACGATTCCAACTCCTTCGTCTTTGCACATTTGCAGGAGGATAGGGTCTGGATAAAGCTCGCCGACAGGTTTCCGTAATCCTGCGGTACTAATTTCTATACATGTATCGGTACTGGCGAGCGCCTTGGCCGCCCGTTTGTATTGTTCCTTGAGAAATTCTTCGTCATCCGGTTTATAACCGAATACTTTAATGACATCAATATGGCCGACAAAGTCAAACAATCCTGATTCGGCCAATGTCACTACACGATCAAAATATTGACGGTATACTTCTTTCAGGTCGCGTTTTTCATATTCATCTCGGTAAATGGCAAGGTCGATGCCCCATTCATCAATCCAGTGGACAGAGCCGATGACATAGTCAAACGGGTGTCTCGTTATGAAGGTGGCCATTTCTTCCTCTTTTCCTGGCATATAGTCCATTTCTATGCCCATTTTTATCGAGAGTCCTTCTTCTGCTGCTTGATCAAACAGTTTCTGATACGTTTCAAAATCGAGGGTCCGGCGGTTCTCGACCCACGGGTTTGAAAGTATGTCACGGGTTTCTTGGAAAAAATATGCATGTTCAGATATGCCTAATTCTTCAATTCCTTCGTCTTTCGCTTTTTTTATGTAAGTTCGTAGATAGTCGACATCAAGGTTTCCGGTTTCAGCCATATGAACATGATAATCTGTACGCATGTGCGGTCCTCCTCTATCGAATTTCATTCATCATATCAAACATTAAAAAAAATAACCAAGAGAAAACGGAGGGAAGATGTGAGGTGAGACGAGAAGTTGGAAGGGGGGATATGTTAAAATAGGGAGGTTAGAACAAGCACGAAAGAAATAGAGGTGCGTAATCGATTATGAATGATACGAAAAGGTTAACGGAAGGGGCTTTAATGACCGGCATATATCTGCTATTGTTATTGGTAATTATTTTTATGCCGGGAATCATCGGGTCGGTTTTATTACTAATCTTACCCGTTCCCTTCGTTTTCTATAGTTACCGTTATGGTTGGAAGCCTGGTGTGCTGATGTTTATTGGTGCATTGGTGTTTACTTTCATCTTTGCTACTGTTTTTTCTCTTCCTGTTACAATACTTGCTGGAGTCGGTGGTCTCTTTTTAGGCGGTTCAATGCATAAACAGAGATCTCCTTATGAAACACTTGCTATTGGAGCAGTTGGATTCAGTATTGGACTTTTGAGTATCTTCCTTTTGACACAGGTGTTATTCAATGTTCAATGGATGGAAGAATTGAATAATAGCATGGAACAAGGCTTTTCCATTTTTGAAAGCATGTTCTCAGGACTCATGGGCGGAGAAGAGATCCAACAGGAAATCGACGCTTTCCGAGAGTTAATTGCATTCATTCCGGACATTATCCCAAGCATATTAGCTATTGCCGGTGTGTTTATGGCGTTTATCAGTCAATGGCTCACGTACAAATTGATTAACCGGGTTGAAAATCAATCATTGAAATTCACAGATTTTAAGAACTTCAAACTGCCGACATCAATACTATGGTATTACTTTGTCGCGATGATTTTGAATTATGTCACGGTGGGTGGAGATGGGTTGCTCTATTTGGCAGCCGTTAATGTTTTCATCCTGACAGGAACGCTTTTAGTCTTGCAAGGGTTCTCTTTCGTTTTCTTTTATGCATGGAAGAAAAAATGGTCAAAAGTTATTCCGGTTCTCGTGGTTATATTTTCCATGATTCTTCCGCAAATAGTAATGTATCTTGTAAGAATTATAGGTATAATTGATATAGGGTTTCCAATGAGGGAACGTGTGGAAGAGAAGAAAGAATGATAGCTCGCAGAAGATGGTAGGAGCTGAATGCAATGCCGAATTTTTTTAAAAAGCCAACAATGAGCGGACACTTGTGGATCATTTATTTGATCTCGCTTATCCTGCTCAGTTTCATCTGGTATTATCAATGGACACTTGGATTGATGATGACGTTGTTTTTAGCGGCGTCTATTTTCTACAGCGTCCGTACAGAACAAAACATGATTAGTGAGACAGAAGAATATATTTCCACTCTTTCCTACAGGGTGAAGAAGGTCGGCGAAGAGGCCTTGTTGGAAATGCCCATAGGAATTGTCCTTTACAGTGAGAATTATATGGTCGAGTGGGCTAACCCCTATATGAATAAGTTTACAGAAGAGGATACCGTTGTCGGCGAATCCCTGAAACAACTGTCTGACCAATTAATCCCTGCTGTAAAAGATGAAGAAGACGAAGTATGGATTACGATCAAAGGGTACAAATTTCAAACGATTATCAAGAGAGATGAACGTCTGCTGTATTTATTTGACCGGACAAAGCAGACAGAGATTCATAACCGATATGAAAACGAACAGACCGTCCTCTCTATCATTTTTCTTGATAATTATGAAGAAATCACCCAGGGGATGGATGATACTGCCAAAAGCCATATCAACTCTCAAGTAACTTCCATTTTGAATAAATGGGCGGGCGATTATGGTATTTACTTGAAGCGGACGTCACAAGAACGGTTCATAGCCGTCATGAATCAAGAAATTCTTTATACTTTGGAAAAGGCGAAGTTTGAAATCCTTGATGATGTCAGGGAATTAATTACGGATCAAAATGTCCCGTTGACCTTAAGCTTCGGGATTGGTGTTGGCCCGGTCAGCCTTCCTGAACTGGGAGAGCTGGCCCAATCAAGCTTGGATCTCGCTCTCGGCCGGGGAGGAGATCAGGTGGCCATTAAGGACGATTCAGGGAAAGTCCGTTTTTATGGAGGCAAAACTAACCCAATGGAAAAAAGGACCCGGGTGCGTGCCCGTGTCATTTCCCACGCTATGAAAGAATTAGTCCAAGAAAGCGAAAGAGTTCTCATTATGGGGCACAAATCGCCGGACATGGATTCGGTCGGCGCCTCGATCGGGATTTTGAAAATTGCCCAGGCCAATGACAAGAAAGCAGCTATTGTGCTGGATCCAGATGATATTGATACGGGTGTACAGCGAATGGTTGAGGAAATTGAAAAAGACGAAGATCTATGGGACTATTTCATTCCGCCTGAAGATGCTATGGAAATGGTGACAAATGAAACGCTGCTCGTTGTCGTAGATACCCATAAACCATCGATGGTCATCGAGGAGAAACTCTTATCCAAGACCGAACATGTTGTGGTCATTGACCACCATAGACGGGCGGAGGAATTCATTTCAGATCCAACGCTTGTTTACATGGAGCCTTATGCATCCTCAACGGCGGAACTCGTAACAGAACTACTTGAATACCAACCGAAGAAACTGAAATTATCCATGCTCGAATCGACCGCTTTGTTAGCAGGGATTATCGTTGATACAAAAAGTTTCACCCTTAGAACGGGATCAAGGACATTTGATGCTGCTTCTTATTTACGATCCAAAGGTGCAGATACTGTACAAGTTCAGAAGTTTATGAAAGAAGACCTGGATGTCTATGTGCGCAGAAGTAAATTGATTGAACGTGCATCCATCTACCGTGATGGCATTGCTATTTCTGCCGGGGACCCTGGGGAAACTTATGGCCCAGTGATCATAGCCCAGGCAGCAGATACGTTGTTAACAATGAGCGGCATTGTTTCCTCCTTCGTCATCTCCGAACGGAGTGATGGAAGAATTGGAATCAGTGCCCGGTCTCTCGGGGATATCAACGTTCAAGTCATCATGGAGAAAATGAATGGGGGCGGACATCTAACCAATGCGGCCACCCAGTTAGAAGATACAACGATTGAAGATGCGCGAGCATTGTTGCAAGATATAATTGACGAGTATTTTGAAGGGGGAGACACAGAATGAAAGTGATTTTTAAAGCAGATGTAAAAGGAAAAGGTAAAAAAGGCGAAATCAAAGATGTGAACGATGGATATGCGCGAAATTACCTTTTGAAAAATAATCTGGCTGTAGAAGCGACCAAAGGGAATGTGCAGGCTCAAAAAGCGAAAGACGCTAAGCAGGCGCAAAGGGCACAAGAGGAAGTCGAAGAAGCCAAACGTCTGAAAGAGACCCTTTCCGATCTTGAAGTGAAGCTGACAGCGAAGTCAGGAGACAACGGACGTCTCTTTGGTTCCATTACGAGCAAGCAGATCGCTGAACAGTTGAAAAAGGGTCACGATATTAAAATTGATAAACGCAAGATCGAGCTGGATGACCCGATTCGAACGCTGGGCTATACAAACGTTCCTGTGAAACTTCACCCTGAGGTCACAGGTACCATAAAAGTTCACGTTCAAGAAAAGTAAGTCTCTAATGGTCAAGCGCCCCATCCATTTTTTGGAGCTAGGGCGCTTCTGTTTTGTGTACCTGGCCTGACCCCCCATTTTTTTGATAAGAAAAAGGGAGGGTGTATAGAATAATCGTAATGGACAAGTTCGATTATTTTGCGATTGGTGGGCCATCGCGCTTTGGATTCAGAGGAGGAACAACAGTGAGTGAAATGTGGAATGATCGTACCCCGCCCCATAATATAGAAGCGGAACAGGCGGTCCTTGGTGCGGTCTTTTTAGAACCTGAAGCGATGTCAACAGCAGCAGAATATCTCCTTCCGGAAGACTTCTACCGTGCGAGCCATCAGCGTATTTTTGAAGTGATGCTTACGCTGTCAGATAAGGGAGAGCCGATCGATCTCGTTACGGTTACGGCCGCGCTTTCCAATAATCAAGTATTAGAAGAAGTGGGAGGGGTTTCTTATTTAACCGATATTGCAAACTCCGTTCCGACGGCTGCTAATATATCGTATTACACAAGTATTGTAAGTGAGAAGTCGACATTGAGGAGTTTGATCCGGACTGCGACGAATATCGTTACGAGCGGGTATGCAGAGGAAGAGGATTTAGAGGATGTACTGAACTCTGCTGAAAAGGATATTCTCGAGGTTTCCCAAAGAAAGAATTCCAGTGCATTTAAAAGCATTAAAGACGTGTTAATTGACGTTTATGATAATATCGAACAATTGCACCATAATGATGGAAATACGACTGGGATCCCAACAGGGTACCGGGACCTTGATCATATCACCTCCGGTTTCCAGAGGAACGATCTGATCATTATCGCTGCTCGTCCGTCTATGGGGAAAACCGCCTTTGCCTTGAATATTGCTCAAAATGTCGCGGTTCATACAGATGAAAATGTCGCGATCTTCAGTTTGGAGATGGGAGCCGACCAGCTTGTTTCCCGTATGATTTGTGCAGAAGGGAACATTGACGCCCAGCGGCTCAGAACGGGCCAAATGGAAACAGAAGACTGGAACAAGCTGACAATGGCGATGGGGAGTCTCTCTAACGCTGGAATCTTTATTGACGATACACCGGGAATACGGGTCAGCGAAATCCGTTCTAAATGCCGCCGGCTCAAGCAAGAACATGGACTTGGTATGATTCTGATCGACTATCTGCAGTTGATTCAAGGGAATGCCAACTCCAAGGAAAACCGTCAGCAGGAAGTATCGGAAATTTCTCGTTCTTTAAAAGGGTTAGCTCGTGAATTAAATGTCCCGTTAATTGCTTTGTCTCAGCTATCCCGTGGTGTGGAATCGAGACAAGACAAGCGTCCGATGATGTCCGACTTACGTGAATCCGGATCGATTGAGCAGGATGCTGATATTGTAGGATTCCTCTATAGGGATGATTACTATGATCAGGAATCCGAGAACCAGAACATTATTGAAATTATTCTCGCTAAACAGCGTAATGGACCGGTGGGAACCGTTGAATTAGCCTTTGTGAAAGAATATAATAAGTTCGTCGATTTGGATCACCGGTACTCAGATGCTGATGTGCCGCCAGCCTAAATAATAAAGACGCCCGTGACTTTAAGTCCGGGCGTCTTTATTATAAGTTCGCTTCAATTGAAGCGATCTATGATACATCATCTCCCATCACGCCTCCAGAAAAGTCACGCTGGGAGATGGATGATCCTAAAGAGATAGAAAGTGATAAATGGCATGCGCAACGCCATCTTCATCATTGGTCTTCGATTGAAAGAGACAGGCATCTTTCACTTCTTTCTTTGCATTCCCCATGGCAGCACTGTAACCTGCTTCAGAGATCATCGATAAATCATTTAAACTATCCCCTATCACCGCTGTCCGGGATAGGGATAGATCAAGATGACTGGCCAAATGCTCCAACGCTTTTCCTTTCGAAGCCTGTCTGTGTTCAATTTCAAAGTTATGATCAGCCGAACTTACAAGAGTGAGAGCTGGGTAGGATTCGAAGGTCAGCCATCCTTTTTTCAATTTTTCATGGTGGAAGGAAAAAGCAAGGATGTTGTAAATATCCCGGCCTGACTCCATGATTGTTTTATATGAGTCGATCTGCAAAAATCCGGTTTGACTGAACTGCTTCTCCACGGCTTTCTTGAGTTCAGCAAGATTTGCCTCAGGGTTTGCACTTCGTATGCGATCAAGTTCAATCTGGAGAATCTCCCTTCCATTTTGGGGAGTAAAAATGGAATGATCATCAATCGCCTCATAATAGAAGCCTTCCTTTTCAAGCCATGATAAAGTGGTTTCCACATCTTCTTTATTGATAGGGGTTGATGTAAACAGGCTGCCATCTGGGCGGTGGATGGTCGCCCCATTTGCCCCAATGACCCATGTTTTAATGTCGAATTTTCGGAACAGGTGCCGTACATCAAACGTTGCCCTGCCTGTGGCGATTACCACTTCTACACCCTGGGCCTGTGCGGCCTGGATTGCTTCTATATTTTTAGCACTGATTTGATTTTTGGCATTTAGTAATGTCCCATCCAAGTCAATTCCGATTATGTCCATATTCCCGGTCCCTCCTCTTCAGTGACAATTAAATCAACGTTAGCCTCATTCAAACATTGGCGGAAATCCTCATCAGGAAGACGATCGGTAATGATAACATCTACATCATTAAGATCTGCAAAGGAGAAAAATTCGGTCACTCCGAATTTCGTATGATCAGCCAGTACGATGACTTGTTCGGCTTGTTTGATCATATTTCGTTTAACCATCCCATCTTCTTCATGGGCAATCGTTAATCCAGCTTCAGAAATTCCTACAACGCCGATAAACGCTCGGTCAACATGATATTTTTTCAATCTCTCAATGACTGAGGCTCCATAGAGGAATTGGTGTTCCTTTTGTAAATATCCCCCTAGAAGCTGAATGGACACGCTTTCAAGATTAGATAAAATCTCTGCTTGATGGATGGAATTCGTTATGACGGTAACCTCTAATGGAGGGATTTGATTGGCACATGCCTGGACGGTCGTTGATGTGTCCAAGATGATCTTATCACCTGCTCGTATAAAGGAAGCTGCTTTACTGCCAATCTGCTGTTTCTCGTAAGAGACGGTATTTAAACGGTTGGAGTAGTCCTGGATCGCTGTATGTGTTCTCGGTAAAATGGCACCTCCGCGTGTCCGGACAATCGCCTTCCGTTCTTCTAATTTTACTAAATCCCTTCTCGCTGTATCCCTTGATATATCAAACATTTCACACATTTGATCGATAGAAATCCGCCGTTTTTCTTTAAGGAACTGTATAACGCCTATGAGGCGCTCTTCCTGATACATGGAATTCTCCTTCCAAAATCTTTCTCTTGTAAGTGATTATAAGTAAGATCGTAATCAAAATCAATGATAAATAAGTAGTATTAAGTTAATTTTATTGGAAAGGCATGATTATCATGTATCTTTTAGTAAAGAATAGGATTATTAAAATCTTTAAATGAATATCCAACGATTTATTTTATCGGTGTATTCGGTCTTGTACGTATTAATGCTGCTTATAATCGAACGATATAATAATATTTATATTTATTGTTCGGTTTTAGCGTTGACTTTAGTTGTGCGAATTGATAAACTGACGGTAGATATGATATAAAACAAATTTTTGGCGGAGGTGCCTTATGTCTTCAGTAGTAGTAGTCGGAACCCAGTGGGGGGACGAAGGAAAAGGCAAGATCACTGATTTTCTTTCACAAAATGCCGAAGTTGTCGCTCGTTATCAGGGCGGAAATAATGCAGGTCACACAATTAAATTTGATGGAATAACATATAAGCTTCACTTAATTCCTTCAGGAATCTTTTTCGACGATAAAATTTGCGTACTTGGAAATGGAATGGTTATCGATCCGAAAGCATTACTTGAGGAGTTGGAATACTTGCACGACAAAGGTGTTTCCACAGATAATCTGCGTATTAGTAACCGTGCCCATGTCATTCTTCCTTACCATTTGAAACTGGATGCTTTACAGGAAGAAGACAAAGGAACGAACAAGATCGGCACGACGAAAAAAGGGATCGGTCCTGCGTATATGGACAAAGCTGCACGTACAGGGATCCGTATTGCCGATCTAATGGATAAGGAAAGCTTCCGCGAGAAGATTGAACAAAATCTTGCTGAAAAAAACCGTCTTTTTGAAAAGGTTTATGAGACGGAACCGTTTACCGTGGAAGGAATTCTTGACGAATATTATGAGTACGGTCAAAAAATTGCTGAATATGTATGCGATACGTCTGTGGTGTTAAATGATGGACTGGATGAAGGACGTCGTGTTCTTTTTGAAGGAGCCCAAGGGGTCATGCTCGATATCGACCAAGGGACTTATCCATTCGTAACCTCTTCCAACCCTATCGCAGGAGGAGTAACGATTGGCTCTGGAGTCGGTCCTTCTAAAATTAAACACGTTGTGGGCGTATCTAAAGCCTACACAACTCGTGTTGGGGATGGACCATTTCCGACAGAACTTGAAAATGAAGTGGGCGATCAAATTCGTGAGGTCGGCCGTGAATATGGTACAACGACCGGGCGTCCGCGCCGCGTTGGCTGGTTTGATAGTGTCGTCGTTCGTCATGCACGCCGCGTGAGTGGGATTACGGATCTTTCCCTAAATTCAATCGACGTGCTTACAGGAATTGAAACATTGAAAATTTGTACAGCCTACAAATATAAAGGGGAAATTATAGAGCAATTCCCTGCCAGCTTGAAAGAGCTAGCTGAATGCGAACCTGTCTATGAAGAAATGCCGGGTTGGACAGAAGACATCACGGGAGCTAAAACGCTCAGCGATCTTCCAAAGAACGCTCGCCATTATATTGAGCGTGTGTCCCAGCTTACAGGAATTCCGCTTTCCATATTCTCTGTGGGACCTGACCGTTCACAAACGAATGTCGTCCGCAGTGTCTATAGTGAATAATTTTGAATGCAAGCCTGGCTGAAAAGCCGGGCTTTTTTACTTATCAAAAGGAAATAGATTATAGGATAAACGTGCACCTATCCGACTATGATAGAAAAAAGGGAGTGTTTCACGTGAAACGACTGTGTGTTTTTGCCGGGTCAAGTGCTGGAAATGATCCGCTATTCATTGAACGTACCAAAGCGTTAGGGGAAATGTTGGGAAAGAAGGATATTGAGCTTGTCTATGGTGGCGCAAAGAGTGGGTTGATGGGTGTAATCGCCGACCAAGTTTTAGAGTCAGGGGGGAAGGTGACAGGAATTATGCCGTCACGTCTTTTTGAAAAAGAGATCGTCCACCAGGGAATTACTGAAATGATAGAAGTGAAATCGATGCATGAACGTAAAGCGAAAATGAGTGAGCTATCCGATGGATTCATTGCTCTCCCAGGAGGATTCGGCACTTTTGAAGAGCTTTTCGAAACGGTAAGCTGGGCCCAAATAGGGATCCATACCAAACCGTTAGGCCTCTACAATATTGCTGAATATTACACCCCGCTTGTGCAACTGATAGAGCACGCGATAAAGGCTGGCTTCGCTCCTAAGGATAATCGTCGTCTTTTTATTGATAAAGATGACCCTGCAGCCTTATTGAAGGAAATGGAAAGCAGAACATAAAATAAGACGTGCCAGCCTTTGGCACGTCTTATTACACTTGAATCGTAGTAAAGAAAATAAGTCCAAAATAACGGTAGGTCAACTTAATCCTATCAATGGAGGAGTCCTCTGTAATGCTCAACCCGTAAATCGTATTCGGTGCAGAATTAACCGAAGAGGCCATTGCTTTGCTTGAAAGTGGTGAGGTATTTGGGGCGAGAGAAATAGTATCATAATCTTGTACCGCGTACGCCTCTTCGACAAGGGCGTATGTATCTGTAATCATAAGGCCTTTGTCAGAATCACTGACTTGCATCTTCACATTTGTCGGCGATTGGTTGTTATTAATGGAGATATCCGTGATGTGGATGTTTCCAAGTAAACTCTTATTTCCAAGGGCTACAATGACAGTTTGTTGATCTTCAGTGGTGCCGATTGATCCGTGAGTAAGGGGCGGATTTAACTTAAGAAAGCCAATGAATGAGACAAATAATAGAATAACGACGAAAGTCATATAGCGGAAGAACCTCTGCAAAAAACACTCCCTCCTTTCTTATTTTGTTGTCTGAGAAATGACAGCCCTTATGGGAAGAGTCATTCCCCAGTTATCACCGCCTACCCCCTTGCGTTGTGTTCTTCACCTTTTAGAAGGACATATCAAGCCTGCTTTTCCTAGGGAGATGTACAAGGAAGTGTAGAAATCTATCATTCTATGAAGATTTCTATTGCTAACATCCAAGGGGTATGGTACGATAGATATCGTTGCGATAAAGAAAAGCGCAGTTGGTCCGGTAGTTCAGTTGGTTAGAATGCCTGCCTGTCACGCAGGAGGTCGCGGGTTCGAGTCCCGTCCGGACCGCCACTTTTATTATACCACTTGAAGTGGTCGAATACACACGTAACCTGCTGCTCTCGTTAGGTAATAACGTCGAATGGTTGAAGACAAAAAACGAGCACAGAACATTTTTTAATGGACATCGAAACCAGTTAATAAGCAGCGAGAATTAAACATCAATTAAATATTATTATGGCTCGGTAGCTCAGTCGGTAGAGCAACGGACTGAAAATCCGTGTGTCGGCGGTTCGATTCCGTCCCGAGCCACTCCTTCAAAACTTACGGTTTATATACCGTGAGTTTTTTTATGTCTAGAAAGTCTAAAAAACGTATATCCAAAGAGCTTGATGGTCTACCTTTCCTCTACGAATACCAAGTGCTCCTTCTTGACCTCCCCTTTCTCACACGCCAACAGACCCTGTCTATTTTTTAGGCTAATCTCCTCTCTTCGTAGAGGTTCTAATTTGGTTTTTGTTTTCTATATTTAACATTAATAAGAAAAAGTTGAATGAATATGAAAAAAAGCTTATCATTTCGTAATTTTGGTAAGAATTTTATATATTTTTTACATCTTAAGAAAACTATTTTTTATAAACTTTTAATATGATAGATTAATTGAGAGGAAGGATAGCAACGAATTAGACGGTTGCATCAGGAGGAACAGCAATAATGTGGAAAAAAATAATGATTTCAGTGGTAGCCATCGTTAGTGTAGGGGTAGGTACGGTCTACGCCGAGAGTTCACTCCCGACGGTCTATCACGTTTATATAGAAGGTGACCATGCAGGTACCGTAGAAAATAAAGAAACCGTCCAGTCGTATTTGCAAGAACGTATGCTAAAAGCGGAACACAAGTATAAAGATTGGGACCTTTCTTTTAATGAAGAGATTTCATTTGAAAAACAAAAAGTTTTGTCCGTGAAGGACGAAACAGATGAGGTTTTGCAATCGTTAGATAATGACCTGACTCTGGCTGTTGATGTGGTTAGGGTTCATGTGAATGGGGAGCCGGTCGCCAATCTCCCGAACGAGGAGCAAGCGGGCGAAGTGATTGATTCACTTAAGAAAGAATATGTGGAAGAAGAAGCTTTAGAAAAAGTGGAACACGACCAAGTGGAACCTCCGGAAGTAGGCGAAACAGAAGTCATGGATGTTCAATTATCAGGGACCGTCAAGATGGAAGAAGATCAAGTGACTCCATCACAGGTAAATACCGTGGATGAAGCAGTTTCCAGAATCGAAGAAGGACGTACTTTTCAATCAGCTCCTTCCAGTATTCAACCGTTAAATGCTAAACTGACAGATACTAAGGGACCTTTATTGGATATAATCGTGACCAAAAAGGAACGGCTGGAAGAAACGATTGGACATAAAGTCGAAATCAAAAAGACAGATGAGCTTTACAAAGGTGAATCAAAGGTTAAACAATCGGGTGAAGATGGAAAGAAAGAATTTTTGATAGAGAGAATGTACCGCAACGGTAAGGAAGTAAAAGAAGAAACACTTGAAGAAGAACGTACGAAAGAACCTGTCAAAAAGATTATTTTGAAAGGGACAAAGCAAGCCCCTTCTAAAGGCACGGGGAACTTTTCTTGGCCCGCTGTTGGAGGGGAAATTACTAGTAAACAAGGAAAACGCTGGGGTCGTATGCATAAAGGCATCGATATTTCAGGGGTTTCTGATAAAACGATTAAAGCAGCTGATAATGGCAAAGTCGTTGAAGCTGGCTTCCGTAAGAGTTTTGGAAATAAAGTGGTCATTGACCATGGAAATGGTTATGAAACCATATACGCTCACCTTTCTTCGATTAGTGTGAAGGAGGGCCAAACAGTTAAACAAGGTGGAAAGTTAGGAGTTATGGGGTCAACCGGCCGTTCAACAGGGGTTCATCTTCATTTTGAAATTCATAAAGACGGTTCTTTGAAAAATCCTCTTTCCTACGTTTCTCCTTAATTAGTCCGCTATGATGAAAGTCATAGCGGTTTTTTGATGATCTGTGAAATTTTAATAGAATCAGTATCTCCTTTGGCCATGAACAATCTGGTTTTCCTGAAACTGCCATTCCCGCTATTTAAGCATGCTTTATGTTTCGTTACATTCACACATAAGCATGGCATGGGAGGGTGTAGGGAATTCAACTATTGGCAGGAAGGCCAATAGTTGAATTCCCCCCAGTTCTACAACTAATCGTAAGGTTTTATAAATTATAATAGACAAAGATAAGACTATAGGCGAAACGACTGATTTCCAAAAGAGGTTTAGGGTGAAATAAGACATTTACCATTAAATAAGTTAAAATGAGGGAAAGAATAGAAGTTGAGGAAAGGAATGTGACGGAATATGGCACAGAAAATTTTAGTGGTTGATGATGAGAAACCCATTGCGGATATATTAAAATTTAATTTAGAAAAAGAAGGATATGAAGTTGTGTGTGCTTATGATGGTGATGAAGCTATAGCGAAGGCAGATGAGGAAAATCCAGAATTGATTCTGCTTGATATCATGCTTCCAAATAAAGACGGAAATGAAGTCTGCCGTGAAGTAAGGAAGCGTCATAATATGCCGATTATTATGCTGACAGCAAAAGATGCGGAAATCGATAAAGTGCTCGGTTTGGAAATGGGAGCAGATGACTATGTGACAAAACCATTCAGTAACCGTGAACTCATTGCGCGAGTGAAAGCGAATTTGCGTCGTCAGCAACAGGAGCCTGAAGATAAAGCTCAACAAACCAAGGATATTGAAATCGGTCGTTTGGCTATCCATCCGGACGCTTACACAGTGACACGTGATGGCAATTATATAGAGCTGACTCATCGTGAGTTTGAACTTCTCCATTATCTTGCCCGCCATATTGGACAAGTTATGACACGTGAACACTTATTGGAAACCGTATGGGGTTACGATTATTACGGAGATGTCCGTACAGTTGATGTAACGGTCCGTCGTCTCCGTGAAAAAATTGAAGAGAACCCTAGTAATCCAATGTGGATTGTGACCCGTCGTGGTGTCGGTTACTACTTAAGAAACCCAGAACAGGACTAAGGCCTTTATGAAAGAAGTGGGCTTCTTTCAGTCGGTAAGGCTTAAACTGATTCTTGTCTATATTTTATTATTGTTATTAGGCATTCAAGTTATTGGTGTCTATTTTGTGGATCGGCTGGAAGAGGAGCTGGAGAGCAATTTTACCAGTTCCATTGAAGGCCAGCTAAGCTCTTTGACCTACAGTTTGCAAAATGCGTTCAATACAGAAAGGGGGGAGGATTCCCCCCCTTTGAGCTCTGACCTGCAAGGACTTTTGAATGATTTCAGTGATGATAACCGAGATATCGGAAAACTGATGGTGGTAGATAACAATCAGACGGTTGTTGCCGCTACAACGACGAGTGACCAATCCCCTATAGGGAAGAAAGTGACGGACACGAAGATTACTAAAGTGTTCTTGTTTGGGGATGCGACAGAACCGGAGCCCAGACGTGAAGAGGGCACCAATTACCGCCTCTTCCGTGGAACGAACCCCATTACAGATGAATCCGGGGAAGAGATTGTCGGGGCTCTTTATTATGAAGTCTATATGACTGACATCTATGAACAATTAGGGGAAATCACCAGTATTTTTGCCAAAGGGACGGTCTTAGCCATCTCTGTAACCGCTTTGCTCGGGATTTTAGTGGCGAGGACGATTACGAAACCGTTGACACAAATGAAAAGACAAGCTCAGATTATGGCGACCGGTGACTTTTCTCAGAAGGTGGATGTAAAAGGTAATGACGAAATCGGACAACTCGGTCATACGTTCAATGATTTAAATGATAAATTGAAGCTCGCCACCGCGACCACCGAAGGGGAGAGGCGAAAACTGAGCTCTGTCCTTTCGAATATGTCAGACGGCGTTATTGCCACCGATCGTTTAGGAGCGATCACATTGATGAATGCCCCCGCGTCTAAACTGATTGGTCAAACCTTTGAAGAAGTCCAGGGGCAGTCGCTCGTGGATGTGTTGGATTTAAACGATCAGATTGAGGAGATTTCAGAGGTCGAAGAAACAAGTTCTATGATCATTGATTTGAGTAGTGAGGATTCTCACCTTTTATTGAAAGCTAATTTTTCTGTTGTGGAAGATGAAAATCATAAACAAGATGGCTATATTACAGTAATTAGTGATGTAACAGAGCAGCAAAGAGTGGAAAAAGAAAGAAGAGAATTTGTCTCAAACGTCTCTCACGAACTACGCACACCTTTGACGACGATGAGAAGTTATATCGAAGCGTTAAATGATGGGGCCTGGCAGGATCCGGATATCGCCCCGCGTTTTCTTGATGTAACTCAAAACGAGACCGATCGTATGATCCGTCTGGTTAATGATCTTCTCCAGTTAACGAAAATGGATCATAAAGAAACGAGCTTGATAAAAGAACGAGTGGAATTTGTAGGCTTTTTCAATCAGGTGATCGATCGTTTTTCAATGAATAAGGATGAAAAGGTGGACTTTGTCCGTCATCTACCAAATAAGAACATGTATGTCTGGATGGATAAGGATAAAATCACTCAAGTGCTGGATAATGTCATCTCTAATGCCATAAAGTATTCTCCTGAAGGAGGAAGTATCCGTTTTGATGCTCATTCTACGAAGAAACAGTTGCGTGTAAGCATCACGGATGAAGGAATTGGCATGCCTCCTGACACTGTAGAGAAAATTTTTGATCGGTTCTATCGGGTCGACAAATCCCGTGCGAGAGAAATGGGAGGTACCGGCCTCGGTTTGGCTATTGCCCGGGAAATGATCGAAGCTCATCATGGGAAAATATGGGCGGAGAGTCGTGAAGGTAAGGGCACGACTGTATACTTTACTTTACCGCTCATGAGTCAGAAGCGGAGGGGACAGTCATGAAAAAAGAAACAATGAAATCTGTCATCCTGGTTATTCTTATCGCCTTCAGCTTAGTCTTGACGGTTGCCTTATGGACCTATCAGCCTGTAAATGAAACGTTGGAGGAAGACGTGTTCATTGATGATACGAAATTAGAAGAGACCGGAGCTGAGAGAGAGGTTGCCAACCTCGTTCTTCCAGATAGGATCATTTTCCATGAACAGGGCTCGTTTTATTCATTCCGAGATAACGTTGATAAAAAAGCCTTTTATGACCAAATGCAAAATTGGAACCTGACTACTCTTGATGTTAACCCTGGAAGGATAGATTTGGATAACCATAGCCGGGTGGTAGAAATCCACTTTCCGGCAAAATTATCGATTCACGTTATTAAAGATTTATTTCAACTAAATGATGAGGGGCAATTGGAAGAGGTTCAGGCGAACTTTGACCGTGTTTTCCTTCTCCACCATCCAGAAGGTTCTGCCCCTACATCCTATGATTTATGGTTCGTGGACAGTGATGCATCCGGAAGTGATGCTACCCTCCAAGCTACGATCAGTTCGACGGCGGGAGAAGATGCGCTTCAAGTATTAGAAAATAAAGATAAATTGACTGAGATGATTAGATTTGCAGATGTACGGCCAGGTGAGCAGGAGGATGAGACCGGGGCTTCAAATATTTATGTACCTAGCGGCCCTGTCGAAATTTCTGAATATGTGCTTCAAACCGGAACAGTGCCGGGGAAACCTATTCAGAATGATCTTTTTCCACCGAACACACGCGTATCCAGGTCTACGAACAATAATGGGGATAATATATTAAAAACCTTCCGCAGACGATTAACGCAAAATGAAAAGCGGATGGAATATGAATGGATGGTACCGAACTCGGCTAATCAGAACAACTGGAGTGAGTACGAACTATTTGTGAAAAGTATGGAAGATATTAATAGCCACTTAGGATGGACGGACGATTACCGTCTTAATTCTGTACAAAGCGGACGGGATGAAGTTCAATACCGCATGTACTTCAATGAAAGACCTGTCATGGAAAATTCGGATTCGTATATGCTGGCTACCATTCTTTTAAGTTACCAGCAGGGGCAGATTCAGGAGTATAAGCGTCCACTTGTGCACTTCAGCAGTATCAATGAAAGCAAAGCGATTCTTCAATCAGGGGAAGAAGTTCTACAGGACATAAAGGAAAAGGAAGATATCAATTATACCGATATTAGAGATATAAAAGTGATGTATTCATTAGAAGAACAAAGAAATGATGTCGTCTACAGTCTGATTCCTGAATGGTATGTGCTTACAAATAGCGGTTGGTCAAAGGTTTATCCCGATGACAGATCTCAAAATGCAGAGATTTCATAGAGGAGGATTGAAATATGCAGTGGGGACAAATTAAAACCTTGTTTATTATCAGCTTTTTGATCCTTGACCTTTTTCTGCTTTATCAGTTTTTGAACAAGCAGGGAGAAGATGAATTGGGACAAATCTCAACCGTTGCGGAGAGCATTGAAACAGAGTTGGAGGCCAATGATATTACAATTGCAGAGGGAGCTATTCCGAAAGATCTTCCGGAAGCCTCCCAGATTGAATCCAAAAGTTCACATGCTTTTCCTGAAGAAATTCTCGGTCAGGTGGAGGATATGGATGACAGTGATAAAAAGGTTGAGCTGCTGAATGATAATCAAGTGCTTAAAGTAACATTGGACGATCCTGTAGAGGTGACAGAAGAAACCTTACAGGATGTCGTCAATGAAATGGTTCCATTCTCCTCCAGATACTCTTATTGGGGCTGGAATGAAGAAGAAGGGGCAGCCCTCTTTTTCCAGGCGACGAACAATCAAACGATTTATTTCAATAATAACGGGTACTTACTTGTGAATATCGTCGATGGTAAGGTCACGGGGTATGTGGCTACATTACTTTCTTTTAAAGAAGGAGAATTTTCGGGGGGTGGCTCAAGTACGTCTGAAATTGAGATTGAGCCGCTTAGCGCCATCCGAATCCTTGTTGAAAATGGAGAAATACAGCCTGGGGATGAAATTACTTCCATGAGTATCGGTTACCATACAAGTTACAGCTTGGCATATGGAGAAGAAAACAGTCCTCATGTGTTTGCTTCTGCATGGAAGGTTACGGTGAATGGGGAAAGAAATCATTTTGTATACGCCATAGACGGCACCATCATCGATTATATAGATGAAGGGACATTTATTACGGATATCAAAAGTAAGTACAACCTATCAGAAGGTAGAGAAGTTCAATCAACAGCGAATGAGAGTAGAGAAACAAATTAGATGGAGTGTAAACGAATGAGCTTAAGATTTAGTGTTCTGGCTTCAGGCAGTACGGGGAACGCTTTCTACATTGAATCGGGAGATGAGAGAATTTTAGTGGATGCTGGTTTAAGTGGGAAAAGAATCGAAGGTCTTCTCGAGCAAGTGGATGTTGATCCACATTCATTGTCCCGGATTCTAGTGACCCATGAACATAGTGATCACATTAAAGGGCTGGGGATTATGGCCAGGCGCTATAACTTACCGATTTATGCGAACGAGAAGACTTGGAATGCGATGGAAAGCCAGCTTGGAAAGTTATCGATTGATCAAAAGTTTCATTTTTCCATGGAGGAAACGAAAACATTTGGTGGAGTGGATGTAGAATCGTTTGCGGTTTCGCATGACGCTGCAGATCCTATGTTCTATACGTTCCATCAAGATGGTAAAAAAGTGGCGCTCGTCACCGACCTTGGATATGTTTCGGAGCGAATCAAAAAAACGGTCGAAGACGCGGATGCTTATATCTTTGAATCTAACCATGATGTCAGTATGCTTAGGATGGGGAGATATCCCTGGAATGTAAAACGACGTATTTTAGGAGACTCCGGCCACGTATCCAATGAAGATTGTGCCCTGGCACTTACGGACATCCTTACAGATAAGACTCAACGAATATATCTGGCTCACTTGAGTTTAGATAATAACATGAAAGATCTTGCCCATATGTCTGTGAAAAATGTACTGGAAGAGCGTGGATTTGAGATTGGTACGCGCATTGAACTGCATGATACCGACCCTCAGGAGGCTACCCCTATCTTTGAGGTTTAAAACGATATAATTCGTAGAGAATAAGGGAACAATAGCTTAGAATAGGAATAGGAACGTAGAAAGGTAAGGTGAAAAGGCGTGGGTTATTATGATGATCATTCACCAACCCGTCAACATAAGCAGCAGCGGCGTCGATGGGTCATGCCGACGATCGTCGGCGGTGTGTTGGGAGCAGTCCTTGTTTTGCTGGCTTTACCAGCGTTGGTTCAAACAGAATTACTTCCATATGATATGACTATTCCGGAAGATGAAAGCGGCCTTGTCCAAGATGACCAAGGATTGACAGGGGATAAGACGAAGAAAGTGCAATTGGACGTGAATACTCAAATTACCGATGTCGTTGAAAAAGTTACCCCTTCTGTTGTAGGGGTCGTCAACCTTCAGACACGGCAGGATTTTTGGCAGCGGGAAGGGGATTCTTCTCAGCAAGCCGGTGTAGGATCAGGGGTCATTTACAAGAAAGAGGATGGAACGGCCTATGTTGTTACAAACAATCATGTAATTGAAGGGGCTAGTGAAATTGAGGTTGTTTTGGCAGATGAAACCCGGATTAAAGCCGAGTTGGTTGGCGGTGATTTATTTACAGACTTAGCTGTTTTGAAAATGCCTGCCGACGAAGTGGAGCACGTCGCTGAACTTGGAACTACTGAAAATTTGAAGGTAGGGGAACCGGCCATCGCAATTGGGAACCCTCTAGGGTTAAGCTTTGCAGGTTCGGTTACACAAGGGGTGATCAGTGGGAAAGAACGTGCTATCCCTCAGGATTTTAATGGAGATGGGTTAGATGACTGGCAGGCGGAAGTGATCCAGACGGATGCTGCCATTAATCCTGGTAATAGTGGAGGAGCACTAATCAACATTGAAGGACAATTGATCGGAATTAATTCAATGAAAATTGCCCAATCTTCTGTAGAAGGCATTGGTTTTGCTATACCAATCGATTCAGCAAAACCGATTATTAACGAGCTTGAAGAATTCGGACAGGTCAATCGCCCATATATTGGGGTGGAAGCATATGGTCTGAACGAAGTACCGACATCTGAATGGAGCAATACATTGAACCTTCCTGAAGAGGTAGAAGGCGGACTTTACATTCGCAGTCTTCGTCAAATGTCTCCGGCTGCCAAAGCAGGTCTCGAACCATTAGATGTTATTACAGCTCTTGATGGAGAACCAGTGCAGGACATTATTGACTTACGTAAATATCTATATAATGAGAAAGATCCAGGTGATGAGATGGAAGTGACCTATTATCGAGATGGGGAGAAGAACACAACCACCTTAACCTTGGGGTCACAAGAATAATCCACAAAAAAGAGTATCCAAAAAGGATACTCTTTTTATGTTACATTTTTCGATATTGTTCTACAAAAAAGCCTTCAATGTTATCCACAGGGTGTGAATAGTTATCTGGATAAGTGACATATATGGTAGCAGAAAATATGTTCGCCACCATATAGATTTTAAGTTTGTGTATATGTGGATAATTTCTGTGGAAAACCTGTTTATATTCAGGGGAGAGCTGTGAATATCAGAAAATTGACAAGGTTTGTGCATAAGTCTGTGGACAATTGTGGGTAACTATTATCGTTAGTCTCTATTTTCCACATGTGTAGAAATGTAAACAGGTCTTTTCCTTTTTATCTCTTATTTTTGCTCTGTTGGAGGAGAGAAAAAATTGTCTGATTGTAACGATATTCGAGAGTTGTTTCACATACTGTGTGTCCAATGGTTTGAGGTTAGTTTTAGGGAATCTGGACAAGAGCCAAGAGCGGGGCCACTCATAATCGAATGTTGATACTTGATATATTCAATAAACAAGGAGCACCAAAATCAAAGGCTGCAATCGAACAACCGATTATATTTTTTTACATTGTATCTATAATAAAAAAGGATGGATCTGGCTATGTATAAGGAATCTGGTGTTTCGCTGACTTCGGCTGTTGCCGATTCGAAGAAAATGAGGGAACCGATATAGAAGACCTTTATGTTACTATTACACATCAGGTCAGTAAACTCATCCAACTCTCTTTGGGTCTTTTCTCTTTTTTAAAGACATGTTTTTTCTTTTTATCTTCCCTTAAGTATACGCAGAGAGGTAACGGATATCCTTTCTGGGACATTTCCATTTATACATCAGTTTATGGTGGCCGGTGACCTTTCATAATATCTATCAATAACGCCGTATCCAAAAGAACATAAAAAAGAGATGACCTTCTAAAGGTCATCTCTTCATTACCGACTTCAATAAAGCTTATCTTGTTTCCAGGTCGACTTGATGATTTTTGTTAAAGCGAGAAGGGCGATCAAGTTGGGAAGAACCATCAGTGCGTTGAAGGTATCGGCCATTTCCCAGACGAAATCGACCTGTACAAGAGATCCTGCCACAATAAAGAGCAGGACCATTCCCCGGTAAAATGGAACCCCCTGTTGACCGAATAAGAATCTCACGTTCACTTCTCCGAAATAAGCCCAGCCGAGAATGGTTGTGAAAGCAAAGAATAATAGACAGATGGCGATGAAAGGAGTACCGAATTCTCCAAGACCTCGGGCGAACCCTTCCTGGGTGATCGCACTTCCTTTTAGGCCGGTCTGATGCGAATCTGTGATCAAAATGACCATGGCTGTTAGCGTACAAATAATGACGGTATCGATAAACACACCGACCATGGCGACAAGCCCTTGGTGGGAAGGTCGTTTAACATCAGCTACAGCGTGAGCATGAGGCGTTGATCCCATACCGGCTTCATTGGAAAATAAGCCGCGGGCAATTCCATAACGAATGGCTTCTTTGATCGTTGCACCGAGAACCCCACCGCCGGCTGCTTCCGGGCTTATGGCGGCCTTGACAATCAATTGGACCGTTGGCACCAATTGGTCCCAGTAGTTGACCATAATGGCGAGGCTTCCTATGATATAAAGCAGCGCCATAATGGGGACAACATTACCGGCAAACGTTGAAATTCGTTGGATGCCGCCAAAAAGGATGAGGCCGATAAAAAAGGCAATGGCAACCCCTAATCCAAAGTTCATACCGATGGAAGAAGAGCCGACCGTTTCATTCATTGCAGTTGTGATCGCATTCGACTGCACCATGTTACCGACAAAGCCGAGGGCAAGAATGATGGCAACCGCGAAGAAGCCGGCGAGCCACTTGCTTCCTAATCCATCACGAATGTAATAGGCAGGCCCCCCGTGAACTTGGTCTCCTTTTTTCACTTTATAGAGCTGAGCAAGCACGGCTTCAGCAAAGATGGTTGCCATGCCGAAGAAGGAACTGATCCACATCCAAAAAATGGCTCCGGGACCGCCGGCAGCAATAGCTGTGGCGACGCCAGCAAGGTTTCCTGTGCCGACTTGCGCGGATATGGAGGTGGCGAGCGCTTTGAAGGAATGAATCCCTTCTGTCTTTTCTTTCTTAAAGAGCGGGGCGAAGGTTTGTTTGAATCCTTGGCCGAGGTAACGAACCTGAACGAATCGAAGCTGGAAAGTGAGCCATACACCTGTTCCGAGAAGGAAGACAAGCATTACTGGCCCCCATAAAAAGCTATTAATTTCTATAAATACATTTGTTAGTTGTTCCAATGGTAAGATCCTTTCTTTCTTTAACATATGACCATAAAAAAGAGTATCTCATTTGCAAACGTTTTAAAGCAAGAAAGTTTACTATTTTTTCTTTAGGATTCAACAACGATTAGATCGTATTCGATAGTGGGTCAAACGCGTTTTTCGCATGTTGGTGTAAAATTAAAAGAAAAGAGGAGGCTGATCTATGATTGATTTACGAAGCGATACGGTGACGAAACCGACGGTGGTGATGCGGCAGGCTGCACTTGAGGCGGATGTCGGTGATGATGTGTATGAAGAAGATCCCACGGTGAAAAAGCTTGAAGAGAAGGCGGCGGAAATGCTTGGAAAGGAAGCGGGTTTATTCGTCACGAGTGGGACACAAGGGAACCAAGTTGCCATCTTGACCCACTGCAGACCAGGAGAGGAAGTGCTGCTTGAAGCCAATGCTCACCTATTTCTTTATGAAGGGGCATCGATGTCCGCTCTGGCAGGGGTGCAGCCAAGGACGATTCAGGGCAATCGCGGGGTGATGGATCCTGAAGATGTGAGGGCAGCCATTCGTCCGGACAACATTCATTTTCCTAAAACGAGCTTGATTTGTGTGGAAAACACCCACAATAAGGCAGGGGGAGTTGTGGTTCCGCTGAAAAATATGCAGGAAATTTATGAAGTGGCGCGTGAAGCTGGCATCCCTGTCCACTTGGATGGAGCGCGTTTATTTAACGCTTCTGCAGCTACAGGGATTTCACTAAAACGCTATGCCGATCAAACAGATACGGTTCAGGTCTGTTTGTCTAAAGGATTAGGAGCACCGGTCGGGTCTATCATTGCCGGTTCTTATCCCTTTATTCAAAAAGCGAGAAAATGGAGAAAGCGTTTGGGCGGTGGATTACGTCAAGTTGGGATGATTGCTGCACCTGCGTACATAGCCTTGACGGAAATGGTCGGCCGGCTAGAGGAAGATCACCGCCATGCCAAACAATTGGCAGCTGGCCTGCAACAGATAGAAGGATTACAGGTGGAAAGGCCGGAAACTAACATTGTGCTCGTGCATGTGGATGGTCTTGCTGAATCAGCAGAATCCTTTTTACAGCATTTAAAAGCGGATGGGATTCTTGGTGGTTCCTTCGGTCCTGCGACGGTTAGGTTCGTCACAAACTATGGTGTTCGTTCTGAGGAGATTGACGAGGTCATCGACAGAGTGGCTTCGCGCTATGCGTTTTAAAATATTAGCTGAAAAAAAGAGCTCCATGGCAGACCATGGGGCTCTTTTTTAGGCGAATTCTGGGAGGGGTTTTAGTTAGCGACTGCGCATGAGCGATGACAGGAAAGTTTCGTGGTTACACTCACTCCCAGTAAAGTGCTATTTACTTTATAAAACAAGGGTCAAAACATTGTTCAACATTAACAATTAGAGTTTACCTGTTTAGGATGGAAAATTCTGTCGTACCAGGTCATACAAAATATGGGAATTAAATACAGTGTAAAGGACTTGTGAATGTTGGATTAATTTTCCTTGTTGGCGCAGGAGTTTTGGGATTGGTGTGGAAGTGAGTTCGAAAGACTACATTTGTGTAAAGGGAGGACTTCATTTGAAGAAAATATTTGGGTTGGTCTTTGGTCTTATGGTTCTTTTATCTGGAAATGCTGTTCAGGCTGCAGGGACGATATCTGTGGGAGAGGCTTTAGGTACAGGGAACGGGACAGACGTAAAAGTAGAAGGATACATTGTTGGTGTGCCTGTCAATATTGATACAGTGGAACAAAGCGACTTTACAAGTAATTATGCTTTGGCCCTTGCCGATGATCAGAATGAGACCCAGATCGATGATATGATTTTTGTGAAATTGGACTCGGAGTATCGCGGTGAATTTGGATTGCAGAACAATCCGGAATTGATGGGAATGAAAGTATATGTGGATGGAACGAGGGATGACTATTTCAGTCATGAAGGAATTGAATATGTCACGTCTCTATCTGAAGCGTCCTCTGATGGGGAAGATGATTCCCCGCCATGCGAAAGTCATTATTATAAGGAAGCAGAGGGATTAACCGGAGATGCACTGAAACAGTCGCTGCATGAGATTATTGATGATCATACAGAGCTTTCTTATTCAAATGTATGGGAGGCATTGCGTCATACTGATCAAGATCCAAACAATCCTGAGAATGTTAAACTTCTTTATTCAGGAATGTCCTACAGTAAAGAGGACAATGGTGGAAATGTGGATGATTGGAACCGAGAGCATGTGTGGGCGAAGTCCCACGGAGATTTTGGGACTTCCATGGGGCCAGGAACAGATTTACATCATTTGCGGCCGACAGATGTTACGGTTAATTCCGCACGAAGTAATTTAGATTTCGATAATGGGGGATCGGCTTTTAATGAAGCGCCGGGGACATATTATGATGAGGATTCCTGGGAGCCGCGTGATGCTGTAAAAGGTGATGTAGCTCGTATGATCTTTTATATGGCTGTTCGCTATGAAGGCGATCAAGGAGAAATGGATTTAGAAGTTGCGGATGCTGTGGGAACGAGTGGCCCTTATATAGGCAAGTTGTCCGTTTTAAAGGATTGGCATGCGATGGACCCCGTAGATGAGAGGGAGCAATACAGGAATGATGTGATCTTTGAAGACTATCAGGGGAATCGAAACCCATTCATTGATCATCCAGAATACGTCGAGCTTATTTGGTAAACGGATATACGGACCTCAGAAACCGGGCCAGAGAGGGCCCGGTTTATTAATGAACACCGCCTATTACCAGAAAATGTAACACCAGGTCATCCAAATTATGGGTGACCTGGTGTTACATTTTTGGGAATCCATAAGGCAGGAGTTTGGTTTTGGGGCGTCGTATTCTATAGGATATACGTTTTTGGGGAGGGATGCGGGCATGACGAGAGATATACGGTTTAGGTCGGATGGGTTTCGGTTCAATTACCGTGCTGCTGGGATTATGATCGAGAACGGGCATGTTTTAATACATAAGCAAGTGGATGATACCTTCTGGGCTCTTCCCGGCGGGGGGATTGAGCTTGGCGAGGCTTCAGAAGAAGCGGTTGTTAGAGAAATGGCAGAGGAGCTTGGGTATGATGTAAAAGTGGAGCGAATGGTATGGACGGCGGAAAGTTTCTTCAAACACCGTGGCGAGGCGATGCATGAAGTGGCCTTCTACTATTTATTAAAGACAAGGGTAGCCTACTTCCAAGAAGGTCCTTTCTATGGTTTGGAGGGCGATAGGCTGATCTATCAGTGGATTCCTTTAGAAGGGATGGAAGATCTCGATGTACGACCGGTTTTTTTAATGAAGGCATTAAAGGATGTTCCACGTGAAACAACCCATCTTATTATGAAAGGGTAATCAGCATCCGATCACGGAGTTCTATGGTCTACAGATTGCTCGTACAATAGCACGAGTCCTATTTTTGGAGGTGGGGATGTGAAGAAAAAGTTCGTCACTTGGACGCTCGTCTTGTATGTAATTTATGGTCTTTTGCTAGGCCTATACTTTTTCCAGTGGTCGGATATCGGTGTTCCGCCAGCCTATGAGGGGACGGCGGCCGATCCTGCAACATTTATGACGGATAAGGAACTGGAGCTGACCCAGGAATACTCGAGGTATCAGAATTTCCTCTCCTTTCTAGGAGAACCGCTGGAATGGATCATCTATTTAGGTGTCATGATCTTTGGAGCCTCGGTTGTTTTCCGGAACTTTGGAGAACGGGTGTCGCGTTTCAGAATCATCCAAATTCCGCTGTTTGTTTTGCTGCTGCAGACGCTTACGACGATTCTATTGTTTCCAATCGATTATGCCAGTCGCTGGCTCTCAGTTGAATACGGCATCTCGAACCAGAATTTCTCAAGCTGGATGCGAGATGAACTGATCGGTTTCTGGATTGGCTATATCATCATGGCTTTACTGATTACGGTTCTTTACTTCCTTATGAAAAAATTCCAAAAGCGCTGGTGGCTGATCGCCTGGGTGCTGATGATTCCGTTTATGTTCTTTATGATGTATTTACAGCCGGTCGTCATTGATCCCTTGTATAATGATTTCAGCGAACTGCAGAATAAGCAGCTGGAGGAAAAAATACTTACCCTTGCTGAAGAAGCAGAAATCCCGGCAGAGCGGGTCTATGAAGTGAACATGTCTGAGAAAACGAACAGCATGAATGCCTATGTGAATGGAATTGGTTCCAATTTACGGATTGTACTGTGGGACACCACACTGAACAGACTTCAGGAAAACGAAGTATTGTTTATTATGGCTCACGAAATCGGGCATTACGTGATGAATCACTTGTATTGGAATTTAGCAGGAGCCATTATAGCTGCGTTTCTGGGGCTTTTCCTCACTTACCATTTGCTGCGCTATGCAACACGCCGATGGGGGGAGCGATTAGGATTTACTAAAGTATCGGAGATTACAAGTCTACCGATGTTCTTCTTCATTTTGACATTGCTTTCTTTCTTATCAAGCCCCGTGGAGCTTGCTGTTTCCAGGAATGCGGAGAAAGAGGCTGATGAGTATGCGATTGAAATGACCCAAGATCCGAAAGCAGCGATAGGTTCGTTTCAGGAGCTGACGGTGAACGGATTAAGTGATGTCCATCCGCCTGCCCTCGTGAAATACTTACGCTATGGGCATCCAACTATGATGGAACGTATCCATATGCTAGAAAGCTACCAGGATATTAACGTGAAAGAAGAATAGGTTAAACCATTATTTACCACACCAGGTCATCCAGAATTTGGATGACCTGGTGTGGTATTTTTTGGTTCCACTCTCTCACCTAGTATGTGGGGGTGGGTTCTGATAGACTTTGAGTAACGGGTATTGTAAACGTTACCATATTAATAGGAAGAGATTGGAGTGTTGTTTCAGATGCTTTCCATACTAGAGGATTATCGCTATGATGTGTTGGAAACATTGTTCGGAAATGTGGAGCACTGTATCGTTGTCGTCGATCGCAGCGGTTGCGTATCTTATATGAATGATAGTTACTGCCGGTTTCTCGATGTCCAAAAAAGCACGATCACTGGACAGCATGTGACCGAGATAATTGAGAACACCCGCATGCACATTGTCGTGGAAACCGGTGAAGAGGAAATGGCAGACCTTCAAAAAATCCGTGGTGATTATATGATCGCTCACCGTATACCATTGTGGGAGAATGGAGAAATTATCGGCGCCCTCGGTATGGTGCTGTTTCGTGACACTGACGAGTGGAAAATTATGAACACTCATATTAAGGATCTGCTGCTCGAGCTGGAAACGTACCGCAATCAGATGCAGCAACAAAATGGAGCCAAGTACTCCTTGCATGACATCATCACAAGCTCCCCTGAAGTCCTTCAATTGAAAGAAAAAATTCGCAAAACCGCCCATAGTGATGTATCTGTCCTATTACGCGGGGAAAGCGGTACGGGAAAAGAGCTGTTCGCTCACAGTATTCATCATTTGAGTGAACGGAGCACGAAGCCGTTTGTGAAAGTGAACTGTGCCGCCATACCTGAACATTTGATCGAAGCGGAATTGTTCGGTTATCAGGAAGGGGCATTCACTGGGGCGAAAAAAGGTGGCAAACCCGGGAAGTTCCAACTCGCCCATGGGGGACCTTGTTTCTCGATGAAATCGGAGATATGCCGCTACATGCACAGGTAAAAATCTTGCGCGCTCTTCAAGAAGGGGAAGTCGAAGCGGTCGGTGCTGTCCAACCGCAGGAAGTGGACGTGCGGATCATCGCAGCGACTAATCAATCCCTTGAGACAATGATAAAGGAACAGCGATTTCGTGAAGACCTTTTTTACCGAATTAATGTGGTCCAAATGGATATTCCGCCACTAAGAGCCAGACGAGGCGATATTAAAGTTTTATCGAAATACCTTTTACAAAAAGTGTGTGATCGTACAGGAAAACGGGTTCAGGATTTCTCGCCAGCCGTGCAAGACTTCTTCTCCCAGTACCACTGGCCGGGTAATGTACGCGAGCTTGAAAACGTCATCGAATCTGCCGTTCATATGACAGATCGAAAAGTGATTGGTTATGAAGACCTTCCGCCTCACCTTCAATCCCCAAGCCATCCAGTAAGAGACGGGCAATCCCTGAAAATGGTGGTTGAACAAGCGGAAAAACAGGCGATCCAGCTCGCTCTGGAAGAATCCAGTGGGGATAAAAGTATAGCTGCCCAACGGCTTTGTATTGGTAAATCGAGCCTTTATGAGAAAGTGAAAAAATATAATCTTTAACCATTCCAGATTTTAAGAAACCATTCCGGAATTCTGGAATGGTATTTTTATGTGTCCATGTAAAGGTTTTTGAATATAAATAAAAATCCGTTCCAAAATTCTGAAAAAACACCTTCAACAATCATTCATGATCCTTGATCTCACTTTAATTAAAAGTTGGCATGAAACTTGCATGTATAAAGGTGAAGGGAGTGTGAGGACTCATGAAACAAATTTATTCATCATTTCATGAAGCCGTGAAAGATATAAAGGATCATTCAACGATTATGGTAGGAGGCTTTGGGCTTGTGGGAATCCCGGAAAACTTGATTCTCGCGTTGGTCGAATCCAATGTGAAGCATTTAACAGTCATCTCGAATAATTGTGGGGTCGACGACTGGGGGCTCGGCCTGCTATTGAAAAATAAGCAGATTGACAAAATGATTGGATCCTATGTAGGGGAAAACAAAGAATTCGAACGGCAGGTGCTGGCAGGAGAACTCGAGGTTGAACTGACACCGCAAGGGACGCTTGCAGAAAGAATCCGCGCCGGAGGTGCTGGGATTCCTGCATTCTATACACCAGCTGGGGTCGGGACACCGATCGCCGAAGGAAAAGAAGTACGCAGCTTCGAAGGAAAAGAATACCTTTTACAAACAGGATTAACGGCAGATATCAGTCTTATCCGCGCTTACAAAGGCGACCGTCATGGGAACCTCATCTACAATAAAACCGCCCGTAACTTCAATCCGATGATGGCGGCAGCTGGAGCATTGACGATAGCTGAGGTAGAAGAACTTGTAGAACCGGGGGAACTGGAGGCGGATGCAATCCATACACCGGGGATTTACGTGCAAGGATTGATTGAAGGTCAGCAGGAGAAGCGAATCGAACGCTATACAGTCAGAACACACGCATAAATAGGAGGTAGATGAATAATGGCAGTACAAATGGACAAAGCGGCAATCCGTGAAATGATTGCCAAACGTGCAGCGCAGGAAATTGAAAGCGGTTACTATGTCAACCTCGGTATCGGGATGCCGACAATGGTCGCGAACTACATCCAGCCGGAAAAAGAAGTCGTGCTTCAATCGGAAAACGGCCTTTTAGGGATCGGACGCTCTCCTTATGAAAATGAAGTCGATGCGGACTTAATTAACGCAGGAAAAGAGACGGTAACGGCATCTGTCGGGGCGGCTTATTGTGACAGTGCTGAATCTTTCGCAATGATTCGTGGCGAACACCTCGACCTTGCGATTTTAGGCGGTATGGAAGTCGCGGAGAGCGGTGACCTCGCCAACTGGATGATCCCTGGAAAGATGATAAAAGGCATGGGCGGGGCCATGGACATCGTTCATGGTTCGAAAAAAGTGGTTATCATTATGGATCACGTCAATAAGCATGGTGATCCGAAGATTTTGAAACAGTGCAAACTGCCTCTGACAGGAGAAGGGGTTGTTGACCGAATCATCACAGACCGGGCCGTCATGGATGTAACAAACGAAGGGCTGAAACTTGTGGAAATCGCCGAGGGGTGGACTGTTGAGGAAATCAAAGCATCGACAGAAGCAGAGCTAATTGTCAGTGAAGAACTTTTACACATGCCAGCAAGCAAATAAAAGGGGTGAAAAACGAATGGTAGAAAATAAAGTCGTTTTTATTACAGGAGCAGCCAGTGGTATCGGCTATGAAATCGGGACCGAATTTGCCCGCCGAGGAGCAAAGGTTGCTCTAAGTGATATAAATGAAGAAAAAGTAAACCACGCGGCCGACCAATTGGAGGAGGAAGGTCTTGATGTCATCGGACTCGCCTGTGACGTGACAAAAGAAGACCAAATCCAAAGCGCGATTGATGAAACAGTGGAAATATACGGGCGGCTGGATGTACTCGTCAATAATGCTGGCTTACAGCATGTTGCAGCGATTGAAGATTTCCCGACAGAGAAATTCGAACTGATCACGAAGATCATGCTAGTCGCCCCGTTCATGGCCACAAAGCATGTGTTCCCGATTATGAAAAAACAAGGCTTCGGTCGCATTATTAACATGGCCTCGATTAATGGACTGATCGGTTTCGCCGGAAAATCGGCCTACAACAGTGCTAAACACGGGGTGATCGGCCTCACGAAGGTAACCGCACTGGAAGGTGCCGAAGACGGCATCACCGTGAATGCGATCTGCCCGGGCTATGTTGATACTCCGCTCGTTCGTAACCAGCTCGAAGACCTCGCAGAAAATCGTGGCGTTTCATTGGAAAAAGTACTCGAAGAAGTGATCTATCCCCTTGTCCCGCAAAAGCGTCTTCTGTCTGTCCAGGAAATTGCGGACTATACCTTGTTCCTGGCAAGCAATCAGGCGAAGGGAGTCACAGGACAAGCGGTGGTCATTGATGGTGGTTACACGACTCAATAAAAAGGAAGGGAGTTTTCTCATATGAAACCAGTTTATATTGTAGAAGGTGCTCGTACACCATTTGGTACGTTCGGCGGTGCACTGAAAGATGTTGATCCAACTGAGCTCGGAGTAACGGCAAGTAAAGAAGCCCTCCATCGAAGCGGGATTTCTGCAGGGCACATTGATTTGACCGTGATCGGAAATGTGATCCATTCTTCACAAAACGCCCCTTACTTAGCTCGCCACATTGCTTTGAAGTCAGGGGTGCCAGCAAATAGTCCTGCTCTTGCGGTCAATCGTCTGTGTGGATCCGGCCTGCAGTCGGTTGTCTCTGCTGCGCAGTCGATCCAGCTCGGTGAAGGAGAAACCGCACTTGCCGGAGGAGTGGACAGCATGAGTCTTGCCCCTTATGCGATGCGTGGCAGCCGTTTTGGAACTAAACTAGGCACACCGAAAATCGACGACATGCTATGGGCCGCTCTGACTGATGAGTATATCGGTGCCGGCATGGGCGTAACCGGTGAAAACCTCGCCGATAAATATGAAATTTCAAGAGAACAGCAGGATGAATACGCAACACGCAGCCATAAGCTCGCCGCAGAAGCACGTCAATCCGGAAAGTTCCAAGCTGAAATCGCTCCTGTCGAAATTAAGACAAGAAAAGGAACAAAAGTCATCGATCAGGATGAACATATTCGCGAAGACACAACCAAGGAAGCGCTCGCCAAACTGAATCCTGCCTTTAAAAAGAACGGCACCGTCACCGGCGGGAATGCGAGCGGGATCAATGATGGCGCAGGAGCCGTCGTTTTAGCAAGTGAAGATTTTATAAGTGATCACAATATTCAACCGCTGGCAAAAATCTTATCTTGGTCCGTTGCTGGTGTGGATCCTGAATATATGGGCATCGGACCGGCCCCAGCGATACGCCAGGCCTTGGAAAAAGCTGAACTCACGCTTGATGACATGGACCTCATCGAAGTGAACGAAGCATTTGCCTCTCAATATCTAGCGGTTGAAAAGGAACTTGGTCTCGATCGTGACCAAGTGAACGTCAATGGCGGTGCGATCGCCCTCGGCCACCGATTGGGGCAAGCGGAACCCGTGTGTTGTACACAATGGTCCAGGAGCTGAAGCGACGCGGTGGCCGTTATGGTGTCGCATCCTTGTGCATCGGTGGCGGTCAAGGGATCGCCATGGTCGTCGGGGCTCAATAAAAAATAAGGAGGAAAAACCATGCTCGGAATTTTTCTCGGACTTGCCGTATTGATGATCCTCGCCTACTTAGGCTGGTCGATCATCTGGGTGGCGCCCATCGCAGCTGGTGTCGTCGCCCTCACCGGTGGTCTTGATCTACTGGAAGCCTATAAAGATACATACATGGGCGGATTCGTCGCCTTTGCCAAAGATTGGTTTCCTGTCTTCATGCTTGGTGCCATCTTCGGAAAATTGATGGAAAACACAGGGATGGCGCGCTCCGTCGCTGTTGCCCTGACGAAATTAATCGGCACCCAGCGCGCGATTTTAGGGGTGCTAGTCTCTGCTGCAGTCCTGACGTACGGCGGAGTCAGCTTGTTTGTCGTCGTATTCGCTGTTTACCCATTGGCTTTATCTCTTTTCCGTGAAGCAAACATTAGTCGTAAACTAATCCCGGCAACTGTCGCCCTTGGAGCGTTCACCTTTACGATGACAGCTCTCCCAGGTTCGCCACAGATCCAGAACCTGATCCCGATGGAATACTTCCAAACGTCAGCGACTGCCGCTCCTGCGATGGGGATTATCGCCGCGATCATCATGGGTGGCGGGGGTTACTTTTACCTCAGGTGGCAGGAGAAGAAGCTCGTCGCACGAGGGGAAGTATTTACAGAACCGAAAGAGAAAAAAGAGATCGACCAACCAGAAGAAACGCCGAACTTCTTCCTATCGCTTTTGCCCTTACTAACCGTCCTGCTAACATTGAATTTATTAAACTGGGATATCGTCATTGCATTGATCTCAGGGATCGTCCTGATCATGCTGCTTAACGTGACGATGTTTAAGAAGTTCATTCCATCGATGAACAGCGGTGCCGGCGGATCCGTTATCGCTATAATTAACACGAGTGCTGCTGTCGGCTTCGGTACTGTCGTCCGCGAAGTCCCAGGCTTTGCAAATCTGACGCAGGTGTTGATGGGGATCAAAGGCAATCCGCTAATTTCAGAAGCGATCGCCGTCAACGTACTCGCGGGGGCCACCGGTTCTGCCTCTGGAGGGATGGGAATTGCCCTAGAAGCCCTCGGTTCTAAATACTATGAGATTGCAATGAACTCCGGCATCAGCCCGGAAGCGTTTCACAGGATCGCCTCCCTCTCCTCTGGAGGACTCGATGCATTGCCGCACAATGGAGCGGTGCTTACATTATTTGCGATCACCGGCATGACCCACAAAGACAGCTACAAAGACATTTTCGTCGTTGCCGTCCTGATCCCAGTCATCTCTGTCGCCTTTGTGATTCTACTAAATACTATTGGTATTTTATAAAAAGAGGCTATGCAGCTTTATTTACCACACCAGGTCATCCATATTTTTGGGTGACCTGGTGTGGTTTATTATGGAAATCAACTTCGTGGTACACTAGAGAGAAAATGAAAGGGAACGGAGGAATACAGCATGAAGATTACGATTGTCAGTGTTGGGAAGTTGAAAGAGAAATATTTGAAGCAGGGCATTGCCGAATATGTGAAGCGCCTCGGTCCCTACGCAAAAGTCGATATCATAGAAATTCCCGATGAAAAAGCACCGGAAAACTTGAGTGAAGCACAAATGGTTGAAGTAAAACAAAAGGAAGGCGAACGCATTCTTTCGAAAATCTCCCAGGATACTTATGTCATCACGCTAGAAATTAAAGGCAAACAGCTGACGTCTGAAAAACTCGCGAAGAAAATCGATGAGCTCGCGACATATGGAAAGAGTAAAGTTGCGTTTGTGATTGGAGGCTCACTCGGATTGAGTGATGAGGTGCTGAAACGGAGTGATCTCGGTTTGTCGTTTTCAAACATGACGTTTCCGCACCAGTTAATGAGGCTGATGCTGGTCGAACAAGTGTATCGCGCTTTTAAAATCATTAGGAATGAACCTTATCACAAGTGATTAAAAAGGCTGGCAGTTTCTAACCTAAACCTTTTCCATGATCGTCTCAGGCTGCCACAGTATCCGTAATCTTTTTTCTGACATGACCCATTTCGCCTTTACCTATTCTTCGTAATCCAAGTCCAGTTTTGATAAGAGAACACACCTTCTCCTTAAAATCCATCGTTTAACATAGTTAAATCATGGCAATAGATCAGTAAAATGTATAACGAAGGGTGTGACACTTATGAGAGCTGTAACTTATCAAGGGAAAGAAAAAATGGTTGTAAAAGATGTGCCTGCGCCCTCAGTGCAGTCAGAGGATGATATGATCGTCAGAATAACAGTAAGCGGGATTTGTGGTTCAGATCTTCACTTGTATAAAGGAGGAATAGAACCGCAGCAGGATTACATTGTTGGTCATGAACCCATGGGTATTGTTGAAGAGACGGGTAAAAACGTAAAAAGTTTAAAGAAGGGAGACCGTGTCGTCATACCTTTTAATATCGGCTGCGGGGAATGTTTTTTCTGTAAAAATCAAATGGAAAGTCAGTGTGATGAATCCAATCCTCACAGTGATGCCGGCGGTTTATTTGGTTTTACTGAACCTTTTGGTGGTTATCCCGGCGGACAAGCTGAATATTTAAGAGTCCCTTATGCTGACTTCACTTCTTTTAAAGTTCCTGACGAAAGTGAACTTAGTGATGAACAAGTGCTATTCCTTTCAGATGTGATTCCAACCGCCTATTGGAGTGTAGAGAACAGCGAAGTAAAGGAAGGAGATACAGTTATAGTCTTGGGGAGCGGTCCGATCGGTCTTATGGCTCAAAAATTCGCTTTATTAAAAGGGGCAGAACGAGTCATAGCTGTTGATCAAGTAGATCACCGGTTACAGCATGCCAATCGAACAAATAATGTAGAAACCTATAACTTCGCGAATCATGATGCGATTGGCTCTTTACTCTATGAGGACACAAAAGGAGGAGCTGATGTCATTATAGATTGTGTGGGTATGGATGGGACGGTCCCTCCGGGTGAGAAATTCGGGTCTGATCATGAGAATCAGTTCGGTACCATAAGTCCGATTGTTACGGCATCACAAGCCGTAAGAAAATTTGGAACTGTTCAGTTGACCGGCGTCTACGGTACAGAAGCAAACGGCTTCCCTCTTGGAGATTTCTTTAGTCGCAACATCTCCTTAAAAATGGGTCAGGCTCCAGTCATTCACTTAATGCCTAAGCTTTATGATATGGTGGAAAATAAAGAATTCGATCCCACAGATATAATTACCCACTCCTTGGATTTGGAGGAGGCAGCAAAGGGATATGACATTTTCGACAAAAAGGAAGACGAAAACATTAAAGTAATTTTGAAACCTTAATCGTTTCTATTAAGCGGCAGCTGAAGCTGCTGTTTTTTATTTGGGCGAAGCTATTATTGCTTCTTCGATTCAACTTAAAAAAGAGAGAAAAGCTCAAACGGCTTTCCTCTCCTGAAAGAATGGAAGAATGATTTGGTTAAACGAAGGGGCATTACTTAAGAAATAGAAAAACTTTCTTCTTCTTTCACTCCGTCTTTCTCTGTAAACTCATCAAGCAGTGCATGTACTTCATCGGTGGATTCTGTACTCATCAGCCGGTTTCTCAAGTCACTCGCTCCTCGGAACCCGCGGACGTAAATCTTAAAGAAGCGGCGTAATGGTTTAAAGAGGCGCGGCTCCAGTTCTTTGGAATATTTATCATGTAGATCAAGTTGCAGTCGCAGAAGATCAAGCAGCTCTTCACTGGTATGCTCTTTCTTCTCTGTTTCGAAAGCGAACGGGTTATGGAAGATCCCTCGTCCGATCATCACTCCGTCTACACCGTATTTTTCTACAAGTTCAAGTCCCTTCTGACGATCAGGGATATCCCCATTGATGGTCAGAAGTGTATCAGGGGCTACTTCGTCACGAAGCTTCTTGATTTCGGGGATAAGCTCCCAGTGGGCATCCACATTACTCATCTCTTTCTTCGTACGGAGATGGATGGAAAGATTGACAATGTCCTGTTCCAAGAGGTGTTTCAGCCAGTGACGCCATTCTTCTACTTTCGTATAACCAAGGCGGGTCTTCACACTGACAGGCAACCCCCCAGCCTTGGCTTCCTGGATGATTTCTGCTGCCACATCCGGGCGACGGATCAGTCCGCATCCTTTCCCTTTCGTTGCGACATTAGGCGCAGGACACCCCATATTGATATCCACCCCGCGATACCCCATTTTTGCCATACCGATACTCATTTCTCGGAAGTATTCGGGCTTATCTCCCCAAATATGAGCAACGATCGGCTGTTCATCTTCCGTGAACGTCAGCCGCCCCCGCACGCTGTCCTTTCCTTTCGGATGGCAGAAGCTTTCCGTATTCGTAAACTCTGTAAAAAACACGTCAGGTCTCGCCGCTTCACTTACGACATGACGGAAAACGACATCCGTCACAGCTTCCATCGGTGCCAGAACAAAAAACGGTCGCGGCAACTCATGCCAAAAATTATCTTTCATAGTATATCTGAACCCTTTCCTTAAGGGAAAACGTGTTCCCAAAATTAAAAAGTGAAAATGTGTCGGTTTTATATCCTTTCCCAGTTAGGCTGGATTTCAACCAGTATATACTTTAATGGTATCAATCGAAAAGTGCAAGGGGACGAGCTGTCTTGTTTTGACGAGACCCTTATTGAAATGAGCCCTTTATTTAAAAAATAATGTGAATCAGTCATCAAGGGGCTGTTTTGTCTTTGGGACAGGGATTAAGTTCTTGTGTTGGAATAAGAACAACAACTAACCATGGACTACCATCTATTTTCGGTTTGAATAAACAAAAAAGATGCCCTTGTAAGAGCATCTCTCAACCTTCCCAACCTTTAATCAACGTCTCTTTCACATTCATCAAATGGTTCAGCATCGCTTTTCTTGCTTTAGAAGGATTCCTATCCTGAATCGCTAAAAAGATATGTTCATGTTCTTTGTACAGACGTTCAAGCGTTTGTTTTTCAGAAAACAACCATACACGCCGGCTTTCGAACATGGTTTTTCGTAGTGTATCAGACAGTTGATTCATTATATCGACCATTAAGTTATTTTGTGAAGCTTCTGCGATGGCTAAGTGGAAAGCGACATCAGCCGCTTCTCCGACATTGTCTTCACCGGAGGCATCCTTCATTGAGGCGAGTGCGTCTTCCATCATTTTCAGATGATCCGGCGCCCGCTTCTCTGCGGCGAGCTCTGCCGCCCCCACTTCCATGATGTTTCGTATTTCAAATAGCTCGAGCATCTCTTTTTTAGATATGATTCTCTCTGGTTTCATTGGATCTAAGACATTCGAGAAATCATAGGTATTGACGAAAGTCCCTTCGCCTTGCTTTATAGTGATGATGCCGACGGCCCGAAGAGCACTTAAAGCTTCACGGACAGCCGACCGGCTCACCTTGAATTGATCAGCCAACTGTACGACAGAATCGAGTTTTTCACCGGGCTGAACATCGCCTCGTCGAATCATTTCTTCGATTTGCTGCTGAACAATTTCTGAGATTTTTTTGGATTCAATTTGTTTAAAACTCATGCCTTGTTCCCCTTCATTGCCGATTGCCTCCATTATATCATAGGAAGCGGTTTCTTTGGCTGATCAGCTGGTGTGCCTATAGATCATCAATTAAGATATAGCTGGCTTTTACAGGGCCGTGGACGCCGACGACAAGGTTCAGTTCAATGTCTGCACTATTACTCGGTCCTGAAATGAAATTGATGCAGGACGGGGTCCTTCGGCCGGCTTGGACTTCTTCGTGGATTTTCCTTGTAACCTGGCTCATCCTTGGTACGATGGTGCTCAGGGGTATCAAAGCGATATAATACGTAGGAAGAAGGCTGACCGACTGGCCTTTTCCTCCTCCATTCATCAATACAACTGTACCTGATTCCGCCAAGGTATAATCCGAAAACGTGATCCCGACATCGGCTTGTTCTGTGATCTTGATATCATCTTCATCGGGGGCTGATCCCCAAATGTTAATATCCGGCCGTTCCATAAAAGATGTCAGTCCAAATTCAGCAAAGCGAAGGTCGTCCCAAACGGCCGCTTTTTCTGCCCCGTATTCCTTCATCACATCATCGATCACAGCAGGGAGCTCGTCAATGGTTGCTTCTTTTACGTCTGTATGGATGGCTGTGCACTGTTCTTTTAACACATCGACAAGTTGTTCGGTCGTATAATCCACCATAATGTCCCACTGGGGCTGCTTCGTATAGGTGGGGGGTTCCACACTAGACCGGCGCCGTTCTCTTCCCAATTTTTCTGCAATGTTATTTAAAAAGGACTCGCGATTTTGTACTGTTCCTTGTGCCATTAGGAATCCTCCTTCTTTCTGCTTTTGAACCAGTCACGGAATCGTTCTTTTTCTGGGGCAGGGAAGCTTCGGACATCGGTCCATCCCTTAAGCGGCCCAGGCCCTTTGTCGATCGTCCCTTCCTTCGTGAACGGGGACGACATGATCGGTGCAGCTCTCGTTGCCATATCAAACAGCCTTGGTGAACTGGAAGTCACACTGAACCCTTTCATCGCATACGTTTCGCCACGTGTGGTTTTCTTTTCTTCTTCTGCAATGATCCGTCGGTGTTCAATCAGATGTTCGTGCAGCGGGATTTTTACAGGGCACGCATCTGTACAGGCAGCACACAGGCTTGAAGCATAAGGTAAGTCTTTGTGATCATCATACCCTTCAAGCAGGGGAGATAAGACCGCCCCGATTGGCCCGGGATAAATCGATCCATACGAATGTCCTCCTACATGACGGTAAACAGGACAGACATTAATACAAGCGGCACAGCGGATACAATGTAGTGCCGATTGGAAGGCGGTACCGAGAATGTTGGAACGGCCGTTATCCACGATGACGAGATGGAATTCTTCCGGACCGTCCAGATCGCCTTCTTCGCGCGGGCCGCTAAGACCAGTCACATAGCTCGTCAGCTTTTGCCCGACCGCACTTCTGCACAGCATGCTGACCATCACATCAAGCTCTTCCCATGTCGGGACGATTCGTTCCATTCCCATTACGGAAATCTGTGTTTTTGGAATCGTTGTCGCCAGGCGGGCGTTCCCTTCATTGGTCACAAGTGACACACTGCCGGATTCCGCGACAGCAAAGTTACAGCCCGTAATGCCAATATCCGCTTCCAAAAATTCCTGGCGCAGCTGTTCCCGGGCAAACTGGGTTAATTCCTCTGGTTTCGACGTTTTGTCATAGCCCTTCAACCGCTCAAACGTTTCGCGGATCTGCTCTTTGTTTTTATGAAGAGCGGGAGCGACGATGTGGGAAGGAGGGTCATGGTCATCGATTTGCAGGATATATTCCCCAAGGTCTGATTCAATGACTTCCGCACCTGCCCTTTCTAAGGCCTCATTCATACTGATCTCTTCGGTCACCATCGATTTCGATTTGATGATCTTCTTCGCTTCCTTTTTCACGGCGACTTCTTTGACATATTGATTGGCCTCTTCAGCTGTTTCTGCAAAAAATACATGTCCGCCATTCTTGATCACATTGTCACTGAGCTGCTCTAAATAATAATCAAGGTTTTCAAGGGTATGGGAGCGGATTTCCTCGGATAGGGTCCGCCAGTCTTCCCAGTTTCCGAGATCTTCTTCAGCTTTTGATTTATTGGTATGAAGCCGTCCCTGAGCAGAGCGGACGGTCTCTCTCATATGGGTTTCTCCCAATCCTTTGCTCACTCGTTGATCAAAAGAGTGATCGCCAATTTTCATAGGCATCGACCATTCCTCCTTTTAGGCTTCTCTACTGTTAAGCACCTGGGCGATATGCATTACTTTCACCGGTTTGTTTAACCGATCGATCCGGCCGCCGATGTTCATTAAACATCCGCTGTCGGAACCGATGAGGATTTCAGCCTCTGTCTCTTCAATATGTTCCACTTTCTCATCCACCATCTGTTCCGATATCGGTGTCATTTTCACCGCAAAAGTTCCACCGAATCCACAGCAATTCTGTTTGTTGGGGAGCTCCTTTAATTGAAGTCCTCGTACGTTGGAAAGCAATTCATAGGGTGCCTCCGTTTCCCCGAGCAGTCTCGTCATATGACAGGACGTATGGTATGTCGCACGGGCCTGTAACGAGGCCTCTGTGTCGTTTACCTTTAAGACTCGATAGAGAAACTGCGTCAATTCGTATGTTTTGGCAGATAGTTCTTCAGCCCGTTGTTTCCATCTCGGCTCATCCTTTAAAAGGGAAGGATACTCTTTAAACATCACGGCACAGGAGCCGGAGGGAGTCACCACATATTCGGCATGTTCAAACGTTTGGATCATATGTTTGGCTGTTTTTTTGGTATCTTTGTGGTAACCGCTGTTATAAGCTGGCTGCCCACAACACGTCTGCTCTCCAGGGAAATCAATCTCACAGCCATATCGTTCTAAAAGTTCCACGACATCTTTTCCCACTCCGGGATAAAAAACGTCGCCAAGACAGGTGATAAATAAGGAAACCTTCATATCTTTCTCCTCCCTAAATCTCGATGATTCCATTTGTTAAAAGACTGCTCTTCCTTGCTTTGGATTTGGCCCTTGTATATGGCATAAAGGAACAGTGCGATGATGAGGCCTGCCATGATCGTCCCGATATGGAATCCGAATCCGTGGACGAACATATAGCCGATTCCGCCGGCAAAGAAGACATAATAGATGGTCGGGATCAACGTTTTTCTAATTAATTCTCCTTCTTTTCCAATCAAACCAGCAGCCGCCGAAGCTGCTACCACATTGTGGACACAAATCATATTTCCGGCCGCACCACCGACGGCTTGAAGGGCAACGATGAGAGACGGGTTAATTCCGGCATTGGTGGCTGTACCGAATTGGAAAAGGGAAAACATCATGTTGCTGATCGTGTTACTTCCGGCAACGAAAGCGCCAAGTGCTCCGATCGCAGGAGCGACGGCCGGCCAATGACTTCCCACAAGTTCCGAGACGCTTGCGGCAAGGACCAGCGGCATGCTTTCATAGCCCGCGTTGTTCACATCCGAATTGATGAACACTTGTACCATAGGCACCGCGAACAGCAAAGCCGGAGATGCGGCAAGGATGGTTTTTCCCGAATCCTTCCATGCTTTTCCATATTCTGAACCGTTCATCTTGTATAAGAAGGCGGACATGATCGAAATCATTAATAGGATAAATCCAGGCAGAAACAAAGGATTGCTGGTGATCGTAATCGAGCTTCCGAACACATTTTCCATATGAATTACAAAGGCCTTCAGCCATGCCCCGAACGGAAGTGATTCTAGCCGAGTGAAGACAAGCAGGATACCTACGATAATGTAGGGCATCCACGCCTTTACTGGGGAGATGGGCTGTACTGTTTTGGTGGGTTCAATTGTGAGTTTCCCTGTCCATTCAGGGTCCCACTTGTCTGAAGAGGCAAAATCCCAGTTTTTCTTCGGCATAAACCATCCTCTTTTTGCCGCAGGGACGACAATCGCAAGCCCGATCAGTCCCCCGAACATAGCTGGGAATTCAGGTCCGAGCAGGTTGGCTACTAAGGCAAAAGGTACGGTAAAGGCTACCCCTGCAAATAAGGCAAATTTCCAAATCGCAAGCCCTTCTTTAATCGAACGGTTTTCTCCGAAGAAAAAGGTCAACATGGTAACCATAAACAGGGGGATCAATACTCCGACCATGCCATGAATAATCGCAACTTCCCCGCCAATCATCCGAACATATTGATCAATCGTCATGCCGATTGAGGAGGCTTCTTGTTCAACCGCTCCAGAACCGGTAAGTCCTGACTTTACCCCAATTAAGATCGGTGTTCCGACGGCTCCATAAGAAACGGGGGTTGATTGAATGGTCAGCGCCACCATGACGGCACCCATGGCGGGAAAACCGACGCCTACTAAGAGAGGGGCAATAATCGCGGCGGGCGTCCCCCAGCCAGAAGCTCCTTCAATAAACGAGCCGAATAACCAGCAAATAATAATTGCTTGAATTCTCCGGTCAGGGGAGATATCGGTAAACCCCTGGCGAATCGTTTGAATCGCACCGCCTTCTTTCAATGTGTTCAACATTAATATCGCTCCGAACACAATGAAGAGCACTTCTAATGCGGTGGTTACCCCTTGCATGCTGGCACCGGCGATTTGATTCACTGGCACTTGCCAAACAAAGAAGGCTACCAATACGGTTACGGCAAAAGCGATTGGCATCGCCTTTTTCGCGGGCCATCGAAGTAAAACAAGAAAAAATAGTACAGCTAGAATAGGGACAACTGCTAGTAACGACAATACTCCAACACTAATTTTTGTCACTTCCTTTAGTTTGTAATAGATCGTGTCATTAGGTCATCAGATGTCTTGTATGTAAGTGTTTTCATAGTATCAGTTATTGATAACGGTTTCAATGGTCTTTTTTATGGTGGGAGGTCCCTACTATAAGAGCTATTACAGGTGGGTAGAGAATTGAAGTTATATTAAATTAAATATATACAACAAAAAAACCATAATTGGTTCGATAGTTAATTTTGGTAGATGGGGGCCAATGATGGCCCTGTAGTTTTTGATATGATAAAAAGCCTTCCCATTAAAAAAGGAAGTCCATTAATTTATGTACATTTATTATTTTTTAATTTTGGATAACTCTAATAAATCCATCGATATTGCTATAATGAGACCTACTTTTGTTTGAATTCCCGCTGGTATATTTCTAAATTTGTTAAGGAAGCTCTAGAAGCAGCGGGTTTAATGTAATTTAATAGGTACATAAGGAGTACCTAATGCGCTATTGCGTTATCTATATTTGATTGAATCTACCTTAAGCCCCTCCCTTGGAGGGGCTTTTTCTTTATCACATATCTAAATAGCTATATCCCGCTCTAAAAACACTTCTTCCAATGTTGGCTCAATCAAATGTACACTATATATATCTATTTTTTTATTTATAAGCGTCCTTATAAGTATAGGGATATCTTCTTCTTCTCGTATATTTACAACTAATCGATTGTCTATCCAATCAAATTGTTGGAATTCATTACTGAGAAATCGCTTAATATCTTGTATGGCTGATGGATTAATATTTGAATTCACTTTGAGTTGCGCTGTTAATGACGATTGATACGTAGATTTTAATTCACGTAATGTACCTTCGGAATGAATTTGACCGTTTTTCATAATCCCAATCCTAGTACAGGTATCTTCTATCTCATTTAAATTATGAGATGTCATAAAAATCGTTTGCCCATCTTTGTGTAGTTTGGATATTAATTCTTTAATTTGAATGGCAGATTCCACATCAATACCTGAGGTTGGTTCATCTAGGAATAAGAGTTCTGGTTTATTAATAATGGCCTGGGCAATTCCCAATTTCTTTTTCATTCCAAATGAAAACTGACTTAGCTTTTTCTTTTTTGCATTTTCTAATCCTACGGTTTCTAATGTGTTCTCAATCACTTCTTTTGTTGGATTGAATCCCTGAATATGACTGAAAAATTTCAAATGATTGTAAGCAGACATTGAATCATAAAAAGAGGAGTAATCAGGTAACACACCTATCCTTTTCTTTACTCGGTCAATATTATCTTCTCCTAGTAAAGAGAAACTTCCAGATGAAGGAGTGATAATGCCCGTTAGCATATTTATGAAAGTACTTTTACCAGCGCCATTTCGACCTAAAAATCCGTAAATTTCTCCTTGGTTTACCTTCATTGTAATTCCGTTTACCACAGTATTATTACCGAATGTCTTCGAGAGATTATTAGCTTCAATAATGTTCATCACAAGTCCCTTCTTTCAAATATTTTTATGGAGACAGCTAAAATGATGATGGATAAAATACAAACAATAGGAAGGTACGCAATTGACAAGTCCATATAATAGTAGGGGGTCAAATACTTTACCCACTGGATGAAGACACTGTCAATAAATACTGTGGCAAAACTAATTGCCGGTAATAAAATGGAAACAATGATTCCAAAGAAAAGTGATTCCGGTCCTTTTTTACTCAAAGATGAAATTAATATAGCCGTACACGCTCCATAAAAAAGAAATACTGAACAATGTAAAAAAGTTTCGAAGAAAAAAGCTTTAGATACAAATGAAACGATGAGCAATGAGAGTAAAACCGTGGTAAGCCAAAAGATAGAGATCCCTAATGCTTTACCAATAATAATTGATTTTCGAGAGGTCTTACTTACTAAAAATCTCATTGTACGATTTTGTACTTCACTGCTAATAGTATCGTGAGACAAAATAAACACGAATAGCATTCCAAAAAAGATGATAGTTGCACTTAAACCAGCTGTGTACTGTCCTTCCGTGTTTATAGCACCAAAATTCTCCGCGAAATTCTCGGCTAATGAAGCTACAAGTAATGACATCCCGGTCAAGAAAAGAATGATTACAATAGCTCTGACACTTTTAAATAAATTTTTAAATTCATGAGTTGAAATCGCCCACATATCTATTCCCCCTTTATAAACCAAGGATAATAGGCAAGGATTTACATGAAGTGAAGCTTACATTAATGGATAGAATTTGAAGATAATTGAAAAGAGGGTGACCATGATGAGTTTCGAATATCCAAGCAAAATTCTAATTGTCGATGATGATCAGGACATTTTACAGATGCTGCGTTTAACCTTTTTAAAAGAAAACTTTCCAAATATAACTACTTGTAATAATGCTGAAGAAGTATTACAGCTTATACAAGATAAACGTTTTGACTTAATTCTCCTTGATGTCATGCTTCCAGGAAAGTCAGGGTTTGATGTGCTCTCATCCATTAGAAAGAAGACTGAATGCCCGGTTTTTTTCTTAACTGCAAAAGGATCAGACCTGGATAAGCTTACGGGTTTCGCTTATGGTGCAGATGACTATATTACCAAGCCATTCAATCCTTTGGAAGTTGTAGCAAGAGCAAAAGCAACACTTAAAAGAATTAACCAAAGTCAATCTGTACACACATCTAATGAAAAGGATATTTTTGACTTTGGTTATTTTCAAGTCAATAGTAAGGCAGCTGAATTAGTGGTAAATGGGAGCCCCATTGAGTGTTCTGCTTATTTATTTCGTTTGTTGATTTACTTTTGTGAAAATGAGGGACAGGTACTAAGTAAAGATCAAATTTACGAGCATGTATGGGGCAGACATGGAGATTTTGTGGAAAATAACACGATTATTGTCCATATTCGAAAGCTTAGGGAAAAGATTGAGCCCACTCCATCTAAGCCAAAGTTTATTAAGACAATTAGAGGCTTAGGTTATAAGCTAGTGAGAGATCGATAAGATGAAGAGAAAGTTAACGAATCAGTTCGTTTTTCAACATGTCACTTTCCTGATTGTTAGTTTACTTTTGATTATAGGTTTTTTTATTTATTTATATCATTCATTAACAAATTATGAGTATGACACAGATTTCACAAGGGCAACAGAGGATTACATAATAAGTAATTTAGACTTTCCTGAAAAAGCAGACGTAGAAATTAATGAGAAACTAGAAGAGAATGTGAGAAGAAATGATGGGTGGTTTCAAATTATAGATGCCAATAATGGGGAAGTGGTGGATTCAGTTAATACCCCAAAAAATGTTCCAAGCAACTATACTATAGCTGATCTCATTCATATTTCTAAAGGAGAGGTTAATTCAAATTACGAGTATGTTCATTGGAACCTGGAGAATAAGCACCTTGTTGCTCTTTATGGTCACCTTTCTATGAGCCATACATTAATCAACCAAATCAATAGCACTCAAAAATTAAGCTCGCAGTCAATAAAACAAAAACTTAAAGAGATAAATGGTTGGTTTGTCCTTTATAGTAATAGTGGTCAAGTTAAAACATCATTCAATTTAAATGATACTTATCAACCATTGGAAGTTTTAAATTCGAGTAAATCAGAGAAGAATTTTGACACTGCCACCAAAGCTATTGAAGGACAAACGTTAATTATTGGTGTTCCGATCGACCACTCTGATGGTAAATGGACGTTGGATGACCAGTTAGGTTTTTCGGTCATTATTAACTTAGGAATCTTTTTGTTATGTGTAATTATCTCTCTGTTTCTTTTATCATATTGGCATGCAAATAAATGGGGAAAGCCCATCATTCACATGATCGATTGGATCGAGAATTTATCTGAAGGTAAATTAATGCCCCCACCTAGCCATGGGGATGGGTATTCCAATAAAAGAAAACGAAAACCAGGTGTATTTAGGGATATTTTCGAATCGCTAAATTCTTTGACTAAAGAATTGGAAAAAAGTAAGAAGAGAGACCAAGAGTTAATTACTATGAGAGAAGAGTGGATTTCTGGTTTATCCCATGACCTGAAAACGCCTTTAAGCTCAATTATGGGGTATTCATTATTATTAGAGAACCCTTCTTATCACTGGTCATTGTCAGAGTTGAATGAAATTGGCTCAACTCTCAAACAAAAAAGTGAGTACATGAATGAGTTAATCGAAGATTTAAGCTTAACCTACAAGCTAAAATATAATGCTTTACCTTTATCAAAGGAAAAAATAGATATGGAATTATTTATCCAAAGATGTGTGGTAGCTTTTTTAAATAATCCGACTTATAACACCGCGCGCATCGAATTTCTTAATCAAACTAAGCACAAAATAAAAACCTTTATAGATACGAAATGGTTTAAGCGAATCATGGATAATTTATTAGCTAATGCTGTCAAATATAATGACCAAGATCCATATATTTCAGTGAAATTAGTTAATGATCTTCAATCCTTCTATATAATCATTCAAGATAATGGTGTCGGGATGGATCAAGAAACCATCGATCATCTTTTTGATCGATATTATAGAGGTACGGCATCTACAGAAAATCAAAAAGGTTCTGGGTTAGGGTTAGCTATTACCAAACAGTTAGTCGAAGCCCATCAAGGAACTATAAAGGTTGAAAGTAGGCAGAACAAGGGCACGCAGATAATTATGGAGTTTCCATTAAGTATGTAGGGACTCCGAAAAAAAGGGATATTCCCTCATTGTTTAGTAAGAAAAGTCTCCAATGTAATTATGATGTAGTCCACCGGAACGGCTATTAAAATAGCCTAAGTCCTGGAATGTTCATTGAAGTAAATATTTCGGATTGAAAAAAGAAATAAAACTGAAAACTTACTATTAATGATTAATCCATTTATTCCCTCCACTTCTTTAATGGTGTGTTTAATAACAAAGGGATTACTAATTGATTAAGCCATTATTGAACGAGGGGGGAGAAACGTTTTTGAAATCGGGGGTTAAAATTTTTCAGTGGCTAAGATTCTCTCTCTAATATTATGAAAAGCAGCACTCCCTATGGATGAAATTAGAGTAGGGATGTGCTGCTTTTATTAACTCTTACTTATTCGATATTTATGAAACTTTAACAATCCTACAAAAATGAATATGGATCCCGCAACATTACATAGAACCCGAAATCCGTGGACTACAAGGAACTCCCTTGCTGTCTGCTTTAGAAATTCGACGCTGTGCACACTCGCTCCCTCAATGAACATGATTTCATTTCTTGGCCACTCAAATATGATTGAGGCTGCCCCTTCCAGTATAATCATGAACATGCTGACACCGACCCACAATCGTTCCTTTTTATAAGGCCAGACAAATAAAAATGCCAGGAGCCCTGTTAGTATACTCATGAGGCCGATAGGTGGGAAGTACGTGTGTGGCGATGCGACTTCCATGAATGTAAGCCCAACTTCAAACGAATGGGGAATATCATAAAAAATATTCGGATAGACCATAAAGGTATTGAGCAGCATACTGCCGAGCATAATGAATTGAATCCATAAGTGTCCGGTAATGAACCAAAAGGTGAATTTGTCTCTCATTATTTTTCACTCCTTACTTATTTTCTTGAATAAAGATGCCAGGGATCCGGCGATTAATCCCCATATTCCGTTGGTAATCAGTACGCTTATGACCGCAAGCGGGTTGGTCAGTGGTCCTTGCAGTTCGCCCGTCAAGATGGGCGAGAGAATGCCGCTTATGATAATCGCGGCGATTCCATACACGAGCCCCGCACCGGCAAGGGTGGCTACTGGACGAGGGACATTTTTGGTGATCACGATCATGATCCAAATGATCGTAATGGCCAGCGTTACTGTAAGACTGGCTGTGGGCTGGCCGATCATATCCAGGACGCCAGTTCCACTCAATAAGGGGCGGATAAGGGCCATCGCCCCAAGTGCTACAATTAATTTCCATGATAGGTTCATGGTTCATCACTCCTTCTCTGTCTAATCATAGGGAGCATTTCGAACAAATCTCTTTTCTGTTTCTTAACTAATGATTAAATCGCGTTAAGAAATCGTTAAGAATTGTGTATTAGGATAGGAATACGACCAAATTTTGTAGAGGTGAAGTTTAATGACGATTCGGAAAAGATTAATCTTATCGAACCTTGCGATGGTGTTCTTGCCGATCGCGGGTATGTTAGGGCTCGAGATTATCATAGGAGTTGTGATGTTCCGTATGATGAATCTGACACCTGCAGACAGCATTGGGTTATTTACACAGGTTCGTTTTATTGGAATGATTGGCATTCTGATTGTGACAAACGGGATGTTGACTTACTATGTATCCAAAACGATCCTTACGCCTGTCAACAAACTCAATGAAGCAACAAAGAAGTTGGCGGCTGGTGAACGGGATTTCGCGATTCAAGTAGATCGAAGCGATGAATTGGGGGAACTGGCCAGAAGTTTTGAAGAAATGCGCAGGAAGCTAAAGGAAGCAGAAGCGCTGGAGAAGAAGTATGAGGCGGGCCGTAAAGAGTTGATTGCCAGTATCTCCCACGATTTGAAAACACCGATCACTTCTATCAAAGGATATATGATGGCGATTCGAGATGGTGTCGCTGACACCCCTGAGAAGCAACAGCGATATGTAAGTCGAATCATAAAAAAAACCGAAGAAATGGATCATTTAATTAATGAACTGTTTTTGTATTCGAAGCTTGATGTAAACCGGGTCCCCCTTCATTTTGAAAAAGTGGATCTGGCAGCTTATTTCGGGGATTACCTGGAAGCAGTCAGGTTTGAGCATGAAGATATAGAGACGGAAATTGTGGAGAGTGGGGAATCCTTTCATGTGAAGGCGGACAGGAAACAAATCCATCGTGTTGTTACGAACTTGATTCAGAACAGCTTGAAGTTCATCGATAAAGAGAAGAAACAACTCAACGTCTCGTTATCGGAAAAAGGTCCAATGGTGGTCGTGAAGATTTCAGACAATGGACCAGGAATTCCTGGCGAAGCGATCCCTTTTATATTCGATCAGTTTTATCAAGGGGATGCGGCCCGTAGTAAATCCTTACGTGGTTCTGGACTCGGGCTCGCGATTTCTAAAAAAATCATCGAATTACACGGAGGAGAAATACATGCCGAAAGTGGAGAGGGAAAAGGAACAACGATGGCGTTCACATTAGAAAGGTGGGAAGTGACCGATGGATAAAATACTGATTATAGAGGATGATCCGGCCATTGCGGACCTGGAGAGGGATTATTTGGAAATGGATGGGTTCTATGTTGAGCTTGAAGAGGATGGGACACAAGGATTAAGCAGAGGGCTGCATGGCGATTTTGACCTTTTACTGGTCGATATTATGCTGCCGGGGACAAGCGGTTTTGAAATATGTAAGAAGGTAAGGGAGAAAAGGGATATCCCTATTTTAATGATTACCGCCAAGACAGATGACATCGATAAAGTAAGGGGGCTGGGAATAGGGGCGGATGATTATATCGTCAAACCTTTCAGCCCGAATGAACTCGTAGCCAGAGTGAAAGCCCATCTGTCCAGGTATAAGCGGTTTATCCAGAAAGAAGAGGACAAACAGGAAATCTGGGTGAAGGGACTGCACATCGATTTAAGGACCCGAAGAGTAAAGGTGAATGAAGAAGAAGTCACATTGACGGCAAAAGAGTTTGATTTACTAACCTTTCTAGCTCAGCATCCCCACCGGGTTTTTAGCAAAGAGGAATTATTTGAAAAAATATGGGGGCTTGATGCCTTAGGAGATAATACAACAGTGACGGTCCATGTTCGCAGACTACGTAAAAAAATAGAACCCCATCCCTCTCAACCGGTATTCATTGAAACGGTTTGGGGAGTCGGCTATCGCTTTTTGGATTAAGCGGTTCACCCCAAAAAATCCCCTCCAGGAGGGGATTCGGTTCGCTATTGGTAATTCACAATCGCCGGGCTTGGATCCATTTTCAATACATCCTCCGGCTTCATGACCGGCTCGTCTTTCTCATAAAAGATTTTAAACCCGCCATATTGATTTGGTTCATCACGGACAAACTTACGATACAACGTCTGCTTGTCGGTGGAGGCTCCCCAGCCGTCAAAATTGAGGGCGACTTCGACGTTGTCTGTTGGTTCAATGGCTTCTTTATTCGTCAGTGCTGCATCAGTAAATTGATGGACGAGGACGAATTTATCCGGGAGGTTGTTTTTTTTCGTCAACGTGGATAGATACTCGACAGCCTCCTGCACTTCTTCACCATCCACCTGACCGAGATCCTGTCCAGGCTTTTCCCCTTCCTCCACATGGAATTCCGTATCGATTGCCAGGTGAACGTGCGGGTACTTGAGCCATTTCTCGATCTTTTTCACTTGCTCCATGATCGTGTCTGTTCCCAGTTGAATATCGAGCAACACCAGCGCATCATGCTCCTCCGCCAGCTTCACATAGGTTTGAATATTCTCTTCTGAGGTCATCCGCACGTAATTCCCATCTGGCCCTGGTTCATTCTGGGCCATCGTCGTAATTAGCTCTACGGTCGGTACGGCAGGTCGATCAGGATCAGCGTCTGAATAGGCTTGCGTCTGTTCCTTTAGCTTCTCCATGAATGCTTCCGGATCCATCTGACCGAGAATTCCCATATTTTCAGACTGCGGGGTCCCGTAGTAGGCAATAAGGCGATGATTCTTTAGCGGGCCATCGGATGGATCTTTGACTCCGTCGGCCAGCGTCTCACCGACAGGAACCGAACGCTCACCATCCCCGCCCTGCGCATTAGGCATTTGCTGCTCCTCTTCAGAGAGGCGGTCCTCCAAAGCCACAGCGTCTTCCGAAGGCTTTAACGGTTGAAAAGGCTGTACTTCAGACTTGTCAGGCTCTTCACTTCCTTCTTTTTGTTTTGAATCGTTCTTTTCAAAAGGGGGGGATTCCTTTTCATTATCTTCTGTGGTGGATGATTGTGAACATGCACCTAGGGCGATTAGTAGTAATCCAGCCATCAACACCAGGCCAATTTTTTTCATTGCCTCACACATCCTTTTTCCTTACAAAGTTTAGGTAGAATATGGGGGAGTTTATCACAATTCCCTAAACATGAAACCTATGTAAACAAATTGATAAGAAAAATTAACCATCATTGTATGGAAAGCATGGAAGAGGAGCTTTTCTGAAACCGATTGTTAGTAGGGGAGGATTTTTGTGTGGTACGATAATTCTTATATAATAAGCATTGTCAATGACTATATACCAATGAGAAAGAAGGATCATACGTGTCAAAAGCAGTTACCATCATCCTGCAAATTATCGGCTTATATCTCATCTATTTACTTGGAACAGCCATCCAGCATACTTTTAATCTATTCATCCCGGGCAGTGTCATTGGATTGATCCTGTTGTTCTTGCTTCTATCTCTTAAACTCGTATCTGAGCGCTGGATCACCGAAGGGGCGGGGTTCATGATCACCCACCTCCCGTTCTTTTTCATACCGGCGACCGTCGGCGTGATGGGGTATGCGTATGTCTTTAAAGGAAAAGGCATTCTATTAATTTTCATCGGGCTCCTGAGTACGGGGCTTGTTATGGGGATTTCAGGATCAGTGGCTCAACGTCTTGCAGGAAGGAGGGAAAAAGCACATGAATGATGTTCTGATCGCTGTTATGATGATCGTGTTGACGATTATCACGTATAAAGGGGCGACCCTCGTTTATCAAAGGTTCCGCCGTATGTATACAGCGCCGATCATTTTATCGACAGTTGCAATTATTATTTTCCTGCTTGTCTGCCACTTTTCCTATGAGACGTATATGGTAGGCGGAAAGTGGATTGACCACCTGCTTGGTCCGGCGGTTGTAGCTCTTGCTTATCCGTTGTACCAGTACCGGGACATTTTGAAGAAGATGGTGCTTCCTGTTCTGACCGGTACGTTTGTTGGGGCAGTGGTCGGCATCAGCTCCGGGCTTTTACTCAGCAAATGGACAGGCTTTAGTGAGTTGATTATTTATTCTATCGTCCCTAAATCGGTGACCACGCCTGTCGCCATGTCCATAGCTGAATCGAGTGGGGGTGTTATGTCGTTGGCCGCCGTTTTCGTTATGATTGCCGGTATTGGCGGAGTGTTGATCCATCCAGCTGTGATGCGGGTGGCAAGGCTTCAAGGTCAAATCGGCCGCGGTGTCGGAATGGGAAGCGCCTCGCACGCGATTGGAACGGCAACGGCGATGGAGCGTGACCATCTGGAAGGATCGGTAAGTACGATTGCGATGGTATTAAGTGCTGTTATCGTTTCGATTTTGGCCCCTGGATTGACTCTATTGCTGCTATGACATGAGAAAAGAGAGGGGAGCCCTGTTTTTCACGGTTTCCTTCTTTTTTTTGGCCAAATAAAATGACTGATAGCAATAAGGAAATCTACCCCGAGCACCAGTGACCACAACTGCAAGGCGCCCGTTAACGCCTCTGTCCGATTTGGGTTGTCGATGATAAAAATCAACCCAGCAAGAAATGCGGCCCCGATTAAATAAGCGACTAAATGACGGCCCCAGCTTTTAAAGTAGTGCTTGGCATGCGCGAATCCTGTCAGCCTTTCCGGTCGTGGACCCTGTTTTGTTATGTAATACTGAAACCTTACATCCGCCCACTCGATCATGCTTTTTCCAAAGGCGATCGATACCCCTATATATACGGCAGCAATCGCATGGGCCATGGTGGCTGTCGCCCCGTTCATTAAATCCACACTCGTTGTCACTAAGAGGATCAGGTCAATCACTGGTGTCAACGCCAATAGGAATAGTCCCAGCTTATTCTGCTTAAAAATGTAACGAGTCACAAGTCCTGCGACAATAACGACCCAAAACCCGATCTCACTTGCGACAATCATCCAGGCTACAAAATCCATGAGAAATCCCTCCTTGTTTATAAAAATCTCTGCTTTTCTTATCTACATACGTTTGTTCCTGATCATATGTTTCAATAATAGGAAGAATGAGCAAGTACGGAAGGGCGATATCACAAAAGGGTTTCTTTATGTAAACCTGTGCGTGCGGCCTATGGCAACCAGCCCGTTCTTTACGTTCTTATGGAAATCTCCTCATAATAAAGTATCAAATGGGAAAGGTGAACACAGATATGAATTTTGCTGAAAAATTGAAAAAAGAACGGAAGAACAAAGGATGGTCTCAGGAGGAACTAGCGGAAAAGCTGTACGTCAGCCGACAGTCGGTTTCCAAATGGGAGAATGGCCAGAACTTCCCGAGTATTGAAATCATCATTCATTTGAGTGACCTGCTCGGTCTGACTATTGATGAATTATTGAGGAGTGATGAAGAATTGAAGGAAAAAGTCATTGAAGACAGTAAGCAGTTGGCGCATCCAAAACTAAAGGCATTTTTTGATACCTTCTTCCTTATTGGAGTATTGTTGTTAGTTTTTAAGTTAGCTGTCCTTTTCTTGAACAAATTTACCCCTTTGGACTTTCCGTTAGGGAATCCTTTTCTTTGGAACTTCGGCCCTTTAATTATTATGGTGACGGCGGGGATCGGGATTGAATGTGTGAAAGGGAAATATAAAGATAGTTAAATAAAGAGCTTTAAGCTGCTATTGTGACAAGTCCTTTAGCGCCATTCTTGCTCTTTGACGCATGCTGGTGACGGCATTAGTAAAAGTAGTGAACATCTCTGTCTCTAATTGAATAGGGTGAGGCAGAGGTGTTTTTTGTATAGGTCACTATGACTTTGAAGGACTTTCGCGTGCCTTCACCGCATAAGTCCTGTTGCCAAATATTTTAATTTTTTGTTAATAGTGATACACTGAACGTAGATAAAAATTATTGAAAAATAGGGAGAATGAAAGGGAAATGAGCAAAAAATACACGAAGACAGACGTTATTTTAATTGGTGCAGGGATCATGAGTGCCACACTAGGGTCACTGCTGAAAGAGTTAGTACCGGACTGGAATATTCGCGTGTTTGAAAGACTTGGAAGTGCTGGAGAAGAAAGCTCCAACGTATGGAACAATGCGGGCACAGGCCATGCAGCTCTTTGTGAGCTGAACTACACGAAAGAAAAATCCGACGGCTCGATCGATCTGACGAAAGCCATTAAAGTCAATGAACAGTTTCAAGTATCTAAACAATTTTGGTCTTATCTCGTGAAAAACAATCGAATCAGTAACCCGAATGAATTCATCATGCCTTTGCCACATATGAGTTTTGTTCAGGGAGAAAAAAATGTTGATTTCCTAAGAAAGCGCTTTAATGCCATGGTCGCTAACCCTTTATTCCGCGATATGGAGTTTACAGATGATCCATCCCAATTGGAAGAGTGGATTCCTTTAATCATGAAGGAACGGACGATGACAGAACCGATCGCTGCTACGAAGATGGATGCAGGGACAGATGTGAACTTTGGGTCGCTCACGCGAAAAATGTTCGATCATCTCGAAAAAGAAAACCTCGAAGTCAACTACAAGCATAGTGTCGAGGATATCAAACGGTCAGAAGATGGTTCTTGGGAAGTGAGAGTCCGTGATTTGGCGAATGATAAAATCGAATACCATACGTCTAACTTCGTCTTCATCGGTGGTGGGGGCGGGAGCTTGCACCTGCTGCAAAAAACAGGCATTCCAGAATCGAAACACATTGGCGGATTCCCTGTCAGTGGCCTTTTTATGGTGTGTAACAATCCGGAAGTGATTGCTGAGCACCGGGCGAAAGTCTATGGTAAAGCTAAAGTTGGGGCGCCACCGATGTCTGTCCCACACCTGGACACCCGTTTTATCGACGGGAAGGAAAGCCTCCTTTTCGGTCCTTTTGCAGGCTTCTCACCAAAATTCTTGAAGACAGGGTCACTGCTTGATTTAATTACATCGGTGCAAAAGGATAACCTTACGACGATGGTCGCTGCGGGTGTGAAAAATGCCTCGTTGACTAAGTATCTTATTGAACAGGTTATTCAATCGAAAGAGCAACGCTTAGAAGAACTGCGTACCTTCATCCCGACCGCAAAAGCAGAAGATTGGGATTTAGTCACGGCAGGGCAGCGCGTGCAAGTTATTAAAGATACAGATGGAGGAGGCAAAGGGACGCTGCAATTCGGGACAGAAGTCGTCAGTGCCGCCGATGGTTCCATTGCCGCCTTGCTCGGGGCATCTCCAGGAGCATCGACAGCGGTTTCCGTCATGCTTGAACTGATGGAGAGATGTTTCCCTGAGCAGATGGATGAATGGGCACCTAAGATCAAAGAAATGATTCCTTCTTACGGTAAGGAATTGGTAGAAAATCCTGAATTGATCCGTGAAATTCACTCTACCACAGAGCGAGTGCTCGGGCTGACGGAAGAACCTGAAGAGAGTCCAGTTCATATGTAAAGATTGAAAAAGTGCTTTTCCACATGGGAAAAGCACTTTTTTTATGTCATAAAAAGAATGGGGGATCTTTTTATGATGAAGTTGCAAAACGACACTTGTGTCAGTATAATGAATTTAACAAAACGACATTAGTGTCGTTTAATTGAGAGGGGCCGCTCTTATGAAACGTTTAATGAAGAATAAAGGATATATGATACTGATGTCTGCCCAGGCTATTTCAAGTATTGGCGACTGGCTTAGTATCGTCGCGATCATTACCCTTGTCGGGTTGAAGTGGGACGCATCCCCGCTTCAAGTGTCGTTCGTATTTCTCTGCCTAGCCCTGCCAATGGCTTTATTCGGACCTGTGGCCGGCATAGCCGCAGACCGCTTCAACCGGAAAACATTGATGATTGTTTCCGATGTTGTAAGAGCGGTATTAATCTTAATTTTGACGGTCGCCACTTCGCTTTGGATAGTGTACACGACCTTACTTACGGTGGGCATTTTCTCGGCATTATTCATCCCTGCAAAGAACGGGAAACTGAAGGAATTAGTGCCTGAAGAGGATATGAAAGGTGCGATGTCCATTACATCAATGATCGATTCCTCGACAAAAATTCTCGGACCGCTGGTCAGTGGCCTTCTCGTGGCCATTTTCGGTGCCCAGCAGGTATTTGTCATCGATTCCGCCACGTTCTTCGTATCCGCTCTGATTCTATTATTCATTCCAAACGCGGGGGGTCTGGAACCTTCGGAATCTACCACTGAACAGGGTTCGTTTAAGCAAGAATTCAGCGCCGGCTTTTCTTTTCTTAAATCGAGCCGTTTCATGATCACGGGGTTAGTCCTCGTCGGTATCAGTCTCTTGATTCTTCAATCGGCCGATTCCCAGTTGATTGTTCTGATCAGAGAATTGACGGATGCCTCGCCGGATTTATTCGGATACCTTGTTACAGGATCTGGTCTCGGTATGTTTGTAGCCGGATTTCTTTTAGCTAAAAAGACGGACTACAAACCATACCCCCTAATGTTACTTGGTGTTTGTGGTATTGGGGTCAGTTTTGGTGTCATGGGATTACTGACCCATTATGATCTTAACTATTCACTTATCTGGGGTCCGGGCATGGGTTTCACAGCAGGTTTTTCTGCGAGCTTGATTTTCGTTCCTTTTCAGGCAACGATTCAGGTCCATACTCCTGTCCATATGACTGGACGTGTATTTGGGGTCATCAACAGTGTGATGACGACAGCGACCATTATTGGTCCTCTTTTTGGAGGCTGGATTGCGACGGTTATTGGAGTGATTCCGACCTTCACGATTACAGCAAGTCTTTTAGTTTTCGTATCTCTGATTGGATGGATGACAAAACGAAAAGTAGAACGGGGGAATACAGATGTCTCCGCGAGTAAGCAGGGAACACATGAAGCAACGACGGGCTGACATCATGGAAGCCGCTACAAGAGTCTTCATCAAACACGGCTATGAACATACCACGATGAAACATATCATGGAAGAGGCTGGTGTCAGCCGCGGAGGCCTTTATCAATATTTTTCAAACAAAGAAGATCTATTTGAAGCACTGCTTGAAGAGGGGCTCACGGAGGAAGCAGAAACAGCTGGAGTCTCTCTTGAAAAAGTAGAATCTCATTGGAGGCTGCTGATGCAGTTGATGTTTGGAGAAGACGGCCATCCGGACACTAGGATGGATCCACTCGCTCCTAGCAAACTCGAATTCTTTATCACCGGACGTAACGATGAACGGCGCCGATCCTACGGTGAAAAAAGGTATGAACTCGTACTCAGCACTTACAATGAAATCATAAAAGCCGGTCAGGAAGCCGGCGAATTCAGCGACCGCTATGACAGCGAACTTCTTGCGCGTTCCATCATCACCTTTGTGGATGGTCTAGCTTTGGATCATGCGATTTTGTCAGAGAAAAAAGTAAGGTTGGAGGATCAGTCTGTTTTGTTCGTAGATTATTTGAAAATGGCGTTAGGTGTGTCCTCCTCGTGATGAGGGGGATTTTTATAAGCGCGTGGAAAAGAGGCAGACACTAAATCATCGTACCATTACACTCTTTAAAATTTATCATATTCCTCTAAGTAAACACTTCCATCTATCCCACTCAGCCCCATGCTGTTAATTAAAAAATATTCATTTATGTTTCTTGTTTGTTTCTTATTAAACCATAGAGCGATCCCCTCTAGTAAAAAACAAATTGTTGGAAAAATTAAAACTTTCTATTTTAAAAACGCTTTCATTATGATAATATCTCACTAAACCGGTTTAGTGAAACGATTTAGTAAACCGATTTATAAAGATGATAGAAGCAATGTTAGGTCCTTCCATTCCTGTTGCTGGTCCGATGGCACATGCCATATTCTTCATAAGTAATCAAGGGTAATTTGAGGACCGGTTTGATTTATCGGCTGGGAAAGGGAGAATTCGGCGAGATGAAAAAGTTGAATAGAAAGAAAAATTTTTATCATGCAGGGAGATTCTAAATAAGTAGAAAGGGAGGGGTTTGGTATGGAGGAAGTAGTTATACAACAGGCAGAACTTAAAGCACTAGTTGTTGATAAATTAGTGGGGGCAGAAGTTAGCGAAGAGCATGCGGAAGTAGTGGCAGATGTTCTTATCCATGCAGATTTAAGAGGGGTAAGCTCTCACGGGGTATTGCGAACAGAACATTATGTAAAAAGAATGCTAATGGGCGGAATGAATGCGAATCCTGAGTTTAAAGTGGAAAGGAAAGGGTCAGCCGGGGCGCTCTTTGATGGGGATAATGGCATGGGGCATGTCATCACAAAAGAGGCCATGGATGAAGCTATCAAACTATCAAAGGAAAATGGGATTGGTATCGTCGGAGTGATAAATAGCAGCCACTGTGGAGCCTTATCCTACTATGCAGAGCAGGCAGCTAAAGAAGATACCATCAGTATGGTTATGACTCATACGGATAGTGCAGTCGTCCCTTTTGGAGGCGCGGAACCTTACTTTGGAACAAATCCGATTGCTTATGGCTTCCCTGCTAACAAACATAAACCGATGATCTTAGATATGGCGACAAGTAATGTAGCGTTCGGTAAGGTACTCCATGCGAGAGAAACAGGGAAGGAGATTCCGGATAATTGGGGTGTTGACGAAAAGGGAAACCCAGTCACAGATCCGAATCTCGTCAAACATTTACTGCCGGCAAGTGGGCCCAAGGGATATGGGTTAGGGTTAGTCGTGGATGTCATGACAGGAGTACTAACAGGGTCAACTTTCGGACCAGATATTCCCCCTATGTATGGTGATTACAACAACTATCGCCAGTTGAGTCATGTCATTGTAACGATTAACCCGGGGTTGTTCATTGGTAAAAAGGAGTTCCTCTCAAATATAGACCAGATGATTGATGAATTACATGCCGTCCAGCCTGCAGAGGGAGTCTCCTCAGTAATGGTTCCAGGAGAACCAGAACAATGGAAGGAAGAGGCTCGAAAAATAGAAGGAATACCTGTTCCAAAGAGCATTTATGATTATTTAAAGTCCCAGTGAGGGAGAAAGTTCTCGCCTTAAGGGATAGATAAAAATTCAAGGAGGTCACTCAATTGAAAAAAATGTTAAGTATTTTCGCAGTAGGAATATTAGCGGTGTTATTGGCTGCTTGCGGTGGGGATGAAAGCGCTTCAGGTTCAGGGGATACGATCACTTGGAAAATGGGACACCTATCAAATGAAGATCACCAATGGCATAAAACAGCTGAAAAATTCGCTGAGCTGGTGGATGAAAAGACAGATGGGAAGCTGCAAATCGAAATTTATCCAAATGAGCAGCTGGGCTCTGAAACAGAAGTGCTAAACGGTATTGAAGCTGGAACCGTTGATATGACTATCTCGGGAGAAACAATGCAGAACTGGGCTCCAGAAGCAGCATTGATGGCCGCGCCTTATGCATTCAAAGGTGAAGATCACCTGAAAAGTGTGGTCGAGGGAGAAATTGGGGAGGAAATCGAAGGAAGTATTAAAGAAAATGTCGGTGTCACACCCCTCTATTATCACATGCGTGCCCCTCGTAACTTGACATCAAATGAGCCTATCGAAACCCCGTCTGACCTGGAAGGTTTCAAAATGCGTGTCCCTAATGTGCCTCTATTCATGGATGCATGGGAGGCTGCTGGTGCAAGACCTCAAGTGATGGACTTCAGTGAAGTGTTTACCGGATTACAACAAGGAGTTATTGATGGTCAAGAAAACCCTGTCGACTTGATTAAAAGTGCTGGTTTTGCTGAGGTGCAAGACTATGTCAATTTGACGGAACATGTATATTCCTGGATCTATGTAGTGGTAGGTAACGAGCAATTTGAAGCATTGGATGAAGACACGCAAAAAGCTGTTCAAGAAGCAGCCGCTGAAGCACAATCTTACGGTATGGACCTATATGAATCTGAAACGGCTGAAATTACACAGAGTCTGAAAGATGAAGGCATGGAATTTGTGGAAGTCGATCAAGATGCCCTTAGTAAGGCTATGAAACCAGCTGTAGAGAAAAGCTTGTCAGAAAAACAGCTTGAATTGTATGAAAAAATCGTCGAAGCTGGCGAATAATCATGAACTGGCAAACATTCTTCGATGGAGGAATGTTTGCCCTATTCTATTCAAAAAGGGTGAACAACATGAAAGCTGTTAATGTGCTAAGTCGTTTACTGAAATTATTAACCATAGTAACTTTCACTGCCCTTGTGATCGTTGTGCTCATTCAAATTATAGGTCGCTATTCTCCATTCTCTTTTGTTTGGACGGAAGAGCTCTCGCGTTTTCTATTTATATATGCTATCGCTTTTTCAGCACCGATTGCAATGGAGAAGCGGGAATACGTCAGAGTAGACCTTTTCTTGAATTTCCTTCCAGGAAAATTCAGGAAATATTATGACGCCGTCGTTTACTTTATCATTGGGTCCTTTTCCGTATTTTTAATTTCTCATTCCTATGACTTTGCTTTACTTGGACGGAACCAATCATCTGCTACCTTAGCGATTGAGATGTATTATATCAATCTGAGTATGATGATGACCTTTGTCCTTCTATCGTTCTATAGCTTTTTGAACATCTATGCCGTAGTAAAGGGTAGTCAGAAAGAAGGTGTACAGCCATGATGGCGCTCGTCTTATTTATATCATTCTTAGTCCTAATATCTTTAAGTGTACCTATTGCCTTTAGTCTTGGTATTTCTTCTTTGGTTTATATCGTGATTGCCGATATTCCCTTGAATATTATCCCCCAAAAAATGTTTGGTGGAATTAATTCATTCACATTGCTTTGTATTCCTGGGTTCATTTTAGCTGGAAACTTGATGAATGCCGGGGGGATTACCGAACGCATTATTCAATTTACAAATAATCTTGTTGGCCATATTAGGGGTGGATTAGGTTTGGCAAACGTCGGATCCTCCATGGGATTTGCAGGGATATCCGGAACAGCTCTTGCGGATACAGCTAGTATAGGGTCTGTCATGATTCCTGCTATGAAAAAAGAGGGGTATGATTCTTCATTTTCTGTAGCTGTCACTTCTTCTTCGTCAACGATTGGTCCAATTATCCCGCCATCGCTTCCTATGATTATTTTAGGAACTTTAGCAACTGTGTCTATAGGGGACTTATTCTTAGCAGGAACCATCCCTGGTATTCTTCTTGGGGTCAGTCTTATGGTATTGACTTACATTATTTCTAAGAAGAAAAAGTATCCAAAGGGACAACGTCAACCCTTCTCAGTTGTCGTCCAATCATTTTCTGGAGCTTTTTGGGCACTGATGATGACCCTCGTTATTCTGTTCGGAATCCTTAGTGGTTACTTTACACCTACAGAAGCATCGATCGTAGCTGTTGTTTATGCCTTAATAGTCGGATTATTCGTTTACCGTGATTTGAAGCTCAAAATGATTCCGAAGATCTTCTTGGATTCTATGGTGACGACAGCTGGCATTATGATATTAGTTGGTTTTGCAAACCTATTCGGCTGGATCCTTGTAAGTGAACAGATCCCTCAGTTAGTAGCAGATACGATTCTGGCTATCTCTGAAAATCCTATTGTCGTGATTCTTTTACTGAATCTATTACTGCTTTTTGTCGGGACATTTATGGAAACGATAGCAGCGTTAGTTATCTTGTTCCCAGTGCTATTACCAGTAGCTACCCAAATCGGTATGGACCCCGTTCATTTTGGGGTGCTGATGGTATTGAATCTAATGATTGGTTTATCTACTCCACCTGTAGGTGTCTGCCTATTTGTTGCATCGAGTATTGGTAAAGTATCCATCGGGCGTGCTTCCAAAGCATTATTACCATTCTTGGGCGTTAGTTTATTAGTCTTATTACTCGTAAGTTTCGTTCCACAATTAACACTATTCTTGCCTGGCTTGTTTGATTAATGAGAAGGAGGGCCTAAATTGAAAGCTATTCAAGTGAAAGAACCTGGTAACTTGCAAGTCGTAGAAATGGAAGCACCTGAAATCATTCACCCATCTGAAGTGAAAATCCGTATGAAGGTCATGGGGATTTGTGGTTCAGATATGCATATTCTTCATGGAGAAAATCCATTCGCCAGCTATCCGAGAGTAATTGGCCATGAAGTGGCAGGAGAGATTGTAGAAATTGGTGAGGAAGTCACTGCATTGAAAGTTGGAGACAAGGTTGTTATAGAACCAATGACCTCATGTGGAGAATGTTACGCTTGCCAGCAAGGTCGTCCGAATGTTTGTGAAAAGGTGGAAGTTTACGGGGTTCATCGTGAAGGTGGAGGCCGTGAAACAATGGTGATGCCGGAGAGTTTGGTTCATAAAGTCGATGAATCCCTGGATTGGAAGGAAATCGCCTTAATCGAGCCATTTACTATAGGGGCTCAATCGATCTACCGTGGCCAGGTCCAGGAGGGAGACCATGTTTTTATTATCGGAGCAGGTCCTATCGGCTTATGCTGTTTGAAAATGGCAAAGCAGGCTGGTGCAAAGGTGGCTATTTCGGATATTAACGAAAAACGACTCGCTTTCGCAGAAAGATGGGGGGCAGATGACCTTATCAATCCTCAACAGGAAAATGTAGAAGAACAAGTGTCCCGATGGACAAGCGGGATGGGAGCGAATGTAGTCATTGATGCTGTAGGTTTCCCGCAAACTGTGGAACAGGCCATTGCTGTTACCTCTGTTGCAGCCAGAGTAGTTTTGCTCGGATTTGACCAAAAATTTTCCGAAATTGCTCAAGTGGATATTACCAAAAAGGAACTGACGATTTGCGGTTCCCGATTGCAAACTCACCGTTTTGGTCCAGTTGTGGAAATGTTTAATTCTCAACAACTCCATGTAGAAGATTTAGTTAGTCATCAATATGATTTGAATGAAGCGAAGGAAGCTTTTCAACTGATGGAAGAAGCGCATCCAGAAGTACGGAAAGTTGTTATAAAGCTATAAGGACTGTAAGGAAGGTTATGGACAATCGAGAGGGAGTGAAGGATTTTATGAAAATGACCATGCGTTGGTTTGGGGAAGGAAACGACGGCGTCCAATTAAGACATATCAAACAAATCCCCGGAGTCGATGGTGTTGTCTGGGCACTACATGATGTTCCAGCGGGAGAAGAGTGGCCGATGGATAAAATCATGGAAGTTAAGGAGCAGGCCGATAAACATGGATTAAATATCGATGTGGTCGAAAGTGTAAATGTCCATGAGGATATCAAGTTAGGTCTTTCTACAAGAGATCAGTACATTGATAACTATATTAAAACGATAGAAAAGCTGGCGAGAGTTGGAGTGAAGGTCATTTGTTATAACTTCATGCCAGTATTTGACTGGACGCGAACGAATTTGTTTGAAGAAATGGATGACGGATCGACAGCCCTTTTCTTTGAAAAATCGAAAATCGAAGATATAGATCCTATGGAGCTTGTCACCAATATATCCGAAAACTCCGAGTATACAATGCCAGGCTGGGAGCCTGAACGCCTCGAACATTTAGCTGACTTGTTTGAAAAGTACAAGGGCGTTACAGAGGAAGACTTATGGTCAAATTTGCAATACTTCTTAGAAAGAGTTATTCCTGTCGCTAAAGAAAACGACATTAAAATGGGAATCCATCCCGATGATCCACCTTGGTCTGTATTTGGTTTGCCGAGGATTATGACCAATAAAGAAAATGTACAGCGATTTTTGAATTTAGTAGATGATCCTTACAATGGATTGACTTTATGCAGCGGCTCGTTAGGTGCCAATCCGAACAATAACGTACCTGAAATGGTTCGAGAATTCGCAGATAGAATCCATTTTGCTCACATAAGGAATGTAAAAACTTATGAAAATGGAGACTTTATCGAAACTTCCCACAGGACAAAAGACGGATCTGTCGATATTTATGAAGTCGTAAAAGCCTATCATGAAAGTGGATTTACTGGTTATGTGAGACCGGATCATGGCCGCCATATTTGGGATGAGATTTGCCGACCAGGCTATGGTCTCTATGACAGAGGTTTAGGCATTATGTATTTATGGGGGATATGGGATTCATTGGAGAGAAAAAAGGAGAATGACAAATGATTCTTAATGAGAATTTGAAAGGGAAGGTAGCTGTTGTCACAGGAGGAAGTGGTGTTCTTTGTGGAGAAATGGCAAGAGAACTAGGCAGACAGGGCGCCAAAGTGGCCATCTTAAACCGAAGAATTGAATCAGGGAAACAGGTAGAGCAGGATATTAAATCCCAAGGTGGCGAGGCATTGGCACTGTCATGTGATGTGCTGGATATTGAAAGCGTTCGCCAAGCTGAAGAAATTATTAAAGAAGAGTTCGGGGTTTGCGATATCCTCATTAATGGAGCGGGGGGGAATCACCCTGATGGCGCGACAGAGAACGAGAAGCTAAAAGAGGAGGACTTGGATAAAGAGGATTTATCCACTTTTTTCGATATGACAACAGAAGGATTCCAGTTTGTCTTTAATCTCAATCTTGTTGGAACGTTTATCCCGACACAAGTGTTCTCTAAAAAGATGATCAACCGCAAAGGGGCTACGATTATAAATATATCATCCATGAGTGCCCCTTCCCCGATGACAAAGGTACCTGCTTACAGTGCTGCTAAAGCAGGTATCAATAACTTCACTCAATGGCTAGCCGTTCATATGGCGGATGTAGGAATTCGAGTAAATGCCATTGCACCAGGATTTTTCCTTACTGAACAAAATCGAGCGTTACTTACCCATGAAGATGGTTCGTTAACAGAACGTTCGGATAAAATCATCACCCATACCCCATTACAACGTTTTGGTAAGCCCGAAGATTTGTTAGGTACATTAATATGGTTAGCTGACGACCAGATGTCTGGTTTTGTTACAGGTATTACGGTTCCTGTTGACGGTGGATTTCTAGCTTATTCAGGTGTATGAATGTAAAAAGAACGAAGGAAAAGGAGCGTATATGATGAATAACAATCATTTACTCGACCGTATGGTATCTTCGGGGATTGTGGCCGTCATCAGGAAAGTCGACCCAGAAAAAGTAAAGCCTCTTGTTGAAGCGTTTATAGATGGAGGAGTGACCGGTATAGAAATCACTATGGACTCCGAGGTTCCTCTTCAGGTCATTGCAGAAGTGAAAGAGGAGTTTGGAGATAAAGCCGTTATTGGCGCTGGGACGGTGATGAATAAGGAAGAAGCTGAAATGGCCATTTCAGCAGGTGCCGATTTCATATTCGCTCCCATCCTCTCTAAAGAGACCGTTGAATACACAAAAGAGCAAGACGTAATAATGATTCCTGGGGTATTCACCCCAACTGAAATGTACTTAGCTGATCAATGGGGAGCAGACATGGTGAAAATTTTCCCGGCCAACGTTCTTGGTCCAAAGTTTTTAAAGGATGTGAGCGGACCATTAAGCCATATACAAATGATGCCGACAGGAGGAGTAAACCTGGAAAATGTTCACTCCTTTATGGAGGCAGGTGCTGTAGCTGCTGGAATCGGAGGCTCTCTTGTTCATCGCTCCTTGATTGAACAGGAGGACTGGTCAGCGCTTCAAGAATTAGCAAAGAAATACGTCGAAAAAGCAGGACTCGTTAAAGTATAAGAAGATAATTGGTTACTTTCCTTTTCCACTATGGATGCATGAGGACAAAGTGGCTGTGTCTTCGTTTTCATTTTCATCCTTTACTTGATTCACCCCTATGGAATAGTGAGAATAAGTGGATGGAGTGGCCTTTCACTTGTATACTTTTATAGTAGGTGGGCGAACCGACTTAATAGGCGGAATATATGTAAAGAGATGGAGAGTTCAAATGAAAACGGTGACTATTTCCGATGTTGCTGCACAAGCAAAGGTATCAAAGAGCACAGTATCTCAGTTTTTAAATAAACGGTATGACTATATGGGAGACAAGACAAAGCAGCGAATAGAGCGGGCAATCGAAGAATTGGGTTATCAACCAAATATAGTAGCGCGAAGCCTTAAACAGAAGTCGACAAGAACGATTGGGGTGATTGTGGCTAATATCCTGCACAATTTCACAACAGAGGTAACGAGGGCAATAGAGGACGCGTGTATCAGCGCTGATTATCATACTATTATATGTAATGCTGATGATGATCCTGAAAAAGAAAAGCATTATATAGAAATGCTCCGGGCTAAACAAGTAGATGGTTTGATCATCTTCCCTACGGGAGGTAATCGGGATTTATATAAAAAAATGCTAAAGGATCGATACCCCGTGATTTTCCTGGACCGGAAAGTGGAAGACATCTCTATTTCGTCCGTATTATTAGATAATGAGATGGCCGCAGGACTTGCTATAGAGCACTTCATTCAAAAGGGTTACCAACGAATTGGTATGATCACAACTTCTATAATGCATCATATCACACCAAGGTTAGAGCGGATTAAGGGCTATGAAAAAGCCATTCGGAGGCATGGGCTTCCTTTTATTGAAGACTATGTAAAAAGCGCAGAACCTACGAATATTCAGCAAGTACTTGAGGATTTATTGGGCTTAGAAGAACCTCCTGAAGCAATCCTTGCTGGAAACGACCTTGTATTGATCGAATTATTGAAGTACGTAAAACAAAAGAATCTGCGAATTCCAGAAGAACTGGCTATCATAGGGATTGATGATGTATCCTTTGCCAGTTTTTACACGCCGGCGATTACTACTGTTGCCCAACCGACGTTTGAAATAGGGAAGATGGGTGCCGAAGCCTTACTGAATAAAATCCGAACGAAAAATACAGAAAATGAACTTTTCCATTACAGGTTCGAGCCCTGTCTGATGGTCAGAGATTCAGTATAAAGAGGACAATGAGGTAGAGTGAAGTTTAGGTGTATCGAGATCACTAATGAAACACAAACGCCGATGGCCGGGATTGAAATCGGCACCGTATGATGAAGGGGATGAGCCTCTTCTCCCATCCACTAGGAATAAAATCTAGCAAATGATTGTTTGTTCCTTCGGCCTGCTCTGGATATGGAAAGAATATATCCTGTGGCAGGTCTCTTATTTTGATGGGGAACCTTTTCTTTTGTTACCTACACGTTTTATGAGATAGGGTGGGGGAAAATTTCCGGCTTCAATATTCAGAATAGGGTGTTATTTTTGATAACAATCCTGTATAGTAGGAATTACATTTAAATACATTGTTTCTTATCCAGAAAGGTGGAGGGACTGGCCCGACGAAACCTTAGCAACAGACTTAGAGAAGTACTGTGCTAATTCCAGAAGCGATTGGCTTGTAGATAAGAAGAGAAATGATCTGTACGTTATTCAGCCCCTCTTCTTATTAGAAGAGGGGCTGTTTTTCGTTTTATTAGCATTAAATATCAAAAGGGAAGAAGGGATAAACATGTCCGTAGTAACAGAAAAGAATGTAAAGAGAGCACCATTTAAAGGCGATCATGTAGGTAGTTTCCTACGTCCAGAACGATTGAAAGCGGCTCGTAACAAACGAGCTAAGGGAGAAATCACAGAACAGGAATTACGCCAAGTGGAAGATGAAGAGATTGTTAAATTGGTAGAAAAGCAAAAAGAATCAGGACTGAAAGCTGTGACAGATGGAGATTTCCGACGCAGTTGGTGGCACTTTGATTTTCTTGAAGGTTTAGATGGTGTAGAAGGATATGAGGCGGAAAGTGGTTTGAAATTTGATGGAGTTGAAACGAAAGCACGCGGAATCAAAATTACCGGAAAAGTAGGATTTACCGATCATGTAATGGTGGAACACTTTCGATTTCTTAAAAGAATCGCCGGTGATGCAGTGGCTAAATTAACCATCCCGAGTCCGAATATGCTGTTATTTCGTGCGAAACGAGAAGAGGGAATTTATGAAAGTGATGAAGCCCTGGTAGAGGATTTGGTAGAGGCCTACCAAGGGTTTATTGAAAAAATCTATGAAGAAGGCTGCCGATATCTTCAGCTAGATGATACTTCATGGGCGACTTTCTTTTCAGAAGAAGGACGTGCCTCCATTGAAGAGAAAGGACAAAATCCAGAAAAAGCCGCTGAGCTGTGTGCTCGTACGGTTAATGAGTCGATTGCCAATAGGTCGGAGGATATGCTCGTCACGATGCATATTTGTCGTGGGAATTTCCGCTCCACATTCATGGCGAGCGGCAGCTATGAGGCGCTTTCGGAAACCATTTTTGGTGGGTTGGATGTTGATGGTTTATTCCTAGAGTTTGATGATGAGCGCTCAGGAGGATTTGAACCTCTCCGTCATGTGAACAGGACGGATCTGTTTGTTGTTCTTGGTTTAATCACCTCCAAATTCGGTGAATTGGAGGATCCAGAACGAGTGAAGGCACGTATACGTGAAGCTTCTGATTATGTGCCATTGGAGCAGCTATGTTTGAGTCCTCAATGTGGATTTGCCTCAACAGAAGAAGGAAATGAAATTACTGAAGACCAACAATGGGAGAAAGTCCGCCATGTCCTAAGCATTGCAGAGGATGTGTGGCAGGAAGGGTAAAGCTGCTGTGTGAAGGTTTTCCCTTCATAGAGGTGCATTTTTATGGTGGTGATGTTTCACTTTTGTTATAGTTGGTTATACAACTATAGGGTCTTTTTCTAAAGGAGGAATGAACACATGAAATCACTAGAAGATGCATTAAAACACAAAGTAGGCCTCGGCACAGCGCCTTTAGGAAATATGTTCCGTGATGTTCCTGAAGAAGAAGCACGGGAAACGATTCAAACTGCCTGGGATCAAGGCGTCCGCTATTTTGATACGGCCCCATTTTATGGAGCTGGTTTAGCGGAAATGCGTCTAGGCGATGTGTTATCACAATATAATAGGGACGACTATGTATTAAGTACTAAAGTCGGCCGTTATATGACTGAAGACACGGAGGAAAGTGAAGGCCTGTTTGAATATGGCCGTAACAATAAAGTCATTACCGATTACACAGAGGATGCAACGAAGAGATCGATTGAGCAAAGTCTGGAGCGTTTGAAAACAGACCGTTTAGATATGGTCTTCGTTCATGACGTTTCTTCTGATTTCCATGGAGATGAATGGGTGACGAAGTTCGATGAAGCGAGGAAAGGAGCCTTCCGAGTATTATCCCGTCTTCGTGAAGAAGGAGTCATCCGTTCCTGGGGACTAGGTGTCAATACAACCGAACCCATTGAAATCGCAATGGAGCTAGAGGAAACGAGACCGGATGTCTGCTTATCCGCCACGCAATATACCCTTCTCCAGCACGAGAGAGCCTTACAGCGAATGATGGCAAAAGCGGAAGAGAATGATGTGGATATTGTTGTTGGAGCCCCTTATAATTCTGGTGTCCTGCTTGGCGGAGATCACTTTAATTATGAAAAAGCTGGCGCCGATATTATTGGCAAAGTCAATCAATTGAAGGAAATCGGTCAAAAATACGATGTTCCATTAAAAGCAGCGGCCCTTCAATTCTCAACGGCCCACCCAGCTGTTAAATCCGTGATCCCTGGTTCAACACGCCCGGATCGAATTAAGGAAGACCTTGAAATGATTCAAAAAGACATCCCGAAAGAATTCTGGAACGAACTTGTAGACAGAGGATTTGTTTCTCCAACTGCCCCTCTGCCGTTTTAAAAAGGATAAAGACTAACAAACAAGCACTGGTTATGAACCAGTGCTTGTTTTTTGTGGAGGAGGGACGGATTGACAATCATCTCTGTTCAAAGATGAACGAATGGTCATCTTAATATAAAATGATCAGTAGTAGAAAGGGATTCTTTCGAGAACGAGGGGAGTTGTTCATGAACAGATTTTTAACCGCAGTATTCTCCAGTATATGCTTTGCAACCCTATTGGCAGTGGTATCATATGTACCTAGCACTCAGCGTGAACCGAATATTTATTATTTCAGTTTTTTAGAAACCTTTATCTTTGTCATTTTATATGCCGGGTCTGTTTTTATCCTTGCGGGAATCCCTCTTTCGATTTTGATAGATAAGTTAGTTGGAAGATATCGGAACCTTTCTAAATGGGCCCTTTACTTGGTTAAGTTAGGTGCTTATTCATTCACAGGTGTTGTAGTCGGACTTTTGTACTTTATAATGGTTTTCCAAAATTTCAAGGGAGTCATTTCTTTTTCACTGTATGGATGTTTAGCGTCCAATGTGTACTTTCATTTCCTTCTTTTATTAACTGACAGGAGAACGAAGGATTAGAATCCATGAACTAGCATAGATTCAAGCTATAATGAAGGTCCTCCGTGTCTATGAACATCGGGAAACCTATGATTTTTGTATCTGTTTCAGTTTTGAAAGGAGTTTCTTTTTTAGGGATGCAAAGGTATTTGGTCTCTTTTATAGAACATAAAGTTCAGGGTGATTATATAAATAGGAGATTACATGAGGATTTATCTATTTTAAGAAGCAGATAATAAAGTTAACGTAGATTTCCTTATGCCCGTGTATATAGAATGAGAACATTTAGGAGATGTGTCCCATGTTATTATTCCTTGAAGCCATTGTGTTGATTGTTGGAAGTTGGTATTGGTTTGTAATGAATAGGAAGAAAGAAGCCTCTCAAGCATTCCTTGTGGTTGTTCTCCTCTTGTTTCCATTTCTTTATTTTGTATGTGGACGGACCTATGCTGACTATACCCATAGCCAGGGGCTGCATTTACTGCTGCCGGAATAGGATATTTGATTTGATATTACTGAATAGCTTTATACAGAGAGTTAAATCATGGCCTGCACTGCCATCAAGCACAAACGGAGACCTCCTTTAGGCTTAGGTCGGCAAGTAGTTGGAAGGGGGGATAATTTGAGAAGCGTTTCTTATCACGTATTTTATATGTCCTTGATTCTTTTACTGTTTGGACTCGTGGGGTGTTCGGATAAGGAATGGGAAGAAAGTGGACAGTTTAAATCAGGCCCTTATCAGATGATTGGAGAAGAAGGCCGGTTGGGAATTATCTACAGTGGTGGGGAAATTACAAAATTTTATCCTGACAGACAACAAAAGTATATGTGGCACTTTTGGGGTGAGGAAGAGGAACTTGAAGGTGATTTGAAGGTAATCGGTACTTCCGAGGAAACAGGGAGGGAAGTGGTTGTTTTAGAGGATGTACCTATAGCTGTTAAGGAACATAATGGTGCAGATGCTTCTGCACCAACACTTATGTCATTGCCGAAGAGTGGGATGTGGAAGTTAGAGGCTTATATAGATGACACATTGCATGGTTCGGTTTATGTGCACGTACATGAAGAAGAATAACCGCTTGAGTCTCCTCTGTATCGCGATGGTTCCAAATAGTGAAGAAATCAGGAAATGATTATAGGAACTTTTAGACATTAATGATTTCAAAAATGAAAGAAGGGGTAGAATGAAGAACGAGAAAGAAGCGATTGTTAAGCAAACATATGAAAGGCTAATAGAAGCCTGGAATCAACGTGATGCGAAGGGGATGGCCCGATTATTTACGGAAAATGGGGAAAGTATAGGATTTGATGGAAGTCAGTCCAAAGGCCCTAAAGAAATTTATTCCCATCTCCGTCCGATATTTAAAGATCACCCGACGGCTCCGTTTGTGTCTAAAGTCAAAGAGGTAAGGTTTCTCGGTGATAATGTAGCTATTCTAAGAGCAATCGCAGGAATGATTCCACCGGGGGAATTGGATATTAAACCAGACGTTAACACTCACCATACCGTCGTGCTGCTTAACAACGGATGTGACTGGGAAATAGATCTGTTTCAGAACACACCCGCCCAGTTTCATGGAAGGCCGGAATTAGTGAAAAAGATGACAAATGAATTAAGGGGCTCCTTTAATGTTCCAATAAGCGGCGATTAGCTTAGTCGTCGTTTTTTTTATGGAATTTCACATTATAATTATCCTTGATGTATTGGAATTATACTAAATGGACCTTCCATTCTAGTTTTATAGACTTTTTTCTTGTCTGTGAAACTATTATACTATTTATTGGAATTAATCATCAGGAAGGGACAAATATGTATGAAACTACTTAGACGTTTACGTTGGCCGTCTTGGTTCATTATAACTTTGCTTGTTGTAGGAGTTGCCTGGTTTGGTCTGAGCGGGGGAGAGTCTAACAGCTCTGAAGCAATGGTTAAGGTGGAGCAAGAAGAGATGAGCCACTATCCCGGTCTTGATTTACAAACCAGGACCACTGAGTCAGATCTTTACACAACATCGATCAGCATTCCAAAGACGAAAAGTAATAAGATTAACCAAACCATTCAAGAATGGTTAGACAAACAAAAACAATCTTTTGTCCAGTCTATGAATGGAAAAGATAGCACCTCACAAGAGGATGTTCGCGGCCATTTAAATATTCAAGTGGATACGGAACAATGGGCCGAGAATAAGTATAGTCTGATACTTAGCTCTTACCAGTTTTCAGGAGGAGCAAATGGGAGTGAAACGGTGAAAACATTTGTGATGGATTTGGAAAAAGACCGTTTGATGAAACTCGAAGATGTGATGAAAACAGATGCCCCATCTATTAAAGCCATTCAAGCTAAGGTAGAAGAACAATTAAGAAATGACAAGGGTTTAGAGATGTATCTGATGGAGGATGACCTACAAAAGGCATTATCAGAACCATCTACCTGGAAATGGTCTCTGTCGAACGAAACCCTAACTCTATATTTTGATGAGTATGAAATTGCGGCAGGGGCCGCAGGACTTATTCAAGTGGATCTACCTTTAGAAAATATTCGAGATCAGCTGAAAAAGTCTATCATTGATGAAATGAAGCTGCCCAAGAAACCGGAATCTCCTCAAACAGAGAATAATCCTAATCCTCAAGTAGAACTGGATGATGATGCAAAGTATATCGCTTTAACTTTTGATGATGGACCGCATCCAGAAGTAACACCTGCCATCTTGCAAACCTTAAAAGAGCATGAGTCGATAGCTACCTTCTTTATGCTGGGAAGTCAAGTAGAGTATTATCCTGAAGTGGCTAAGCAGGTGGCTGAAGCTGGGCATGAGATTGGAAACCACTCGGAAAGCCATATGGATTTATCCCAGCTTAGTCCTGATAAGATTATTCAGGAGTTGGACCCATCCAGTGAAATCATTGAAGAAGTCACCGGCCAGAAGCCTAAGCTATTTCGTCCACCCTATGGTGCGGTGAGCGAAAGTGTAGAAACCGTTGCTAATGAAAGAGGGACGCCTATTATCAATTGGTCGATCGATTCATTAGATTGGCAAAGTTTAGATGCGGATTCGGTGATTGCGGAAGTGGAGAGGGGTGCTGCTTCCGGAGCAATTGTACTCATGCACGACATTCATAGGAGTACAGCTGCGGCCCTTCCTGAACTACTGGATAAGTTGGAAAAAGAGGGATATCAATTCGTGACTGTGTCTCAATTGCTTGAACTACAAGATAAAAACGGAATGGGACCCTATTACGGGAAAGTTCTCTGACAGAAAAGTGCAGCCTCTTTTAGCTGTGCTTTTTTGTTAACTACTGGTGCTGTTTTTTCATTTATATCATAGCCTTTGCGCTCACTTATTGACACGTTTCACCTACCCATTTCTCGTGCCAACACTTAGATCCTCTCCTTACTTTTTATTGAAAAAATTTCCACGTATCCGTTTGCAGGTGTTTACAAACCTAACTGACGAGGTATCTTTCCTACATACACTATAAGACAAAGGAGAATGCGCAATGGATATTCATCAACGACAGGTCGGTGGCCAGCCGAAACAAACCCAAGCAAAACAACCGGGAATAGAAGCTGAAATGGATCCCCTTCCCGTACAGCCGCTTGATTATAAAGGAAGCGAGAAGCTCCTAGACCAGGTTGCCCTCATTACAGGCGGAGACAGCGGGATTGGACGTGCGGTCGCAATTGCTTATGCAAAAGAAGGGGCTCATGTGGCGATGAACTATGTGAGCGGTGAAGAGAGCGATGCTGAACAGACGAAGGAATGGATCGAGCAGGAAGGTGTAAAGTGCCTCCTAGTCCCAGGTGATATTACCAAGGAAGAGACATGTAAGGAGCTAATTGATAAAACAGTGGATCACTTTGGCCAACTCGATATACTGGTAAACAACTCTGCGGTTCAATACCCGACCGATGATCTTCAGGACATTTCTTATGAACAATGGGACAAGACATTTAAAACAAATATCTACTCGATTTTTCATTTAACTAAATTTGCACTGCCACATTTAGAAGAAGGGAACTCCATCATTAACACAACTTCTGTTAACCCTTATAAAGGGAACCCTACCCTCATTGACTATACGGCAACAAAAGGAGCGATTGTTGGCTTTACCCGCAGTATGGCAGCCAATCTCGTAGAAAAAGGGATCCGTGTTAATATGGTGGCCCCGGGCCCAATCTGGACACCGCTGATTCCTGCCACATTTGATGAAGAAAAGGTTAGCGAGTTTGGTACCGACACGCCAATGAATCGCCCTGGACAGCCATCTGAGTTAGTGGGGCCTTATGTATTGTTAGCTTCCAAAGAAGGTTCTTATATGACTGGTCAATGTATTCATGTGAATGGTGGCCAGATTATGACGTCATAGAGAGCTGGGTCAATGACTTTTGAAGAATAGCAGGGCCTTAGGGGTCCTGCTTGATTATTGATCTATGAAATAGCAGACCATAAATTTTTTAAATTGAAATTTCATTTCCCGCTATGGTACCCCTGCATAATCGGGCACAGAATGTCGGGGGAACCCCCCAAACTCTTGCTATGGTAATAGTGAAGGAGGTCAGATGATGGATATGCTTAAGACCATGAATGAAGCCATGAACTATTTGGAAGAGACCCTAACTGAAACTATTGATTTCAAGAAGGTGGCAAGGGTAGCGCACTGCTCTGAATATCACTTTAAACGGATGTTTTCTTTCCTTGCCGGTATAACATTATCAGAATATATCCGCCGCAGACGCTTGAGTTTGGCTGCATTTGAACTTCACCATAGTAAAGTAAAAATCATAGATGTTGCGTTGAAATATGGCTATCATTCACCGGACTCGTTTACAAGAGCTTTTCAACATTTGCATGGGGTGACGCCCTCTGAAGCAAGAAATAGTGATCAACCATTAAAAGCTTATCCTCCAATGACCTTCCAATTATCAATAAGAGGAGGGAATGAAATGAACTACCGAATCGAACAAAAAGAGGCTTTCCGATTAGTGGGGATTATGAAAAGAGTGCCGATTGTGTTTGAGGGGGAAAATCCGGAGATTACGAAAATGTGGAAATCTTTAACGAAGGGGGAAGTGGATCGATTAAAGCAACTCTCCAATATTGAACCAAGAGGCATGGTTCAAGCATCTACAAACTTCTCAGAGGGACGGATGGAAGAAAAAGGGGAGCTTGATCAATATATCGGCGTGGCCACGACAAAAGAGATCACTGAGGATTTTACCGTACTAGAAGTGCCTTCCTTAACATGGGCGAAATTCGAATCAGACGGACCTTTTCCAAGTGCGCTGCAGGAAACGTGGGGCAGGATTTACTCCGAGTGGTTCCCATCTTCTAATTATCAAGTAGCCGAAGGGCCTGAAATGTTATCAATTAAAAGTGAAGACCTTTCCGCGCCATCGGTTAAAAGCGAGATTTGGATACCTGTTGTGAAAACTTCATAGGTGTATGTCCAAAGAAAAAAGACGTCATTTTTATAAAAAATGACGTCTTTCTCAATGGAGGCAGCTGCTATATTTAACCTACGCATACTCAGGAACGAGCGAGAGGAGAAGGTTGGAAGCTAGATTATCGATGATTGGTTAAAATCTCAAGGACATCGGCGACAAAAATATCCTGATCAATTTCCATTGCAATACGGACGCAATTGGGTCCAAAGCAATCGCTGGTGCCTGGCCGGAAGTCGGCGATACTTTCACCATAAGCAAATTCCCCTTGATGTTCAACGGTAACTTCCCGTTTTTTGTATTCAAATAAACCAGGAATATCAAGGGCAGCCATTAGAGCGGCTAGATCGTGCAGCGGGGTTCCCGTAATACCTGGTTCTAGTTGTTGATAGACTTCATAATAGAAATCTAAAATTGGTTTGATTAACTCTTCTAATGGGGAATCGGATCGAGAATCGATGAGATTCACTTCTCTTGGAGTCAATAAAGCTTCCCTTGTCACATTTAAAGGGACAACAGTAAGATTGGCCGTATGTTGACAAACGTAGTTAGCGGCAATCGGATCTCCAAAGAAATTCGCTTCTGCTACTTCGGTCGCATTGCCAGGTTCATTGAAAGCCCCGCCCATTAGATACGTTTCTTTTACGTCTGCCATCACTTCAGGGCTCAAATAATGAGCGATAGCTAGAGACGTGCATCGCCCCACATTCACAATGATAACCTCGTTACGGTTAGCTTTAATCAATTGGAAGAGCTTACTGAAATTCGTCCGATTGGCATAGCGTTCTTCCGGAATAGGTGGACGGACTGGACCGAGTCCTTCTGCGCCATGAATGTCAGGGAAAAAGACAGGATCATCCCCACTCAACGGGCGTGTAGCCCCAGCAATGACAGGAATATCCGTACGTTCCGCCAATTCCAATAAGTACTCAACATTCCTAAGTGCTTTTTCCCGGTCAATATTCCCATATCCACTGACCACCCCTATAAGGTCCACCTCAGGGTGCTTAAGAGCGTAAGTCAACGCTATCATATCGTCAATCCCAGTATCGGCAAATAAAATTACCTTTTTCATTTTCTCACCTCACCCTACTCTATGAACATATGATAGGTTTGCTTGTATGTTTGTCCGACGAAGATAACGAAAAGAAAATCCTGCCTATCTTGCGGCAGGGCATCTATGAAAAAAAGTAAAAGTTTTCATAGGAATCTGTTTCAATACATCTCTTATTCTATTCCTTGTGATCATCCATGTTTGACCTTTGCTCGCAAAAAGTTGGGACTAATTTTTTCTGGATAAATCAATAAATGGATCAAAAGAATCGACAACATTTAGTTAATTAGTTAATGTTTCCTATTGTGGGTATATATGATAGAAAATACAATTACCTCGGAGGGGTATATTCCAAAAGGAGGTCTACCGAATGAAGAAACTGTGGTTAGTTGTAACCTTGCTCACGTTTTCAGTATTCATTACTGCATGCTCAAATAGCGAGGGAGACGAAGAAACGAACACGAATGGAAATACGGAATCTAGTGAAGAGATGAATGAAGAAATGGATAATGAAAGCTCTGAATCAGGTGAGGAAACGGATCATTCTGATATGGATCATTCCAGTTCAGGTGAGGTACCTGAGGGGCTGGAAGAAGCTGATCAACCAACCTATGAAGTTGGAGAGACAGCCATCATACCCGATGGTCACATGTCTGGAATGGAAGGTGCGGAAGCTACGATTGCTGGTGCTTATGATACCGTCGCTTATGTGGTGTCATATGATCCGACCGATGGTGGTGAAAGAGTGACTGACCATAAATGGGTGATTCATGAAGAGATGGAAGAAGCCAGTGAGGAACCTTTCGAATCTGGTGATGAAGTCACGCTGGATGCCTCCCATATGGAAGGAATGGATGGGGCAACGGCGACCATTGAATCTGCTGAAGAGACAACGGTTTATATGGTCAACTTTGAGAACACAGAAAGTGGAGAAAAAGTAGAAAATCATAAGTGGGTAACCGAAAGTGAGTTACGTGCGGAATAGACTCAATGGATACTCGTATAAAAAAGGGAGGCAGGGAATTGGAATAACCTTGTCTTCTTTTTTAATTATCATTTCTAGAGCCAATCCTTCTGTTAAAGATCTCTAAACCTTTATTAATTGATATTTATCTAGATTGTGAAAGGTCACGAATAGGTGTTTATTGTCTATGAAACGCCTTTAAAAGCTGTGAATATGATTGCAGACACAGCATTAACTCCTGAAGTTGGTTTATCCAGAGAAAAATTAATTCTCGGTCATGGATAGAGGCCTAAACGATCCCTGGTATTTTTATTTTGATGCCCTGTGAGAGCAACCAGTCTTATTGTTTAAAGGAGTATTGAATCTTTCCCTTGCGCTTACTTATAATGGTAAAGAATGATACTTGTGGTAAAAGGAAAAGTTGGAGTATGACCGTCTTGACGACCATCTGAAGAAATTTCAGTAAATCTATTCTGGATGACTATTCGATCACGGAAATTTAAAAATCGAAGAGGGAGATGGGGAATTATGGGGAGTATTCAAAAGATCACCCCGAACTTTTGGTTTGATTATCAAGCGGAAGAAGCAGCAAAGTTCTATACTTCTATATTCCAGGATTCAGAAATTATCAAAGTCAGTCGATACATGAACGAAGGGAAGGAAATACATGGGAAGGACGAAGGGACGGTTATGACAGTCGATTTCCAATTGGAAGGTCAACGGTTTGTGGCGTTGAATGGAGGCCCGCAGTTTAAGTTTAATGAAGCAATTTCCTTTATCGTCCATTGCGCTAATCAAGAAGAGGTGGATTACTTTTGGGAAAAGCTGTCTGAAGGTGGAGATGAATCGGCACAGCAATGTGGATGGTTAAAGGACACATTCGGTGTATCCTGGCAAATTGTCCCTGATTCCCTGCAGGAGCTATTAAACCAACCGGACCCCGTTATATCCGAAAAAGTAATGAAGGCAATGTTACAAATGAAAAAAATTGATATCAATGCTTTGAAAGAAGTACAGAGCCGGAACTAAGGAGAGAGGAATAGTTAAAATAGAGTCGACGGAATAGTTCATAAGAAACGTCCAGAGTGAGAATCCCTCTGGACGTTTCTTGGTTATTCAGCTGCCTGTATGTTGTTTTTCTTTTTCAACAGCTTTCAATTTTTGACTGTCCTCTCCAGGTTGGTTCTTTTCTTGATCGTTATTCATTAAATCATTCGTGGCACTTTTGAATTCTTTCAATGTGCTACCAAAGGCTCGTCCTATTTCCGGAAGTTTTGAAGGACCAAAAATAATCAAAGCGATGACTAAAACAAGAATTAAACCAGGGATTCCAATATTGGTTAACATATATTCGCCTCCTGTTAGTGTTAAAGAATCGGCATACCGTGGCGCTCGAATGCGGCAGCTTCTAAATCAGACATGCCTTGGACTTCTGCAAAGGCAGAAAGATTGTCAGAAATCTTTGGTGCATAAGCGGCGGGGGGAGGGGCGTGCCCCATCAATCTTCTGCGTGCAGCATTTTTTCTAGCAAATGGCCCCCAGATCGCGAAGGTCATTCCAGGTGACTGTATATTGACAAAGAATGTCTGTCCATCCGAAGAGAATGTTGGCCCCGCTAACTCTGAATCACCAGATTTGTTTTCAGCGAAGACATAAGATTCGCCTTCAGGAGTCAATCCGATCACGCGATCTACCCCGCCTCCATCCTCCGCAATCCATAAATCTCCCCATGGAGTAATACAGATATTATCAGGCATTTCTAAGTCGTTTTGCGCCGTAGATTCATAGAAGAGCTCCAGCGTATTCGTTGCAGGAATATAGCGGTAGACTCTTCCTAATGCTTTTTCTCCAGCGGATGTATCGTCGAACCAGAATACGCCGCCTTCAAAATAGGCCCCTTCCAGACGGCTGAAGGCAATACATCCTTTTCTGCCTGCATCAAGGGTAGGTTTTTCAGGATCTACATCTTTCCACACAATGTCGAATTTCTTTCCTGTATGGAAATCACTTGTTTCATAGGAACTCATTTCTTCAATGGCTGCCGCCTGCAGCTGCCCTCCCTTTTGTAGGGCACCCATTTTTGGACTGCGGTCAACGGGAAGATAACGATATAAGTAACTAGGGCCCGCATCTTCTGTCAGATAGACGATCCCTGTTGCTGGATCAACGGCTGTGGCTTCATGAGAGAAAGCGCCCATTTCGCGAATAGGGGTTTTGGAAAGTTTGTTTTCGGGATCGTTCGGATCCACCTCAAACACATAGCCATGTCCTTCTTCCAAGGTCTCTTCGCAAGTCAGCCAAGTACCCCAAGGAGTTGCCCCGCCTGCACAGTTACGGATGGTCCCGGAAGAAGAGACATATTCTTTCCTCACTTTTCGGTCAGGCCCCACGACTAAAGAAGTAGTGCCGCCTGTTTCTTCTCTGCGGTAAGGGTTCTTCCCGATGACTGGGTATTTGGTATTTCCGCTAAGTTCATGGTTTCTTACTAGAATTGTAGAGTTATGGGGGCCTGCATAAGCGGCCATGCCATCAAACTTGGCAGGAATAGGCCTGCCGTCAGATAACTTTCCTCCTTCTTCAGAAATAATGCGGTACTGGAAGCCACGAGGGAGATCCATGACTCCCCCCGGATCTTTAACAAGCGGCCCATAGCCTCCCCTGGCTTTGTGATTTTTCGTTGTTCCGGCAAAAATTTTATCGTTACCTAAGGACATCAGCCCGCTAGTGCTCAGGGCCAACGCAGCTGTGCCGATACCGCCCGCTTTCAGAAAGTCTCTTCGATTCATCTGATTTTTATTCATTGCCTTTCCCTCCTATTAGGCTGCGCTTGATTGATCATAGTGAGAGGCGCGCCTTTTTTTGTAAGCGATGGTCGAGCATGTAATGCTGATTTCATATAACAACAACAAAGGTAAGATAACAAGAACATCTGATAGAAAGTCAGGTGGTGTAATGAGTACGGATACGACAATCAGCAAAAAATAGGAAACCTTTCTCGACTTCTTCAATTTAGCTGGATCCAAAATTCCTAGGACCGTGAGAAAAACGATGACTAAAGGCATTTCAAACAGCAGTCCAAACGGGACAGTCATATGCAGCATGAAACGAAAATACTTTTCCGCTGTGAACAGCGTTTCAAACTGGCCGGCTGATAGGGAGATCAGAAAGTTCAAGACGATCGGAAAAAGAAAGAAATATCCAAAGGCAATTCCGAAAACGAACAAAAAGAATAGAGCTGGGATAAAGCGTAAGGTAACTTTTCTTTCCGATGGACTTAGGCCAGGAGCGACAAACCGCCAAATTTGATAGGCAGCAACGGGGATGGTTGCTGCTAAAGAGAGGACAGCCGCAATCATTAAATAAACCCATAAGATTTCGCTCGGTCCGAGAACCGCAAGCTTCATATCTAGATCTTTGATCAACCACTTATAGATCGGTTTGACAAAACCAAGTGCGGCAATAAGGAAACCGATAAAAGCGAGAATGGTTTTCATTGCCCTGCTCCGTAACTCTTCCAAGTGACTGATCAGCTGTAGGTTACGTTCTTCCACTGCATCTGCCTCCTTGATGTCGAACAGGAACCCTGTCTAACGTTTGATCGTTTGTTTCTGCTTGTTACTTTGCGTTTGTTTATGGTGAGCACGGGTGTGAGCTTTATGACGGTCTTCTTCTACTTCCGAAGACTTCTGTTTCCCTTGAGGAACGGCGGATGTAGATACTTCCTTTAATCCCTCAGCGTCTTTTTCATAAACAAACGATGCTCTGGTAGAAACATCAGCTCCAGGTTTGGTGACAAATGGAACCACACGATAATCCGTTCTCCATTGACTTGGAGTAACATGGCAGCGAACATAGCCGCGGTAATCATTGAAAAATTTAATATGTTCGTTTTGATTAAGGATACGGTCTGTATCGGCACGCTTGTCTGCCCCATTCCCTCCAGAAGTGATTGATGTACCGACAAACTCCGCTCCAAGCACTTGGGAGGCTGGATCATCAAAATCTGATAGGATGTTGGAAGCCCAGTTGGCGTGCACATCCCCTGTCAGCACAATCAAGTTATCCATGCCTTTTTTGCTCGCCGGTTCGGTTATGCGCTCTCTAGCAGGAGTATAGCCATCCCAGCCATCCATGCTATACAAAGGCTCATCAGGGCTTGGACCGTAATTTCTTTTAGCGAAAAAGATTTGCTGGGCAAGGATGTTCCAGGATGTATGGGATTTTTCCATTTGATCGATCACCCAGGCTTCCTGCTCATCGCCTAACAATGTACGAGTGGGGTCCAATGACTCCTCTGTTTGAGGGGAACTCTTATCTCCGTTTGCTTGATCAGATCGATACTGACGGGTATCAAGGACCATGAAATTCGCTAAGTTTCCATAATTGAACTGGCGGTATAGCTGCATGTCAGGGCCATGAGGCATGGAGGACTTTCTTAATGGCATGTGTTCATAGTAAGCCTGATAAGCAGCAACCCGACGTTTGACGAATGCTTCCACAGATTGGCCTTTTTCAGGAATCAAATCTGCATAATTATTTTCGACTTCATGGTCATCCCATGTGACCACCCAAGGAAAAGCTGCATGGGCCTCTTGTAAATCCTTGTCTGAACGATACTGTGCATGACGGTTCCGATAATCTTCGAGTGTCCTGATTTCCGGCCCTTTATGTGTCCTGACGTTTCCAGTGCCGGAAACATACTCGTCTGGGCCATATTCATAGATGTAATCCCCTAAATGAAAGACGAGGTCAAGGTCCTCTTTTGCCATATGTTTGTAGGCGGTATAGTAGCCATGCTCATACTGTTGACAAGAAGCAAAGGCAAAAGTAAGGCTGGCCACATCTGAATGTTGAGCGGGAAGGGTTTTGGTTTTGCCGATCGGACTGAAATCATTCCCTACTTTGAAGCGGTAATAGTAAACGGTATTGGCTTCCAGGTTGTCTACTTCTGCATGTACAGAGTGAGCTAGTGCCGGACTGGCAACTTCGGTGCCACGCTGAACAATATGGCGGAAATGTTCATCTTTGGCCATTTCCCATTTTACGGGGATGTTTCGATCAGCCATCCCCCCACCATTCAGAGGATCTGTGGCTAAACGCGTCCACAATACGACACTATCAGGAAGCGGATCTCCGGAAGCAACGCCAAGCAAAAACGGGTACTCCTGAAATTCTACTTCATCTGCAGAGACAGTCAGACCACCCATGGATTGAGCGATGACCATTCCCAAAGAAACACCGGCGACTTTCCCTGCACCTTGAAGGAAACTTCGTCGATCAATTCCCTTATGTAAGGTATCTTCATTAAGCTTTTGAATCCAATCCTGCATAGAGTTCTCCTTTTTCATTTGATCGGCTCCTTTTCACGAAATGTAATGAATGCAACAGTTTTCATTATAGAGAGCCTTTTTTAATTTGTTGTAAATAGATGTAAATAAAGGATGGAATTGGAGGGGTGTTTACACCTAGGAAAAAGTGATTGTTCATGGTGTGAAAAAGGATAAAATCAGGGGGCATTCAACAACTTTCATCATTTTTTCTTGGGACATTTTTCTCATTTTTCTTTGCATTGGGAAAAAGAAAACTTAATAATAGAATGAACGGGAGGAAATCTCTCTGAGAGCCGTGTTTCTTCTCAATGAGCATTCATATTTTTTATTTAGGAATTCCGTTGATTCTAGGTGGCTAATGGAAGTCAGGGAATGGATAAGTTTGAAACAGGAGAGAGTACTTCTTCGTGTAGGTTTATAACATGTACTAAGGAGTGATTTCTTCTTAGACTTTTTTCTATTTGGTTTAAGGGTTTTCAACTCTTGTTTTTATTGGGCACCATATTGGATAATGTTGGTATATTAAGAAGTAACGTTAAGGTGTTTTTTATAAAAAGGGGGCAGGACATGAAAGTTAGATTAAGTGACTATACCGAAGACTGGAAACGGATGTTTGAAGAAGAGGCAGAAATTCTGAAAACGATTTTTTGGGGAGGAAATTATCTCGTTTGAACATTTTGGCAGTACCTCCGTCCCCGGTATGAAGGCGAAGCCTGTCATCGATATGATGTGTATCGTAAAGGATATCGAAATAATAGACACCTACAAAGATAAAATGCGATCACTGAATTATGATGTCGCTGGGGAGTGGGGAATTAAAGGAAGAAGGTTGTTTCGCAAAGGTGAAGAAAAAAGGACCCACCATCTTCACTTTTATCAATTCGATTATCCAGAAATTGAACGTCATTTAGTGTTGCGTGACTATCTTCTTACCCACCCGACAGCAGCAAATCAATATAGTCAGTTTAAAGAAAAGTTAGCCAATAAGTACGAATTCACGAAGGATTACAGTCCAGCTAAGAAAGCATTTGTTTCAGAATTAGAGAAAAAAGCAATCCATTGGTATCAAAGTAAGGGATAACTTCTTCATAATTATGATCAGATTTATAAAAGAGGGGAGGAAATTCCTTGATTAACGACGAAATAATGACAAGGGAATGTTAGATCAAATCTATTAGAAGTGATTTCCGTCGGGGAACTATTCAGAGGAGGTTTCCTAAAGAGACAGGTTGATGCAGGGGGATAAACGATAATGGTCAATAAAAAAGGAGGAAAAGAGTCCATGAGCATCAAAACAGCCGATTTATGTGATCACTATCCAGATCAGGTAACGATTGTCGATCCTTCATTTAGAAGCTTTGGCCAAAGGAAGAGTTTCTCAGGACCTATTTCTACAGTTAAGGTGAAAGATGATAATGTTCTGGTACGTAAGGCATTAGAAACAATCCCTGCGGGGAACGTGTTAGTTGTTGATGGAATAGCTTCTAAGAACTGTGCCTTGCTTGGAGGGAACTTGGCAGAAATAGCAGCAGAGAGAGGGCTGGGCGGCATCATTATCAATGGATACATTAGAGATTTCATGGAAGTGTGCGAAACGGACATAGGCGTCATGGCTTTAGGTACAATCCCATTGAAAAGTCAGAAAGAAGGGAAAGGCCAAGAAAATATTCCGTTGGCGTTTGGAAACGCCCTCTGGAACCCGGGCGATTATGTGTATGTGGATGAAGATGGGATCATCCTCGCTTCAGAAAAGTTGATCATAGATTCATAAAACTATATCACATCGAAGATTCTTATGAACACAGTAATTATAGTATCCACGCCTACAATAATATTATCCAACTTAATATGGTAATCATATCGTTGCTTAGGGAAAGACAGGGTTAGTTAGATAACTGCGTTCAATAAGCATATGGGGCTGGTTGACATCCAAAAAAAATTTATATACAATTATCTTGAATTCGAGATAATGGAAGGTATAATTGTAATCAAAGGTGCAGCCTTTATAAGATATAAAGAAGAATTATCCTTAAAAGTATTTATGACACTGGAATCAATCAAGAAGCTTGTGGAACAAAATATAAGATGTTTAGGGTTAAACCCTTCCAAGAAGACGGAGGGGTTCTTTTTGAAATAGCAACAGATCCACCAGGCTTTACAGTTGATGAATCACTGGATGAACTAGGGGGAAAGTTAATGTTGCCACCATGGTTAGAAGCAAAACGAATGGAACTAGAAAATACCTTGCCTTCTGTGAAGGTGCGGGTTTTAGAGGAGGATAAAGAATAATGAAACATCTATTTAACAAAGGGAAAGATGCGAGCAAACCAACGTTCCTATTACTTCATGGAACCGGAGGAAGCGAATTAGACTTATTGACCGTGGCCGGAAGAATGGATGATGAAGCCTCTGTATTGAGTGTTCGAGGGAATGTTTTGGAAAACGGCATGCCCCGTTTCTTTAAGAGGTTGGCAGAGGGAGTTTTTGATGAAGAGGACCTTATCTTTCGTACTAAAGAATTGAATCAGTTCCTTGATGAAGCTGCAGAAGAGTATGAATTTGACCGAGGTAATATAATTGCGATTGGTTACTCTAATGGAGCCAATATAGCCGCAAGTTTGCTCTTTCATTATCAACATGCCTTAAAAGGCGCTATTCTTCACCATCCAATGGTACCCAGAAGAGGCATCCATCTTCCTGACTTGTCCGGGAAATCTGTATTTATTGGAGCCGGAACCAATGATCCCGTTTGTTCTCCAGAAGAATCTTCTGAGCTTCAGGCATTATTTGAAAAAGCGCATGTGCAAACTGACATTCATTGGGAAAGTCGAGGCCATCAGTTGACCCCGAAAGAAGTAGAAGCTGCAGCTCAGTGGTATCGAAAGAATTTTCATTAAGCAGGAAGAAAACTTTGAAAAATATCTCGAATTAAAGATTCTCTAAATGATAATATATGTATTAGGTTGACACAGGTTTTTTAGGGGAGGAGGAAATAATTCCAGGGCTCCTGGCTTATGCAGTTGGTGGTATTGAGTTGCTCGGAGGATTCTAGGGTTAGGGACTCGTAAGGTTGGCTTTTTATTTGAACTTTTATGAGTGGTGCCTTTTTTACAGTTGAACTCCCGGAAGGATTTTTAAATGGTTATGATTATGACTTAGTACTTCTTGTGATTGCGATTCATATCGTCTTGAATGGTAGTAAGTTATATCATGTGATCACTTTCTATTTAAAGCTAGGGAGTCATAAAGAGATAACTCAGCATTCCTAATATCTTGAATTGAAGAATCATTAAAATAGGTTTCTTTATAAACACTTTTAAATAGGGAATAAAAAGAACAGAACACATTGGAAAGCTTTCATTTTCAATGGAGGTGGTTCTTATAAATTAACTTAAAGTTTTATATTAAGGAAGGTGAGCGACATGGGTTTCTTAGATAAATTATTTGGAAAATCAAAGGAGATGGAAAATATGTCAAATGTTAAATTAGCTGTAGTTTTCTATAGTATGGGTGGAACAAACTATCAAATGGCTAAGTGGGCTGAAGAAGGAGCTAAAGAAGCAGGTGCTGAAGTGAAAGTATTAAAAGTTGAAGAGTTGGCCCCTCAATCCTCTATTGAAGCCAATGAAGCATGGAAGGCAACAGTTGACGCAACAAAGGATGTTCCAGTAGCAACATCAGCTGATATCGAATGGGCAGATGCTATCATATTTAGTATTCCAACACGATTTGGAAACATGCCATCACAAATGAAACAATTCCTTGATATGCAAGGTGGTCTTTGGGCGAATGGCAAGACAGTAAACAAAGTAGTGAGTGGCATGACTTCTGCGCAAAACCCACATGGTGGACAGGAAGCTACCATGTTATCTTTATATACTTCTATGATGCACTGGGGGGCTATTATTGCTTCTCCTGGTTATACTGATCCTGTATTGTTTGGTGCTGGTGGAAACCCATACGGAACAAGTGTGACCGTCGATCAAGATGGCAAAATGGTTGAGGACGTTGAAAGTGCTGTTAAACACCAAGCTAAGCGTACGGTTACCGTTGCCGATTGGGTAAAAAAAGGGAATCAATAAGTGAATTTGATAAAAAGAGCCCATCACTTTGATGGGCTCTTTTTTTGGTTTATAAAACCTGATTGAATATAGGTCCCTGTTTGAAGTCAATCACTTTTAGTCGTTGGGTATTTTTGATCAAGATGCTTTTGTATCGCTCTTTCCCCTTACCATCGCTAAGAATAACGACACGTTTGTACGGGTTGTCTTCCATGATTTTCCCCTCATAGTTGTGCACTTCTAGGTGTTCCTCCAACACCTTATACTCTTTCAACTGTTGAAGGCTGATCCTATCCTGTTCTTCCCTTTGATATAATTGAGATGAATCATCGTTGACGAAGCTGGAATGATGACCACCAACTTGAAGGCTGTCTGCACCAGCGCCCCCTGCAGACAGCAGGAAAGCAGCCGCGGCAGTGGTAGTTAAAAATAACGCTTTCATTTTATTTCCTCCTTTATGAACTGGGATAATTCCATCCTATACGACGTTTATGAGAGGACGATGAGAAGCGGATTAAAATTCCTTGAAAAAGAGGGAAAGATTTAGGACACTCTATACTTTTACCAAATTCAATGGAACACGGGAAAGGAACAGGTGTAAAGGATCTTCTGATAAGAAAGGCGGGATTCCATGAAGATTACGGATAAAATATACGGAGAAGTAAAGGTGGATGGAGTCCTTGAAGAACTTATTCAAAGCAAACCGATGCAGAGGTTGAAGGGAATTCACCAGGGGGGAGCAAGTTACTTAGTGAACAAAAAATGGAATGTCACTCGGTTTGATCATTCTATAGGGGTGATGGTGCTCATTAAAAAAATGGGAGGATCCATTGAAGAGCAAATCGCTGGATTGCTCCATGATGTGTCTCATACAGCCTTCTCCCACGTTATTGATTATGTTTTCGCGAACCAGGACGAAGATTATCATGAAGCGATTTATCGATCTGTAGTTTCCGAGTCGGAAATTCCTGCTATTCTGAAAAAATACCATTATCATTATGAGGATCTGTTATTTGATGATTCTCAATGGACTTTATTGGAGCAGCCAGCTCCTGACCTATGTGCTGATCGAGTGGATTATACTTTACGAGATATGTACGAATATGGCGGTATCCCTTTAAAAGAAATCCACACTTTTTTAGATGGTTTACGATTCTGGAAAGGGAGAATGTATCTCCAGGATTTAAAGGCAGCGGAGTGGTTTGTCAGGACCTACTACAAAGAGGTGATTGATTTCTTTATGGACCCTCTGAATGTCTATGCTAACGCTGCTTTGGCGGAAACATTACGATTGGCTTTAGATAAAAATATAATAGATATCACTGATTTTCTTGGGGAAGATGCACAGGTGATCAGTCAATTAAAAGAAGCTGAAAATCAAGAGGTGAAAGAACGGCTATGCCGGATTCACGAAAAGGTGAACGTGAAAGCAGATGGGGTCAATTATGATCTGCATCATAAAAGTAAAGTTCGTTTGATCGACCCGATGGTCATGGACGGCCAGGATTTGAAAAGGGCCTCCGTTTTATCCGATAAAGTGAAAGAGATGAATGAGCTAGCTTATCAGAAATCTAAAAAAGGGGTGTATGTAAATATCCTTGCTGATAAATAAAGGAATAAGGGGGGCGCAGGCTTCCACGTGGAGCAAAAAAAAGACCGACTAATAGCGGCACACCATCGATGTAGGAGGGGCAAATGGGAGTGTTTATTATTGTTTTCATCGTACTTTTTCTTTATATCTTTTACGTAATAACAAACCTAGAAAGAATGGTGAAAAAACAGAGGGAAGATATAGAAGAAGTCAAATCTTTACTGAAAATCAACATCAAAGAGAATCAGAAATAAAGTTCGTTTCCATCTTTCATCCGTGAAACCTGTATACATGAACGAGCATCATAACATTTACCTTTCCTCCTCATAAGGAGGCGGGGATTTTTTTAACGTCTCGCAAATAATAAAAAGCGCAGGAAAAAATTTTCTAAAAATTTGGGCCCTTGAACCACCGCCATGAAGGGGTTCTGTATGAGAGCAAGAATAAATGATGGGATCCTCCTCTTGTAAAACGCTTTCATGTAGTCTACAATACAACTAAATCGATTTACTAAACCGATTTAGTATTAATGGAAATGTGGAGATTAGTTATGAAAAACGTCACGATTGCCGATGTAGCGAAACAGGCAGAAGTTTCGAAAAGCACGGTATCCCAATACTTAAATAAACGATATGACTACATGGGAGAAAAAACGAAGCAGCGTATTCAAGAAGCCGTTGAAAAATTAGGGTACCAGCCGAATATCGTTGCCCGGAGCTTAAAACAGAAGGCGACAAAGACGATCGGTGTCATAGTAGCCAACATTTTGCACAATTTCACTACAAAGGTAGTGCGGGCGATTGAGGATGTGTGCCACGCCTCCGATTTTCACACGATCATCTGTAATGCTGATGATGATCCCGTTAAAGAGAAATATTATATTGAAATGCTCCGTGCGAAACAGGTAGACGGGCTGATTATTTTCCCGACGGGGGATAACAGAGACCTCTACCAAAAAATGCTGGACAGTTCTTACCCGGTTGTTTTCATGGATAGAGAAGTGGAGGGGATGGACATCCCATCGATCATGCTCCATAACGAAAAAGCGGCTGAGCTTGCTGTTGAGCATTTTTTAGAGAAAGGTTACCGACGAATCGGGATGATGACGACTTCGCTGATCAATCATACAACACCGAGAGTAGAGAGGGTGGAAGGGTATAAGAAGGCTTTAAGAAGGTCTGGTATCCCAATCTATAAGGATTACATCATTAGTGGAGAACCTCAAAGTCTGCAAACGGAATTAGAGGAGCTCCTTCACTTGGAAAGGCCGCCGGAAGGCATTTTGGCCGGGAATGATTTAGTTCTAATTGAAATCCTTAAATACGCCAAACAAAAAGGGGTGCGCGTCCCGGAGGACCTTGCTGTCATCGGCATTGATGATGTATCTTTTGCTAGTTTCTATACCCCGGCGATCACAACCGTCGCACAACCAACCTTCAAGATGGGGAAAGCAGGAGCGGAACTGCTTCTGAATATAGTCCAAAAGCAAGAAGAAACAACAAAACAGGCATCCCTGCGGTTTGAACCGACTTTGATGATCAGGGATTCCGTCTAAATCTGATTGTACAGACAAAAGTGAAGGGGGAAGAAGGATGAAAGATGTTTTGACCATTGGTGATGCGATGATCACGTTTGATCCAACGAGAAATGGTCCATTACGAAATGTTCACTCATTTGAAAGAAAAGCGGGAGGGGCTGAGTTCAACTTTGCCATTGGATGTGCTCGTCTTGGCCTCCACACTGGCTGGATCAGCCGCCTCGGCAATGATGAATTTGGTAAGTACATCCGTAACTTTGCCAGAGGGGAAGGAATCGATGTTTCTGCTGTTAAGCTTGTAGACGGGTATCCGACTTCTCTTAATTTCAAGGAAATCCGCGAAGATGGAAGTGGAAGTACCTTTTATTATCGAGCGGATTCGCCAACGAAAACACTGACAGAACAAACGTTAGATGCGGAGGCGATCAGACAAACGAAAATCCTCCACATCACGGGGGTATTTGCAGCGATAGACCCAGATAAGAACCTGAGGCTGCTAAAGCGTGCAGTGACGATCGCCAAAGACAATGGAGCTCTTGTATCATTTGATCCCAATATTCGTTTAAAACTTTGGGAGCGGGAAAAAGCGCAACAGTCATTGCAGCAGCTGCTTCCTTATGTAGATATCATCCTGACCGGTGTCGAAGAAGCGGAACTTCTCTTCGGTGTGAGCCAAGCAGACCAAATCGTTGCTGCATGTGAACGGTATGGAATCTCTACGGTTGCCATCAAACAGGGAGAAAAAGGAGCCTTTGGCTGTATGGACGGTCTATCCATGACGTTGCCTCCGCGTACTCCGAAGAAAGTCGTTGATACCGTGGGAGCGGGGGATGGATTTGACGCTGGATTTATTTATGGTGTATTGCAAGGATGGTCCCTAGAAAGAACCCTTCATTTTGCCAATACAATTGGGTCGATGGTGGTTAGTGTGTATGGAGATAATGAAGGGCTACCAGAGCTTGAGGAAGTACAGATCCAACTTGGAGAAAGAGAATACGTCGAAAGGTAGGGGAGCCGTATGAAACTGCAGCTTGCTTTAGACCGGATGCCTAAAGGGGATTGTTTCCAGGTGATTGAGGATACAAAGGAATCCATTGACTGGATAGAGGTCGGCACAGGGGTGATTAAGGAGTATGGCATGGAAATTGTCAGGGATATCAAGAAAGCGTTCCCACAAAAGACTCTCGTGGCGGATATGAAAACATGTGATGCTGGAAAACATGAAGCGTCCCAGGCATTTGAGGCGGGGGCAGATATCACCACCGTGATGGCCTTTTCTGCGAATCAGACGATCAAAGATAGTTTGAAAGTGGCTGAAGATTGTCACGGGAGAATTATGATTGATTTGCTCGGAGTAAAGGAGGAGGCGCGTATCCGCGAACTCTCTGATATTGGTGTGGATCTGGTTAGCCTTCACTTCGGAAAGGATATGCAGGAAGCGGGCGACTTACAGGAAGATGATTTATTTTCTCTTGTCCACCATCATCCCTATCTCGATGTGGCCGTGGCAGGTGGGATTAACCTTGATTCCCTTTCATCTATCCTCAACCACCAGCCAAATACCCTGATTGTTGGCAGTGGCATTACGAAAAGTACAGATCGACAGGGTACAGCCGCAAAAATGAAAGAAAGGATGAAAAACCATGAAGCAAATAATTCAAACCGTCAGCGATGAAATCCGACACGTGCTTTCAACTATAGAAGCAGTCCAGGCCGCAGAACTTTCGGATCACCTTTTTTCCGCGCCAAGGGTTTTTGTCTCGGGAGAGGGGCGTTCAGGTCTGATGGGGAAAGCTTTTGCCATGAGACTTATGCATGCAGGGTTTACTGTCTATGTTACAGGCGAAACGATTACTCCGAGTATTGAAAAAGGTGATTTGTTAGTCGTGATTTCCGGCTCAGGTTCTACCCAATCTCTTCATCAATTTGCTCGACAAGCGAAAGAAGCAGGTGCAGTGGTAGCCGCCGTTACAACCAATCCACAGTCTGTCATTGCTGAAGGCAGTGATCTGACACTGGTCGTTCCAGCTGCGACAAAAAAACGGCTGCCTGAAGAACCAGATACGATCCAGCCTCTTGGCAATCAGTTTGATCAATCCGTTCACCTGCTCCTGGATGCGGTGATTATCCACGCGGTCCAACAGCAGGAAGGTCACACTCATGAACAAATGGCGAAACGACACGCTAATTTGGAATAGGAGGAAAGTCTATGAATCTGTTAGATCGGTTGAAAGAGAAGCGGGTAATTCCTGTCATCAGAAAGGCAGAGGAAGAGAACATTCTCCCTATTACAGAGGCTCTTATTAATGGGGGGATAACAGCGATTGAGATTACAGCAGAAACACCGAAGGCTGCGACACTCATTAGGAAAGTGGCAGAGGCCTATCGAGGCAGGGTATTGGTCGGTGCTGGGACAGTGCTCGATCCCGAAACCGCCATGGAAATGATGCGTTCAGGGGCTGACTTTATCGTTTCTCCCACATTAAATGTAGAAACAATTTCCACATGTAATCGTTATGGGATCCCTTCTATCCCAGGTGTTTTCACACCAACAGAAATCCAAACGGCCATGGAAGCAGGCGCCTTAATGGTCAAGCTGTTTCCAGCAAACATCGTCGGGCCTGATTATATTAAGAATGTCAAAGGTCCCCTGCCTCAAGCATCTATCATGGCGACTGGGGGCATCCATTTAGACAACATGGAAGAGTATTTAGCAAAAGGAGCTGAAGTCGTAGGTGTCGGTAGCCAGCTGGTCAAAACAGCGAACCTTAACACAGAGGCGGACTATCGTAATTTGACAAATTTGGCGAAAGCATACACGGAAAGGGCTGCCGTCAGTTCAGGGGAAATTTCTATTTAATTGAAAGCGGATTCAATCAATACCAAGGAGGAATACATGATGAAAAAGTCTTTATCCCTTTTATTAGTTGTGATATTTGTAGGTGTTTTGGCATTGACGGGATGCAGTGGGGACGATGAAACAAGCGGAGCTTCTGGCGATGGAAAACTGAAAATTGTCGCCGCCCATAACCAGACATCCCCTGAAAACCCTTATCAGATTGGAATGGAAGCCTTTAAAGAATCCGCAGAGAGTTCGGATGCCAATATTGAAGTAGAAGTACACGCGGGGACCTTAGGAACAAGTGAGTCGGAGCTCGTTGAAAAGTTGAAGCTCGGTGCTGCGGATGTCGTATTGGTATCACCAGGGTTTATGACAAAAACGGGGATTGATGAAATCGATCTCTTTGCCCTCCCGTATGTATTCGACAGTTATGATCATTGGGAAAGTGTTGTGGATGGAGAAGTAGGAGAAGAGATGGCGAGTATTATTAGCAAGGAATCAAATAATGATTTCAAATTGCTTGGCTACTGGTCAGCAGGGGTCCGTCACTATTACGGCAAAAAGCCTCTGGAGTCCATGGATGATTTACAAGGGGTTAAATTCCGTACCCAAACTTCCGGGGCGATCGCTAACTATTGGGAGAAGACAGGGGCTGTCCCAACATCTCTCGCTTGGGGTGAACTATATCAAGGACTTCAGCAAGGGGTTGTCGATGCCTCTGAAAACTCTTATCCCTACTTCGTCCAGGAAAATCACCATAAGACCGATAACGGAAAGTATGTGACAGAAACGGCGCACGACTATACGACTCGCTTTCTATTAATCAATGGGAAGAAGTTTGAAAACTATTCTGATGAGCAGAAAGAAGCAATTATGAAAGCCGCAGAAGCTTCTGTTCAAAAAGAACGGGAAGCGGTTTATGAACAGGAAGAAGAGTACAAACAGCAAGCAATCGATGACGGTGCTGAAGTGAACGAAATTGACCGTCAGCCATTCATTGATCTGGCCGAACCGCTCCTTGAAGAACGTGCGGAAGAAATCGGAGCTCAAGACCTATTGGACAAAATCAATGAATTGAAATAAGGGAAACAAAGGCCGGGCATCGCCATGGTGCCCTTCCCTTTTCATTTCTTGAATAAGGAGGTTTCAACATAGTGATTAAATGGCTTGAACGAATTCAGTTAACGATCGGAGTCCTGTTTCTTGTCACATTCTTCATCACGATTGTCATCCAAGTCATGACGCGATTTACAGGGATATCAGCGATTTGGACAGAGGAAGTAGCGACCTATTCCTTTATCTGGTCTGTATTCATGGGAGCTGCAGTCATGTTGAATAGACGGGAACACTTTCAATTTGACTTCCTATTGAAGAAGTTAAAAGGAAAGGGCAAGAATAGCCTTTATCTCGTCAATGACTTGATTTTATTAGTGTTCACTTTCGGCATCTTTTATTTTGGTATCCAGGCTGTTCAAAACTTCTGGGCGTACGAATGGGTTTCTCTGGAATTTATGAAGATGGGGTATGTCTGGATTTCTGTACCGATCATGGGGGCTACCATGTTTATTTACACGCTTGCTCATATTTTTCGAAACGTTAAAAACTTCAACACAGAGGAGGTTGCAGAATGATCGGGCCATTATTAGTCGTTTTATTCATCTTATTGATGATCATCGGAATTCCGATTGCGTTTGTCATTGGAATTGTTGCTATGATAGGTATTATTAATGTTCCTTATATCCCTGAAGTTACGGTTCCGGTCAAAATGCTAAACGGTCTCGATTCCTTTGTTCTGTTGGCTGTTCCTCTATTCATCTTGGCCGCGAACTTGATGAACAGCGGCCAGATTTCTCAGAAATTGATTGACTTTTCATTATCACTCGTCGGGCACATCCGAGGAGGATTGGCTCATGCCAACATTCTCGTATCGATGCTGTTTGCCGGGGTGTCAGGTGCTTCACAGGCGGATACAGCCGGAGTCGGGAAGATTTTGATCCCGAACATGAAGAAGCAGGGATACGATACGGGGACAGCTGTCGGGGTTACGGCCGCTTCTTCAACGATCGGGGTTATCATTCCGCCGAGTATTCCGATGATTATCTATGCGGGACTGACGAACGTTTCGGTGGGGGCTCTTTTTCTCGTAGGAATCATACCAGGTATTCTCATAGGTTTGAGTATGATGGTGATCGTCTATTTCCTTGCGTTGAAACGAGGTTATCCAACCTATCAAAGAGCGTCTGTATCCAACTTCATGAAACAGTTTTTGGACACAATCCCTGCGTTGATGACACCTGTTATTCTGATTGGCGGCATTATTACAGGGATTTTTACCGCCACGGAAGCAGCTGCCTTTGCTTCCATTTATACCGTCATTGTCGGTATGTTTTACTATAAGACATTGAAGGTGAAGGATTTTCCAAAGATCTTCGTAGATACGTTGACGTTAAGTTCTTTATCTTTGTTTGCATTGGCCGCTGCCAACGCCCTCGGTGAATTGATGAGTTATTATCAATTGTCTGTTTGGGCAGAACAGTTCTTTGCCAATAACATTGATAGCAAATGGATCTTCTTATTGATTATCATCGCATTCTTCCTCTTCGTAGGAACGTTTATGGATGCCATCCCTGCGATGATCTTGTTCATCCCGGTTGTCCTGCCTGTTGCGATTACGTTTGATATCAGCCCGATTTTACTTGGTATTATTACGATCATGACGTTAGCTGTAGGACTTGTCACACCACCGTACGGACTTTGTTTGTTACTGGCCGCAAAAATTGGGAAACTCCCGATTGAGAGATCATTCAAATCCGTCCTGCCATATATTACGGTGGTAGTGGTCGTTCTGCTTGTGGTTGCCTTTGTTCCGAGCATTGCTTTCTATGTTCCGGAAATGATTAATCCGAATTTATTTTAGTCCTATGCTCTTTCCTACCGGGAAGAGCACTTTTTTTGTAAAAAAACGGAGGTTTTGTTACAGAAACATAAGTCGATTTATCTATTTGTCGGAGTGGTTCTTAAGTGGTGGTTATGTTATTTGTCCGTTTTGCACACTTATCGCCTATACCAAGGGTCTGTCCATTTCTTTATCCACTTTCTTGTATAAAAAGGGGCCAATATTCAGTCATTTATACCTATTTCTCTTTTATTACTTTTTGTAAATCTAGTATTAAGGATTGTAAATAAATAGGATGTCCTGTTGTATACCCCTATACCTGCTACTAGAATAATAGACGAGCAAAGCTTACTAATTCCAGAGGGGGTTCATAATGTTTAAACAAATCATGAAGAAAAAGCTTCTTCCCATGGCTGTGATCAGCTCACTGGTTGTCGGGGGGATAGGTACGACAACTGTATCGCAAGTCGAAGCCAGCACACATAAGAATAACCAATCGGAAATCAAAAATGTCATTTTTATGGTGGGGGATGGTATGGGACCTGCCTATACGACAATGCTTCGTTACATGAATGATAATCCAGAAACGAAGATGATGGAACCGACCGCATTTGATGAATACCTTGTAGGTATGCAGTCTACATATTCTTGGGACCCCTATTTTGACGGGGGAGAAGGAGATGTGAAAGAAAATATTCCTGACTCTGCCGCTACTGCTACCTCCATGGCTTCTGGGATTAAGACATACAATGGAGCCATTGGGCTTGACTTAGATCAGGAAGAACATAAAACGATCCTTGAGGAAGCCAAGGAACAAGGTAAAGCAACAGGACTTGTCTCCACGTCTCAGATCAACCATGCAACACCAGCGGCCTTCGGTGCCCATGATGCTTCCCGGAACAATTACAATGCGATTGCGGATGACTATTTTGATGAAACCATTGATGGAGAACATAAAGTCGATGTCATGCTTGGTGGCGGGACGAGCTATTTCGAGCGTGAGGATCGTAATCTTGTAGAAGCCTTCCAGGAGGATGGTTATGATTACGCCACGACAAAAGAAGAAATGCTTGCCAGTGACAATGATCAGCTGCTCGGCCTTTTTGCCCCGAAAGGGATGGACAAGGCGATTGACCGTGGGGAGGATTCTCCTTCATTGAGCGAGATGACGACAACCGCTCTCGATAAAGTGAGCGAAGATAAAGACGGCTTTTTTCTTATGGTGGAAGGGAGCCAAATCGACTGGGCGGGACACGATAATGATGTCGTTGCCGCGATGAGTGAAATGAGAGAGTTTGAGAAGGCCTTCCAGGAAGCCATTGAATTTGCTAAAAAAGATAAAGAAACAATTGTTGTGACCACCGCCGACCACTCGACAGGAGGCATAGCAATCGGGCGCGGAGGTGATTATGTGTTTAATCCTGAAGTTATTGATGCAGCTGAACGTACACCTGACTACATGGCCGCGCAAATCGCTGATGGCGCCGATGTCGAGCAAGTATTAAATGACTATAGCGGACTTAATTTGACAGAGAAAGAAATTCAGTCTGTTCAGGAAGCAGCTCAGCCTGTAAACGGCACAATTGATGAAACAGCGGTCGATGATGCGATTGAAAATATTTATAATGTTCGTTCAGGTACAGGCTGGACCACCGGTGGTCATACAGGTGTTGATGTGAACGTATACGCCTATGGTCCGCAAAAAGGGGAGTTCTCAGGATTGAACGAAAACAGTGAAACAGGTCAGAAGCTTTTTGAACTATTGAAAGCAGACCGTAAAGGCCCTCAATCTCACAAGGATAATGACCATAAAGGGAAAGACAGAAATCATAACAAATAAAGAAAATGGGCCTCTCTATTCCAGAGGCTCATTCTTTACTTAAGGAGGGTGAGATATGAAGCCGATCTGTGGGTTGATGTTATTCACGGTGCTTCTGTTGGCTGGATGCATAGACGGTGAGGCGTCAGCAACAAACGAATCATCGGATGAGAAGCATGCCGAAACAACGAAAGAAGAAGGACCATCTGCAGGTGAACTAAAAGAAGACCATTTCACCGAAAGTCCGCAAGCTCCTGATGATAGCGAGCTTACCGATATTGGATCGACTTACAGTGATGAGGACGGCAAACTCAAGCTGCACGCCTACACGGAGGAAGAACAGCAATTAACGGTTGGTCCAATGAATGTAACGGTGAAGGAAGCAAAATTTATGAATTATAAACCCTCCCCGGATCTGATTGATTTCTTCCACGGCTTCACACATGAGGAAACCGACTTTAACTATGTGAAACTGCGAGTTATCGTTGAGAACACTTCAGACCACGAGGTTAACTTTGCTCCGGTATCTCATTTGGAGACAAATAACGGAGAAAAGAAAAGCTTTGTAGATGACTTTTATTTAGAAGAACTTCACGGCGACTATACTCCAGGAGAGGTTCGCAAAGGTCAGCTCGGCTTTATTTTGGAAAAAGCGGATGCGGAGAAGCTTAAGGACGTGACCTTCCAAACAAGCGATGCTTTCCGTGGGGAAGAGTCAATGAAAAAGGGAGAGGAATATACCATCTCTTTTTGAAAAAAGCTATTTTAATAGAAAAAAGCCTGAACGTGTGACCACTCGTTCAGGCTTTTTGGGATTCATTCCACTTACTTATTAGTTCCTAATCAGATAGTCAAAGGCACCAAGCGCTGCGTTGGCCCCATCACCCATGGAGATAATGATCTGGTTGTGTGGGCTGTCGGTGACGTCACCTGCTGCAAACAGGCCTGGAACGCTTGTGGCTCCATGTTTGTCTGTGATGATTTCACCGATGCGGTTGCGCTCTACATCTTCATCCAACCATTCTGTGTTCGGTACAAGTCCGATTTGGACAAAGACGCCTTGAAGGTCGACATGTTGTTCTTCGTTGGACTCACGGTCGATATATGTGATTCCGTTCACATTATCATCCCCAGTGATTTCTGTCGTTTGGGCGTTTGTCTTCACTTCGACATTAGGAAGGCTGTGCAGGCGCTCTTGAAGAACATCGTCAGCTTTCAATTCGTCAGAGAATTCAAGCACCGTAACGTTTTGAACAATTCCTGCAAGGTCAATGGCTGCTTCGACTCCGGAGTTTCCGCCGCCGATCACGGCCACATCTTTCCCTTCAAACAATGGTCCGTCACAGTGTGGACAGTAAGCTACACCTTTGTTCTTGTACTCATCTTCTCCAGGAACACCAATTTGACGCCAGCGTGCCCCGGTAGAAATGATGACACTCTTACTCTTCAGGACACCGCCATTTTCGAGTTCAAGTTCAAACATGTTGTCATCGTTCTTCTGCAAGCTTTTCGCACGCTGAAGATTCATGATATCGATCTCATAGTCTTTGACATGTTCTTCAAGACTGGCCGCAAACTTTGGTCCTTCCGTGCTTTTTACACTGATGAAGTTTTCGATTGTCATTGTGTCAAGCACTTGCCCACCGAAACGTTCCGCGACGACACCTGTGCGAATTCCTTTACGTGCTGCATAAATAGCCGCACTGGCACCCGCAGGTCCACCACCGACGACAAGAACATCATAAGGATCACGGTTAGTGAATTCCTCAGGAGAAGGCCCTTCACTGATTTTCGCAACGATTTCTTCAAGTGTTGTGCGACCTCCGTTGAAGAATTCTCCGTTAAGGAATACAGATGGTACAGCCATAACATTATTGCTTTCGGCTTCTTCTTTAAATGCCGCACCGTCAATCATTGTGTGTGTAATGCCAGGGTTCAACACACTCATGATATTCAGGGCTTGGACAACATCCGGGCAGTTGTGACAGCTTAAGCTGACATACGTTTCGAAATGATACTCACCATTGATTTTTTGGATTTGCTCAATCATTGTTTGATCAATCTTTGGAGCTCGTCCACTTACTTGTAATAAAGCAAGGACCAAGGACGTGAATTCATGACCAAGCGGAACACCGGCAAATGTGACGCCTGTTTCTTCTTGGGGGCGGTTCACACTGAAGCTTGGGGTGCGTTTTAATTCTGTATTTTGAACGGTGATTTTCGGTGACATGGATGCAAGCTCATCCGTGAGAGCCAGCATGTCACGGGAGACTTTATCGTCTCCCGCGCTGACTTTCAGTTCGATGTCACCTTCTAAAAGCTTTAGATACTCTTCTAATTGTGCTTTTATTTGTGCATCGAGAACCATTTATATTCCACTCCTTAAATTTTGCCGACTAGGTCAAGGCTTGGTGTTAGTGTATCTTCGCCTTCTTCCCATTTTGCCGGGCAAACTTCACCAGGGTTGTTGCGTACATATTGAGCAGCTTTAATTTTACCAATAAGGGTATCAGCGTCACGGCCAATGCCACCTGCATTGATTTCAACTGTCTGAATGACGCCATCTGGATCGATAATGAATGTACCGCGTTCAGCTAGACCATCTTCTTCGTTCAATACGTCGAATTGACGGGAAATTTGCTGAGATGGGTCACCGATCATTGCGTACTTGATTTTGTTGATTTTTTCAGAAGTATCATGCCAGCCTTTGTGTACGAAGTGAGTATCCGTAGATACAGAGTAAACTTCTGCACCTAGTTCTTTAAGTGCTTCGTAGTTGTTTTGCAGATCTTCAAGTTCTGTCGGGCAAACGAAAGAGAAGTCTGCTGGGTAGAAGCAAACAACGCTCCATTGTCCTTTGAAATCTTGTTCGGAGACATCGATGAAATCACCGTTTTTGAATGCTTTCGCCTGGAATGGTTGTACTTCTTTACCGATTAGAGCCATAGTAGAATTCCTCCTGTAATAATGTAATTTTAAGCTGCTATAGGTGATGCAGCTTTTTATAATAATTCTAATTCAGTAGCTATTATTATATAAAATCGAGTATTTGTCAACAAAGTCACAAATCTGTCGCAAAATATCTACTGAAAGAGAATGATTATATAACCAAATGTTCCTTCTATAGTGTAACAAGAAATCGGGATAGGTTTTAGTAATTAGTCTTCCCTATGATGGTTTCTTCTAAAAGAGGCGGCTATATGTTTTTTAGTTTGCCTTCTATTCTTGCTAGTAGATCTCTGAGGATGGATTTTTATCCACTTATCTGGCAGGTCCATAATGAGGGAAGCCTTTATTCCAATATCATAGAATCATGCTTCATGGTATATTTAAGATGAACTATTTGACCGGAGGGGCTATTATGCGCATTTCCAAGATACTGAACAATAATGCTGTCGTGGTTTACGATGGTCCTCAAGAAAAAATCGTCATGGGAAAGGGAGTCGCCTTTCAAAAGAAGCGCAACGATATTGTGCCGAAACATAAAATCGAGAAAATTTTCCTCTTGCGTGATCAATCCTCAGAAAAATTTCAACAACTTCTATCCACCTTACCGGAGAAGCATATTGAAGTGGCGGAACGGATTATTAGCTATGCTGAAGGGTATCTGGAGGCCCCGTTACATGATCATATCCACATTGCCTTGACCGACCACTTATCTTTTGCACTGGAGAGGATTGGTAAAGGCTTTCCGATTCAGAATAAGTTGACCAACGAAATTAAATTTCTTTATAAGAAGGAATTCGAAGTCGGGATGTGGGCGAAGGAAGAGATCAAGCAGAAGCTTGGTGTCGACATCCCATTAGATGAGGTGGCCCACATTGCTCTTCATGTCCATACCGCTAAAATGGATGCTCCCTCTATGAATGAATCTTTGCAGACGGCCACCATTTTACGTGATTTTATTGATCAAGTGGAAGAAATCGTCGGAGTGCCCATTGAGGAAACGAGTATCAATTATCAGCGTTTAATTACCCACCTGCGTTTTGCTTTGAACAGAGTAGAAGAAGGGAGTCGTTTTGAGCCGATGGATGAGGATATGATGACACTCATTCAGATGAAATATGAAGAGGCTTATAAGACATCAAAGAAAGTCACTGGCTTTTTGAGAGATGTATACGGGATCGATTTTCCAGATTCCGAGATTGCTTATATTGCCTTGCATATCCAAAGACTCCTGACAAAATGAAAGGAAAAAGGGAGTTGACGATAGCGTTTTCATCGTATAGAATAGGAAACATTCAAAGCTGAATAGTGTAGGATTGTTACTGATAAAGCAGGCAAGACCTAAAATGTGTAGAGTGACAGAGGTACCTCGTGTAGGTGAATCACCTTTGTAAACTGTGCGCGTTTTAGGTCTTTTTTTTATTTTCTAACCTTTGTGTTAGTTTTCTCTTCTTCTTCCCTTATTAAGAAGGCACGAAGGGAGAATTCCATCACTTGGGGACGATGATCTTGCTTTATCTTGTTTAACAAAAAAATAATTTTAAAAAAACAAGGAGGAGAACACCATGAACCATAAGGAAATAGCCGGACAATTGGTCCAGTTGCTCGGGGGGAAGGAAAATGTGGTTAGTGCGACCCACTGTGCGACACGTCTGCGCCTCGTCATTGAAGACGAAAATCAAATAGAGAAAACAGCTATAGAAGAGTTGGATGAGGTAAAAGGAGCCTTTTCTAGTTCGGGTCAATTTCAAATCATTTTTGGAACAGGGACGGTCAATAAGGTCTTTACCCACTTTGGCCCTCTAGTTGGGGCTTCAACAGGGGGAGAAGATAGCGGAAAAAGTGTCTCCCATAAAGAGGCAGCGAAAAATAAAATGCATCCATTGGCCCGTTTCGCACGGACGCTTTCTAATATTTTTGTTCCGATTATCCCTGCTATCGTTGCAGCGGGGATGTTGATGGGACTACTTGGGTTGATGGATACTTACAACTGGGTGGATCCAGAGAGCGGTCTCTTTGTCATGTTGGATATGTTCTCATCTGCGGCATTCATTATTTTACCGATTTTGATTGGTTATAGTGCGGCTAAGGAATTCGGAGGGAATACTTATTTAGGGGCTGTCATCGGTGGGATTATGACTCATCCGGGTCTCTTGAATCCATGGGGTCTTGCCGATGCCCAGCCGGAAACGCTCGATTTTCTCGGTTTTGGTGTGGAAATGCTTGGCTACCAGGGGACAGTGATTCCTGTGCTACTAACCGTCTATGTCATGGCTAAGCTAGAACAGGGATTCCGTAGAATAGTCCCTAATGCGGTTGATTTACTATTAACACCGTTCTTGACGGTTATATTCACCGGTTTTGTAGCCATGCTTGTGATCGGTCCACTTGGACGGACCCTAGGGAATGGCTTGACTTCCGTTCTTGGTATTGTTTATGACACCGCAGGTCCTATGGCTGGTCTTATCTTTGGAGGATTGTACTCTACGATCGTCTTAACAGGGGTGCATCACAGTTTCCATGCGATTGAAGCAGAGCTCTTGAATGTCGGTGGAAACTACTTACTGCCCATCTGGGCGATGGCTAATGTCGCTCAAGGGGGCGCTACGATCGCTGTTTTCTTTAAGACCAAGAATAAAAAGACGAAAGAAATTGCCCTCCCAGCTGGAATCTCTGCTTTTCTGGGAATTACGGAGCCAGCCATCTTCGGAGTAAACTTAAAGTACCGTCGTCCATTTATCGGTGCAGCCATCGGAGGGGCTCTTGGTGGCGCGTACGTCGTGTTTACTAAAGTGATGGCCAATGGAATCGGACTGACTGGTTTGCCGATGTTTGCCATTGCCCAGGATCCGGTTAATTACGGAATTGGATGCTTGATTGCTATCGGGGGATCCATTGTCTCTACCCTGCTTCTTAGCTGGAAAGAAGAGACGAAATAAGAGAAGAAAATGCTTACTAGTCTACGACTGGTAGGGGTTTGTTTAAGATGATTATGAGGAGGATGAATAATGAAAAAAGGAGTTATCTCGCTAGGCGAAGCCTTGATTGATTTTATTCCGTTGGATGTGGCTAATATAAACTATCAGAAGAGTCCTGGAGGCGCACCGGCGAATGTTGCGGTTGGTGTCTCAAGACTAGGGGCATCGTCTACTTTTTTAGGCAAGGTGGGGGAAGATATACTTGGCCGGTTCATGAAGGAAACCCTCGATTCCTATGGGGTGAAAACACACACCATGTCCTTAACGCCTGACAGCAGAACGGGGGTTGTTTTTGTGACGAACGCAGAGGATGGAGAGCGCAGTTTTGATTTTTATATCAACCCGAGTGCCGACCAGTTCCTTAAAAAAAGTGAAATTCATACAGAGGATTTTGAGGCAAACAAAGTCCTCCATTTCGGATCGATTTCGATGATCCGCGACCCCGCTAAAGAAGCTACTCGTCATGCTGTTACACTGGCTAAGGAAAAAGGGATGATCGTTTCCTATGATCCCAACCTTCGTCTACCACTATGGGATTCCGAAGCCCATGCTCGTGAAACGATTCAGTCGATGCTTGGGGAAGCAGATCTTCTGAAAATTTCAGAAGAAGAGCTTACCTTCATCACAGGTGAAACAGAAATAGAAAAGGGGCTTGAAAAGCTTTCCTATTACGAAATCCCTCTTATTCTTATAACTATGGGTAGAGACGGGAGTTATGTTTGTACAAAAGACGGATATGAACATGTACCTGCAATGGAAGTGAAAGCCGTGGATACGACAGGAGCAGGAGATGCTTTTGTTTCCGGCATGCTTTATTCTTTAAATGAGTATGAAGGCGACATAACGGGAATTACCCTTTCTGAAGCGGTGGAAATGGCAGCATTTTCCTCTGTCTCAGGTGCCCTTGCTGCTTCTACAAAAGGAGCTATGACAGCTCTACCTACCTTGGGTGAAGTAAAAAAACACCGTGGGAGTCAGGGGAGGAAGTGATGGATAGAGACCAACATTTACGTCAGGCTGCCTACAAGGAGATAGAGAAACATCAGCTTCTCGTAGAACAAGACCCATACCGCCTGCATTATCACATCATGCCCCTGGTCGGATTACTAAATGATCCGAACGGCTTTGTCCAGTGGAAAGGTACGTATCACCTTTTCTATCAGTGGATGCCATTTGAAACAGGGCATGGGGCAAAATTTTGGGGTCACTATCAATCAAAGGATCTTGTGAACTGGAAGCACGAGGGGATTGCCCTTACTCCAGCAGAATGGTTTGAGAAAAATGGCTGTTATTCTGGGAGCGCGCTGGTGCATGAAGGTCAGTTATACGTTTTTTATACAGGAAATGTAAAAGATGAAGAAGGGAACCGGGAGTCCTACCAATGTTTAGCGGTATCCGAAGATGGGGTTCATTTTGACAAGAAGGGGCCAGTTGTCCAACTCCCAAGAGGGTACACAGCCCATTTCCGTGATCCAAAAGTTTGGGAGCAGAATGGGGCTTACTTCATGGTTATCGGTGCGCAGACGGATGATTGGAAAGGGGCTGTCGTTTTGTTCACGTCTAGCAATTTAGTTGATTGGAAGCATGTGGGGATTATCGCAGGCGGGGGGAAAGGTCCGCTCGAAGCATTTGGTTATATGTTTGAATGTCCTGATCTCTTTCATCTGGATGGACAAGATGTACTTGTTTTTTCTCCTCAAGGTCTTGAGCCGGACGGAATGAAGTATCATAACGTCTATCAAGCAGGTTATGTGACAGGAATCTTTGAGGCAGAGAAAACCTCCTATAAACATGGGGAATTTTATGAATTGGATCATGGTTTTGATTTTTATGCCCCACAGACCACACGGGACGAAAAGGGACGCCGGATTTTGTTCGGATGGATGAGTGTGCCAGATCAGGGTGAACAGGACCACCCTACAATCCAGCATCAATGGCTGCACAACATGACACTGCCGCGGGAACTGAAACTTGTAAACGGAAAACTTTATCAATCACCTGTTGCAGAACTTAGGGACTTACGTGAAGGCGATGCAATTGAAAGGGAAGTCTCTATCAATCAGGAGACGCGGTGGGTGAAAGGCGTAGAGGGGAAAGCCTTAGAGCTGGAGCTTAAAGAAATCAACCTTAAAGCAGGCTGGCTGGCGATTTCATTCGGGGGCTCTGGCCGTATCGTCTACTCAAGGAATGATCAGGTTTTCACAATGGAGCGAGAGAGCTATGTAGATGGGGTTGTAGAGAAAAGACAAACAGAGGTTAAGGAGTTACATGACCTGCAAATCTTTCTCGATACATCTTCGATTGAAGTATTCATTAATGGAGGAGAGTATGTGTTCACCTCCCGCTTTTATCCATCACCCAATAATGAGAGCATCCAGTTCAGAGCCTCACAAACCGTATCCTTTCATCTGAAAAAATGGAAGCTTCGTAGAGTTTTCTGATTTCCAAATTATGTATGACCTGGTACACCAGCAAATTCCATAGAGTCCTATTGAAGAAGCAAAAATTTTATCAGCGTTCTTAAAAAAATCAGACTGTCGAGTAAATCTCGACAGTCTGAATATTTATCAGTGATTTTTATACAAACAGGCTTAGCAACAAAGTGAAGCCGAGACCCAGGACAGAGATGATCGTTTCAAGCAGTGTCCATGTGGCAAAGGTTTCTTTCATTGTGAGGCCGAAGTATTCTTTAAACATCCAGAACCCGGCATCGTTCACGTGAGAAGCGATCAAGCTGCCCGCACCTGTAGAAAGAACCATAAGGGCCAAGTTAACATCGGACTGTCCCAATAGAGGGATGACAAGCCCGACGGTTGTTAATGCAGCAACCGTTGCTGACCCCAAGGAAATCCGCAGAATAGCCGCGATCAGCCAAGCTAGTAAAATCGGAGACATGGTAGACCCTTCGAAGAGTTCAGCGACGTAATCGCCTACACCGCCATCGATGAGTACTTGTTTAAACGCACCGCCACCACCGATAATTAAGAGCATCATACCGATTTGGGCAATGGCCGTAGAGCAGGATTCCATCACTGTTTTCACAGGAATATTACGCGCAATTCCCATCGTGTACATCGCCACTAGCAAGGAAATGACCATAGCCGTGGAGGCGTTACCAATTAAGTTTACAATAGATAAGAAGGCGTTTGTTTCAATGCCTGCCATTTCTTGAATCAATGTAATGATGGTAGAAATAGCAATTAAGATAACCGGAAGCATAGCGGTAAAAACACTGATGCCAAACTTCGGTGTGTCATCAAGTTTAAATTTCTTCTGCTCTCCTAAAGACGTGATGTCTCCTTGTCTTGTAAAGGAATCCGGAACTAGTTTCTGAGCCATCTTCGTAAAAATAGGCCCCGCAACTATAACGATAGGGATGGAAATGATGATTCCATAAAGCAGGACTTCCCCAAGATCGGCCCCATATTCACCGGCAATCACTGTTGGACCAGGGTGTGGGGGCAGAAATCCGTGGGTAACAGATAAAGCGGCAGCCATCGGAATTCCTAAATATAAAATGGATACTTTTAATTCTCTTGAAATCGCAAAAACAATTGGAATAAGGAGGACAAGTCCTACTTCAAAGAACAGGGCAATGCCGATGACGAAAGATGCGGACACGACAGCCCATTGAATATTTTTCTCACCAAATTTATTTACAAACGTCATAGCAATACGCTGAGCTCCGCCGGCGTCTGTAATCAGCTTACCTAGCATGGCACCAAGACCAAAGATCAGCGCCAGGTGTCCGAGTGTACCGCCCAATCCAGCTTCAATCGTTCCAACAATATCTTCAAGCGGCATTCCCAATAAGATCGCGACACCAAATGAAACAATAATCAATGAAACAAATGTATTCAGTTTAAGCCCCATAATTAAAATCAACAGGGCAACAATTCCTATAGCTACCATTAATAATGGCATGATGATCCCTCCATGTTGTGTTTTACTTGTGAATTAAACGTCTCTGGTATTCTGCAATTCTTGTATAATCACTGCTCAGTCTTCGGGATAAATCAATGAAAATCGGCAGCAATTGTCGGTATTCTTTAGCGGCTTCTTCTTCCGGTGTGTGTTGATGGGTGCTTCCAATCATTTCGGAAGCGACTTCAAACGATTCTACTTTTCCAGTGGCATAGAGTCCTAGAATACAAGCGCCGAGACAAGAGCTTTCATAGCTTTCTGGCACGACAACTTCTGATTCAAATATGTCGGCCATCATCTGTCGCCATACACCGGAACGTGCAAAGCCGCCGGTTGCTTGAATCCTGGTCACCGGTGTATCCATGCATTCCACGAGGGCGAGGAAAACGGTGTATAGGTTGTAAATAATGCCTTCGAGGGATGCACGGATCATGTGCTCTTTCTTATGAGACATGGTTAGTCCGAAGAATGACCCGCGTACATCCGGATTCCAAAGCGGCGCTCGCTCTCCGGCTAAATACGGATGGAAAATTAACCCCTCTGCCCCCGGTCTCACCCCATCGGCGATTTTAGTCAGGACTTCATAAGGGTCGATACCCAGCCGCTTTGCTGTTTCAATTTCAGACGCAGCGAATTCGTCTCTAATCCAGCGCAGAATCATTCCACCATTGTTAACGGGACCTCCGATGACCCAGTGATCCTCTGTCAGCGCATAGCAGAAGATTCTCCCTTTTTCATCTGTCTGCGGCTTATCAATGATGGTGCGGATTGCCCCGCTTGTCCCAATCGTGACAGCGATTTCTCCTTTCCCGATAGCGTTTACACCCAGGTTTGATAAAACGCCGTCACTCGCCCCAATAATAAACGGAGTTTCAGCGTCCAACCCGATTTTATCGGCTAGTGGACGATTGCATGGAGTAAAGGCCTCGGTCGTTGGCACAAGCCTTGATAATTTATCTCGGGAAATGCCAGCGATGTTAAGAGCTTCTTCATCCCAGTCCAATTTTTCCAAGTTCATCATACCAGTGGCAGAAGCAAGAGAATGATCAAGAACATAGTCGTCAAAAAACTTGTGAAAGATGTATTCCTTTATTCCAATGTACTTGCATGTTTTGGAATCGATTTCAGGATGTTCCTGCACAAGCCATGTCACTTTACTTAAGGGAGACATGGGATGGATCGGAGTGCCTGTCCGTCTGTAGACGTTATGGCCATTCCATTCGTGCTTGATTTTCTGTGTCCATGCTTCACTTCTGTTATCCGCCCAGGTGATGCATGGAGTCAGGGGGTGGCCGTCTTTGTCTACGGCAATAAGACTGTGCATGGCACTACTGAATGAGACGAAAGAGATCTTCTTGTCCTTATGATCTTTCATAATGGCGGTCATGACGGTGACGACCGCTTGAAAAATTTCCTCCGGATCTTGTTCAGCCGTTGAGATGTCAGGTGTATGCAGGGGATACCCTTGGCTTTCTTTTTGGATGACATCGCCTTTTTCATTAAAAAGGACGGCTTTTGTACTGGTGGTACCGATGTCGATACCGAGCATGAAGTTAGTCATCTTCTTTTTCGACTCCTTTAGTAAAGGTTTGTTGCGACATCCAAAGTTCTTCGACTCTGCCTTGGACATCATCGAAGTTCCGATGTAAGGATTGAACCATAAGGTCCCGATCCTTCTTATGAATGGCCTCGATATATAGTGCATGGTTGGCTATAATTCTTTCAAAGTCCTCGTACATTTCTTCAAATCTGTACCGCATAGAAAGCAGGATTAGGCTTTCGAGTGTGGGTTTTAGGTTGTCCCAAATCATCTGAATGTGAGAATGACCAATGGAACGAATAATCGTTTCATGAAAAAGCAGATCTTGTTTGGAAAACTCATCGGCATCCTTGTATTGGATCGCTATTTTCATCATTTCAAAAATCTTGCTGAGATCTTTCACTAGTTCATCTGTTTCCATATGGACGAGACGTTCAAATACAAAACTTTCAATAAGTAAACGCACGTCATACATTTCCTGGATTTCTTTTTCCGTTATATTGAGAACTAAGGCTCCCATCCTTTTCAGTCGGATGAGGTTTTCCGAAGAAAGGACTTTTAATGCTTCACGCACGGGTGAACGGCTTACGGAAAATTCGGAAGCCAGCTGATTCTCAGATAGGATTGAACCGCTTTCAACAACGCCCGAAATAATTCGCATTCGGAGCTCGCTGGCCACACGTTCACCAGCGGAAGCTTTTGATAACCATTGGAGCGGGTACATAAAGTCGCCAGAATCTTTCATATATCCACCTCGTTTATTCATCATGTATACTTGTATACAAGAAGTATAGTACATCTTTCTATTTTTGAAAACGCTTTTCTAGAATTTTTTGTCGAAAAAAAACGAATGGTAAGGAAAAACATGGCCATGCCCGGTTTCTGACCTTTGTCACCATGAAAAACTCCTGCAAGGGATTTCCACCCATGCAGGAGTTTTTTCGCCGTTTCCGTCATAAAAATCTTTGAAATCCGAGGGCCTTTTAGATGCTGGCCTGCGGTACTTAAGGAGAATAGATTTTACCATGGGCATCTACGTAAACCGATTGGATGATCGTCCGTTCCAGGGGTGATCCATCCACACTGCCCTCTATATCCATCGTCATGTTGTAGATACCTTCCCCGAGGTTGGGAATCTCAAAGGCGTTTCCATTCTTTTTTGGTTTTACTTTCCTCTGCTTCCATTTTCCGTTTTTACCGTAATATTCAATGGTCATATCTGTTTTGACTTTCATCTTTTTCCCGCTTTTGACTTTCATGCGGTTCCCCTCAATTTCTCTGCTGAGCATCGCATTGACAGGACTCTCAAAGGCCGTGTCCAGAAGATAGTGTTCTTTTTGATTTGCTTTTGTTTCGATGGTCCATTTTCCGGCATCCGGCTGATGAATGGTTATCAAGTGATGGTAAGCACTGTTCAGGAATTCACTGTCATCTTTCGTGACTGTAAAGCTTCTGTACGTCTTTTTATTTGGTGATATGAGCGTGAGATCGGTGTCTTTTTGGTCGCTGATCCAGTCAAAAGTGACAGAAGATGCGTCCTTTTCTACATGAACCCTTTCCTGATGAGTACCAGTATATTCACCACCAGTGAGGGAATGTCCTACAGGTGCTTGCTGTTCGTGATGGAGGGAGGCTGTTTGGAACTCTGCAGCAGCAGGTGCATTTTCATTTAAGTAATCTTTGAAATGGTGGAACGTGGTGGCTCCTTTGATTGTCGTATGGTTCCATTCGCCGACTTTGATTTCTGTTGAGTAAGGGAGTCGGGAGCTATTGACTGTAACGGCTCCATCATTGCTTCCATATGGCTGTAAATAGAGGCCGCCCCAATAAAGTGAACTGCCGAAACTTCCCCATTCCGTGCCGCCAAACGTAAAGATCGGGGTGTGGAGGACGTTTTCATGCTGATCAGTGACGGAGCGGAAATAATCCATATACCCTGTCTGTAAGGAATGGGTGGCATCATTTTTACTGCCTAAGGTTCCAGCAAGCCAGCTGGCCCAGCTGCTGTAAGCCAAGTCAGCTAATTCTGAGCCGTAATGGGGTGTTGATAAGGTGATCACACGCTCGACAAAGGGGTCTGCTTCGTAGTGGATGAGGGCGGATTGGGTATCAATCCCGCCTTTACTGTGGGCGACAACAACGATTTTTTTACCGAAGTGTTGATAGATCTCTTTGATTTTTTGTTTGAGGAGGGCGCCGTTTTCCCACATATCTTTCCCGGGATGGAGATCGATAAAGGCTGTTTCATATCCGTTCTGGTAGGCTGTTTCATACATGTCGTTGTTTTCATACCAAGTTTCTGATGAACTGTTCAATCCATGAACAAACAAGATCGGGTGTTTACTTGATGAACCATTGGAGGGAATGTCTCCCACATACCATTCTCCAGGCTCGCCTGAAGAGCCATCTTTAATCGATCCTGCCAAACTAACGGAAGGCACCATGAGGAAAAACATCATAAAAATCACCATCCACTTTTTGGATTTGACCATTTCCCTGGCTCCTTTTCAAAGGTTTATTTGGGAGTCATGAGGGGTTTGTCAGAGGGGTTCCCCTACTATATCATTCGCTTTCGAAAGATTAATTCCTTCTATTGAAAGGTGGGAAGAAAGGGGGAAACTTATTATGATATTAGTCCTCCCGTATGGCGCATCGTTTTCATAGGATATTAAACGAGGAAAAACGGGGGAGGAATGAGGATGTCCCACAGAGCAAGTTCAGGCAACCATCTTCTTTTTATCACAGAACCAGGCGGGCATATCATTGAGGAAGGACAAACGGTTGATCTGACGGAAAAATATCCGGCGGGCATCGATGTCAGCCCTTATTATACGATTCGAGTGGCTGGAGGAAATAGAGTGGTTTCCGAAGGGGCCGTCATGTTTAAATTAATTATGAAAATTGATCGAGTCAGTTTTTTGACCTTGGATCAGATGACTCTTTATCCGGGAGAAAAGTTCAATCGCACTTATAATGTGCCTGGAGAAGGAATCGGAATAAAAGCAGAAGCAGAAAAAGGAGCCGGGGTCGATGCCGTAGACCTTGCCGTTTTCGGGTTTAAGTTCTAACTTAAAAAAATATTGGCGGGTCAGAAAAATGGCTGGTGAGACATAAAAAAAGAAAACAGCACATAAAATGAAAAAGGACGCCTCCCGGAAAAAAGACGTCCTTTTCATCATGTTTCTTTTTCAATTGTATAGGTCCCGCGTTCTGTCTCAATCTTAAAACGGTCATTCAAATATTGGTATCGTGTAGAATCTTCCAATGGAATTTCATAATAAGGGGAAGGAAGCGGCTGAGCACTTTGCGCGTCTGTTTCTGTTTGTCCTTGGCCGTGTAAGTAAAGCGCATGCATAGGGGTGTACTCATCCAAACGCCTCGTGTTCGTATCATAAGATATTTCCTGCAAGTTCATCGTGATCGTGTCTTCATCTCGAATTTCGTGCTTCATAATCCGAATCTTTTCTCCATGCCACTTTTGTAACAGCTGGTTGAATTCTTCAACGGTTAAATCGTTCATCGTTATCCCTCCTTTCCTTATCTTTTCCCCGTCCGATGTAAACATGCAGGTGGAAACTCTATGCCCTCTTATTTTCACTCCGTCGTGTTAAAATATTTATAAGGGTTCGTTCTGTAGAAAAGAAGAAAGGCATCATACATAAAAGGAACGAGGTGTCATCTTATGAGAAAATTAACCCAAGTAGTGATATTCCTTCTACTGATCGGTCTGTTATCGGCCTGTGTGGAAGGGGATCTCAAACTGAAGGTAAACAAAGATGGGAGTGGGGAGCATACCGTCACAGTGGGAGCCGAAGAAGAAACGTTGAACCGCTTTGGTGATCGCGTTCAGGATTTAATGGAAAATGTGAATAAGGAGCTGGAATCTAAAGGCTATGAAGTTGAATCTTATAAGGAAGACGGCTACAGCGGCTTTCGCGCGAAAAAAAGTTTTGAAGACGTGCGCGAGCTGGACTTGATGCCGGTATCCGGAAGTTTGAAAGAAACTGGTGCAGTGCCAGCCATCGGGGATGTCCCGATAAATATGACCACAGAAGGTGGGTTCTTTACGTCTACATATAAAGTGGAAGCGGAGCTGGACCTTGCCAACTCTGGGGTTATGGGAGGAATGCAGTCGCTTGTGGCTGATCAACTGGATCTTACATTTACGCTTGATCTTCCTCTTTCTCCGAAGGCACATAATGCAGACAGGGTCAAAGGGGATGTTCTCCAATGGGATATCCAGGCTGCTGGAACGACGAATATTATGGTGGAAATGGTCGTTCCAAATCTCCGCAATATCGCGATAACCGTTATCTCAGCCCTCGTTGTGCTTGCGCTCCTTATAGTGCTGATTAGAAAAAGGAAAAAAGCAGAATCAGGAGAAAAACAATAGCAGAGTGCATCCTATGCACTCTGCTATTGTTTTAAGATGTCGACAAAGTGGGAAAGGATTCTTGCCGTCATTCCCCATATCACCTTGTCCTCATAAATATAAAAGTATTCTTCGAGCTGGCGTGTCCGCCAGTTATAATCTTCTCCCCCAGGGATCAGGTCGAACGGAAAGTTTTGTTCAGGCTGTGCTTCGAAATGGACATAGTGAATACGTGGATCGTTTTCCAAGAAAAAGGAGAGGGGGACCGTAAATACTTCGCGTACCTCATCGGGGTTGCGAATAAGGTCTTCTTCCGAGACATCCAAATAGCCCACAAAAGAGTATACGATCATCCCAAACGGCGATATTAAATAATCTAAAGGAAAGACGTTTGTAAACCTCCCTGGATCTACCCCCAGTTCTTCTTCTGTCTCTCGGATGGCCGCTTGTTTGGCGGACGGGTCCTCAGCGTCAATTTTCCCACCAGGGAAGCATATTTCACCAGGCTGCCTTCTTAATTGGTGGGACCGCACCTCAAAGACGACGTGCAGCTCCTCATTTTTTTCAATTAAAGGTAAAAGGACTGCAAATTTTCTAAATTGTTCGTGGCCGAGAACGGACGGTTTATGATTTTTCACTGTACTAAAAATAGTTTTCGCATCCATAGCCTCACCTCGTTCTTTCACTATACCAGAACCTGACCAAGAATAGAAAAGAGGCACTCTTTAGAGCGCCTCTTTAATGATCTTTTTGTAATAGAGAACAGACAGCAGTCCGAATATCGAGTAGAGTGCCGTATAAAGACCCATCACAATGAACATTGGTGTCCAGAGTTCTGTTCCAAAGAAGAACCACCCGGATTTCACAGCAAAGTAACTATGCAGGAGCCCAATCAGTAATGGAATGCCGAAATTGAACAATTGTTTCCCCTGAATCCCTCGGAGTAAATCTCCACGTGTGAAGCCCAGTTTTCTCAAAATCGTGTAGCTGCCCTTTTCATCTTCTCCCTCATCCATCTGTTTGAAATAAAGCACACAGCCGGAAGTGATCAGGAAGGTGAGTCCAAGGAAGCCGACAATGAACATGACGAGCCCCATATTTTGTTTCTGGGTATGAGTCCTGTGCCACTGGGATCCGTGTTCAAAGGTTTTGTTTAATCCCATTTGTTCAAAAATAACATAGGCTTCTTCCTGTTTACTGGAATCTCCCAAGTTTATGCCTGTATACAGGTTAGGTTTTGTCTGCAGATCCGGGTCGTAGCTTTCGCTCAATTCGTTAAATAAGGTTTCATCAATGACAGCAATTGGAAGGCCGCCCGCGACATAATAGGAGGAAAGTACATAATCTTTTTCCAAACCTTGATAATCCAAGTTGACCCAGTCCCCACCCAGATGGATTTCTGTGGTTCCTCCGTCGTGAAGGGAGATGAAGGACTGCATTAAGTCGGTATAGCCGGTAAGTTTCATTTGCCCTTCTTCAAGAGTAATATTCTCTACAGCCGTTTCGCTGATAACAGGCAGGCTGGTTTGTTCTGTATCGAAGTTTAATTCTTCTAGATTCGCATCTAAAATATCTTTGATATTAAATGCTGCTTCGTACACTTCGATTTCTTTTTTGGAAGAAGTGATTCCAGCTTCCTCTAATAGCCTGCTAAACTCTTCGGCCTGTTCAGGATCGGTGATGGCAAAGTCATCAGGGACCGAATTTTGGGCGGACTTTTCCGCAGAATAATAAGAAATATAGCTAAGAGAAAGCAGACCGATAGCAAGAGCCGAGACTGTTGTAATAATGGTAAGTAAAAAGGCATTCGATTTCATTCGGAACATAATCGAAGAAAGGGAGAGCACCTCGTTGATATTCAAATAGCCCTTCTTGTTTTTACGAATCAAATTGGAAACAAATCGTACCGATCCTTTGTAAAGGAAATAGGTGCCGCCAATGACGGCGGCTAAGACGAATGCCATCGCACCAAACAAGCTATTAACCGTCGTAAAGTCCCCTTCAAAAAGCTGGGAGGAGACATAATAGCCGGAGGCGATGAGGCCAATTCCAAGCACACCCATAATATGCTCCCAAATAGAAAGCTTCTTTACTTTCCCTTGCGCGCTTGAAGTTACCCGGAACAGAGCGAGAATCGACTGTCTGCGGATGAATAAATAGTTCGTGGTCATGATGACGAGATAAATCCCTGCGAACACCAACAGTGTTTGGGAAAACGCCTGGATGGAAAAGTGGAGGTTCGCTATTTCGTCAACTCCGACGACCCGGAAAAAACTCATCAAAATCAATTTCGATATCGCAAATCCGATAAAAATACCGATCGCAATAGAACCGAAATAGATGATCAGATTTTCTACACTTAAAATGCGGAAAATCCGGTTCTTTGTCATCCCGATCAGCTGAAACAAGCCGATCTCTTTACTGCGTCGTTTAATAAAAAGCCTATTCGCATAAAGGAGGAAGACAGCAACGATGGCAATCAGAAGTACGCTTGCTACACGCATAGCTGCTTCACCTTTGAGGGAACTGTCCATACTCATCGATGGGTCATATTGCAAGGTGACAAAAGAAAAATATAAAGCCACACTAAAAATGAGAGCAAATACATAAAGGTAATAATTCTTCAGGTTCTTTTTTAAGTTGCGGTAGATGAGCTGATTAATGTTCATAGTGCACACCACCGAGCACACCCTGGGTTTTCATAATATCCTTCAAAAACGTCTGTCGGCTCTGGTCCCCTTTGTTCAACTGTGTGTAAATTTGCCCATCGCGGATGAAAATCACGCGGCTGCTGTAACTGGCTGCTACAGGGTCGTGGGTGACCATAGCGATCGTGGCCTGCCGTTTGGTATTCATTTCGCTTAATTTATCTAACAGATCGGAGGCTGATTTGGAATCAAGTGCCCCCGTCGGTTCATCGGCGAAAATGATACTTGGTTCATGAATAAATGCCCTGGCTGCAGATGTCCGTTGTTTCTGACCGCCTGAGACCTCATTCGGATATTTATCTTGAATGTCCTCAATGCCGAGTTCTTTCGCAACGGCCTGAAATTTCACCTGGGCGTCCTTCTTGGCGACTTTGGAAATCGATAGAGGCAGCAGGATATTTTCTTTCACGGTCAACGTATCTAAAAGGTTATATTCTTGAAATATAAAGCCGAGGTGGTGCTTCCGAAATTCAGCGAGCTTTTTATCCTTTTGACTTGTGATCTCCTGGCCGTCGATGTGAATCGTCCCGTGGCTGACGCGGTCGATTGAGGAGAGGACGTTAAGCAGTGTGGTCTTTCCCGAACCCGAAGCCCCCATAATCGTCACGAATTCTCCTTTTTCAATCGATAGATCGATTCCTTCTAACACATGCTGTTTCATAAACTTATTTCCATAGCTTTTATGAATCTTCCTTGCTTCTAGTAAACTCATTTTCGTTACCCCCTTTGTTCTATAATTTCATTCTAATCCCACATGGCTTTTGTTTTCCTTCGTTTTAACTAACAAAATAGCGGAAGCATGTGACAGTTTCGTCACATGCTCCTGAGCTTCGTAAATTCGTTCTCTTTCGGGAAGACAAGTGTGAATGTGGTTCCTTCTCCAAGCCGGCTGTCCACGTTAAATGTGATCTTTAATGCTTGGCGGATGCGGTCAGTTAAATAAAGCCCCATGCCTGTGGCAGCTTTGTCCTGGTGGTCCGCTGTCGATGTAAATCCTTTTTCAAAAATGCGCGGGAGGTCCCGCGGATCGATACCGCGCCCTTCATCCTGGATGGTCAGATGGATACGGCCGTCTTGCTCTACACTTGCCAAGGTTATTTCTGATGGCCCGCTGTATTTTATAGCATTCGTTAATAACTGCCTCAATATAAATGACAGCCATTTCGCATCTGACAGTACTTTCTCTGCCTGGAGGTCGATATCGAACCCGATTCCCTTCTGCATACACCACGATTTTAGTGATTTGATTTCGTTGAACACTAAAGGTTCCAGGTTTACTTCCTCGATATAAAGATCATTCTCAATAAAAGGGATTCGTTTTTGGTGCAGCTGCTGATCGAGAAGGAAGTGAATCCTCATCCACTCAAAGGTCAGCTGTGACTTGAGTTTATAATCATTAAGGCGGTCGATAATCAGTTGCATCGCTGTCAAAGGTGTTTTCACTTCATGAATCCATGATAAAAGCTCATCCTTTTCTTGTTCCAACAAGATTTGGTTACGGGAGGCTTCCTGTTTCAATTGTTCCATTTGTTCACATACATTTCGCTCAATAACGGCTTCAAAGGGACTGTCCGCTTCCGGGAATGTGGTTAAGTCGAGATCGTTGTCCCGTTCTTCCAAAGCCACATAAAACGGTGTTTCTTTTCGATACCGAATAAAAAGAAACAGAATCACAAGGATGCTCGATAGAAAGGTGTAGTAGAGGACGGATGTAAGGGGGACAGCCTGATCAACAAAAGCCATGAATAGAGCGAGAAGCTGGAGGCCGGCGATAAGCAGGATCCAACTGATTCTCTCCAGTAAAAATCGGCGGATCATGACTCTTCCCTCGCCACATATCCTTGTCCAACTTTCGTTTGGATCGCGTCTCCGAGCCCGATATCACTGAGTTTTTTCCGTAAGCGGTTGACATTGACGGTCAATGTGTTATCACTCACGAAACGCTCGTCCTCCCAGAGTCGGTGAATGATTTCTTCCCGGCTTACCACTTTACTTTTCTTTTCGATCAGCACCTTCAAGATCAGTCTTTCATTCTTGGTAAGGTCAATGGTTCCTGCTTCATTTGTGACGCGGTTGCGCTCATAATCAATAGTTGCCCCGAACCATGTTTTTAATTCATTATTATCTGTATTGTAATTGTACACCCGGCGTAGAATGGCCTGAATCTTGGCAATCAACACATCGAAATGGAACGGTTTTTGGACGAAATCATCTGCGCCTAAATTCATCGACATGACCATATCTGTGGGATGGTCTCTCGAGGATAAGAAAATGATCGGTACATTGGAATGCTCGCGGATCATCCGACACCAGTGGAAGCCGTCAAACTTTGGCAGTTGAATATCAATAAGGACGAGGTGGGGATCGACGGCTGTGAACACCTCCATCACTCGGCTGAAATCATCGATTCCGTGAACCTCATAGGACCATTGGCTAAGCCGCTCTTCGATTTCCTGAAAAAGGGTGCGATCATCTTCAATTAAAAGCAAATTAAACATAACGAGCTCCGCCTTTCCGTATTTTACCTTTTCTCAGTATATCAAATGAGTGGGGTTCTGCACATTTCACTACATTGAAGCAGTACTGTGATAAAACTTTTTTGACTATTCCAGCAAATCCCTTTAAAAAGGGCTGGGATAGGCGTACAATGGATAATAATATTTTATTATACACATTCGAAAAGGAGTCCTGACCATGTCCTTAAACATAGTTGAAACTGACCACAAGAAAGCCAAACCAGAAAGTGAAGCGATTCCTTTTGGTCGTACATTCACAGACCACATGTTTGTGATGGATTATCAAGTAGATAAAGGCTGGCACGAGCCGAGGATTGTCCCTTATGAACCACTGACTCTTGATCCGGCAGCCATGATTTTTCATTATGGCCAGACGGTGTTTGAAGGATTGAAAGCTTACCGTACGGATGATAACCGTGTGCTGCTCTTCCGTCCTGAAAAAAACTTTGAACGCTTGAATCAGTCCAGCGATCGTTTGAGCATCCCACCAATCGATGAGGAGGAAGTACTGGGCTATTTGACAAGACTCCTAGAACTTGAAAAGGATTGGGTCCCTTCTTTTGAAGGCACATCCCTTTACATACGCCCGTTTATCATTGCGACAGAGCCAAGTCTTGCGGTAGCTCCTTCCCAAACCTATAAACTACTGATCATCCTTTCGCCGGTCGGCCCTTATTTTTCTGGAGGGATGAAACCGGTCATTATCAATGTGGAAGATAAGTTCACACGCGCCGTCAAAGGTGGAACCGGTATGGCTAAGACTGCCGGGAACTATTCTTCTGGTTATCAAGCCCAGGCCAAAGCTGCTGAAGAAGGAAATAATGATGTTCTCTGGCTTGATGGAGTGGAAAAGCGGTACATTGAAGAAGTCGGCAGTATGAACATATTCTTTAAAATTGATGGTGAAGTAGTTACACCCGCCCTAAGCGGAAGTATTTTGCAGGGAATTACTCGTACTTCTATCCTTGAACTGCTTAGAGAGTGGGGAGTACCTGTGACGGAACGCCGTATTGCGATTGACGAGTTATATCACGCCTATGAAGAAGGAAAGCTTGAAGAAGCATTCGGAACTGGAACAGCAGCAGTGATTTCACCGGTCGGTGAGTTAAACTGGCTTGGCAAAAAGATGGTGATTAATAATCACGAAATCGGTTCACTGTCTAAAGAGTTGTATGATACGATAACCGGAATCCAGCGGGGTAGAAAAGAGGACGCTTACGGATGGACCATTGAAGTATAAAGAAAAAGCCTCAGGCATAGGTCCTGGGCTTTTTTGTTGGGGTAGACAATGAAAAAACCCGCCCTTATACTAGCAGGGCGGGTTTCCTATTACTGTACACTGACAGCTTCTTTCAGTTGTACTTGTTCGAGCTCGCTTAGAACATGCGATTCTTCTTCTTTTGTCAAAGGAAGCAGGGGCAGGCGGACACCACCGACTTGAACACCTTTGGCGTTTAGCGCCGCTTTCACTGGCGACGGGCTTGGCGCAGAAAAGATGGCGTCCATAACTGGAAGAAGTTTCTGATGCAAACGGGCTGCATAGGCGAAATCCCCTTCACGGAAGCTTTGGATCATCTGCTGCATTTCATTCCCGATGACGTGGGAAGAAACGGATACAATTCCTGTACCCCCGATGGATACAAATGGCAGAGTATTAGAATCTTCCCCACTGTAAACGGAAAAGTCGTCTGGCGTTTCCCGAATGATTTCTGTAGCCGCATTAAGATCACCGCTCGCTTCTTTCACAGAAACGATATTATCGATTTGAGATAAGCGGATGATGGTCGCTGGTTCCATATTCACGACACTTCTTCCTGGAATGTTGTAAAGCATAACAGGTAGAGAAGTAGCTGCGGCAATTATAGAGAAGTGCTGGTAAAGTCCTTCTTGTGTTGGTTTGTTGTAATAAGGGGTCACGAGCATGATGGCATCAACGCCCGCTTCTTCCGCTTTTTTCGTTAAGCTTATGGAAGCTGTCGTATTGTTGGAACCCGTACCGGCAATGACGGGTACTCTGCCATCCACAACTTCAACAACGAACTTGTAAAGGTTTACCTTTTCCTCTGCCGTTAATGTCGGCGACTCTCCTGTTGTTCCTGCAATGACTAAGGCATCCGATCCATTTTCAATCAAGTGGTTGACTAAATCTCTTGTCGCCTCGTAATCCACATTGTCTTTGTTGTCAAAAGGGGTCACCATCGCTGTTAATACTTGGCCGAAATTCATAACCTCACACCTTTGTTTAGATTTTGAATACGTTCGAGGCTGTGAGGGCCATACGGCATTAAAAATAAAAACGGCAGCAACGAGGGCTTCGCTGCTGCCGTAGAAACTTTTTACCGTTCCTGCGTAAGATAGCCCTCCATATAGTTTCCTATATGACAGTCCTGTACTTGTTCAGCAGCAGAACCAGCATCGGGGATATGAGCTCCCGTTCGCTTCGGCAATTTCCCCTTTCCGTCCGCTTCGCAGGAGCTCATTCTCCTCAGCCGGACGTACTCATGTCATTGCACCTCTATCCTTACTTCAAAATTAATTGAAATAAGAAAATATTTAGTTGTTTTAAAGATTATCAAAAATTTCCCCCTGTTACAAGTGGAAAGACAAGGGAACAGATAGTTCGACAAAACTTTTTTTACAGTGTGCCTCGGCGTTTAGTTTTATCTGGATGGTCCTCTTTTACATTACTGTATAGATTTGTTTTTACAGAAGCCAGGGAGAGTGAATAACCGTAAGGAGAAGTAATACGTTTCTATGAAGAGAAAACAAGGATGGGGGACTCGGGGGAGGAACTTGAATGCCCCCCTCCCCTCGCGGAAAGCTAATCTTTACAGCCCAAGGTGGCTTCAACGGGATTTTTTTGACCAGCCCTTTTCCTTGAAGCGGGAAATCGCTTCAATCCGGTTACTGACTTCTAGTTTCTCTAATATGACAGATACATAGTTACGAACTGTGCCGGTCGTGATAAATAAAGCCTTGGAAATATCTTTGGTGTTTTTTCCCTCTGCCATCAACTCGATGACTTCACGCTCGCGTTCGGTAAGGGGATTAGGTTCCGTGAAAGCAAGGTCGACAAGTTCAGGATCAAATATCCGCTGGCCATTCATGATTTTACGGATGGCTGTGGCTAGTTCTTCACTTGGATTGTCTTTTAACAAATATCCACTGACCCCTGCCCGGCGGGCGCGTTCAAAATATCCCGGTCGGGCAAATGTCGTAAGGATAATGACCTTACACGGTTCTTCGTATAATTCTTCCGCTGCATCAAGTCCATCTTTCACAGGCATTTCAATATCCATGATGCAGATGTCTGGTTTTAATTCTTTCACGAGTTTGCAAGCTTCTTCCCCGTTTTGAGCTTGACCTACAACTTCCATACCGTCTTCTAAATCGAGAAGTGCACCGAGAGCCCCCAGCAGCATGCGCTGGTCTTCGGCAATGACAATCCGGATCATGCTTGACCCTCCTTTTCTGTGTTTTTAATGACGTTAGGGGCATGAAGCTTTAAGGTAGTCCCTTGATGGGATTCGATTTCAAGTCTTCCATTTACGAATTCTAACCGCTCCCGCATTCCTTGTAGTCCGTTCCCTTGAAATGGCTCTACGGACGCAGGGAGACCTTTCCCGTCATCTTTTACGCAAACGAGAATTTCGGTAGGCGATTGTTCAATTGTCACATGGCAAGAGGTGGCTTCACTATGTTTAACAATGTTAGTTGCTGCTTCTTTCAGGCACATACTAAGTACGTTTTCAACGAGCAGCGGAGTATCTTCTAGATGGGGATTCCCTTTAAAGTCAAATGTCATTTCTGCGGCTTTAATAATCTGCTCGACACGTACAAGCTCGTCTTCGAGCTTTGTCCCTTTCATATTCGATACCATCTCTCGGACTTCCTTCAATGCCGTACGGGCTGTAGTCCTGATGTCCTCGACTTCTTTGGCAGCTTTGTCAGGCTGTACGGTCATCAACTTTCTTGCAAGATCGCTTTTCAAACCGATCATCGACAATTTCTGGCCGAGAGTATCGTGAAGGTCACGGGCAATTCGCTCCCTTTCTTCGATCACCATCAGTTGAGAGATTCGCTCATTCGCATCTTCCAGTTCGCCTTCCAGTTTCTGTTGTTGGTTCCGGTAACGGACGGTGAAGGGAAGCAGGATTACACCAATCACAGTTACAATGATGAAGGGAAGGTTCGGAAAAAGAGATTCAATCTGATAAATGAATGTGGTTGTGATGGCAATCAAAGTTGTCGTCAGGTGAACGATATAGAGGGCCAAAAAACCACCGAGTTGTTTGATATTCCCGATGAAAAACGCTAAGAACAAAGCAAAATAAATATATCCAAATAAGGCGGTCATTACGAGACTGATCGCCATTTCCACACTGACCCATAAGTAGACGAAGCGGCTGTTGGATATGAATGATAACCGGTAAGCGAGGAAAAAGATCAATGTCATAATGATCCCGAACAGCATTTCATAGATGGAAGAAGAACGGAAGATAAAGAAAAAAGGCAGGACGCAGAAAATAATCCATACATATATACTCAGTCCTGTGTTTTTCGGGATGATATGGTACCAGTTTTGCATCATTTCACACCTCCTTGTCTTTTTGTTTCTCTAGCAAATTATACAATATTTAATTATGATTCTCTTTTTATAGTGGGTATCATCTCGTTCAAGCGCCTGCCCTTTGAGGTTTGGCTTAGGCTTGCTGGAGGTGATCAAGGTGCTTACGTTATTGTTCTTTAGCATAAAGGAAAAGTCCATTCGAGGGAATGGACTTTTCTCATTATCATTACATTTTATTTATCCTGGAAAGTGGGCTCCTGCTGGTCTAGCATGGCTAAACGCTTTTTCTTAAGGAGGGGCTTCACTTCTTTAAAGGATACAAATGTCTTGTTTTCTGTGTCATATAAACGGAATCGTATGGATTCAAGGCTCGTAGCAAGGGTAATGGTTGTCGCATGTTGCAGCGGCGGCGTGTGTTCATGGGCGTCTTCTAAAGCGTAATTGGGTACGCGCGGGCTGAGATGGTGTACATGGTGGAAACCAATGTTACCGGAAACCCACTGCAGCAACTTCGGAAGCTTGTAATACGAACTCCCGTCAACGGCCGCTTTGACGAAATCCCATTCCGATTCATCTTCAAAATAAGAATCTTCAAACTGGTGCTGTACATAGAACAACCAAATGCCTAATATGCCGGATACGTAAAGGATTGGTAGTTGAATGAGTAAGAAAGCTTCCCATCCGATTGCCCAGATGAGCAGGCTATATAGAACCGTAATGGAAACATTCGTTACATAGGTGTTCCTTCTTTCCTTCTTTTTAGCTCCTTTTCGATTGAAGCGATTGGAGATAAGGAACAAATAAAGCGGTCCAAGGCCGAACATGACGATAGGATTCCGGTAAATACGGTAAGCTATCCGTTCTTTAAAAGAAGCTTCTACATATTCATCTACTGTCATCACCCAAATATCCCCTGTGCCGCGTTTGTCCAAGTTTCCACTTGTCGCATGGTGGATGGAGTGGCTTCTTTTCCATTTATCAAACGGAAACAACGTCAAGATTCCTGTGATGGTGCCAATGATCCGGTTTGCCTTTTGGCTCTTCAGGAATGATTGGTGTGTACAATCATGGAAGATGATGAAAATACGGACGACAAATCCACCGGCAATCATCGCAACAGGTATCGTTAGCCATACAGAGATCGATAAGCTTGCATAGGCCAAATACCACAAAAGGGCAAAAGGCAGAATCGTATTGATCAACTGGCGGACACCAGCTTGTGTATCAGGTTTCGCAAAGGCTGAAACACTTTTCTTCAGCTCTCGTTGTTTATCCTTGTTCATATAAATGTCCCCTTCATGTTCGTTCATATGTTTATGATAGGAAAATACACGGTTTTTTATAAGACATAAATGTCAGGACATACACATGACACTTGTCATGGTGGATTGTCAATAATTAGGGTGACCAGGTCATCCATAAATTCCCACACCAGGTAACCCAAAATTTGGATGACCTGGTGTGGGAATTTATGACAATATATCCCTCACATAAAAATGGGGTTTTTCCCGTTCTTATGCCTTTTAAAACAGGGGATAGACGCTTTTGTGCTTAAACTATAAAACTGGGGGTCTATCTTTGTGTTCTTTACACGTTGCTTGTTGTAAACGCTATTAGTTACAATTTTCTTAACAATTAAAAACATTAATACTTCCATTCCGCCTAAAGAACCCACATGGTGAATCAATAGGAGAATGATGAAAGGGTGTGGTGATCTTGGAAGCCATCAGTAAGAACTTCTTCTTATACCTTTCCAACAATAAGTTGTTAGATCGCTTTGCTAAGCGCTTTGGCAGTAATTTTGGGGCTGACAAGATAGTAGGGGGAGAAACGTTCTCCCAGGCAATTCCATTAATACAGCAATTGAACTATGAGGGTTTGGTCGTTACTGTCGACCACTTAGGTGAGTTTGTCGACTCTGAAGAGGAATCCAGAGACCGTGCTGGTGAATGTATCCGCTGTATTCAACAAATCGCGAGTAACCAGCTGCAGTCGGAAGTATCTCTCAAACTGACATCTCTTGGACTGGACATCAGCCATGAGCTTGTTATGGAGAATATGGAACTTATTTTGAAAGAAGCCCAAAAGTACAACGTTACGATCACTATTGATATGGAAGACTCGTCACGTTGCGGGGCCACATTAGAAATTTATAAAGAACTGAAGAAAGACTATCCAAATTTGGGGACCGTCGTTCAATCATATTTGTACCGGTCTAATGAAGACCTTGATGACCTGAATGACTATCAACCCTACTTACGTCTTGTGAAAGGGGCGTATAAGGAGTCTGGAAAAGTCGCTTTTCCTGAGAAAAAGCTTGTCGATGATAACTTGAAGCATCTCATCAAGAAAAATTTGCTTAACGGAAACTATACAGCTATTGCAAGCCATGATGATGCAATCATCGATTATACGAAGCAGCTCGTGAAAGAGCACAACATTCCTAAAGAGCGATTTGAATTTCAAATGCTTTATGGCATGAGAAATCAGCTGCAGAAAGACCTCCTTCAAGAGGGATACACGGTTAGAGTCTATCTTCCTTATGGGGAAGATTGGTATGGCTACTTCATGAGGAGACTTGCGGAGAGACCAGCGAACATTGCCTTTGCGTTAAAAGGTGTTTTCAGTAAATAAAAACTTCTATTTATCCAGAAAGGGGAATTTTATCATGGTACAGCCTTATAAACACGAACCATTCACAGATTTTACAATGGAGGAAAATAAGAAAGCGTTCGAAGAAGCATTAGCGCAAGTAAAAGAGGAGCTAGGGCAGCATCATGATCTTCTGATTGATGGAGAGCGTATCCGTACAGGTCAAACGATTACTTCCACAAACCCTGCTAATACGAAGCAGGTCGTGGGTACCGTTTCGAAAGCAAATGAAGAACTGGCAGAAAAAGCGGTTCAATCGGCCGCCAACGCCTTTGAAGATTGGAGAAAGTGGGACCCACGTGCCCGCGCTGAACTTCTTTTCCGTGCTGCACACATCATCCGCCGCCGCAAGCATGAATTCTCTGCTTATCTTGTTTATGAAGTAGGGAAACCTTGGAAAGAAGCTGATGCTGACACAGCAGAAGCTATTGACTTCCTTGAGTATTACGGGCGTCAGATGATTGAATTGAAAGAAGGTAAGCCTATAGAAAGCCGTCCAGGTGAACAAAACCGCTATATTTACACACCAACTGGTGTCGCAGTGGTCATTCCACCATGGAACCTTGCTTTTGCCATTATGGCCGGTACGACTGTTGCTCCACTTGTAACAGGAAGTACGGTTGTCATGAAGCCTGCCAGTAACAGCCCTGTCATTGCGGCGAAATTCGTTGAGGTACTTGAAGAAGCTGGCCTTCCGAAAGGTGTCTTGAATTATGTTCCAGGAAGCGGTGGAGAAGTTGGAGATTATCTCGTCGATCATCCGAAAACAGCACTAATCTCCTTTACAGGATCACGGGATATCGGAACACGTATCATCAAGCGTGCAGCAGAAATTCAAGAAGGTCAGAATCATTTGAAGCAGGTCATTGCTGAAATGGGCGGGAAGGATACGGTTGTCGTCGATAAAGAAGCAAACATTGAAACAGCCGTCGATGCCATCATTGTTTCTGCTTTCGGATTCTCCGGCCAAAAATGTTCCTCTGGATCACGTGCTGTTGTTCACGAAGACGTCTATGACGAAGTATTAGAAAAAGTTAAAGAACGTGCCGAACAGTTGACTGTAGGGAACGCCTCCGAAGAAAACGTCTATATGGGTCCTGTCGTTGACCAGGGGGCTTATGATAAGATCATGAGTTATATTGAAGTTGGTAAGGAAGAAGGACGCCTCGTTACAGGTGGTAAAGGGGACGATTCAAAAGGATATTTCATCGAACCAACTGTTTTTGCAGATCTTGATCCAGAATCCCGTATGCAGCAGGAAGAGATTTTCGGTCCAGTGGTCTGCTTTACAAAAGCGAAGAATTTCGATGAAGCGATCGACATCGCCAATAATACGGAATACGGTCTGACAGGTGCTGTCATTTCAGATAACCGTCAACACCTTGAAAAAGCGAAATATGATTTTCATGTTGGTAACTTGTACTTCAATCGTAACTGTACAGGAGCCATTGTCGGCTACCAGCCATTTGGCGGATTTAAGATGTCCGGTACAGATTCTAAAGCAGGAGGACCAGACTATCTGGCTTTGCATATGCAAGCGAAAACAATCTCTGAAATGTTTTAATTAAAACCTGAGGCTCTCCCAAACTTGGGAGAGCCTTTTAAAATGGTTCGCTTATTGGATATAAGCCCTCTGATGAGAAATATTTAGGAGGTGTCCCTTATTCGGTGGGTCCATTATTTTGCCTTCACTAGTCACTCCATATTGCGGATAGATCCTGTTGGTCCGTTATTTTTCAAAGAAACCATTCCCTTGGAAAGGGGAATGAAGATTTAAAAATATTTCTTTTTCTTTCCATACACAACCTATATAATGGAGGGTACAAAGCATGACATTCAACCTACTTGGAAAGGTCAGGATCCCTATGGAAGTTAAAGAATTAATTCTTCAGGCAGAAGATATCCATAAAGCAACAGAGCTGATCAGTTCCAAATTAAATAAGCCAGTCATCATTGAAAATAAAAATTTCGAACTGATTTCCTATAGTTCTACTTCTGATAATTTCGATCAGACACAGCAAAAGACTATCCTTTCGAAGAAATGTCCGATTTTTATTCTGGATCGCCTAAAGAAGGAGGGCATCGTTACACGCTTGGAGGAACAGGCTGACCCTATTCGGGTAAACCCGATGGAAGATCTGGGTTTTCAACAACGTGTCGTCATCGCTGCCAATCATCTCGGCCATACAATGGGTTATGTTTGGGTGCAGGAATCGGATCAATTGCTCGAAGAGGATGAAATGGAATTCTTACAGGAAATAACGCCCCATATAGGTAAACTGATCTATGATCAGTTTATGAGAGTAAATGCTAAAGAAGGCCGTAAAGAAGAATTGCTGTGGCAGCTTCTACATCACGAGTATACAAGTGAAAGTCAGTTCCGTCATGATGCTTCACTGGCTAAGCTTCAAATCCCGGACCGTTTCTCTGTAGTAGTATTTTCCGTAACTGCGCCACAGTATAAATACATGCTTGATGACTTGGCAAATACGGTGGAGCGTTTCCGTAAAACCCGACATCTTTACTATTTGAAAACGGAATTCCAAATCATCATGATGATTGAGGGAAGGCCCTCTGACCGCTTTTCATCAAGGGACATTGCCCGAGACTTAATTGATGAAGTAAAATTCGCAACAGGGGAAGAACATTTTTACAACTTCCTTATAGGGGTTGGGAAAGAATATACAAAGCTCTACTACATGCGGAAGAGCTTTCTGGAGGCGCTTGAAGTTATCGAAACAGCCAACTTTGTCGGACCGCGTCCCGAAACAATGCCGCGGGAATTCTCGAAGCTTGGGCTTTACCGCTATTTAGCCGCCTTGTATGAAAAGAACAGTTCAGAGGATTACTACAGTGAAGATTTGCTGACATTAATTAAGAATGATACAAGGAAACAGACCGAACTGCTCTTTACCCTAGAAGCATATTTGGCCAACAATGGGAAAGGGAAGCAGACCGCTAAGGAGCTGTTCATTCATCCGAACACACTGAACTATCGGATTAAACAAATCCAGGAGATGACCAACATCGATTTCACTGATTTCAATATGAAAGCTTATTTATATACCGAGTTGTTACTGTTAAATAATGTTGAAAGTTATTATGAACGCTATAAAAAAGCGATACAAAAATAAATGGAGGGGGCTCTCATATGCCCCCTCCATTCATTTATCCACTCAGGGATCGACAGCCTGACTTGTGCCCTTTTGTGCATGAAGGATCCATTTCTGATTTTAAGGGGGAGCTCATCCCAATGCAAGAGCGACGCTGAAGGTTGAAATAAGGTAGTGAAAAGGAGATGGTGGTTAATGGTAGACGAAAGAAAACTGATCCAGCAGCATCTAGCTAATGAACGTACATATTTAGCCTGGATTCGGACGAGTGTTGCCCTGGTAGGGGTGGGGTTTTTAGCCACGACCGTCCATTTTTCTGCCCTCCCTCAAGAAGGGCAACTTGCAGATGCTCTGGCGATGCTTGTTAGTATTTCTTCTCTGTTTCTCGGTTTGATGACAATTATCGGTGCTACCGTGAACTATTATCATACGAGAAGGAATATCAATGAAAATAGGTTTGTTTCTTCCCATCGGATCATTGTTTATATGACATCTGTGGCCTTTTTATTGTTTTTATTAGTAACGGTCTATTTAATGTTCATTTAACTACACACAGTCTCAATTCTGATATAGATCCTCTTTCCAGAAGGACTAAGATTCAAGATAATTGGGTTCCGTTATGATTTACAGCGTTTGTAAAGTCCAGGAAATCCCCGGCTTTCTGTTCCCACACGATGTAGGGCTTTCGATTATTGGCATAAGGCCGCGGAATCTCCTCATCTATACAAGTATTGAGATCGATTCTTTTACCTCTTGCCCTATAGTTGAATTAAGCTAAAAAATCCTCGCTGACATTATAGGTCAGCGAGGATTTTTTTAGATTCGTATTGAATAGGGCTCATTCAGCTTGAGGATGGTTAGGATCAGGCGTTGCTGAGTTCCCCTTCATCAGGGCGAGATTTATTAATGAAGAAGGCCATCACGAAGCCGACAACAGCAAAGATCCCTGCCACAACAAAGGATATATTAACTCCGTGAATGAGACCTTTCACCCCTTCATCAGGGATCGTTTGGCTTGTCATGACGGAAACTAGCATAGCTGTTCCTACAGCTCCGGATACCTGGCGCATCGTATTGTTCATGGCTGTCCCATGCGGCATTAAATGCTGGGGCAGCTGATTTAAACCGGCTGTTGTCACAGGCATCATGACCATGGAGATACCGAACATACGCACACAATTGACAAGTGCCAAATATAAGAATGTCGTCGACGGACCCAGGGTCGTGAACATGAACGTAGATATGACCAGTAAACCGAGACCTATGACCGCAAGCCAGCGTGCCCCAAACCTGTCGAACAATCGACCTGTGATCGGGTTCATAATCCCCATCAGCAGGGCACCCGGTAACAGCATTAATCCTGATTCAAAGGCTGTAAACCCAAGCATATCCTGCATCAATATCGGTAAAATCACCGCACCGCCAATCATAGAGATGAAGACAATCATCCCTAGAATAGTGGTGAGTGTAAAAATCTTATATTTGAAGATGCGGAATTCCAAAATAGGGTTCTCTAACTTCATTTGTCTTGTGATGAAGAGGGTTAGTGTGACTGCTCCGACAGCAAGGGATATTAAAACTTCGTTACTGAAGAAGCTTGCACTCCCTGCGACACTAAATCCATACAAAATTCCTCCAAACCCAAATGTAGAGAGGATGATGGAAATTGGATCGACTTTGGGGAATGTCTGTTTCGTTACATTCTTCAGGATAAAGTAAGCGACGATGATATCTGCAATGGCAATCGGGAGAATGACGAAAAACAAACTTCTCCATGGAAATTGTTCAACAAGCCATCCAGACAATGTTGGACCGATCGCTGGTGCGAATGCAATGACAAGTCCGAACATTCCCATGGCGGATCCCCTTTTTTCAATAGGGAAAACGAGAAACAGAATCGTCTGCATTAATGGAAGAATGATCCCGGCTCCAGATGCTTGAAGGACCCTTCCTGCTAAAAGAATTGGGAAGTTAGGGGCTAGCCCACAAACAAGCGTACCGGCAGCAAAAAGGCCTACAGCTGTCATGAAAAGCCCTCTCGTTGTAAATCGTTCAATCAAAAAGGCGGTAATTGGAATCATAATCCCGTTAACCAACATAAAAATGGACTGCAGCCACTGAGCTGTATTGGCATCCAATTGGAGGTCTGCCATGATGTGTGGCAAAGCTGTGGCAAGCAGTGTCTGATTTAATATGGCGACAAAAGCGCCAGAAATGAGAACAATCATCAAAGGAACGCGGTTAATTTCTTGTGATGACATTGATAAAACCTTCTTTCTAAATTACTTAGGCAACTAATCAATCATCATACCATAAGAAAGAGGTGATGTTCAGTATATTGCCTTATAATTTCTTAAAAAGTTTAGGTGTCTAAACTAATGAAAGGGGTCCCGTCATCAGAGCACAGTAAAAGCCTGGGCTTGAGAAGCACGCAGGCTTTTAATTAGGTTGCTTTATTTTTTCCAAAGTAAAACAATCCGAAGAAAATCCCAAGTGCTGTCATAGCCAATGCGATAATGAGGGTCGGCCAAGGTCCAAACTGGGCAATAAATGGAACAGATAAGGCAGTGACAAATCCGCCGCCAAGGAACGGTTCGTAGAAAAGCTGTTTGTATCCAAAGGCCTCAAAGGCTGGTGATTCATTATCAGGGTCAACCACACGCATAAGCAGCAAACCTGTGGCTGTTACACCCATGGATTGCCCGAAGTCACCGATTCCGCGCTCGAACCAATATTGCGGAATAAATCTTGGAGCAAGCACAAGAAAACCGAACAAGTTCCAGGCAATCCCGGCAGACGCTAAAATGAGGAAAGGAACGAGATATTCGCCGATTACATCCAAGGAAACCGACGCGATCGCTGTTAAAATTAAGACATCGAGTGCAAGTCCCTGAATTCTATTGATCATTCTCCGGTCCACCAGGTTGTACTTGTCTTTTTTGCTGAAGAAGACCTGCAGTATGATCCCTCCGATCATGGCTAGCGGGAACAGTGGAATGTAGCCCATAAAGTCAGAACCGATGGTGATGGTTTCCAAACTAATTAATCCTTGCAATAGCAGCCATCCTAATAAAATAGCAATCATGACGATAGCCAGGTGGAAAGACAGGGGCTCAATCGATTCCGGTCTCAGTGTCATTTTCCCTGCGGGTTCACGGTTTTGGTACTCCATCACTCCGCGTTTTCTCAAGTTAGAGAAGTCTTCTACATCTTCGATGACCTTTGTTTTTTTATTACGGACTCCCCAATTAATAAGGATAATTCCGAAGATGACACCTGAAAGTACCCCGATGGTTGCAAGGCCGATGGCTAAATCAAAAGCCTCGGTGAATCCAAGCTCTTCAAACGTGCTCGCCATTCCGGCTGCAGTCCCGTGTCCGCCTTCAAAGGCAACTTCAATTAAAGCGCCTGACATAGCGGGGAGGTCAAAAAAGGGGACCAAAACAAGGACAGCCAAGCCAATCCCGACAACATACTGCCCCCAGCCTACAGACCATCCGAGCGCCAGCTGAGGACCTGCATAAGTCCAAATATCTTTCAGTCTTGGGATGGTGGAACCAAGGAACAGGGCAGCGAATACTACATTAATCATTAATCCAGGGAGGGCTGACCATACCTCCATGATAGAATCGGTCATGATTCCGTTGGAGAAGAAGTTGTCTTCCGGCATGAATTTCCCGAGCACCTGTGGCCCCAGTAGTAAAGCGATAAATCCTCCAATAATAGAGGATGGTAAAAATAGGTTTTGCAGCAATGACCAATTGACACGGATAATTTTACCGATCAAAAGGAAGACACCGATATAAAGCAGCGCAAAGCCGATTTCATTCGGAGTCATACGATCACCTCTTTCTCACAAGGTTATTATTTCCCATACGGGTGGTTTTAACATTTACTAACTTTTCCCTGGCCTTTGTTCTTTTAAAACGTGTTTTTAAATAAAATTCTCTATGGGAATAATCTAGGAAATGAAAGAACCCCCGCGAAAGTACGCGAGGGTTTTTGGATTATTTGCTATTTTCCGTTTTATTAATAAGGGAGGTTCCGACAAGGTCACCGGTTACATTAAGGGCTGTTGCCCCCATACCAATAAGGACATCCACTGATGCCAGTAAGGCCACAGCTTCCATAGGTAGTCCGACTTGGGAGAATACGGTAGCAATCATAATAATTCCTGCTCCGGGTACTCCTGCTGTTCCGACAGAAGCCAGTGTTCCGACAAGGACGATCTGAAGAATGGACACAAAGCTGAGTGGTTCGCCAATAATATTAGCCGCAAATACTGCCGAAACGGCGATTCGGATAGCGGCTCCATCCATATTGATGGTTGCCCCGAGAGGCAGACTGAATCCATAGAGGCTTTTGTTTAACCCAAGATTCTTCGCTGCATTCAATGTGACAGGGAGGGTCCCTGAACTGCTTTGTGTAACAAAAGCAGTCAACATAGGTGTGCGGGCTTCTTTGAAAAAGGTAGCCGGCTTGATTTTTGAGAAAGATAGGAAGATCAAATATAAAACCAATTGTACGAGTAATCCTACATATAGAACTATAATAAAATTCCCGAGGGATAAGAGTGTATCCGCCCCCTGTGTACCTATGATTTCTGCAATTATTGCAAAAATACCAATCGGCACATACTGAAGAATCCCTTGCATAACCATCAGGGTGGCTTCATTTAAACCGTCAATGACTTTAAATAAGTGGCCGCCAAGGCTTTGATAGGCCTTAGATGATCTCATATATGAAATGGCAATTCCGAAGACGATGGCTGTAAAAACAATGCCTAGCAGGTTCATTTCTGTAAAGGCCGTTAGGATATTTTCTGGCACAATATTAAGCAGGACACTTATTACTCCTGGGTTATCAGGGACATCCACCGTGTCTTCGCCCAGGTTCATTCCTGTGCCCGGGTTAAACAAGGATGCAATGGAAACACCGACAATAATAGCTAAAGCCGAAGTGCCTAAATAGTATAGGAACACTTTTCCTCCCATGCGTCCCAATGTCCCTGGTTTCGTCTGATTAACCCCTACAATTAAGGTAAACAAAATTAATGGAACAATGATAAACTTTAACAAACGGAGCAGCAAGTCACCGAGTGGGGCTAGGACAGCTGCGTCTTGACCGAAGAGAAGCCCCACGATCACACCGAGTAAAAGAGCGATGGTGATTTTGCTAATCAGTGATGTTTGTGTGTACGTTCTCCATATCTTATTCATAAATAAGAACCTCCCTTATCCATTTATATTCAAACGCCATATTGTCGATTGGTTTACTGAGCTTTACTTGGGTAAGATAAGGCATGCATCTAAGAATGTCAACATGACTGCTTACAACAGGAGTTGTGCTTCAAAACAGATCCACGTATTACAAGGGAGGAAAAGGCGGATACAAGGTAAAAAGGAAAAGGATTGTCCCAGTATGAAAAAATTCATGGTTTTATTTGTAGCAATGATGCTTTCGATTCCGAGTTTCGCAAGTGCAAACACAGATGCTAAGAAAGACGAATCAGCACAATTACCAACTGAGAAACAAGTCGAGAAAATGAATAAAGCACTTGATAAAATGGGAGAAAAAGCAAACGAAAAGCTCGAAAAAGGTGAAGAGAATTTTGTTTTGAAAGAAAAGTATGCCAAGGGGAAAAAGGAAGTCGTAGAGTTCGGATTTGAAAGTCAAAATACTACTTCAAGTGTTAATACACAGGAGATGACAGCACTAATTGCATACGCCTAAGCTGCTCCATCAGGATCTAAGGGATTTTACGCTTACGTGAAAAAACATGAAGCTTTTAATTTTGAGCATCGTCTTGCTGGTGAATTCATTTATAGTGGTGGAAAGATCAATGGAGCCACCAAGAATGTGGACATGAGTGGTGCAATGTACAGCGAATCTCATAAAACGTGGATTGATAAATTAGACTCAAGTGTATGGGACGTGCATTCTAACGGAACGTTTAAAGCTTTAAAATATTTTGCCGAGTACAATACTTATATTTCCGTAAGACTACTAGGTAGTTGGGATTACAGAATAACAAGATCATCTATAGGATATTAAAGACTCTTAAAAAGGGTGAGCAATTAGATGCTCATTCTATTTTCATTTTTTTAAAAATATACAAGATACTAATGCATGGAGGTATACATATGTTGACAGTTGATTCCCCTTTTCTTTTTACTCTTTTAATTGTATTTATCGTCGTTTTTGTAATTAATTTTATATCTCAAACATATCTAATGAGAAAGGAAAATTACAAAATACGATGGAAATCTATGTCGATTATTATAGTCCAAACTTTGTTAATCACGTTAATATTGGAGTGGATGTAACGTAAAAGTCCTGTCTTATCAACATGTTATAATGGAATTATGGCTCGGTTTTAAAAAGACATCACCCTTACGATTCCGCCAAATCAGTGCAAGGGTGACTACATGAGGGAGGGTCTAGTACCTCCCTTTTTAAAGATACCAATAACAACAGTTCAATGATAAGAACGAACACGTTCAAATAGTGCTTATCCAATATACCGCCTTATCATTTGATTATCCATCAAATGATAGGGTCTGACTCTAAAAAATCCGATACTCTCACATTTAACGGAGGGGGAAGGTTGAGGGAAGTTGAAGAGCAAATCGCTATAAAAAAACACCGGGCGGCCAAGCCTGGTGTTTTTTGTACCCCAAATGATTAGCTAGTCATCGGGGCACATCGTTGATTTTGGCCACTTAATGGGTTCAATAGTCCACTTTTGTTCATTTCTTTCAAAAATCATAAAGTTGTATTAAAGTATTTCTAAGAAAAAGTAACGTGCCACCCGTGAATAAATACCTAATTAATAATAAAGCCTGGTGATAAGAATGATAAAGGGTAAGACTGGATCCTTCACCAAACGAAACACTCTTGTCTAAACGTGCAACTAAAGAAAAGAAGATGCTTGATTTAACTCTCATGCAAAGAGAAGGGTTCTAGAAATCCAATTCCTTGAAAAAATGAAGCTATTGTGGCAATCCATGATTTTATACCCTCCTTGCCATGGTTCATTTATAAATATACCCAAGCCAAGATCCATCTGGTGATTATGGCATGGTTTAGGAAACATCTAGAAAAATGGGGGACGAAGGGACCATCCTTTTCAAACTCATGAATAACTAACCTTCATTCGAACAAAATAACCATGTAAGACAAATATGTTTTACATGAGGTGATTAGGATGGGCAAAAAGGAAAAGAAGCCGGATCGCCAGTTTAAAGAAAGAAAGAGTCATGGCGAGCACCGGAACGGCCGAAAAGCTCAATTCAAAAACCACAGTACTCATTTCGGAGAAGTTCCAAATGAGTACGTTGATCGTGAGCGTTTAGGTTATAACGCTGACGCTTAACAAAGAAAGTCCCTGTACGGCCAAAAGCCGTGCGGGGTTTATTTATTTATCAAACCTATTAAGGGGTGCCTCCTTTAAGTCGATATAACTAGAAGAGATATTGAACTTAAGGGGGAAGAAAATGGGACTATTGATGACAAAGAAAAAAAATATCAACGCACCACTTGGAGAAGGGTTTGACGGAATCATTGATGTACCTTCTGATTCTGATTTACATACACAATTTGAAATGATTCATCTGACAAGGGAAGATTTAGCAGTATTACTGGCCTTGAAGCCCATCGTTAGTGAGCATATTGATGAACTTGTGACCCAGTTTTATAGAAACCTTGAAAATGAACCATCCTTGAAGCAGATAATTAAGGACAATAGTTCAGTCGACCGCTTGAAACAGACCCTTATTGTCCACATACAGGAAATGTTTAAGGGGATTATTGATAGGAAGTTTATTGAAAAAAGAAAGCGAATTGCGACTGTTCATTTAAAAATAGGATTGGATCCGAAATGGTATATGTGCGCGTTCCAGGATCTTCTGGTATCCTTTCTTACTATTTACGAAGGGATGCTCCCGGGACATCACTTCGTTCAAGCGGTACGGGCCACAACTAAAATTTTGAACATTGAACAACAGATTGTTCTTGACGAGTTTCAGCAGAAAGCGGAAGAGTTACGTCAAATGGAGATAGAAAAAAGAGAAGAGGCTTATCGTCGAGTGGATCAGATGTCCGAAGAAGTGGCGGCTGTATCTCAACAGGCAAGCGCTTCAACAGAACAGCTCACTGAACAGACCACTAAAATGGTGGGTGATTCTAAAAAAGGAGCCAAGGTCGCTCAGCAAGTAGAACAACAGTCCATGGACGGGAAAGAGCGGTTGGAAATTCAACAACAGCAAATGATCAAAATCCAGAAAAACATCAATGAAATTTCCGGAGATATGGAAAAGTTGAAGCATGTCGCTGAAGAAATAAGTAAAATCGTAACCATCGTCTCTTCCATTGCTGAACAAACGAACCTGTTATCATTGAATGCTTCCATTGAAGCAGCTCGAGCAGGTGAGCATGGAGCAGGATTTACCGTGGTTGCCAATGAAGTCCGTAAACTTTCGGAGCAGACGCAATACTCTGTGGCTGAAGTATCGGATTTAATCTCTACAACAAGTGGACAGATTCACAATGTATCCAGCAATGTCGTGGATATTAATAAAATGATTTCTGAGGGAGCAGACAGTATGGAACAGATCAATCAATTCTTTACAGAAATAGTCTCAGCTATGGGGAAGAATAAGTCCTACAACGCAGGCATAGAAGCAGAGCTTGAGCAGTTTGCTCAAGTCATCGAGGAAATTAATGGTGCCGTATATAAAGTATCGGCTTCTTCTCAACAACTGACAGAATTAATAGAGTAAGTACGGTTGGATGATGATTTGTCTTCAGAGAATAATTCAACTAATGGCAGTTATCTGGAAGATTTGATACGAGGAATTTAATGAAAGTGAGGCTAGGGAAAGCAAGTGATTTCCCAGACCTCCAAACGCTGTTCAGTATAATGGAAATACCCTGAATATCTCGAAAATTAAGTGCTCTAGAAGGACAAAAAAGATCACTTTCCGTTTACTAACCATTCTTTTAAGAGGGTCGCATGGTTGTGCTGCTTGTCCTTTGCGCCATAGAAAAGGATCACAAGGTTCTCTTGAGCGATCTCTTTTAATTCCATTTTCTTATCCTTGGCCGTATTAGAGTTGTTCAGTTCCTTTTTATATTTCTCCTCGAATTCTTGGAATTTATCAGGATCGTGATTAAACCATTTACGAAGCTCGGAGCTTGGAGATAGAACTTTTGCCCAATCATCCAGCTGGGCTTTCTCTTTGGAAATACCCCTTGGCCATACCCGGTCAATGAGAACTCTGTAGCCGCTGGTTTTTTCCTTCTCCTCGTAGATTCTTTTTAAAACAATCGACACTAGGAAACCCTCCTGATTGATATGTAAAAGCAGAGACAAAAATAAGGAAGCCCGGCATGTATGTACACCGAGCTTCTCTCTATCCAGCGCCAATCCCGCGAGGTTTGAAGCTTGTCGGGGGGAGCAAGACGCCCGGGTCTATTGTTATTTAGCGTTGTGGATTTACTTCTACGACTTTCTCATCAGAGGATGGTGTGGTTGTTTCATCCTGGGAACCTTCGTCGGAAAGTTCGTCCTTCACTTCTTTCGCTTTATCACCGGCCTCCTGCAAATCTTCACCGGCATCTTTTGCGGTATTTACAATTTCTTCAGATTCTTCTTTGATATCTTTTGCCTTTTCAGCTATTTCTTTTCCTTGATTGTTGAAAACGTCTTGGACGGTTGCGGCAGTTTCACTTACGATATTGACCACATTGCGTGCACGTGTAACAAGATCATCTTTCTTAGCTGATGGGTTCTCTTTCACTTCAGATGCATAATCAGAAACCGCGTCCTTTGTTGAACGTGTTCCTTCCTTCAGGCGTTTTCTTTCTCTTGGATCTTTAATCAGGATAAACGCCCCCCCGATCAAAGCTCCGGTAAGAATAGCGATAGGCAGTTTTTTGTTTCCTCTTTTTTTCGGTGTTTGCTGCTGATTAATGTTTTGGTTTTCCATTATAATGTGCCCCTTTCAGTCATAAGGTTTTTTTGCGCTTCTAAACGCATTTTTTCTTTCGTAGCTTGAATATCTTTATACTGATTTCTACCTGTATGGTAAAATCCCTCTTTTTTTAGGTTATCCTTAATTCTTGAAACGGATGGTCCTCTGATCCAGACTCTTAAACACATACCACTCCCTATGCCGGCAAGGAGACCGATGACCCACTCTAAGTCCTTCATGAGGAGGTTGTACTTTCTAGCTGAGCGGCTTTCAATTCTTTTCGTTTTTGTGAAAAATAATATGTTAGAGCAAGGGCTCCATAAAGGCCGCGCCAGCCTTCTTGATTAATTTTTTGTTCTCCTTCATGTGTCGTTTGCTTAAGTGAGTAGGTCATATCGACAAGAGAAGATGTCAGTTTTCTTGAAGATTCACCAATATCGCCGACAATGTAGAAAAGTGGGCTGAGTGCCCGAATTTTTTCATTGACATCTGCAAGTGTATCATTACTGTGATGGAGCACACCGGTCGTCTCCTTCATGACAGAGTCCAGCTGTTCAGGCAGTTGGTCCACTGTCTTTCTGACGCCATTGAGTACACCTGCTAAATTGTTCAGTGCTTTAATAAGAAAAATGGATACAATCGCAAATGTAATACCTATGATCAAAACACCAATTCCTAAATAATCCACGTGGAATCCCTCTCTTTCTTAATATACTTTTTTCCTTTTCCATTTTAGATAAAGTTCGATAGCTGCATCGCCCCACCGCATGGCCTTTACGACTTTTTCGTCTTGTTCATGAGAGGCATGGGCAACGCTCTCGGATACCCCTTGGATCGATTGATTGACATGTCCAACTGTTGTACCGACGTTATTGAGGGTGTCCATAAGCCCATCGATGGTTTTCGTTTTTGTCTCAATGTCTGAGGCAATGTGATTCGTTTTCTTTAGTAAACTTTCTGATTCTGTTGTGATACCTTGCATTTGCCCTTCTACTTTTTCTAATGTTTGAGAAACGCTTGCCATTGTACTGGAGGCAGCTTTCAACGTTTTTACAACATAGATGGCAATAAAGACAAAAGCAATGGCGATAATGAGTAGACTGATACCCGCTAATGACATACTGTTCACCTCTCTGTATGTGTTTAGAAACAATATGAATTTGTAAGGGAATAAAAAGCCTGCGGAAATAGGATTTCCCTCGTTTTACATTGGCTTTTTATAAGGGGACGTGCATACACTTTTCATTCTTTTAAAATCTATACCACTAATCTATTTCAATGAAACCCCCTATGTCCTAGAAATTCATGTGGGCGATCGCCACTATTTTCTTCATGCCAGAGTTGAATGGAGGGAATGTGCTCGTTTTCATCGATCTTCAATATAGAGAGCCTTTATAGCCGAAAATAGGAAGGGTCAGACAGACGACCAATGTTCCTCCATTCGCCCTTAAATCTACTAAAACGTTGCAGAACCAGATCTACAAAAACACTAGCTGTATTATAGGAGTTTCATGCAAAATAGCCAAATAAGAGTCTTTTATTAAGGGGGATTTTTCCAGGTCATAAATGGAGCTCGTCCACTTATGCAAACGCTTACTTATAAACATTTATATAAAGGTAAGTGAAAATAATGGAAATGTATAAAAAATCGTCATCATTCGACAAAACTTTTCAGAAAATTTTTATAAATATCAATTGTAAAAGAGGATTCCTGATTTTATTATAAATATAAGTGAAAAATTAACCGCTGTTTTTTTGGTAGCTGATCATCTATGAAACCAAAACAATATGAAGTGAAGAGGAGTGATGGTGTGATCCAAGATACAACTTTAGAGCATGATATCTATTTATTCCATGAAGGAAATCTCCGCTACAGCTATAAGCTGCTCGGGGCTCACCCGGACGTTCGAAATGGAGAAGAGGGAATACGCTTCGCCGTCTGGGCTCCGAACGCCGTTCAAGTTAGTGTTGTCGGCATGTTCAACGAATGGAACGGAAGAGAAAATCCAATGGAAAAAATCAATGATAACGGAATTTGGGTCGCCTTCATTCCAGGTCTTGAAAAAGGGACAATTTACAAATATGAGATTTTAACCCGTCATGGTCACTTGCAGCTGAAAGCCGATCCTTATGCTTTTTCCAGTGAACTCCGACCGAATACAGCCTCTGTCGTTTTTCCGCTCAACGATTACATATGGGGGGATGAAGAGTGGATGAAGCAGCGTAAAGCGAAGAATCCCTATGAATCCCCTATGTCTATCTATGAACTCCACCTTGGCTCATGGAAGAATGTGGAGCCGGAAGTCTTTTATAACTTCAGGGATTATGCCGAAATGGTGATTCCTTATGTGAAAGAGCTTGGATATACCCACATTGAGCTCCTCCCGTTGACAGAACATCCTTTTGACCGGTCATGGGGCTATCAGGCCACAGGGTATTATTCTGTCACCTCCCGTTATGGAACTCCGAATGATTTTAAATATTTTGTCGACCAGTGTCATAAATCTGGGATCGGTGTCATATTAGATTGGGTTCCGGGTCATTTTTGTAAAGATGCGCATGGATTACGTCGTTTTGATGGGGAAGCTCTCTATGAATATGCCAATCCTGCTAAAGCAGAAAAAACGCAATGGGGAACACTCACGTTCGACTTTGCGCGAAACGAAGTGCAGAGCTTCCTTATTTCTAATGCGATTTACTGGCTGAAGGAGTACCATCTCGATGGTCTGCGTGTAGATGCTGTCGCTAGCATGCTGTACTTGGATTTCGGTAAAGAAGATGGAGAATGGGAGTTAAATGAATATGGGGGGCGTGAAAATTTGGAAGCAGTCTCCTTTATAAAAAAAATGAATGAATCCGTATTTGAAGAAACCCCTGATGTACTCATGATGGCGGAGGAATCCACATCGTGGCCGCTCGTCAGCGCACCGACCTATATCGGCGGTCTGGGATTTAATTATAAATGGAACATGGGATGGATGAACGACATGCTCAAGTATATGGAGATGGATCCTGTTCATAGGAAATATCATCACAACTTGATTACATTTTCTTTGTTCTACGCCTTTTCCGAAAACTTCGTATTACCGATTTCCCATGATGAAGTCGTCCATGGCAAGAAATCGCTATTAAATAAAATGCCGGGGGATTATTGGCAGAAATTCGCTAATCTGCGTGCTTTTCTGGCTTATATGTATGCCCACCCCGGGAAGAAGCTTTTATTCATGGGAGGTGAATTCGGACAGTTTGATGAGTGGAAGGATTTAGAGGATCTGGATTGGGAGTTGCTGGACTATGATTCCCACGCCTCCATTTTGGATTATACGAAACAACTACAACAACTGTATCAGGACATGCCGGCACTGTGGGAGCTCGACCATAAGGAAGAAGGTTTTATGTGGATTGATGCCAACAACTACGAACAAAGTGTAATCTCATTTGCCCGCAACAGCCGTACAACTAATGATCAACTCGTGGTTGTATGCAACTTCACTCCGGAAGTTTACCACGATTACAAAGTAGGAGTACCGAAACACGGCACATATAAAGAAATTTTTTCGAGCGATGCGGAATATTTCGGAGGTTCTGGGCAAACGAATGGTTTGCCATTAGAGAGCATCCCTTCCCCATGGCAAGGACAGGATCAACATATTACCATGACGATTCCCCCGCTCGGTGTGAGCTTCTTGAAAAGAACTTCAGTATCCAAGGAGGAAGATCATGAAAAATAAAGAATGTGTAGCGATGCTTCTGGCTGGCGGCCAAGGAACCAGACTGAAGTCACTAACTAAACAAATAGCCAAGCCTGCAGTTTACTTTGGAGGAAAATATAGAATTATTGACTTTCCATTAAGTAATTGTACGAATTCAGGGATAGACACAGTCGGCGTCCTTACCCAATATGAACCTTTAATTTTAAATGACTACATTGGAATTGGAGATACTTGGGATCTGGATCGAAAATATGGAGGCGTCTCTGTACTGCCGCCATTTATGGAGGCAGAAGGTGGTGGGTGGTATACAGGTACCGCCAATGCGATCTACCGTAACTTGAAGTTCCTGAATCAATATGACCCTGAACATGTGCTTGTCCTCTCCGGTGACCATATTTACAAAATGGATTACAATGCAATGCTTGATTACCATAAAGGAACAGGTGCAGATGCGACGATCTCCGTCATTGAAGTGCCGTGGGTAGAAGCGAATCGGTTCGGAATTATGAACACAGACGAGGAAGGAAGAATTACTGAATTTGATGAGAAACCTGACAATCCGAAGAGTAACCTGGCATCTATGGGTGTTTACATTTTCCGTTGGGACGTATTGAAGCAATATTTGCTTGAGGATGCGGAAAAAGAAAACTCCTCCCATGATTTCGGGAAGGACATTATTCCCTCTCTTCTTTACGATTATAAAAAGTTAATGGCTTATACATTTGAAGGCTACTGGAAGGATGTAGGGACGGTCGACAGCCTTTGGGAAGCGAATATGGATCTATTGAAAAAAGATCCTGAGCTGGACTTAAACGACCAAAGGTGGCGGATTTATTCGAAGAATCCCAATCAGCCTCCGCAATATATCGCTCCCACGGCTCATGTCCGAAATGCATTGATTAATGAGGGATGCCGAGTATATGGAACCGTGGATACCTCCATTATTTTTTACGGAGTGCACATTTGTGAGTCCTCCATTGTTAAAGACAGTGTCATCATGCCGGATGTAAAAATTGGAAAGAATGTGAAAATTAACCGTGCTATCGTCTCAAAAGGCAGTGTGATCGAAGATGGTGCCGTCATCGGTGATCCATCACCAGACAGCGAAATTACACTCGTGGCAGATGAAGGAAGTGTTCTTGCCGCAAGTCTAGCAACTCATACGTAAAGGGAGGATTTTATGGACCGGATAGCAGGAATCATAAACTTAGACCACGAACAAGACATGTTGGATGAATTGACGTACTTTCGCTGCGGGGCTGCCGTCCCGTTTGGCGGCCGTTACCGGATGATTGATTTTGCGATATCAAATATGACGAATTCTCGAATCGAATCAGTGGCTGTATTTGCACGTAGGAAATATCGTTCCTTAATGGACCACTTGGAACAAGGGAAAGCGTGGGATTTAGATAGGAAGCGTGGGGGGCTGTTTATTCTTCCTCCAGATTGGAACGATCCGACGGATATTTCCCGCGGCGACTTGCAGCATTTTCATAATAACATCGACTTTATCAATCGGACGCTTGCTGATTATATCGTTGTCTCAGGTTCTCAACATATTTGTAATATCAATTATCAAGATGCTTTACAGGAACATAAGAATTCAGGGGCGGATGTCACCGTCGTTTATAAACAGGTAAAAGAGCTGTACCCTGAGCATCAACGCGCTCACAAGCTCGATATTGACGCCAATAACCGGGTCACTGCTATTCATAATGATCATAGCAGTACAAATGTATACATGGATATGTACATCATTGAAAAAGACTACTTGTACCATTTAATTGAAAAGTGTATTGCTCACGGATGCTCTCACTTTTTTCTTGATGGAATTAAAGCGAAATTGCCGGACATCCATATTCATGCTTATGAATATCATGGAGGGCATGCATTGGTCAATTCAATGGAAAGTTATTATCGCAACAGTGCCAAGCTTTTGGACCCGCAGGAACATGATGAACTGTTCAAAGACGATGCCCCTGTACTTACAAAAATTAAGAATGAAGCGCCTTCGAGCTACACAGCGACATCCAACGTAACGAACACGATGGTCGCGAATGGTTGTGTGATAGAAGGTCATGTAGAGGACAGCATTCTTTTTCGAGGGGTCAAAATCGCTGAAGGAGCGGTTATTAAGAACTCAATCATTATGCAGCGCTGCGAGATTGACAGTAATGCCGTGTTAGAAAATGTCATTCTCGATAAGGATTGCCGCATTTCAACAGGCAAGACATTAATCGGTGCCCCAGAGAAACCGTATGTCGTAGCTAAAAGAAGAACAATGTAATATCCCAAAACAAAGGGACTGTCTGGGCATCGATACGCTGACAGTCCTTTTTATGTCATAAGCAGATAAGTGATGTTTTGAACATATGGAAGTGAATAAAAAACAAAGGAGTTGGATCAATTATGAATGTGTTGATGGTCGGTTCTGAATGTACCCCTTTTATTAAGACAGGTGGGCTTGCTGATGTGTTAGGTTCCCTTCCCCACGCCTTGAAAAAACAAGGGGCAGATGTCAGGATCGTTCTTCCGAAATATGAAAATATGGACGGTGAATGGAAAGATCAGCTGGAACATTTGGATGAACTTAACGTCACACTTGGATGGCGCAACCAATATGCGGGTGTTGAGTATATTAAATATGAGGGCATTCCTGTTTATTTTATAGATAATGAGTATTATTTCAAGCGCTCTAACCTTTATGGATATGAGGATGAAGCCGAACGTTTCGTCTTTTTTAACCGTGCCGTTATGGAATTGGTATGCGTGATGGACTGGACTCCTGATGTACTGCATTGTCATGATTGGCAGACGGGATTGATTCCGGTGTATTTACATACCCACTATAAAGAAGTGGAGAAACTTCAAGGTATGAAAACTGTTTTCACTATCCATAATTTGAAGTATCAAGGTGTTTTCGCTCAATCTGTCCTTCATGATTTGATGGACTTTGATGAAAGCATGATGACAGAAGATGGGTTCGAATTCTTCGGTGATATTAATTTCATGAAAGGGGCCCTGAATTACGCTGATTTTATTACAACGGTCAGTGAAACTTACGCAAAAGAGATTCAAACCCCCTATTATGGGGAAAACCTAGATGGAGTGTTAAGAAGCCGTACAGATGAATTAATTGGAATCGTTAATGGCATTGATGATCAAAACTATAACCCTATGAAAGATGATGCCCTGGCGTTTTCGTATCGCAGTTCTTTAGTGAAAAAAGGCCAAAATAAAATGTGGCTGCAGGCAGAACTTGGTTTGCCAGTGAGAAAAGATGTCCCTATGATTGGCATCGTTTCCAGGCTGGTGGAACAAAAAGGATTCGATTTGATTGGAAGAGTCATCGATGATTTGTTATATCACGATGATGTCCAGGTTGTCCTGCTCGGTACAGGTGAATACCAATATGAACAGATGCTCCAATGGGTTCAGGATCGACACCCAGAGAAGATGTCTACGAATATCAGATTCTCCGAACCTTTCTCTAGACAGATTTATGCGGCGAGTGATTTGTTTCTCATGCCTTCACGGTTTGAACCTTGCGGAATTGGTCAGTTGATTGCTCTCAGGTATTTAGCTGCACCGATTGTAAGGGAAACTGGAGGACTTGCGGACACCGTTCAGCCATATAATGAAAAGACGGGAGAAGGGAACGGATTTTCGTTTACCAACTACAACGCCCACGACATGCTGTACACCATTCGTAGAGCACTCGAATTCTATCAGGAACCTGCTACTTGGCAAAAACTTGTGAAGAATATTTGCAAGAGTAAGTTCACATGGAAAAACTCTGCTGATCAGTACATGGATCTATATCGATCGATGTTCCGTTAGCGGGGGTGATAGGAGGAACCTTAATGGTGATGTTCAGTGACAAAGAAGAATTCAAGTCGGAGTTTAAAGCGCAGTTGGAGAATCAGTTAGGTAAGACCATCGACTCAGCGTCTGAATTTGATACGTATCGGGCGTTAGGTTCGTTGATCCAAGAGAAAATCAACAAAAATTGGTTGAAGACGAATCAGGAGTATAAAAAGCATAAAACGAAGCAGGTCTACTACTTCTCCATGGAGTTCTTAATGGGGAGGCTTCTAGGAAACAATTTATTAAATCTACATGTACTCGCTCTCGTCGAAGAAGGATTGGCGGATCTTGGACTTTCTTTATCAGAACTTGAGAATAAGGAGAGTGACGCTGGTCTTGGGAATGGCGGCTTAGGTCGATTAGCGGCTTGTTTTCTTGATTCCCTTGCGTCTTTAGAATTAGCTGGACATGGCTGTGGCCTCCGGTACCGCTATGGAATGTTTGATCAACATATCATTGATGGGAAACAGGTGGAGTTCCCTGATTATTGGCTTTCTAAAGGGTTTATATGGGAAGTCCGACGTCCGGAAGATAGTATTGAAGTCCGTTTTGGGGGACACGTATCATCCAATCGCGATAAAGATGGGAAGCTCCATTTTAAATATGAGAATTACCAACCGGTTCAGGCGGTCCCTTATGATGTCCCTGTGGTCGGTTACCATAATGACACGGTGAATACATTAAGGCTCTGGTCCGCAGAACCGACGGTAGAGGACACGATGACGAAAGCGGAAAGGGAAGGGGAGTTTGGTCATTTTCTAGCCCATAAACGTTCGCTTGAGTCAATTTCAGACTTCCTTTATCCGGATGACTCTACAGAAGAAGGGAAAAGTCTCCGTCTAAAACAGGAGTATTTTTTAGTTTCCGCAGGTGTGCAATCGGTTGTGCGTTCCTTTGAGAGACTGGGGCTCCCGTGGTCGTGCTTCCCAGACAAAGTAGCTCTTCATATTAATGATACCCATCCGGCTTTGGTCATTCCTGAACTTATGAGAATTCTTATGGATGAAAAAGGAATGGGGTGGGAGGAAGCTTGGGATGTTACGCAGGCTTCTGTTTCTTATACAAACCATACAACATTAAGTGAAGCATTGGAATCCTGGCCGGTAGGTCTTGTTCGATCGCTGCTTCCGCGGATTTTTATGATTATCAATGAGATTAATGAACGGTTTTGTCAGGCGTTGTGGAAGACGTACCCAGGGGAATTCGATCGCATCGCTGATTTAGCTATTGTTGCTGATGGCCAGGTGAAAATGGCGCATTTAAGTATTGTCGGCAGTCACAGTATTAATGGCGTGGCAAAACTCCATACGGATATACTGAAAGAGAGGGAAATGAAACGCTTTTACAATACCTTTCCTGAACGTTTTAATAATAAGACAAACGGGATTACTCATCGTCGCTGGCTCATGCATGCCAATCGCCCATTGAGTTCTGCCATCACAGAAGCCATTGGAGACAGGTGGATGACAGAACCAAAGGAATTGATTCAATTGCTTAAATATAAAGACGACCTTGCTTTTCTTGATCGTCTGCACGAAATTAAGCAGGAGAACAAAGCAGCATTTGCTCATTGGATTAAGGAGACGCAGGGGATTACTATCGATCCAAGTTCCATATTCGATGTTCAAATTAAACGTCTCCATGGATATAAACGCCAACTCCTTAATGCCCTTCATATTATGCATTTATATAATGAATTGAAGTCAGACCCGACGTTTGATATCGTTCCACGTACGTTCATCTTCGGGGCTAAAGCAGCACCAAGCTATCACTTTGCGAAGAAAGTGATTCAGCTAATTAACCGTATCGCATCGGTCGTCAATAACGATCCCGATGTGAGGGATTATATAAAAGTGGTTTTCCTACCGAATTACTCGGTGTCCATGGCTGAGAAGATGATTCCGGCTAGCAATGTCAGTGAGCAAATCTCGATGGCTACCAAAGAAGCTTCCGGCACAGGGAATATGAAATTAATGATGAACGGTGCGCTTACAGTTGGGACTATGGATGGGGCAAATGTAGAAATCCATGATCTTGTAGGCCATGATAACATTTATATTTTCGGTTTAAGTTCAGAGGAAGTGTGGGATTATTACCGAAACGGGTCTTATTCTTCCAGAGCGGTTTACGACAATGATGAGCGGGTACGTCATACCCTTGATCAACTCATTCATTACAGTCCTTTTTCTAAAGGGGAAAGGGACTTCCAGGAAATTTACGATGCGTTACTGACGTATAATGATGAATATTTTGTGCTTAAGGATTTTGCCAGTTACCTGTTCACACAGAGGAAAGTAAGTCAGGATTATCAGCGGAAGCGTCAGTGGAATTTAAAGAGTCTAGTCAACATCTCTCAATCCGGTGTATTTTCAAGCGACCGGACAATCCAGGAATACGCTCGTGAGATTTGGGATATTCAACGTGTTCAAACGTTGAAGTGAGGCATTTTTAGGGGGACGGATTTGTGAGGCAAAAGGAGATGTACCACGATAGTTTTGAAGTCCATTATCGAGAGCCTTTCGGCGCTGCACCGAAGGGTTCTCCTGTTACGCTTAAAATTGACATTAGTGACCGTTACCGAATTTCGCACGTCATTCTTCATTACATCCTTGATCGAACAGATGAGGAGAAAACGAAGGAAATGGATATCTATAGTCAGGAACACCAGCAAATCTCGTATGAAATCACGATAAAAATGCCGGAAACGCCACAGCTGATCTGGTACTTTTTCGAGATCATACTGGAGGACCACACGCTTTATTACGGTCGGGAGAAAAGCTATGAAAGTGGGGAAGGGAAAATCTATGATCATATCCCTCCTTCATGGCAGATTACTGTCTATGACCCTGCTTATAAGACGCCTGATTGGTGGAAGAATGCAACAATGTATCAAATCTTTCCTGATCGCTTTTATACTGCAGGGAAGTTAGAGATGGAAAAGGCCCCTGAAACGAGTCTCGTCCATGCCCATTGGGAAAACGACCCTGTCTACATTCGAAATGAACGAGGGGAAGTCATTCGCTGGGACTTTTTTGGTGGAAACTTGAGAGGAATCACGGAAAAACTAGATTACATTGAGTCCCTTGGGGCAACGGTCATTTATTTGAACCCAATCTTCGAAGCTGAAAGCAATCACCGCTATGATACAGGGGATTACCACAATATTGATCCGCTCCTGGGCACGAAAGAAGACTTGGAAGACTTGATTAAGGAAGCTGCTGCTCGCGGCATTGAAATTATGCTTGATGGGGTGTTCAGTCACACAGGAAGTAACAGTATATATTTTAATCGTGAAGGGAAGTACGACTCGCTGGGGGCCTATCAGTCGAAGAACTCCCCTTTTTTCAGCTGGTACACATTTCACCATTACCCTGATGAATATGATGCATGGTGGGGTGTAGGAACCCTCCCTACCTTAAACAAAGAAAATGAAAACTATCAGGATTTTCTCGTACACGATGAGGACAGTGTCATTCAGACATGGCAGAGATCAGGAGTGAAACATTGGCGGCTGGATGTTGCAGATGAACTGACAGATGATTTGATTAGTCAAATTTACCGCCAACTGAAACAGAAAGATGAATCCAGTGTGCTTCTCGGGGAGGTTTGGGAGGATGCCTCTAACAAAACCGCTTATGGAAAGCGGCGCGATTACTTCCTCGGCGGTGTGTTGGATTCTGTGATGAATTACCCGATGCGCCGGATCATGCTGGAATTTATCAAAGGTGAGATCGATGCCCACACGGTTCATCGCCGTCTCATGACACTTGGTGAGCATTATCCGAAACAGTACTTCTATGCAGTTATGAACATGCTTTCCAGCCATGATGTGGAAAGAATTCAAACAATGCTCGAAGATTATCTTCCTGGGGACTTTTCACGCGAAGAAGCAAAAGTCTTGGTGAAAAGTCAGCTCCGATCACTAAGTTTATGGCTTTATGCTTTTCCGGGAGTTCCGTCCCTTTATTATGGGGATGAAGCTGGACTCACTGGGGGAGCCGATCCTGATAACCGAAAGCCATACCCTTGGGGGCGGGAAAATAAAGACTTACTAGAATGGTACCGTAAAATCGGGAAATGGCGGAAAGAGCATCGCACACTGCGTACCGGCCATTGGAAATCATTTGCCTTGGACAAAGATGTCTTCGGATTCGAACGCTGGAATGAAAGTGGTATCGATCATTTTGGAGAGAGTGCGTCAGACGAACGGATGCTTTATTTGTTTAATCGAAATACCAGGCGTAAAATCGAGGTTAATTTACCTATTCAAAAAGGGAAATGGCAACATATGGAGAACAAAAAGCGCATTTTCAGCTCAAAGAACACGATTCTTACGATTGAATTAGAACCATGTGAAGCCATGTTGTTAAGACTAATGAAATAGGAGGAAAATTCATGGGGTTTTTAGATGGATTGATGGGCAACGCGAGTCAGGTGGATGTTAATAAACTGGAAAAAGAGTTAGAGGGAATTTTAATTGACGGTGAGGAAATTCAAAGTGGTTATAAAGTGTTAAGAGACTCATTTATTTTTACCGACCGCCGTTTATTACTCCTTGATAAGCAAGGGATGACAGGGAAAAAAGTGGAGTATCATTCGATCCCCTATAAAAGCATCACCCACTTTAGTGTGGAGACAGCAGGAAGTTTCGATCTTGATTCTGAATTGAAAATCTGGCTGTCTGGTTCAAATGAACCGATTGGCAAACTGTTCAAAAAAGACAGTCCGATTGAAGAGGTACAACAAACACTTGCCGCTTACGTGTTATGAATGTTCCACGTGAAACAATTCAGAAAATAAGCCTGGAATTACCACCAGGCTTATTTTTTATGCCTTTGTTTATTCTACTAAATGGCAGTTATCTGGAAGACTCGATTCCGAGTTCTGGATAAGGGATCTATAGTGATATAATCACACTAGGAATCTAGAAATTCCATATATATATTTGAATTTTTGGTCTGATTAGCTCAATATAAGTAATAGGTATATACTGTTACACATATATGAAAGCGTTACCAAAAAAGAGGTGGGAACATGAAGCTTGAGTTGACTCATAAGCAAACAACAGGTTTAGTGATGACAACAGAAATGCGTCAAGCGATTAAAATGCTTCAATGGACTTCGGCGGATGTGTGGGAATATCTACAACGGGAGGTCAACGAAAACCCAATCCTATCCATAGAATCTTCAAATATAACCCCTTACGATCGAGGAAATAAAGCCGCCTATCATGACCCGATCGATTATATTGCCTCTAATCATAAAGACTGGCGAGATGAGTTAGTGGAGCAGACCGCTTGGCTGAAGGTAGAGGCTTCGTTAAAAGAGGCTCTGCTATTCCTAATTGGAAATTTAAATGAGCAAGGATTTTGTACAATTTCTGAGGTTGAGGCAGCTCAGCAGACAGGGCAGACGATTGAAACTATTAATCGGGCCAGACGGCTGTTAATCCAATTCGAACCTATGGGTGTTGGGTGTCTCAATTTTAAAGAATTTCTATTGTTTCAGGTTGAGGATAGGTACCCGGATTCCCCTCTATTAACCACTCTGATTATGAATCACTTGGAGGACCTGGCTTCTGAACAATTTGGAAAGGTGTCGCAAGAGCTTGAGGTAGAAGAGCGTCAAGTCAAGGAAGGATTAGCCATGATAAAAACTTTGGACCCTCGGCCCGTTTTGCCGTCTCAAGGAACGGGGGAAATTCCTGTGATGCCTGATCTCATTTTGGAGAAAAAGGAGGGAGGGTACCTGCTTCGTGACCCGTTTAAGGTGAATCAGCAAATGAAATGGGATGAACAACTGGTACAGATGTATAAAGAGGGGAAACAGGCCCAGGAATATTTGGATGGCTGTTTTAAAAGGGCTTCCTGGCTTTTTAAGAGCATTGAACAGCGTCAACAAACCATCATGAAAGTAGCTGAACTCATTATCCAGCACCAAAAAGAGTTTTTTCACGGGGGGACGTTAAAGCCGTTCACCTTAAAGAAGGCTGCCCAAATACTTGGGGTTCATGAGTCCACGGTCAGTCGTACAGTAGCTAATAAAGTAATGCAGACCCCCATGGGAACATTAGAATTAAAAAGCTTCTTTGTCACCGGGTATAGGACAGAGGACGGGGACGAAGTTTCTTCCCAGCATCTGAAGGAATTAATAAAGGAAATGATTTCAAAAGAGGAGCCTCTTAACACATTGTCTGATCAAAAAATTGCGATGGAACTAATGAGAAAACATAACGTAAGGATCTCGCGTCGTACGGTTGCTAAATATCGAGAATCGCTGAGTATTCCCTCCTCATCCAAAAGAAAAGCGGCTGGACGTGAACGTATTTCTCCAATTCTTTTACATTCATAGATTAATTCCCTGAAGAACAGGGGATAGTTTAGTAGAAGAAGGATGAGGAGGCGTGCTAGATGAAGAAATTGATATCCTATGGCAAAGATATAATCAATGAATTTCAAAAAGATAATGTTCCTCTACTGGGTGCTGCGCAGGCCTATTATTATTTACTCTCTATTGTTCCGCTGTTAATTCTGGTCTTATCTATCCTCCCCTATTTAAATATTGATGCAGAGACAGCGATTCAGGCAATGAGTAATGTTATCCCAAGTGATACAGCAGAAGTATTCCGCGAAAACATGGTCGCAGTGGTTGAAAGGCCGAACGGGGGACTTTTAACTTTGGGGATCTTAGGGACATTATGGTCTGCCTCTAATGGCATCAATGCTTTTATTCAGTCCTCGAATATGGCTTATAACGTGGAAGAGACGAGGTCGTTCATTCAGGTCCGCCTTCTATCCATTGGCTTAACCATCGGTATGATCATTGCCATCCTTGTGGCATTATTACTGCCTGTCTTCGGTCAGGTTATTATTGATATGATCAACCTCCCTGGCCAAACGGCTGTATTATTGCAAGTCCTACGATGGAGTCTTAGTGTTGTAGTCATTGGCGGAGTGCTCATGGCCCTTTACCATTTCGCTCCTAACAAGAACATCCCGTTCAAACATATTCTACCTGGAGCGATCTTAACGGCGGTGCTCTGGCAGCTTATTTCTCTGGCCTTTTCCTTCTATGTCAGTAATTTTGGAAGTTATACAGCCACTTATGGCAGCTTGGGGGGAATCATCATCTTAATGTTATGGTTTTTCTTGACCGGCATTATTCTGATGGTTGGAGCGGAAATCAATGTTGTCTATCACCGTCGGCATGGATCAGGAGCATCAAAAGCTGCGTAATAAAGGGGGAAGAGGAGTCCGTGGAGGCTCCTCTTTTTGTTTGGTAAATGGTGAATTTCAATGATCGCAATTGCCTTTAGCCATTTATCTCGGTTTATAAAAGAGGGTACTTTTTAAGGAGTTCCGTCAATGTCGGACGTTCATGCCCCTCTCTACCTGTCACGGGTGTCGCCTGAAAAAGGGATGTGAGGACAGCCTCTTCCGTCGCCTCTCCGATTGCCCGGAAAGCCTCGTCTATGTCTTCTTCGTGAATGGCAGGAAAGGTAAGCGGCTTACTCGTTTTTTCGTGGGGAATCGTTGCCGCAGTCGAAAAACCGAGTACAATTTCTCCGCTTCCGTTTCCGATGATGGTGCCGGTTCTGGACAACCCCGTCACCGCCCTCTTGCATATGCGTTTTAACTGCCGATCCGTAACAGGGAGGTTTGTAGCTACAATGATCATGACAGAACCCCGGTCTTTTTCTTCCTCAGCCTCTATGAATTCCTTCAATTTGCTCCCAATCGGGCGTCCATCGATCGAGAGGTCACTCAACTTGCCGAAATTTGTAAGCGTCAAAACACCTAGCGTGTATTTGTCATGCTCCAGTTGGATAATACGGGAAGAGGAGCCGATGCCGCCCTTTAGTGAATAGCAGATCATCCCTCTTCCAGCTCCAACACTTCCTTCTTGAAAGTCTTTACAAGCGGCCGCAACCGCTTTCCTTACATGTTCTTTTTTCACCGCCTGCTTGCGGATGTCGTTTAAATACATATCATTACATTCGCCGATCACAGGGTTAACCGTTCCAGTTGTCCTTCCTACCTCAGGATTTCTTTCTAATGTATAAGATACTAATGAATCATACGCTGTGCCGACACTTAACGTATTTGTTAGAACAATGGGGGTTTCTAACGTACCCAGCTCTGCCATTTGAATGGTTCCCGTTGTCTTTCCGAAACCATTGATTACATGGGAAGTTGCAATGACTTTATTTTGAAATAGGTTCCCTTGATGAGGGAGGATGGCTGTGACGCCTGTTTGGATTTCTCCTTTACTCAATGTGGCATGTCCAACACTCACCCCTGGGACATCGGTAATTTTATTACGAGGCCCTTTAAGCATGCCACCGATTTTCAGTCTATCTTGAAATGTTTGATTCATACCAACACCTCCTTTCCGCCTTATTCTGAATCCAGGCTGTAAAATCCTGCTTTTGTATGTTCATACAATCATTAGTTTAGATATTCACAAAAGTATAGATTTATAGATTTATTCATGTATAAAACGGGTATAGATGAAATTTTTTGAGCAAAATTTTGAAAATTTTGTTTGCGCTTACATCCTTTTAATATTCGCGTTTTCGCTATTTTCAAATTGTCGGACTATCGTGAAAATTCAACTGTAAAACGCGATGAAGACGTGATTCCTGCGGTCTTTCATGCTATACTAGTAAGAAACTTAAAAGACAGAATTTTTTAATTTTTGCCTGTAACCTACAAGAATAAGTCCGCTAGGGGGAAAAACTATGCAAAAACACGGATATCCTGTTCCTCAGGGGCTATATCATCCGGAAAATGAGCATGAAGCTTGTGGTATCGGAGTGCTAGCCAACATCGATGGAACAAAGAGTCACAGTATCGTTGAAAATGCCATCACTATTCTATGTAACTTAGAACACCGTGGTGGACAATCGGCTGATGTCAGTACAGGAGATGGGGCTGGAATACTGACACAGATCCCTCACCATTTTTTCAAATCACAATGTGAAAAAGAAGATATATATTTACCTGAAGCTGGCAAATACGGGGTTGGGATGGTCTTTTTTCCGGAAGACCGCGATACAAGAATGGCTTGTATGGAGGAATTCAAACGCATCGTCGAGGAAGAAGGACAACAGTTCCTTGGCTGGCGTACCGTTCCTGTGAACGATTCATTTGTCGGTGAAGATGCTAAGAAGACAAAACCGTTTATCCGTCAGGCGTTCGTCGCACCTTCGGAAACGATTGAAACACGAATGGATCTTGAACGACGTCTTTATATTATTCGTAAGCGAGCAGAAATTGAGATTGCCGAGAAAGATGGGTATGATGACTTTTATATCAGCAGTCTGTCATCAAACACGATCGTTTATAAAGGAATGCTTATCCCTGAACAACTGGATTCCTTTTATATCGATCTGAACCACCCTGATTTTAAGACAGCCCTCGCTTTAGTACATTCCCGCTTTAGTACAAACACTTTCCCAAGCTGGAAACGTTCGCACCCGAACCGTTACACGATTCACAATGGAGAGTTCAATACATTACGAGGCAATGTTAACTGGATGAGAGCGCGCCAGGAACTTTGTAATTCGGAATATTTCAGTGAAGAAGACCTGCAGAAGCTTCTTCCTGTCATTGATTCCAATGGTAGTGACTCTTCCATGTTTGATAACTCTTTTGAATTCTTATACTTGTCAGGTCGTTCCCTTGCTCATACGGCCATGATGATGGTACCTGAGCCATGGTCAAACGATGAGACCATTCAAGAAGACAAGAAGAATTTTTATGAATACCATAGCTGCTTGATGGAACCATGGGACGGACCTGCGGCCATTGCTTATACAGATGGAAGGCAAATTGGTGCCTGTCTGGACCGTAACGGTTTACGCCCAGCACGCTATTATGTCACGAAAGACGGAATGATTGTACTGGGGTCTGAAGTGGGAGCGCTTGATATTTTTGCTGATGATATCCTCTATAAAGATCGCCTGGCACCAGGGAAAATGCTTCTTGTTGACCTTGAAGAAGGAAAGATCATTCCTGACGATGAAATTAAATTGCAGATTGCTCGTGAACATCCATATAAAGAGTGGATCGATGAGCACAAGTTCGACTTGGAGGATCTTCCGGAACCGATGAGCGAACATCGTCCAGTTAAGCAATTAATTGACAAGCAGCTTGCCTTTGGATACACGACGGAGGAATTAAACAAGATCCTCATGCCGATGGTGAATGATAAAAAGGATCCAGTAGGATCCATGGGATATGATTCACCGCTTGCTGTTTTATCGAAAAAACCTCAGTTGTTATACAGCTACTTTAAACAGCTGTTCGCCCAGGTCACCAATCCGCCGATTGATGCGATTCGTGAAAAATTGATTACCATGGTTGAAACGACTATTGGAGCGGAAGGAAACCTTGTTGATCCAAAGCCAGATAGCTGCCGGCAAATCCGGTTGGAGACGCCTATCTTAACGAACCGAGAGCTTGAAAAGCTTCGCCAGCAGGAACTGGATGGTTTTAAAGCGAGGACACTCTCCATTCTTTTTGATGCCAAAGAAGGGGGATTGAAGCCTGCCCTTGATCGTTTATGTGAAGAAGCGGATCAGGCGGTTGAAGATGGAACCACACTACTCGTATTATCTGACCGCGGCATTAGCGAGGATTACGCAGCTATTCCATCTCTGCTAGCCGTGTCAGGGTTACACCATCATTTAATTAGAAAAGGGACACGTACAAAAGTAAGCATTCTGATTGAAACGGGAGAAGCACGTGAGGTCCATCACTTTGCAACATTACTTGGGTACGGAGCAGAAGGAATCAACCCATATCTTGCTTATGAGTCTCTGAGGGATATGCTAGAGCGTGGCCTGATCGAAGTGGAGTCCCATGAAAGTGCTGTTCAAACGTATATTAATTCTGCGACAGACGGTATTATCAAAGTCTTATCCAAGATGGGGATTTCTACGATTCAGAGCTATCGTGGGGCACAGATTTTTGAGGCTGTTGGTATCAAAAAAGATGTCATTGACCAATATTTCACAAGGACATCTTCTCGCCTTGGAGGAATAGGCCTCGATATCATTGAAAAAGAAGTACTCATGCGTCATGAAACGGCCTATGGTGAAACACGTGGATCCAATCGCGTACTAGAAGCCGGTGATGAATATCAGTACCGAAAGAATGGCGAAGACCACCAGTACAACCCGCAAACGATTGCTACATTACAACACGCCTGCCGTTCTAATGATTATGAGCTCTTTAAGCAATATTCCAAGATGCTTACAGATGAGAAGAATAACCTTCAGTCTCTTCGTGGACTGCTTTCCTTTAAAGACCGTCCATCCATTCCGGTGGAGGAAGTAGAGTCTGTGGAAGATATTTGCAAGAGGTTTAAAACAGGCGCGATGTCCTTCGGATCCATTAGTGAAGAGGCGCACGAAGCTCTAGCCATTGCGATGAACCGTATCGGTGGGCGAAGCAACTCCGGGGAAGGTGGCGAAAATCCTAAACGTTTCACTCCAGAGGAAAATGGTGATTCGAAACGGAGTGCCATCAAACAAGTGGCATCCGGACGTTTTGGTGTTAACAGCCATTACCTCGTCAATGCGGATGAGATCCAGATCAAAGTTGCACAGGGAGCGAAGCCTGGCGAAGGTGGACACCTGCCTGGAAAGAAAGTATACCCATGGGTAGCTGAAGTCCGTGGCTCTACACCAGGGGTGGAGCTTATTTCCCCACCACCGCACCACGATATTTATTCCATTGAGGATTTAGCTGAGTTAATTTACAACTTAAAGAATGCTAATCCTCAAGCTCGCATCAGTGTGAAACTTGTTTCGGCGGTTGGTGTCGGAACGATCGCTGCAGGAGTGGCGAAAGGGCGTGCCGACCTTGTACTGATCAGTGGATACGATGGAGGGACTGGGGCTGCCCCAAGGACTAGTATTAAACATACGGGTCTTCCTTGGGAAATTGGGCTCGCAGAAACACACCAGACTCTTGTCCTTGATCGTCTGCGTGACAGAATTGTAGTAGAGACAGACGGTAAAATGATGACAGGCCGTGATGTTGTCATTGCCTCCTTGTTAGGCGCAGAAGAATATGGCTTCTCGACAGCACCACTTGTTGTGCTCGGCTGTGTCATGATGCGTGTCTGCCACTTGAATACATGTCCGGTTGGTGTCGCCACGCAAGACCCTGAACTTCGTAAGAAATTCACAGGTGAGGCTGATCACCTTGAGAATTTCATGCGCTTCATCGCACAAGAAGCTCGAGAAATCATGGCAGAACTTGGTTTCCGCTCTATCAATGAAATGATCGGCCGTACCGATGTGCTGGAGACAAACGAAGCGATCGACCATTGGAAAGCCAAAGGCATCGATTTATCTGCCCTTCTTTATCAGCCGGATGTTCCTGCTGACTATGGCCGCTATGCTGTAAGAAAACAGGATCATGGTCTTGAGAAGACTTTAGATATGGAAGAGCTGATTCCTCTTTGCAAGAAAGCGATCGAAACAGGAGAGCCTGTAGAAGGGACAGGATCGATCCGAAACATCCATCGTGTCACAGGTACGATTCTCGGCAGTGAAATTACACGTCGTTATGGTGCCGAAGGGCTTCCGGAAGATACGATTAAGCTGACGTTTAAAGGGTCAGCTGGACAAAGTTTCGGTGCCTTTATTCCAAAAGGAGTCACTTTAAGACTTGTCGGCGATTCCAATGATTATGTTGGTAAGGGATTGTCGGGTGGTAAAATTATCGTCCACCCATCATCAAAATCCTCCTTCGTCCCTGAGGAAAATACGGTCATCGGAAACGTAGCTTTTTACGGAGCTTCCGGTGGCGAGGCGTATATTAATGGCCTTGCGGGTGAGCGTTTCTGCGTCCGTAACAGTGGGGCAGAAGTAGTCGTAGAAGGTGTTGGTGACCATGGCTGTGAATATATGACCGGAGGAAAAGTAGTTGTACTTGGGGGCACAGGTCGTAACTTTGCAGCCGGAATGTCCGGAGGGGTCGCCTACGTCCTCGATGAATCTGACCAGTCCTTTGAAACGAAGTGTAATAAAGAACTTGTCCATCTCCATCAGCTGGCAGATGCACAAGAAACCCAGGAACTCTATGACATGATTGAAAATCATGTAAATTATACAAACAGTCCACTGGGACAACGTATTCTAGCAAACTGGGGATCCTATGTATCTAGGTTCGTTAAAGTTATCCCGAGAGATTATTTGGCTATGCAAGAGCGTATCCAGCACTTGAAGGAGAGCGGTCTCGAGAAATTCGAAGCGGAGATGACGGCCTTTGATGAACGCAATAAACCGGTAGAAACAGTCAAATAACGGAGAAGGGGGAGATCTGATGGGTAAGTCTACTGGATTCATGGAATACAATCGCCAATCAACACCAGAACGCGATCCTGAAACAAGAATAAAAGATTGGGAAGATTATAAGCTTCCCCTTTCAGATGAAGAAGCACAAAAGCAAGGGGCACGCTGCATGGATTGTGGCGTTCCTACCTGCCACTCCGGCATGGAGATCAACGGGATTACCACCGGTTGTCCAGTGTACCACCTCATTCCTGAATGGAACGATCTTGTATACCAGGGCAAGTGGAAAGAAGCCTTAGCGAAAGAACATGAAATGAACAACTTCCCGGAATTTACAGGGTTTGCTTGTCCAGCCCCGTGTGAAGGGGCATGTGTGCTCGGGATTAACGAACCACCTGTAGCCATCCGAAGTGTAGAACGTTCGATCATTGAAAAAGGGTTTGAAGAGGGATGGGTTACCCCTGAACCGCCTGCCTACCGTACAGGTAAAAAAGTGGCGGTTGTGGGCTCCGGTCCTGCAGGTCTTGCGGCAGCGGCACAGTTGAATAAAGCTGGTCACTGGGTAACTGTCTATGAGCGGAATGATCGTGTAGGAGGCTTGCTCACATATGGAATCCCAGAAATGAAACTGCCTTATTCCGTTGTAGAGCGTCGTGTGAACATTTTAAAAGAAGAAGGCATCACGTTCATGACAAATACAGAAGTAGGCAGAGATTACCCGGTGTCACGTTTAAATGAAGAGTATGATACTGTCATCCTTTGTGGTGGAGCGACTACACCAAGGAACTTGGAAGTGGAGGGACGTAACTTAAAAGGGATCCACTACGCTATGGATTTTCTTCACTCCAATACAAAGAGTCTCCTTGATTCAGATCATGAAGATGGGAATTACATCAGCGCTAAAGATAAAAATGTTATTGTTATCGGAGGCGGAGATACAGGAACCGACTGTATGGCGACGTCCATGCGTCACGGCTGCAAGAGCCTGACTCAGTTTGATATTTATGACAAAAAGGGTTCAACGAGAGATAATGAAGTGAACCCATGGCCACAGTACCCTGTGATCCACCGCGTAGAATATGGTCAGAAAGAAGCAGAGGCGAAATTCAATAAAGACCCACGTGCTTATGCTGTCATGACTAAAAAGTTCGTAGGGGATGAAAATAACCGTATTAAAGAGGTGCACACAATAGATGTCGCGCTTTCCTACGACGAGAATGGAAACAAAGTACGTACGGAGATACCTGGCACTGAAAAAGTCTGGGAAGCTGATCTAGTTCTTCTAGCCATTGGATTCAGCGGCCCAGAACAGGACTTAATTGACAAGCTTGGCGTTGAAACCACGGTCCGTTCAAATGTTGCCGCACAATATGGTAAATACGCGACGAATGTTGAAGGTATATTTGCAGCTGGTGATATGCGCCGCGGGCAAAGCTTGATCGTATGGGCGATCAATGAAGGAAGAGAAGTAGCACGCGAATGCGATCGTTATATGATGGGCACATCACAACTTCCATAAGAATTGGATCAAGAAGAAAGGCCGTCTCTTATTTAAGGGGCGGCTTTTTGTGCAGGAAAAAATAGAAGGTCTTATTTAGACATGCTTTAAAATAATGGTTTGTTTATTCTGCCGAATCCACGGGTATTTAGTTTGTAATGTTTATTTATTACTTACCATTCTAAGTAGTGGGTTTTATAAGGAGGATCTCAATGAGTAATAAGAAAACGAAGAAAGACCAACAACTGGAACAGTTTAGAACAGATGATGCTGGAAAGCATATGACAACAAATCATGGCGTTAAAGTATCAGAGGATGAATTTTCACTAAAAGCTGGTGAGCGTGGCCCTACACTTTTAGAGGACTTTCATTTTCGTGAAAAAATGACACATTTCGACCATGAACGGATCCCGGAGCGGATCGTACACGCGCGAGGATTTTCCGCACATGGGGAATTCGAGCTATACGAATCCCTTGAGAAATATACGAAGGCAGACTTTCTTACGGATACATCGAAGAAAACACCGACATTTGTAAGATTCTCGACCGTAGCTGGTTCTAAGGGTTCTGCAGAAACGGTTCGTGATGCGCGGGGGTTTGCGACGAAATTTTACACAGATGAAGGAAACTATGACTTAGTTGGAAATAACATACCTGTATTCTTCATTCAAGATGCAATGAAGTTCCCGGATCTTGTGCATGCTCTGAAGCCAGAACCGCATAATGGAATGCCTCAGGCGGCTTCAGCCCATGATACCTTCTGGGATTTTGTAGGACAGAACCAGGAATCTGCCCATATGGTCATGTGGACCATGTCGGACCGTGCCATTCCTAGAAGTTTTCGTATGATGGAAGGCTTTGGAGTGCATACCTTCCGATTAGTAAATAAGGAAGGTAACGCACACTTTGTAAAATTTCACTGGAAACCTGTCCTCGGTACTCATTCTCTTGTATGGGATGAAGCTCAGAAAATTAACGGGAAGGACCCTGACTTCCACCGGGGAGACCTTTACCAATCCATTGAAACTGGGGATTATCCTGAATATGAACTTGGTATTCAAGTGATTCCTGAAGAAGATGAATTTAAGTTTGATTTCGACATTCTCGACCCGACGAAGTTATGGCCGGAAGAAGACGTCCCTGTCCAGATCGTTGGGAAGATGACCTTGAAAAGGAATGTGGACAACGTTTTTGCTGAGAACGAGCAAGTCGCCTTTCACCCTGGAAATGTGGTACCAGGTATTGACTTTACCAATGACCCATTGTTACAGGGACGACTATTCTCCTACACGGATACCCAACTGATCCGTTTAGGCGGACCGAACTTTCATGAATTGCCAATCAATCGGCCGGTGTGTCCCTTCTTCAATAATCACCGGGACGGGTATGGACGTCAAACGATAAATAAAGGCCAAGTCAGCTACCATAAGAATGCGTTGGCGAGCAACACCCCGACACCAGCAACTGAAGAAGAGGGGGGCTACAAGCATTACCAGGAAAGAGTGGAAGGATATAAAATCCGTGCCCGCAGTGACAGCTTTAAAGATCACTTTTCCCAAGCTGCTTTGTTCTGGAACAGTATGAGTGATCATGAGAAGAATCACTTAATCCAAGCGTTCAGCTTTGAATTAGGGAAAGTAGAAAGTCTGGAAGTACGTGAACAAGTTGTAGAGATGTTCGCCAATGTCAGCCTGGAACTTGCCAAAGGTTTTGCGAAAAACATTGGCGTCACTCCTCCAGAGAGTGGTGGATCAGATGTCACCAAATCATCTCCTGCCCTAAGCCAGGCGAATACAGCTCATAAACCTGATACACGTAAAGTGGGGGTTATTCTAGCTAATGGATTTAAAGGGAAAGATGTGAAAAGGGCTCTTAAGAAGCTCTCTTCTGAAGGGATTATGGTTGAAGTGATCAGTGATCAACAAGGAGTTGTTAAGGGAGAGGAAAACACTGAAATAACCGTTGACCATACCTTCCTTACAACTGATTCTGTCTTATATGATGCGCTATACGCGGTAGGAGGCTGTAATGAGGAGGAAGCGTTCAAAAAGCACGCCTCGCATTTCCTTAATGAAGCCTTCTCTCACTACAAACCACTTGGAGCAACACACAATGCAGTCGAATGGCTGAAGGATAACAAGCTTTATGGACATACTGGTGTCGTTAGTGGTGAAGATATGGACAGCTTTGTAAGTGAATTTGTCCAAGCCGTATCTGCACATCGTCACTGGGGCCGTCAAATGATTTAAGTGATGCTTAACCGACCTTGCCAAGTCAAGGTCGGTTTTTTCACACTTCAAGAATTAGGAAGCTGTTGGGGTAAATAGAACAATTTTTGTATAGTTTGTTTAAAGGGCGTGATGATAAGGGAAAGGAAGAGTAAACAAATGACGAAGAGGTGATTCCATGATTCGTACAATCTTAATGATCATTGGTTTAATTGTTGTGATCAGCTTTATTATTTCCATGCTATAATCATTTATTTACAAAACGTACTCTGCAAAGTGTTCAGTGCTTTTATCACTGAACACTTTTTATATAGGTTTTTGGTAAGGGCAAAAAGGGCAGTACTTTAAGCATCTCTCCATATTCCTGTATAATAGATGTAAATGAATACAAGGAGGCCATATGGTGAAGGAAGCGGTTGAGCTACATAAGGATAAATTTATTGAACAATTGAAGGAGTATTTGAGCATTCCAAGTATCTCTTCGTTATCAAAGCATAAGAATGATGTGCGGGAAGCAGCAGAATGGACAGCAAACGCTTTGAAGGAGGCAGGGATGGAAAATGTGGAGGTGATCTCTACCGACGGTCATCCGATTGTCTATGGCGATTGGCTCCATGCGGAGGGAAAACCGACCGTCCTCGTCTATGGTCATTACGATGTACAACCAGAGGATCCGATGGACTTATGGGAAACACCGCCATTTGAACCAGTGATCCGTGACGACAAAATCTTTGCCCGTGGGGCGACAGATGATAAGGGGCAGTTATTCATACATATTAAAGCTGTGGATCTCCTTATGAAAGAAGACGGAGAGCTCCCTGTTAATTTGAAGTTTGTCATTGAAGGAGAAGAGGAAATCGCCAGCCCGAACCTGGCTCCTTTTATTAGTGAAAATGAAGAGAAGCTTGCTTGTGACGCAGTCGTCATTAGCGATACATCTTTTATTGAAAAAGGACAGCCAGCGATTTGTACATCGCTCCGTGGTGCTTTGGCTATGGAATTGATTGTAACTACCGCCAATTCTGATTTGCATTCCGGTACCTATGGAGGCGGAGTACCGAACTCGATTCATGCGCTGGTTCAATTGCTTGATTCACTCCATGAAGAGAACGGCCGCATTGCCGTCGATGGTTTTTATAATGGTGTGCCTGAGCCTACAGAAGCATTAAGAAAAGAAGTAGCGGAGGTCCCTTTTGAAGAAGAACGTACAAAGGAAGACCTTGGTCTTGAGACACTCTTCGGTGAAGAAGGGTTCACCTTTCAGGAGCGTGTCGGAATTCGACCAACCCTTGAAATTAATGGGATTACCGGTGGTTTCCAGGGGGAAGGTCTCAAAACAATCGTACCGAAAGAAGCGAGCGCAAAAATCAGCTGTCGCTTAGTAGGGAAGCAAGATCCGCAGCGAGTATTTGAATCGATTGAACGTCATATTCATGGCTTCAAACCGGCTGGATGTAAGGTTCAGCTTCAACCATACATTACCGCAAACCCTGTAGCGATCGATTCACAAAATCTTTTTATCCAAAAAGCGGCCAGTGCCTTTGAGGAAGTTTATCATGCGTCGCCATTGTTCCCCAAAGAAGGCGGGTCCATTCCTATTGTAGAAGTGTTTGGCCGTGTTCTTAAAGCTCCGGTTGTATTAATGGGTTTTGGACTTCCAACAGAAAACCTGCATGCCCCGAACGAACATTTCCATCTTGAAAACTTCACCAAAGGATTGGAAACGGTTTGTGCCTATTTAAAAAAGCTATAAAAACCCAGAAAAAAGCTAAGAGCAAACTTCTTAGCTTTTTTTGCGGATTTGTTCCAATACGGATTGGATAAATGGTGCTTTTTGATGTGTGTACATGGACCGTTCTTCTCTATATTCCTCGGCTAGGCGTCTTTTTAAGCATTCATAGGCCATTGCTATATCCTTGTTGGCCCTTAAGTAATTTCTAAATGCGATTTTTTCCTCCCATTCCCTTCCTCTCCATTCACAGACATGAAGGTGAATGGTCCCTGTGGAGAGAGTCGCCTTTTTGAAAAAACGTCTTCCATGTAATTCAGGCTTCGGAATATACCTATAACTTATTCGGGCGAGTCGTGGTATAAATAATGTGTAGTCATTTAAGTTTTCTAAACCTAAAAGTATATCGATGATCGGTTTTGCAGATAAATTTGGGATGGATGTGCTGCCGATATGTTCCACAGGGAATGATTCTCCTCCAAGCGTCTTTAAGAGGGAGCCTTTTTCCCGAGCAAAAATCGCTTTCCATTCAACCTGGTATGGAGACAGATGTACGGGATTACTCATGATCTTCCTGCCTGCTTTCTTCACAAGAAAAACAAAGCAGGGTTTGGTCTCCCTGAATGACCCCATTCAAAAATCCATTCTCACAGAATACCACTTCCCCACATTTGGCACATGGACCAACCTTTTCCTTCATATCCGTCACCCTTTCAGAACGTTAGAGTTTAGAAATGTTTATTCTTTCTGTCAAAAAGAAATTGTAACATGTTAGGTGTAGTAGAAAGATACTATATATAGGAAGATGATTATGATTAAGGAACAATTGCGGACAAAACCGAAATCGTTTGGTGAAATTCCGAATCCTACATTTAGTATATCAAAGAAACATTCCGGGCCCTTATTTCTTGTCCTGCTTTTATAATGCTTTATTGGGAATGTGTAATTCACAGATCACAGGTAGACTGGGTGCTGGAATCATTCCCTTCTACATGAATAGGTTGTACATAGGCGTATGTATAAGAAATTAGATGTATTTAAAAGAATTTACGAAAATATATTTACTTCAGTGTAGAATTTGGTATTATATACTAGGATTTTATAAAATATAGGCGAATAAACAGTATGGCTTTGCGGGACATATAGAATGGTTTATTTATGCCTGAAATATATATAAGGGAAGGGGATTGCAGCACATGCTTACATCTCTTTATGTGTTGTCTTTAACTGTTTTGCTTACGTTCCTTGTTTTGTATGCGGCCGACAAAATCGCCCGTCGCTTTAAGAAAGTACAGAATCCTACCGTCCAACAAGAGCAAGTCCCTGCTGAAGTAGAGTTCAGTCATCAGACGATCAAATAAATGGGTGTAGAAAAGTGGCACTGCAGTTTTGCAGATGCCACTTTTCTACTATGGTAATCATTAAATTGTATAGCAGTCTTTTTGCCCGCCTGGGAGAAAGCTTTACGTTTTGTATGGTACCCGTTTGTGGTAAAATAGATATGTTTACATATAAGATGAAACTAATCAAAATAAGTAGTTGTTCAATATATTTAAAAGCACAATTTTACTGATGGAAAAGGGGAAATATCATGGCAAATAAAGCCGTTGTTCTAGGAGCTAACTATTATATAGGACTAAGTACGATCAGGTGTCTGGGCATCCATGACGTCCATGTCGCTGCAGTTGATTATTCCTGGGAAGGGGCGTATGGGCTTGAGTCAAAATACTGCTCTGAAGTTCTGATTGGCCCCCATTATAAAGAGGACCCGGAAGGTTTGAAAACGTTCCTTATTGACTATGCAAAGAAACAGGACAACTCCCCCGTGCTTATTCCGACAGCCGATCCATATGTTGAATTTGTAGATGAATACCTGCAAGAATTACGGGAATATTTCCTTATTCCTCAAACTGAACAAGGGTTATATACTAAAATAATGGACAAGGGAACCTTGCATACGCTGGCTTCCCAACACGGGGTGGCTGTTCCGGAAACCGTTCAAATGGATGACGATAATCTCGTTGAGAAGGTTGAAAAAGAAATCAAGTACCCTTGCTTAGTAAAGCCTGTGGATTCACCGGCTTTTGTATCTAAGTTCAGACGGAAGCTTTTTAAAGTTCATAATAAAGAAGAATTACTGGATAAAGTTGAACAGGCAAAAGAAGCCAATATAGAAGTGATTGTCCAGCGAATGATCCCTGGCTTTGACGATCATATGTATACCTTCGATGCTTATCTGGATCAAAATGCTAAAGTTACTCACTGGGTAACCTGTCAAAAGCTTCGACAATTTCCAGTTAATTATGGCGCATCTGTTTACACACAGCAAAAGTACGTCCCGGAACTTTACGAATTAGGGGCAAAATTTTTAGAAGGTATTGGATATAAAGGATTCGCAGAGATTGAGTTTAAGAAGGATGCAGAAACAGGGCAGTATTACTTGATTGAGATTAATGTAAGAATTACCAATTTAAATCATCTCTTGCAGAAAACAGGGATTAATATTCCATATATCACATACAAGGATCTTACGGGAGACCCCGTGACACCAAAGGCAGTGGAAGAAGATCAAAACCTAGTCTTCTGGTATGCTTATGAAGATCTCTTGGCGGTAAGGGAATATATCAAAACAGGACAACTCTCCCCGCAGAAGGTGCTGAAATCTTACTTTAGACCGAAAGCGCATGCCATCTGGGACCCTAAAGATCCGAAACCGGCCTTTTCCTTTGGGAAGAAGTTGGCTGGTCTGGTTGTCAATAAAGTGACGAAGAAAGATAAATAAGTCCAAGATCTTTGATGCTAAAGAATAGTGAATCCTGACTGTAGGAAATGCTAACCAGTAATCGAAGGATATGGACGGAAGAAATGAATTCCAAAAATAGGCAAAAAAATGCAGGGAAGGTAGATAAGAATGGCTAAGTTAAAAGAATTACTATCATTCATCGATGTAGTAGAATCCTGGAATGATGAGGAACGGGATGTCGGGGGACTTGCCTACAATTCAAGGAATGTAGGGCAGGGGGATGTGTTCGTCTGCATTAAAGGGTTTAAGACAGATGGGCATAAATATGTGGCAGAAGCCATAAAAAATGGAGCGGTCGCGATTGTGGTTGAGGACTACCAGAATGGTTGGGATGTCCCCCAATACCGTGTAGAAGACAGTCGCAGAGCCCTCGCAGCTTTAAGTGATGCTTTCTATCATCACCCTTCACAGTCGATGAAAACGGTTGGAATTACAGCAACGAATGGAAAAACGTCCACCTCATTCATGACTGATGCCATTCTGGAAGAACATGGTCTCAAAACAGGTTTGATTGGTACCGTTGTTGTTAAATTCGGAGATTATTCTGAGCCTACAAAGTTGACGACGCCTGAATCACTGGATCTGCACCATTATTTTGCTCAAATGAGAGATCAGGATGTCTCGCATGTAACGATGGAAGTATCTTCATCTGCCTTGGATTTAAGCCGGGTCGGCAGTGTTGATTTTGATATTGTTTCACTAAATAATATCAGCCGGGAGCATATTGATCTTCATGGTTCCTTTGAAGAGTATTTCAATAGTAAAGCGAGTCTAATTCGCAATGCTGGTGAAGACAAATGGGCAATTTTGAACCTTGATGATGCTTATTCTGCTTCATTAGTTGATGAGACAAAAGCAAACCTCCTTACCTTTAGTGTGGAAACAGGAGATGGAGATATCATTTGTAAAAATCTTGATCTTTCTACAGGGAGAGCCAAATTCACTGTGGAAATCCGTAAACCTTTCACAGTGAATGGGGCAAGTTATGAGCCGCAGGAATTTACGATTGAATTATCCACCCCTGGTTATCACTCTGTCTATAACTCAATGGTAGCCATTGCCGTTGGATTGTTGAATGAGATACCGATTCCAACGATTCAATCAGGACTGAAGGGATTCGGTGGCGTTGAACGCCGCTTTGAAATGGTTTTCGAGGACGATTTTAAAATCCTGGATGATCATTTCGCCAACTATGGGAATATTAATGTCACATTAAATACATTGGAACAAATGGATTACTCCAATCTGAAGCTCGTCTATGCCATTCGAGGTAGCAGAGGCGTGACTGTGAACAGGGAAAATGCGAAAGCCATTGTCGAGTGGGCGCCAAAATTAGGACTGACGGAAATTATCGCCACTGTTAGCCATTCCCATGTCACAGAGAAAGATATAGTTACAGATGAAGAGCTTCGGGTGTTCCAGGAAATGATGGACGAAGCCGGCATACGTGTAGATTTATACAAAGAATTAGATGATGCAATCCATCATGCCTTATCTGAAGTAGAAGAGGATGACGTCATCTTACTCGCGGGCTGTCAAGGTATGGACCCAGGTGCAAAAATCGCCTTGGAACAGCTGAAGAAAACACGCCCGGATATGGATGAAGAGAAGTTATTCAAACCGTTGAAGAACAGAGTTGCGGGGGTCCTCTAATTCCATTGTCACAGCAAGGTTCCGGTCGTTTGTTAGGAGGCAAAACAGTGAATGATAAAATAATCGGCATACTCGGGGGGATGGGGCCTGAAGCAACAGCCGAATGTTATTTAAAAATAATACGTGCGACGAATGCAGGCAAAGATCAAGAACACTACAGAGTCATCATAGATAGCAATGCGAAGATTCCTGACCGAACTGAAGCTATTTCGGGAAGAGGGGAAAACCCTGTTCCTGAAATGATTCATACAGCCAAAAACCTGGAGAAACTTCAAGTGGATGTCGCTTGTATTCCCTGTATGACTGCTCACTACTTCATTGAAGAGGTGCAAAAATCTGTTTCCTTTCCATTGCTAAATGCATTTCTTGAATTGAAAAAATTTATTCAGGATTATTATCCGAATGTTAAAAGAATTGGGGTTCTTGCTACAACCGGTACATTAGAAACAGGACTATTCCAAAAGTATTTCGATCATTTGGAAGTTATTAACCCAACACCTTATACGCAAAATGAAAAGGTTATGCGTGCAATTTACGGTGAAAATGGAATTAAAAGTGGCAACACGGACGGAGAACCACTTCAACTTCTAAAAGATGCTTCACAGGAGTTATTAGACAATGGGGCGGAGCTTATCATATCCGGCTGTACAGAGATTGGGCTTGTATTGAAGCCATATCACCTTCCTGTTCCATTGATTGACCCGATGGAAGTCATTGCGAACGTTGTTGTGAAAGAAACTGTCTATCAAAAGTCATGAAAAGCACCCATCCCTCTTATATTTGTAACGTAGAATAATTTCTTCAAGAGGGGTGCTTCATGTGACGAAAAATGAATTTGAACAGTTTTTGTCAGATTCCTTCAGAGAGGGAATTTCGTTCAGAGAATTAAGGCTTTCAGAAAAAGAGCTCACCCATTTGAAGACCCACTTCCCTTCAGCTGTAATCAGAAGGACAAGTGAAGTCCATGACGCCTATAGGAAGTCATGGTATGAAGTCTGTTTACATCCATCTAAAGGGAAACCGGAAAGTCTTGATTCCATACGGGAGGAAAATTACCGGTTAAAACGAGAGTTGGAATCTTTGAAGAAAAGGATATATTGAGAGAGAAAGACAATTCCATCGGGATTGTCTATTTTTTTGCTTTCTTTTTTCGTCAATGAATAGGCGGTTTTAGTGGTTAGGTAGGGGCTTGAAAGACAGCGATGAAATTTGGTTTTGTCATTAGGTTTTTAAATGATTTATATGATCTCCCATTTTTTATAGGGAAAGCGTACAGGTGTTCATGGAATGCCTTTTTTTGAATTAATAGAGCATCAAACACAGAACTTGGCTCTTTTCAAAAGTATCTAAGGAACATTTATAGTCTATAAAACCCATGACTTAAAGACTGGTTTAGAGGGGGATCTTCTCGTATCTTGTCCACCGGAAACGCAATAATTTGTGGAGTTTGTTATATTATGAAACATAAATGTAATAATAATTTGTCTTTATTTAGCGAATATCTTTGATATAATGGTTAGGGTAAATGAAGCAGACGACTGAATCTACATATAATTGACAACACAGAGATACAAAAATGAGAGTTTAGTAGGAAGTGATATAAATTGTTTGATCGGCATCACCGCAGCCAAGCATCTTATGATTTGAGGGAAACCGTTCGAAACGATATAAATATTGAACGGGAAAATTGGGGTGACCAGCATCATGAAGTTTAAGACATTTGGTCGCCATGGTAAGGAAGGCGTTAAAAGTCTGGCTAGAAACCGTTGGATGTCCATAGCTTCCATATCAGCTGTGACAGTAACGTTATTATTAGTCGGTGTTTTTGCCACATTGCTTTTGAATTTGAATGATATCGGTTCACAGATAGAAGAAGATGTTGAAGTACGCGTGTTTATTGATCGAACGGCAGAGGATAATAGTCGGGATCAATTAAAAGAAGAAATAGAAGGAATATCTGACGTGTCCTCTGTAGAATTCCAATCGAAAGAAGAGGGCCTTGAGCAATTAATTGAGAGCCTGGGAGACGATGGAGAAGTTTTTGCCTCATTGAAGGATGAAAATCCGTTGAACGATGTATTCATTGTCCAAACAGACCAGCCTGAAGATACGATAAAGGTGGCCCAAACCATTGAGGATTTCAATGGTGTAGAAAAAGTCGAATATGCAAAAGAGACTGTAGAGCGCCTGTTTAATGTTATGGATGTTGCTCGTAATGTCGGATTAGCGATTATAGCCGGATTACTATTTACAGCCATGTTCCTCATTGCTAATACAATTAGAATTACAATTGTAGCACGTAAAAGAGAAATAGAGATCATGAAAATGGTTGGGGCTACGAACTGGTTTATCCGCTGGCCATTCCTTTTTGAAGGGATTTTGATCGGAGTTCTTGGTTCACTTCTTCCGATTGCAGTTGTCATTTTCGGCTATGACTACGTTTATACAGAAATCAATACTAAATATCCTACGCTGTTCATTGAATTATTGCCTGTCTACCCGTTTGTGTGGAAGGTTTCAGCACTCTTAATGATTATGGGTGTGGTCATTGGACTGTGGGGGAGCTTCACATCCATTCGTAAATATCTTAAAGTTTAAATCTATCAAACTAATAGAAAATAAATCAGGTAAGGATTCGGGGGAGGAAGAAAGTTGAAGTTGAAAATTTTAGTTGCCGCTCTGATCGTCAGCCTTGTTTTCTCTGGTTTTCCACTGTATTCGAATACAGTTAATGCGGAAACAAACCAGGAGAAATTAGAGAAAAACCGCTCGAAACAATCGGAAATTGAGAAAGAAAAAAAAGAAAAACAGGAAGAAATTGAAAAGCTTAAGAAAGAACAAGAAAAAGTGAACGAAGAAATTGCTAGCCTGGACAAGCAGGTCATGGAAGCGAAAGAGAAGATTGAAACTAAAGAGAACGAAATCGCTCAAACGAAAGAAAATATAGAACAGTTAAAAGCAGAGATTGCTGAACTTGAGGAACGAATTGCTGAACGTGATGAATTGCTGAAAGATCGTGTTAAATCGATGTATCAAACAGGTGGAGCAGTGGACTATCTAGATGTCTTGATGGGGGCTGAGAGTTTCGGAAACTTCTTAGAACGAGTCATGAGTCTAAATACCATTGCTTCGCAGGATAAAGAGATTCTTGAACAGCATAAAGCGGATAAAGAAGAAGTAGAGAAAAAGAAAGCCCAAGTTGAAGAAGAATTAGCTTCTCTTGAAGAGAAACTACAAGAACTTGAAACATTGAAACAAGAATTAGATCAGAAAAAACAAGAGAAAAATGCTTTAATGGAAAAACTTGAAAAAGATGAAGAAGTCGCTCATAACCATGTAATGAGTATGGAAGAGGAGCAGGAAACACTATCTGCACAAGAAGCGGCGATCCAGAAAGAAATTGAACGCGAAAAAGAACGTAAGCGTAAAGAGGCAGAGGAAGCAAGAAAGAGAGCTGCAGAAAAAGCGGCTGCTGAAAAGAAAGCCAGTGCCTCTACAGCAAGCACTAACAGTTCCAGCTCCCATTCTAGCTCAAGCTCATCCAGCAAATCCACCTCTTCAAATAGTGGAGCACTATTTAGCTGGCCGGCAAATGCAGCGGTTACTTCAGAATTTGATCGTAATAGAATTCACCCTATAACGGGTGAACCTAAACTACACTCAGGGATTGATTTAGCCGGTGGTGGGACGATTCCGATTAGCGCTGCAGCAGACGGAACGGTTATTCGTGCCAATTACTCATCAAGCTACGGTAATGTGGTTATGATCTCCCACCGCATGAATGGTCAAACGTTTACGACTGTTTATGCACATATGAGAAGTACACCAGCGGTTTCAGCAGGACAGTCCGTTTCTAGAGGTCAGTTCCTTGGTAACATGGGAAGCACTGGTGCTTCTACTGGACAGCATTTACACTTCGAGATTCACGAAGGAAGCTGGAATGGAAGTCGTTCTAACTCTGTAAACCCACGTAAATATTTACCCTAAACGATTAATAGATAGACCGGGAATGAAATCATAAAGATTTTATTCCCGGTTATTTTATTGTTTAAAAAACTTTAAAGTTCAATGATCAGAGACGCTTTATAATGTTGCAAGGTAAATAAACTTCTATCCCTCGTGATTTAGTCATACGGTTGTCATTTTCAGCTCTTATGAACCTCTCAGAGGCTCTGTCTTACCAGGTAGGGTACGCGCCGGGGCGATGAGTATACAATCAATGTATGTGAGCTACTGAATAGATTAGAAGGCCAAGGCCAAAGTTGTGTATAGATTGTGGAAAACAAGCATTGATAACTTACTCGGAGTCATTATCCACATGTGCGTAACCTTATAGAAGCTTAAACCTTTTATGAAGTTGATAGTTAGTCTACACAACAAGATCACTTGGCGTTGGGTTGGTGATAGAGGGTTAATAGTCAATGGGGGAAGGTCTTTTAGGAATGTCTACCCACACATAAGTTCTTATTTTTACTAAACTTGAGAAAAATAGAAAAGAAGGGTGTTATAATTGAGATAGATATCCTTCATGACCAGTCCTCAATCCCGTATTCTCATTATAAGGAGGAAAAGTATGAGCGAAATGAAGCTGATTCCCTTTAGAATGGATGCCATCCTGGACACGACAAATGAGGTTCCTAAAGGAATCCAGATGGTGGAGGCTGAAAGCTTATGGGATGAAACCAATCAAGGTGAAGGCAGTATAGTGGCTGTGATTGATACTGGCTGCCAAGTAGATCACCCGGATTTAAAAGGCCAAATCATTGGAGGTAGGAACTTTACGGACGATTATAATGGGGACACAGAGAACTATAATGATAACAATGGTCATGGAACTCATGTGGCCGGAACGATTGCGGCTATTGAAGACGGTGAGGGAGTTGTAGGTGTTGCTCCTAAAGCAAAACTTCTTATCTTAAAGGTCCTTTCAGAAGAGGGAAGTGGCCAATACGGATGGATTATTGACGCTTTAAACTATGCGGTCCAATGGAGAGGGGAGAATAATGAAAGAGTAAGAGTAATTTCATTGTCTCTTGGTGGACCTGACGACAATTCAGAGCTTAAAAACTCCATATTAAAAGCAATTGATGCAGGTATTTCAGTCGTATGTGCAGCAGGAAATGAAGGGGATGGACGTGAAGATACGATGGAATACTCCTATCCAGGCGCTTACAATGAAGTTATTCAAGTGGGAGCCATTAATGAAGAGAGAAGCCTGACCGATTTTACAAATACGAATGATCAAATTGATCTCGTTGCCCCGGGTGTTCAAGTCCTTTCCACCTATCTTGAAGGGAAATACGCTCGATTATCAGGTACCTCCATGGCTACCCCCCATGTATCGGGTGGACTTGCTCTTATCATTCAATTAGTAGAAGAGCAGTTTCAAAGACAAATGTCAGAAGCTGAGATCTTTTCGCAACTAGTTAAACGTACCACCCCCTTAGGGCATCCTAAAGTGGCTGAAGGGAATGGGCTTATGACCTTAGCTCTTACAAAGAAATTAGAAGGCTTATTCAGAACACCGATTTAAATAAATAGATTTTCATTTACTTGGGGAGATAGCTCTCCAAGTTTTTTTATGGAATGGATTAGGACCTATTATAATCCTCTTTCTCTTTCTACCTCTTAAATCCTTTCATTCTGAAAGACCTCCATTTATAATGGCATAGTTTTCACTTGGTCAAGGCGACTGACCAGCTAAGTCCGTCAATTAGAAAATAATTTAAATACTTAGTCCGACATTTTGTGTAAGATTTTGTCACGTCCTTCTTTGTATGCATTTTTGATTACATGCACACAATTGTGTTTACTTGTATGCAAAAAAGTTTTCTTTGTGTTTTCAAATACGTATTCTTGTGTTCAAAAACGTATACATGCTGATATGTAGAGGTGTGTTCTTGATTGTGTGCATGTAATCATATATGTTTGCAAGTGTACAATTATGAATACGAAAAAAGGCGCATTGACTATTCTCTGGTTGTTTAATAGATTTAAACTAAGGTGAGGTCAAAACTAGCAAAACGAAAAGGAGAGCTGTTGAATGACGAAATTAAGAATTGCAGCTGTAGATGTAGGGAACGATGCTGTGAAGGCAAACTTTGGGAAATTGGAATCTTCTTTGTATATTCCAAATGTGGTCGCTAGAGACCTTGAGGATCGCCCAGTAATTGGCATAGAAGATTTAGATGATAAGGATCCACTCGATAATTTACATATTCGAGTGCATTCCCCTGCTTTGCATGAAAATAATGCTATTTATCGTGTAGGGAACTTAGCAACGAAAACAACGAATTCTACGGAGTTGGATCCAGGAAGTTATAAATCAGAAGAAGACCAAACATTGATTATGTTGTTTGCTTCTATTGCGATGGATGCGGTAACTGGAAAAGATGCGCAATCTGCAAAAAATAATGTGATTGAAGCGAACTATACTTTAGGAACAGGTCTGCCTTTGCGTGAAGTGAAAGAAGGGAAGGATGTAGGCTACCGCTCTCAATTGCTTGGTTCTGTACACCAGGTTGAATTTTTAGTAACACCGAAATATCAAGGAATGAAGGTCAATATTAAATTTGATGAAGTGAAGGTTTATCCTGAAGGATTCGCGGCTTATGTGAACCTGGTTATGGATAATGACTTGAATATTATTAATAAAGAACTTGTCGATAAACAAATCCTGATTCAGGACATTGGTGGATTATCAACAGATATTGCAGTCATCAGAAACCGAAACGTTGATGATGATAAAGCCCAAGGGTATAACCTGGGTGTCTCAGAATCATTGGAAATGATCCGTGATGAAATTCTTACCAAGCATGGTGTAGAGCTGGACAGCCGCCGTGATGTTGTGGATATTATTACTCGTAAAAATGACCGGCACCACATTATGGTGCGAGGAAGCCGTACAAATGTTCACGATATTACCGACCGCATTTTGCTGGAGCTTGCAAAAAAACAGTACCGCTATTTAAGAAATGTATGGCAGAAAAACTCCCAATCAGAAATCTGCTATTTCGTAGGCGGCGGTTCTGCTGTCCTAAAAGAGTACATTAAGACATTGAACAATAAACTGGATGGCTTTAATATCGATTTCTTTGAAGATGAGGATGAAAGTATTTGGATGATGGCCAATGCTTATTACAAGTTAATTTCTGACTTTATTAGGAAAAACTCTAAGTTAGATGAAAAACCTAATAAAAAAGTAGAGCAAAAAGCTGGATCTTCTAAGTAAGGTGATTTAGATGAGTTCATCTAGAAAAAGTGTGCAGAGGGGACAGTCAATCACGTTCCGGGTCCCCTCGGACACACCTGATCATTTATTGAAACAGCTATCCCAGTTAAAAGAAACAGAGCGAAGGAACTTTTCGAGTAAAATTGCACAATTCGTCCTTGAAGGGGTAAATAAGTCTCTTGTCAAAGATAAGGAAACGGTAACGATTCCGCTTCCAAAATCTCTTACTAAAGAGCAGCGTAATTGGATTAAGCATGAACACTCAGAGGCACTTATTGGCAGTATCCTTTATCAGCTTATGATGGACCCTGTAAGAGCTACAGCGTTACTTGCTTCCTTGAACAGTAATGCTTATGACATTGATGATGCTCTTTATCTCCAAGAAGAGGCGGCTGCGAAAGAAGAGCCTGTCCCTCCTGTTGAAAAGGATAAATCCGTAATGCCTGAAACTCCTTTAGAAGTAGATGGCGATGATGATCTGGATGATTTGAATTTAGATAATCTTCAAGTAGATCTTCAAAATCAAACAGAAGAAGAGGTGCAGGAAGAAGACGACGATGATTTGCTCGATGACTTCCTGTCCAGAATGAATCGATAATGATAAGCCCCTCGTATAAGTGGAGAGGGCTTATTTTATTTTGTTTATTTACTGCTCAGATGTCTATTTTAGATTAAGGTGTCCTGCGAAAGAGACTTAGACGGTGATAAAGCTCCAACGATTTTTAGTAAGATTGAAACGATTTAAGTTTTTCCCACGTATATAATGTGGAGGTGGCAGGAGATGGAAGAAGTATTGGATGTAAACAAATGTGATGTAGATATTCAAAAGAAAAGGATTTTGTCTAAAGTTAGTTTTCACGTTTACCGAGGGGAGATTATGGCTCTGGTAGGACATAATGGGGCCGGAAAATCAACTTTAATGAAAACAATAATTGGGAGCAGAGAAAAGGTCTCCGGGAACATCGCCATTAGGGGGTATGACCAAGATGAACAGTACAGAACGTATAAGCTGAACTTTACCTACATACCAGAAGAACCGCTGTTATTTAATGAACTGACCGTTTATCATCACTTTAGACTCTTTCAGCAAAGTTATGCTATACCTGAAGAGGTTTTTAAGGAGCGGGTGGATCATTATGTTCAAGGTTTCGAACTGACAGATAAACTTGATGAGTATCCAGAAGCTTTATCAAAAGGAATGAGACAAAAAGTTCAGACGATTTGTGCCCTTTTACCCGACGTGCCTATTCTTTTTATAGACGAGCCCTTTATGGGCTTGGACGTCTACGCCGGTGCATTTCTCGAAAAAGAATTACAGCATAAAAGGGAACGGGGAGGGAGCATAGTTTTAACAACTCATCAATTGGATAAAGTGTCGGAGCTTGCGGATCGGTATGTCATGTTAGTGGATGGACTCGTTTCTTCTTCTGGGAATGTGTCGGGTTTCAATGATTTGGAAAGAAGGTGGACATGATGCTCCATACATCGACACTCCATGTCTATCGATGGTTGAGACGGAAAAGAAGAAAGAAAAAAATAGATCTATATAAACGAGCCTATCATATGGTCATTGATCCAGTGATTGTTTTTTATGGTGGACTATTTGTCATCTTCTGTTTATTTATGGGCTATGACACCCTGCAAAATATAGTACCGGTTTTGCAGATAAGGGCTTCACCTCTGACAGAAAAGGCGTTATATCTTCCTTTTATTTTCATCTTTATAGCGGCCGTAGGATCGTACACGGATCCTGGGATTCGATTTACCTCTTCTGAATTACAACTCAGTTTACTCCCCCACCCGAGAAAATTACTCCTTTCTTACTTATTTTTTGAAAGAATAGTAATCCACACTTTTATGGTCATCCTCTTAATAATAATTGCGGTTTCTTTTTTGCCTTTAGCGAGTGTACTTATCTGGGGAATGTCTTATATAGGAAGTTTTATTGCTTCTTTATTTTTTCGCTGGAGGCTCTTTTCTAAAAGTCTTTTCCATAAAACAGCGGCCTGTGTGTGGACAGGGAGTTTATTAGCCCTGTCTTTTACTAGAATTCCGTTATTTTTGCTTTTTATCCTGTTCATAGTTACAGTAATGGTTCTTCTCGTTCAGAAGAATGAGGTGAATTGGGGGAAAGTGGTAGAAGTTAATGATGCAAGAGTTTGGAATATGATGATCATCGGTCAAATGACGAATGTCCATATAAAACCAAAGGAAAAGTACGGGGTCACTCAGATCCTCCGGAGAAGGAAAAAGGATCGCTTTGTATCGGCCCAAAAATTATATGAACGTATTTGGATTGGTTATTTTTTACGTTCGGCCGAGTATTTGTGGAAGACGATTTTGACGGTATGCCTAATCCTATTAATCATTCCTATAAAAGTCGATTGGATGCTAATTGTCACATTACCGATTGCTGTAGGTGTATACCATGAAGTGGCTGGGGGGCTTTTTTTAGATGTGGAAAATGTCTTTCATTCTTTACCAGTCGACGACAAAGTTAGCATCAGCAGCTATTTAAAGGGCGCTTATTTGGCAGCTTTGCCGTTATTAATTTCATTTATAAGTATCCAATGGATACTTGGGGAGGCCTGGATCGGCATTGTTATTCAAATAATTGGGCTGGTCCTTTGGATGTATCGTGATTTAGAGAGAGTGATCCAGGAGCGTTGGCTGACTGTCCAAAAAGAGAAATTTTATAGTGAGGGATGGAAGAGATTTGCAGGGTTTATTGCACTGGGGGCGGGTGTTTTCCATCCCTTATGTATGTTTCTTATTCCGCTTTTGTTATTAACTACAAGGCGCAAATTACCGTTTAACAAAGTGAAATCGAGCTGATCGGTAAGGGAAAAACTGAAAAACCCTCCTGAAAAAAGGGAGGGTTAATCCAACTGATTGTGCTCCGCGTATGCGATAAAGGATTTTTCATCTTCTACCAGTCCACAGGCTCCGCATTGGACTTTCATTTCAGGCCCTTGGTAAGACATATGGAAAGGGTCCATGTTTTCTGAATTATATTCCTGGTCCCGTTCCCCTGTGCGCGGATTCATTTTTACAGCCTTGGCTTCCTGTTGAAGTAAATTAAAGCGGGATCTGTTGGTTTTACAATTTGGACATAGATAGGGTTGCATGTTCGTCCACCTCCATTTCTTACAATTCCCATATTCCTTCATATTATGAACAAAAAGAGTAGAAAAAGAGGTTGTTGTCGGGATGTTCCTATTTATGATGATTTTATCTGTTTATTAGTGCTTTTCACCAAGAACATACTTTGTCAGAGCGGACACATGAAAGTCAATCCTGAAAAGGTACAGGGAACAGCTCCTTTTAATGACCTTGAAAAAATACAAGCCATAGTATCAATAGAAAAGTGATGCCAATCTAGGGCTTCTCATTTTTATCCCGCTTTGCACCGTAACCAGTGTCATTATAGTAGACTTACAAGGGGGAGGTGAGTAACAGAAGCCGGGAGTTTTCCTGGCTTCTTCTCTTTTTTATTTCCTGGGAAATAGAGGCTTATAAAGCAGAAGAAGTTTTTTCTTTCATATCCCTTGCCTTAATCAGTTGTTTTCTGATGATGATTCCAATCCAGCTGGCGAGAAAGGCTTTTATCAGACCTACAGTAATAAATGAATAAACACCGTCAGATAATGCGTGGCTCCAGCCAAGGTCCAGTACAAAGTTTAACTGGGCAGTACCGCAAACCAGTGTGATCATCATCCCCGCTACATATTGGCGATGGATGGCTACCGGAAACGTAAAAAATGTTTATTCTAATAGGTATCCTGTGAAGAAAGAGGATACCTATTAGAATAAACCCGGTTATATAGCTGCCCATTGGTCCTGCAAATACAGGCAGTCCAACCCCCCCAAGGCCAGCATATCCAATTATTGTGACAGCTCCCTAAAATGGCTGCAGCCTAATCTACAGCTCAGGCTTGCTCATTGAGGAGGACCTTTGGCATTTGATTTGGGCTACTGATGGCTTTTAAGGGCCGTAAAGGTCTCCATTTATGATAAACCTTACCCTCATCTTTCAACAAAGTTAACCACTATTTATTGAGATGAATGCAAGGTGATAAAGAATATTGTAAAGATAGAGAAAATAATCAGTGGATAGAAGTATGCGTAAATTAAACATAGGACAAGAGCTTCATTTTTCCATTCAAACCCGTTGAGATGAAAGGGTTGTATATGTGTCAGAGTTTTGAAATTATCTTTAGAATGGTACAAAAAATCATGAAAATAAGGTAGAATAGAGTAATGTAAAATTAACGGAGGTTTTACAAATGAGTAAAATAAATAAATATCTAAATAAAAATATTGCCTTGAAACTAGTAGTCTATGCGGTCGTTATTGGTCTGTTTTGGGTAAAGATGAATTATATACAAGCGAATATCTTCTCTCTTAACGTTGAGAATGCTAATGAAGCTAATATTCTAGCATTTAACCCTTTGAGTAGTATTTTCTTGATCTTCGGAATTGGTGTTCTATTGGGTGGACGCAGGGGAATGTTCGTGTCCTATATTTTAGGGTCGATCCTTTTGTACGTGAATGTCCTTTTTTACAGGGAATATAACGATTTTATTACGATTCCAATGCTGAACCAGGTAGCTAACTTAGCGGATCTTGGTGGAAGTATTACGACCATTATGAGTCCTGGGGATGCCTTGCTTTTTGCCGATGTCCTCATCGCTGCGTTTCTATTATTCTATTTGAAACCTTCTCGTTTCCAAGTATTCAAACCAAAACGCAGAGAAGGTATCATTTTGGCTATTGTTGCTATCCCATTGTTCTTGATTAACTTACAATGGGCGGAAACAGAACGTACAGATCTATTGGAGCGAACGTTTGACCGTAATATGCTTGTTAAGTACATTGGTGTGATAAACTACCATGTTTATGATGCTGTTTTACAAGGAAAAACAGAAATGAAAAAAACAATGGCTGATAGTAATGAACTGGTACCGATCATTAACTACATGAATGAAAATAAATCAGAAGACAGCGATCGTCTGGAAGGGGTAGCCGAAGGGAAGAACGTTATTGTGATGTCTATGGAAAGTACACAGACGTTTGTGGTTGATAACACCCTTCATGGTGAAGAATTAACGCCTTATTTCAATGACTTAAAAGAAGAAGGTATCTATTTTGATAACTTCTATCACCAAGTAAAACAGGGGAGAACGTCAGATTCTGAGTTCCTTTTGGCGAACTCTTTGTATCCATTGAATCGCGGAGCTGTGTTCTTTACACACTCAGGAAATCAATATGAAGGCCTGCCTAGTTTACTGAACGAGAAGGGCTACTTCACAAGTTCCATGCATGCCAATGATAAAACGTTCTGGAACCGGAATGTGATGTACGATTCTCTAGGTTTTGATGAATTCTATTCGAAAGAAGATTATGATGTGACCCCGGAAAAATCACATGGATGGGGATACCTGGATGAATACTTCTTTGAAGATTCATTGAGCAAGATGAAAGAAATGGACCAGCCATTCTATACTAAAATGATTACGCTGACGAACCACTATCCATTTACGCTCCCTGAAGAACAAAAGCTCATTGAAGAAGGGGAGACGGGAAGTGGAACACTGAATCGCTATTTCCAAACGATTCGATATCAAGATGAAGCTTTGAAAAAGTTCGTGGAAGACTTTAAGAACTCAGAATTGTATGATGATACGATTCTCGTTATCTATGGTGACCATTTCGGTATTTCTGAAAACCATCAGAAAGCGATGGGAGAGTACTTGGATAAAGATATAAATGAATTTGAGCAATTCCAGTTGCAACGTGTTCCTCTTTTGATCTATGGTAAAGGAATTAAAGGGGAGAAAAACCATACGGTTGGTGGTCAAATTGACCTTCGTCCGACGCTGACGAACTTGTTGGGAATTGAAGATGACAATCCAATTCAATTTGGACATGACTTGTTAGATGAAGACCGCCGTCAGTTGATGATCACCAGAGATGGAAATTTCGCAAATGAAGATTACGTAGGGATTCAAGGAACATGTTATGATCGGGAAACAGGAGAAAAACTAGAAGCCGGTCTTTGTGATGAAGGGTTTGACAAAGCTCAGGAAGAATTGGAGATGTCTGACTCTATTATTTATGGTGACTTGCTTCGTTACCTTGATGAGACTGAAATGGTTCAAAATAAAGATGAAGGATCAAACCAAGAAAATGATTAATTTTTATCCCTCTCTGAGATTCCGTCAGAGGGGGATTTTTGTATGGGAAAAGAGGGAAGATATGTCTTCATTCGCGCTTACTGAATGGTTATCTGTTTTGCCGTCCATTAAAGAGGATTGGGTTGAGGGGAAGTGGCGGTGAAGGTGTTCTTAAGCCTCTACAGTTCAAAAATGGGCAATAAAAAAATCAGCCTATGCCGGCTGATTTTTTTATTGTCTAGGAAATGTATGGGTTTTCTTAATCAATGATTCTCTCGATGGCAAAAGCGACGCCATCTTCCTCATTAGAAGCGGTTACGAAGTCTGCTTCTTTTTTCACGGGTTCCTGTGCATTCCCCATAGCCACGCCAAGACCAGCTTCGTGAATCATGGCAATATCGTTCATACTGTCTCCTACTGCCATGACCTGATTCATTTCCAAATCAAGCCACTGGCATACTTTTAAGAGAGCAGCTGCTTTATTGACCCCTGACGGGTTGATCTCGATATTGGTCGGGCTGGAATTTGTCACTTCCAGCTCCGCGCTTTCATTCAGTTCGTCTAAGATGACCTGTCTCACTTCATCATCTTCTATATCAAACCCGAATTTTAACCAGTCATAATCTGCAATTTCCTTTTCAAAGGGGTTTTGGGTGTTATACAAGCCTTGTACGGTAGATGACCAGAAATATAGGCCATGCTCTTCTTTTAGTTCCCAAAGGCGCTCTATATGGTTATGCGCTAATTTATTTTGTTCAACAAGGTTGAACTCATGATCGTAAATTTCTCCTCCATTAATCGTCACGATGTAGGAAGAACGTCCCAGTGATTCCGCAATATTACGGCAGCGGGATAAAGAGCGCCCTGTACTTAATACAACATGAATGCCTTTTTCCTTCGCTTTTCTTACGGCTGCTGAGTTCGCTTCTGAAACTTCTCCATCATGGTTAACGAGAGTCCCATCTAAGTCTAAAGCAATTAGTTTGATATCCTTTGTCATATCTTCACGTCCTCTCTCTACTCTTTCCATTCTAATACAACGACTGATCATATACAATGAAAAGCCAGCCCATAAAGGGTCTGGCTTTTCGTTAGAGGGTTTGATATTCAAGGTGAATTTCTTTTAAAAGCTGCGGGTGTGTTAAGAGTTCAAGTCCCGTTTGTGCAAGTGCGATGGCTCCTTTGATGAGAGCTTCGTCTCCTTGGGGGGAGCGGGCTGCTTCTCTGAATGCATCTGTGTGAGCGATGAGACTTTCACGTCCGATTTTTATATAAGGGTGGATGGTAGGGACAACTTGACTGATGTTCCCAGCATCTGTTGAACCTAGTCCTTTACGATCTTTATAATAGTTTTCCCCAAGGGCCGTAATTTTCTCTTGAAATACCTTATCAAAGCGGGGAGTAACTTTAAAATTATCGACTCCATTTTGGATGTGGGTCATTTTGTAGGAGGCGCCAGTCATTGCCGCTGCCCCTTTTGCAATGTTTTCTGCTTTATTCGTTAACCGATCACATTTTTCCCTCGTTGCTGCTCTTAAATAAAATCTTGCTCGCGCATAGTCTGGGACAATATTTGGTGCACTCCCACCATCTAAAATCACACCATGAATGCGGACATCATCGGTAACATGTTGTCGCAATGCATTTAGACCATTGTATAGTTGAAGGACGGCATCCAGGGCATTAATTCCATCCTCGGGGTTGCTTGCCGCATGGGCGCTTTTTCCGAAGAATTCAAAATCGACAGGGTCGACCGCAAGTGTGGGGGCAGATCCTGATGTCCGACCGAGCGGATGAACCATCATGCAAGCATCAAGTTCATCAACAAGTCCATGTTTTACAAAGGTCCCTTTTGCACTGCCGTTAGGTCCACCTTCTTCTGCTGGTGTGCCGAGCACAACGACTTCTCCTCCCGTATGGGGGAGGACTTCACCAATGGCAATGGCGGCCGCTATTGAAGCCGTACCGATGATGTTGTGTCCACAAGCATGTCCAAGTTCGGGAAGGGCATCGTACTCTGCCAGATAACCGATTATCGGTCCAGGTTTGTTGGAAGATTTCCGTGCTTTGAAAGCTGTGGGGTGTTCCGGAATGTGAGTATCCACCTTAAACCCTGATTCTTCAAGGAGGCGAATCAGTTGTTGCGATGCAAAATATTCTTCATTCCCTATTTCTGGGTTGTCGTGGATGAGGTGACTCGTTTCTACATAATTATTTTGCCTTTTTTTTATATTTTCAATAAGAGTATCTTCTAAAGATTGCGTTCTACTTATATTCATACGGCTTCTCCTTTACCAGCCAATCTCTTTTAAAGGCACAAAGGTTGGAATTAAGGATTGGTTGTACACTTCTTCAATATGGTCAGCGACATCTTCCGCCTGATAAATGTCTACAATTTTTTGGTATGTTTCATTATCTGTCTCATCCGCTCGGGCAGCCATGATATTGATGTAAGGCTGTGCCGTTTCATCTTCTATAGCAATTGCATCTTCTACTGGCACAAAACCAGCTTCTACAGCCACTCCATTATTAATGAGCGATGCGGCGACATCAGGTAGAACGCGAGGCGTCTGCGCAGCGACAATAGGTTCAAACTTTAGATTTTTAGGGTTTTCTTCTATCTTACTTAAGTCTCCGTTGCCGTCAAAATCTTCAGGCAGACCAATCAATCCTGATTCTTCTAGGAGAAGTAGTGCGCGCCCCATGTTTGTGGCTTCCTTTGGTATGGCAATTGAACTTCCTTCAGGGATATTGCTGACATCTTCGTATTTTTCAGAGTATATCCCCATCGGGGCAATTAATGTTGTTCCAATTGGGGCAAGGTCTAGATTATGTTCTTTAATAAAAGAGTCAAAGTAGGAAACGGTTTGGAAAGCATTCAAATCGATGTCTCCATCGGCAAGAGCCATATTCGGCCTGACATAATCCGCAAATTCCACCAGTTCAATTTCAATATTTTCTTCGGCTGCTTTTTCTTTGATTTTTTCCCAAATCGGAACCCCAGATCCATTTAATCCGACTTTCACTTTTTTCGTCTCTTCTGAAGCCGCATCTCCCTCGCTGGAACACCCGGCTAATACGAAACCAACTGTCAATAAAATGCTTAATGTAATCATCCATTGTTTCATGATGACCCCTCCTATTGTCTACGAATCTTTTTAGATGCAAAATTTCCAACGGTTTGTGTAATCTGCACAATAAATACAAGTAATAAAACGGTAGCAATCATAATATCTGTTTCAAAACGTTGGTAACCATAAGAGATGGCAAGATCTCCAAGCCCTCCTCCACCAACAAACCCGGCCATTGCAGAGGCGCCAACAAGTCCAATTGTCGCAATGGTTAAATTCAGAATGATGGAACTTAATGCTTCTGGAATATACACACGACGGACAATCTGCCATGGAGTTGCTCCCATAGATTCAGCGGCCTCGATAACTCCTGGTTTAACTTCCAGTAAACTGCTTTCTACCAGTCTGGCAATATAAGGAGCTGAGAAAATTACGAGCGGTACTACGGCAGCAGCCGTTCCAATAGATGAACCGACAATCAATCTCGTAAAGGGCAGGATCGCAACGAGTAAAATGATGAACGGGATAGATCGGAAAAAGTTGACCACCGTACTGAATCCATTAAAGAATGGTTTGTTCTCCAATAATCCTCCATGCCGTGTTACCACTAGAATAATCCCCAAAGGAAGTCCAATTAAAGTAGCTGCAAATAAAGAGATGCCCACCATCAAAAGCGTTTGGTACGTCGCTTCCCAAATTCGTGGCCAAAATTCCATTAAATTAACCTGCATGTGAAGTCACCTCCTGCACAGCTACTTTTTGTTGGATATGATTAATGACTCTCAGTATTTCTGGGTCTTCCCCTTGAAGTTCAACAACAAGGTGGCCAAACGGGACTCCTTGCAGCTCAGTGATCTGCCCGAACAATACATTAACTTCCACATCGAATTTTTTAGCGATTTGAGAAAGGACGGGCTGTCCGGCACTTTCATCAACAAAAGTGAATCGATATATATTTCTCGAAGAGTCTCTTTCATCTATGCCATTTAAGATGGATGCAGGAATATCATTTTCCATAACGGTCCTTACAAAATTCTTAGTAGTTGGATGTTGGGGCTTCGAGAATAAGTCGAAAATGGATCCTTTTTCAATGACTTGGCCGCTTTCCATCACAGCTATCCGGTCACATACTTCCCGGACGACGTTCATTTCGTGCGTGATCATCAAAATGGTAATCCCATATTCATCCCGGACTTTCCTTAGAAGCCTTAGAATTGATTTCGTTGTTTCAGGATCGAGGGCGGATGTCGCTTCATCACACAATAAAATATCCGGAGATGTCGCTAAAGCCCTTGCTATCCCGACCCTTTGTTTTTGACCGCCGGACAGCTCTTCTGGATATTGTTTTGCTTTATCGGATAAACCTACAAATTCTAATATTTCTTTTACTCTTTGATTCATATCCTTCTTTGGTGTTCCGGACAAGGAAAGGGGGAAGGCGACATTATGATGAACGGTCTTTGATTCAAGTAAATTAAAATGTTGAAAAATCATGCCAATCCTTTTTCGAACTTTTCGTAGGTCTGGTTTTGTAAGCTTCGCCAAATCTTCTCCGTTAATGAGGACACGTCCTTCAGAAGGCTTTTCCAATAAATTAACCAACCGTATCAGCGTACTTTTTCCTGCGCCACTGAAGCCAATCACACCAAAAATCTCACCTTTATGTACAGTCAAATCCACCTGATCAACGGCGCGCAATTCACTATCATTGTGCTGGTAAATCTTTGATACATTCTCAAATTGAATCATTTTATCCCTCCTAATAAAAAAGAGCCCCTCTTCTAAAAAATAAGAAGAGGGGTTCTCAAACTATATGAGATACCGTCTCTTCTCATCTTTCACGTGCAGACGCACATGCTGGAGTTGGCACAGTTTCTGATCGTTTCGACGAATCAGTTCCGCTGCCGAGGTTTCGTAGGGCCAGTCCCTCCACCTCTCTAGATAAGAAGAAAAGTCATTAGATTTATTTTGATGGTGCTAATCATAATACAGCCCAAAAACTTTGTCAATTTAACTCCACAAAATTGTTTGAAAAATTTCAGTTGTATGACGAATGAATTATTTCCCGTCCTCCATCTAAAAACATAGAATATATTTGGAAGTTATTCGGAAGAGTCTCTGAAGTGGGTCAGGGGATTACTGGCATCATTAGTGTTCAATAGGAGGTAAACCTTTTACTTTCTTCCCTTTTAATGAGAAATAAAAATCCCCTGCATTCGTAAGGGCACCATAGAAAACATCTGCTATCTTGTGATTCCCGAGGACATTCTGCACCCATTCTTGATCCCGTCCGACACGCTCCAGCAAGTCACTTTGGATCTCCCCATCAAGAATAAGCGGGATATCATAACCCCCACCACTATAAGAGACACCAATATCCTCACGGGTTACACTCTCTTTAGCCTTTTTAAACTTTACAGATAGTTGTCCGTTTGGTTCAATGATCGCAAGTTCTACATCTTGTAGAATAAAAGCATTTTGTTCGCGGAGCATCTGAGTAATATTGTCAATAGAATAGTGAATGCGGGAGATATTCTCTTCCACCATTTGTCCTTGGAATACAACAATCGTGGGTTCAAAGGTTAGTATTTTTCCGATCTTCCGGTTTCGAAGTTTCAGCCATACGATGAATTTTTGCAACAATGCAATAATGATAATGGCTGTTACGGTATGAAGGTGATTAATTTTTGGATCAGCAATATCGGCCCCGACTACAGAACCTAATACGAGAACAACGAGGAAATCGAATACAGGCAATTCACCGATCGACCTTTTCCCCATAAATAAACCTACCCCCAGGAGTAATGGTAGAATCGTTAAAATTCTAACGATGACTTTCATTGTATCCATCCAAATATCCATATGTATCACCTCTATCTTATCTTTACACTTTGTTCTTCTTGCTATCCAAAAAAATACACGTACAGGTGTTTGTACAGAAGGGGAGTGAATTCGATGGAATACATGGTTCCATAAAGAACAGAGTCAAACGATTAGAAGATTATCTCCGTAGTTTACTGAAAATGTTCAAGGAAATAAAGACGATTCCACCTGTCGAAAAGCATCTAAATACATAAAAATGTAAGCGTTTTCTGTTTGTGGCAGGAATGAATGGAAAGGAAAGAGAATTACAATTCAGTAAGTTAGTCTGTTCAGGGAGGATCTATATGAAGGGACCATACATAACAGAAGAACATGAAATCCTGCGAAAATCATTGCGGAAGTTTTTAGAGAAAGAAGCTTATCCTTTCTATAACGAGTGGGAAAAAGCGGGTAAAGTTCCGCGAGGGTTTTGGAAGAAACTTGGTGAGCAAGGATACCTGTGTCCATGGGTTGGGGAAGAATACGGCGGTTTTGGAGCAGATTTCGGTTATTCCGTCGTCCTCAATGAAGAATTGGAGAAAGTAGGCACAGGACTAATCGGAGTAGGCTTACACAATGATATTGTTGTGCCGTACCTAGAGGCATATGGAACGGACGAACAGAAGAAAAGGTGGCTCCCCAAATGCACGACGGGAGAATGCATTACAGCGATAGCGATGACAGAACCTGGAGCTGGTTCTGATCTAGCTTCCATACGAACAACAGCAATCGAAAAGGAAGGTGCGTATATCCTTAATGGGGAGAAAACGTTCATCACAAATGGGATCCAGGCTGATTTAGTTATTGTCGTGTGTAAAACAGACCCGAAGGCTGTGCCTCCTCATAAGGGCATCAGTCTGCTGGTTGTCGAAAGGGACACCCCTGGATTTTTAAGTGGGAAGAAGTTGGAGAAAATCGGCCTCCATAGTCAGGATACGTCAGAATTAATATTCGAAGATGCGAAAGTGCCAAAGAGGAATCTGTTAGGCCAACAGGGGGAGGGGTTTTATTACTTAATGAATCAGCTCCAGCAAGAGCGCCTGATTGTAGGGATTGGTGCCATTGCTGCTTGCGAGCGAATGCTTGAGTTAACCATTGATTATGTGAAAGAACGAAAAGCTTTCGGCCGATCGATTGCCTCTTTTCAAAATACCCAGTTTAAAATAGCTGAACTTCAAACAGAGGTGAATATTGGAAGGACTTTCCTCGATCGGACGATAGAATCACACATGCAAGGGGAGGATGTTGTCAAAGAGGTATCCATGGCTAAGTGGTGGACGACGGACCTTGTAAAAAAAGTAGCGGTGGAATGTATGCAACTTCATGGCGGCTATGGATATATGGAAGAATACGAAATAGCCAGAAGATTCCGTGATGCACCTGTGACTGCCATTTATGCGGGATCCAATGAAATTATGAAAACAATAATCGCAAAAAAGATAGGCTTACGTTAGGAGGAATAAGAAATGGATGAAGTTGTCGTTGTGGAAGCCGTGAGGACTCCAGTAGGTAAAAGAAATGGGGCGTTGAGTAATATTAGAGCTGATATTCTTTTCGCGGATGTATTAAAGGAACTTGTGGACCGTACGTCCCTTGACCCGGCAGAGGTTGAAGATGTGATTGCTGGATGTGTCAGTCAGGTTGGTGAACAAGCGGGAGATATAGCTAGAATTTCAGCTCTCACAGCAGGCTTCCCTATTGAAGTACCTGGGGTTACCATTGATCGCCAGTGTGGGTCAAGTCAGCAGGCGATTCATTTTGCCTCCCAAGCCATTGCTTGTGGAGATATGGATACCGTCATCGCTGGGGGGGTTGAGAGTATGTCGCGAGTTCCGATGTTTTCCAATATGAAGGACGTATCTTTCAATGATCGACTGACTTCACGATTTGAGATGATCAACCAAGGGCTTTCAGCAGAGAGAATTGCGAACCAATGTCAATTGGGTAGAGAAGACTTAGATGCCTATGCTGCAGAAAGCCATCGAAGAGCTTTGACAGCCATTGGTGAAGGAAGGTTTACAAAGGAAACGATGCCTGTAACATCAGCGGGATCAAATGTCCTTGCAAAGGATGAAGGACCGAGACTTGGGACTACGCCAGAAACGTTAGCAGCACTTCCAACCGTATTCCAGGAGGATGGAAAAATCACAGCTGGTAATGCGAGTCAGATCAGTGATGGAGCCGCTGCTGTTCTTCTTATGTCTCGAAAAAAAGCGAGGGAATTGGGGCTGAAACCGCGTTTTCGGATTGTTTCAAGAGCGGTGGTTGGATCAGATCCAACCCTAATGTTGACAGGCCCGGTGCCGGCTACATATAAAGCACTACAGAAGGCTGGATTAAGCCTTGATGATATCGATCTTTTTGAAGTGAACGAAGCCTTCGCGCCTGTTCCTTTATTTTGGATGAAGGAGACAGGAGCACCGCATGAAAAATTAAATGTTAATGGAGGGGCTATTGCCCTAGGTCATCCATTGGGCGCAACAGGAGCGAAGCTTATGACTACCTTAATCCACGAATTGGAGCGAATCGGAGGGAGATATGGGCTGCTTGCCATTTGTGAAGGACATGGCATGGCGAATGGAACGGTCATTGAAAGGGTGGAGGAATAATAATGGAAATAAAAAACGTAGTAGCGATTGTAACAGGGGGAGCGTCAGGTCTTGGTGAAGCAACCGTAAGGAAAATTGTGAGAAATGGTGGTAAGGCTGTCATCGTAGATAGGAATGAAGAAAAAGGAGAGCAGCTGTCTGATGAATTAGGTTCATCCGTTTTATTTCTGAAAACGGATGTTACATCAATAGATGATGTGGAGGAAATGCTTGATAAATCTCTCGGTACTTTTGGAAAAATAAATACATTAGTGAATTGTGCTGGAATGGTAACAGGAGAAAAGGTTGTTGGAAGGAATGGTCCACATCGGTTAGAATCCTTCTCGAAAATTATTGAAGTCAACTTAATAGGGACCTTTAATGTCATTCGTTTGTCAGCAGAAAAAATGAAGGAAAATGAACCAAATGAAGAAGGAGAGCGGGGAGTCATCATAAATACGGCTTCCATCGCTGCTTTTGAAGGGCAGATAGGACAAGCAGCTTATAGTGCTTCTAAAGGAGGCGTGGCGGCGATGACTGTACCTATCTCAAGGGAACTTGCGCGATATGGAATCCGTGTGATGGCGATCGCCCCGGGATTATTTGAAACACCGATGTTCGAACAACTTCCAGAAGAAGCCAGGGAAGCGTTAGGGAAGGAAACACCTTTCCCGTCCAGGTTAGGTAAACCCTATGAATATGCCAAGCTAGCTTTAAACATCATAGATAACTCTATGCTTAATGGGGAGGTGATCCGTTTAGACGGAGCAATTCGATTGCAGCCCAAATAATTGTTTGTATGGTCGGTCAGGGAGTTGAAAAGTTAGTACTTAGAAAGGAAAGGAGAGGAAAGTGCGCCTCTTCTATTACTAAGAAATTGATTCATCGATTTGTTTTTTATCAAAGACTTTGATGCTTGTTAAGGATTGGTGGTGGCTTTTGTCCGGAAAAGTTTTTATAAAAACTCAAAAGGAGTCGATGAGAGATGGGACCAACATTAAAGAGTATGTTTGAACAGACGGTGGCTAAATATGCAGATAAGGAAGGGCTGGTCGATTCAAGGCTGGGAATACGCTGGACGTACGCAGAGTGGGATCAAGAGGTGAATCGTGCAGCTCATGCACTACGAGCCTCAGGTGTGGAAAAAGGAGACAAAGTATCCGCCGTTCTTTTTAACACAGCTGAATTTGCCACGGTACTGTTTGCCTGCATGAAAATCGGGGCGATCTTCAACCCAGTGAATTTCCGTCTCATGGAAAAAGAGATTGAGTATATTTTGAGAGATGTAGACCCCAAAGTAGTCATATTTGAGAAGGGCACCGCACCCCAAATCGCTCCTGTTGCTAAAACACTCACAAGCATAGAATATTGGTCTATCGATGAAGAAAATTTACCTTATGCTCTGAATTATTATGAACGAATGGAGGGGGTTACGACAGATCGGCCTTCATGCCAAATAGATGAAAATGACCCTTATGCCATTATGTATACCTCAGGTACGACAGGGCTTCCAAAGGGAGTCATTCATTCTCATAGGGATATGGTGGATCAAGCACTGATTATGACCGCCTGTTTACGATTGTCAGAAAATGATCGTGGGCTTACAGTGGCGCCAATTTTTCACTGCGCGGAACTTCACTGTGCCTTCTTCCCGAGAGTGATGATAGGTGCTACGAATGTTCTTTTGCACCATTTTGATGCTAAAGAAGCGATTCAAACTGTTAGAGAAGAACAAATCACTTCGTTCTTTGCTGCTCCGACGATGTGGAACATGATGCTTCAGGAAGACTTTACAAAGGAAGACTTCCTGACATTGAGACAGGGGCTCTATGGTGGAGCTCCAATGGCCCCGGCTTTAACAATTCAGCTGCATGATGCCTTGGGTGTACAGCTTTTACAAGCCTATGGAATGACGGAGATGGGCCCTGCGATTACCGCTCTTACAGAGAAGGAACAAGTGACAAAGGCAGGGTCTGCCGGCAGGGCTTTATTGAATCATGAAGTACGAGTCGTTCGCACCAATGAACACGGCCCCGCCGAACCCGAAGAAGTATGTAAGCCTCATGAACTCGGCGAAATCATTGTGAGGGGGCCGAGCATGATGAAGGGATATTATAATAGGCCGGATGCTACGGAAGAAGCCCTTTACAAAGGCTGGTACCACACAGGAGATATCGGATCATTTGATGAAGACGGCTATCTATGGGTGAGTGACAGGGTCAAGGATATGATTATCTCAGGTGGTGAAAATATATATTCCAGGGAGGTAGAAGACGCCCTCTTTGATCACCCAGGTGTCCTGGATGCAGCCGTTGTCGGGGAACCTGATGATATGTGGGGAGAAAAGGTCGTCGCCTATATTGTCAAAAAGGAAAGTGGACTTACGGATAAAGAATTAGATGAATTCTGTGTTACCGGAAACAAACTGGCTCGCTACAAACGACCTAGACGGTATGAGTTCGTGGATGAACTGCCACGAAATGCAAGCGGAAAGCTGCAGAAATTTAAATTACGAGAACGAAGAACAACACTGTTGGAATAAAAAAGAACAAAAAGCTGCCGGTGACGATCGGCAGCTTTTTTGCATATAGCATAACCCTGTTAAATCAATTCTCCCTAATCCTTTCATATAAGCTTCCTTACCCAGAACCCCAGTTTCGAGACAGGTTGATGAGAAGATGGTAGTGGAAAGTGAGTGTTCCCCACCGACCCTTATCACAAGATATTTTGGTATCAAGTCTTCAAGTAACTGTCATTTAGTTGAATCAACCCATTTAGGTCAGACATTTCCCGGGAAATGTCGACAAATCATTATTCTAGTAACCGTTTCAGCCTCCGAATCGGCTGATGTGCCCGAGCCTCCTCATAACGAGAAAAAGGACACCCATTTTCCTTCAGTCGTATGGGGACAGAATGAATGGTAAAGGAAGCGGGGTCCAGGCCTTCCACAACCTCCTCCCAGAAAAGCGGTGTCGCAATCGTTGCTTTTTCAGTAGCCCTCGGGGAATAAGGGGCGATGATAGTTTTCCCTTCTGCATGCTGTACATAATCAATGTATAAGCGGTCCCCGCGATTCTTCTTTAAGCGTTCAGTAGTGAATAGTTCAGGTTCTTCGTTAACGAGAAGAGTGGCTAATGTTTCTGTAATCTTCCTTGTTTCCTCGTAATTCAGATCCCCTTCCTGGATAGGAATATGAATCTGCATTCCTTTATTTCCTGACGTCTTAATAAAGCTGATGACATCAAGTTCATCGAGCATTGGTTTTAATAATTGTGCAGCGGTAATGGCCTTTTTAAAATGCTCCTTGTCCATTGGGTCCAGGTCCAAAACAATTTCGTCAGGTTTCTCTCCTCCTGCTTTTTCAAATGGGACGTGATATTCAAGGGCTCCCTGGTTTGCCAGCCATAGCAATGAGAGGAGATGATCACAGATGATGTATGGATTCCCATCTTCCATCCACATTTTTAAAAAATCCGGGGCATGATCGGGGGAATGTTTTTGGTAAAAGGATTCCTCATGGATACCGTCCGGATAGCGAATCAAGGTCAATTTTTTCTCCTGGATAAACGGGAGCAAGTAGGGAGCCATATGTCGGATATAGATAAGGAATTCTTGTTTCGTTACTCCAGGCCATAAAAATTTATCAATATGGGAGGACTCAAAGGCTTCTGGGAATAGAGAAAGATCCCACTGCAATTTCTCACCTGTACATTCTTCAGGAGTAAGGTCAAAACGAAACTGATGAAACATCGGTTCGCGCAATTCCCCTTGCTCAGCGCTAAGACAGTGAATATCCACACAAGTCCCTGCTTCTAAATGCCAGCTGTCTTTCTTTTTTGTACCATGTTCCTTAAAGAAGGCACGGAGGGTTTCACTCTCTTCTTCGGATAGCCCATGCTTAAATTTTCCTAATGGACGGGGGTCTTGACCATCGAGGTATCCCGCTTCATAGTACCCATTACTGGAATTAAAGGTTTGTAAAAAGCCAGCTATGGTCCGCCATTGTTTCCATTTCAACCATTGTTGGCCACGTTCTCCAGATCGATAGGGGCTCTTTTTCATTTTTGCAACGATTCCTTCAGCGAGATGCAATTCTGCCACAGCTTCAGCTTTGTCCTTTTTTTCAAATACCTCTACAGCCTGAATGTGGGTATGGTTTATTTTGTTTAGCTGTTTTTTTAGCCTTTCTTTTCTTTTGGTTAAGGGGAGCGAGGGGTTATCCAGCGAGTCAAAAGCAATAAAAGAAGCGGGCCGTTCTTTAGAAGCGGCCATGATTTTTTCTCTTTTCCTCATTCGCCCTCTTATTTGCAGTGCCTCAAAGTCTGCTTGGTAAGGAGTTTTCAAGATGACAATCTCACCATCCAATGTAAAGGGGAGGCTTTCTTTAGGGGGACGAATTTCAGCAATTTCAGGGAAACGTGCGCTTAAATCCTTTCCATTACGGCTCCAGAGTTTAATTCCTTCTTCACTAGCTTCCATAATCGCACGAAAGCCGTCATATTTAATTTCATATAGCCATTCATTACCAGAGGGTAAATCACTTGTTGGTGTTAATAACATGGGTCTCATGCAGAGTCCTCCTTATCACGGGTTTTTTATTAGTTTATCCATAGAGAGGGAACATATTTTTACAGAACACGTGAAAGCTAAAGAAAAAGGAGTGATCGGGATGCACACAATGTGGAAAGGGACGATTAGTTTTGGTCTTGTTAACATTCCTGTGAAGCTACATGCGGCCACTGAAAACAAAGATATTAAGCTTCGACAACTTCATGAGGAATGTAAATCACCAGTGGAGTATGAAAAAAGGTGCCCAGTTTGTGAGCGGGAAATTGATAGCAAAGAGATTGTGAAAGCTTATGAATACGCAAAAAACAAGTTCGTTGTCCTTGATAAAGAGGATTTGGACCAATTAAAAAAAGAACAAGAAGACAAAGCGGTGGAAATTATGGACTTCGTTAAGTTGGAGGAAATTGATCCCATTTATTTTGAGCGGAGTTATTTTATCTCACCAAGCGAAGGTGGAACAAAAGCCTACAGCCTGCTTCGCCAAGCTCTAGGGGATACAGGAAAGATTGGAATCGCCAAAATAATTATTCGATCGAAGGAACAGCTGGCTATTGTGCGGGTTTATGAAAACACGCTTGTGATGGAAACGATTCATTATCCTGACGAAGTTAGATCTGTTCAGGACGTTCCAAATGTCCCGGAAGAGACGGAGTTAAGCAAAAAAGAGCTAAGCACAGCTGTAACCTTAATTGATCAACTGACGGCGGAATTTGACCCTGAGAAATATAAGGATGATTACCGTACAGCTCTTATGGAATTGATCGAAGCGAAGAAAAATAATGAAGAAGTTACGACAGCGAAAGATAAGCCTAAACCGGACAATGTAACCAATTTGATGGACGCTTTAGAAAAGTCATTGGAAAAGACAAAAGGACCCAAAAAGAAGAAAACAACCAAGAAAAAAACCAAAACAACAACAGCAGGGAAGAAAAAGACTTCCTGAGCCTGTTGAATGAAACACTGCCCTCAGTGAAAAGAATGGATGTCACAGGACAACCATTCTTTTTTTATGGGAAATTCTCTATACAAGGAAGCAGAAATCCAACAGGAAGATATTTTTTGAGTGATTCCTCTTTTATCCATAGGTCATGTTCCACTATAATAAAAATACCTGAAAATTCACAAATATCCTACATATAATCAGGAAAAGGAGGCTGTCTTGCATGCATGAACTTTCTTTTAGAGAGGTTTGGAAGGCTAGAAAACGTATCGAACCATTTATCCAACCAACTCCATTGCTTTATTCAGAAGCTCTTTCTGAACAGACAGGTGCCAATGTATATTTGAAGTCGGAACACGATCACCCGACAGGTTCCTTTAAGCTCCGTGGGGCAGCAAATAAGATTTTATCTCTTAAAGAAGAGGACAGGCAGAAAGGGGTGACCACTTTTTCTACAGGGAACCATGGCATTTCTGTCGCTTATATGGCAGCTAAATTGAATATCCCTTGTACCGTATGTATTTCCAATCACGTACCTCCGGCTAAAGTCAATCGTTTAAAGAAGCTGCAAGCAAGGGTGGAAATTACAGGCGTCTCCCAAGATGATGCAGAGGCTCGTTGTGTTGAGCTGGAAAAAGAAGAAGGCATGACCATAATTAAGCCTTTTGACGATAAAGAGGTTATAGCTGGACAAGGCACGATCGGTCTGGAAATTATGAGCCAATGCCCGGACGTGGATGAAGTGATTATCCCGTTATCTGGCGGGGGGCTGTTATCGGGAATTGCTTTTGTGATGAAATCGATCGAACCTGCCGTACATGTAACAGGTATAACGATGAAGAAAGCAGCAGTCATGCAGGAGAGTCTGGCAAAAGGGAAACCAGTCATTTTGGAGGAAGAACCGACTCTTGCTGACAGTTTACTCGGTGGGATTGGGACAGATAACCGTTTCACCTTCCCTATGACGAGAATGTATATGGACGAAGGTGTACGGGTAGACGAGTCTCAAATTGAAGAGGGCCTCCTTTATATCTTAAACCACCATAAAATAGTGATAGAAGGGGCTGCCGCGACAGGCATTGGCCATATACTTTATTCTGATTTTGGAGAAGGGAAGAATATTGTTGCTGTTTTGAGTGGGAACAATATTGATCATGAAGTGATATCGGATTTGATCCATAAATCCTGATGGGGAGGTGTCGAGATGGGGGTTGCGGTGGAGGAAATCTTAAAGCTTCCCGTGCTTGAGCAAGCAAAGGTACAAACAAAGTTGTTTGAGCGCCAAGTGGAGTGGATTTCAGTAATAGAGACACCCGTAGAAAATTTCGTAAGGAACAATGAATTTGTTTTAAGTACAGGGGTCGGTTGTGCCAATGATGTCCTTGCACTTGAAGAGTATGTAGAGGACGTGATCCGATCGGAAGCTTCCGTGCTTGCGTTTGCTACAGGGAGACATATTTATAAAATTCCAGATCGGATTGTGCAGGTAGCTGAAGAAAATAACCTTGTTGTCATGGAGATCCCGTGGGAAATCCGTTTTGGCGATATTTTACAAGAGGTTTTGAGGTTAATCAGCGAAGAAAAACGCCAAGAACAGCAACGGACGGAAGAGATTCGTCAGGAATTAATCAATTGTGTATTAAATGGGAAAGGTCTCCAGGAGATTACGGCAATCATTTATAACAATACTGGTATCCCAGCAGCCATAAGCGATCATAATAAACAAATTAGGGCGAACCAGCATTTTAATCGTTATTTGATCGATGTTTTAAATGGGAATGACTCCACAGAAGAAGCTACCTTGCTAGAGACCGATTTGGATTCGGATCATCCGCTATGCCACTTTATCGAAACGTATGGTATAGGAGATGAACGGTGTTACCAGCTGACGATTCTATCTAACTATAAAAAGCAAGGCTATCTTTTGTTTCAACCGGGTCAAGAGGGAGAATTAACTTGGGTGAACCTTCACATAATAGAGCATGCCCTCACCGCCTGCGCTCTTTATTTTGTAAAAGAGAATGCGATTGAAATGACGGAGATCCGTCTCAAAGATAATTTTCTATTAGAATTAGCGAAGCGGGACATGGATATGGATCGGGCGTTATTATCCAAAGCTCAATTGCTGGGATATGACTTGGAAAAACCCTATATCTGTCTTGTGGGTCACATACGTTTCGTCCAGCCTGAAGATAATCTGCCATCATCTACGACTCATTCCGTCGCGTCATCTTCCATGAATAGTCGCAACTACTATATTCAAAAAGAGGTCACTCATGCCGGGGACGCTCTGAACCGGAGGACTATGACTACATTTGATGAAGGGGAAGTCATCGTTTATTTAGAAAGTGACCGTCCGGATTATGAGGAAACAGCCAACCAGTTTCTTGACCTGATTGAACGAAGATTGCATGAATTGTTGAAGGGAATCACGATTAGCTGGGGGATCTCCTGTCATAAGGGGGGCTATAAAGTTTTTCATAAAAGCTATGAAGAAGCTGGGACTGCCCTTAAAATCGGACAGCAGCATGAGGAAGGAGAGCGCACCTTTTTTAGTGATACGAGAATGAACCGGCTGCTGATGGCCCTCTCCCACGAGGAGGAGATAGGGGTAATTGTAAGGGATACACTTGAGAAATTAATTGAGTATGATCAGAAAAGGCAGACAGAATTGATTCACACGTTTATGGTTTACAATAAATACAATAGCAATGTGAGTCAGGCTGCCCGAGCGTTGAACCTTCACCGGCAGTCCCTCCTGCACCGTTTGAGGAATATTGAACATTTGACCGGACTTTCCCTTCTCGATGCGGATGATCTATTTTTATTAGAGTTGAGTGTCCGTTTGTGGCTTTTAAAAAAGGTAGAGAAATAAAGCGCTCCCTAGAGCGCTCTATTTTTCATCATCCACTATTGTTTTCCATTCCTCTTGGCTGGATCCACGGTAGTCAAGCTTCACGGTCCATTGATCATTTTCCTTATCAAAGGCCAGCAAAGAAACGCTTAAGACTCCCTTCTGCTCCGTATCGACTTCGGACAGTGCTGTAGAAAGGGCCTCTGACGCTTTCAAGTCTGCCCCTTCCACCTCACTCATTTCTAATTCCTCCACTTTTTCAGCTTTCGCTTGTTCTGGATACGATTCGGCAATCCCTCCATCGACCCATACTTCGACCTGCTTCCCGAGCCATACATAATCTCCAGGGGCACCAGATACCCACATCGCCCGTCCTTTTTGATCCGATTCATCATCCATGGGGGCAACCACTAAAATTCTATCTTTGTCCTGATCCATAACAAATCCATTCATGTCAGGGGGTGGTGCCTCCGCTTCTGCTTCATTAGGACCTGTTTCCTCTGTCGTAGATATCGTTCCGCAGGCACTTAGAAGAAGAGAAATGCTTATTAAGATTCCAAATCTCCGTCCCTTTCTCATGATCACCACTCCTTATTTCTACTGACGTCTAACCAGGCTGAAAAGTTTCACATGACAGAATCTTTGACCTCTGTTATGATGAAAATCACCAAGTGAATAATTTATGAAACTACTAGGGGGGCCTTAATAGGCTGAGAGGAAAGCGATTAAGCTTTCCGACTCTTACAAACCTGATCTGGTTAATACCAGCGGAGGGAAGTAGTCTGACGATACATTTATCGACACACTGCATACCAGGCCAGGTCCTCTCTAAGGATCTGGCTTTTTTGTTGTGTTGACTTTCAGCTCCCTTATTTAGAAAGGTGGTGAATGGGTGAAAGGTACACGTTTACTTACGATGATGGCCGTCCTCGTTGCGATTGGAACACTTGGTGCGCAATTCCTTTGGTTTCCTGCTGGGATTGCTAAGGCTTATCCAGTACAGCATGCTGTAAACGTAATAGCTGCTGTAATGCTCGGTCCTGTACCAGCGGTTATCATTGCCTTTGTTGTCGGGCTGCTCCGTTTATTACTGGGGCTTGGTACCTTCCTTGCTTTTCCTGGTGGGATGTTTGGAGCATTGCTTGCGGGCATCTGTTACCAATTATTTGAGAAGAAAAGATCCGCTGTTGTTGGAGAAACCATAGGTACCGGAATCATTGGTTCATTAGCCTCTATTCCGATAGCAAATCTGCTAATGGGAAGTACGGCGGGAGTATTTGCTTTTGCTCCGTCTTTTATCATTAGCAGTGTATCCGGAGCATTGATTGCTGTATTTATATTGTCTCGTGTGAAAATTGAAAAAATGGTCTTACAACCATAATACACGGAAACTGCTAGGGGCGCGAGTATTCGCTGAGATAAGGAAATAATCCTTGGTCCCTCAATACCTGATCCGGGTCATGCCGGCGGAGGGAAGTAGTATAGACCCCCGTCTATCCTCTAGTAGCTTCCAAAAATAATAGGAGGCTCCATTCATGTCTTTTACTAAACAATTAAGAATTGAAAATGAAGATGTTTTTCAAAGAATCTTTACCCATCCATTCGTTGAAGGAATCGGGAAAGGGGAAGTGCCGAAAGAGGCCCTTGCCCATTATATTAAAGCAGATTATGAATACTTGAATGCATTCATGCATGTGTACGGCTTGGCCATCTCGAAATCTCCAGACAGACAAAGTATTCGATTGTTCCATGACCAAATAGGCTTCGTCCTGAATAGTGAAGTCCACCCCCACCATAATTTTTGTGAGCAGATCGGAATGTCGTATGAAGACCTGCAAGGGTATCCGCTTCCACCGACAGCCGATCACTATGTTAAACATATGCTCTATCATGCTCATCATGGGGGGATAGGGGAAATTCTTGCTGCTTTACTTCCGTGTCCATGGACCTATTATGAAATCGGAGTGGAACTGATGAAGACTTATCAGCCGGAAGATTCTCATCCGTTCCTGACGTGGATACAATTTTATGCCGATGTTAGAACCAAAACGTTGACAAATCTCTTATGTGAACATCTGGATGCTTATGCCGAACAAGCTTCTGAATCAGAAAAGATAAAAATGAGAGAGGCCTTCAGAAAAAGTTGTCAGCTGGAATATTCATTTTGGGAAATGGCTTATACCCAAGAGGAATGGCCGGCTGAAGAGGAGGTTGTCCGATGAAAGACGTTCATTGTGCCTTGACGATTGCCGGCACTGATCCAAGTGGGGGAGCTGGGATCCAGGCGGACTTGAAAACTTTCCAAGAGTTAAAAAGCTATGGAATGAGTGTTTTGACTTCTATCGTCTCTCAAAATACAACAGGCGTGAAGGATGTTCATCATTTACCGGAAACATTCCTTAAAAGTCAACTTGAAGCTGTTTCAGAAGATATGCCCATCCACGCGTTGAAAACAGGGATGGTTGCTAGTAAGCCTATGATGAATGTTATTAGTCAGTGGCTCGAAACGGTAGACTGCCCTTACGTAATGGACCCTGTAATGGTGGCCCAGAGCGGGGACCCCTTAATGAACAAAGAAGATCAGCGTTATTTGCAGGAGTATCTTATTCCAAAAACGTCTCTAGTTACCCCCAACTTACCAGAAACAGAAGTCCTTGTCGGTGGGAAAGTGGAAACGAAAGAAGAGATGAAGGAAGCAGCGAAGGTCATTGTTGAAGAATTACGAGCAGGTGCTGCCTTGGTTAAGGGAGGGCATCTTAACGGCAGAGCGGTTGATATGTTATATGATGGAAAGAATTATTACGAATACGATTCCGAACGGATTGATTCCTCCAATACGCATGGGACAGGATGTACGTACTCTGCGGCTATAACTGCGTATTTGAGCCAGGGCCATTCCCTCCCTGAAGCGGTTGAAGAAGCTAAATGTTTTGTAACAGAGGCGATTCGGCATTCTTTTGATTTAGGGAAAGGCAACGGACCGACCAATCACTTTGCTCTTCGTGAGGAGGTCCTTAATCGATGGTTATAAGTCTTGTGAAACAAGTGAGGAAAGAACGCCCTTTAATTCACAATATGACAAACACGGTAGTCATGAACTTTACAGCCAACGGACTCCTGGCATTTGGAGGGTCGCCTATTATGGCGAATGCTAAACAGGAGGCGCCTGATGTCACCCGGTTATCCCAGGGTTTACTGTTAAACATAGGTACACTCCATGAGGACCAAGTGCAAGCAATGATTTTGGCTGGCAAAACAGCCAATGAGATCGGAATTCCTGTTGTGTTGGACCCTGTTGGTGCCCCTGCAACCACCTATCGTTCTGAAGTGTGTCGTAAGATTCTAGATGAGGTACAGCCCACAGTCATTAAAGGCAATGCAGGTGAACTGGCTCACCTTGTCGGTATGGAAGTTGAAACAAAGGGTGTGGATTCCACAGGAAAAGGGGACCTGATAAGCATCGTAAAGGAAGTATCCGAAGAATACGGGACAGGAGCTGTCTGCACAGGAGAGAAAGATGTAGGGTGTATAGAAGGGGATGTTTTCATAAATGAAACTGGACATCCGCTATTGGGTCAAATTACCGGTTCCGGATGTTTGTTAGGTTCTTTGCTTGCGGCAGGACTCTCTGTCGCAGGAGATACATCCGACAAAATTTTGGCTACGTTGAACTATTATGGACAGGCAGCGGAAAGAGCTGCTTCACGTCCGGATGTGGAAGGGCCAGGGACGTTCCTTCCACGTTTTATCGATTCTTTGGCAGCGGAGGTGGAACATGCTGGCTAGTAAGCTGAGGAAATATTTCATTATGGGCAGTCAAAATTGCGAGAGAGATCCTCTCGTAATTTTGGAGGAAGCGATTCATGGAGGAATCACATGTTTTCAATATAGGGAGAAGGGAGAAGGTTCCCTTACAGGACAAGCGAAATACAGCCTTGGTCATAAATTGAGGAAACGTTGTGCGGAGGCTGGTATTTTATTCATCGTCAATGATGACGTAGAGCTGTTCGATGCGTTGGATGCAGATGGTCTCCATGTTGGACAGGAAGACCTTGGTGTAGAGGATGTTCGTTTGAAATATCCGGATACAATCATCGGTTTATCTGTATCCAATGAGGATGAATTAAACAGGAGCCCTTTACACCTTGTGGATTATCTGGGAGCTGGGCCTGTCTACCCGACCTCTTCAAAGAAAAACGCAAAACCTGTGGTGGGAACGGAGTGGGTAAAAGAAGTAAAGCGTCAGGTATCCCCTCTCCCTGTTGTTGGGATCGGTGGGATCCACTCTGGTAATGCGAATGAAGTTTTAGATGCAGGAGCTGACGGGGTTGCTGTTATATCTGCAATTGCTCAGGCAGAAGATGTGAAAGCGACGGTTCAATCGATATAAAAAAAGGGAACTTACGCTGGTCGGCGGAGTTCCCTTTTTCTGATTAGATTTATATCTTGGTTTAGAGATTGTCCCCAGGGTTCAGTACGGGTACCTCCATCTGGACAGTATCAGGGTATTTGATCCCTGCCCCTGTATTTAGAACGACAACTTCATCTTCTGATTTAATCCAATCTTGTTTACGTAATTTTCTGGCAGCAGAAAAGGCAGCAGCGCCCTCTGGACAAATAAATGCCCCTTCTTTTTGGGCCAGGACTTTCTGTTCTTCTAAAAGGTCCTGGTCGCTAACTGTTGTTGCACATCCTTCCGTCTCATAAAGGGCTTCTAGGACAAGAAAATCACCAAGGGCTTTTGGAACGTTGATCCCGAAAGCGATCGTTTCAGAGTGAGCCCAGAATTCTGATTCTTTCTTTCCTTGCTCCCAAGCGTCCACAATCGGTGCACATCCCTCAGATTGAACAGCAACCAGTTTCGGCATTTTATCCGATGCTATCCAGCCAATTTGCTGAAGCTCTTTTAAGGCTTTATATATGCCGATCAATCCCACACCCCCGCCTGTTGGATAGAGAATGACATCTGGAACTCTCCAGCCTAATTGTTCTGCAATTTCCAGTCCCATCGTCTTTTTTCCTTCAATTCGATACGGTTCTCTTAATGTGGAGACATCATATAGCCCTGAGTTTTCCACAGATTTCCCCACAATCTTCCCTGCATCGCTAATCAGGCCGTCCACAAGAAAGAGATGAGCCCCCGATAACGCGCATTCATTTCGGGTGATCTTCGGTGCATCCACAGGCATGACTATAGTAGAATCCATCGAAGCTCTGGCGGCATATAAAGACCAGGCGGCTCCGGCATTTCCATTTGTCGGCATCGCCAGTTCTTTTATGCCGAGCTCTTTCGCCTTTGAAACACCCACCGCTGCTCCGCGTGCCTTGAATGATCCGGTAGGGATAATGCCCTCATCCTTCATATACAATTTTCCAATATCCATATCTGATTGAACTGTAGGGAGGGGGAGCAATGGGGTCATTCCTTCTCCCAAAGAAGTGATATATGTAGGGTCCTGAAGCGGGAGAATTTCATGATAACGCCATAAATCAGGGGAGCGGCCTTTCAAATCTTCAGGGGCCCATAATTCCTTCAGTGCATCTATGTCATAGTGTACCAGAAGAGGAGACCCACAAAGTCATCTTCATTTCCTCCTTAGGTCAAGTTACACGTATCATAACATATCAAAGGTGTAGATAAGCTTCCTTCTGACGTTTAGCGACATTGTATTATGGACATCTTCAAAACTTCATACACTTTTTACATTACAAGGAAAAATATATTTGAATACAATAGATGTAACAGTAATTCAAAAATTCAGATAATAGGACGGAGGGGATGAAATGGTTCTTCCTTTTGACATTCTAGAGTATCATCAGCGTCTGAACGAAACGAAGGAACGGATGGCTGATAAAGGTATTGACGTGCTTTTGATTACAGACCCCGCTAACATGAATTATCTTTCTGGTTATGATGCTTGGTCTTTTTATGTTCACCAGATGCTCGTCATCATCATCGATGAACCACAGCCGCTTTGGATCGGACGTTACCAGGATGCGAATGGGGCGCGTGTCACGACGTGGATTTATGATGAAAATGTTATTGCTTACCCCGATTATTACGTCCACTCGAAAGTGAATCATCCGATGGACTTCATCGCAGATATTCTGATTCAAATCGGTCAAGGTTCCCGAAAAATCGGTGTAGAGATGGACCATTATTATTTTACAGGGATGGCATTGGAAAGATTGAAAAGGGGATTACCGAATGCCACATTTAAGGATGCGACATTGCTCGTTAATGGGGTTAGGATTGTAAAGTCTGATCAGGAAATTGAATATATGAGACGGGCGGCCCAAATTGCGGATATAGCGATGACAAAGGGTGTCGAAAGCATCTATCCAGGTGTGCGTGAGTGTGATACAGCTGCCACCATCTATTATCACATGGTGAAAGGGACGTCGGATTTTGGTGGGGAATACCCTGCGATCGTTCCGTTATTACCGACAGGGGACCATACATCTATCCCTCACCTGACTTGGACAGACCGGCCGTTTGTTAAAGGAAGTGCAGTCATTATTGAACTGGCTGGGTGCTATAAACGATACCATGTACCACTGGCAAGGACCGTTTCTATCGGCGAACCGAGTGAAAAAATGAAGCAGGTGGCTCCCATTGTACTGGAAGGTATTCAGAATGTGCTTGATTTCGCTAAACCTGGTGTAACCTGCGGGGAGCTTGAAGAAGTGTGGCGGAAGAGCATTAAAAAGCATGGGTATGAAAAAGAATCTCGCCTAGGTTATTCTGTCGGTCTCAATTATCCACCGGACTGGGGAGAACATACAGCCAGCATTCGAAAAGGGGATAGGACGGAACTGAAACCGAATATGACCTTCCACCTGATTCCAGCTCTCTGGTTTGATACAGATGGAATTGAAATCAGTGAAACATTCCGGGTGACAGAATCAGGAAGTGAAAGGTTTACCACCTATCCACAGGATTTAATCGTACGCGATCCGATGGATTTAAGCGGGCAGATCAGCTAAGGGAGGTTTTGAAAATTCGACTATTTGAAAGAGATGAGATAGAAAAAGTGATTCGTCTGGACACAGGTCTTGTGGAAAAGATGGAGGAAGCCTTTACATCATTGGTAGAGAATCAAGCACAGATGCCGCCGATCATGAGAATCGATGTCCCTGAGTATAACGGAGAAGTGGATATTAAATCGGCTTATATTAAAGGACAGGACAGTTTTGCTGTGAAATTATCTTCCGGTTTCTTTGATAACCCTTCCCTTGGTCTCCCAAGTGCGAACGGCATGATGATTTTAATCAACAGTCAAACAGGAGAACCATTGTCCATATTAGCGGACCAAGGCCTTTTAACCGATTTAAGAACAGCTGCAGCTGGGGCCGTAGCAGCGAAATATGGTAGTAGAGAAGATAGTAAGACAGCTGGGATTATCGGTACGGGTTCTCAGGCCCGCCTTCAGTTGGAGGCGCTTATGCTTGTGCGTCCTATTGAACATGTGATGGTATATGGAAGAAATAAAGGAAAGGCAGAGGACTTCAAAGCTGAAATGGAGGAGAAGTTTGATATTGAGATTAGAATATTTCCTACAATCTCAGAAATTGTCGAGCAAAGTGATATCGTGGTGACGACAACTCCATCCAAAGAACCTTTGATTTATGGTGAGTGGCTTCGAGAAGGGCTCCATATTACAGCGATGGGTTCTGATGCCGAACATAAGCAGGAATTGGACTCAACCGTATTGGAAAAAGCAGATCGGATTGTATGTGATGTGAGGGCTCAGTCCATTCGTTTAGGAGAATTGCGATCAACTCCTGAGATGGAGGGTCATACAGTAGAGCTTGGGGAAGTGACAAGTAAGCAAGTCTCTTTTCGTCATTCAAATAGTGATATAACCGTTTGTGACTTAACAGGTACAGGAGTGCAGGATACAGCGGTGGCAAGACATGTATACGCATTACTTTTAGCCAAGGAGGGCGTTTAAAGATGAAAGAAGCAAAGTTTAGTACGAAATCTATCTGGGCTGGAGAAAAGGAACAACTTGCGTTCGGGGCTACTCAAGTCCCAGTTGTACACAGTGTATCATTTGGATATGACGATATGGACGAATGGTACGAAGTAGCGATAGGCAATAAGCCTGGCCACATCTATGGGAGAAACACGAACCCTACGGTCCAGGCATTCGAAGATAAAATCCGCATATTGGAAAATGCAGAAGCAGCTACAAGTTTTTCTACCGGAATGGCGGCGATAAGCAATACCCTCGACACCCTATTGTTTCCAGGTGACCGTATTGTTTCCATTAAAGATACGTATGGGGGAACGAATAAAATTTTTACAGAGTTCCTTCCGAAACAGCAGGTGGAAGTCGTACTTTGCGAAACAGGGGATCATGCGGCTTTAGAAGAGGAAGTAGCCAAAGGATGTAAAGTACTTTATTTAGAAAGTCCGACGAACCCGACTGTCAAAATAACCGACATTAAACGAATGGCGGCTGCTGGCAAAGCTGTGGGTGCTACAGTTATTGTGGATAATACCTTTGCAACACCGGTGAATCAAAATCCATTAGAGCTTGGGGCCGATCTTGTCATTCATAGTGCGACGAAGTTTTTAGGAGGTCATGCCGATGCTCTAGGTGGAGCGGTTTGTGGCAGAAAAGATTTAGTAGAAGCGATTTATCATTACAGGGAAATCAACGGAGCAACGCTCGATCCAATGGCGGCGTATTTGCTATTAAGAGGGATGAAGACATTAAAACTGCGTGTCGAACAACAAAATAAAAATGCCGCAGCTATTGCTGAACACTTAAAAACGTTCGACATGGTCGAAGGGGTCTTTTATCCAGGGCTTGAAACGCACCCGAACCATGAGATTGCTAAACAGCAAATGAACGGGTTTGGGGGAATGCTGAGTTTTGCAGTTAAAGGTGGAGTTGCCACTGTTCGTGACCTTTTACCAAGGCTTCAATACGCTAACCGGGCCGCTAACCTTGGGTGTGTAGAGACAGTAGTCGGTCCTTCTAGAACAACAAGCCATGTTGAATGTACACCTGAAGAGCGAGCGGCTATGGGTATTCCGGAAGGGTTGATTCGTTACTCTGCGGGAATTGAAGATATTGATGATTTAAAGGAAGACTTGTCACAGGCTTTTCAATCCTTACAAACGTTTGTGAATAAGTGAGGAGGGCAGCGATGTGAAAACCAAAAAGGCGGACTTAGTTTTACGTTCTAATCAATTATTTGACCTATTAGTGAAATGGAGAAGGGATTTCCATCGCTATCCTGAACTCAGTTTTAAGGAAAAACGAACAAGTGAAACGGTCATTGGAATTTTAGAGGATCTGGAAGTTTTCCAAATCGAAAAAAATGTCGGCGGTTATGGTGTAATCGCTACTGTAACCCAGGGAGAAGGACCGGTTGTAGGAATTAGGGCGGATATGGATGCCTTGCCGATTTTTGAAACAACAGAGAGCCCTTGGTCTTCAAGAGTCCCAGGTGTTATGCACGCCTGCGGTCATGATGCCCACACGGCGATTTTACTTGGTGTTGCTCATCTTTTGGCAGAGGATGTAAAAGCGGGACGGTTCCAGGGGACAATCATGCTCATTTTCCAACCAGCGGAAGAAAGTTGCGACGAATGGGGAGAGACAGGTGCGTTAAAAATGCTCCGTTCAGGCAAACTCGATAAACTGGACGTAGCCCTTGCTCTTCATATGTGTCCATGGCGGAAGACCGGGGAGATTCAATGGCATAATGGTCCAAGCATGGCGAATAATGACGAGTTTCATTTACAGATCAAGGGAAGTGGTGGGCACGCAGGTTATCCGCAGCATGTGAAGGACCCTGTTTGGATGGCAACCTACGTGCTGCAGTCGTTGTACAGTTTGAATGGGCGCAAAGTAGATCCGCTGGATGTAGGTACCATTAGTGTAGGTCAGATTCATGCGGGGGAAGCCAATAATATTATCCCGGACACCGTAGAAGTTCAAGGAACAATAAGATCTTACAAAGATGAGGTCCGTGAGACTCTTTTAAAGGAAATCCATCAGACAGCTGAAATCATTACAGCCCTTGGTGGAGAATACTCCCTAAAAGTCAACCGTGGAGAGCCCTCTCTGATAAATGACCCTTACGTGAACAATGTGATCAGGGAGGCTTCCTACGGCATGACACAGTACGAAGCGCCATTTGGAATGGGAAGTGAAGACTTTAGTTATTTCACTCGAAAGGTTCCTGGTGCTATGTTTTTTTTAGGATGCGGCTTAGATAAGGAAACAGGCCTCCATCAATCAGATTTTAATATCGATGAAAAGTCCCTGCCGCACGGAGTCAGGGTCTTACTGAATAGTGCATATCTTTTATTGGAGCGAGGAGGAGGATTTCAATGAGTGTAAAAGTCGCCATGATCGGTTTTGGAGGCGTGGGGCAGTCATTTGCAGAAATTGTGAATGAAAAGCAAAAGGAGTTACAACAAAAGTATGGACTCGAAGTTGAAATCGTTGCTGTATCGGATGTTAAAAAAGGAGCGGTTTATCAATCCGATGGTTTAAATATCCCTAAGCTTCTAGATTGTGTGAGGCGTACCGGATCTTTGGAAAACTACCCAGAGACATCTCAAACCATTAAGGGCTGGAGCAGTTTAGAAACGATTGAGCAGTCAAATGCCGATGTTATTATTGAGGTGACTTATACAGATGTGAAAACGGGAGAACCAGCGCTCACGCACTGTCACCGAGCCTTTGATACAGGAAAGAGTGTCATCACAACAAATAAAGGACCTGTGGCTCTTGCGTATAAAGAGTTAATAGAAAAAGCGGAAGATAACGAGGTATTCTTTGGATTTGAAGGAACTGTCATGAGTGGAACACCTGCACTAAGGTTACCCTCTGAAACGCTCGCAGGAAACGAAATTAGAGAAATTAAAGGGGTATTAAACGGAACGACAAATTATATCCTCACGGCTATGGAGGAGGGGATGGAATTTAATCAAGCTTTGGAAAAAGCACAAGCATTAGGATATGCAGAAGCGGATCCCACTAGTGATCTGGAAGGATATGATGTACGTTATAAAGCTGCAATTTTATCCAATCACGTATTTGGCGTCCCACTCGATCCAAAGGATATCTTTTGTGCCGGGATCACGGGCTTGACTGCTCACGATATCAATGAAGCAGCAGCATGTGATGAAAAATGGAAGCTTCTTGCCCGAATTCGCCAGGGAAACGGCGTAGTGACGGCAAGTGTCCAACCAGAACGTATTAAGAATGATGATCTTTTAGCAGGTATAATGGGGGCGACGAATGCCATTGTGTATGAATGTGACTTATCTGGCCCGATTATGCTTACTGGCTCAGGAGCTGGTTTGAAAGAAACCGGTTTTTCATTATTAATTGATTTAATTCATTGCCACAAACGGAAGGAATTAAGTAAAACCTAAGGGGGGAAACTGGATGGAGACACAGGTGGTGACACGCCAAATGCTTGTGGGTGGAAAGTGGATGTCGAATGAAAGGACGTTTGAAGTATTTGATTCACACAATAATGAAGTTATTGCCCATGTGCCTTCAGCAACGGAAGAGGAGATGCTGAAGGCGATCGAAGAAGCTGAGCGAACGGTTAACCAAAGAAAAATCCTTCCAGTACATGAGCGGATCCGGATTTTAACAAAGGTTTCAGAGTATATGGAAGCCCATCATGAAACGTTTGCAGTGACAATCGCACGGGAAGGAAGTAAAACGATTACAGAAGCACGATCAGAAGTGACACGTGCCACACAGACTATCCGGATCAGTGCGGAAGAAGCCAGACGGATGAAGGGAGAAACCATCAATTTCGACCAGAACCCTGGCAGTGAAAACAGGGTGGGGTATTTCAAACGGTTTCCTGTTGGAATCGTCGGGGCCATTACACCATTTAATGATCCTTTAAACCTTGTAGCCCATAAAATCGGCCCAGCGATCGCCGCAGGAAATGCCATTATCTTGAAGCCTGCCTCTGCCACTCCTTTAAGTGCGTTAAAACTTGCAGAAGCATTTGTGGAAGCTGGTCTCCCTGGTGGGTACCTCTCTGTTATCACTGGTTCTGGAAAAGAAATAGGCGATACTCTAGTCACTCATCCAGCTATCAAAATGATATCATTCACTGGCGGGGCGAACGCTGGAGAAGCCATAACCAAAAGAGTAGGAACAAAGAAAGTGAGCATGGAATTGGGGTCGAATTCTCCGGTCATTGTTTTACAGGATGCCGATCTTCCTAAGGCTGTGCATGCTTGTTGTTCAGGAGCCTTTTCAGCGGCTGGCCAAAACTGCATTGGTGTCCAACGAATTTATGTGGAACGTTCTGTCTATGCGGAATTTCTGGACGGCATAACGGAGGCTTCAATGGCTTTGAACGTGGGAGACAAAATGAATGAAAGAACGGACGTTGGTCCGATGATTAACGAAAAAGAAGCAGTAAGAGTGGCTGAGTGGGTGAATCAGGCTGTTGAGCAAGGGGCAAAAATTGAAACAGGAGGCGTTCGTGAGGGTGCCTATTATTCCCCTACAGTCCTGACTAACGTCTCACCGGATTCAACGATTGCTAAAGAAGAAGTTTTCGGACCAGTAGTGATTGTGGAACCGATCGATGACTTGGAACAAGCGATTGAAAAGGCCAACGCGGTCAACTATGGACTGCACGCCGGAATTTTTACCAAAGATTTGAACAAAGCTTTTCAAGCGATTGAAAAAATCGATGTTGGTGGAATTATGATTAATGACAGTAGCGATTACAGAATTGATGAAATGCCATTTGGCGGTACGAAAGGATCTGGAATTGGCCGGGAAGGGATTAAATACAGTATGGACTCTATGACAGAGCAGAAAGTGGTTTGCTTCAATATTGACGAGTAGTTTTATTGTAAACTAAGGCGCCTAAAAGGGCGTCTTTTTTCATAAGCTCAGGTAAATGTCTCAAAAAAGCCAAACGTGTCTCGATTCCTCTGGGTCATCATCAGATAAAATTCACCGTTTATAAAAAGGAATAGGGACACTGAAATGGTACTTCTTCTCAGGGATATTGTTTGTTGTCATGCAAATAGTAAACGTGATGATATTCCTGAGGAGGATGTAAGATGAAGAAAAAACTGTTTATTTTATTTGCAGCCATTATGATGGTTGTCATACTGGCTGCCTGTAATACATCTGAAGAGCGTGCGCGTGAAAGTCAGCGCAATAATATGAATGAAGTAAGTTTCGGCCCTGAAGACCAGGGGATGCAAGGAGATGGAAATGGCCAGAAAAGGATGGACCCTGGTGCAGATGGCCAGAACCGTTTTGATGCTAACGTTCCTTATGAAGGGATGAACCCTAACGGTACGAGTGGTTCTATGCAAGGTCCTTATTTCTTTGATCAGGATGGTCGTTACACACATGATGGCCAAGAAGGAAATCAAAGAGACCTGCAGAGAAACGATCAAGCGGAACAACAACAGGATGACGCTGGTCAGCAAAGTGATCAAGCAAATGGAGATTTCCAGGAGCAAGTGATTGAGTTGACAAACAAAGCTCGTGAGAAAAATGGCTTAAGTCCACTCAAGAATAGTAATGAAGTGGAAGAAGTCGCACAGACAAAGTCGGAAGATATGGCACAGAACGATTATTTCTCCCATACATCCCCGACCTATGGTAGTCCTTTCGATATGTTGAAGGAGTTTGGTGTAGATTATTCTACTGCTGCAGAAAATATAGCGGCAGGGCAACAGTCGCCACAAGCGGTTGTAGATGGATGGTTAAACAGTTCTGGACACCGTAAAAATATTATGAATGAAAATGTTACCCATATCGGTGTGGGACATGCGGAAGATGGGGACTACTGGGTTCAGATGTTCATTGCTAAATAAACAAGACATGGCGCTTGGTTTAGATATCAGGCGTCTTGTTTACATAGTACCTAAGGCAGGGGAAGATAGAAATGAAAAAAATATGGATGTTGATGATTGTATTTATAATATCTGTTACACCCATGCAGGCTCATGCTTTTAATGAGAAGCGCCTGGTTGCCATCGGTGATTCTATTCCTTATGGATACAATTTGACGAAAGAAAATAAAAACCCCCCAAAAGAATCCTTTCCGTACTTAATTGGTATGGAAAAAGATATGGAAGTGACAAATTTAAGTATTCCGGGTCTTACCTCTGCTCAACTTTTAATGGCGGTGCGGTCAAATAAAATATTTAGGGAGAGCTTAAAAGAAGCAGACTATGTCATTGTTTATATAGGAGGGAATGATTTATTAAACGTGGTGAAAAAGAACGGAGGTTTAGACGGATTGAAGATGGAGGAAGCAGCTCCTGTGATTCGTGATTTAATTTATAATGTATATTCGACCATTCTTGAAATAGATGAACTGACAGATGGGAAAATCCTGGTCTATAACATATATAATCCATATCCTGCTGCTGGAGACAAGCTCAGCACCCCTTTAGCCTATATTAATCAGCAGTATGCTTCTTTGATTCAATTATTGAAGCATTTCGCTTCGGTAACTTTAATAAATGCTTATAAAGCGTACCATGACCATCCAGAATATATTATTAAAGGTGATGTGCACCCAACGGAAAAGGGGCAGAGAATTCTGGCTGAGATCACCTTGAAACATCTTGATGAATAAAAACTTCATGTGGATGGTTCTTCCAATCTTCATGTATAATGAAACTATTGTAGATGGAGGTGTTGAGCATGGTGAGGTTTGGGATTATCGGAACAAACACCATTACCGAGAAGTTTATCCAGGCTGGGAAACAGCATGGCCAATTTGAATTACAGGCAGTCTATTCGCGCTCAAAAGAACGAGCGGAAAGTTTTGCTTCCCAGCATGGAGCTAGGGAAACATTTACAGATATTGAGGCAATGGCTGCCAATCCGAATGTAGATGCTGTATATATTGCGAGTCCGAATGCTTTTCATATGGAACAGGCCGTAACGATCATGAGAAAGGGAAAGCATGTATTGTGTGAGAAGCCGATGGGATCTAACAGAAGAGAAATTGCCATGATGATGGAGGTGGCTGAAACAGAAGGAGTCACTTTGATGGAAGCCGTTAAATCCACAGTTATGCCCGGTTTTTTAAGTGTCCAGAATCATTTACATAAAATTGGAAAAGTCCGGCGTTATGTCGGTAATTTCTGCAAATATTCTTCCCGTTATGATGCCTACAAACAAGGGGAGGTTTTGAATGCCTTCAAACCAGAACTATCTAATGGATCTTTAATGGACCTTGGGATTTACGGAATTTATCCGATGATCGTCTTATTTGGCGCTCCCAATAATATTAAGGCGAATGCTGTCTTTTTAGACTCGGGGGTGGATGGCCAGGGCAGTATCGTAGCTGATTACGATGATATGGAAGGGGTGATTATGCATTCGAAAATCATTGATTCCCATGCCCCTAGTGAAATCCAGGGAGAAAAAGGGACGATTCTTATACCGAATATTTCCGAGCCAAGGGATATAACCATCCTTTATAGAGATGGAACGGAAGAAAAGCTGGATTATATGGATGAATATTTGCCTATGTACTATGAAACGGCTGAATTTATGCGAATTGTAGAGAAAAAGGAAACTCAAACGAATAATCATTCCTTAGAGCATACACTTCTCACAGCAGAGGTCATGGAAGCAGCCCGTCGGCAGATCGGATTGATGTACCCTAGCGATCAATGGTAGGAGATGCCTGATAAAAGAGACACGCATCAAGAGCGTGTCTTTTTTTTAGATTGTCCAGGTCTTAAGATGAAATCTCTGGGGTGTTTGCCAAACGCTTGATGGAGGAGAGTGAGTCTTGTTCCTACTTTCACAAAAAGAAACTGTCGTCCTCCTGTTCTTAGTTATCCAGTATTCTAAACCAGGAGGGGTGTTTGGTAAACCAGCCATTCCCATCGTCTGTTGTTCCTAAACCTCTCCATTACTTTTGAAAATTTAAGGGAGAATTGTGCCGCCAAGGAACCGGTGTCATTCATTAAATCTTCGTAGTCTTCGTGTAGCATTTCCCGGATCAGCCATCTTCCCCAGATATCATGGCCGGTACCGCCTTCCCTTATTGGAATCCCCCTAGAGATAACATCAAGCTTTTTACTTAATGAACGGTCCGTGTTACGACTGGGTAAATGGACAGATAAGGTCGTGTTTTTACCTTCTAAGCTGTTTTAATAGTGTACAAAAGTTCTGCTTTGAATGGCGTGTGTGGAAGGTTTTGTATATGGGGCAATTAAATGACCCAAGTTGGGAGGATTTTTAATGCGAACTATTTTTTCTTACACTTTTCCTTATAAACGATCTCGCTGTTTCTAATGTTAATTGAATTGACTGTTGAGCTTGTACAGCCATTGCTTATGGCTAAGATTATTGATGATGGTATTTTAGCCGGGGATTTTTATGTTGTCCTCACTTGGGGAGGAGGTCTTTTGGGATTATCCCTCCTGGCCTTTACAGCAGGCGTGACAAACTCCTTTTTTGCTGCCGATCTTAGCCAGGGAGTCGGGTACGATCTTAGGAAAGAGTTATTTACAAGCGTGCAGAAGTTTTCAGATCATCATTTTCGTCATCTGCCTACTCCGAGTCTTGTTACAAGGATCACAAACGATGTCATTCAAATACAAAATTTATTGTTTATGTTTGTGAGAATTGGACTGAGGGCTCCCCTTTTTATCATGTTCGCCCTAGTGATGGTCTTTACGATTGATGTGCAGCTTGCCTTGATCTTACTAGGGAGTGTCCCTGTTTTCCTGCTTTTTTTATATTTTATTCTCACAAAAGGGGTTCAGTGGTTTAAGGGAGTCCAACAGAGGCTGGATGCTCTTAACACAATCATTCGTGAAAATTTATCAGGGATTCGCTTAATCAAAGGGTTTAATAGAAAGAGCTATGAAGAAAAGAGATTCCATCAGGCTAATAAGTCCTTGGTGCACCAGAACAAAAAAGCACTTTGGTTAATGGAAGTCGCTATGCCTGTCGTTATGTTTGGAATGAATATCGTAATTCTCATTATTCTATTCATTGGTGCCCAAATGTTGAACAGCGCAGCCGTAGAAGCTGGTGAACTTGTGGCCATGGTAAATTATGCGACGCGTATTCTATTTACTTTTTCTGTATTTACATTTTTAATTATGGTCATTTCCCGAGGCCAGGCATCTGCTTCAAGAATTGAGGATGTCCTCTCACAACAAAACTCTCAAGAGACACAGGGCAAGAGCGAAACTCTGAAAGGGAACGTCCGGTTTTCTGGCATTTCATTTAAACAGGGAGAGCAGACCGTTTTACAAGACATCACTTTTCAGGTGGAGGCCGGGAAAACCGTTGGCATTATTGGGGAAACGGGGGCTGGTAAGACTTCCTTACTTAACTTAATCCCTCGTTTGTATGAAAAAAATGGAGGTCAGCTCTTTTTGGATGAAGAGGAAATAGAAAATCTTGATGTGAAAAATGTGAGAGGACAAATAAGTCTCGTCCCTCAGGAAGTTCACCTTTTTTCAGGAACAGTCCGAGAAAATATTGGCTGGGGGAAGAAGGGGGCAAGTCTACAGGAAATAGAGGAGGCAACAAAGCAGGCCCAAATCCATGATTTTATTGCTTCCCTGCCAAATGGTTATGATACGGAAATAGGACAAAAGGGAATTGTGTTTTCGGGGGGGCAGAAGCAGCGTCTCTCCATTGCCCGTGCCCTTATTCGTAAGCCCAGCATTCTAATTTTGGATGATAGTACAAGTGCCCTTGATGCCCATACAGAGGAGCGATTATTAGAAACACTTGAGGAACAATCGTGCACGGTATTTATCGTGGCGCAAAAAGTGAGTTCCATCCAAAATGCCGATGTGATCCTTTTCCTGCATAACGGTCAAATCAAGGCTCAAGGGACACACGAGAATTTACTCAGACAAAATGAGGATTACGCGGAAATTCACCGTTCGCAACAAGAAGGGGTGATGGCATGAAGGGAAAGAATCAACCTAAAATCGGGCACCATCACGTGATTGGGGCAAACCCTCCTAAAATAGACAATATAGGAGGAACGCTACTAAGAATATGGCGTTATATGACAGAACAAAAGATCACTTTCACTTTAGTTATGGTCGCCATTCTCATCAGTTCGTCATTATCCTTGTTAGGTCCATACCTGCTTGGCTTAACAGTCGACTTGGTTATTGAAAGCTATCAGCTCGAAACATTAATGGGGATGATTGGAGTTTTGTTTGCCGTTTATTTGTTTCATTCTATCTTCCTTTGGCTGCAAAACTACTGGATGATCGGGATTGCTCAACATGCCGTTCAATTCATGAGGTCGCATCTGTTTTCCCACATGCAGCTTCTCCCTGTGCCGTTTTTCCAAAAAACCCCTCAGGGAGAACTCATGAGCAGGCTTACAAATGATATAGAGAATGTCAGTCGTACTCTTAATACAGCTGTTGTTCAGTTTTTTACTAGTTTACTCACGATCATCGGGACAGTGGTCATAATGCTTTGGTTAAGCCCTGTTTTAACTTTGTTGACACTAACCATTGTTCCGGTTATGTATTTTGGGATGAAATGGATTACCCGTCGTACAGGTCCTTATTTTAAAAAGCAGCAACGTGACCTTGGTGAGATGAATGGGTATGTGGAGGAAATGTTCTCAGGCCAGCCCATTATTAAAATGTTTTCAAAGGAAGAAGATGTCATTCACGAATTTGAGGGGAAAAATAAGGATTTGAGACAATCCGGCTACTATGCACAAGTATACACGGGTTTTATTCCAAAGCTTATGAACATGTTGAACAATGCTAGCTTTGCGATTATTGTCGGAGCTGGGGGGTTACTTGCTTTGAACGGGTTTGTATCTATAGGGGGGATCGTAACTTTCACTACATATTCCCGTCAGTTCACTCGTCCATTAAACGATCTTGCCAACCAGTTGAATATGATTCTCTCTGCGGTTGCCGGAGCGGAAAGAGTCTTCCAGGTCATCGATGAAAAGGAAGAACAAGAAGATGATCAATCAGCGAAAGCGGTGGATGGAATTCGAGGAGAGATCACTTTTGAAAATGTTGATTTTTCCTATGAAGAAGAACAGACGACCCTTTCAAATATTCATTTTACTGTAGAGGCAGGTCAAACGGTAGCTCTCGTTGGGCCTACAGGTGCTGGTAAAACTACGATTATATCTTTACTTTCCAGGTTCTATGATCCGGACTCAGGTCGAATCTTAATGGATGGCATCGATATGAAGGAAATATCAAGAGATAATCTGAGAAGTCAGATGGGCGTCGTGTTGCAAGATGCCACTATGTTTAACACAACTATCCGTGAAAATATTCGTTATGGTCGATTAGATGCTTCTGATGCAGATGTAGAGAAAGCGGCTAAGTCTGCGCGTGCCCATGATTTTATTACTCGCCTGCCAGGAGGGTATGACACGGTACTTGATTCAGATGGAAAAGGGGTAAGTCATGGACAAAGGCAGTTGTTGTCGATTGCGCGAGCAATGATTGCCGATCCTTCGTTCCTTATCTTAGATGAAGCCACCAGTAGTATAGATACAGTGACAGAAATGAAAATTAATGCAGGCCTGGCGGAATTAATGAAAGGCAGAACCAGTTTTGTTATTGCCCACCGGCTTCATACGATACGATCAGCAGACCTTATACTAGTAATGCAAGATGGGAAAATTATAGAAAAAGGTAATCACCGGTCCTTAATGGAGAAAGAAGGGCAGTATGCCAGTTTAATTTTAGCCCAATCCACGGATAACACAGGGTAAGAGCAAATGCTGTGGTATGTTGCACACCTCCACATTTGTCCCGGCATAGGATAAAGAAAAAAGGAGGGAGACAATGTCTCAAGTGCAAAGATATCCTCATTGGACCGATTTACCTTATGCAGGTGAACAGAGACCTCCACAAATGAATGAGGGAGTCGAATTCGAGTCAGGTAAATGGAAAACTTACTTTATTAAACACAGCCAAAGGCATGGATTTAAAAAATTAGATGGACGTCCGATCCGCTTAGCCATAAAAGATCCCCAATCCATTGATTGGAACAGGGAATTACAGTTGGTTAAAAAGGCACAGACCAACTTGACAGCTGAACAAAAGAAAATGGCCGTATATTGGGGGGAAGGGCCTCCTTCTAAACAATGGACTCCCATCGTTGACCGTCTTATTGATACTTATCATGTGGAAGCACCAAGGGCTGCCCGGATCTTAGGGGCGGTTTTCAGTGGCATGAATGATGCATTCGTTGTGTGTTGGTCATTGAAATACAAATGGCTTGTTCCCCGACCTAATCAATTGGACCCTAACTTTTCAACGGTCATTTGTACACCAAAACATCCTTCTTACCCTTCCGGCCATGCGACGATTTCTGGGGCAGCAGAAGCTATACTCAGCTATTTCTTCCCTGCAGAAAGAAGAAAAATAAAGGAATTAGCTGAGGAAAATGCGATTTCCAGATTATATGCAGGTGTACACTATCCTGTTGATAATGATGAAGGGCTCCGGTTGGGAAGACAGATCGGCAGAATCGTTGTAGATGAATTGAAAAAAGACCATGTTAATGGCCATACGCTGGATCAGCCTTTCATCGAATATCGAAACGCGAACGTCTATCCAGAAGATTATCGTCAGGCCATCCCCTTCCGTTTTGAACATCAATGCAACTCTTTGCTTCTGAATGAAGATTCAATGGAAGAATCTACTTCTTACACCGAGTGGATTGACCCCAAATTATTTTACTAATCGACCAAAAGGGCCTCTATCAACAGCGTAAGCGATCGTAGAGGTTTTTTGGTTTCTGTATGTTGGATGAAAAAAAAGATGGGGCAGAGCATTCTTTTCTTTCATCCAGCATAATCGGTAAAAAAGTAGACAAGTTTTCATCGCCTCTTCGCATATAAATGAATAAACAGACTTAGGAGGGGTATGTGTGGATGCTTGGATATTGTCAGCCCGGAAAGCAGGGATGCTTCTAGGTGCCATTATAATTGCTTTTGCCGCTTATTTTATCGGGAGCTTTTTTTGGAAAGGGGCAATCGCTACCTCAACAGCTCCTGTCAATGGGGAGCCGAGAGTCATCAACATGGTCACAGGAGAGTTTAAGGCTGAGACATCTGATGGCAAGCAAATCGAAGCCTATCGATGGGATCCTGGAACGATTTTTGTGGAAAAAGGTGAGCCCTTCAAGCTGAGCGTATATGGGGTGAATGGAAAGGAACATCCGTTTTATATTGAAGGCACAGATGTCAAAGGTGTGGTCGAGCAAGGGAAAGAGACAGTCCTTGACCTTCAATTTGAAAAGGAGGGCATCTATCGCCTGATCTGCACAACCCATGCGGATATTCAATCGAATGGACCAATGATCGCTTATATTGTTGTAGATTAAATCCAAAAGTGGGCGAGGGAATCGCCCTTTTTTAATGATCTCAACTTAAGGAAGGAGGGCTTTGTGTAAAACAACCATATCTATCCCTCGGATCCCATTCTCATAAAAGGGGTCAGGATAACGTAAGAAAAAGTCTTTATAAATTTTATGAAAGCGAAAGCCAGATTTCTGGTAAAAAGCTAAGTTTGCAATGCTTGAATTGGACGTTCCGACGATCATATCTGTATACCCTTTAGAACAAAAGAGTTGGGATGCCGTTTGGATGACTTGCGTTCCCAATCCTTTTCCTCTGTATGCTTCTTGAATGGCCATGTTTTTAATTTCCACGGTCGTCTCTTCGGGATAAATAAATAAACAGATACCGACCTGATCTTGATTATAATGGATCGCGTATAAATCTCCTTCATTTATATAATCTTCAATAACCTTTTCTGACTCATCCGCTAATAGCAGATCCTTCATATAGATGCGTCGGTCTGCAACTTCTACTAGCTTTATATGGCTCATCATAACTCCTCCAATGATCCGGGTATTATCGTAAGGATGTGGTTATGATAACATAAGGTTAGTGTCTTCTTTTCAGAAATTGGTCATTTTTCTGAAAAGAATTTGGGGAGAAGTGGGCGCTCTCCGCGGAATGAATCGGTTATTCCCATTTCCCCGTACACAATGAACAAGAGAAACGAATGGAACTTCTCCCGAGCTGAGGAGCGTTACAAAAGGAGTAGTGGATGATGGACCAACAAGAAAAGATTTATGACTTAATTGGCATAGGCATCGGCCCGTTCAATTTAAGTTTGGCAGCCTTGCTTGATGAAATAGATGGAGTGGAACCATTATTTTTTGAACAAAAGGAAGGGTTTGACTGGCATCCGGGAATGTTAATTGAAGGAACAAAAATGCAAGTCCCTTTTATTGCAGACTTGGTTACAATGGCTGATCCGACAAATCCGTACAGTTTTCTAAATTACATCAGCAAGAATGAACGGATGTATCAGTTTTATTTTCTACAGCGTCTTGATATTCCCCGGAGAGAATACAATGATTACTGTCAATGGGTAGCGAAGCAGCTGGATAGCTGCCAATTTGGTCAAAGAGTGACAAATATCCGACATTATAAGGATAATAAGGAACTCTTTGAAGTGGAAGTGACACATATGAACAGTGGAGAGGTGGAGGTTTACTGTACGAAAAATTTAGTAATGGGAACTGGTAGTGTTCCCGTCATGCCACAATCTTTCCGAAATGCTTCTTCAGAGGACGTCTTTCACACCGCAGATTTCCTCTCGAATAGGGATCGTTGCCGTAAAGCGGATTCGATAACCGTTGTGGGCTCTGGACAAAGTGCTGCGGAGGCTTTCCGTGAGCTTTTAAGAGAACAGCGTGATTGTGGCTACCAACTCGACTGGATCACACGTTCCGCGGGTTTTGAGTCAATGGAGGAATCCAAATTAAGCCTTGAGCATTTTTCACCGGATTATGTGAATTATTTTTATCAGCTTCCCCAACACCAAAAAGATGAAATTTTCGCAAGTCAAGGGTTATATTACAAAGGAATCAGCAATCATACCATCAATGATATATACAACCTGCTCTATGAATATTCAGTCGGGCGTGAAGAGTTGAATATAGGATTGCAAGTATTAAGTGAAGTGAAAGAGATCCGCCCTAAAGTGGAGGGGGGATATGAATTAGAATGTTATCACTATCAGAAGGGAGAAACATTTACCCATCATAGTGATCTCGTTATTGCCGCTACTGGATATAAACCATATGTTCCTGATTTTGTACATCATTTGGCAGATTTCCTAGAATGGGATGAAAAAGGCAGATACAAAGTGACGAAAGATTATCGACTTGTGAAAACGAAAGAGACAGCGAATGAAATTTATGTTCATAGTGGCATCTCACACACTCATGGTGTTGGGTCGACCAACCTAGGGTTGTCGATCCATAGGAATAAGGTCATTATTAATCATCTTACTGGACGCGAAGTATTCCCTATAAATGAAAAAAACATTTTCCAATCTTTCAACGTATAAAAGAAAAGCTCAGGCTCCTGCTAATCGGCCTGAGCTTTTCTTCGTCTTTCTAGTGATAAAGGGGAGGTTTTCCCATATAGTGTTGATAATGTGCATAAAATTGTGCATATGTGAATAAGAACGAGGTAATATGATAGACCTGCCCGGTTATCCACATGTGGATAACCGGGCAGGTCTCTTTTACTCTTTAGAACCTATATGACCGCGGTGTTCATACCTTTGGCAATGGAAATCTATAAAATATATAAATTATGAGGTGAATCTATTGACATCTGAAGTCTCAGGGTTAATAATATTGTAAATATACAGATTAAATAATAAATATACATGAGGTGGGTCCAGAGTGAAGGCAGGGATCGTAGGTGCGACCGGGTATGGAGGAATTGAGTTACTCCGCCTATTAAACAATCATCCACAAATTACATCGATAACCTTATATTCATCCTCTCAGGCTGGAGAGAAATTTGAAGATATTTATCCTCAATTTCAAGGGGAGCAAACTCATATATTACAAGATTTAGTACCGGATATGATGAAAGAGGACCTTGATGTCATTTTCCTTGCGACGCCTGCAGGAGTATCCAGTCAATTGACGCCAAAGTTACAGGGTGGTCATGCAAAAATCATTGATCTATCCGGAGATCTGAGAATAAAAGACGCATCATTGTATGAACAATGGTACAACAAAGGTGCAGCTTCAAATGAAGTACTGGAAAAAGCGGTCTACGGGTTACCGGAATGGAATAAAGAACGGATTCAAGACGCGGATGTGATTGCGAATCCAGGTTGTTTTCCAACAGCTGCGTTACTCGGCCTAGGTCCATTAGTAAAAGAGGGCCTGGTAAAAGCAGACTCCATAATCGTCGATGCGAAATCCGGGGTTTCCGGCGCGGGTAAAAACCCAAATCCGCTGACCCATTTTGCTCACGCCCAAGAAAATTTCCAAATCTATAAAGTGAATCGGCATCAGCATATCCCTGAAATTGAGCAGCAGCTATCTGAGTGGTACTCAGATATCGACCCTGTTACCTTTTCCACTCATTTAGTACCGATGACACGTGGAATCATGGCAACGATTTATGTGCAACTAAATAAGAACCTGACAGAAGATGAGTTGAGAAACACGTTTGAGCGCTATTATACAACGGAACCTTTTGTTCGAGTTCGAGAAGAGGGAAGTTTTCCGTGTACGAAGGATGTGTACGGATCAAATTATTGCGATATCGGATTAACGATTGATACCCGTACGAAACGGGTTACCATTGTAAGTGTTATTGATAATCTATTAAAAGGGGCAGCTAGTCAAGCTGTGCAAAATATGAATCTAATATTCCAATATGAGGAGAAGACAGGGCTTTCTCCATTGCCTGTTTATCCATAATGAAGAGAGGGAGAGATGGTTTGATACAAGCGAAGCACACACAATCCATTGAAAAAGTGACGGATGGTTCCATTTTGACGCCGAAGGGATATAAGGCAGGTGGAATTCACAGCGGACTAAGGTATCGAAAAAAAGACTTCGCTCTACTTATGAGTGAAACACCGGCTTCTGTTGCTGCTGTCTACACTCAAAGCCATTTCCAAGCCCCACCTCTTCAGGTGACTCAGGAAAGTATTGCGGGACAAGGGAAAATACAGAGTGTTGTTATTAACAGTGCGGTCGCGAACGCGTGTACAGGTGAAGAAGGTCTGTCCAATGCCTATGAGATGAGAGGAATGGTAGCGACACGATTTCACATCCCTGACGAATATGTAGCCATTGCATCTACAGGGGTGATTGGTGAACAGCTTCCAATGGATAAAATAGCTTACGGTTGCGAGACGGTCGAAGCTACAGAAGATGGCAATCAGGATTTCCAACAAGCTATTTTAACAACAGATACCTGCCAAAAATCTGCCTGTTACCAGGTCCAAGTGGATGGAAAGACTGTATCCATCGGCGGGGCAGCGAAAGGATCGGGGATGATTCACCCGAACATGGCCACCATGCTGGGCTTTATTACAACAGATGCAACGATCGACTCGGATGCTTTACAAAAGGCTTTGAGTCCTTCTATCGAAAAGTCATTCAACCAAATTACGGTGGATGGAGAAACATCGACCAATGATATGGTGCTGACACTCGCTAATGGCGCAGTTGAACATGCAACATTGACGGAAGATCATCCGGATTGGGATGCTTTCCAAACGGCCCTTCAGCTCGTTTGTGAGGATTTAGCCAAGCAAATCGCCAAAGATGGTGAAGGGGCAACCAAACTGATTGAAGTGGAGGTTACAGGTGCCCGTACAGATGAAGAAGCGCGAATGATTGGCAAGAAAGTCGTCGGGTCAAGCCTCGTAAAAACAGCTGTCTATGGATTAGATGCAAACTGGGGCAGAATTGTTGGAGCTATCGGCCATAGTGAAGCTGAAGTCGATCCATCTCGTTGTGATATTTATATTGAAGATCAGCTTGTCTTCAGCCACGGTACCCCTTGTCCATTTTCCGAAGAACAAGCAACCGAAGATTTGGATAATGAAAAAGTGAAATTTTTCATTCATCTTGATGAAGGGGATGGAGAAGGAACGGCATGGGGGTGCGATTTAACTTATGATTACGTCAAAATCAACGCAAGCTACAGAACCTAAACCCATCCTTGTCGTTAAACTTGGCGGTAGTATGCTGGATCAACTGACAGAAGCTTTTTATGAAAGTTTTATTGAGCTTCAGAAACAATACCGCTGTATCATCGTCCACGGAGGTGGACCAGCAATTACCAAGCTGCTCAATAAGCTGAGTATAGAGGGTGAATTTCATAACGGTTTACGTAAAACGAACCTTGAAACGATGGAAGTCGTGGAAATGGTTCTTGGGGGATCAGTCAGCAGCCAAATCACAGGAAACCTCACAAAACAAGGTATTAAAGCGGTAGGGGTGAAAGGATCAGAAGCCTCCTTACTGCAGGCCGATTATCTGGATAAAGAGAACTTGGGTTTTGTAGGGAAAGTTCTTGAAGTCGATGCTACAGTTCTACATCAGCTTCTTGATCAAGGGTATTTTCCTGTTGTTGCTCCCGTTGGCAAAACACTAGATCATGAAACTGTCAATATTAATGCAGATGTAGCTGCAGGCGCTATAGCTCGTTCGGTGGGGGCGGAGAAACTCCTCTTCGTAACGGATGTCCCTGGTATTCTTTTTGATAATGAGGTGATGGAGGAGACTACACCAGCGGAAATTGAACAGCTGATTGAAAAGGGAACCATCTATGGTGGAATGATTCCTAAAGTTCATTCAGCCATTACGGCTCTCTCCGATCATTTACAGGAAGTTAGGATTGTGAGTGGTGAACAACCGTTGATGGAAGATGGCTCGTTAAGTGGCACATCTATTAGAGGTAAGAGAAAGGAGAAGGTAGAGTGAGTTTATTTCCTACGTATAATCGCTTCCCTCTTACAATCGTATCGGGAAAGGGAACAACCGTCACCGATGACCAAGGGAAAGATTATTTAGACTTTGTATCAGGAATCGCAGTTTGTAACCTTGGTCATCGTCCTGTAGAGGTCCAAAAAGCGATTGAAAATCAATTGGATCAAGTATGGCATGTATCCAATCTTTATCAGATCCCTGTGCAGGAACAAGCAGCTAAACGGTTAAGTGAGGCAGCAGGATTAGATTATGTCTTTTTCTGTAACAGTGGAGCAGAAGCGAATGAAGCAGCAATCAAGCTCGCCCGGAAACATACAGGGAGAGAAAAAATTATTACATTCAAACAGTCTTTCCATGGTCGAACGTTTGCTACGATGAGTGCAACGGGTCAGGAGAAAATTCAGGAGGGATTTGGGGCATTACTTCCGACCTTTGAATATTTTCCTTACAACGATGTCCAACAGATCGAGGAAGTACACGACGGTCATGTGGCGGCCATTATGGTTGAAGTTATCCAGGGAGAGGGAGGGGTCGTTCCAGGTACCCGAGAATTCTTGCAAGCAGTCCAGGAGAAATGTGAGGAATTAGGAGCCCTTTTAATCATTGATGAAGTTCAGACCGGGATCGGCCGGACAGGGAAAGCTTTCGCCTACCAACACTATGGGCTCGATCCGGATATCGTAACATCTGCGAAAGGGTTAGGGAGTGGATTCCCCGTCGGTGCGATGATTGGAAAGAAAGGGTTAGAGGATTCTTTTGCGGCTGGCTCTCACGGCTCCACTTTCGGTGGGAATCCATTGGCGTCTGCAGCTGTCAACGCGACATTGGAAAAGGTCCTCAACCCGATGTTTTTAGAAGAAGTGATTGAGAAAGGGAATCATTTTAAAAAACAATTGGAAAGTGCCTTGGCACACTTCCAAAGTGTTGAGGAAGTGCGTGGACAAGGTTTAATAGTAGGGGTGTCTACCTCCGGCGAAGCCATTCAATTGGTTCACACTCTAAGGGAAAACGGATTATTAGCTGTCATCGCCGGACCAAACGTATTAAGACTCCTGCCACCGTTAACCGTCGAGTATGAGGAGTTGGACAAGTCTGTCGCACTTATTACTGAAGCTATTCAGATATATGAAGATCGTCTACAAAAAGTATAAAAATTGTATAGGCGGTGACATTCACAAATCGTGATAAGCACTGCCTTTTTCAGATATTAAATGTATAAAAATGCGAATTTTATAATAAATATTCATTTATTGGGGTGATTTTATGAACGGGTACCTATGTTTACAAGACGGAACTACATTCAAAGGCAAAGCATCAGAATCGTTCAATAAGCCTATCCAGGGAGAGATTGTTTTCTTTACCGGGATGACCGGCTACCAGGAAGTATTAACAGATCCTTCTTATAAAGGGCAAATTGTTGTATTTACGTATCCTCTGATTGGAAATTACGGCATTAATCAGACGGATGGGGAGAGTGACGAAATTCAAGTGAGTGGGGTGATTATGTTTCAATGTGAAGAAAACCCTTCTCATTTTCAATCATGTCAATCTCTAGGAGATTACTTGAATGAAAACCATGTTCCTTTTTTGACAGGTGTAGATACTAGAGAAGTGACCAAAGCCATTCGTGCGGAGGGGACACAGCAAGCCGCTATTTCCACGAAGCCGGATTATATATTCCAAACAGCAGACAGTCACCAAATTGATAAAGTCAAAGGCGAATCGATTACTACGTATGGCGAGGAAGGTGAGATGCACGTTGCCCTGATTGACTTTGGTTGGAAACGCTCGATTTTAAATGCCCTGTTAGAACATAACCTTCGTGTTTCGGTCGTTCCCTTCTCAGAATTAGAAACGTTGGACCAGCTGGAACCAGATGCTGTGGTCTTGTCCAATGGACCGGGGGACCCGAAAGATACAACAGACTCCCTTCCATCTATCAAAAATGTTTTGGATAAGTATCCTAGTTTTGGGATTTGTATGGGGCATCAAGTGATCGCTCTTGCATATGGAGCGGATACAACAAAGCTGACATTTGGTCACAGAGGTGCGAATCATCCCGTAAAGGATGTCATCACAGGTAAAGTATTTCTATCCTCACAAAACCACAATTATGTGGTCAAAGAAGAAAGCCTTGAGAATACACCGCTTGCGAAAAGGTTTTATAACGTTAATGACGGGTCTGTAGAAGGACTGATGCATGATTCGAAGCTGATTCTATCCGCTCAGTTCCATCCGGAAGCCCATCCAGGGCCAAAAGATGCGGAATGGTTGTTCCATGATTTTATTAAACTGGTAAAGAAAAAAGGGGTGAAGGCACATGTCTCGTAAAGTTATAGTCATTGGATCAGGACCCATTATGATTGGCCAGGCGGCAGAATTTGACTACTCGGGGACTCAGGGATGTCTCGCCCTGAAAGAAGAAGGATGTGAAGTGATCCTCGTTAATAATAACCCCGCCACAATCATGACAGATCATGATATTGCAGATACGGTTTATTGCGAACCGTTAACCGTAGCAAGCTTAACTAAAATCATAGATTTAGAGAGACCAGATGCCTTGTTGGCAGGGCTTGGAGGGCAGACAGCTCTCAATCTAGCGGTTGAATTAGAAAAAGAAAGCGTCCTACAGAAATATGGAGTGGAGTTATTAGGAACAAGCGTTTACTCCATTCAACAAGGGGAAGACCGAGAGTTGTTTCGCAGCTTAATGAATGAACTATCCCAACCCGTACCTGAGAGCGAAGTTATTACAACACTAAGACAGGCGAAGACGTTTGCTGATCAGGTTGGGTATCCCATTATTAGCCGACCTGCCTATACACTAGGGGGACGCGGTGGTGGAATCGTTCACAGCGAAGCTGAACTAGAAGAATTGATATCTACAGGTTTGAAGGCTAGTCCGATCCACCAGGTCATTGTCGAAAAGAGTATCGCCGGGTTTAAAGAAATTGAGTATGAAATCATGCGGGACCAGAATGGTACGTGTATTTCCGTCTGTAACATGGAGAATTTTGATCCCGTCGGCGTCCATACAGGGGATTCCATCGTTGTGGCCCCTTCTCAAACTTTGTCAGACAACGATTACCAAATGCTGCGAACAGCTGCCTTTACAATTGTTTCCGAATTGGATGTTATCGGAGGGTGTAATGTGCAATTTGCCCTTGATACAGAGAGCCGTCAATATTACGTGATTGAGGTCAATCCAAGAGTCAGCCGTTCTTCTGCGCTTGCTTCCAAAGCAACCGGTTACCCTATTGCGAAGATGGCTACAAAAGTGGCACTTGGCTACTCTCTAGATCAACTTGAAAATCCACTGACCGGCCATACGTATGCTAGTTTTGAGCCTGCCCTTGATTATGTTGTCGTTAAATTTCCGCGCTGGCCATTTGACAAATTTTCAGAGGCAGACCGAGAGCTTGGAACAAAAATGAGAGCCACAGGTGAAGTGATGGCTATTGACCGCACATTAGAAGGAGCTTTTCAAAAAGCAGTCCAATCATTGGATACGAAAATTCCAACATTAGATGAACCGTGGGGACACCTGGAAAAAACGACAGATCTGCGTTACTTTGCTATTCTCCATCTCTTGCGAAAAGGAGAAAGTGTGGAAACTATACAAAAGCAAACGAAAATCGATGCTTTCTTTTTACAGGTAATGAAGAACATCGTTGATTTAGAAGAAAAGCTGAGAGAAGAACCGCTTGATGAAACATTGCTGCGCCAAGTGAAAGTGAATGGATTTTCTGACAAGCAGGTGGCTGATCTAACGGGATTATCTGAAAATGAGATAAAGAAAAAGAGAAAGAGCTTTGAGGTTAAGCGTCAGTTCAAATTGGTGGATACATGTGCAGCTGAGTTTGAAGCGGCAACCAATTATGTGTACAGCACATTTGCAGGGACTAATGAGGTGATACCTTTACAAGGAGAGAAAAAAGCATTGATTCTAGGTTCCGGGCCGATTCGAATTGGCCAGGGAGTGGAATTTGATTATAGTGCGGTTAAAGCCATTCAGAGTCTGCAGAAACAAGGCTGGACTACGATTATGGTGAACAATAACCCAGAAACCGTCAGTACTGATTATGAAACGGCAGATCGCTTATATTTCGAACCCATACAAAAAGAAATTATTTCATCTATTGTTCATCATGAACAAGTGGATCTTGTCTTCACACAGTTTGGTGGCCAAACAGCCATAAATTTAGCGGAAGAATTGGAAGCGTCAGGGATTCCGCTTGCTGGAGTTCAAACAGATGTGTTAGATGCTCTAGAAGATCGAGATAAATTTTATGCAGCCTTAAACGAACGGGGAATCCCATACGTATCCGGATCGACCTGTCATACAAAGAAAGAAGCTTTAGAAGCTGCTGAAGATTACTCCTTTCCCATTCTTTGCCGTCCGTCTTATGTCATCGGCGGCCAAGGGATGGTCATCGTAAAAGATTTGAAGGAATTGAAAAAAGCATTACAAGCTACGGATGATCGTCATTATCCAATTATGCTTGATCCTTTTATACAAGGTACAGAAGTTGAAGTAGACCTCGTGGCTGATGGGGAAAACTGTTTTCTGCCTGAGATTATTGAACATATAGAACCAGGCGGTGTGCATTCAGGGGACAGTATGGCGATATTCCCATCCACCCTTTTTGAAGAAATGAAGCAGACGATTCACTCGTACAGCCGTGAAATCGTTCACCACTTTGATTATAAGGGAATCATGAACATTCAATTTTTATTAAGTGGTGAGGACGTTTATGTCCTTGAAGTGAATCCGAGAGCAAGCCGAACGGTGCCGATTGTAAGTAAAGTGGCTAATGTGCCCCTTGTTGATTTGGCTGTCCGCATTCTAGCTGGTGATGAACTTAATCTACAAGGAATTCCGAAGCCGGAAATTCAGAGCACCGCTGTAAAATATCCTGTCTTCTCTTCATACGCCCTGACAGAAGTGGACCATAAGCTCGGCCCAAATATGAAGTCAACAGGAGAGGGAATGTGTCTGGGAGAGACAGTGGATGAAGCCTTACGGAAGGTTTTCTCTCATTTACCAAACGCTCAAAAGATAAAAGACTCCTGTTATATAGAAGGCGACACAAAGCTGTCGACCGATTTGAATTTTGAGGACTGGGTGAAGATAGAAGAAGCTTCGATCTATGTGAATGATCAATCAAGCGAATCGGCTACGAAACGACGTATCCAAGCAATCAAAAATGGGTTGACTGTTTTCACTGAACGAGCAACGTTTGAAGCGTATTTACAATCGTTAGCCTGTGAGGACTTCTTCCCTGCCCCGCTTCCGGGAAATAAACGTGAAGGAGTGCGATCTTAATGAATTTGATGGAACAAATACATGCAGCTGATCATTCGATGCAAGGAAAAAATGTACTGACATGGTTGGATTATACGCAAGGAGAGGTTTCTCAACTGTTAGCTCAAGCTCAGTATGTGAAAGAAAACCCATATTCCCAATCACTGAAAAGCAAAAATTTGGCGATGATATTCGAAAAATCCTCGACTCGTACTCGTGTTTCGTTCGAGGTTGGAATGGAACAGATGGGAGGTCATGCGCTTTATTTGAATTCAAGGGACATTCAAATCGGCCGTGGGGAAACGATCGCAGATACAGCTCGTGTTCTGTCCGGTTATGTCGATGCGATTATGTTCAGAACGACTTCCCATGAGAAGCTGCATGAACTCGCTATTCATGCTACCGTACCTGTGATTAACGGTCTGTGTGATATGTACCATCCTTGCCAAGCACTTGCTGATATTTTCACAATATTAGAATTGAAGGGGCGTCTTGGTGGTGTGAAAGTGGTATATATCGGTGATGGAAATAATGTCGCTCATTCTTTAATGATTCTAGCGGCGATGATGGGGATGGAAATGGTGATCTCAGCCCCAGAAGGGTATCAGCCAGACCCGGCCATTACCGAAAAAGCAAAAAATCTAGCCAAACTTCATGGAGGGGCAGTTATTTTAGAAAATAACCCAGAACAGGCAGTGGTCGATGCTGATGTTATTTATACAGACGTTTGGACGAGTATGGGACAGGAGGAAGAGGCTGAGGAGCGCTTGAAGGATTTTGAAGGGTATCAAGTGAACGCACTATTATTGAAGGGCGCGAAGACGGATGTTTCTTTCTTACATTGCCTCCCCGCCCATCGAGGTGAGGAAGTTACTGCCGATGTAATTGATGGGGATCATTCGGTTGTGTTTCAACAAGCGGAGAATCGTATGCATGTACAAAAGGCAATTTTACAAGCAGTTATTGGATGGAAGTGAATTCTGAGCATATTTTGGCAGGAACAAATAATAGGATATAGGAATGGAACCTGATCTAAATTAAAGACACAAAGAAAAGGTCGAAAGGCTGCGAATTTCATCGAACACTCAATTTTCACAAGGAATTTTAGGATCAACGTGGAAGTAATTTAAAGAGAGTATTCAAAATCAAAAGGAGTGGCCGTCAATGAGTGAGCAATTGACAACCGCTGTGGAGCCCAAGGTTGTTCGTAAGGCTAATTTCAAAGTGGTCGGGGTCTCTTGTCAAACGGTGATGGAGGAACGGGAAGTCAAAATTCCTCGGTTGATGGAACAGTTCCACACAACAAAATTGCCAACAGTTAGAAACAGAATCAACGCCCCTTGCTCTATCGGAATGTTCGTCGATCCACCCAACTGGAATGAGATGACCGACGCGTTTTATTGGATTGCTGCTGTAGAGGTCGATAGTTTCGAAAAGATCCCGACAGACATGATTACGAAAACTATTCCCGCTCATACGTATGCCATGCTGGAATACGACCCCTCTGTTCATGATTTTAATCCTTACCATTATCTTCATGAGTGGATGAAGGAAAATGAATACCAGCAATTGGATGGTTTTGGATTTGAAGAATACCATCCATACACGGGTTCCGAAACGAGTTATCGTTTGTTCCTTCCAATTAAATAATAGAGGAAAAGCAAGGAGGGCTCGAAAGGGTGCCTTGCTTTTTTTATGGATTGCTGCGGAATGTGCTACTGATCCCCCTTCTTTGTAAAGGTTAAAGGAAGGAGATACGCATGAACGTTTTGATTGATTTATTATTTTATTAAATTTATCTTTTACCATCGGCTGGTTTATTGGCGTTTCAGCTTTCTATGACTGGATTTCAGTCTATATTTATACTCGTACCTGTAGGTGCCATTCTTTTAGGGGGCTATTCATTCGGACTTCTAAAAAATATAAGCGCTTATAAGAGGAGAGTTGTACTCTCTTAAATCTATTCGGGAGATTTCGGCTCATTTTTTTTGATGGAGTAGGACAGTTTTGTGTCCTATCCCCAGAACTCTACCAGCGTGGATGTTTTACAGAATAAACGATAACCCAAAGTAAAGGACAGATGCGAAGGAAGCGGCAATAAGCGCTGGTTTCAACTTAAACCGCGCATACTTGACGGGATTTAGATTTAAAATTCCGGCAGTCGTATTCGTATCATCACTTAAGGGCGAAGCAAACGCACCGAATGTCCCGCTTGCGAATACAGCACCAATGACAACAGGGAGGGAGCTCCCGGCTACGGTGGCGATTGAAACACCCACAGGCATAAGGATTCCCCATGTTCCCCAGGCGGAACCTATAAAATAAGAAAGCCCGCACCCAACTATGAATATAATGACAGCCACAAATCCAGCTGGAATCCAGTCGAAGGAAGTAGAAATCACATCTGCAAATTCTAGTGCTTCGGATCCGCTGCTCAATCCCCACACCATGGCAAGAAGAACGATGACGCTCATCATTTCATTTCCACCATCTACAAGGGTGTTCATCATTTTTCTTAATTTTTCATTTCTAAATTTCAAATAAACGACGAACCCGACTAGTGTTAAAACAACGGCAAGTACCATAGCATCCAGGACATTCGCGTTGATTAATGCACTAAACCCTGTTTCTCCTTCCCGGATCCCAACCATATACATAAGGAAAAATGTGAGAGCAATGACACTGATCAAAGGAATGATCAGGTGCCATGGTTGGGCCGGAAGGTTTTTTGTAACCGCTGGATGACAATCTTCCCATTGGCTGTCGTCATCCTTTTTTTCCTGATCCAAGTTTTCCGCATCTTTTGCAGGTTTTTTGTTTTTATGAAAAAAACTCATGTAAAAGCCGACGATGAGCATGGAGAAGGCGAAAAAGTTGAAAGGAATACTATTGATGTACAAAGAATAGGCGTCCCCGTCTGTATTCGCCTGCTGCAGGGAGAGTTCAATAACAGACGTCATATATCCAACAAAAGCAGTAGCGATTGGAATCAAAACCACCAGAGGAGAAGCTGTTGTTTCGATAACGAATCCAAGTTCTTGCTTCGTCATTGGGATGTTCCTTCTTAGTGCTTTCATGACAGGTCCAATTGTAACAATTCGAAAGCTTGGTGCACTGAATGTCCCTAATGAAGAAAGCCAGGTAAGAATAAAAGCTCCTCGCTTGTGGTCGATTCGCTCCGTTGCTTCTTTTACGAAACCTTTAATCCCCCCGGACATTTTCACAAGTCCAATTAAGGCAGAAAAAGCGTATAAAAAAAGGATAATTTTTAAGTTGGCTTCATCCCTCAGCCCCTCAATGATGAAACCTAATGCTGTCATCATTCCACCGAGCCAATGAGGGTCTATAATATATCCAGCGACTACGACGGCAAATAACAAGCTCGGGATGACCTGTTTCGTCCAGATAGCCGCAATGATAACAACAATGAAAGGAACAACTGAAATCCAACCCATAATCCCATACCTCGCTTTTTTGTGTGCTTCTTTTATAATGTGTGTGTTTGGACAGGATATTCTTTTTATGCAAAAAAGGAGTATGAGCGTAAAAAACGAATATAAGGGGATAGAACTTTTTACATAGGAGGGTGCGTATGGCTTTTATGAACCAGACCGTGACTATTAGTAAACCTTTGGAAGATGTGTTTACGACGGCTACAAACTTTACAATCAGTCCTGAAATTATGGATACAGTTGTGGCTGTTGACATCTTGAGTGAAGGACCTGTGAAAGAAGGGTACAGGTTTCAAGAAACGCGGGAAATCAGGGGAAGAAAAGCACGCTCAATCATTGAAGTCACAGACTTCGATCCGAATAGGAAATATTCTGTGCGCAGTTACCAGCATGGGTTAGATTTGCGTTATCATTATCAATTTGTTCAAACTTCAGAAGGAACAAGGATTGACTTTCAAGGAGAACTTTATACAGAGGGACTCCGAAATAAGTTAATGAAGCCGCTGATCACATTAATCATTAAAAAGGAAGACAAGGACCACCTTGAGCATTTGAAGAAGTTTATCGAAACTTCTTCGTAATGGTGATATAATAAATTTAAGCTATGGATCATGTATGAAAGGCCTCTCCATTATCCAATATGGGAAGAGGTCTATTTTTTATATATTTAAGGACACTATTACTTATCAATGATTTATTCAACTAAATGAAGGATAGTGGAAGACTTGATTTACGATGAACGTGGTTTGTTACCCTAGGACATCAGGGATGACTGGGACGTCCTGTATAGGGGATTTATATGAAATTATTAGCGTCAATGGTGCATGAATAAAGAAAAATATGTAATACGGAAAGGGTCGATTTTAGATGACTGAAAAAGAGCAATCGTGGTTGAAGGAGTTATCCTCTTCAACGAAAAAGGCATGGGAAAAGTCCGGATATGACACCTTAACTGAAGTACAAGGACAAGCTATTCCATTTATACTTCAGGGTACAGACGTGGTAGCAGAGGCCCCGACCGGAAGCGGGAAAACGCTCGCTTATTTGCTGCCATTAATTGAAAAAGTAGAGACCGAGAAGAAAAACACTCAGATATTAATCATGGCCTCTTCTCATGAATTAGTCATGCAAATATATCATGAGGTGCAACTTTGGACAAAAGACAGCGGAATTACCAGTATGACGATGATCGGCGGGGCAAATATTAAGCGCCAGATGGACAAGCTGAAAAAGAAACCGCATATCGTTGTCGGCACCCCTGGACGTGTATATGAATTAATGCAAAAGAAGAAATTGAAAGCCCATGAAATTAAAGCAGTTGTGATGGATGAGGCTGATCAATTGTTAGTACCAGAACACCTGCATACGGTGGAAAATGTGTTGAAGAGTACCATGAGGGATACCCAGATTCTGTTATTTTCAGCAACGTTACCTGATGAAGTCATTGCTGTTGCTCAAACATTCATGGATGAGGAAGCAGAAGTTATTCGAGTTTCGGAGGAATCAAAGAAACCAGACGTCACCCATACCTATATCGTTTGTGAAGATAGGGATAAAGTCGAAACATTAAGGAAATTAGCAAGAATGAAGGGATTTAAAGGTCTTGCGTTTATGCAGGATATCGCCAAGCTTAATATCATGGCGGAGAAATTGACTTATAAACATTTAGATATCGGCCTGTTGCACAGTGATGCGAAGAAAGAACAAAGAGCAAAGGCGATTAAGGAATTCAGACAAGGAGAGTACCCTTTATTACTGGCGACAGACGTTGCGGCAAGAGGGTTGGATATTAAAGAAATCAATCATATTGTCAATTTGGATGTGCCGAAAGACATGACATCCTATATCCACCGCGCTGGGAGAACAGGGCGAATCGGTTCCCAAGAAGGAACGGTCGTATCTTTGGTGAATCCTGTGGAAGAAAAAAGGTTGAAGAAGTTTGCACGTGATTTGGAAGTGCCTTTAGAGGAAAATGTTATATATAAAGGAAACCTCCGACATGCCCGTAAATAATAGCTGATACTTGCCTTTGAAGCCCTGGCGTGGAATACTGGAAGAGAGTACATCTTACTTGATACAAGGAGAGAATCATCATGATTAAAAAGCTAATTCTCTTTCTTGCCGCCTTGTTTGTGATCATTATCATCGGGACACCCGTTTCTGCCCAGGATCTGTGGAAAGAAGGTCCGCGGGAGTCCTATGAAAAGGTTTCGCAACATGTCCAGGGCTGGGTGGAGAATACAGATATAAAGAATGAATTTCAAAACTTTGCTGTCGACCTTGATTCCTTTTTCGAAACCTTGGAAGGAATTGAATGGAAGTATCCTGATCAGTCATCTGAAGAACAAAGCGATGCAGGGAATCAAGAAGAACAAGTGTCTGAGGGAGCCCTAGGGGATTATGAACTGAAAGAGTTTGAGGAGGAAGTTGTCTCGCTTGTAAATGAAGAAAGAAAAGAGCGGGGGCTTGCGCCTTTAGAAACGCATCATCGCTTAAGTGCACTTGCAAATGTCAAGTCACAGGATATGTCAGACAAACGTTATTTCAGTCATACTTCACCAACGTATGGTTCACCTTTTGATATGATGGATGAGTTTGACTTTCGTTACCGGACAGCGGGCGAGAACATTGCAGCCGGACAACGCACGCCAGAGGAAGTGGTTGAAGGGTGGATGAACAGTGAAGGTCATAGGAAAAACATCCTTCATGAAGATTTCACTCACATTGGTGTAGGGTATATTGAAGGTTCAGGTCCCTACAAGAGATATTGGACACAATTATTCATGACCCCTCGTTAACAAATAGAAGAATGAAATAAGCCGGATTCTAAAGGAAAAAGAATCCGGCTTATTTATTTTTGATTAGAAAATGTAAAGGTGAATCATTTAGGTCTTCTTAACGAAGGAGTACCTTAGTTTCTTCATGCCCCCCTAAGACAACCGCGCTTACTAGGATGCTTAGTAAAAATAATTTCGTACCGAAGCCTTAAAATGAAGAAAATGGAATTAATTGTCGGAATGATGGTATAATTTTATCGTTACAAACATTATTTTTTAGTTCATTTCTCTTATTCTCAACAAGAAAGAAGTGTGAAAAATGAATCCCATTCACTCCATAACGAATCACCCCACATTCCTTAAAAATATATGTAACCACTTGAGTGACGCAGTGGCTATCATTCAAAAAAAGGATCGTGAATTTCAGTTTACCTATATGAATCCAACTATGAGAAAAGTTTATGGTAACCTCGAAGGTACCCCTTTAAATGAATGGGGGTGTAAAGGCAAATTAGATCAATTAAAAAAGACCTTTATTCGGGCAGATAAACGTCCAGATAAACTAGTCGAAGGCGAGAACGGTTCCTCAGTCTCACCTTTTGGAATCGCTTATGGGATTCAGTCGATCCAGCAAGGAATGACCTATTTTTTATATATTAAAATGGAAGCAGCTCAAGTGATAGAACTACTGAAATACAAAGAACAAGAGCTAGCAGAGAGCGAAAGCCGATATCAAACCTTAGTAGAAACTTCGCCTGATGCTGTTTTTCTACATGATGAAGAGGATCGTATCATTTATGTGAATCAGTCTGGAATCCAGCTGCTTGGGGCGACAGGAGCTAATGAGTTACTCGGAAAGGATGTAAAATCGTTTGTATACAATGAATCGAACGATGATGTTCGTCATCGTTTGGAAATGCTTTTGTCAGGCGGGTTTGTCCAAGGGCCGCTCGAGCGTCAGTTTCAGAGGCTTGATGGATCAATCATCGAAGTTGAAGTACATGGAGGATTAGTTAAATATCAGCAGGGCAAGGCTGTTCAAACTATTTGCCGGAACATCACAGATCGAAAGCGCCAGCAGAATCAATTGGAGTATATGGCCTATTATGATCAATTGACTAAAGTCCCTAATAGGCGGTACTTTTTTAAAGCATTGAGTGATGAACTGACATGGGGGAAAAAGCATGGCACAATGTTTGCTTTACTATTTTTTGATTTGGATAACTTTAAACAGATTAATGACCGATTTGGACATCAAATTGGTGATGAACTGCTTGTGATTTTCACCGAACGACTTGGCAAAGGTTTGAGAGAAACGGATCTTCTCTCTCGATTTGGTGGAGATGAATTTATTATTCTATTAAGTAACTTATCAAACTCAGATCCCCCTAGGCAAGTGGCTTCCCGGCTGCTTAATCGGGTATTGCAGCCTATTCATCTGCAAGGGTATAACATCGAAATGAGTGTTTCAATCGGAGTCTCCATTTTTCCGGAACATGGAATAAACCAAGATGAACTTCTTAGTAGAGCAGACCGTGCACTTTATCAAGCAAAAAAGAGAGGGAAAAGCTGTGTTTCCGTCTATTCTTATGAAATGATATGAAAGGGGAAATGGTGTTGGAAATCCGAGAGATTCATCAGTATGATGCGGTCGCATTAAAAGAAAAAATAGAACGACAGGAATTAAAAATTACTGAAATTATAAACCACTACAAAGCGGTAATCGACCGCAAAAATCCTGACTTGAATGCTGTAGTCCATTTCATAAATGAGCCTTTAAATGAACAAGGTTATTTTCGCGGACTGCCCTTTCTGATTAAGGATTTGAATGCGGTCCAAGGGCATCCCCTTTCCTATGGCTCCAAAATAATGGAAGGGTTTGAAGCGAGCTGGGATGATGAAATCGTTAAACGTTTTAGAAGGGGCGGGTTCACCTTCATTGGCAAAAGCAATACGCCTGAGTTTGGATTTACACCTGCCACAGAATCGGTTCATCTTGGTTTTACAAAAAATCCGTGGAACTTTATGTATTCTCCAGGAGGGTCAAGCGGAGGAGCAGCAGCAGCAGTTGCTGCAGGGATGGTTCCTTTAGCGCATGCCAGTGATGGGGGAGGGTCTATTCGTATCCCTGCCTCAAATTGCGGCCTGTTTGGATTAAAGCCAACTCGAGGGAGAACCCCTTTTTCCATGCATTTAAACAGTCTGGCTGTCAGTCATGGGGTGACAAAGTCTGTAAGAGATAGTGCAGCCCTTTTGGATATTTTGGAAGGTCCCCAAAAAGGAGATCTATTTGCCACACCAGCTGCAGGAGGGCCGTATGCTCATATATCACATAGAGATCTTGACTCTTTAAAAATTGCTTACTTGGCCGATTTCGGAGAACGGATGCCGATCAGTGGAGATGTCCAGGATGCCATTATGGAAACAGCTAAACTGTGCGAATCATTAGGACATGAAGTAGAAATTGCCTATCCGGATTTAGACCTCAATCGTTTTATGGAAGCCTTTGTTACAGTATGGGTTGTTGGAGGGGCACTAGCTGTTAAAGGGGCAGCAAGAATGACTGGACGAATTCCAAATGAAAAGAGTGTAGAAAAGATGCTTTCTACTTTGATTGGCAAAGCAGAAGGTTACACGGCTCTGGAATATGAACAAGCCCGCATGTTCCTAGCGACAGAAAGTGTGAAGTTTCATGAATTCTTTGATCATTATGATGTACTTTTACATCCCGTTAACTCTAAATCGGCCCTGCCTTTGGGATGCTACAATGGGGAAGAGAACACGATCGAGGAAATTTTGGCAGTTTCCGCTCAATACGCTCACTTGACCCCAGTAGCGAATGTAACTGGAAACCCAGCAATGAGTGTGCCTCTTTATTGGAATAAGGAAAATGTACCGATCGGCTCTCATTTCACCGGTCGTTTCGGAGATGAGGAAACATTGCTGAAATTAGCTTCTCAACTTGAAGAAGCACGACCATGGTGGCATAAATATGAAGAAATCCAATAAAGGCCAGGACCTTTCCTAGGGATCCTGGCTTTCTATTGGTAGAGGGTATATTGATTAATCAAAGGTTGATCCATTTAAACCTGCTCTTTTAGCCATTCAATACTTTTTTGCTCCACTTGATCTAAATAACCCTCAAAGCTGTGAGGAGCTCCTTCGATAATGTGAAGACGGGAAGAGGAAGGCAGCCACTTCATCCCCTTCTTTGTAAGGGGCATCAGAATTTCCTCCTCCCCTTGGTCCCCGTGGATTAGTAGTGTTGGACATGTAATTCTTGAGAGAAGGTCATATTGATTCACTTCTTCAAAGTCCAATAACATTTGTTCTGAAATCATCACTTCTTCTCGAAAGGGATCTTGTACAGGTTGTCTCATATTGCCTGTTTCCCTTAATTCCTCCAACTGGGAAGGGGAAAATTCCTTTCCCCAGTCGTAAAGGACAGGTCCTGTGCCTGCACCGGTTAGAATCATCGCTATTATGTATCGAGGATGGTAACATTCCAGGCAAATACGGGCCCCAAGGCTGTGACCATACAGTATGATTTCAGTGAAACCGTTGGAGACCGCATACTGGATTGCAGCTTTAAGATCTGCTATCTCACCCGCAACACTCAATGGACGGTTTTCACTTTCTCCACATCCCCCAAAGTCAAATCTCAACACATGATAGCCAAGTTTGTTGAAGGTCTTTGCGAAACGATCAAAACGTCCGCGAGAAGACCTATTAGACCGGAAACCATGACACATGATGATCAGTCTCCCATTGGTCCCCTTTTGAAAAATACCTCTAAGCTTTAGACCTTGCCTGTTTTTGAATTCAACACTTTCCATGTTCTCACCTTCCTTTAAATCAGTCCTTATCTGGAATATTTGGTTTCGGGACGGGGCATTCGTTATGATTGACAGCACATGGGGGAGGAAGTCACTCGCTCTCCGTAGGAGTACGGTGAGCCTTTTGCGGATATTCCTATAAATAAGCATGGGAATCCTCTCATCCTGCTGGCATTTCCTCTTTATAATTTTCGTAAAGGATGTTCCTCCCCTTTCGGATAGGGGGAGAACTATGAGACTCCCACAGGAGGAGCTAGGTAAAAGCCCAGAGAATAGCTTGCCTTTTTTATGCAGGAAAACGCGTATTTCCGAGAAACCACTAATTCTTATGGGGCAACGTTCCCTAATCCTTACAAGCTATGAATCTAAGAGTTTAAGTCCCCTGTTATTTAGTTGAATATAACACTTATGGAGCATAGATTAAAATTACTGGAAAAACGGTTACATAAAAAAGGGGAGCAAAAAAACGGTGGGGAATTTCCTGAAAGTGTTTCCGGTCCAATCCTTTTTAGGAGGTACCCATATCTCAAAGGGAAAAAGTATACATGCTCTTCCCGACCGCAACGGCATTCGTCAGCGCATGGACTGATTTATATCGCTGCAGGAATCGGGGTTGGTGTTGCTGGTTACATTATTGGCGTGGCTTCAGAAGTAGTTGGTATGACGGCTGGGATTAGATCATTCTTATCTTCCTTGCCTTGTTGTTTATGACAACCTACTTTTTGAATAGTAAGAAGTCTAGTCAGAGCCAAGGATGATTTTTGGCTTCATCTTTTAAGAGAGTCTTTCTTAAATAGGGATGGCCTATATGTATGAAGGGCTCTTGCTCTCATGATTGGGTCGGTTTTTCGTTGTTATATATTTCCTCTTTCTCATGTAAAATGAAGAAGAGGAGGAAAACGATGAAAAAGTTAGCTTATTTGATAATCGTACTGGTTATTATAACTGGATGTACTGAAAAGAATGAGGAAGCAGAGGGAAAGGATCGCACAGATTTAAAGGGGCACTGGGAAGGTGAAATCGAAATTCCTAATCAGCCGCTGTCGATCCTTATAGATTTCCAGAAAGGGGAAGAATGGACGGGGAGTATTACAATTCCTGCCCAGAATGTCACCGATTTTTCCCTAACAGATATTGAAAAGAGGGAGGAGAAGGTTTCGTTTAAAATGCCTCTCCCTGGACAGTCTGTCCTTTTTGATGGTGAGTTCAGTGATGGGAAAATCAGCGGAACTTTTACTCAGAATGGTCAAAGTTTCCCTTTTTCTTTGAAAAAAGGGGAGAGGAAGAGTGAAGAGGATGGAGAGTTTTTATCGATCGAAACTTCTACTGGGAAATTGTTTGGGGAGATATTAATCCCTGAAAAAAATGGGCCTTCTCCGGTTGCGTTGATTATTCCAGGGTCCGGTCCTACCGACCGAAATGGAAACTCTCAGGGAACTGGAAAAAATGATAGCCTTAAGCTTTTAGCAGAATCTTTGGCGGAAAAAGGGATCGCATCCTTAAGATATGACAAGCGAGGAGCCGGAAAAAATAGGGAGGCTGTTGTTAATCAGAAAGAAATGCGTTTTGAAGTTTTTGTTGATGATGCCAAGCAGTGGCTTGAGATATTAGAAGAGGATGACCGTTTTACTGATATTGCTGTTATTGGTCACAGCCAGGGGTCACTTGTCGGAATGATGGCGGCAGGGTCCGAAACGACAGAGGCTTTCATTTCCTTGGCGGGTGCCGGACAGACGATAGATCAAGTCCTAGAAAATCAATTGCAGGATCGTTTACCGAAGGATTTATTTGAGGAGAGTCAATCCATCTTAGAGAAAATGAGAAATGGGGAAGTAGCATCGGATGTTAGCCAGCCATTGCAAAGTGTCTTAGCCCCAGATATGCAGCCTTTTATCATATCTTGGATGGCTTATGACCCTAGTGAGCAATTTGCAGCCCTGGATGTTCCATCATTGATTATTAATGGGACTCATGATATACAGGTGGCTGTAGAGGAGGCGCACCGTTTAGAAGAAGCGGAGCCTGAGGCGGATCTCCTCCTTATTGATGGGATGAATCATATTCTGAAGGAAGCTCCGGAAGACAGAGAAGAAAACCTGGCCACCTATACCAATCCAGATCTGCCACTGGCTGATGGAGTGGTTGACGGTATTGTTGATTTCTTAGATCAACAGGGATTTCAACATGAAAGATGATTTTATCCTTCATGGACAGTCATTCAGGTGGCAGCCATGTGAAAGGGCATGGGAGGAGAATCGGCGTAATGGGGAGGGAAAGAAAAGAGACTGACGTCCTGTGAAGGAGAGTCAGTCTCTTTGTAGGTTGAAAAACGTATGTTTAATTTCTTTCCTTTGTTTGCTTTAGCCCATCGGCTTTATGACAAAATATCTCCGGGAGTCATGAGAAAGCGTATGGGGCATCAGGGGATTATCGTCTGATCTTCTGCAACAATCTAAGGATCTCAATATATAACCAGACGAGGGTAACGATTAAACCAAATGCACCGTACCATTCCATATGTTTCGGTGCTCCACGATTAACCCCTTGTTCGATGAAATCAAAATCGAGGACCAGGTTTAGTGCCGCGACCGCGACAATCACTAGACTGATTCCTATCCCTATAGGCCCGCTCGAATGAAGGTAAGGAACCGTCAAACCAAAGAAGTTCAGGATGAAATTTACTAGGTATACGAGGAAGATTCCTAATGTAGCGGATACCACCATAAGCCGGAAGTTTTTAGTTACTTTAATAATTCGGGTTGCATAAAGAAATAACAAAACTCCCATTACAGCCATTGTCAGGCTGACTGCCTGTATGACAATGCCGGAGTAAGCCCCTTCAATAAATGCGGAAATTCCTCCAATAAAAAAGCCCTCTAAGGCTGCATAAATGGGGGCTGTGACAGGGGCAGCTTTTGGAAAGAAGGCGGTGATTAGTGCAAAAATTAACCCTCCAATGGCTCCGATCACCATCATGATTGTTACGTCTGCACCTAATGAATACTGATACCATGTATAGGTGGCTGTGCCTAAGAGAAAAAGAAATAAGAGTGATATTTTAGCCACCGTTCCCCCGAGGGTCATCGATTCTCCTTGTAAGCCTGAACGTTGGAATGTACCATTTTTTAAAACTGGATTGCCCGACCTCATTTTTCACCACTCCTCTTTATGCCTTCTCAATTTATCATATACCCGTCTATAAGAAGATAGACACTTAATGCGCATACCATTTGTACAACTTTTTTGGTCGGCCGATTTTCTGATGGCTGACCACTTGTTTAACTTTTCCTTCTTCCAGTAAATGCATAAGGTAACGATAAACCGTTGGATAGGCAAGTCCAATGTCTTTCGAAATAACATCAACGGGATAGGCCTCCCTGTTTTCCTGCAAATAACTTGAGATGGTGTTCAAAGTCCCTTTGCTTATTCCTTTCGCGGTAAACACATCTTCTTCTTCCTCTTGTTTGTTTTTCATGTTGGATATTTGCGCATGAAGTTTAATTCTGGAAATTAAATCAGGTGCTTTGACTGGTTTGAGTGCGAAGTCTGTAGCCCCCTCTTCTAAGAATCGATCCGCTATTTCTTGACGTTCATCAACAGTTAGAACGAGAATCGGGACAACAGTGTTGTGTTTGCGGAGTTCCCTGACGGTTTGAAGACCATCCATCTCCGGCATATGGTAGTCGACAAGAATGACATCATAGGTTCCCTTTAAAAACAGATCGACACCTTCGCGGCCGTTGGATGCTGTATCTGAGTCCCATTGAGCATGCTTGCAAAATTCAGTCAACATGTAGCGAAGGGATTCATCATTGTCCATGATTAGTATTTTCATCTCGTACTCTCTCCTTTGGTAAATGGATCCAGAATGTTGTTCCGACTCCTTGTTCACTGTCTATCGATAGTTCCGCTCCGTGTTCCTTGACAACATTTTGAACAAACGTCAGCCCCACACCAGGATGGGATTTTGTACTGTATCCTGCATTCCAAATTTTATTGATATTTGCCTGGCTGATGCCTTGACCATTATCTTTTACACCGATAAGAATGCCAGAGCGACTAACTTTAGTCGCAATGATAACTTTGGCATCTTTTTTACCTTCTACCGCATCACTTGCATTGTCAATTAAGTTTACAAGTGCACGAGTCATGCGGATTTTGTTAATGTATATTTCTATATTTTCATCTGCCTGCAGGTCAAAAGCGTAGATAGTTGCAGACTCTGATAATTTATTGGCGCGTACATATTCAATAAACGTTTTTAACGTGCACCAATTCTTTTTTTCGTGATAGAGAATTTCAGAAACCATATCACTGGTTGCTTGGATAGATGAAGAAATTTTATTCGTGTATTGAAGGATTTCTTCGTCTTTTGTCTTCATTTGAATGAGACTGTTGAGACCTTCCATTAACGATAGTGGTGTTTTTAAATCGTGGACGAGGTGAAGGGCTTCTCGACCTGATCTGGACTCCACCATATCCAGCCGGGCGATATCCAAGTCCTGCCTCATTTTTGCTTTCTGTTCGGCTACCGTTAAATATACGGCAAGGAAGGTTGCATTAATAATAAAAACGGCAAAGAAAACAAGGCTGTAGAAACTTAAAGTACTTCCAAAGCCAAGTTCGTCTGCCATTCTTTTGATCTCCATCGAGACTTCTCCGCCTCCAAATCCAAAAGCGCTGAGAAATAGAACGGTATCCAGCCATTGGAACCCAAAAAGCAACTGGGCAAGAATGAACGCTTTAAATACCGGGCGAAGCTTCCCGTTCCCAAGAAAATGAAGAACAGCAATGGACAGCAATAGAAAAATCGCAGGTCCCCCAAAATGGTAATGGATAGAATTATAACCGTTAATAATTGCGTAAACCAGAGGGATAAGGACCACTGGGACGACCACTTTCAGCCATGACCGTTTCATCTTTACCCCCAGCTCATCCCCGAGAAGCAAGGCTCCAATATAGTGAGGGAGGGCACGGATTGTATTTAATGTGACAAGTCCAAAGGCAGCCATCATCAAGGTGTTTCCCGATGGGGACGCTTGAAGCTTTTCAAGCACAGACGCAAGCCCTGACCGTTCCACACTAAGCCACAAAGGCATCGTGATCCCGATCAATATGAGAACGATTTTAATCCATATACTCTTAGACTTCAGTAGTTCTGGTTTCAATACAAATCACCCTCACGACGATATCTTTCTATACATTCTAATATATGCGAGCAACATTTTCGATTCTTTTTTCCATTGAAGCGTTGCCAAGATGTTATTTTTCGGATAACTCCTTCTATGGAAAAAGCAAGTAGAGTAGTATAATAGATGTATATACTTGAGGATGAAAGGTGTCTACATCTATGATTGTAATCATCGATAACTATGATTCATTCACATATAATCTAGTCCAATACTTTAAACAAATGAACGCGCAAGTAATAGTCAAGCGCCATGATGAGTGGGAGATGGAAGAAATTCAGACCCTTGATCCCATCCTTATTGTTCTGTCACCAGGGCCCGGGCGTCCGGAAGAATCGGGCATATGCAGGAAGGTGCTGCACAACTTCGGAGGAAGGGTTCCGATTTTAGGAATCTGTCTTGGTCACCAGTTGATCGTAGAACATTTTGGAGGAGTGATTGATAAAGGGTCATGCCCTATGCATGGAAAAGTGACAGCCATAACTAATGATGGCCGTACACTTTTTTGCCAATTGCCAGGGACTTTTAGAGTGACGAGATACCACTCCCTTCAAGCTGATTTCTCCACCTTACCTCAAGAATTGGAAGTAACCGCTATATCTGAAGATGGTGTGATTATGGGGGTACGTCATCGTAATAAGAGGATGGAAGGAATCCAATTTCATCCTGAGTCGATCTTATCGGAATATGGATACGAAATACTTGAAAATTATTATAAACAATCCGTCCGCTTTAAAGAGAGCAGAAAGGAGGGAGTCGGAGTATGACAGATTCTCCATTTCTGTTATTCGAATTTGCAGACGCTAACGGGAGGATTGCTCCGAAAACGTTTAAAAACCCTGTGGAAATATTAAAGACGGATGACATCCAAGAAGTCAAATCCATTTTCCATCGAGTCGAGTTAAGACTTAATGAGGGATATTATGTTGCGGGGTATGTGTCTTATGAAGCAGCACCAGCCTTTGATCACGCTTTACCTGTTCATCATCAACCTGACTGGCCGCTTCTTTGGTTTGGTGTCTTCCGGGATCCTGAGGTTGGGGGAGAAAATCGGGCAAATCAACCTTTTCATGTTTCTAAATGGGAGATTAAAGGGGACTTTGGCACATATCAGGAAGGAATAAAGGCCATTAAAACAGGTATTGAACGTGGGGACACCTATCAGGTGAACTTCACCACGAGGATGGAGGCCACTTTTTCAGGAGATGATTATGCTTTTTATAAGAAGCTTGCACGCAACCAGAAATCCTCTTATAGTGCCTATTTGAATATGGGGGAGCACCGTTTGCTATCCGCTTCTCCTGAACTTTTTTTTCGAGTTGATGGAAACACAGTGAAAACGAAGCCGATGAAAGGGACAGCCGGTAGAGGTCGTTTTACCAAGGAAGATGAGAAGCAGCGGCAGCATTTATTAACTTCGAATAAGGAACAGTCGGAGAATCTCATGATTGTGGATTTACTAAGGAATGATTTAGGCAGGATTGCGGTTCCTGGCAGCGTTCATGTACCAAAGCTTTTTGAGGTGGAAACCTATCCAACCGTTCATCAAATGACTTCAACAGTGGAAGGACAACTTCCTGAGAGCTTCACGATGTATGATTTATTTCAATCCCTATTCCCGTGCGGTTCCATTACCGGAGCACCGAAAGTCAGGACAATGGAATATATTAGGAGGTTGGAAGAATCCCCACGAGAGGTGTACTGCGGGGCGATTGGATATATGACGCCTGGTAGAGAGGCTGTCTTTAATGTACCGATTCGTACCGTGATGATCAACCAAACAGAGAAAAAAGCTATTTATGGTACCGGCGGAGGGATAACTTGGGACTCTACCTCTGAAGGGGAATTTGAAGAATTGCAGACAAAAGCTCAGCTTTTGACTGAAGATCGTCCTGATTTTAAATTATTGGAGACAATGAAATTAGAAAGGGGATCTATTTCACGTTTAGAGAGCCATTTAGATCGGCTCATGGCTTCTGCTGAATATTTTTCTTTTCAAGTGACTCGGAGTTCCCTGATAGAAAAGTGCAGGCAGACAGCATCCACCTACCCTGAAGGACGCTACAAAATACGCATGCTCGTAGAGAAGAATGGGGAAGTGGATATAGAAGTATATCCAATGGATACACCCGTCGATCAGAGAGTGATTGGATGTTTAGCGCTTGAACCTATTGATCACAACGATCCATTTTTATTTCATAAAACGACTTACCGCAGCGTCTATAACCAGCGTCAATTAGCAAATGCTGAGGCGACTTTGCTTTGGAATCAAAGAGGGGAATTAACAGAATTTACGATTGCTAATCTCGTTGTTAAGCTGAAAGGACAGTATTATACTCCTCCCGTAAATTGTGGGTTATTAGCAGGGACTTATAGAGGTTATTTACTGAGAAGAGGGGACATAAAAGAAAAGATTCTTTTTAAGAAAGACATCTCCCGTTTTGAGGAAATCTGGATGATTAATGCTGTCAGAGGCTGGGTGAGAGTTGACGGAGTGGAAGACACTCCATAATGCACGTAAGGAGTGGTTGATAATGAAGCATGTGGTGTTTTATGATGCCCAATGTCCGTTTTGCTTCTATGTAAAAAAGACATTTCGGAAATTTGACTGGCTGAATCAAATCAAGTGGGTGGCCGTCCAGGAAACCAGTGGGACAGGGAGGTACCCGTACCTTGATGGGCGTCATACTTTAGAGGAAATTCATATGTTGACTAAAGAAGGAGAGGTTAAACAAGGATTTGAAACAATTCGAAAGTTGTTCCTGTCTTTACCGTTATTTTCTGTAATAGGTCTATTGCTTTCTCTCCCGGGTGTCAGCCGTATTGGTTCGCCCTTATACCGGTGGTTCTCAGACCATAGACATCAGTGGTTTGGACGTTATGATCTGCCTAGATACGCCTAGAATATGAGAATTATTACATCAGGTGGATTCTTGAAATCAAAAAGGCTGAGGAAGTATACCTTTCTCAGCCTTTTAACCAGGGAGTACTATTCTAACAAGACTCGATTATTGCTTGCTATAAGAAGGTTCAGCCACTTTGACTAGTTGCTTTCCAAGGTTAGCCCCTTCAAATAATCCGAAAAAGGCATGGGGGATATTCTCAAAACCTTCCGTAATCGTTTCTTCATATTTCAATTTACCTTCTTGAAGCCATTGAGCAAGATGAGTAAATCCTTCTTTGAATCTGTCTTGATAATCTCCTACTGTAAAACCTTTGATAAGAGCACTCGACTTAATTAAGTGCATCTGTAAACGCGGTCCTTGATCGTTGGGAACGTTATAGGATGCGATGGCCCCACATTGGGCAATGCGAGCAAATTTGTTTAATAAGGGATAGACCGCATCAGAAATTTCCCCGCCCACGTTATCAAAATACACATCTACACCATCTGGGCATGAGGCTTCAAGGCGCTCTGGTACATTTTCAGTTTTGTAATTAATCGTTTCGTCAATACCTAGTTCATTTTTTAAGTAGGCTATTTTATCCTCAGAACCAGCAATGCCTACTACGCGGCAACCGGATATTTTCCCGATTTGAACAACAGTTGAACCCACAGCTCCGGCAGCACCAGAGACGACGATAGTCTCTCCTTCTTTTGGTTGTCCAATATCCATCAGACCGAAGTAGGCTGTCAAGCCGGGCATACCTAATATCCCTAGGGATGTGGTGACGGGACCGAGACTTGGATCGATTTTCCTTAACGACTCGGCTTTGGCAGTCGTATATTCTTTCCAGGGAAGCATCCCTGTAACAAGGTCCCCTTGTTTTAGGGCATCCGATTTTGAATCGACCACTTCACCTACAACACCACCCTCCATAGGTTTATTTAATTGAAATGGCTCAATATAGGATTTTGCGTCGCTCATTCGCCCCCTCATGTAAGGATCGACAGATACGTAAAGTAATTTTACGAGTACTTCTTCTTGAGATGGGGAAGGGCGTTCGCCTTCCACTAATTTTATATGTTCCTGTGTAGGGTTGGCTTCTGGACGTTTTACTAAATGGATTTCTTTGTTCATTTTTTTCACTCTCCTTTTCTCTATGGTACCCCGTCAGTGGTTCTAATGGAAAATGATCTGTTTGATCAATTGCGATACGATAAGTACGGAGGAGGTTAATTATGAGGAACGGATTATATGAAACAGTGAAAGTGGTGGAAGGGGAAAATTTTGTGATGATTGAAGATACAGGTAATCTCAATGATCAAGAACTCCGGTCCTTAGCCTCGCATATGGTGAAGAATATTCAATTTCAGAGGGTGAAAAAATTAACCATTCTTGTTCCTCCAAAGTTTTCAGCCGAGACCAAAGAGTTCCTTAAAAAACTTCACTTTATTCCACAGGATGAAGTTTATTTTGTAACGTGTAATTTGATGAATTACCCAAAAGTAAACCAGCCTTTTAAAATAAAATCTTTGCGGGAGATAGGTGAAGCTGCCTTTCAAGAAATATGGAGACAATCAATGATAGGGTCCTTGAATGCCTCGCCATCCATAAATATGGAGGACCAGATGCAAAACGTGAAAAAGGAACTAGGTCCTTCATATGTGGATACATGCCTGGCAGCCTTTGAAGGTGGTAAACCGATTGGAGTGGTCATGCCTCATATTGAACCAGGAACAAAAGATGAAGGGAGAATTTTCTACTTTGGTCTAATTCCAGAACAAAGAGGGAAGAAGAAAAGTGTTAAGTTGTACAAACAAGGGCTCTCCCTGCTTAAATATCAATTTAAGGCTTCGTATAGCCTGGGGTCTACAAGTGTAAATAATGGTCCCATGTTAAAAGTGTTTGAGAGTTGTGGGTGTAAGGTTACTGGAAAGCTAGGAGTTTATAAGTATATAAGAAACTAGTCATGAAAGAGGAGCGCCTGGGGAATCTCCGGCGCTCCTCTTTCAATATCTAAAATTCTAAGCTTTCCTTCAGCTCTTTATATTCTTCATCCGTAAAGGCACGTGAACGGCTGAGGAATCTTTTTCCCTCCACCCCTTCAAGAGAAAACATTCCTCCACGTCCATCAACGACGTCGATAATTAGCTGTGTATGCTTCCAATACTCATATTGCTTCTTATTGATGTAAAAAGGAGTTTCCCCAATCTCACCAAGGAAGACATCTTGACTGCCAATCAAAAGATCACCCTCTTCGTAGCACATGGGCGAGCTTCCATCACAGCATCCTCCAGATTGATGAAAGAGGAGGGGGCCGTGTTTCTCTTTTAATTTCCCGATTAATTCAAGGGCAGCATCTGTTGCTTTTACACGTTCCACCATCTTATTCAGCTCCTTTCACGACCTAGAAAAATAAGGAGTTGACGAGACATTTTAAAAGAATCCAAGCTTTTGAGGGCTATAGCTGACAAGCATGTTCTTCGTTTGTTGATAGTGGCTCAGCATCATCTTATGGTTTTCCCGACCCACACCTGACATTTTATATCCACCAAATGCGGCATGAGCAGGGTAGGCATGGTAACAGTTCGTCCAAACACGACCAGCCTCAATTCCACGACCGAAGCGGTACGCAGTATTCATATCGCGTGTCCATACCCCGGCACCTAGGCCGTAAAGGGTATCGTTAGCAATTTCCATGGCTTCTTCCTTATCTTTGAAAGTTGTCACAGATAAGACAGGCCCAAAAATCTCTTCTTGGAAAATTCTCATGCTGTTATTGCCTTTAAACACCGTTGGCTGGACGTAATAACCCTCTTTAAGATCACCTTCCATTTGGTTGCGGGCACCCCCAGCTAGACACTCCGCACCTTCGTCCTTACCAATATCAAGGTAAGAGAGGATTTTTTCCAGTTGTTCTGAAGATGCCTGTGCTCCCATCATTACTTCTGGATCAAGAGGGTTCCCCACCTTGATCTCTTTCACACGTTTGATCGCACGTTCTATAAACTCATCATAGATGGACTCCTGAATTAATGCACGGGAAGGGCATGTACAGACTTCCCCTTGATTCAGGGCGAACATAACCATTCCCTCGATCGTTTTATCAAGGAAATCATCATCTTCACGCATCACATCTTCAAAGATGATGTTCGGAGATTTACCGCCAAGTTCAAGGGTGACAGGGATGATATTTTGAGATGCATATTGCATAATCATCCGACCCGTTGTTGTTTCACCAGTGAAAGCAACCTTATTAATACGTGGGCTTTGTGCTAATGGTTTACCTGCTTCCAGTCCGAACCCATTAATCACATTTAATACGCCGGCAGGTAATAAGTCTTCAATCATTTCAAGTAGGTAAAGGATGGATGCTGGTGTCTGTTCCGCAGGCTTCAGAACTATCGCATTACCAGCAGCGAGGGCCGGTGCAATTTTCCATGTAGCCATTAACAGAGGGAAGTTCCATGGGATGATCTGTCCAACCACTCCTAGCGGTTCGTGGAAATGATAAGCGACTGTATCGTTATCAATTTCACCTATGGAGCCTTCCTGAGAGCGAATCACTGAAGCGAAGTAACGGAAATGGTCGATGGCGAGCGGTAGGTCAGCATTTAATGTTTCACGAACTGCTTTCCCGTTTTCCCATGTTTCCGCAATCGCCAATTTCTCTAAATTCTCTTCCATTCGATCTGCAATACGGTTCAATATTAAAGAACGCTCAGTGACAGAAGTTTTGCCCCATACATCTTTAGCTTTATGTGCGGCATCTAAGGCAAGTTCCACGTCTTCTTCTGTCGAACGGGCAACCTGGCAGAAATTTTTTCCTGTGACAGGGGTAACATTATCAAAGTACTGCCCTTTGACAGGAGCTGTCCATTCTCCACCTATAAAGTTGTCGTAACGTTCTTTAAATTGAACTTTAGAGCCTTCTGTATTTGGAAAAGCATAAACCATATCTACATCCTCCTATTTGTTTGATAGTGCAACCGCTTACAATCGTGGCGATATAAGTGCGCACGTCTATTTTTAAAATTACCATCTAAACAGAATATTGTCAATTTACAGACAAATATGAGTGGGTTTTTGGTGCGATTCTGACGAAAATCTTGTTATAATAGAATCATTCATGAAAATCAAAGGAGTTATGGACGATGACGACGACGAATCGAGTTATGCTCGTAGATGGGATGGCACTTTTGTTTCGTGCTTTTTACGCGACTGCTATGAGCAATTATTATATGATTAATAGTAAAGGTATTCCGACAAATGGGGTATATGGCATGATGAAGCATTTATTTACGGCGATTGAAACCTATCAGCCGACGCATGTCATCTGTTGTTGGGATATGGGAAGTAAAACCTTCCGTAATGATTTATTTCCCGATTATAAGGCCAATCGCGGGGCACCACCTGAAGAATTAATTCCACAGTTTGATTTGGCTAAAGAAGTGGTTGAGTCCCTTGGTATTCCGAATGTTGGTCAGGCTGGGTATGAAGCGGATGATTGTATGGGCACTTTGAGCCGCGAATACAGTGAACATTCACAAGTCTTTTTGCTGACGGGTGATCAGGACCTTCTGCAGCTTCTCAAGCCGAATGTTCATGTGGTGTTATTAAAGAAAGGCTATGGGAACTACGCCGAGTATCATGAAGAATCATTTACGGAAGAGAAAGGAATTACTCCTCAGCAAATGATCGATCTTAAAGCATTGATGGGGGATACAAGTGACAATTACCCAGGGGTGAAGGGAATAGGAGAGAAGACAGCCCTGAAGCTTCTCCTTAAATATGAAACCATTGAAGGAATCCTTGAAAATATTGAGGAATTGACAAAAGGCCAGCGTTCGAAAATTCAAGAGAATTTGGATATGCTGCATTTATCACGAAAATTGGCTGCAATCCACTGTAAAGCCGATGTGAATTGTTCCTTAGAAGAGGCTCTCTTTTATATTAATGATGAAAAAATGAGGGCAAAATTTGATGAACTGGAGTTTAAGAACTGGGAGAAGAATATTGTTAGAATGTAAGAAAAGTCGGAAGCATAAGGCTTCCGACTTTTTTATAGAAGGTCTTTTTTTTGTGTCTTGCGGTAGTTATTGACTTCTTTATAATACATAGCTGCTTTCTTGTACATGCGCTTTTCATAATAGAGATTACCAAGCATTTCGCAATAATTTTTGTAGTCTCCATATTCATTGTGTTCTCTTGAATAGGGGATAATTTCGTTTTCCAATTTCTCTATAAAGAAATCCGCTAAGGTATTTTCTTGGATGGTATGTCTAAGGACAAAGAACCTGTACTTGAAAAATTGAATATCATATTCTTCTGCACTTTTTTCACCTTGATCAATATATGCCCATGCTTTTTCAACATTGCCCGCGTAATAATTGGTGGAAGCAAGTAGATAAATTGTATTGACGTAAAAGAAGTCATCCTTCACATCAATAGTCATATTAAAGGCTTTATCAAGTAATTCGAATGCTTCATCATATCTTTCTTGGTTGGCATAAATGAATCCAAGGTTATGATAGATTCTTCTTTCATCCACAGATTTTAGATGATATTTGGCAATTTTAATCAGTTTCTTGAAGTATTCTTCAGCAATAGAATATATGTCCAATGATCGGTAGTTAATAGCAATAATCATATACGTATCGACAATTCTTTCATAATCAAAGTCTTTAATATACCCTTCCAAAGCTGTATGCGCATAATAATTGGATTCAACGGCTGCCCGTGTCTGGGAATAGGTAAGAGCCAGGTGAAAGTATGTTTCACTATCATTAAATGGAAGTTTTTTTAACAGGTCTTCTGTTTTGTGGAAATGATGAAGGGCGGTTTTGAATTGGTGATTTTTCAAAAGGTAATGGATTCCGACCGTTTTATGATAGAAAAATTTATATTCAGCGTTTGAATACGCGTATAAATCATTAATTTCCTTTAAATCGTCATCTGAGAGGGGACCTTCATTCAATTTCATCGTATGCCTGGATTTTACAATTTTATACAAATGATTCAGCTCTGTATTTTGGTTTGTCCTGAGAGCATTTGTGCATTTTTGATAGTATTCATCCATAAGGGGCAGATCTCTTCGTTGGATGACTTCATGCCAATCTAAAAGTTCCTGATGGATCGTCTGGTCAAACTCTTGGTTGATATCTGTCAATTTAATTTTCAGTCGCTCTCCAAGATGACGGTAAATTTCTTCACTCGCATTGATCGTGTCATGTTCGATTTTACTTAAGTAGGATACAGAGCAGATCCCAGATGCGAGCTCTTCTAACGTCATATTCTTAAATTTACGGTGTTGTTTTATTAACGATCCCTTCATAATCACTACTCCTTTAAAACGCCAATTACTTACATTATAGCAAAATATGATCAGGATCAATGGATATTACTTACAATTGATATGAATATTTCCATTAAAAAAGCCCAACCAATGGTTGAACTTCTTGGATGGACTTATGATAAAGTTCTTAATGCGTCTTCAATTTGAGTGTCTCCCGAAATCATTTCAAATGTTTTATGGTAGTCATTTGGTTCTTGAAGGACAGCAATCATGGTTTTTGCGACATCGGCCCGTGGAATAGTTCCTCGTTCAAGAGATTGGCCGACTTTAATTTTGCTTGTACCATCCTCGTGTGTTAATCCGCCAGGACGCACAATGGTATAATCAAGTTCTGTATTTTTTAAGAATTCATCGGCTTCACCTTTCATTTCTAGATAATGTTTCAGTTCCTCTGGACCGCGTTCCGGCTCTCCTGCAGCCATTCCACTTAGCATAACGAATTTTTTAATTCCAAGATTTTCTGTAGCCTTTGCAAGATTGATGGCACCATCGCGGTCGACAGCCTCTGTTTGTTCGGGACCGGTTCTTGATCCTGAACCAGCAGCAAACATGACAGCATCCATTCCTTTTACAGCATAACCTACGTCTTTAGTCAGATCTGCAAGGACAGGTGTGCCACCGAGGTTTTCTATAATAGCCTTTTGGTCTTCTTTGCGGATCAGTCCATAGGGCTCATGACCATCTTCTTTAAGGTATTGTATTAATAATCGTCCTGTATGGCCGTTTGCTCCTGCAACGAGTACTTTCATTTATAATCACGACTCCTTTTGGAAATGAGTTTACAATTCTTATTTAGCCTGTTTCTATACGGGTTAAACATAGAAGGTGACCTTCAGGAAGGGAAGCATAGCTCCTGATAATTACAACGGGCGCAAACCCGTGGGTCGTCTTGCATCGGAAATTGATTAAGAGGAAGAGGCTGGTTTTGATTAGTGTCTTCCAAATAAAGCTTCATTTGTTCCATGCTGATCTGGTATAAGTGCTGAACGTTAATTAAATCCTGCTCACTTAATTGATGCTCGACATGAGTACCATCCAATAAATATTCGTTACGAATAATGATATCTTCGAGTGCCTGGATGTTATGCTTATGTTGCAAATATAGAGCATAAAGAGCGAGTTGGTTTCGGTCTTCCTCTGATGATTTTCCTGTTTTCCAATCAACGATAATCCATTTCCTATTGTTTAAGTCCTTGTAGACAAGATCCATGACAATATATACTTTTGCCTCTTCTGTTTTTAGGTGCCGAAAGGTTTCAGATTCCACAAATTGCATCTGCTCCTTGTTTTGCACCTCTTTAAAAGTTTTACTCGAATGGAAGTTTGCAACAGCTGTCTTAAGGCGGTCAGTAATTTTGCGAACCTTGGCCTCAGGGAGAGTGTTGTTCTGGCTATAATAGATTTCGTGAAGCATGGTATAGTGTTTGGGGCGGTTTATCCAAAGATGCTCTTTCTTCGTGGATTCTATAAATCCACGGTTCAAGTGGTGACGTACTTCATCAATAAAAGCTTCTTCTGTTAAGATTGTCTGGTTCCTTATTACACGTTGAATCGTCTGGTAAATCAGGTCATGGACCACACTGCCGAAGTGCATTTCTAAGTTTGTTATTTTCTTTAAACGGTAAGCTTGTTTGGATAAAGTGTCTGCTGAACGTAACCACCCATTATGAGAAATGTAATAATCATAGGCGTATTTTCTTAAACAAGACAACATGGTTTTATGTCTGGATAAAGACCAAGAAAGTTCAGGATACGGTTTTACTTCAAACATAGGGAACATCCTTTTCGTCCATTGTATGATTATCTTTTATCAACCATCTTCAAAGATTGGAGGATCGATATATTGGTAATCTTTCAGTGAAATTTTATTGTTTATGACAACAATGCCTTCTTCTTCAAGAAGAGACTTCTGCGTATGCTGGGCTATAGAATCCTTGATAACAATTGCTCCTTTGGCGTTGACTACTCGGTGCCACGGAAGATCATACTTATCGCTTAAACTATGCAGAACACGGGCGACTTGTCTGGCGGCTCGCGGGTTTCCGGCACATTTCGCAATTTGACCGTATGACATGACACATCCTCTAGGAATACTACGGATGGTGTGAATGATCCGTTGAGTGAATGGTTGCATGAAACTATCTCCTTTCTTATTATTCTACAGGAATAAGAAACAGAGTGAATAGAACCTTGCTTACAATATTGATACAATTCTATGGGGATTAGGAAAGGAGACGTGCAAAGTGAGTATACCAAAAGTGTTATCGATTGCCGGTTCTGCCGCTCAGGGGAGTGCTGGAATACAGGCAGATTTAAAGACTTTTCAAGAGTTTAATGTTTACGGGATGAGTGCCATTACTGCTATTGTAGCGAACAATAAAAAGACCGAACAAGGAATTTTCACTCAACCCATGGATGCTGTAGAAGCGCAGATTTATGCTTCGTTAGAACACGTAGGGGTGGACGCCGTTAAAACGGGGATGCTGTTCACGGAAAGTATAATAAGGAGGGTGGCAGAAATCATTAGGGAGTCAGGCGTAACGAACGTGGTCGTTGATCCGGTCATGATTGGAAAAATGGGCTCCCAATTATTAAAGGATGAAGCAATTGACATTCTAACCAGGGAACTGATTCCACTTGCAAAAATAGTGACACCCAACTTGCATGAGTCAGCCCGCATATTGAATTGTGAGGTTCCCGAGACACCCAAGGATATGAAGACGGTGGCAAGGGATTTATACACATTAGGTGCTGACTATGTCCTTGTCAAAGGAGGCAGTTTAAAGGGGTACCCCGCTGTGGATATACTGTTCGATGGGGCGAGCTTGATCGAACTGGAAACGGAAAGAGTAGACACGATTCATACTAGTGGGGCAGGGTGTACTTATTCAGCAGCTATAGCGTCTGAGCTCGCCAATGGTTACTCTGTCGAGGAAGCTGTCCGTCGTGCCAAGTCATTTGTTACAAGTGCCATTCGAAATGCTCTCTCCTTCGACCGAGGCATCGGGTCTACCTATCACGCCGCTCATAGAGTGGTAAAGTAACTGACATATAGCTCCGCGCCAGGCCATCCAACTATTTGGATCACCTGGTGCAAAGTTTTTGGTCATATGCATAATAGAAATCCCCTCATCACGATAGAGGTGAGAGGGGATAATGGTTAACCATTAATACGGTCGTATTTATCAATTTGTTTCTTATGGACAACGTCCCAGCGGTTTTCTGGGTGTTCTTTACATTCTGCTGTACATGCAGCGTGGTGCTCTTCTTCACATTCTTTACAGCATACATATTGACGGTTACATACAGGATTACTGCAATTGATCATACGATCTTCAGCTTTTCCACAATGTTCGCATTCTGCAATGACTTTATCTTCCACCTGATTGACAGGTACAGCGATACGTTCGTCAAATACATACATTTTCCCATCGAAGAGTTCACCTTTAACTTCTGGATCCTTCCCGTAGGTAGTAATTCCACCTTCAAGCTGATAGACATCTTCCACACCGTTTTTCTTTAGAATACCTGTAAGCTTCTCGCAACGGATCCCCCCCGTGCAGTAGGTCAGGACTTTCTTGTCCTTCCAGTTGTCTGCATTTTCAGCAATCCACTCAGGAAATTCACGAGAGTGATTGACTTCAGGCTGAATCGCATTGCGGAAATGACCAATACGGTATTCGTATTCATTTCGGCCATCGATAACAATTGTGTCTTCGTCCTTCAGCATTTCGTTGAATTCTTTAGGTTTTAGGTGTTTTCCACCAAACGTTTTGGGATCGATATCGTCATCTTCTATACTCCAGTTGACTAACTCCGGCTTAACACGGCAATGCATTTTCTTGAAAGCGTGGCCTTCATGTTCGTCAATTTTGAAGTGGATATCTGCAAAGCGCTCATCAGAGCGGACATATTCCATATATTCTTCCACTTGATCAACTGTACCGGAAACGGTTCCGTTGATCCCCTCATGAGAAACGATGATTCGTCCCTTTAATCCAAGGTCCTTACAAAATTTCAGGTGGTTTTCGCAATATTCTTCATAGTCAGGAAGGTCGACATACTTATAGTACAGCAGAACTCGGTAATCTTTTGAGCTCATTAGTGATTCCTCCTAAAATTATATCTAAACAGTAGTAAATAACATAAATGTCCATAGTCCATCATATTCGATTTGTATTCAGATTTCAAATGTCAGTTTTTTGAACCATTTTTACTCGTTTAACTTTAGGATGTTTGGAGTGGTATGACCTACGGTATTAGAGTCTGGGCTTGTAGGGAAACTGAAAAAGCTGAAAAGATAGGCATAACCTTATAAGGAGTTTTTCCATATTGGAAAAAGAATATAAGTTTGTTTAGAGACCCGAAATACTATAGCACAAGTTTATAATTAAGAAAAATAAGAAACGAAAAAATGTCCATCCGATTTTATGTCGGATGGACATTTGATCACCTGCTGGAAAAGATGGAGGCTCCAAGTGCTTTTTCAAAATGGGATAGTGCCCAGTCATGACCTTGTTTATTAAAGCTTCCAACTCCATCTTTATGAATATGAAGGTTATATTGCCGATTATAAGCATCAACAGCTGTATGAAGAACACAGATATCTGTACAAACGCCAATTAGATGTAGATCTGTCACGCCCCGTTCATTTAATTTTATTTCCAAATCTGTCCCCGCAAAAGCGCTATAACGTGTTTTTTCCATATAGATAAGGTTAGGATCATGATGGTTTTCCTGATAGAACGTGTGCAATGTTCCAAATAATTCTTGACCTTTTGTCCCACGGATATTGTGTGGTGGGAAGAGATTAGTCTCCGGATGATAAGGGTCTTCTTCTTCATGAACGTCGACACCTAAAACGACAAGATCCCCTTGGTCAAGGAACTGGCGGGCAGTAGTAGTAACATAATCTTCCAACTTCTGAGCGGGCTGACCGCATGTCAATGCCCCTTCATCTGCTACGAAATCATTCGTATAATCAATCACGATTAATGCACGTTTCATTAAATCGCCTCCGAAGTGTCTTTACACTTATCTTAACATGAGGCCTCAACACACCTCCACTTATTATGGAAAGAAATGTTATGGATAATGCGCCACGTGTTTTCTTTTTGGAGCGTTTTTCAGCATGGTTAAAAACATGAGCATCCCTGAAATGATCAGCAGTCCGCTTGTCACAAAGAAGACCATAGAGAATCCATAAAATCCAGCAATCATTCCTCCCATAGATGGTCCAATAATATTTCCGAGAAAACGGATACTTGTGTTATATCCTAATACTTCCCCTTGCATAGCTACAGGAGCTTCCTGACGAATATAGGCGGTTCTTACTGGGATAATTCCTCCGATTGAAACACCTAATAAAAAACGTAAAGCAACAAGCTGCCAGATATTCGTTACAAAAGCAGCCGGAAGGTAGACGACTCCAGCCATAAATAGAAGAATAACTAGTATTTTCACATATCCAATTTTGTCGGCAATTTTGCCCCATTGTTTGGCCATCATTAGATTTCCAAGTCCTGCTGCCGAGAATGCTATCCCTGAAAATAATGCCAGGTTTTCTGGTCCATGCAAATCACCAACGAATAAAGAAAGGATTGGCTGGATGCTGAAATGAGCGACTTGAACGAATAAGGATACAACCATGACCATCAGCAGTACAGGGTGCCTGAAAATATGACCTAAAACTTCCGACGAACGATAACTTGTCTTTTCATTTTCGTTTTCTTTTTCAATAGATTGTTCTTGTATACCGAAGTAAACAATAATGGCAGAAAGAGCAACGGTAATGGACACATATTGGAAAGTGGTTGCATAACCAATGGAGTCAGCAATCCAGCCTCCTAACATGGGACCTAACAGACTTCCGGTAATGCTTCCTGTTTGTAAGGAACCGAGCACTTGGCCAGCGATGTTTTTAGGCGTTTGAGTGGAAATCAAAGCCTGTGACATGGGGATAAACCCTGTAAATACGCCCATGAATAAGCGAAGTAAAAACAACTGCCAGACGGAAGTGACAAACCCCATGAACAAAACAGATATGGCCAGTCCGCTGGCTGAAAGGATAAGAATTTTTTTCCTTCCCCATCTGTCGCCGATTTTGCCCCAAATTGGTGAACATATAAATGCAGTAACGAATGTAATGCTAAATACCCAGCCGGACCAGGTTTGTACATAGGCATCTGTGAAGTGACCGAGCTTTTCAATATATAACGACAAAAATGGAAGGACCATTGTAATACTTCCTGCAATAAAAAAGTTTGCGAACCACATGATCCATAAATTCCGTTTGGCCTGGGATTCGTTATTAAGAATAATACCCCTTCTTCCTAATTGTTTCGACACCCTAAATATATAACACAGATCATAAGAAACGGAAACCTATATAGTGAAAATAGGAGAGTTTTTTAACATCGTTACGTTTTTGAATATGCAGGGAGGGAATTCCACCTATAAATAAATATTGTTAGCGGTTGCAAAACATGTATATACAAATTATAATCATAATTGTTTCATGTATATACAAGTTGATTGATAAAGTGTAAGCGTTTAAGGAGGAAAACAAATGTTTAAGAAATTATTTGGAAATAAAAGTACAGCATTTAATGTGATTTCTCCATTAAGTGGAAAAAAAGTAGCCTTGGAGGAAGTACCAGATCCGGTATTTTCACAAAAAATGATGGGGGAAGGGGTTGCTATAGAACCGAAAGATGGCTATGTCTTTAGTCCTTTAGAAGGTACAATTGTTCAATTGTTTCCCACGAAACATGCGATAGGTTTAGAAACAAAAAGTGGTGCAGAAGTTTTGATTCATATTGGTTTAGAGACAGTTGCTATGGAAGGGGAAGGTTTTGAAGCCTTTGTTTCTAAGGGAGACAAGGTAAAAGTGGGGGATAAGTTAATCTCTTTTGACTTGGGTTTAGTCAAAGAAAAGGCAAAGAGTACGCTGACTCCTATTATTATTACGAACAGTGATGAATTTGATGTGCAAGTGGCTGAGGGTGTGGAGTTAAATGCAGTTTCAACTCCAATACTGTCAGTGAAGAAAAAGTAAAACAAATCGGGAGGGATAGAAATGAATCATAAGAAACAGGCCGAGCAAATATTAGAAGCTATCGGCGGGAAGGAAAACTTGTCTGCGGCGACACATTGTGTGACACGCCTACGCCTCGCATTGCATGATGAAGGAATGGTGGATCAGGAAAAGTTAAACAATATTGATGCGGTCAAGGGTTCTTTTTCTACGAATGGTCAGTTCCAAATTGTTGTTGGCCAGGGGACGGTTGATAAAGTTTACAAGGAATTAGTGGCACTTGCAGATGTGGGAGAATCTTCAAAAGAAGAGGTTAAAGAAGCTTCCAAGGAAAAAATGAACCCGCTCCAAAGAGCGATAAAGACGCTTGCAGACATCTTCATTCCAATTTTACCTGCAATCGTAACCGCGGGTTTATTGCTTGGAATAAATAATATACTTACAGCTCAAGGAATTTTCTGGGATGAGCAGTCGATTATTGATGTTTATCCGCAATGGGCGGGCATAGCGGACATGATTATCATTATTGCCAATACCGCCTTTGTATTCTTACCTGGTCTCATAGGTTGGTCGGCTGTTAAGAAATTCGGGGGTAGTCCGATTCTCGGTATCGTTATAGGCTTAGTTCTTGTCCACCCGGATCTCCTAAATGCCTGGTCTTATGGTGATGCCGTTGCAGAGGGATCAGTGCCAACTTGGGATTTATTTGGATTACAAGTGGAGAAAATCGGCTACCAGGGACAAGTGTTACCAGTTCTCGTTGCTTCTTATGTCTTAACAAAGATTGAATTATTTTTACGTCATAGAATTCCTGATAATATTCAATTACTGTTTGTTGGACCTATTTCCCTGCTTTTAACAGGTTTCTTAACATTCATTCTTATTGGACCAATCACGTTCGCCATTGGTAACTGGATTACAGATGGTCTTGTAAATATATTTGATACATTCGCATGGTTAGGCGGTTTGATCTATGGTGGTCTTTATGGTGTGCTTGTTATTACAGGGATGCACCATACGTTCCTGGCCGTGGATATTCAATTGGTAGGCAGTACTGGGACAACCTTCTTATGGCCAATGCTTGCTCTATCCAACATCGCCCAAGGATCTGCGGCCTTCGCGATCTGGTTTGCATCCAAAGACGATAAGTTAAAAGGATTAAGTGTTTCCTCAGGTATTTCTGCCTGGTTAGGAATCACAGAGCCTGCCTTGTTCGGTGTCAATTTACGTTTTAAATATCCGTTTGTTATCGCCATTTCTTCCTCTGCAATTGCTGGATTGTACATCTCTGCTCAAGGGGTATTAGCAAGTTCCATTGGTGTCGGTGGTGTACCGGGGATTTTCTCGATTGTTGCAGAGTATTGGGTCGACTTTGCTATTGGGATGGTTATTGTTATCGTCCTTCCGTTAGTGGGCACATATCTATATGCGAAACGGAAAAGAGACATTTAATAATTGTGAAACGGTGGTGCTACAATGATTAAACAACCTTGGTGGAAAAAAGCTGTCGTTTATCAAATTTATCCGAAAAGCTTTAATGATACAACGGGAAATGGTGTAGGCGACATTCAAGGTATTATTGAAAAGTTAGATTACTTGAATAAACTTGGAGTCGATGTTCTTTGGCTGACCCCGATGTATAAGTCTCCACAAAATGATAATGGATATGACATTAGTGATTATTACGATATTCATGATGAATACGGTACGATGCGGGATTTCGAACGTTTACTGGAAGAAACCCACAAACGCGGCATGAAATTAATTATGGATATTGTCGTAAATCACACATCTACAGAACACAAATGGTTCCAGGAAGCTAAACAATCCAAAGATAATGCTTACCGGAATTATTACATTTGGCGTGATCCGGTCAATGGGGAGGAGCCGACCAATTGGAAATCGAAATTTGGAGGCAATGCATGGGAGTATGATGAGAAAACGGAACAATACTACCTGCACCTGTTTGATGTAACACAGGCTGACTTGAACTGGGAAAGTGAGCAAATGCGTAAAGATATCTATGAAATGATGAGGTTTTGGGCAGAAAAGGGAGTTGATGGTTTCCGCCTGGATGTCATCAACCTTATATCAAAAAATCAAAAGTTCCCTAATGATGACGGGAGTGTCGCCCCCGGCGATGGGCGTAGGTTTTACACAGATGGACCGCGTGTCCATGAATATATGAAGGAAATGAACCGGGAAGTTTTTAAACCCTATGATCTGATGACAGTTGGAGAAATGTCATCCACAACGATTGAGCATTGCATTCAATATACAGCCCCTGATCGTGAAGAATTAAGTATGACGTTTAATTTCCATCATTTAAAGGTCGATTATCCGAATGGTGAAAAATGGACGGTGGCAGACTTTGACTTCCATGAGTTGAAACAAATTCTTTCGAAATGGCAGCGGGAAATGAACGAAGGGAATGGTTGGAATGCTCTATTCTGGTGTAATCATGACCAGCCTCGTGTTTTATCAAGATTCGGGGATGAGGAAAATTATCCTGAAAAATCAGGAAAAATGCTTGCGACAACGATTCATATGATGCAGGGGACTCCTTATATTTACCAGGGTGAGGAATTCGGTATGACGAATCCGAATTTTGAAAGCATCGATCGTTATCGTGATGTTGAATCATTAAATATGTATGAAGAATTCAAAGCTCAAGGGGTAAGGGAAGAAAAAATCATGGAGATTTTAAAGCAGAAATCTCGTGACAATTCTCGAACACCTGTACAATGGAATGGAGAAGAGAACGCCGGCTTTACAAAGGGAACTCCGTGGATTGATGTGGCAGATAATTATAATCAGGTTAATGCTGATGCAGTTATGAATAAAGAGAATTCTATCTTTAGTCACTATCAAAAGTTGATTGAGCTCCGAAAATCTCATGATATCATTACTCATGGGGACTACCTCTTATTAACACCGGACCATGATCGAGTGTTTGCCTTTTTGCGTGAATGGAATGGAGAGCAGTTGCTTGTCGTAAATAACTTCTATGAAGAAGAAACGACTTTCTCTTTACCTGGAAATGTACAAATGACAGGTAAGGCAGATATTCTTCTGAGTAATTATGCTGATTCAGCATTGGATTATCGAGAGGTTACCCTTCGTCCTTATGAGTCGGTCGTTTATCATCTTGCCGATTAACAGGTGAGGGGGAAAGGCATGAAAAAGAAGTATATTGAGATTTATCATACTTTAGTGGAAGATATTCAAAAAGGGGAGTACTTATCGGGGGAGACTCTCCCTTCTGAACATGAATTGAGTTCTCGCTTTCATACATCACGAGAAACCATCAGAAAAGCACTGAATCTACTTTCTCACAATGGGTATATCCAAAAAGTACGTGGGAAAGGGTCAGTTGTCCTTGATCGAGATAAGTTTGAATTCCCGGTGTCCGGACTGACAAGTTTTAAGGAGTTATCTGAACGGTTAGGCCAAAGTTTCCGCACGCACGTTCATGAACTTACTCTGGTTAAGGAAGCGAAAATATGTCGACAATTAAATTGTCCGGCGGGGGCTTCCCTTTGGAGGGTAATAAGAGCAAGAGAAATAGGTGGAGAAAGAATTATTTTGGATAAGGACTATATTCGCCAAGATCTTGTTCCTGAACTAACTAAGGAAATTGTACAGCATTCGCTTTATAATTATATCGAAAATGAACTTGAACTTGATATTAGTTTTGCCAAAAAGGAAATCGTTGTCGAGCCAGTTACGGAAGAAGATGAGGTATTCCTAGACTTGAAAGGCCATCATCAAGTTGTAGTCATTCGCAGTTATGTGTATTTAGCAGATACCACAGCATTTCAATTTACAGAATCCAGACACCGACCGGACAAGTTTCAATTTGTCGACTTTGCTAGACGAACGAAGGGATAAAACAAAGAGGGCCACATTTGGTTCTTCTTTGTTTTTTTATATATACACGTTAAAATGAGAGTATGACAAGTTATGATGAGGTGGATAAATTGTTCGTAATTGGTGCAACAAAAAAATTACAGAATGAAATCAATAAACCAATTGAAAACATTGAGGAATACAATGAGGTACCCGACATTCATCAATGGCACGGGAACATTGTGACGTTGAATAGAAGGAAATGTCTCATTTTAATGAACAATGCAACAGGATTAAATTTAACTTTGCTTGGTCTTAGAAAGGAGCAATTTGAACACCTTGATAGTGTCATTAAAGGATCGCTGAGACAGCTTTTTCAATTGCTTGATGTAGAGAAAGGCATTGCTGATGAGATGTTGGCAGCGGCTGATGATATTGCTTATACCAAAACAAACAACCGTAAGATTCTTGGAATGATGAATGAAATTAAATTTTTTACTGAAGATACGGTGATGGGCCAAGCTTATGAAGATATAGATGCAGCTGAAATTAATAATTTTAATAATAAAACGCTGGTTTTTTCAGGGTTGGATAAACAAAATCCATATGATCAATTTATAGCTTATTTTGAAAAACAGTAATGCTGCCGCATTGCTGTTTTTTATCTTGTTTACGTCTTATTTTAATGAACAATTGTTGAAATCCATCGAGAGAATTTGAATTAAATTGATATTCCTGCATTGAAACGCACATAAATATTTCCTCTGGGGGTCTCAAAAGCGAATGTAGAGAAAATATTCATCATACAATCATGTAGAAGTAGGGAAAGCCCTGTTTTATTAAGGAGAGTTTTTCAAAAAAAGACCTCTACCATTAAGGTAGAGGCGAAAGTTTGTATAGGTATAGGATTAGGGGAGGTGTTAATTTATGTTAAATGGAAAATTAACACACAAAATTAGAAAAATAAAAAATAAATATTAAACTTCATCCACAACTAGTGGTTGAGGGTGCCTTTCATCCGCAGTGTCGGTGTAGTTGACTCCTGCTGAAATTGAAACGGCAAGCCCTAATACAGCGATAACGCCAATCAATTTCTTCATAATACAATACCTCCTAAATTAGAATATTTATTTAACAAATCAATTGCTAACCTTAGGTATTTTGTGGATTTTTTATAGCTTCGTTCCGATTCTAATAAATCAGCTACAATCATACAGTAACGAATGACAAATCTATGGTGTTTTTTTTCGAGAAAGTGAGGAATTGCAACACTTTCTAAATATTCACTCGCATTCTCATCATTATCAATGAGCATCGTGTACACTTTAAGGTGTATTTCATCAGTAGTGGTATCAGATGAAGAAGAATTTAAATGTGATATTCCTTCATTTATCCATTTTCTGCAGTCTTCTAATTCACCTATCTTATAGGTTTCAAATACTAAACAATATATAGTTTCAAATATCTCATGATCAGATGCAGTTTCTGTTCTATAAGAAAGGCATTTCTTATAGTTTGAGATAGCTGCCTCAAAATTACCAAGTCGAGACTCGATCACACCTATATTATGGTATATAACCCCTAGTTGGTAATAATTATTTGTTTGGGTAGCAATTTTACTAACTAAGTGATAATTTTCTAAGGCTTTACCATAGTTTTTTAATCTTCCATAGTTGATACCTAACAATATGTGGCAGTTCGCACTCTTGAATAGGTTATATTGCTTTTGATATATAGCTAAAGCATGTTCAGCATTAAATATTGACGCCGAAATATTATTAGCTTGACTGGCGCTTAAAGCAAGAAGGTAATATAAATCACTTTCTTCCCAGCCTTCCAGTTTAATAGAAGTGCTATAATTTTTGGCCTCCATTAATTCTGAGTAGGAGTTTTCATAGTCTTCTTGGTAATAACTAACGAGCCCTGAGCTTAAATGGAAGTAATACTCCATCTCTTCATCAAATGTATCCTCATGTTGACGGATATCTTTCCATGCTTTATAAGCCTCCTCCACCTCGTTTTCTAACAGCAGATGGCGAATGCGAAACAGTTCAAAAAATATATACAAATGATGATTATTCAGCGTATCTTTCTGTTGGATCAGTTCTTCCTTTAACTTTCTAGCCTCTTCCTTACGCTTAAAGACAATCATTTCATACCATTCTTTCAATTTTTCTTTGGAAGGATGGTGGTAAGAAGAATCATGGAAATCCAGACCAAGACGTTCATAAAGGTGTTCAAGTACCTCGAACGCTGGAACAGTTTGATCATTCTCAATTTTAGACAAATACGCCGGCGAGATAATTCCATCAGCTAACTGGTTTTGAGTTAAACCTTGTTTAACACGATGGAATCGAAGCACTTTACCATATTCCATTTTTCACACACCTAGTTGATCAACTATCAATTTGTCAGAGTGTTCGCTCTTTCAAATCTATCTTTAGAATACATGTTCGTTCTGGAATTTTCAACAAATTTTACTAGTTTCCCAAGTCGAGGGAATTTTGAGGCTTTAAGGGGACTTTGGAAGGGTGACTTGCATGGGATTCCAATTAATGGTTAAAATTCTGGTTTAAAGAACATCCTATAACCTATGAGTAATGATACCTCATTAAGGGTATAAAAGGTATAGGGAATTCAGAAATCGTCATCAAGATTTGTCATCAATCACAAGTGAGAAGGAGGAATAAGTGTGGGGTATAATGTCACGCAAAAATTGATTAAAGATCACTTGGTGGAGGGGGAGATGATTCCTGGGTCTGAAATCGGACTCAAAATTGATCAGACCCTAACGCAGGATGCTACCGGGACAATGGTCATGCTTGAGCTTGAAGCTATGGGAATTGACCAGGCTAAGACGGAAGCGTCCGCACAATATGTGGATCATAACTTGATTCAGGAAGATAGTAAAAATCCTGATGACCACCTTTTTTTAGAAAGTGCAGCGAAGCGTTTTGGACTGCATTTCAGCCGGCCGGGAAATGGTGTCAGTCACCCCGTTCATATGCAGCGTTTGGCGAAACCAGGTAAAACTCTGCTTGGTTCTGATAGTCATACTTGTGCGAACGGCTGTATGGGTATGCTTGCTATGGGGGCCGGGGGAATTGATGTAGCCCTGGCTATAGCGGGGGAACCTTTTTATGTGAAGATGCCGAAAGTGTGGGGGGTCAAAGTTACAGGTGAACTACCTGATTGGGTGAGTGCCAAAGATGCTATTTTAGAAATGTTGAGAAGACACGGAGTTAAAGGTGGCGTCAATCACGTCTTTGAATACTATGGGCCAGGATTGAAGAACTTAACCGCCATGGATCGACATGTAATTGCTAATATGGGGGCAGAGCTTGGAGCAACTGGGACGGTGTTCCCGTCAGATGAGGAAACAAAAAGGTTTATGAAGCTTCAGGGGAGAGAGGATGAATGGATCGAATTGTTGGCGGATAAAGATGCTTCCTATGATGTTCATGATGAATTGAATTTATCCACTCTGGGACCTATGGTTGCTAAACCTTCTAGTCCGGGAAATGTTGTACCTATAGAAGAAATCGAAGGGGAACCGATTTATCAGTCCTATATCGGTTCTTCAGCAAATCCGGGATACCGTGATTTTGCCATCGCTTCTAAAATTGTAGAAGGACGCCATATTGCGGATGGGGTTTCATTTGATTTAAACCCTACATCCAGGCAGATGCTTATTGATCTGTCCCAAGAAGGACATATTGCGAATTTCCTTCAGGCAGGAGGACGTCTGCACCAGGCTGGATGTAATGGGTGTATTGGAATGGGACAGGCTCCAGCAACCGGCAGGAACAGCTTGCGCACCACTCCTAGGAACTTCCCGGGTCGATCTGGCACGAAAGAGGACAGTGTGTTCCTATGCAGTCCTGAAACGGCAGCAGTCTCAGCGTTAACCGGAAGGATCACAGATCCGAGAAAATCTGATTTCGACTTTCCGAAAGTGAAAGATTTAGATAACCCGACCGTTGATACAAGATTGCTTGATGAACCGTTACCTTTGGAGGAGGCTAAAAAAGTAGAACTTGTAAAAGGTCCTAATGTAGCTTCTATTCCGGAGATGGATGAACTTCCAAATGATATGGAACTTCCTATTTTACTTAAAATGGGGGACGATATCTCTACAGATGAAATACTTGCTGGTGGTGCACGTGTCCTCCCATATCGCAGTAACTTACCGGAAATCAGTAAATTCACATTTGAAATTTTGGATGAAACTTATCATGACCGAGCGATGAAGGTGAGAGATGAAGGCGGACATGCCGTAGTTGCTGGTGTTAACTACGGGCAGGGATCCAGCCGTGAGCATGCTGCCCTGGCGCCGAAGTATTTAGGCCTAAGAGTAGCGATAGTAGAAGACTTCGCTCGTATTCACTGGCAGAACCTTGCTAACTTTGGAGTCCTTCCATTAACTTTTACGGATCCTTCCGATTTGAAAGAATTGGAACAAGGTGATGTTCTTGTATTCAAGGGTCTACGAGACAAAATTAAGCAGTCTCCACACATTGAAGTGGAGGTTAAAGGAAAAGATAAAACTCTCAAACTTGAACACGCGCTATCCGATCGTCAAATAGAAATTATGCAAATGGGCGGTTTGATTAACTGGATAAAAAATCGATTGGAAGAGTAAAAAAACTCCGGAGGGCGGTCATGCCCTCTGGAGTTTTTCATGGTTCTTATTCTCTTGTTCGGGAAGTGTCCAATTGAGTTAAATGATCTTCAATTTCCTTGCGCTTGTCTTCTAGAAATGGTGGGAGAGCAAGTTTCTCCCCGAGATGATTCTCGTCCTCATCTGTTGAGAAGCCAGGGCCGTCTGTCGCTAATTCAAAAAGAATATGATTGGCTTCCCGGAAATATATAGACTTAAAATAGTATCGATCAACAATGCCTGAATGGGGGAAGCCTGACGCTTGAATGGTCTCTTCCCATTTTTTTAACTCATCCTCATCACTGACACGGAACGCTACGTGATGAACACTTCCTCGGCCAGGCTTTTCAGGTTTTCCTTCACGTTTTTCTTCGATATGCACTTCTGCTCCGTTTCCACCTTCACCTGTTTCATATACTACTCGTTGCTCATAGGTTCCTTTTTTTCGGAACCCTAATACTTCTGTGAGGACTTCTTCCGTCTTGGACGCCTCATTAACGGTAAGGTGGACAGGCCCTAGTCCTGTGATGCCGTATTCTTGTGGGACTGGAGCGTGATCCCAGGGATCTCCGGAAGCAACCCCCTCATTTTTTTCATCTGATATGAGTGTCAGTCGCTGTCCTTCAGGGTCACGAAAAGAGAGTGTTTTTCTTCCGAAACGATCAATTATTCCATCATGGTCCACCTGATACTTCTGAAAACGGTCTTTCCAATAGGTTAATGCTTTATCACTCTTTACACGAAGAGAGGTAGTCGAAATACTTCGAGTTCCTGGATACGTTTGACCAGCTCTATGAATTTCGAAAAAGGTCAAATCTGTTCCTGGGCGCCCTTTTTCATCTGCGTAAAATAAGTGATACATGGATGGGGCGTCTTGGTTAACGGTTTTCTTTACTAAGCGCATTCCCATTATATTTGTATAGAAATCGTAATTCTGTTTTGCATTAGCTGTAATAGCAGAAACGTGATGGATGCCTTTCAGTTGCATGTTATTCCTCCTCATCCAGGAATTAATCTTGAATTAAAGATAATTATATAATTTTCACAAGGATGTGTCAAAGCAACTTGAATTTATGTTCCTCTCTTCAGGCCAGGTCTTTTAACCATCACAACCCTATTTGAAATATCTATGAGGTGGATAAGGTATCATCGCTGATAGTTTGTTATAATCAATCAGTCAGAAATAACCGTCATAAAGAAAAAATGAATGATCAGGGAGGGGGAGACCGATGACTTGGGAAATACTTAATATCTTAGCTGTATCTGCTTTTGCTTTTAGTGGAGCCATTGTAGCGCTAAATGAACGGTATGATATTTTCGGTACATTTATTCTTGGGATTGCAACACCGTTTGCGGGAGGAATCATAAGAAATATTGCCCTAGACGTACCTGTCGTCCATGTATGGGAACAGGGTTATCTTTTTTATGTTGCCCTGGGCACTATTGCTATCGTCTATTTCTTTCCGAAAACTTGGGTGATGGCTTGGGATCGGTGGAATATATATCCGGATGCAATTGGGTTATCGGCTTTTGCTTTACAAGGAGCATCCTTCGCTATAGAAAATGGATTTCCGTTAGGTGGGGTTATTTTCGCTGCTATTCTTACAGGTGTCGGTGGTGGAGTCACTCGTGATGTCTTGGCACAAAGAAGGCCGATGGTTATGCATCAGGAGATTTATGCTGTGTGGGCATTGGCGGCCGGTCTGGTCATCGGTATAGGGTGGATTGATGTGGAGAGTGCATGGCAGACGTACTTGATTTTTTTATTAGTAATATTGGCTCGGGTTGCATCCTTCCATCTGGGATGGCACTTGCGTTTTAGAGATTTATACCGTTTATAACTAGAAAGTGAATAACCATGCCTCTCTTTATTTAGGGGATGTAAAAAGGCTCAGATTTCCAAACTCTGAGCCTTTTTACGCTTAAAATCTGAATAAGTCTCCGGAGAGATAACGCTCACCAGTATCTGGTGCAATACATAAAATGACTTCATCTGAACTTCTTGTATTGGCTACTTGAATAGCTGCCCAACAGGCTGCTCCTCCGGACGTTCCGAGAAGTAGACCTTCTTCACGAGCAAGACGTCGTGTGATGTCATAAGCATCTTCATCCTTCACTTGGAAAATCTCATCATACACATCCTGGTTGAGAATCGGCGGAATAAAGCCAGGGCTTGTACCTACAAGTTTATGTTTTCCGGGTTTCCCGCCTGAAAGCACAGGAGAGCCAGCAGGCTCAGCAACATGGATGGTAAGGTCTTTGTAGCGTTTTTTTAGTTCTTCGCCAGTCCCGGTGATGGTGCCGCCAGTACCAGCCGTGGATACAAAAGCAGATAATGGTTTGCCGAGCTCATCCATAGCTTCAATTATTTCTGCTGCTGTTGTATGGCGGTGAGCATCTGGGTTTGCCATATTTTCAAATTGCATAGGCATGAAGCTACCGTCAATTTCACTTACAAGCTCTTTAGCTTTTGCTATAGCGCCGGGCATTTTTTCGTCTCCAGGGGTGAGAACGATTTCGGCTCCATATGCTTTTAAAAGGTTGATCCGTTCCTGGGTCATCGTATCAGGCATCACGAGAATCGCACGATATCCACGTGCGGCAGCATTCATAGCAATACCAATCCCGGTGTTTCCACTTGTTGGCTCAATAATGGTAGAGCCATCTTTCAAGAGCCCTTCTTTTTCTGCCTGCTCCATCATTGTGAACGCGGCACGGTCTTTCACGCTCCCGCTTGGATTATATTTTTCCAATTTCATATAAATATCGGCTCCACCTTTTGGAGCAACGCGATTTAATTTTACTAAAGGAGTATCACCGATTAAATCAGCGATATTGTTAACTACGCGCATGTCTGTCACATCCTTACTATTGGGAATGTAGTCCAATTTTATCATAGATGAATGGTGTGCTTCATCTGCCGTGTCTGCTGTCTAGGTACCTACAAAATGGAGTAAGGATAGAATGCTTATGAAAGGATGTTTTTCTTCCTATTCCATATGATCTTCCATAACTTTTTGGGCAAATTGGAAGGAATCTCGTGGTACGGAAATTTTAAATGAGAGTTGATTGGAATTAAGGTTAAATCGGTCGACTTTCACATTGAAGTTGCTTGCTGTATCCATTTGGGTAACCGCAACATAAATGTTTTCATCGTTTGGGTTGACCATCACCCATTCAGGTAAGTTGTAATTATCTTTTACAAACTCTAGCACTTTTTTGTTAGGAAGCGGCAATTTACCTAATGAAATTTTTTCTTGTTGTAGGACGAGGTCCCCGTTCTTTTGGACTTCAGGATGTAATTCAACGTTGATTGGAATCACCTGATCAAAGGCCTTAATGTTGCCTGATAACGTTACATTACGGTCCAGAGCAATAGAATAATTGAATACCGTCTGGGTTGATAGTTCTGATAGATACTCGTTGGCAAGCTGCTCCATATTTTCTTTAGTAGAAACAATTGTAAACTCAGCGTCAGAGCTTTCTTTTTCTTGATCAACGTTAACAATCGTGTAGGAACTCGGGAGAAAAACTAATGCCACCAGCCAAACCACAACTGCTAAATTAATGAGAGCCAAAAGCCAGAACGACGTCCTCCATTTATTATTTAACAATAATCGTTTCATTTTATTCATTCCACCTGTATTATTGTTCAACTTCAATGTCTTCCCTTATATATTGTAACACGCGCTCTGCCATCTTTTTATAACCTCTTTCGTTAGGATGGAACTGATCATCTTTCCAAAGAAGATCTTCTTCATTTCCTTCGAACAAATCCCGGATGGGAATAAAAGTTGTCTGGTCATAGTCATTCACGACCTGCCGGCTGATGGCATTCCAGTCACCCATAATCTGTCCAAGTTCAGGAATATTATTGAAATATTTATGAAAGGGATTATACAGGCCAAGCAGATAAACAGAAGCATCTGGGTTCAGTTCTTGGGTTCGTTGCAAAATCTCATGTAAACGATCTTCATATCCTTCTTGTTCGTTGACGAAATCTTGATAGTTCAGGCTTGTGAAATTATTTTTAACGACCTTCATGACATCATTTGCACCGATAGTGATAAGGATTAAGTCTGCGTCTCGCAACGATTCTTTGATTTCTTCGTTTTCCATCCGTTTTAAAAGCTGGTCTGTACGATTCCCCCGTTTTCCAAAGTTTTCTATATCCGTTGTTTCCGTATCTGGATTAGCATTGAATGTTTCCTCTAAGATCCCTACGTATCCACCTTTGTCTGTGGAATCTCCTACTCCTTGAGTTAGAGAGTCACCGATGGCTACGATATCCAGGTTATCTTTAATAAATAAGCCACGTGCGCTTTCTATGACACTCGTAAAGACTTCGCGTAAACCATCACTCAGGTGGTTTTCTTCTTCTTTATCTTGTTCTTCTTCCTCTTCTTCTTTTAGTTCTTGAGGATCATGCGGTTCTTCTTGTATAAGAGCCTCTTCCGCTTTTTCTTCAGTACGGAGTTCAGGTTTCGGTTCTTCTTCCGGAGTATAAATGAAAGCTGCTACAATAAAAATAGCAATAACGAAGGAGAGTGCAACGGCTGCGATCCATCTCCAAGTCTTCAAATTTGAATCCCTCCTGAGGGTAATCTCCATTTATATTATATGTGGTTTTCACCTAATGGGAAATGAAAATGTTTTTCCCACAATTATACCATGTGCGTTATACAATAGACATACGGAAACGAGTGTAAGAAGATGAGGGTAGAAGGACGAAACATCCCCTGTAAGGAGGATTTTTATGGAAGGGAAAATGACCATCTCGGTTAGAGAACTTGTATCTTATGTTTACAGGACTGGCCATATTGATGAACGGTTTCAAACAAATACAGCTTTGTTAGAAGGAACAGCCATTCATCAGGAAGTTCAGAAAAAATATAAAGAAGGCGATCAGTCAGAGGTTTTTCTAGAATATGAGTTTAATAAAGAAGGATTACTCCTTAAGGTGCAGGGGCGATGTGATGGTTTATTAATTTCAGAGGAGGGTCCTGTGATTGATGAAATAAAGTCTACAGGAAGAGAACTAGATGAGATTGATGAAACAACACACCCTGTCTACTGGGCCCAGGCAAAAGGGTATGCATTCATGTATGCAGAAAAAGAAGATCTCGACCAAATTCAAGTTCAACTAACCTATGTTCAGAAGAGAACGAAAGACAAAAAAAGAATGAGGCGAACGTTCACATATAAAGAGTTGAAAGGTTTTATGGAAGAAACGGTAGAGAAGTATAACTCTTATGCACAAATTCTTCTTCATATACGCGAACAAAAAGAGAAAACGGTTCCTGACTTGAAATTTCCATTCCAAGGGTATCGGGAAGGGCAGAGGAAACTTGCCGGGAGTGTCTACAGGACCGTTGAGGAAAAACGGAATCTATTTGCACAGGCCCCAACAGGAATTGGTAAGACGATATCCACACTTTTTCCGGCCGTTAAAGCACTGCAGTTGGAAGATATGGATAGGGTGTTTTATTTAACAGCGAAGACGATTACAAGGACCACAGCGGAAGAATCCCTTTTAAAAATGAAGGAAAAGGGGCTCATGCTTCGTTCGGTTACCCTGACGGCTAAAGATAAAATTTGCTTTCAAGAAGAAACCATTTGTCAGCCGGATTTCTGTGCATTTGCAGATGGATATTATGATCGGATTAATGGAGCAATTGTGGATATCCTCCTTAATGAAACACAAATGACAAGGCCAGTTATAGAATATTATGCAAGGAAACATAGAATTTGTCCTTTTGAGTTTTCGTTGGATTTAACCGATGTCGTAGATATAATCATTGGAGATTATAATTATATCTTCGACCCAAGGGTTTCTCTGAAGCGTCTATTACCTGACCGTAAGAAGAAAACAGCTATCCTTGTCGATGAAAGTCATAATCTTGTAGAGCGAGCACGTGACATGTATTCAGCTGCGATTCACAAGCAGGCGTACATGACGGTTGCTGAGGATTGGCAGGAAGAAGACGATGCTCTTGCAAAGATATCTGAAGCGATTGGAAAAGATTTAATGCGGTTTTATTCTTCTACGGAGGAATATGTGCAATGGGAGCAGGTACCTGGTGAATTGGAAGAAAACGTGGAGCGTTTTCTCACGCAGGCTGAAGCCTTATTACAAGAAGAAGTGGAAGGGGAAAGGAAGGAAAGACTGATCGATGTGTACTTCCAATCTCAGAGGTTTTTAAAAATTCTCGAATATGTAGACGATCACTATCGTTTAATCGGAGAAAGTAAATCTCAAGGGGATTTTTCTTTTAAATTGTTCTGTCTTGATCCTTCTCATGTCCTGAGGGAAACAACGAAAGGCTTTCGTTCCGGGATCTTTTTTTCAGCCACACTGTCTCCTTTTGCTTACTATAAAGAAATGTTAGGGGGGCGAGAGGTGATTATATTTTGCAATTGCCTTCTCCTTACGATGCTTCTCAGGTCGATGTCATGATCACACCATTGTCAACAAGGTATAAAAGCAGGGAGAAGACAGCTGGAGAAATAGCAAGACGTCTTCATCACCAAGTCGATCATTATAAGGGAAATCACCTTTTCTTTTTTCCCTCTTATCACTATATGGAGATGGTTTATCATGAGTTCAAAAAATATACCGATGTAGATGCGGTAATGCAGGAGCGTGGAATGGATGAAGATCGACGGGAGGATTTCCTTGCACAGTTTGAAATCGGTGGCCGGTTAGTGGGATTTGCTGTTCTTGGTGGAATTTTTTCAGAGGGGGTGGACCTGAGAGGTGACAAACTAAATGGTGTGGCCGTTGTAGGTATTGGTATAGCTCCGAGGAGTTACGAAAAAGAATTAATTAAGGAATATTTTAACCAAAAGGAAAGAAATGGATACGATTATGCCTATGTTTATCCAGGTATGAACAAAGTTCTGCAGGCAGGTGGCAGGCTCATCCGTTCGGAAGAAGATTATGGTGCTATTCAACTTGTCGATGATCGATTTCTTTCTACGAAATATTTACAGCTTCTTCCTAATGATTGGGGAAGTTATCGAATTTTAAAATGATTTGATTTCCTGGGAAATATCGTGACGGAATTTGGAGGGGAAATGGGCAATATTTAATTTCCCAATTATATAGAATGATTCATTATGAATAAGGCGGCTGTAAGGATCGTGGAGTTATTTTGTTTATCTTCTTATCGTCTGATGAATAGCTGCCAAGGCTAACACAAAACTAAACCATAGAAGTTCTTTTCAGATAGAAAGCACTTTGTATATAGAAAATGAAGGATGTGTGCTTTTACACTGATTTTAAATACCTCTTTGTTAACTATACTAAAAATAGGTTGACATTGTGTGGTGGTCTCCCGTATCTTATTAAGTAAATAAGAGATATAAATAGGAGGACACCATATGAATTCTTCACGGTTATCAGCTTATGACATTACATTAGGTGGTTTGTTTGTGGCTTTAATGGCTGTAGGAGCCAACATTACTGCTTTTATGCCATTTTTACAGGTGATGGGAGTGCCGTTAACACTGCAGACATTTTTTGCGATTTTAGCGGGGCTTGTCCTTGGAAGTCGATTAGGCTGTTTCTCTGTTCTCGTTTACGCTATTTTGGGATTGATCGGGGCGCCTATTTTCGCTGGGTTCAAAGGTGGCGTGTCCATATTGTTATCTCCCACATTCGGATTTATCGTATCATACATCATATTGGCTTATTTTGTTGGAAAGATTGCAGAGTCTAAACGTAATCTCCCGACCTATATTATTGCAGCCCTTATAGGTATTGTAATCAATTACTTCGTCGGGGTTAACTTATTTTATTTTGCTATGAATTTCTGGGTCGGCGGGGAGGGCATCAGTTTTGTCCTTGCTTGGTCGAGTATGGTTCCATTCTTAATTAAGGATTTAGGATTATCCATCGCTGCTGCACTCTTTGTAGTAAGATTGGAAAAATCATTATTACAACGGACGCCTCTTCGGCAGACCGCATAAAAAAACAGATCCGCAATAGAAAGCGGATCTGTTTTTTTGGTCTGGGAGCTTATAAAACTCATATACTGTAGATCCCTGAGTGAGGGGTTTGTTCATCGCTTATGTTCATCCCCTTGACTTAAAAGTCTATCGGGGGTGGGGAGGGCGATGGTGCTATCATTCATGCGTCTTCGGAAATTAATTTTCCATGGATGAATGTCATGATTGCAAATAAAACAAAAGCTATAAGTAGAATGGTCCCGCCTACAATAAAGAAAATAGTATTGAAAGGATTCATTCCAGGAATCGGCTGTGTGTAGTAAAGCCACATTCCAGCGGTCAACCCAAAGACACCGAAAAACGCCGTCCAAACATGTGCCGTCGCTAGTTTCGACTTTTTTGGAATGGAAAATACTTTATAGTAAATACCGAATGCAAACAGAGACAGCCATCCTACAACAAGAATGTGAGCATGAATGGCGCTTAACTGCAGCCCACCTCCTCCGGCCATGTGGGACCCCATGAAAGCCCCGATTAATGCGTAGATAGCAGCGACACGAATAAAGAAACGAGTACGGTCCATCATTTTTCACCTCCGATTTTGTACGCTCATCTTCCGTCATTATATCGAAAGCCTTTATTTATGAGAAATAAAATCATAAATTGTCGTTAAACGTTCACTAGTGTTTTCGAATTTTTGTGTCATTTGGATTGCGTGAAAGATTGAGCTATGATGAAAAGAGACGGAAGAGGAGTGATAAAATATGGAACATAGGTTAGAACAATTTTCTCAATATCTAAAAGAAGCAAATGTCGATGCTGCTTTTATTAACTCGACGGAGAACTTCTTCTATTTAACAGGATTCCATACAGACCCTCATGAAAGATTACTGGGGCTTTTGGTTTTCCCGGAAACGGCTCCCGTTGCAGTATTACCTGGAATGGAAAAAGGTCAAATCAGAGATGCGGGTTGGACACATGAAGTAATCGGATATGCGGACCATGAAGATCCATGGAAAATGATAGCGGATCAAATGCGTGAGAACGGCAATATAGAAATTCGTACGATAGGGATAGAGAAGCAAGTCCTTTCTTATGGTCGAAGTGAATCCTTTATCGGTCTCTTTGATAATGTCAAAGTTGAAGACATTGAAGGTCAGCTGAATGAGATGCGTGTCATTAAAGATGAACAGGAAATTAGTATTATGAAAGAAGCGGCAGAACTCGCAGATTTCGGTGTAAGTGTTGGTGTAGATGCCCTTGCAGAAGGGATCACTGAAATGGAAGTTCTTGCTAAAATTGAGTACGAACTAAAGAAAAAAGGCGTGTCAGAGATGTCGTTTTCTACAATGGTTCTGTTTGGGGGAAAATCAGGTCAGCCCCACGGGAATCCTGGTGATCGTCGTCTGAAACCTGGCGATTTTGTACTCTTTGATCTGGGGGTTGTTTGGAAGGGGTATACCTCTGATATCACCCGTACATTTGCCTATCGTTCAATCAGCGATGAGCAAAAAGTCATTTATAACAAGGTGAAGGAAGCCCTGGAAGCCTCCCTTGCAATCAGTAAACCTGGAACACGAATTGGTGATTTGGATCAGACCGCCCGTGATGTCATCACAGATGCAGGGTATGGAGATAAGTTCCCGCACCGTATCGGCCACGGCCTGGGGATTAACGTCCATGAATTCCCTTCTATGAGTCACTTGAATGATGGGGTTTTGAAAAAGGGTATGACTTACACAATTGAGCCGGGAATTTATGATCCAGAAATCGGGGGTGTACGCCTGGAGGATGATGTCCTTGTTACCGATGACGGATCCATCACATTAACAAAAACCCCGAAAGAATTACGAATCGTTGAATAAGAAAAGCCGCCTTACCACAGGCGGCTTTTTTGTGCTGTTTTCACCGGAATAGTATCTCCTTTTTCTCTGATAGAATTCCACATATATCTTGGCGTTCTAGGATTTCCTCTTGCCATCTACCTGTGATGACCTTTCCCTTTATGTAGGCTTCAGTTCTTAAAACACATGGCTATTCCCCTATAAGCCTCTGGTCTTAGGAGAAAATATATCTCTGGCTCATTACTGTAAAATTCCTTTCTGGGTATGATGAATATAAGAAAACAACAAGGAGGGAAAATCAATGAAGAAATTTTTACTATTCCTGGCCGGATTAATCGCTCTTGCCGTCTTGCTTGCCAATTTGGGACCGATGATCCTCCTCGGGGTAAGTGTCTGGCTTCTCTATATTGTGTTTAAGCAGTTTATGAAAAGTGACTCAACAGCTGGGAAGATTGGATGGGTAGTCGTTGGATTGATCACACTCAGCATTGCAGTGTCTAACATTTATGCTGTTATTGGTGTCGCAGCAGCTTACGCGCTTTATTGGATCTTTAAAAATTGGACAAGCAAGAAAGAGGATATCCAACCGACAAGGTCAGAGGACCCATTTACAAACTTTGAACATCAATGGGCAGAGTTAAATAAATAATTACAAGGAGAGATGAATATGGCTAATTTATTCACAAGATTGAAAGATTCCATTACAGCAGATTTACATGAGGCGTTAGATCAAAAGGAACAGAAGAATCCGATTGCTATGTTGAATCAATATTTACGTGAAAGTGAAAAAGAGACAGAAAAAGTTCGCAAGCTTGTCGAGCGTCAGTATCGATTGAAAGACGAATTCTCACATGAATTCCAAAAAGCACAGGATATGGCGGACAAACGCACACGTCAAGCGGAGATAGCTGAGAAAGCTGGCGAAACGGATATGTATGAGTTTGCTATTAAGGAGAAGCAGGAATATGAAGCTAGAGCGGAGCGTTTGCAAGTCTCTAGAAGAGATAGTATTGAACAGTTGGAAGCCCTAGAACGTAAGTATGAAGAAATGAAACATAAATTAAAGGATATGCACGTGAAGCGGATGGAATTGATGGGGCGTGAAAACATCGCACGTGCTCACCATCGTATGAATCAAGTGATTAAAGAAACAGCGGATAAGCCTTACTCTAGATTTTCAGAAATCGACCGCTATATTGAAGACTTGGAATATAAGGTGAACAGTGCGTATTATCACAACACTTTCGATAGTAAAATCGCTCAGTTGGAAAAAGAAGTAGAGAAACAAGAGGAAGTACAAGCTAAATAAAAAACATGGTATGATAAAGGCGCAGATTTCTGCGTCTTTATCATGATTATAAGGAGAGGAGGATGACCTTTATGCTTAAAAAACTTTCTACGGATACGATAAACACGATTTTAATCATAGGGGTGATTCTTCTCGTTGTTGAAATTGTCTTCTTTAATGGAGGTCTGGTATTTTCCGTCCTGTTTTCTGGTGTGTTGATGTATATCGGATGGAAAAATTACCGACCTTTATGGAGAAAAGTGTTATTTTGGATCGGCTTGATCAGTTTGATTTTTACCATTTTAAGTATGATTGCCGTGAGATTTCTAGTGATTGCTATGATCATTGTTTTTCTTTTGCATTATTTTAAAACACGAGAAAACCCAGATCGAATTAGACCAGAAATCATGGATAACTATCAAGAAATGCCGGATCAGGACCCGGTATTGAAGCAGAAATTTTTCGGAGATGAGTCTACGCCAAATAAGTCGTATGAATGGAAGGATATTAACATTCACGGGGGGATTGGCAATCGGATTGTTGATTTAAGCCAGACCGTCCTGCCACACGATGAAGCGGTTATTTCCATCCGGCATTTTGTCGGTAATTTGACTGTGTATATTCCTTATGAAGTGGAAGTAAGTATCCATCATAGCGCCCTTATAGGGCGTGCTTCTATTTTTCAATATAAGAAATCAAAAGTACTCAACCAAGTGTTATCGTACCAAACGGGAGGGTATCGCTCTGAAAAGCCACGCGTGAAAATAATTACTTCGATGGTTTCAGGAGACCTCGAGGTGAAACGCATATGATGAATGTATGGCAGAGGCAGGTATTGTCCGGTACGCTCACCTTTTTTGGATTTACTATCCTTATTTTAACCATCACCTTTTATGCATTTCCTTTCCACTCATGGGAAGATTTGTGGGATAGAGAAGTTTTGGATATGCCTTATATCTTCTTCGTAATCTTAATGGCTTTGTCGTTTGGATTTGTAACAGGTGTGATTCAAGGGTGGTTTTGGCGAAGACAGCTTTATACGATCGAACATTGTCTTTTTGAACTCACCAAGGGAAATGAGAGGGTTAGAGAAGAAGTTGACTTGAAAGAAATGAAGCAGATTGAGGATGCCATCAACGAACTAGAAGATAAAATGACGAAACAAACAGAGCTTGCTCAACGTATGGTTACAGAGAGAGCGGAAGAACGTGAAAAAAGTCTTCAGGAAGTGGTGGTCCAGGAAAGATATAGACTGGCAAGAGAGCTGCATGATTCTGTCAGTCAGCAATTATTCGCAGCGTCAATGATGATGTCAGCGATTAATGAAACCGATACAGATGATCTGGCCTCCAGGAAAAAACAAATGAAAATGGTGGAGCGAATGATTCATCAATCCCAGCTTGAGATGCGTGCTTTGCTCCTCCACTTAAGGCCGATTGCGTTAAAAGATAAATCTTTATCTGAAGGGGCAGAAGAGCTGCTATATGAATTGACACAAAAGGTCCCGATGGACATTCATTGGTCTGTGGAAACGTTGAGTCTTGAAAAGGGTATTGAAGATCAGTTGTTTCGTATCCTCCAAGAAGCCGTTTCAAACACATTGCGGCATGCGAAAGCATCTTCTTTAAACGTAATGCTTATTGAAAGAGATCATAGTATTATCCTTCGTATCGTAGACGATGGGGACGGTTTTGATGTGGAAGAGAAAAAGGCTAGTTCCTATGGTTTGCAAAACATGCAGGAACGAGCGATAGAAGTGGGAGGAACACTGAATATCGTAAGTGTAAAAGAGCAAGGAACAAGGCTTGAAGTGAAAATTCCCCATTGGAAAAGGGAGGCGGGAGATAATGATTAGCGTATTATTTGCGGATGATCATGAGATGGTCCGAATTGGTGTTTCGGCTTACCTGTCTGCACAACCGGATATCGAGGTGATTGCGGAAGCGGATGGCGGACAGGCTGCTGTGGATTTGGCCTTAGAGCATCGCCCGGATATTATTTTGATGGATTTAGTCATGGACGAAATGGATGGGATTGAAGCGACAAAGCAGATTACAGAACAGTGGCCAGAAGCAAAAGTCATTATTGTCACCAGCTTTCTTGACGATGAGAAAGTCTATCCGGCTCTTGAAGCAGGGGCGACAAGTTATATGTTGAAGACCTCAAAAGCTGATGAAATTGCTAAAGCCATTCGTTCTACATACGAGGGCCAGTCCATTTTAGAACCAGAAGTGACAGGAAAGATTATGACGAAGATGCGCACACCAAACCCGGCCTATCTTCATGAGCAGTTGACTGAGCGTGAGAAAGAAGTCCTTCTACTTATGGCTGAGGGGAAAAGTAATCAAGAAATTTCTGAGCAATTATTCATTGCCTTGAAAACGGTGAAAGTGCATGTCAGTAATATCCTGGGGAAGCTAGAAGTATCCGATCGCACACAGGCTGTGATTTATGCATTCAAACATGATTTGGTAAAGTGAAACCTCGACGAAAGTATCGTCGAGGTTTGTTTTATTATTGATTTATGGTGACGAGGATGATGGCACATATGAGAATGAGATAGAAGATGAACAACTTCACATATACTCGCTTCAATTCCATCCCCTTCTTTCCTGAGAACAATAGATTACATTCATTCTATGTGAGGAGAAGTGAAAAATGACAAAGTTTTTGTCCTTTTTCTTTCTTTTCCCGATGCTTGATTTCGGCTCCTTTCGGGAATACCAAACGAAGAGGTGATGCATGTGAAATGGAAAAATAAACTGGCTGGACAACCGATCTGGGAAGGACCCATTTCCTTCCGTGATAAGAAAGAGAAAGTGGCGGAGCATGTGAGCAGGTTTGTGAGAGATGGAGACATTATTGGAATCGGATCCGGGTCCACTTCCTTTCTAGCCCTTAAGAAGATTGCCGAAAGGGCAGCAGCTGAGAGGTGGAACGTATTGGCTATACCAACATCTAAAGAGGCAGAGATGAATTGCAATTATTATGGTCTGACTACCACGTCTCTTCTTAATGCAAGACCTGATTGGGGCTTCGATGGTGCAGACGAAGTCGATTCACACAATCGTTTAATTAAAGGAAGAGGAGGGGCACTCTTTGCAGAGAAGTTAGTGATGGCAAGTTCTCCGAAAACGTACATCTTGGTAGATGAGAGCAAGCTTGTAGGTCATCTTGGAGAGAAGTTTGCTGTTCCTTTAGAGGTGGATTCACGATCGATTCATATTGTGGAAGCAGCGCTTAAAGATATGGGAATAGATCAAGTCGATTTAAGAATGGCTGTAGCAAAAGATGGTCCTGTTATTACGGAAGCAGGGAATGTCATAATGGATGCCTGGTTTCCAACGATCTCTAATAATCTGGAAAAAGAATTAAGCGCTATTCCTGGAGTGATTGAATCAGGATTGTTTATTGGGTATTCTGTGGAAATTTTAACAGTATGACGCCCATTTTACTTATATTTATTGGTACATCTTAATACTTTTTCTATAATAGTAGTAAATCCTTATTAAAGGGGAATCATTATGGGACTGCCAAACAGGATTGCTTACAAGGATCACCGATACCCGTATGTAGTACTGGCGCCGATCGGAAAGAAGAACAAACATATCCGGTCGATTGGACATAAATTTGAACGGGGGTTACTTTCCAGGCTGAATGACGCAATTGTGGATCAAATGAACGATAAACCTCTGGATGCAGAGAAAATCCGTTCCTTCTTAGGACTCAAAGGAAATGCTGTCCTCCCGGTTTTTTTTGAAAAAGAAGAGACCATTCATCCACATCTGATGCGCCCAGAAATGTTTTTATGGCGATCCTTACCCGAAGAACACGGATTACCCTTAAGAGAAGAATATTTATATCCGACGGATTTTACTCAATTATCCTCTGAACAGCTTTATGACCATGTTGGGGAAGTACTTGAGGAATATCTGTTCTTAGCAAATATAAGTGAATATGATCGAAACTATTGGTTAAAGAAAATATCATCCGCTTTTTACAATCATCCGATTGTCCAACTATTTCATAAAAAAAGACGTGTGATTGATGCTGTCGAAGTCATGAATCAATCCGCACTCATTTCTGTATTAAACTATCCAGAAGATATTGCTGGCTGGCGTCATCGTGCAGCGATCGTTATGCGACCGTTTCGTGCTCTTCCAGAGGAATGGGTGACAGGTTCAAAGGAGATCTGCTCACATAAAAAGTTGCTGACCTTCAATCCAAAGAGCCGTTCCATTTGTTGTTACTGTGAAACCTGTGATTTTTGTCTGGAGTATCATGTTGAAGAGGAGCAGGTGACGTTTATAGAGGAATATGATGTGGAGCTTTCAACAAAGCGGGTGACTACAATTGAAAAGCAATTCAATGAGATTGCTAGGCAGAATCAGTCCTTACTTGAACAGTTGTTACAATTAAGGGTATTAAAGAAACAATTAAGTACCGCACGAAAAACCTTGGATGAAAGTCTCACTATCATTCATCAGATCGAACGATACCAGCGAAAATCAGAGGATAAGAAAACATACCCTTTGCTTTATATGTACGATAAATTAAGCAGGACACACATAGCTGAACAAACGTGTAACTCTGAGTTGTTATGGCTAGCGGAGGTTCGATTGGATGACGTAAGAATGCTTAAAGAACTCAGGCACTGGCAGAAAATCGTGCCCGAAAATGTCTACCCCATGACCAGCCATGTCTTAGAAGAACTAAAAAGTAAATTGGAAGAAGTCCGATATGAAGAAAATGATGTCATTATTACAATCAAAGGACGGCCGCTCACCTATGCAGAAACTCAACAGATTCTGGATTTAATTTATTATTATGGCACAGCTCACCCGGCACACACTCTGGTACAAGTGCTTGCTGGGAAAGCTACACACAAACTTAGACAATTAAGATTGCATGAAACCCGCTGGTTTGGTCTTTTGTCCAGCTGGCCGGAAAAACATATTCAAAAACTGTTTAACCAGCTAAAAAAACAAGGCTGGCTGATGAAACAACAAAAAGGCTATTCAATAAGCGACTATGCTGAAGAGGTCATGTAAGGGTAAAAGCGCAACTGCCTCGGAAGACACGGCAAGTATAAATCAAGCAGTGCAGTGAAGTGCCTTTCTTTTACGGAGTGGTGGATTATGAGGCGTTGCAGTTGAAAATATGGAGAAGCGCTAGCTCCATGGATAAAGACCTGCTGACCGCAGGTCTTATTTCTTATTCATCTATAATCGAAAGCGGTTACTTGTGCTATAATGCCAATACATACATGAAGGGCAAATTCAATTTTCTAAAATTAAACATATTCAAAACCGTACCATTTGATGCTGGATTATTATATTTGTTTTGGAAGGGAGTTAGCGGAATGAAGTCTATCTATCACCGAGCTTTAGGAGAAGAATTTCATAATTTACACCCGGAGCTCCAAAAGAAGTATGGATTAACAAGCAAACAAAACCTAATGGTCCTCGGACAGGGAAGAATGACAGAAATCAGAGGCACACACCCATTGCTGCGTCCTTTTCTGCAAATGGGTTCAAAAGATCATCTTGTCTTTGCTGAAAGAGGGAGAGATGTTCCATTCACATTGGAAAACTATGTGTATGATGATGAAAAGGGTCGAGAAACGGTGAGTTGGATCCGCCGATTTTTCTTTCCATATGCCATCCGCGGATTTGATGCTGCTATGCGATATGATGAAGAGAAAGAGAGTCTTGTCGATGATTTAGGTAAATCCGGACTGATGCAGACCGAACTGGATATCCATGTTACGGTAGAAGGCGGTCTTTATATGGAGTCGAAAGCAATAAATGTAAACGGCGGAATATCAATGACAGCTCCAACAACAAGTGTATACGAGCATTATGATGAAGAGGAAGAAGCCTTTCGTATTCATGTTCATGCAGAGCATCCATGGCTTGGAACCCTTATGATGTATGAAGGAACGGTTCACACAGAGTTTTTACCTATGACTTATAATAATATTCCTAAACGCGGCGTTTTAGAGTAAAGGAGGGATACCCTATGTCCGATGACCACAAGAAGGGCAACGAGAATGTCCATACGGACTTTTCTAACCGAATGACCTATGGAGAGTACTTAGGTTTGGAAGACTTGCTATCTGCTCAAAAACGCTTGTCTCCTCACCATGATGAAATGTTGTTTATTATTATCCACCAAGTGAGTGAGTTATGGATGAAGCTTATTTTACATGAGCTCCATGCTGCAACAGAGGCGATTAGGGAGAATAAGATGCAATCAGCGTTTAAAATGCTGGCGCGTGTCTCCAGTATTCAAAAACAAATCATTCAAGCCTGGGATGTATTATCAACGTTGACTCCTGCTGAGTATATGGAATTCAGAGATCAATTGGGACAGGCTTCTGGTTTTCAATCTTATCAATACCGAATGATTGAATTTGCTTTAGGATATAAAACGCCGCACGTCTTGAAGATTTACAAGAAGGATCCTGATTTACATAAGCGCTTAAACGAGGCTTACCGTGCCCCGAGTTTATATGATGCCGCAATCGGAAAACTTTCAGAGGCTGGACTTCCGATTTCTGCTCATTTGCTGGATCGTGATTATACCGAATTATATGAAAGGGATTCGACTGTAGAAAAGGCCTGGTCTCACATATACAAAAATGTTGATCAGTACTGGGATTTATATCAGTTAGGGGAAAAGCTCGTGGACATTGAAGACAGTCTTCAACAATGGCGTTTCCGCCATATGAAGACGGTTGAGCGAATCATTGGTCATAAAAAAGGGACGGGTGGTTCCTCTGGGGTCGGGTACTTAAAAAAAGTTCTGGATCACAGATTCTTCCCAGAGTTATGGGATGTGCGAACGACCATATAAGCATTGAATTTAAGGACTTCCTTTTGCGAGGAAGTTCTTTTTTTGTGAGTATCTGCAAAGTCTTTGATCCATTCTTCTTTTGTGGTGAGGGGGAAGGGAGAGAGTCTGGCGTTGAAAAAAATTTTACTGAATATATCTATATAATTAAGTCATTGTTACATTTATGTTACAATAGGTTGTATGATTATGAGATAAAGAGGGAAAAGCATGAGACAACCTATAATATATACCATTTTATTTATTGTGTTGACGGCTACCGGGTGTTCTTTCATAGCTAGTGCCAATGAAGAACCGGGGGAGAAGGATGAAAACTTGTCTATCTATGAAATAAGTATGGAAACAGATATTGATGAGGATGAAGAGTATTATATTACAGCCCATTATCCTCAAACACCGAATAATCAAATCGATCAAACGATTATTGATTATGTAAACAAACAAAAGGCTTATTTCAAGCAGGAAAGCTATCAAAGGAATCAGCAGAAAAATGGAGGAGAGGTCCATGAACTGCATATCGACTTTGAAGTGATTCATCAGGACCAACGCTTTTTTGTTGTAAGATTCCTTGAGACTTTGGATATCGGCAGAGATAAAATGATGACCAGCCAGACGATTATGAATTTTGATAAAAAGAACGGAAAAGCTTTAAAAGTAGAAGAGTTATTTAAAGATGATGTTTATTATGTAGATCGGCTGCACGAATGGACGAAAGATCAGTTAGCTGAGTCTGGTAAGGAAAATACTTCCCTTTATGAAAACCTTGAAGCAAAATCCGAGGTTTATGAAAATATTGCAATAACAGATAAAGGCCTAATGGTGTTTTTAGAAGATCCTGCACATCATTCAGACACTCGTGTAACAATCGGTAAAGGTAAAATCTCCCACCTTATACGTTCAGAATATGAGGAGGCTCTAGTGAAAGCAAAGGAGAATGTTTCCGAACGAACTGCTGAACATAAGGAACTGGGAGAGAGTAATGTAGATTTTTCTTTGGATAAAAAGCTGCATAATGAAAAGAAAAAGGTTGCCTTGACGTTTGATGACGGTCCTCACCCTGAGGTTACCAGAAAGATACTTGACCTTTTAGATAAATACCATGCGAAGGCATCCTTTTTTATGATTGGTAAGAGGGTTGGGTTTTACCCTGATGTTGCTCGTGAAGTGAGTGAACGCGGGCACGAGATTGGTAACCACACATGGGATCATTCTCGATTGGAGCGTTTATCTGAGGAAGAGGTGGAACAACAAATCTCTTCTACTCAAGCCATTTTGGAACGAGTAACAGGTCAAAATGTAAATTCATTAAGGATGCCATTTGGAAATATACCTTCCGTTCCATATAAGGGAAAGCTGGATACTGTTCCGTGGACCATCCACTCTGAAAAATGGGAAGATCAAGAACCATTGACGGTTGCCCAGGATATTCTTTCCCAAGTAGAAGATGGATCTATCATTATGCTGCATGACTTGCAGAACTCTACAGTAGAAACAACAGATATTCTATTAAGAAGGTTATCATCTGAAGGTTATCAGGTCGTGCCTGTAGGGGTTTTAATGGAAGAAAAAGAAAGCCGCTCAGTTTTGGATTAAAACTGAACGGCTTTTTTAGTGTAGCTTTCTTCTTGAGGTCTTATTAATGACTAAAGGGAAAAGGGAGTGTATGGCGATATTCATGCCAGGTTTATAATGATTTCAACTTTTGTTCGATCCATTTCCCCCAATGATCGAATTCTACAAGGAAACCGTCATGACCATAATCGGTAGAGATTTGGTGATGGCTTCCTTTTTTCGGGTACACAGAAAATTGCCGGATCAGCTCATCCGGATAAAGCAAGTCATGTTCAAAGCTGAATGTGTGAACATGAGCCTTGTACTTGGAAGCTGCATTTTGCCAACCATTCCGATCCCTTCCAATGTCATGGTTGTTCATAGCCTCCAGAAGGTAAAGATAACTGTTGGCGTCAAAGCGTTCTTTAATTTTATCTCCTTGGTAATCCAAATAAGATTGAATTTCATAGGATGTTTTCTCGCTGGGAGACCGGTCAAATCTCTTTTCAAACAGGGTGCTGCTTCGATAAGTCACCATACCGGTCATGCGGGCGATCTCAAATCCTTGAAGGTCCTCGTTAGATTGGTAGTTTCCATTTTTAAAAGAAGGATCATCTTGAATAGCCCTTGCCCCGATGTGATTAAAAGCAATCCCATAATCGCTTAAGTATGGGGTGGCTGCCAGAATAAAAAGTTGCTCCATAAAATCAGGATATAAGAGCCCCCATTCATATGTCTGCATTCCTCCGAGAGATCCTCCTGCTATAGCATAAACTTCGGTTATTCCGAGCCTGTGCAGGGCTTTATACTGGGCATGAACCATGTCACGGATGGTTACTTTTGGGAAACTTTGGCGAAAGACCTTCCCCGTTTCAGGATTGATGCTGGCCGGTCCTGTAGAACCATGACATCCTCCAAGGACATTAAAAGTGATAACTTGGTAGCGATTTGTATCAATCGGGCACCCATTACCGATTAATCCGGCCCACCAGCCAGGTTCATCCTTTGATCCGACTGCCGTTTGATTACCGGTTAACGCATGGCAGATAAGGACAATGGGAGCATCCGTCGGGCCAGAACGTTCATAGGCAAGCTCTACTTGAGTCAGTTTTTCTCCGGATTCGAAGGTGAAATCCCCTATACAGACCGATTGTGTTGTTCTTGGATGGCTGGCGGGATTCTTTATTGACATGCTGAAAATTCTCCTTTCTTTCACTAAACCGATACAAGGGAAGTGGCAATGTCCTTCCCGGAACGAATGCTTACAATAGCATCATATAAGCGGACGCCTGAGACAATGTCAGCATCCTCTTGTGTAATTATTCTTTGGGACCAAAGTAGTTGAGGCTTGGTCTCTTTTGTTATGTTTAGAACCTCCTCATCCGCTTCTTCCACATAAAGGATATCCAAATTCGAGCGTAATTTCTCCGCAACCCCTTCAATGGTTGGGAAGACGATCACTTCAAATCCGAGACTCTCCAACTTGCTTTGTTCATCTTTAAGATTGCCCGAATCAACGATTCCGATCACCCGTTTTCTTAAATCGCCATGGGATCGATCGAGTGAAGAAGAGAGGATGGTTTCGGCTAAATGGCGACTCTTCCCATAGGGGTGACTGTATCCTGTCGCAAGTGAGATGGCATGGTCTAAATCTTGAATAAGGTCTTCAAGTGATTCTATGCCAACGGATAGACGGACGAGTTCTTCCTTTACTCCGGATTTCTTCAAATTCTCCTTACTCAGCTGTTGGTGGGTAGTTGAGGCTGGGTGAATAATAAGGGATTTAGCATCACCAACGTTTGCCACATGGGACCAGATTGTTGTTTGATCAATGAGCTGACGACCTGCTTCCCGACCTCCTTTAATACCAAAAACGACAATAGACCCGTGTCCGTAGCGGAAATATTTCTCAGCTAGACCATTCGTCGGGTGATCTTTCAATCCAGGGTAGTTCACCCATTCAACCCCTTCATGGTTTTGTAAATATTTAGCGATTTCTAATGCCTGGTCCGTATGCTTCTTAATACGCAAGTGCAAAGTTTCGAGTCCTTGTAATAGTAAAAAGGCGTTTTGTGGACTGAGACATGCCCCAATGTCACGAAGCAGTTGAACACGTAGTTTAATAGCAAATGCGGCAGGTCCAACATCTAGACCAAAGCGGATGCCGTTATAACTTTCATCAGGTTCTGTGAAACCTGGGAATTTTTCGTGGTTCCAATCGAAACGTCCACTGTCTACAACAATTCCGCCAATGGCTGTCCCGTGTCCACCGATCCATTTAGTGGCAGAATGGACAACAACATCAGCCCCCCAGTCGATTGGCCTGCAGATGTAGGGAGTTGCGAATGTATTATCAATAATTAAAGGGATATGGTGCTCGTGGGCAACGTCTGCAACAGCCTCAATATCGAGTACATTCAAACTTGGGTTACCGATGGTCTCTGCAAAAATAGCTTTAGTATTAGGGGTGATCGCATCAGCAAATGCTTGAGGGTCATCACCATCAACGAAATGGACGGTAACACCATAACGGGGGAGGGTGTGAACGAATAAGTTATAGGTTCCTCCGTATAAGTTTGTTGATGCCACAATATCATCACCCGTGCCAGCGACATTAAGAATAGCTAAAGTTATGGCTGACATTCCTGAAGCAGTCGCTACTGCTGCTGCACCATCCTCAAGGAGGGCGACACGCTGTTCAAAAACATCAACGGTCGGGTTTCCTATTCGTGTGTAAATATTTCCGGGTTCAGCAAGAGAAAAAAGGTTCTGCGCATGTTCCGTATCGTTGAAAACATAGGAAGTGGTTTGGTAAATCGGCACAGCACGTGATCCTGTTGCAGGATCAGGTTCTTGACCTCCATGAAGCAGTTGTGTTTCAGGACCATACTTTTGATAAGGCAAACTCATCGGTAAATTCCTCCTTAGAAATTTTTTCAGGGCATTCGTTTTTGGCTTAAAGAGGGAAAATGAAAAAGCCCTCTTCTGTAAGTAAGAAGAGGGCTTTATGTATCTTTACCTCCCCTTATCTTTCAGATCACATGACCTGTAGGATGTAGCACCTTTTCAAGGTTTTCCTTGAAGGTTGCCGGGCGTCGTAGGGCCTATTCCCTCTGCCGCTCTCGATAAGAGTTGTTTTTATTTAATTTGTCTGACTTGTTTGAAATTATAAAGGGGTACCTGCTTAATGTCAAACTGTTTTGAAGAAAGTGGAACGTTTCAACCACTTCTTCTGTGGGAAATGGATAATTAAGTCTATGAGATAGGAGTGAAGTTCATGAAACAATATAGTGTCGTACCAAATAAAGATGTGTCAGGATGGTTTGTGAAGATGGAGGATGTCGCCCCGACGGACCTTTATGACTAAAGAGATACTGCCGTTGCGAAAGCAGAAGAGATTGCAAAAGAAAACAAGCCGAGTAAATTACTGATTCTTGATCAAAACCACGCCATAGAAGAAGAGCGCACGTATTAATAAAAAACTTCCCCCTCAGCGGGGAAGTTTTTATTTTATAAAAGCTCACCCCTGCCAGCAGAATTATTCAACTCACTGGCAGAGTGGTGGAAGAGTTGATTTTCAGATATGTAAGGTTTTAGGGGCGTTGAGGAAAGACTCGCTCTCCGGAGGGGGTGGGGAGACTGGCAAGCTAACTCGGGTTAAAGCCTAGTAGGATCTCGTCTCGCTCCTTCTCCCGCGGGACTCTCCCTCCTTCCTCATATGTCCACAGAAAGCGGCCATTTTTCCACCCACCATCTCCTCAGACAAAATGTCTAGAAGCTAAGCGTTCTGGATAAGGGAGGTTATGGGGGAGGGGAGCTTAATATCTAGTGTTTTGGAAGGGTGGCGGTTAAGATAGTAGTAAACGATACAGATAAAGGTGAGTGCAATCATGAAAGAGTATTACGATGTCATCATTGTTGGCGCCAGAGCCGCGGGTGCCAGTTTAGCTATATTATTAGGAAAAATGGAAAAAAAAGTATTGCTGATTGATAAAGCCAGCTTTCCCAGCGATACCCTTTCCACACATTTCATGTCACATACAGGCTTTCTGGATAAATTAGGGATCTTGGAACAGTTGGAGCATACAGGGTTAAGAAAAGTGGGTAGAATGCGTACATATATAGGAAGCAGCTTTGTCGAAGGCCCGCGAACCTCCTACACAATCATTCCTAAAAGAGACAAGCTTGATCATCTTCTCATCCAAAAAGCACAAAAGTTTTCTTCTGTGGAGTTCATGCCCCAGACGTCAGCGAGAGAGCTGATATGGGAAGAGGAGGAAGTCATTGGTGTCAAACTTCTAGTAAATGGAGAGTTGCAAGATGCTTATGCTGAAATGGTTGTAGGAGCAGATGGGAAAAATTCAAATATCGCTCGGTGGGCAGGGGCTGAAAAATATCAAAGTACGGATCCAATACGTCCGGTGGTTTATGGATATTTCAAGGGAGTCGCCCCTTTAACAGAACCAGTGACAGAAATTTTCCTTCATGAGGGGCGAATTGGTTTTGTCTTCCCCATGGAGCCTGGACGGGACTGTTTAGGGATAGAGGTTCACCCGGAAGAGTTTAAGCCAATGATGAAAAATCCGGAATTCACATTTAAACAAACGTTTAATCAATTTTATCGGATGGAAGAAAGACTAAAAAATGCGCGGCTGGAAGGAAAAATTATCGGAACTCCCGGCATGCCGAATTTTTTCCGCACGGCATATGGGAAAGGATGGGCCCTGATTGGAGATGCGGGTCATAGTAAGGATCCCTGTACAGGGCTTGGGATCAATGATGCTTTTATGCAGTCCTTTCTCCTTGCCGATGCCATTCTTCAAATTGATGAGGGGTCCCTATGGACGGAGGTGATGGCTGAATTTGCGAAACAAAGAGACCGACAACTGTTGCCTGGTTTTCAAATGACTCTCCATTACATCCAATCATTAAGAAAGTGGACGGATAATGAAGTGGCCCTTTTCCAATCCATCGCTGCCAATCCAATGGTCTGGAATCAAATGCTCCCGAACTTATTTAAGCATCTGGAGGAAGATTCTTCAGACTTCCCTCTTCTTCATCAAGCTGTTGAAATGGAAGCAGAACACTTCGGTTTTAAAAAGGAATCATAAAGAAAGAATCGAATATAGTAGTGAGGTGATAATGGTGGAATGGACAAAAGAAACTGCATTTGAAAAAATGCAGGAAATTTATACGGATCGTGTGATGCAGGATGAGAAAAGAAGAGTCTTTCAACAAGTGTACAACCATCTGCAAGGTCACTTAGAGGATTTGGCTGTTAAAACAGGAATGAAAGAAAAGGCAGAAGATCAGTTAAAGTTCTTTAAGGAATATACGTTTATGCCTGGGGATAATTTGTTTCAATCCATGCGTTATGTATTTTTGATTGCCCGTGGGGAAAAGGAAAGAGATCCTGATGAAACGCGTCGCCACCTAAACCGGATTTATCGATCTCTTTATCAGCCGGCGGCGCTCAAAAACCCTTATATCCCAGACTCTTTTTGGGAAACACCCCTTGGGGTCGCTTGTCTGGTAGCTGAAGAAGGGATAGAAGCTGTTTATCCCATTCTTGATGAAGTTCTAGAGGCAGAAAAAGTATGAGGAAAGCTCAGGAAGCGCCTGAGCTTTTTATATTTGATAAAGCCTTTTGATCTTTTGAACAGGTTCCGTAAATCGTGAGGAATTTTCCAGGTTGGAGAGCATTCCTCTTAGGACAGCTGGGCGGGGGCGCTCTCTGTTGATTTCTTCTGTTACTACATTTACGGTATCTCTTACATCCTGATCCCCTTCATTCGCCAACTCCTGTAACTTCTCAATCAAAAGATTTTTCTCTTGATCTTGTACATTCAGGGGAAGAACCTGTTGGATGATTTCAGCAGTTATGACTGGTTGGTCATTGTGGTTTTCGAACCCTTCGACGATATAGTCTGCTCTACGTAACATGGCATCTGATAAGGCAGCTAAATCCAAGTCTGCTCCTTCGATAATAATTAAATCCATATAAGCTTTAAACATCCCCTGAAGCGCTAAACTGATCTCCCATACGATATGTCCCACTCGCTCTTTATAAATATTCTCTAAATGCCGTTTGTAGAAGAGGTAGGAATTCACCCTCATTTGAGTAAGGTACTTTTCTATATTTTCGTTAAACGGAATGGCTTGTTCCCTCACCTGCATGATAATGAACTCTCTATGGTTTTTCAGTTCCTCGAAGGTCACTTCCAATTGTTTTTTGAATTTGGTTCGATCGTCAGCATCTAGCTGTTGGATTTCTCCAATCCTGACCTGGATCCTTTGATAATAATAATTAAAAATATCAAATAGCAGGGCGTCCTTTGATTTAAAGTGGAGGTAGAATGCGCCTTTTGAAATGCCACATGCATTCGCTATTTCTTGGACGGAAGTTGAGCTGAATCCTTTTTTGGCAAACAGTTTAATCGACTGTTCTATGATATATATTGATTTTTGTTCCATAATTTCGCTCCTTCAAAACTAAAGAGGTAGGTATTTCCCCTTGACCGATGACTATATGGTCATATATATTGTAAGTTGTTGTGACTAACTGGTCAATAAAGGGGAGAGTAATGATGAAAAAAATCATCGATTTTTCGATGAATAATAAATTTGCTATTTGGCTGATGACCATTCTGATTACCGCTGCCGGTTTATATGCAGGATTGAATATGAAGCTTGAAACTATACCTGATATCGATCCACCGATTATTACGGTGTCGACGACATATCCGGGGGCTACGCCAGAAGAAGTGGCTGCCGAAATATCAGAGCCGCTTGAGCAGCAAGTCAGCAATTTGAGTGGTGTGAAGACTGTTAATTCTTCTTCGTTTCAGAATGCGTCTTCTCTTCAATTGGAATATAGCTTTGATAAAAGTTTAGATGAAGCAGAGGATGAATTGCAAGAGGCGGTGGACCAGGTGAATTTGCCGGAAGAAGCGGAAGAACCTACGGTGTCCCGCCTGAATTTTAATGCTTTTCCAGTGATTAGTTTAAGCGCTGTGAATGAAGATGGATCACTGGAAGAACTGACAAAGAGGGTGGAAGAAGACATTGTTCCTGCCCTTGAAGGACTAGAAGGAGTCGCCGACGTTCAAGTTTCCGGTCAACAGTTGAAAGAAGTTCGTATTGATCTAGATGAAGAAGCGTTAAGTGAGCGCGGGCTGGATCAAGAGACAATTACGAATATCATTCAAGGATCGGACGTCTCTTTTCCGCTGGGTTTATACACTTTTGATGATACACAAAAATCAGTTGTTCTAGATGGACAGCTGTCTAGTGTGGAAGAATTGAAGGAATTAAGAATTCCGGCTATCCCGAGTGGGGGAGACGCACCCGTACAATCTATGCCATCAGAGGGGATGGAACAGGCACCGCCATCTGAAAGCAGCCAGGGGCAAATGGACATGCCTGAGCCTGAGATGGATGGGGTCCCGACCGTCAGCTTAGAGGAAATTGCTGATATTGAAGTGATTGGTGAGGCTGAATCGATTTCTCGTACCAATGGTGAGGATTCTATTTCCCTGCAAATCGTTAAATCTCAAGAAGCCAACACTGTGGATGTTGTCAATCTAGTTAAAGAAGAAACGGAAGCCTTCCAAAGTGAGATGGATGGTGTAGATTTCGTTTACTCCTTTGATCAAGGTGAGCCTATTGAGGAATCTGTCAGTACAATGCTGAATAAAGCGTTGTTTGGGGGAATCTTCGCTGTTCTTGTTATTTTGCTTTTCCTACGAAATATAAAAACAACAGTGATTTCGATTATTTCCATTCCTTTATCTCTATTAATCGCGATTCTATTCCTGAATTGGATGGATATCACGTTGAATATCATGACCCTTGGAGCAATGACCGTTGCAATCGGGCGTGTGGTGGATGATTCGATTGTTGTTGTGGAGAACATTTACAGGCGGATGTCTTTACCTGATGAGAAATTAAAAGGCAAAGCTCTGATTCGTGAATCTACAAGAGAAATGTTTATGCCGATTTTATCGTCTACTCTTGTTACGATTGCTGTTTTCTTACCTTTAGGTCTGGTAGAAGGAATGGTGGGGCAGATATTCCTTCCTTTTGCGCTGACCGTTGTGTTTGCTTTATTAGCTTCCTTATTGGTGGCTGTGACTATTGTACCGATGTTGTCTCATGCTCTTTTGAAAAAATCGAAGATTAAGGAGAGTCCACATAAAGAAGGGGCTGGTAGACTAGCTTACCTTTATAAAAAAGTGCTGAATAGTACGTTAAACCATAAAATCATCTCCAGTATTATTGCTATTCTTGTACTTGGAGGAAGTCTTGCTTTGCTTCCTTTCGTGGGAACGAGTTTCCTTCCTGATCAGGAACAGAAAATGATTATGGCGACATATAACCCAGAACCAGGACAGACCCTTGATGATGTAGAACGTATTGCAGATGAGGCCCAGCAATTCTTCATGGACCGTGATGGTGCGGAAACGATTCAGTACTCGGTCGGTGGTGAAAACCCGATGAGTCCAGGAGCGTCCAATCAAGCGTTGTTCTTTGTAGAGTACTCGGAAGATACGGAGGGATTTTCTGAAGAAACTCAAGAAGCGATCGATGGGTTAAATGAACAAACGGATCAAGGCGAATGGGCGAGCCAGGATTTCTCTGGTACAGGTTCAAGTAATGGACTTGAAATGCGTGTGTATGGAGAAAATATTGAAGAAATTAAGCCTGTAGTAACAGAGGTTGAAGACGTTCTTTCAAGAGATGATGATTTGAGGAATGTAGATTCAAGCCTTGCTGAATCTTATGACGAATACACACTTGTAGCTGATCACGATCGTTTAAGTGAGCTTGGGCTTACAGCGGCTCAAATTGGCATGGAACTTGGTCAAAATCGCCAGGAGCCTGTGATCACGACAGTGGAACGTGATGGAAATGAAATGAATGTTTACCTCGAAGTGGAAGAAGAGGACATCCATGGGATTGAAGATCTAACAGAGAAAGAAATCACATCTCCGACCGGTCAATCTATTGCTATAAGTGAACTTGTGGAAGTGGAAGAGGGAACGACTGCTGATACAATTACACGTCGTAACGGCCGCGTCTATGCAAGTGTCAGTGCCGAAATTACGGTAGACGATGTTGGGGCTGTTTCCCAGCGTATGAATGAAAAAGTACAGGAAATCGACACTCCATCAGGTGTGGAAATCACTCAAGGTGGTGTAGCTGAAGATATAGAGGAATCCTTCTCTCAACTAGGCTTGGCCATGCTTGCGGCCATTGCGATTGTTTATTTGATCCTTGTCATTTTCTTTGGCGGGGGATTAGCGCCTCTTGCGATTCTGTTCTCCTTGCCGTTTACGATTATCGGTGCGGTACTTGGATTACTGATCAGTGGAGAAACCCTGTCTATCTCAGCCATGATTGGGGCATTAATGTTAATTGGAATCGTGGTTACAAATGCGATTGTCTTAATTGACCGAGTCATTTTCAAAGAAAAAGAAGGCTTCTCAACACGTGAAGCGTTACTTGATGCCGGCATGACAAGACTGCGTCCGATCTTGATGACAGCACTTGCGACCATTGGGGCCTTGCTGCCGCTTGCGCTCGGATTTGAAGGTGGTTCTATTATTAGTAAAGGGCTTGGCGTGACCGTTATCGGCGGCCTGGCAAGCTCTACATTATTGACACTGTTAATAGTTCCGCTTGTTTATGAAACACTTACGAAGTTCCGTAGACAGAAAAAGACAAAAACTATCGAATAGAATTTGGTAGAATAAGAGCATTCTCCATATAGTTGAGGGTGTTCTTTTTTTAAGAAAGGATCACATGGAATGCGTGCATGTCCGATATGGGGGAGGAGGTACTTATACAGCTCCTGTCTTTCTTCTCAAGGTCTTAGTTCATGGAATTCGATAAATCAAAAGTTGGAGAAGAAGGTGTTTTATTAGTCATCGTTTGAAGGTTCTCTTTCATTATTGCTTTTTGGAGGTGTGGTGGGATGGATCATTATGAAATAACGATTGTTGGTGCTGGACTTGCAGGGATCACAGCGGCTAGAAGGTTGATCAAGCAAGGGCGTAAGAATATTCTGCTGACAGATAAAGGAGAAAGTGTCGGAGGGCGCTTAGCAACAAGGAGAATAGCCGGTGGTTGTGCCGATCATGGGGCACAATTTTTTACGGTGAGAACGGATGAACTGGAGGAAGAGGTTCAGGAATGGTTGAAATGCGGATGGATAAAAAGATGGTTCGGTGATCACTATCCACGATACACTGCTGTTCAAGGGATGAGCGGCTTTGCGAAACATCTGGCCTCGGATATCTGCACGTCCCTACATACAAAAGTGGTCAAAATTATCGAAAACGAGGGAGGATACCGGATCTACAGTGAGGATGGAGCGGAATGGCAGTCAGATAAAGTTTTATTGACTATGCCTGCACCCCAAATTGTGGAACTTATCAAAAAAAGCCCGCTGGACGTTGTGGAAGAAGAATGGAAACAAATCAAAGATATTTACTTCGAACCTACCTATGTTGGAATCTTTCAATTTAAAGAGCAGACAAAATTGCCTGAAGATGGACATGTGGATAAAGGACTGGCGGAAGGGGTGGAGCGCTTAGTTGATCACCAGAAGAAAGGTATTTCCTCGGATGTTGTTGTAAGCGTTTATATGGAAGCGGAATGGTCACGAAAGCACTATGGAGAAGATTATGTGATGTCATTAATAAAGGAGAAACTAGCTGATTACTTTGATTGGAATCAGGCGCTTTCTGAACAATTGAAACGCTGGAGATATGCTCAAGCACGGAGGGTCAAAAGACAGCCGTTTATTGATCTCTCAGGTGATGGGCGTCTAGTTGTAGCAGGGGATGCTTTTCTGCGGTTGAATGATGAAGCAGGCCGGACAAGGTTTGAAAGTGCCTATCTTTCTGGAAAAGATGCCGCTGCCTACCTAAGCTGGTAGTGATTCATCCGTTTTGTTGATCGGAAAGGGGTTCAGGATTTTCCCTGGACCCCTTTCCACTCTAAACGATAGGAATAGAAATGGTTAAGTAATAAGTGATGCCTGTACTTCTTACTACTCTTCGTATCCCCGTCAACTTGCCTTCATTTCATATTTCTTCAACCGCTTAATCCTTGTAACGGTATAAACGGCAAGACCTGCCCAGATGAGCGTGAAAGATACAGCGTGAACGTTCGTAAAAGGCTCATCGTAAAGGAAAACGCCAATGACTAGCATAATGGTTGGAGCAATATATTGCAGAAATCCGACCATGGATAACGGGATCCTTTTGGCACCTGCTGAAAATAATAGCAAAGGAATTGCGGTGATAACCCCCGCACCGAAAACGAGTATAGTTGTCAGTGACCAGAAGTCAATGGTAGACCATTGTCCACTCTGTTGTTGGAACAGAAAGGCCATCGCTAAAGGAGTGACGATTAATGTTTCGATCGTCAAGCCGAACAGGGCATTTAGGGGGACCAGTTTTTTTAATAAACCATAAGCTCCAAAACTGAAAGCCAGTAATAAAGCAAGCCAGGGAACGGATCCGAAGTTTATTGTCATATAAACAACACCCAGCACGGCTAGGAAAAAGGCGAGCCACTGGGCCTTTGAGAATTTCTCTTTCAGTACAATCATGCCAAGCAATATACTAACAAGCGGATTAATATAATAGCCAAGGCTTGCTTCAATGACATGGTCCGTATTGACGGCTAGTATGTAGGTCACCCAGTTGATACTAATCGTAACAGAGGCGAGTGTAATTCCAATCAACTGTTTTTTATGTTGTACGATTTGCCGAAGTTCCTTTAAAAAGGCTTTATGTTTACGTGTCAAGAGGATGATCAGCCCCATGAAGATGAAGGACCAGACGATCCGGTGAGAAAGGATTTCAAAGGCCGGAATCTCCTGAATCAACTTCCAATAAATGGGGAGGATTCCCCAGAGAATGTAGGCGCCAGAAGTATATAGAGTACCAATTTTTTGTTCATTTATCATGTAGAGGACCCTTTCGTCGTGTAAGGTGTATAATATCCGCTCTATTATATCACCCATTCAAAGAAGAAGCAGAAAAAATGCACAGCCCGCATCGGGCCGTGCAATGCTTAAGGTTGTTCTCCATGCTCGTCTTGCTTACTTTCGTTCATGTGGGGAGGAACTTCATGATTTTCTTCGATAGCAATCTTCATTAGCGGTTTATCGGCAGGCCCTTCAACTACAGCCCCATCATAATTGAAGCGGGAACCATGACAAGGACAATCCCAAGTGTGTTCAGCGCTGTTCCATTCCACTTCGCACCCCATGTGGGTACAGGTGGTGTCTAAAACATGCAGCTTCCCTTCTTCGTCTCTATAAGCACCCGCTCGTTCTCCATGCCATTGGACAGGCATTCCTTCTCCTTTCTTTAAGGAGTTTGGTCGATCTGCCACTAGTTCGAGTTTACCATCGACAAGGTGGGCGGCTACATCGAAATTTTGGGACAAGAATTGTTTCATGCTTGGATCTGATTTGAATCTAGACGGTTGAAATAGCTTATGGAAAAGAGAATCTTCGCCGAGTATATAATGACCAATCAATTTTGCGGCTAATGTCCCGTTTGTCATTCCCCACTTGCGGAAGCCTGTGGCAATAAAAACACGATCATTATTCCGGGTGATTGGGCCGATATAAGGTACTTTATCTAATGTGATTAGATCCTGTGCCGACCAATGAAAGACTTTCTTTTTGATACCGAAGGTTTGTGCTGCAAATTCTTCCAATGCCCTATAATGGAAAGAAGTGTCAACCCCCTGACCGGTTTTATGGCTTTCCCCACCTATCAGCAGGACAGGAGTCCCTTCATAATCGGCAGTCCTTATCGAGCGCTTGGGGTCATCAATCGATAAATACATACCATCCGGAATATCTTTTTTTGGTTCAATAGCTAGGACGTAAGAACGGTCTGCATACATTCGACTGAAATAAAAGCCTTTCCCATCGTAAAAAGGAAAATGGCTACAGGAGACCACTTTTTCGCAAGCGACGGTGTGCCCCTTGCCGGTTTCAATTTCGATACGGTCATTTTCTTTTAAATCAACAGCCTTGGTATGCTCAAAGATTTCCCCCCCATTTTAGTAAACTCTTTAATGAGGGCTAACAAGTATTTAATTGGATGGAAGCGAGCTTGATTCTTCATGCTGAGTGCTTTCGTAGTCTCTACATCAAAAGGTAAAGCATCCTGTGTCCCGCCTGGGATGCCGAGTTTTTGATAGGCTTCGAATTCTTTTTCTAGTTTATGAGCCCCTTTTTGGGTGGTGGCATATAAATAGGCATCTTCTTTCTCCCAATTACAATCGATCTCGTATTTCTTTACCCATTCTTCCATGGATTGTAAGGCATCCATTTGAGCCTGATAATATAAGGATGCTTCTTCTTCACCAAAGTGTTGGATCAATTCATTGTAGATTAATCCGTGCTGTGCCGTAACCTTGGCTGTTGTATGGCCTGTGGTCCCATTCATTAATTCATCGGCTTCTAAGAGGGTTACCTTTTTGCCAGCCTTGGCTAAGAGGTAAGCTGTGGTGATCCCGGTGATTCCTCCTCCTACAATCGCAACCTCTGTTGCCTTATCTTCGTTCAATGCCTCAAATTTAGGTAAGGAAATTTCCTCACGCCATAAAGGTTCTGGTTTTGTCCATCTATCCTGCTGTTCCATAAGTTACCTCCTGAATAACTCGTTTCTTTCAGTCTTTCCTGCTATAGGAGTTTCATGTATTTTTCCATGGGATTTTGAGGAATTTGGAACACGTATATAGTCCTGAATCATAATGAAATATTCTCTTTGTCTTTTGTCCGGGCCGTAAGGAAAGGTGATTCTTCCTTGGCCTTTTTATCCATTTAAAGGTTACAAAATGAAGAAGCAGCTTATAAAAGATATATCGATCGTAATTTAGCGGAGGAGTAATTTCAAAAGGCAGCTATAAGCAAAAAATCATAGAACGATGAATGATATAATTGGGAATAATGAATCAAAAAAATGAAAGGAGAAATGTAGCATGACGAAACATAAGATTTATACAATGAGTTTCGCAAATGTGTATCCCCATTATGTTAGGAAGGCGGAAAAAAAAGGCCGCGCGAAAGCAGAAGTCGATGAAATCATCTGTTGGCTGACAGGATATAACCAGGAAGAGCTAGAAGCGCATCTGGAAAAACAGACAGACTTTGAGACCTTTTTTGCAGAAGCTCCTCAACTGAATCCTTCACGTGCCATGATTAAAGGTGTGATTTGCGGTGTGCGAGTAGAAGACATCGAAGAATCAACGATGCAGGAAATTCGTTATTTGGATAAGCTGATCGATGAGTTAGCAAAGGGGAAAGCGATGGAAAAGATTTTGCGGAAATCATAATTAAAACCAAAAAACACGGATTCCATTTATAAACGATAAATAGAATCCGTGTTTTTTGTTGAATAAATAATTATCTTAAAATTGATGTAAATGAGGAATAGCCATCGTTTAATTATTCATTGAAAAAGGGGGAGAAGTTAAGCGAATTGCAATAGAATAGACGACATAACATGTAGTGATTGATAGAAGAACTCTTATAAGCTCCGTTACTAATAAAGCTTGGCTATACTGTCGAGGGCGTGTGCCCAAACAAACTCCTGATCCTGGAACTATCCTAGTAAAGAAATTCTTTTTGGTTAAAGTCTGTGAGAGAGAGCTTTTTTATGGGAGGAATTTCTTTTTTGTCTTTTGAATGATTAGGAACACTTGCTGCTAGGGATAAGGGAATTCTGAAACCTGTCTAGTTCACCGTTAGGGTGTGGCTTTAGACTTTTGATCAAGTAGTTAAGGAGTTTAAAGCACTTAAGGAAGAGAATGAAAAGATGGTTTTGTAAGACTGCATTTAGCTAGAGCCTTTAGTTCGGGTTCAAAATTAGCGAGTTTAATTAAAAAATAGCAGGATTCAGGGAAATGGTGTTCTAAAAAACGAAGAGTCGTCCGGTTGAAAACGTTATCATTTTTATATAAAAGGATCACTTTCTCAACTAATTGATTGAATCCGGCAACTGTTTCACCAACTTGTTTTGAAAAAAGTTGTTGACCAGGGAATCCATTCTCCAAAAAGCGCAAATATCCCTTGATCGTATGGTTTTTTACCATATGTGCTCTAAAGCCTTGTATGAAAAATTCTGCTTCTTTGGCCAAGGGAATCTCAATAGGATCCAAACTATTTTGTAATAAAAGAGCGTGGCCAAGTTGATCTTCTAACCATAAGTCCAGTAAGTGGACAAGGGACAATTCATCTGCTTTTTTACCGAGAACATAATAATTCAATAGACGAAGGTATTCTTGATTTTCATTTAAGGTCCCATTTAAGTAAGTAGGGGTAAGGTTTAAATTGACTTTATTTAAAATACGAAGACTTTGGAGTGTTGAAGTAGGAGGATGCTACCTGATAACTTTCTCGTGCAAAATTTATCATGATTGGGGAATTGTCGGGTAAAGTTTCTGACATCCCTTTTAACCTTTGTCTCAATTGTTTAAAACCTTGAATAAACTGTGAGGCTATCCTAACCCATTTTATTTCTGAGGGGGACAAGAAGTCGTGGATAAAGTGGGCATGATCCTCTAAAATTTCAAGCCAAAAGCTATGTTCTTCATAAATGGATATTTCATAATGGTTCCTAATATAAATGACCTCCTAAGCAAAACCTGTCAATTAACCGTATGATAAGAACAGAGGAATATTCTCAAAATCTTTGACCTGATTAAAATAGATTCAAATCAAACATCGGAGACTTATCACGAGAGATAAAAGAGCTTCAATCCATGGAAATTAAAATATCTTAATATATACCTAACGTTCATATAGTGTGCCAGTTGCTAGGAAGAGGGCAGAAAATGAAAGGAATAAGGAAAATCAAAAATATCATTGATAACCAATTAATTGTATGGTCGTATCACTTATATTCTCTCCTGCTGAAGGGGGGGTGATTTTCAATTGAATTCTTTTCCCTAGGGGGTCTTCTGACGTTTTGGATGACACATTTATGCTCGCTGTGAGCTCAAACCAATCTTTATCCTTGCTAATGGTCGTGCCTTTATTCAAATGGTCATAATAGTATAAACTTTCTATTTTATTCCATGTCCAATGAACGTTTCCACCTTCTTTATTTTTTACGATTTTATTAATTTTTGGCCGTAATAACTTTACAAGAAGATCTTCGGTTGTTGCATCATCCTTTTGTGGTTCCATTTTTTCTTCCCCGGCCCATTCCTTATTCTGTTGGGATTCATAATCTAACGAAAAATTATAATGATAGTAACTATATACAGCTATCCCTATAACTGAAACCACAGCCAGTGCAATCCAAACGATGCCATTTCTTAAGATTTTCAAAAATCCTCCTCCTTATGAAAGCTGTTGTGAAATCTTATGTTCTGTTCAATTCTCTTATTCAACCCTTTAACTCTTGTGAATTCACATACATTTCACAGAGCATTTATCCCTAAAAGTTTATTAATGAGGAAAGAATAAAGTTGAGTATGATTCCCTTAAATTGAAGGAAATGCTCTTGCGCCTCCAACGAGTTTCGTGGAGTCCAATTTGATTAAGAAATGAGGCTCAAAAATGCTTGATTCAATAAAATAAAATAGAAAGGAGAAGTTGCGCTGAGTTTTACTAATATTTCAATATTCGGAAAATTATCTGATTCATCAGGGGGGAGGTAAGAAAGTAAAAACACGATTGGAGGGAGGTTACTTTATAGTATTATCTCTTCATAAGAGAAAAACTGAGCTTAGTTTATTTTTCTAAGCTCAGTTTTTTTATAAGGGTTCTATTTTTTTATACAGTGACTAAGGATTCCTGTCCATAGAATGAAGCCTTATAAAGGTTCTTCATTTGCTCTAAAGATGTTTCACGCGGATTGGTACTCGTACATGGGTCATCCATTGCGTTTTTCGCCATAGTATCGAGGTGTTCGTTGAAATCTTCTTCCGAAACGCCGTAGTCCTGAAGGGTAGTGGCGAGTCCGAGGTCTTTGTTTAATTGGTAGATATACTCTATAAGAGCATCTGTTAATTCAGCGTCTGTCTCACCTTTAAGTCCTAGACGTTCGGCAATCGTTGCAAAACGATCTTCCACAACAGCACGGTTGAATTGAATCACATACGGCAAGTAAATCGCATTGGCATAGCCGTGTGGAATGTTGAAAGTCGGGCCGCTTTTATGGGCCAGACTATGCACGTTTCCGAGCACCGCATTCGCAAACGCCATTCCAGCCATAGCTTGAATACTATGCATTTGTTTGGCAGCTTCTTGGTCGCCTTGATAAGAAGCGAGTAAGTTCTCTTTGATCACTTCTGCGCTTCCAAGGGCGAGGATATCCGTATAGACAGTCCGAGGCTTAGCAACATAAGATTCGATCGTATGTGTGAACGCGTCCATGCCAGTATAAGCAGCGATGTGTTTGGGCAGGCTTTCGATCATGACCGGATCAATGATTGCGATATCTGGGGTTAGTTCGAAATCTGCCAATGGGTATTTAATATTCGTCTTTTCATCCGCTACAACAGAAAGGTTGGAAACTTCAGAAGCGCTTCCGCTGGTAGTCGGAATACCCGCAAATTTTGCTTTAGTCCGAAGGCGTGGAAGTTCAAAAGGTTTAGTGGCATCCTCAAATGACAGGTCCGGGTGCTCATAAAAGAGCCAGATCGCTTTTGCAGCGTCCATGGCAGAGCCGCCCCCGATGCCAATAATCCAATCAGGCTTTATCGATTCCAGTTTTTTCGCCCCTTGTTTTACCATTTCAGCGGTAGGCTCTGTGTTGTATCCTTCCAATACTTCTGTTTCTATATCGGCAGCAGCTAAATGCTCCTGAATTTTTGTAAGGTTTCCGTTTTTTTTAACAGAACCTCCTCCAATGACAAGTACGGCTTTTTCCCCTTCCAATGACCGTAACACTTCCAGGGCATTTTCCTCGAAATAAATATCTCGCGGGATCGTGAATCGACTCATAATAAAAGCCTCCTTATTTGTAATGATGATCTGTTACGGTTTTCATTGTATATCTTTTAGAAGTATGATGTTAGTACGCACTTTAAAAGCACATAGTATCATGAATGATACTATTGGGGCATTTTCGATTGGAGGAATACAAATGACGAAGGAATCAGTGCGAGAATTCAATTGTGAAAAGGAACTGACATTGGCTTTAATCGGAGGCAAATGGAAAATGATTATCCTTTGGCATTTAGGAAAAGAAGGGACCAAACGCTTTGGTGAACTAAAGCGGATGCTGCCGAAAATTACACAAAAAATGCTTACCAAACAGCTTCGAGAATTGGAAGAAGATGAACTCATTCACCGGGAAGTCTACCGAGTCGTACCTCCAAAAGTTGAATACTCTCTTACTGAACACGGGGAGTCATTAATTCCTATCTTAGAGTCCATGTACCAGTGGGGACGCGCATATATTGACACTGTTGGGAAAGAAAAAGAGGATGTCCACTATTCTATTTTATAAATCCAGGTCACTAGGATGGTTTTAAAGAGTGGAAATGTAAATGTTGATTAGAGGAATGCTGGGAGAATGAGAGGTTTTCAGTGTTTAAGTATTCTTATCCCAGATGGAACCTCATGAAGAAAAGGGGCTCATGTTGGCGGGCCTCTTTTTATTGTGCCTAGAATTATAACCATTTATGAATAGGAAAGGGTGGCTATACAAAGGGGTGTACGAGGTTATAAAAGAAATGATTTAAAAAGAGGGGGCTATTCCCTGGACGTCTTAGTAAAAGAAAGGAGTGGTCTTCTCTAAAGCGAATACAGAAGAAGAGGCGATCATGGAATAGGATGGAGCACTTCCATACAAATGATTAGGTTTCATTCGTTCTTCTCGACAAAGGACAGAGTATAGATAACTTCGAAGATTTATGATACTATTTTTCAGTGGGTTCTCATTAGGAGAGCGCTTTTTTTATTGGAAACGTTACCTAGGTAATAAAATGGAGGTGCTATCATGAGCTTAGTTTTTCACCATGTCCAACAGTTGTCCAGGAATTTGAATCAGTATTTGAATGAAGCGTTAGAAGGGGAAGACATCTTTATGTCTCATTGGGCGATTTTGTTCAAAATTCATTCCAATGAGGGCTGTCTGACTCAAGCAGAACTTAAAGAGCGTCTGAACATCGAGGCCCCTCCACTATCGAGGGCTATTGCGAAGCTTGAAAGCCTCGGATATATTGAAAAATATAAAAGCGAAGATCAACGTACAAATGATATTCGTATGACCGAAGCCGGGCTAAAACGCTATCCATATTGGCAAAAGGCGATTCAGCAGGCGGAAGAACGCCTGTTGAGTCGTTTCGGGGAGGATAGAGAAGAAGAATTAGAAAGCCATGTGCTTACACTTTCACGAATGATTGCTGAAGAAAGGGGGAAATGCTGATGGAAAATAAGCCTCGTTTATGGACAGGAAGTTTTTTGAACGTATGTGCAAGTAACTTCTTCGTTTTCTTAGTTTTTTACTTATTGTTTGTTACCATGCCCATTTACACTATGGAATCTATCGGTGTTGCAGAAGGGAAAGCGGGATTAGTGATTACTGTATTTCTTCTTGCTGCCATTTTTATTCGTCCGCTTTCAGGTCAATGGACAGAATCGTTTGGAAGAAAACCGGTGGTCATCACGGCCTTAAGTATTTTTCTCGGGAGCACTTTCTTATATTTGTGGTTCGAATCATTCTCTGCTCTATTAGTCATCCGGTTTATTCAAGGGATTGGTTTTGGTATGGGAACAACTGCTTTAGGAGCCATTGCTGCGGACATCATTCCTGAACAGCGAAAGGGAGAAGGACTTGGTTATTTCGCCATGTCGATGAATTTTGCCATGGTCATCGGTCCTTTCTTAGGATTGACGCTTGTACAGAAAGCTAGTTTTACCGTGATGTTTATCGTTTGTATTGGTTTGGCGACAATTGCGTTTCTATCAGGTCTTGTCACCCGTGTGGTTGAACAAAAGGTTCCGGCTCAGAGAAGTTTAGTGCCGAGCATGCAGACGCTTTTAGAAAAACCTGTAATTCCCATTGCCCTGACTGGCGCGGTGATGGCGCTTGCCTATGCGGGCGTACTATCCTTTGTTTCTGTCTATGCGAATCAACTTGGATTGGCAGAAGCAGCCACTTATTTCTTTGTCGTCTATGCGCTGGTCCTGCTAGTTTCTCGACCATTTACCGGTAAATGGTTCGATCAGTATGGAGAAAATGTCATTGTGATTCCATCTATTATTGTTTTTGGTGTAGGTTTACTGACCCTTAGTTTTTCCAATACCGCCTTCATTTTATTGGTTTCAGGAGGGTTAATTGGTCTGGGATGGGGAACACTCGTCCCTAGTATGCAGACCATTGCCCTAAAGAAAGTCCCAGAAAAGGCAGGGGCAGCAACGGCCACCTTCTTTACGATTTTTGATATTGGTATGGGAGTAGGATCCTATGTAGTGGGAGCCATCGCAACAGGGATTGGTTTTTCTTCCCTTTACTTTAATAGCTCCTTTATCGTTTTTGGAGCTGTTGGTCTTTATTTTCTACTGCATGGTCGAAAGGTACGGACGAACAAAGGTCAGCAGGTTGAATATAGTAGATAAGAAGGAGGACTTTCCCTCCTTTTTTTGTTAAGATTTAATTGAAAACGCTTACAAAGCAGTGAAGGGGGAGACGGTTTTGAAAGAAAAAGAGAACCGGATGGAAACAGACATGATTCACGGTTCACAAAAAACGGAGAAAGGTTACGGAAGTTTGGCGACACCAATCTTCCAAACTTCCACATTTTCTTTTGGTACAGCAGCTGAAGGAGCCAGAAGGTTTGCGGGGGAAGAAGAGGGCTACATTTACACACGGCTCGGTAATCCAACCGTTAGAGCGCTTGAAGATCGCATTGCTGTGCTCGAAGGTGGGGAGAGAGGGCTGGCTTTCGCTTCAGGAATGGCCGCCGTTTCAGCCGTGCTGATTGCCCTCACCAAAACGGGGGATCATGTATTATGTTCGAACGGATTGTATGGTTGTACGTATGGGTTGTTACAAATGTTTGAAGAGAAATATAAGATTACCCATGACTTCAGCTTCATGGCAACAGAAGAAGATGTAAGAAATGGAATCACCGAAAAAACCCGCTGCATTTTTATCGAAACCCCCATCAATCCTACGATGAAAATGATAGATCTTTCCATGGTCGCACGGGTCGCTAAAGAATATGGCATTCCTGTGGTTGTGGACAATACTTTCTGTACCCCCTACTTACAACGTCCGTTAGATTTAGGATGTGACATTGTGCTGCACAGTGCCACGAAATATATCGGTGGCCATGGAGATGTCATCGCAGGTCTTGTGGTAGGAGAAAAAGCCTTTATGGATGACCTTGCCATGTCACAACAGAAAGATATTGGTGGTATTCTTTCTCCATTTGATGCTTGGCTTTTATTAAGGGGGCTTAAGACGTTGCATGTTCGTATGGATCGTCACAGTTCAAACGCCGATGAAATCGCACGGAAATTGAAGGAACATCCCAAAATTAAGCATATCTATTACCCAGGAATGAAAGAGCATGAGCATCATTCCATCGTACGCAAGCAGATGAGAACAGGCGGCGGGGTGCTCGCTTTTGAATTAGAAGGATCAAAAGAGGAAGCGCAGCAGTTCATGGACCGTCTCCGTCTTATTCAGATTGCTGTAAGTTTAGGAGACGCAGAAACTCTTATTCAACACCCAGCTACAATGACTCATGCCGTTGTACCAGAAGAGAAAAGGCGAGAAATGGGAATAGGCGATTCGCTTATTCGCCTATCTGTTGGGTTGGAGGCCCTGGATGACATATGGGGAGATTTAGTTTATGCGTTAAATGAGGTTTGATTTTATTACCCTCCTACCAAGGAGCCGTTGTCTATTTAGGCAGCGGCTTTTTACATGTACAAGGAGGGATGCTCTAAGGAATGAGGGTTCGTTTCGGTTGGTGTTTATCCAATAGGTCACAGGGAAAAGTAATAGCAGGTTGACTATATGATCAAGATAAAAAATAGAGCCACAGAAAGGGACGATGGAGATGTTAAAGAAGTTATTTGGCGGTAAAAAGAGTGTAGAGGAGCAAATGGTTGCCCCTCTAGATGGAAAAGTCGTATCACTTGATGAAGTGGATGACCCTGTTTTCAGTCAACGCATGATGGGTGATGGTGTAGCGATAGAACCGACGGGTGGAAAAGTAGTAAGCCCTGTAGCAGGAGAAATTGTCCAACTGTTCCCCACCAATCACGCGGTAGGAATCAAAACAAAATCTGGTGTGGAAGTGCTTGTACACATCGGCCTTGAAACGGTATCTTTGGAAGGGGAAGGTTTCGAAGGGCATATCAAAACAGGTGATAAAGTGAACGCTGGTGATCACTTAATCACCTTTGATATGGATCTAGTAAGAGAAAAAGCAAAAAGCACGATCACCCCTGTCGTCATTACGAATTATGATGATAGGGTCGAACAGTTTCATCCTTCATATATGGATGGAGCACATGCTGGGGAATCAACGATTATCACGGTGAAAACGAAATAGTCTGGGAGAGCCTGAGGAACATAACCATACCTCAGGCTTTTTTATATCGTTCATTTTTGAAAACGAGCAATTGACTTCAGAAAGGGCGTTATGTCCTTTGCTCAAATAACGGCTCCTAGGGAGGAGCGAACGAAGATTATAAGAGGTGTTTGGTAACCATCCATAGAGGGCTTATAATGAGGGAAGGAATAATAGGAGAAGTGCAATCTAAGGAGGTCGTCACATTGACAAACCGTGATGTGCAATTAAGAAGAGCAGCGGAAAACGAAATTTTAAAACAGAAAGAAACGGTAGAATCCGATCCATATAGGCAAAAATATCACCATATGCCTCCGGTCGGACTGATGAACGATCCAAATGGACTGATTCAATGGAAAGGGACTTATCATTTTTTCTATCAGTGGATGCCCTTTGAAACAGCTCATGGAGCAAAGTTTTGGGGCCATTATACATCGAACGACCTCATCCATTGGAAACATGAAAATATAGCCTTAACCCCGTCTGAAGTCTTTGATCAAGGCGGCGTGTATTCTGGAAGTGCGGTCATCCATAACGATCAATTGCACCTTTTCTATACAGGAAATATCGATGGAGAACAGAAGCCTGAAACAGAGTACCAATGTCTAGCCATATCCGAGGACGGTGTAACTTTTGAGAAGAAAGGCATCGTTATCGAGACTCCAGCTGGGTACACGGCTCACTTCCGGGATCCAAAAGTATGGAAGGAAGACCAAATTTGGTACATGGTTGTGGGTGCCCAATCGGAAGATCTACAAGGAAGTGTTCTCCTGTTTTCCTCTAATGACCTTCGGAATTGGGAAATGGTCGGTCCCATTGCTGGAAGCAAACAAGGCGGCTTAGGGGAATTTGGGTGTATGTGGGAATGCCCGGATCTTTTTGAATTAGACGGCAAAGACTTATTAATCGTTTGTCCTCAGGGGTTGGAAGCAGATGGGATGAACTATGCTAATACATATCAGAGTGGTTACTTTGCAGGAGAGTTAAATAAAGAAGAAGGGAAGTTCTCTCACGGTCATTTTCAAGAATTAGATCGGGGGTTCGAATTTTATGCACCACAAACAATGATAGATGAGAAAGGGAGAAGGTTATTTGTGGGATGGATGGGAGTTCCGGATCAATATGAACAGGCTCACCCTACCGTCGAGAACCATTGGATTCATTGTATGACCATCCCCAGAGAGCTTAAATGGGATGGTAAGAAGATCATCCAAGCGCCAGTACCAGAGCTTAAGGAAATGCGCGGGCCAGTATTGATGCATTCATCCGTGACCATTAAAAATGACCAAAAAGCGGTGAGAGGAGTCCAGGGAAGAGCGATTGAATTGAATCTGGAATTTGATGAACTGGAGGATCAATTTGCAATCGAACTCTTCCAGTATGCTTCCTTAAGTTATAAGGATGATGTCCTTACGCTTTCGCGCCCTCACCTGGAGGACAAATCGAAAACGGAATTTCGTCGTGTCTTATTAGACAGAGATTTAAAAAATCTCCGTCTGTTTATTGACCATTCTTCTTTGGAAGTATTTGTGAACGAAGGAGAAGAGGTGTTCACTTCAAGGATTTACCCTCAGCCTAATGAGGAACACATTCTCTTTACATCATTAGGGGCTACGACATTCTCTGTAGAAAAGTGGGGATTGAGTGGATACCAATATCGATAGGGGAGAAAAAAAGGCCGACTTTCTGATTAAAGGATGAATATGGTAAGATAATCTTATGTAAATTGCACGAAGGGGTCATGTTTATGAGTCAATCTTCCAAGAAAATGAAAGCAAAGGAACGGAGGGAGTATATTCTTTCTCTGTTGAAACAAAAAGGCTCCCCCATTACAGGGAGCTCTTTAGCAGCAGAAATGAACGTTACTCGACAGGTGATTGTCGGGGATGTATCATTGTTAAAGGCAAAAAATGAGCCGATTGTAGCCACCAGCCAAGGCTATATGTATATGAGGGATGTCAAAGAGGACTTGGCTTATCAACGTACCATCGTGTGTCAACACAAGGGCGACGATACAGAAGAAGAGCTGAATATTTTAGTAGATCATGGCGTCCATGTGCTGGACGTCGTAGTAGAGCACCCGATTTACGGTGATTTAACCGCACGGCTGAGAATTTCCAACCGCCGGGATGTAAAGAAGTTTATTGAAAAAGTTTATTCAACCCAAGCTTCTTTTTTACTTGAATTAACAGGCGGTATTCATACTCATACAATAGCCGCAGATAGCAGGGAGGCTCTTGATGAGGCAGAAGCCGCGTTAGAAGAAGCGGGTATTTTAATGGGAAAATAACAAACTGAGATTAGAAAGAGGTAGGCATGTGGAATCTAGAGCCTATCTCTTTTTCATTGTCTGCCTTTTAAATTCTTTTATAAAAGGGAAAGCGTGTCTTAATTAATGGTTATGAAGAATATGATATATTTATATCAGTGATTTCTTGTTAGAAAAAGGAAGGTGGCCACATTGAACATTGTGCCGATTTTTGTGAGTATCATTCTCACCTTGAACGTGTTGCTGGCCTTGGCCATCATCTTTCTGGAACGGAGAGATGCCAGTGCAACATGGGCCTGGTTAATGGTCTTGCTATTCATACCTGTTGCAGGTTTCTTTCTTTATTTAATTTTCGGACGCCGTCTGAGCAATAAAGAAATATTTACGTGGGATAAAAAGAGTCGTCTTGGTCTTTTGGCAGCTGTTCAGGAACAGTTGACAGCAATTAAAGAAAATGAATTGAAAGTGCAGCATGAAGAAATTATTCCCTATGAAGATTTGATTTATATGCACTTGAAAAATAACGATGCCCTATTATCTCAAAATAATGAGGTGGAAATTTTTACTGACGGGCAAAAAAAGTTCCATGCCCTTATAGAAGACCTTGAAAAAGCAGAAGATCATATTCATCTCCTTTACTATATTTTGAGAGATGATAATCTAGGTCAACGCCTGGCAAACGTGTTGCAGAAGAAAGCGAAAGAAGGCGTGGAGGTCAAGTTATTATATGATGATATGGGATCACGCTTACTGCACCGTTCGTTTAAACGGGGCTTGAAAGAAGCGGGGGTACAAGTGGAATCCTTCTTTCCATCTCTCATTCCGAAAGTGAATATGAAAATCAATTACCGTAATCACCGGAAACTTGCGATCATTGATGGGGAGATAGGCTATATCGGTGGATTCAATATCGGGGATGAGTATCTGGGGTTCAATAAGAGGTTCGGATACTGGCGTGATACCCATCTGCGAGTGGAAGGGGAAGCGGTGAACAATATGCAAACACGCTTCATCCTAGATTGGAATCACGCTTCCAGACGCGATATTGTTTATAAAGAACGTTACTTCTGTGCGAAGCCTAAAGGCGATGTAGCCATGCAAATTGTTTCTAGCGGTCCAGATTCAGAGTGGGAACAGATTAAGCATGGCTATTTGAAAATGATACTGTCTGCTAAAGAGTATGTTTACATCCAAACGCCTTACTTTATTCCGGATGACAGTCTTCTTGATGCACTTAGAGTAGCTGTATTATCAGGGGTGGATGTACGGATTATGATTCCGAATAAGCCTGACCATCCATTTGTCTATTGGGCGACATTTTCGAACATAGGCGATATGCTGAAAGCCGGAGCTAAAATCTACGTCTATCAAAAGGGATTTCTTCACGCGAAAACAATTGTGGTAGATGGAAAGATCGCTTCTGTTGGGACAGCGAATATTGATGTTCGAAGCTTCCGTTTAAACTTTGAAGTGAATGCATTCGTTTATCATCCGGAAGTAGGTCAGAGCCTCTCCGATCGTTTTCATGAAGATATTGTCGAATCGACAGAGCTCACTTATAAACTTTATCAAGCAAGGTCCAAGTGGGTTCGCTTCAAAGAAGCGATTTCAAGGTTATTATCACCTATTCTTTAAGGAAGCTTTTTTAATAGGACATTTATTCTCAATCGTAAGCTCAATCGATGAAGTGACCCACACCATGAATAACTGAAAAAAGACCCTGCGCTTATTTGCGCAGGGTCTTTTTAGAGAGAGGTTGTTTGGTATTGGTACTTCTTTGTAACAATTTGGAAAGGCTGTAGGGACTTTGTAAATCTAACAGTATTGGAGGGGGGATCGTATCTGTTTGATGTATAAGTCCCTCCAGCGTTTCCGTTCTTCGCATTCTTTTATCACGTATTCTTCATATCTGTTCAATTATCGAGAGGTTAGCGTGATTTGGACGGTTGTTGGTTTCCCGTCACGGTAAACTTCAAGCTCAGCAGTATCTCCATCTTTCGCTTGGTTGTAGAGATACTGACGCAGGCTGATGAGTGACTCAATTTCTTTCCCGTCGATGGCGGTGATGACATCGTATCGTTTGAGTCCCGCTTGGTCAGCAGGGGAGCCTTTTTCGACGCCTTGGACAAGGACGCCTTGAGTAATGTCTTCGGGTAACCCTAATTCGCGTTGTAACACAGGGTTAGGGATTTGGGTTAGGTCTTGAAGGGAAACTCCCATGTAAGGACGTTCAACTTCACCGTTTTTCTCCAGGTCTTTGATAACAGGTTTAGCGACGTCCATTGGAATGGAAAATCCAATCCCTTCAACTTCTGCTTTAGCAATCTTCATAGAGTTGATTCCAATGACTTCGCCTTGCAGATTGATGAGCGCACCACCGCTGTTACCCGGATTGATGGCTGCATCTGTTTGTAAAACCTCCGTCTGCCAGTCTGGCTGTTGGTCACCGTTCATATCAACAGGGATATTACGGTTCAAGCCACTGACTATACCTTTGGTTACGGACCCTGCGAATTCCATGCCTAATGGGTTGCCGATGGCTATAGCTGTCTGCCCGACCTCTACGTCACTGGCTTTTCCTAACTCAGCAACCTTTTGTACATGTTCGCTATCTATTTGTAAAACGGCCAGATCTGTCAAAGGGTCACTGCCTTTCAATTCGGCTTCAACTTTAGTTCCATCACTTAAAATGACTTCGAGCTCTGAAGCATTCTGAATGACGTGATGGTTGGTGGCAACAAAAGCTTTATCACCGTCTTTCTTATAGATGACCCCTGAACCTGTACCGGCTTTTTCAGCACCTTGGCCAGCGTTTTGGACATTGCTGATCCCGACGACGGCCTTCGAGACTTCATCGACCGCTTGTGTCACGTCTTCCTGTTTTTTGTCGAGATTCAGTTCATTCGCTTGTGCTGTCGGCTTTTCTGTATGGACATCTATGGATATCCCTTGCCATTGAAAAACCGTTGTCACTATAAATACAGCGACAATAGCCCCTAAAACACTGAAAGCTAATCCGGAACGTTTGTATTGTTTCTTCTGGTTTCGATCCTGTTCATCAAACATGGAGAAACGGACGCCCCTTTCAATAAGACTCGCTGTCAATCTCTTTGATGTTTCCCTCTGACAATTCTTATTCTACAGTGGAGTTATGGAATGATTTTGGTCTAAATGTGGAAAAAGTGTGTAAAGCAGGAGTAAGAACAAAAAATATGAGAGAATGAGGCAAAAAGCTATGGTAGGAGGATTCGATCTATGAATCAGATGATCGGACTTGTTGAAGATGATCCAAATATAAGAGATATCGTAAAAGCCTATTTAGAAAAGGAAGGGTATCAAGTGCTGGCCGTGGATACTGCTGAAAAGGCTTGGGACATTTTTCAGGAGAAGAAGCCTGATATATGGGTGTTGGATATCATGCTTCCTGGAATGGATGGGTATGAATTTTGCAAGAAAATCCGCCAGACCTCAGAGGTCCCGATTATTATCATATCAGCTAAAGATGAAGAAGTGGATAAAATTTTAGGACTCGAACTTGGCGGAGATGATTACTTAACTAAACCCTTTAGTCCAAGAGAACTTGTAGCAAGGACCAAAAGGCATTTAAAACGGTGGGAAGCAATGAGGCTGAATGCTGAAGAAGAACAAGAGACCATTAAAGTAGGGGCCCTCGAATTGAATGAATCAGAGCGACAGGCCTATTTTAACGGAAAAGAAGTCGAAGTAACTACAAAGGAATTTGAAATGTTAAAAATCCTGGCTTCACAGGAGAATCGTGCATTTTCCCGGGAGGAACTGTTAATTAAAGTCTGGGGAGAGGATTACTACGGGAGTGACAGAGCTGTTGATGACCTAATTAAAAGACTGCGGAAGAAAATGAAAGAACTGCCGATCGAAACGGTTTGGGGCCACGGCTACAGATTGAGGGAAAAACGCTCATGAAACTTCTCTATCAATTAAATGCAGCTTTTGCGACATTAATTATTATCATTATGTCAATCACTGCTTTCTTTATCTATTCTTTGCTGATGGACATGTTGATCCAGGACGAACAACGTCAGCTTAAGGGGCGTGCTGATCTACTGGTAGACATTATTAATGAGCAGGATCCTGAACGGACCCCTGAACTTTCCCAGCTTCTTCAGGATCGAAATTATCCAATATTATTATTTGATAGGGAAAGAGATGAAGTTTTATTTCGTACGATGCCTGCTATAGTGGCTTATTCATGGGTAGAAAGGTACGATAAGGAGCTTGTAGATCAGGAAGTATGGGAAACGATGGGCGAGAAGTATGTCGTCTATGATTTTCCTGTCAGCAGAGATAATAATCAAATTCTTGTGATGGCGACACCGATGAATGACCTGCAAGAAGTCCAGGCCGGGTTTGCAGCTAGAATGGTGGTTGTCTTTCTTATAGGTTTATTACTCGCCATTATCGTTAGTTATGTGTTGACATGGAGACTCGTAACTCCTCTAACGAAATTGAAGCAAGAAGTAAAAAAAATTGAGAAACGGCAGTTTTCTGACGTGAAAAAAGTACAAGCCTCTGGCGAAATCAAGGAAGTTGAACAGAGTCTCCGCCATATGGCATCTGAACTCTCAAGGTATATTCATTCGCAAAAGCAATTCTTTCAAAATGCTTCTCACGAATTAAAAACTCCGCTTATGTCAATTCAGGGTTATGCAGAAGGAATCAGGGATGGAATTTTTGAAGGAGAAGCAGCAGAGAAAGGCTTGAATGTGATGGTGAGTGAAACGGAACGATTGAAGAAAATCGTGAATGAAATGATCCTGTTAGCCAAACTCGACAGTAGTGAAGATGTATATAATCCTGAAGGGACAGAGATTTCTGAAGTGATTATGCAGGCGAGAGACCGCCTGTATCCACTTGCGAATGAAAAAGGAATTAATCTGACAACGGAAGACATCCATCCATTCTATTCAGTTGTAGACCGGGAGCGCATCCTGCAGGCAATGATCAATATTTTGAGTAACGCTGTTCGCCACGCAAAAGGTCATGTAGCCATCACCACAGAAGCGGGGGTATCCCATTACAGAATTAAAGTGATGGATGATGGTCCGGGGATTCCAGAGGATTTGCTTCCTCAACTTTTCGAACGTTTTATTAAAGGAAAGGAAGGGGAAACCGGTCTTGGCCTTGCCATCTCCAGAGCAATTATAGAACGGAGTGGCGGAAGAATATACGCCTATAATCGTTCAGAACAGTCAGGCGCTGTTTTTGAAATTGAGTTTAATCAAAAGAGTGAGAATAACTAAACATGGTATAATAAAGGGCAAAGAATGATTCCATGTTGGAAAGTGAGGAATTAGAATGGAAGCAAAACCTTGCATAGATTCTTTAACGGTTAAGAGCTCGCACGTTTTACCACCAGATACAAATAATCACGGTACGCTTTTTGGCGGGAAATTAATGGCACATATCGATGACGTGGCAGCGATAGCCGCTGTCAGGCATTGTAGAAAGCCTGTCGTGACAGCATCGACAGATTCCGTCGACTTCCTGCACCCCGTTTTTGAAGGAGACGCGATCTGTCTTGAGGCCTTCGTAACTTGGACGCATAATACATCCATGGAAGTCTTCGTCAAAGCGACGACGGAAAACCTATTGTCAGGTGAAAGAAGAGTATGCACAACGGCCTTCTTGTCTATGGTGGCGGTTAATGAAAATAATGAACCTTCCCCAGTGCCGGGAGTCTATCCAGAATCGGAAGAAGAAAAATGGCTGCATGAAGGTGCCCAAAAACGTCGAGAGCATCGAAAAAATAGAAGGAAAGAATCCAAAGAGCTTGCAGAGGAATTTGGCACTAGCTTACCTTGGAAACGTGATTCTTAAAGAAGTTTCCGCCTTTTATGAGCGATGTTTGAAAAAGTCCATAAATGATGAAATGAATCCATACGTAATAAACGAAAGAGCTTATGAGAACTTTTCATGAGCTCTTTTTGTTTAGAAGTAGGAAGCCTTGGAGTTCCCTTTGATCATAGAACGTTAATAGAATTTTGAAATTTCATTATTTAGGAAGTAGTGGAAGGGGGACATATATGATAAAATAGTCGAGTTATTGTAGTTCTTCGTTTATATGTAAACGATTACGGGAAGTGACGGAAAATGGAAATTTAACTGGAGAGGTGATTTTTTGATGGTGGAAAATATACTTACTTTTCTGAATGACTGGATGTGGGGGACAATCCTTGTAGTGGCGCTTCTTGGTTTAGGCTTATGGTTTTCAATCAGGTTGAATTTTGCGCAATTCCGCTATATTCCAGAAATGATTCGTGTTCTATTTGATAAGCGTTCGATTTCTGCAGGAGGAAAGAAGGGAACATCCCCCTTTCAGGCCTTTGCAATCAGTACAGCGTCTCGCGTAGGAACAGGGAATCTGGCTGGAGTTGCAGCGGCCATAACAGTTGGTGGCCCCGGAGCTGTATTTTGGATGTGGATTGTAGCCATTCTCGGAGGTGCGTCAAGCTTTATCGAAAGTACGCTTGCCCAAGTATACAAAGTTCCTGATAAAAACCAGTATCGTGGGGGGCCGGCCTATTATATTGAAAAAGGTTTAAAGAACAGAGGACTAGGTATTGTATTTGCTATAACGATTACATTCACATACGGGCTTGTTTTCAGCTCTGTCCAATCTAATACGATCCGTCTTGCTTTTGAGAACTCATTCAATGCTGATAAATGGTTGGTGGGTGGTTTCCTTACCTTCATCGTCGCCATCATTATTTTCGGCGGGTTGAAGCGAATTGCACAAGTGACCCAGTTCATTATTCCAATCATGGCTATTTTTTATATTATAATTTCTGGATACGTATTGATTGTTAACATCGGGCAGGTACCTGAGATGTTTGGCCAGATTTTTGCCGGGGCTTTTGGATTTCGTGAATTTGCCGGTGGAACGTTTGGCGCGATGATTTTGATTGGAATTAAGCGCGGATTATTCTCTAATGAAGCTGGTATGGGGAGTGCTCCAAACGCTGCGGCTACCTCTGAAGTGACCCACCCTGTCAAACAGGGCTTGATTCAAACGTTGGGCGTTTTTACAGATACATTGCTAATTTGCAGCGCGACAGCTGTCATCATTTTGTTTGCTGGTGACTATGCTGGAACAGACCTAGATGGAATACAGCTTACACAGGCTGCATTTGAATCCCAATTAGGAACATGGGCCGCTATTTTTATTGCGATCGCCATTTTCCTTTTTGCCTTTAGTTCAATCATTGGAAACTATTATTATGGTGAAACAAACATCGAATTCATTAAAACAAGCAAACCGGCTATCTTCCTATATCGAGTCGGTGTTCTTCTTATGGTTCTGTTCGGTGCTATCGCTGAATTCGGTCTTGTTTGGTCCCTTGCTGATTTGACGATGGGAATCATGGCATTAATTAACCTGTATGCGATTTTCCGTCTATCCTCCGTCGCTTATGCAGCTTTGAAAGACTATAAAACTCAAAGGAAAGCAGGAAAAGACCCTGTCTTTTATCAGGACCATCTTCCAGGTGTCGAGGGGATGGAGTATTGGAGAAGAGATCAAACCTCCGAAAAAGAAGAAGGATGATAGGCAGAACTGTCCCAGATTTATGATGGGGCAGTTTTTTTTAGAGCGGACCATGATCGGTTTATAAAATGCACCGTATTTTGAGAGGTTTTCCATTCACATTCCTCCCTTTGGAGTGTGATATGATAGACGGAGATATTTAATTAAGGGAATGAGCGGAATGAGTTTACTATCAGTCAATCATTTGAGCAAAAGTTATGGAGATAAAGATCTGTTTGACGATCTTTCCTTTACTATATCCAATCAGCAGCGAATAGGTCTGATTGGAGTAAACGGTACGGGAAAGTCAACATTAATGAAAATATTGGCCGGTATTGAAAGCGGAGATACAGGTGATCTCGACCATGCTAAAGACTTCTCCGTTGAATACTTGCCTCAGGAACCTGATTTAGATGAAAGCAAAACGGTGCTTGAACAAATTTATGAAGGGGACGCAGAAATCATGGTCGTTATGAGGGCCTATGAAAGGGTCCTTTTGGAACTTTCTCAGCGTCCTGAAGATCCAGATGTACAGGAACGAATGCTTGAACTCCAACAGAAAATGGACGAAAAAGATGCTTGGGAAGCAAATACGGTAGCTAAGACAGTTTTATCAAAATTAGGAATCGAATTTTTTGATAAGAAAGTGAATGAGCTCTCCGGGGGACAGAAGAAAAGAGTGGCCATTGCAAAGGCCTTGATTCAACCCGCAGATCTTCTCCTTCTAGATGAACCTACCAACCATTTAGATAATGAAACTATTGAATGGTTGGAAGAATATTTAGCCTCTTATAGAGGTTCTCTTATTGTGGTGACTCACGACCGCTATTTCTTAAACCATGTGACGAACCTTATTTATGAGCTTGATAAAAGCCACTTGTACATCTATGAAGGAAACTACGAAACCTTCCTTGAGAAAAAGGCGGAAAGGGAAGAATGGGAACGTCAGGCAGAACAAAAACACCAGAATACACTTCGCAGAGAACTTGCCTGGTTAAAAGCTGGAGTAAAAGCGAGAACGACAAAACAAAAAGCTCGTAAACAGCGTGTAGAAGCGATGAAAGAAGAAACGTTTGATACAAAAAAAGAAAACGTAGATATGGCTATTGGTTCTACAAGGCTTGGGAATCAGGTGATTGAACTCGAAGGGGTTTCCCATCGGTTCGGTAATACGTCTCTTATCGACGGTTTAGATTACCTTGTTGTTCCTGGAGAAAGGTTGGGAATCATCGGTCCTAATGGTTCAGGGAAAACGACCTTGTTAAATATTATGGCAGAGCAAGTGAATCCAGACGAGGGAAGTGTCCACATAGGTTCAACTGTGAAAATAGGCTACTATACACAAGATCACGCAGAGCTTGATGAAAGTCTTAAGGTCATTGAATATATTAAAGAGGTAGCTGAAGTAATCTCAACAGACGAAGGGGATGAAATCACAGCTGAGCAGATGCTCGAAAGATTCTTATTCCCCAGGCCTCAACAATGGACATATATCAAACGGCTGTCAGGAGGGGAACGTCGCCGCCTTTACCTGCTCAGGGTGCTGATGAGTGAACCAAACGTCCTTTTCCTAGATGAACCGACCAATGATCTGGATACAGAGACCTTAAGTGTATTGGAAGATTACTTGGATCAGTTTCCTGGTGTTGTGATTACTGTATCCCACGATCGTTACTTCCTGGACCGTGTTGTCGACAGACTTTTGGCTTTTGAAGGTGAAGCCCAAATCCGAAAATTTCACGGTAACTATACCGAATACCTGGAGAAAAGGAAAGATGAAAAGAAAGGGGAACTGGTAAGGAAGAAAACTTCCTCACAAGAAGATACACGTAGAGCAAACCGTAAGCGTAAGTTGTCCTATCGCGAAAAACAAGAATGGGAAACCATTGAAGATGAAATTTCTTCCCTTGAGGAAAAAAACGAACAGCTAGATGAACAGCTTGCGTTGGAAGCGACGAACTATGATAAAGTGCAGGAATTATCCAAAGATAAGGAAAAGGTGGAAGCAGAATTAGAAGCCAAAATGGAGCGGTGGGAGGAACTATCGCTGATCGTCGAGAGTTTAGAAAACGATTAAAGAATGTGTAGACATAAGAAAGGGGGCATTTAGAAGCCTCCTTTTTGTGATTTATCTGTTTAATAAGCAAAAGATTTAGGAACAAAAAGGCCATGTCTCTTGTTGTACGGTGACAGTCTCTATACCAATATGCGTCATTTGAAACTCCCTTACTTTTGTAGTTCCGTGCGTTTTATGGAATAATGAATACGGATACAAACATGGATAGGGGGAAAATGATCATGAAAATGCCAAGCGTTAAAAATATGGAAAAATATGCAGAATTAGCGTTGCGTACCGGTGTTAATTTACAAAAGGATCAGCTATTGATGATCAACTCTACGATTGCAGGAGCAGAATTCACACGTATTGTTGCCCGTAAAGCGTTTGAAATGGGAGCCAAAGACGTACATATCAACTGGGGAGACGATGAGCTTACTCGCATGAAGTATGAACATGCCGATCAAGAAACATTATCAAATGTTCCAGAATGGCAGAAGCAGCAGTATACCTATTTTGCTGAACAGGGAGCGGCGATTCTATCTATCCGTTCCACAGATCCGGACTTATTGAAGGGAATCGATGCAGGCAAAGTCGCTGCGGCAACAAAGGCACGATCTGAAGCCATGTCCAAATTCCGTGATTACACGATGAACGACCGTATTCAGTGGTCCATTGTCAGTATTCCCATTCCTAAGTGGGCTCAGAAAATCTTCCCTGACAAAGATGAGGATACAGCCGTTGAGAATCTATGGGAACAAATCTTCAGTATTGTACGCGTAGATCGTGAAGACCCTATAGCCGCATGGGAAGAGCACAACCAAACATTGATTAAAGCACGAGAATACTTGAATACAAAACAGTACAAAAAATTAGTTTATAAAGCTCCTGGTACTGATTTGGAAGTCGCTCTTCCTGAAGGGCATATTTGGAAAGGTGGTCCTGCGAAGACAGTTAAAGAGGGGGTTCAATTCAATCCAAACATGCCGACAGAAGAAGTGTTTACAGCCCCGCATAAATATGGAGTAAATGGGAAAGTTTCCAGCACCAAACCACTAAACTATGGGGGGAACGTCATCGATAAATTTACTCTTACGTTCCAAGAAGGGAAAGTAGTGGACTTTACAGCAGAAGAAGGTGAAGAGACACTGAAGCACCTACTTGAAACAGATGAAGGTTCACGCAGACTTGGTGAATTGGCACTTGTCCCCCATGAGTCTCCAATTTCCCAATCTGGGCTTATATTCTATAACACTTTGTATGATGAAAATGCCTCCTGCCACCTGGCTCTTGGAAAGGCCTACCCCAATAATATGACAGGTGGATCAAATATGAGTGAAGAAGAATTAGATCAAAACGGTGTGAATGATAGTTTGTCCCACGTAGACTTCATGATGGGGTCCGGAGAGCTTGATATTGATGGTGTCCTGGCAGACGGAACAGAAGAACCTGTGATGCGTAAAGGAAGCTGGGCTATTTCATTCGAATAAAAGACAGATAAGCCGGAAGCTTGGAAAAGCTTTCGGCTTTCTTCTTGCTATTGAGGATGATTGAGGTTTGATTATTAGGGAATAAGAAAGAAAAAGGTGTATTTAATAAGGAGATGTTTTCGTATGTATAACGCGGGGAGTAACGAAATGCCAGGCTTTCAAGCAAACCCTAATAATTACGATGAATGTCAACGCTGTGGAAAACCGCTTCAGATGAAAGAGGAAAGAGAGATCAACCTTTGTAAAGAGTGCCAGCGCCGACAGGAAAATCATAAGGTAGAAACCAAAGATGATTAAGACAGCAGGCGGAATCCCTATGATTCCGCCTTTCCTGTCATCTGAGTCCATTGATCTTAAGCTTTTCAGAAGTCAGTCCTAGTGATTTTTGGGGTTACTTACTATCCATAATTAACCAAATAAGGATCAATAAATATCTCGACACCATGACCACCACAACGAAAATAATAGAGAATTGCGTACGGATTTGATTGGTGAATTTCACAGCTTCCGAACTTTATCGATGTCACAGCTGTTCCTTTCTTCATCTTGTTATTACAATGATTTGGTTTACACCTACAGTGGCAAAGAAAATGGCTATCGATCAAAGGATTACAAAGAAGGAATAGTCAAAAGATATAGAAAACGCCTGGAGAATATTCTCCAGGCGTTTCTATTAGTGACAGCGACTAAATGTCAGTTAGGGTGGAGGTATTCGTTTGCTTTTCCCAAAGTATTATCGATCCTCTTATATCCTGATACTAGTATCGAAATGGTTCTTCTATGATAAGTGAATAAATTAGGTCTCTATGGTTCGCAGAACGGCTCGTACGGGGCTCCCGTCTGCCTGTTCCATTTTCAAAGGAAACGCGAAGAGTTCATAGAACCCCGGTGCAACGTTGGAAAGATCAATGCCCTCAAGAATGAGGATGTCATTATTGTACAGGGTATGGTGTCCTATCAGTTCTTTGCTCGTTTCAGGATCGACAGAAGGTGTATCCACGCCGATTAAATCGATGTTTTGTGTTTTAAGGTAGGGACCGACATCATCCGCAATGACCGTATAAGAATCAGGGAAACGTGTGCGATCCTCCCAGCTGTTTGTATGAAACAAAACCTTCGAGACTCCATTTAAATTTACGTTTTTCAGAAGGGAAGCGGTGATGGTGCTCTTTTCCTTGACAGGAATGACCACCGTTCTGCCCGAAAATCGATCCACAGGAAGTTCACCCATTTTTAACCCTTTGGAGTCGTAATGGAAGGGTGCATCCACATGGGTTCCGATATGGTTGCTTCCTTTGAATTGACCGACATTAACCGATCCGGTTTCTTCCATAGACCATGTGAGCTTATATTCAAACGGCTCATCTCCCGGCCAGGGTGGTGTATCATTATTCAATGACATACTGATATCGATGAATTTCATAAGCGATCCCTCCTCTTACGCTATAATATCGCGCTCATTTTTGAATTGTTTTTGCTTTTCATTTTTCACAATATCTTTTAATAAAAGGACCACTTCATAAACATCTTCATAAGAAGTGTAAAAGGCGATGGGGGCAAGACGAATGACGTTTGGCGAGCGGAAATCGGGAATGACCGCTTCCAGTTTCAGTGCCTTACAGATGCTTGCAGCTTCCTCGTGGATAAGACATACATGGCCGCCACGACGGTCATCTTTTGAAGGATTGGCGATTTTGAACCCATACCCGGATAATTCCTGTTGTATGAGGTCCATCAGCAATCGTGTGAGCCTTAATGATTTTTCTCTCACATTTTCAATCCCTGCTTCACTAAAGAGCTCTAAAGAGCCGATTAAAGGAGCTGAGCTCAAAATATGTGGGGTTCCTAATTGGAATGCACCTGCTGATTCGGCAGGAGTTAAATCATGGCTCATATCGAATTGCTTATTTTTGTCGGAACTGAACCAACCCGCAAGGCCTGGACTGTTCCCAAGATGTCTTTCATTCACGTATAGGCCGCCAACTCCTCCTGGACCACTGTTCAAATACTTATATGTACACCAAACAGCAAAATCAACTCCCCACTCACTCAGACGGTGAGGCAGGGCGCCAATGGAATGAGCCAAATCAAAACCTACGATAATTCCATAATGGTGGGCAGCCTTAGTGATCTTTTCCATATCAAGAAGTTGACCACTTCGGTACAGGACGGAAGGAAGGAGAAGGATGGCAATGTCCTCATTCATTTTTTCTATAATTTTGTCTTCATCCAGTGTGTAGCCATCTTCACTATGAACCCGGATGAGATGGTCATTGGGATCAAGTCCGTGCCAATGGATTTGGCTTTTAATCGCGTAAATATCAGAAGGGAAGTTGAGCGTGTCGGCAAGTACTTTCGTCCGTTTGCCTTCCGGTTTATAAAAGGTGGCGAACAGTTGATGAAGGTTGGATGTAATAGATCCAGTGTTGATCACTTCTTCCGGTTTGGCACCAATCAACGGAGCGGTCATGGCACCGATTTTTTCTGACATATAAAACCACGGCTCGTTTCCTTCGGTCCATCCTTCAATAGCATGCTGTTTCCAATCTTGTAATGAAGAAGCTAGCGTATTTTCAGAGCGGCGTGAAAGCAGCCCGAGTGAATTCCCATCCATATAATAAAAACCTTCCTGGTAAAATTCATCTTTAAAATTTTGGAGTGGGTCTTCCTGATCGAGTATTTTTACATAGTCTCTTGTTATCAAAGAATTAGCCATGAATATTCCTCCTTGAAAAATCTATTCATTCATCAAGTTTTGTTTCACCAGTACTGCCTTAATTCTGAAATATGGATATTCCTCTGGAAGAGAATCTTTAAGGGGCTTTAGCTTTTTTTCTTCCAGCTGTTCATAGGCTTGGAGGACCTCTGCTTCCTGATCCTCATTGAACCATCGCTCCCACTGAATATCATTACCTTCCCGTGCAGCACGAAAAAGGTGGTTCTCAATCGTCTGTTTACTCATATCTCTTTGGTTGGCAATTTCATTAAGTGTTTGTCCTTCCGCCCAAAGGCCATAAGAAATAATGTGACTTGGTCGATCATCGAATGGGTCTTTTCTGGGAACAGAGGTTTTGACGGATGGGGAGGGTTTGGATCCAGCTTCCTCTGCCCACGGCTTTAGTTTCTCTAAAAAACGTTCGCCATATTTTTCGAATTTTTGTTCCCCGATTCCCTTGATGTTTATCATTTCCTGCCTGTTTTCAGGTAAATAAATGGACAGGTCCTTTAGAGTAGAATCAGAGAAGACCACATAAGGAGGAAGGCCGTTTTCATCGGCAATCGTCTTCCTTAACTGACGTAACTCTTCAAAGTACTCCTCATTGTAATCGATTTTTTGTTTCTTCGTGGTTGACTCGACAAGCATCACGACTGGTTGGTCCCCTTTTATGACAGACACGGCTTCTTTTGTCAGTTTTAGGGCTGGGTAACGTCCATCCCCTGTCGAGAGATATCCTTCTGCGGTTAGAAATTGAATGAACCCTGTTAGCTCTTTTTCTGTATAGTTTGGCATAATCCCATAGGTGGATAAATTCTGAAAGCGGAACTGTTTCACTTTTTGATCGGAGGATCCCTTGAGAACTTTCGCGGTTAAACCTGTGCCAAACCGTTCTCCCATCCGCTTGACACAAGAAAGAACCATCTGAGCTTCTTTCGTCATGTCGCGTTCTTCCCCATCGTGAGTACAATTTGTACATTTACCACATGGTTCGGTTTCTGTCGGGTCATCAAAGTAGTCGAGAATATATTGCTGCAGACAGGAATGGGTATGGCAGTAATTCACCATGGCCTGCAATTTTAAGTACTCTTCTTTCTTCTTCTCTTCATTCGGTGACTGATCAATCAAGAAGCGTTGTAAATTGATATCCTGACTGGAGAAGAGTAACACACAGTCGCCTGGTTCACCATCACGTCCGGCACGTCCAGCTTCTTGATAATACGATTCAATATTCATGGGCATGGAATAGTGAATGACAAAACGGACATTTGATTTATCGATTCCCATTCCAAACGCATTTGTAGCAATCATTGTGGTTACTTCATCTTGGACAAAGTCCATTTGGGCCTGTTTTCGTTGATGTTCCGTCATCCCGGCGTGATATTTTCCGGCGGCAACCCCTTTTTTTGATAATAGGTAATGAAGCTGATCGGCATCTTTGCGTGTAGCCGTATAGATGATCCCCGATTCATTTGGGATTTGTGTCAGGTACTCGTTTATGAACTCCCGCTTATCCCGGCCTTTAATGATCCGAAAAGACAAGTTGTCCCTTGCAAAACCGGTATTGACGACACTCGTATCTTCGACATGAATCAATTCTTTGATATCTTTAATTACCTCCTGTGTGGCTGTGGCGGTTAATGCCATAAGTACAGGGAGGTTTGGAATTTCTTTAAGGGTCGGCACAATTGATCGGTAGCTCGGCCGGAAGTCGTGTCCCCACTGGGAAATACAGTGTGCTTCATCGAAAGCAATTAAAGAAAGCGTGATGCTTTTTAGGGCTGATAAAAAGTTAGGGGAATCGAAGCGTTCAGGAGCGACGTAGACGAAAGAATAACGCCCTATTTCCATATCTCTCAAGCGCTGATGCTGTTCATCAACAGAAAGCGAACTGTTAATATAAGTGGCTGCAATTCCATAAGCATGCAAGGCATCGACTTGATCTTTCATTAAAGAGATCAATGGGGATATGATGATGGCCGTACCATGCAAGGTGAGCCCCGGGACTTGATAGCAGAGAGATTTCCCTCCTCCTGTCGGCATAACCGCTAAAGTATTTTTTCCTTGTAAGACATGACTGATCGCTTCTTTCTGCCCGGGACGGAAGGAGGGATAGCCATAATATTGCTGGAGGATCTTCTCCGCCTGTTGAATCATTGTAATCATCCTTTTATCTATTCATTCCTTGTCTCACATTTTATCATGTTTCACGTGAAATAAGTGGGGAAAACTATAGGAGCGATACCTTACAAAAGGAGCGATATAGATGAAAGCTGTAGTTATTGAACAATATGGAGATAAACATCAATTAAAAGAAAAAGAGTTAGACCAGCCAGTCCCAGACGAAAACCAAGTGGTTGTTGAACTACATGCGACCTCAATCAACCCGATCGACTGGAAGCTTCGTGAAGGATATTTGAAAGAAATGCTCGATTTTGATTTCCCTATTATATTGGGGTGGGATGCTGCCGGAGTAATTAAAGAGGTGGGGACTGCTGTAGAAAAATTCAAAGTAGGTGATCGTGTCTTCGCAAGACCGGAAACCACACGGTTCGGAACCTATGCAGAGTATACCACGGTAGATGAACACCTATTAGCCTATCTTCCTGAAAATGTATCCTTTGAAGAGGCCGCGGCTGTCCCATTGGCCGGCCTTACTGCCTGGCAGTGTTTAGTAGACTTCGCTGAGATTCAGGAAGGAGACCGCGTACTTGTCCATGCAGGCTCGGGGGGTGTAGGTCATTATGCTATTCAAATCGCTAAGCAAAAAGGCGCCTATGTGGCCACAACAGCCAGTGGGAAGAATAAAGAATGGGTGGAAAATCTGGGTGTTGATCGCTTTATCAATTATAAAGAAGAAGACTTTACTGAAGTGTTAAGTGATTATGATATTGTCTTGGATACATTAGGAGGAGAAATACAGGAGAAGAGCTTTAAAGTGCTGAAGGAAGGGGGGCGCCTGCCTTCCATTGTGCAGCCACCTGAAGAGTCCCTTACTGAAAAGTATGGAGTTAAAGCAGATTTTATATGGCTTGAGCCAAGTGGAGGAAAGTTATCCAAACTCGCGACTATGATGCAAGAAGGAGATTTAGTATCGGTCGTAGGGCATCGCTTTGATCTTACAGAAGAAGGCTTGAAAGAAGCTCATGCGCTTAGTGAAAGTCACCATGCCAAAGGAAAAATCATTATTAAAATTAAATGATTGCTCATTTCCATTTATAACCACACCAGGTCATCCAGATATTGGATGACCTGGTGTGGTTATTTTTCTTAAAATAATGGTGGGAAACAAACAGTATGGTCAGAGTGCAGCTTATTCACATGCTGGCAACTTCTATTGCAAGATGCCGTGGCGTTAGGTTAGTGTAACGCTCCAGACTCAATGAAAAATCCCTCTCTACGATTAGAGAGGGATTTTTCAAGTGTCAACTGTTTTGGAATCTTTCCTTGTGCCTTGGTTGTCCTTTGAATTGCTGAATAAGCAGACCTATAAATCCACCGAAAATGGCGGGGAAAATCCAACTCAAGTTCAACTCAAACAATGGAAGTTGGCTAACCAGCGGCTCAACGGAAGACATATCTGCTCCGAAAGCTACTAATCCGTCGTATAGACCAATAAGCGCCGTGAAGAAAACAGCTCCTCTATATACATAAGGCGAATGGTTAAATAAGCGGCTCATGAATGTCAGGGCAACCAGAACAATGGTAATCGGATAGACGAAAACAAGCACAGGGACTGAATAGGCGATGATCTGGTTTAGGCCAATATTAGAAATACCAAAACTGATTAAAGTTACGACCATAATGACATGATTGTAACTCAATCCTGGGATATGTTTAGAGAAGAACTGTCCACAGGCGACGGTCAAACCGATACATGTCGTTAAGCAGGCAAGTCCTACAATGATGCCAAGTAATATCGTACCTAAATCTCCAAACATAAGGCGGGCGGCTCCTGCTAAGATCGCGCTGCCGTTATCATAGGAACCTTCTGTCGCCATTTTTGCTCCAATCCAACCTATCGTTACATATACACTCGTCAAACCAATAGCCGTGACGATTCCAGCTTTCAAAGTCCGTATAGTGAGTGCTTTTGGATCGGTAACTCCTCGCTCACGAAAGGAAGATACAACTATGATTCCAAAAGCAAGCGAAGCAATGGCATCCATCGTTAAATAACCTTCAACAAAACCTGTAAAGAAAGGCTGGGCTTGATATTTTTCCTCGGCCGGCTGAATCGTTCCCTCAAGCATAAAGAAACTTCCAAGTACGAGCCCAAGGATAGCCAGGAATAGGGTTGGGGTCAAAATCTGCCCGACACGGTCTACCAGTTTAGATGGATTGCGGCTAAGCCAGTAGACAATGATAAAGAATAATACCGTAAATAGGAGTAGAGCCAATGACTTTGTATGAGTAAATGGAGCAATCCCTGTTTCGAATGCAACGTTTGCCGCTCTCGGAATAGCGAAAAAAGGGCCAATGACTAAATAAACCATGGCTGTGAATAATAATCCGAACATAGGATGGACCCGTCCAGCTAATTGAACGGCACCATTACGTACAAGTGATATAGCAGCTACAGTAATAATTGGCAATCCTACACCAGTTAGGACAAATCCGATAATAGCTGGAAGATAAGATGTCCCTGATTCAATACCAAGAGTAACAGGGTAGATCAAATTTCCAGCGCCAAAAAACAAAGCGAACAGTGTAAAACCAATGAACATGGTGTCTCTTGCTTTCATAACTGGCTCCTCCTCATTGATGTGTATATTTTGCGTAAAAAAAACGCTCTTATCCTAGAGATGAGCGACAATAATAATGGTTTCTTATCGAAAATTCACGATGGAATGGCGAATGATATGAACGCACCGCAGTAATACTATCAGTGTCCTACCTCTCTGTCAATTATTTTTTTAGAAAATTTAAAAGGTTATGATTACCATTACAAATAATGTTTATTTTTAATGGATTGGTGTGGATGAATGACCTCAATAACCTCATACGTTCCGTACGCTTTTTCCGGGGATAGAGAAAGGGAAGACAGACCTGAAGTAGACAAGTTAGTTTACAGAAGGGGAAGAGGGTTATAGAATGTGTCTATATCAAATGGAACGCGTACATACACCTTTATGAGAAGGAGAACGATAAATGATTGATTCGTTACTATTACAACTTATGTTAGTTGGCTTTCTTGGCGTAGGTTCGCAATGGATTGCCTGGAGATTCAGATTGCCAGCTATTGTCGTTATGTCAATCGCAGGTTTATTAGCCGGGCCTGTCTTTGGGTTCATGAACCCGGAACAGGATTTTGGTGATCTTTATAAACCGATCATTTCCCTTGCCGTTGCCGTTATCCTCTTTGAAGGTAGTCTGAACCTGGACTTCAAAGAAGTAAAAGGATTGGGCCGTCCTGTAATGCGTATCGTAACTTTCGGTGCGTTTATCAGCTGGATTCTTGGTTCTCTAGCTGCTCATTACGTTGCCGGTTTATCTTGGGCCGTTGCGTTTACTATAGGAGGCTTGTTTATTGTCACAGGTCCTACCGTAATCTTACCCTTATTACGTCAGGCAAAATTGAAACCGCGTCCCGCGAAAATATTAAAGTGGGAAGGGATCATTGTTGATCCAATAGGAGCATTGCTTGCTGTATTTGCTTTTGAGATTATTGTTTTCCTTACGAATAATGATCCTTCTGCTTTATTAATGTTCTTTCTAGCGTCAGCCTTTGCCGTGTTTCTTGGCTGGGTTTGTGGTAAAGGAGTCGGCTGGATGTTTGAGACCGGGTATATTCCTGAATTCCTGAAGTCACCAGCTGTGTTTGCAGTCGTAATTGCTTGTTTTACAGTTGCCGATGAAATCATGCATGAAACGGGGCTGTTATCGGTAACAGCGATGGGGATGACACTGGCAAACATGCATATCTCTTCCATTGCTGATATGCGCCACTTTAAGGAAAATATCTCCCTTTTATTAATTTCTACCATTTTCGTCATGCTGACAGCTTCTTTGACAGTGGAGACGCTTTTTGAAATCTTCAACATCCAAATTATCGGATTTGTTGCTCTCATGCTGTTTGTCGTACGTCCATTATCCATCTTTCTGTCAACAGTAGGGACAGATTTATCAAAATCAGAAAAGCTCTTAGTTGGTTGGATTGCCCCGCGAGGAATTGTTGCCTTGACGGTTGCCAGTTATTTTGCAAGCGTCCTTTTAGGCGAGGGATTTGAAGATGCCTCCATTTTAATCTCACTGACCTTTGCTTTAGTATTTACCACCGTTGTAGCACATGGATTTTCCATAGGCTGGCTCGCAAAAAAACTGGGATTATCGATGGAAGGCCCTCCGGGAGTGCTCATTGCTGGAGGGAGCGCCTTCACAACAGGGCTTGCCAAAACATTGGAAGAATTGAAAATCCCTGTGTTACTAACAGATTCATCTTGGGAGCGACTCTCAAGGGCGCGCTCACGAGGAATCGAGTCCTACCATGGTGAAATTCTGTCTGAGCAAACCGAATATTATTTGGATATGACTCCCTATGAATATTTGATTGCTGGTACAGAATTGGATTCCTATAATGCGCTCGTTTGTACGACATTTGTCCCTGAGTTTGGTCGGAATAACTCTTTTCAATTAAGTTTGAGTAATAGAAAAGGAGAAGGGGATGACCTGGAGGATTTGGTCCATACCATAGGAGGGAGAATTCTATTTGAAGAAGGAGCTTCCTGGGAGGAATTAAATGCTCGAGTAGAAAATGGTTACATCTTCCGAAAAACGACGATTACAGAGCAATACACGTTTAAAGATTATATGAACAACATGGATCGTCATGCCATGATGCTATTTGCCAAACGTCATTCTGGAAAAGTAGAATTCTTCACGCCGGAGTCCGAGTATAAAGCGGAGAATGGTGATGTGATCGTGTCGTTGATGCCGCCAAATAAAGAGTTTGAGAAAATCCAGGAAAAACTCGAAGGGCAGCGTAAAGATAAGGAAAATAATGCGAACATCTAAATGAAACATGCAAGTGGAGAGGAGGTAACCTTTTGGGTTGCCTCTTTTTTCTATTTGGGAGAGGAGTGGATGTCGTTAAACATCTAATTTGATGGATTAGTTCTCAAGAGTTAATAGAGAGAGGAATAACTATTGCAAAATGGTTATTGAGGATAAGAAAGGCTGTCGAGACTTTCTCGACAGCCTGATAATGGTGATCCAGTCAATATAATGGGAGCATCCGAACTCAGCCTATTCCATCGACGGTTGACTTATACTTATAAGGGAAAGCAAGTCCGCTTGAGCTTTGCTTCCTATTCTGTTTCAGCTAATTGTTTATTTAATTCTTTTAATTCCTCTTCCATCTGAGCCAGTTGTTTTTCGGCATTTTGGATATTTCCACCCGCGGCCTCCAATTTATCTAAATCTCCTTGGATACGGATATAATCAGATTTCAAAAAAGCGATTTGATCTTGGATTTCTTTTTTTGTCATGCAAAACCATCCTTTCTTTGTATTGTCGTTCTAGTTCGTAAAGCGTATAATAGAAGGAAATTTCAACTTATTCAGAATTTTAACAAAGATTCGTTTGAAACAAAAAAGAAGGGGGGATGCAATTATGACTATAATTTATGAAAGCGATCCAATCAAGTTTCATGAGCAAGTGGAACCCTTACTATTAAACAGGGAAGCAGAGAACAACCTGCCTTTAGGAATTCTTCAACGTCTTAAGGAACCTAAAGGGAAAGAGTTTTGTCACATGATCAGCTTCCAAGACAATGGTAAGACAACTTTCATGTCGATAAGAACCCCTCCACACCTATGGATTATCCCTTTTCTAGATGACGTTCAACCGACACAAGTACAGGCTTTTGCCCGCTTTTTATTTGAAGAAAACCATCAAGTTCCCGGAGTTCTTGGGGAGCGTAAAGCAGTGAAATCTTTTCTGAAAGAATGGGGGATGCTCACTGGGCAGCAGTCAGAAAAGCAAATGGAACAAGGGATTTTCCGCTTGACCCGTTTAACTCCCATTCAAAAGCATCAACAAGGCCAGTTAATAGAAGCTGACCTCTCTTATCGTCTGCTCATTGAAGGCTGGTTGAGGGATTATGCAATGGAGACGGGAGAAGCGCATTTGTCTGATCGGGCCGAGGAGTTGGCAGAAGATTTGATTGGTGATAGACGACTTCATCTATGGGTCATTGATGATGTTCCTGTTTCGATGGCAAGCAGAGCCAGAACGACGAAAAATGGTGTTACCATTAATGCTGTTTTCACCCCTGATCGATACAAAAAAAGAGGATATGCAACACAGGCGGTGTGGCATCTTACAGAAAAACTATTGAGTAAGGGATACTCCTTTTGTTCGCTTTATACCGACCTATCCAACCCCGCTGCCAACTCCGTCTATGAAAAGATCGGATACGAAAAAATAGGGGAATCTGTTGTTTACCGTTTTACAAAATAAGGAAAATGTAATGGTGAATTTGAAGTATACTGTACATATGGTGAGGGATATGAAAGATATAGGCCTGCACCCAATACATTTTCTCCTATATCGTAAAATTTAATTAAAATAGACGAAAAATTCTGTGTAAAATGATTTGAGTGAATCTTGAATGTTTCGGTATGATGTTTAGTAACTGAGCTAAAAAACTACTACAGTCAATGATATAGGAGGATTACATAGTTTGAATCTATTAAAAGTAGTAGACAAAATCATCTTGAAAGTAGAAGAATTCATTTTAAGTTATGCGGTCATTATCATTGCTTTAATGGTGGTAGGAAAAGCGATCATACGTGAGTCTTTCGGTTATTCTCTGCCGTTTGCGGATGAAGTCAGTCAGATTGCCGTAGTCGTAGCAACATTTATGGGGATTAGTTACGCTGCTAGGAAAGGCCGCCATATTAGTATGTCTGCCTTTTATGATCTGGCCCCTTTTAAAGTGAGAAAGGTACTAGCCATATTCATCCCATTTGTTTCGGCTATTGTTTTATTTGTTCTTGGTTATTACTCGGCCCTTTATGTTATGGATGTACAGGAATCAGGGCGGGTGACTGCTGCTCTTGAAATGCCTGCTTACTACTTATACATCTTTATCCCTATTGGTTTCTTCCTTGGTGGAATCCAGTTTCTAAGAAACGCGTGGATCAATATTCGAAATCGGGACGAAGTATACCTTGGTACCGATGCGAAGGACTACAACGACCAGGAAACAAAAGAATTAGAAGGCACACATTTGTAATAAAAATCTGAACGGAAGAAAGGGTAACGATATGATAGCGACAATGCTTATAATCATGGTGGTCCTACTCTTTTTGAACTTTCCAATGATGATTCCGCTTATGGTAGCTCCATTGATCATTATGTTCATTTATTTCCCTACATTGGATCCCATGATTCTCATGCAACAGTTTTCTACAGGAATTGAGTCCTATGTACTTTTAGCTGTCCCATTATTTATATTTGCCGCTGATATTATGACAACAGGAAAAACATCCAATCGCTTGTTAGATTTCATTGGATCGTTTATTGGCCATATTCGTGGAGGTTACGCCGTTACAACTGCAGCTGCGTGTACCTTATTCGGGGCAATATCAGGATCGACACAAGCGACAGTAGTTGCTATTGGTAAGCCTATGCGAGAACGTTTATTGAAAGTAGGTTATAAAGACCCTTCTGCAATAGCATTGATCATTAACTCTAGTGATGTGGCTTTACTTGTCCCTCCGAGTATTGGAATGATCATATACGGCCTTGTTTCCGGTACTTCTGTCGGCAAACTGTTTATTGCCGGCATCATCCCTGGTGTCCTTGTCTTCCTTTGTTTTGCTATTTACAGTGTCATCTATGCAAAAGTAGCGGGTATTCCTCTTGCAAGTAAAGCAACTTGGAGTGAACGCCTGCAGATGACAAAGAAGGCTCTATTGCCGCTTGGTTTTCCTGTTTTAATTATCGGGGGAATATATACTGGGCTCTTCAGTCCCACAGAGGCTGCGGGGGTATCTGTTCTCTATGCGTTTATTTTAGAAGTGCTGATTTACCGTTCTGTACATATTAAAGAAATGCCTAAAATCGCTAAATCGACAGGTCTTGTTACGTCTGCTGTATTTGTATTAGTCGCCGGCGGACAAGCATTTACCTGGGTGATTTCATTTGCAAGAATCCCACAGATGATCACTGAGACTGTACTGGGCACTGATCCAAGTGCTGTGTATGTATTATTAATGGTGACTATTTTCTTCTTTATTGGGTGTATGTTTGTCGACCCGATTGTCGTCATCCTTATTCTAACACCAATCTTCTATCCAGCAGCAATGAGTGCAGGTGTGGACCCCATTCATCTTGGGGTTGTCATTACATTCCAGGCGGCTTTAGGGTCAGCTACTCCTCCATTTGGAGTGGACATATTTACGGCAAGTGCGGTATTCAACAGGCCTTATTTAGAGGTCATTAAAGGTACACCCCCGTACATCATCATGATGTTTGTTATCTCAGCTTTATTGATATTCTTTGAAGAACTTTCGCTTATTCTCTTATAGGAAGAGTGGAAGCTAGTATAAAAATATTGGGGAGGTCATTTTATCTTTAAGAAAAAGAGTCTTTTAACATTGATGGCGTTAGTGGTTTTGAGTATGGTGTTAGCTGCTTGTGGCGGAAATGATAATAGCAATGGAAACGCTAGTGGTGATGGAGAAACGTATCATTGGAAATTCGTAACGGAAGAAATTGATGGCCAAGTCCAGTATGAATATGCAGAAGAATTTGCAAAGCGTATGAAGGAAAAGTCTGACGGAGCTGTTACTATAGATGTCTATGAGTTTGGAGGACTTGGTAATGAAACAGACCAAGTGGAACAGCTTCAAAGTGGAACAGTAGAAATGGCGGTTATGTCTCCTGGCTTTACAGGGGGAATGGTTAAAGAAGGACAGTTATTTGCCCTTCAGTTTCTTTTCCCTGAAAATGTAGAAACCACTCAACAAATTTTGAACGATAGTGAGGCATTGAACAAAGATTTACGTGAGTTGTATGAGGAACACAACATTTCTCCGCTATCCTTTTGGACCGAGGGTGCCATGCAATGGACATCCAGCAAAAAGATCGCTGAACCTTCAGATTTTGAAGGGTTAAAGATGCGTACACAAACATCTCCTCTCATACTTGAGTCTTACGAGGCGTATGGAGCAGATCCGCAATCCATGAGCTGGGGAGAGCTATATACAGGATTGGATCAAGGAACAGTGGAAGGTCAAGAGAACCCGATTTTCTTTATTGGGGATGCATCTTTCCATGAAGTTCAAGACTTTATGACCCTTTCCAATCATAATAACTACGTTGCGATGACAACGGTAAACACGGATTGGTATAATGGGCTTGATGATGAGATGAAATCAATGGTGGATGAAACCATAGAAGAAATGCAAGATTGGGTATTTGAAGAGCAGAAAAAGCAAAATGAAGAGTACCTTGAAGTCATTAAGAACGATTCAGAGAACCCGACAGAAATTATTGAATTGACGGAAGAGCAACGTGAAGCTTTTAAAGAAAAAGCGGCTCCTGTGCGGGACTTCTACCGTGAAGAAGTTTCCACAGTAAATGGGGAAATCCTTGATAAGCTTCTTGAAGAAATAGAAGCAGCAGGAGAATAATCGTTTATATATAAAAAAGGTCCAGAGCTTTGAGCTCTGGACCTTTTTATAGGTTGATACGGAGTGGGCTGTATAGCTCTTTCCCAAAAAGAGAGTGAAATAAAGGAACCCCACTTAAACAGCGGATCTCGTCCTCTATATTATTTTGGAGTAGGGGCTTCTTTCCTTTCGCTCCATTCGTGATAGAAGTGACTGACTATTGCTTTTAGAACAGCATAGGTTGGAATCGCGAACAATAGTCCGAGAAAACCGGCAAGGCTTCCCGCAGCAAGAATTAAGGTGATGATGGTTAAAGGGTGTATGCTAAGTGCTTTCCCCATGACGTTCGGGGATACGAAGTTTCCTTCTAGTTGTTGGGCGATAATCGTGATGATAGCTACCCAGACAGCAAGCATCGGATCCTGGAAAAATCCGACGAGCAAAGCCGGAATAACGGCTAAAAATGGACCTACAAATGGGATGACATTCATAACCATAGCAAACAAGGCTAAAGTTAGAGCGTAGTGAAGGTCAATAATCATATAGCCGATTAAAAGAAGAAGGCCGACAACGATACTGACCGTCATCTGTCCTAAAATGAATGCGTTGAGCGTATAATCCACAGAACGTGCAAGTTTCTCGAAGCTTTGTGCTGACCGTTCATTTAAAAACTTTTTGATGAACGGGATGAGCTTATCTCCATCTTTTAACATAAAGAAAAGGAAAAAGGGGATGAGCACAAGGGCAAAGACAAACCCGATCAGCTGACTGACAACGTTAATGATTATTTTTGGTGCATCTTGTAAATAGGTTTGGAGATTTTGTGCCACATTATCGATGGTATTGTTGAATTCACTTGGGATGATATCCTGGTTTTGCTGCCAATAGGTGACGGTTTCACTGAGCATTTCAGCCATCGCCGGAATATTGTCCACGAGTTTAGTGAATTGCTCCTGGGCAATGGGTGCAATGAAACGTGTGATAAGGAAACCAACAAAAATGAACAAAAGAAATATCATTAGAATTCCTAGGACCCGTGGCACCCGATATTTTTCAAGAACATGAAGAATGGGCCGTGATATATAAAAAAGTATCCCGCCCCCGATCAATGGAACAGCAATCGCTCCAATATAAGTTAAAATAGGAGCAAAGAAAAATTGAATCTTATTTAATAATAAAACAAGTAATGAAAGTAAAATGGCTGCCACAATAACTTGAAACCAACGTTTATGTATCAATGGAAGACACACCTTTGTAGTAAGTTTAATGGAACTATTTTAAGAATACCAAAGATTGCCGTGGAAGCAATACATTTACTTTTAATCATAGTAAGAATAAACTGAAAAAAGAAGCATGAATCTAGAGGAGGAATGGATTTGAGGAAAGAATTACTTGAACGCTTTACCTCTTATGTGAAAATCGATACACAACCGGACGCGAGCAGTGATTCAACTCCTTCCACCAAGAGACAGTGGAAACTTGCGAATAAACTAGTCGAGGAATTAAAACAAATCGGAATGGTGAATGTCACGATTGATGAGCATGCCTACGTAATGGCAACCTTACCGGCAAATACCGATAAAGATGTGCCTACCATCGGATTTCTTGCCCATATGGATACAGCAACAGATTTTACAGGGAGCGGGGTCAACCCTCAAGTGGTAGAAAGTTATGGAGGAGGGGTCATTTCGTTAACCGGAGCTGTCTACATATAAAGGACAAACCTTGATTACAACTGATGGTACGACTCTTTTGGGGGCAGATAATAAAGCTGGAATTGCGGAAATCATGACTGCAATGAATCACTTGATTCAGAATCCTCAGATTAAACATGGAGACATCCGAATCGCCTTTATACCAGATGAGGAAATCGGCAGAGGACCGCATAAGTTTGATGTTGATCGATTTGCTGCCTCCTATGCCTATACAGTAGATGGAGGTCCACTGGGGGAACTTCAGTTTGAAAGTTTTAACGCGGCTACAGCCAAGTTAATTTTCCATGGTCATAGCGTCCATCCTGGGACAGCAAAAAATAAAATGATCCATGCGTCAAAATTGGCGATAGAGTTCCAAACATCATTGCCGCAGAATGAGGCTCCTGAACACACGGGGATTACGAAGGTTTTTATCACCTGCATTCCTTCCATGGGGATGTAGAATCAGCGGAACTCGTTTATTTAATTCGTGATCATGATAAAGGGAAGTTTCAACAGAAGAAAGAGAAGTTAGCGAGCTTAACCTCACAACTTTGTGAAAAATACGGGGAGAAATGTGTAGACATAACCATTGAAGATCAATATTACAACATGGGAGATAAAATCGAACCGGTCAAACATATCGTAGACATTGCTCATGAAGCGATGGTGAAGATGGATGTGAGTCCACTTGTCAAACCTATTCGAGGAGGAACAGATGGATCCCAGCTTTCCTATATGGGATTGCCGACACCGAATATCTTCGCAGGGGGAGAGAATTTCCATGGGAAATATGAATACATCTCCTTAGAAAGTATGGTAAAGGCGGCACAAGTGATTGTTGAGATCGTGCGATTATTTGAAGAAAAAGCAGATAGGTAGAAGTGTATGCGAATTCATCAAACGTTTGCTCAAAGTTGAATAAGGAATCTTTCCTGTTCTCATACTAATATTATTCTATAAAGTGGGCAGGAAATACGTTGACAAAATAAGGTTGCGTGCTATGATTGAGAGTAGAAGTAGCATTCCTAAAGGGGAGTAGCTGGGACAATAAAGTCGTCATTTCGGGAAACATTCCCCGGCTTTATTGGCAACGGAAGTTGTTAGCGAGACCTTTACCCACTGTGGTAAAGGTCTCTTTTTTTGGTCCTTACCATAGTGGTGGGGACCATTTTTTATAGAAGAAAAGGAGAGAACTAAATTGGATGCACAATTATTGATTGAATATGGCTGGGTCTTGATCGTACTTGTAGGTTTGGAAGGGATTCTTGCGGCCGATAACGCGTTGGTACTGGCTATTATGGTTAAGCACTTGCCTGAAGAGAAAAGGAAAAAGGCATTATTTTATGGCCTTGCTGGTGCATTTATACTTAGGTTTGGATCGTTGTTCATCATTGCCTTCCTTGTGGATGTATGGCAAGTACAGGCATTAGGGGCCGCGTACTTATTATTTATATCAGCCAAACACCTGATTGATCGGTGGCGCACCAAGGGTGATGATATTGAAGAAGAAGTGGAAGCAGATGTGGGAGATCAGCGAGGCAAAGGGTTTTGGGCAACTGTTATTAAAGTGGAACTTGCTGATCTTGCCTTCGCAGTAGATTCTATTTTGGCAGCCGTTGCGCTTGCTGTAGCCTTACCAGAAACAGATTTGCCGACGGTCGGTAGTCTTGATGGAGCACAATTTGCTGTGATTCTTGCCGGCGGGATGATCGGTATTATCATTATGAGGTTTGCAGCAGGTGTCTTTGTGAAGCTACTTCAATCTCGCCCTGGTTTAGAAGTTGCAGCTTTTGTTATTGTCGGCTGGGTTGGAATTAAGCTTGTGGTTTCGACTTTAGCCCACCCGAACATTCAAGTGATTGATGAACATTTTGCACATTCAGCCTTGTGGAAGATTATTTTCTATTCTGTACTCGTCTTAATCGCGGTGCTTGGATGGTTCCTCTCCAGCAAAAAAGAAGTAGAAGAAGAGGTATAAACGAAAGCTGTGGTTTCCTACCACAGCTTTTTTCATGGTTCATTTCGTTATTGATCTTGGTAAAACCAAAGCTTTGACCCCGGGCAATATCTTTTACTTTCCTGATAAGAAAGGTAAGATGAAGGAGAAGCAACATAAAGGAGGGAGTGCGGATGGGCAAGGCAGCTCAATATCCTTCACAACAATTTCACTATATACAAAACAGAATTCAAATGCTGGAGCAAGTCGTGTCCTCCATGGATGCCCACAATGTCGACTTGGATGATTTTAACCGCGTATTGGAAATGATTGAACAGTTACAATTAAAAATGAATCGTTTTAAGAAAGATTGGGAGCGGGAATCTTGAATATTGTATGGAATCCAATGACTCAAAAGGAAGCCGAAGCTATTGCTCGCTGGAAATACAAAAAGCCGTTTGATTTCTACGATATGACAGCAGATGAAGAAGATTATGAATTGTTCATAAACCCTGAAAAGAGAAGCCCGCATACTTATAGCGGGAAAGTAGAAGGCAACTTGATCGGCTTCTTAACTGTAGAGCCGCAAGGCAACAGGAGGGTCGATCTTGGATTAGGACTGCATCCTGATCATACAGGCAAAGGGGAGGGAGAACCCTTTATGGAAGCATGCCTGGCCATGGCGAAGAAGGAGTATAAAGCCGAGCGCTTTACTCTTTCTGTTGCAACATTCAACCAACGCGCCATAACTGTTTATGAAAGAGCAGGGTTTATTCGAAAGGGAACCTTTATGCAATCGACTAATGGTGGCTCTTATGAGTTCCTTAAGATGGAAAAGTACGAAAAGGGAGAGACATAACATGGCATTACATCATTTTCATTTAAAAGCAGACTGGCCAGGAGGAAGAAATGAAGTCGGTTCTATTGAAGCGGGGAAATTGAAAACAAAAATATCGATCCCAAAAGAGATGGAGGGACCTGACGTAGGCACGAACCCTGATGAAATGCTGCTTGGAGCGGCGGCTACTTGTTACATTATCAGCCTTGCTGCCATGATTGAAAGGGCAGGTCTGCCACTGAAAGAAATGGACATGCAATCAGAAGGGATCGTTGATGTAACTGATGGAGTGTTTACTTATCAAAAAATCATCCATCGTCCAAGAGTCCTCTTACAATCAGAGGCTAGTCAGAAAGATTTGTCCAAACTGAATCGCCTTATTGAAAAAGCAGAGAAGAGCTGTATGATTTCCAAAGCTATTCAGGGAAATGTAGAGCTCGGGATGGAAGCAAAGACAGGAATCGATCAATAGAAAAGAGAGGGGGCATCCAATGCCTCCTCTCTTAAGGTAGATAGTTTGCTACTGTCTTTTTATTGATTCTGTAATAAATACACGCGTGCTTCAAACGGCTTAAGGGTGAAATTCTTACGGTCTACCTGTACATCAACAGGAAGGTTGGACAAGATTAAATCCTCCGTGCTTAAGGTGTAGGGGGAATTGAAATCTGCCAATTCTTTCGTTAAGTTCGTTATGACAAGAGCTGTTTGGCCTTCAAGCGTGCGTGTATAAGCAAAAATTTGCGGATCATGTGGTAGAATCAATTCATACGTTCCATATGTGAAAAGGTCGTGCTTTTTCTTTAGACAAATCATTTTTTTATAGTGATTCAGGATGGAGTGTGGATCCTTTTGCTGTTTAGCGACGTTAACCGATTTATAATTCGGATTGATGTTCATCCATGGAATCCCTGTCGTAAAGCCGGCGTTATCCTCGTTGCTCCACTGCATTGGTGTTCGGCTATTGTCGCGGGAAGTATTCCATAAGATCTCCATAATCTCTTCATGGGACATCCCCTGTTCTTTTTTTGTTTTGTATAAGTTCTTCGCGGCTACATCATCATAATCTTCAATGGAAGGGAACGAAACATTCGTCATTCCGATTTCTTGTCCTTGATAAACAAAAGGAGTTCCCTGCATAAAGAAATACATCGTTCCTATGGATGTCGCACTTTCCCGCCAGTATACTCGATCATCCCCCCAAGTAGAGACTACACGGGCTTTATCATGGTTCTCTACAAACAAGGCATTCCAACCATCGTTTTCCAGTGCTTTTTGCCAACGAGTCATCACTTCTTTCAGCCCTAAGATGTCCAGTTGTTGGTCGCCATCCTTATCCCAGAGATCTAAATGTTCAAATTGGAAAATCATATCCATTTTCCCGTTCTCTCCAACCCATAGATCTGCTTCCTCTGCACTGACACCATTGGCTTCCCCGACAGTCATAACGTCATAATTCGTATAGGTTTGATCTTTGAATTCCTGTAAGAACTCATGAATGCCCTTTTGGTTCATGTGCATATCAAAAGAGGAGACGTACTTTTCATTCTGGGGGTTTGGCATATCTGGGAACCCAGGGCGCTTTTTAATGTGACTTATGGCATCGATTCGAAAACCATCAATCCCCTTATCAATCCACCAGTTGACAGTATCATGCAGGGCTTCACGAACCTCCGCATTTTCCCAATTCAAATCCGGCTGCTTTGTGGAGAACACATGGAGATAATATTGACCCGTTTTTTCGTCGTATTCCCAGGCAGATCCTTCGAAGATGCTCTCCCAATTGTTCGGTTCGGCACCATTTTTTCCATCCCGCCAAATATACCAGTCCCGCTTCGGATGAGTCTTTGAACTCCTGGATTCTATAAACCATGGATGCTCATCACTTGTATGGTTAAGGACGAGATCAATGATCAATTTCATATCACGATTATGGACCTCTTCAAGTAATTGGTCAAAGTCTTCCATTGTACCAAATTCCTCTAGGATATCCTGATAATCGGAGATGTCATATCCATTGTCATCTTTTGGAGACTTGTACATCGGACAGATCCATATAAAATCGATTCCCATCTCTTTCAAGTAATCAAGTCGATGGATCATCCCCTGCAAATCGCCGATCCCGTCCCCATTAGAATCTTGAAAACTGCGTGGGTAAACTTGATAACCTACCGCTTCTTTCCACCAAACACGTTCCATATGATCCCCCTCATTTCGTAACAGTTATAAAAGTACTCCTTATAGTATGCAATCGGTTGCGCGTTTGAACAAAAAATTAAAGCTGAGACATGTCGAGCTTTTGAAAACTTTACTTTTTACTTCAAAGTTATAGGAAAAATGTGCAAACGTTTTCTTGATGTAATCTATCTTAGCCGATTTTTTATTCTTTTACAATAGGATCGACCTGGAAAATGTAATCCCAAAGAGAGCGGTTGGTTTTCATGTTTAATAGTTTGTTCACTCGTTTTTTGATTCTCTTCACTAAGGCTATATAGGGACATTTGAAGCTTTGTTTCCATCCCCGCAACCGGTGGTAAAAGTGATCTTTTATGCCTTTGAATTAAGTGATTTGGAATGACGACAGTCAGCTGGTCGAGTTCACGATAAGTCAGTGGTACAGCTCCAAGCCAAGGATAGAAGTTGAGATAATAGAGGTGGGAGCATGATGGAAGTCATTGCTTATATGTTTCGTTGTTATTAGTTGATCGTTCTATATTGCATTAAGGGAGAGAGAGGTCATAAAAACAGATATAAAACGCAACTCACTCACCTGTTACTTTTCTATCGTGTCTCAAAGTAAGGACAAGCATTACTATACTAAAAGTTGCAGACATTAAAGTGCTTGCAATATGTAAACCAATAATTAAATTCAATTTATTTTTCAAGTTTACCACCTCTATTCCTACTTATTCATCGTTAGTATTAACTAAAAACAACTCCATATACCATGTTGACATAGATACCTTACGGGAAATCTCGCCTGTTTTAGTGCTTTTAATATGAGGTTCCCCATTCTCAAATGCAGGGATGCTATTTGTGATTGTTATTTCCTCGCTCTCAAAGTTAATATCTCAGTATTGTAAGGCAATCAACTCACCGGGGCTGAACCCTCCAACAGTTACCGTCAGCAAATATAATCGGATCTGTGGTTTTAATATCTTCAAAAAAACCATTTTGTCTTTAGATCCACAACCACTTAACATAAAAACTCCAATTAACATTGTTATTGTAAACCCGATAAACTTGCTACTACCTATGCTTTTCCACCCAATCTTCTTTAAATGGGGAAGTATTCTTCTTTTCAGGTGCAATATACTAGCCGGCCAGGACTTCCATTTCAAACAAAGATTTTAAAAAGAAGAAAGTAGATGTATACGCACCTGGTGAGGCTATTTTTTCTACTTTAAATGGGCCTCGTTAATGCTGTGTGACCAAGGGTTGTTATCTCGAAACTGAGTCTTAAAGAAACGGGCAGGTTTGTGGAAGACTCAGTTTCGAGATAATAGACTGTATGAAACTAAATTGAATCGATTTCGTATGTTTGTTAGGAAGCTTTATTACATAAGCATAGCAAATTGAGTTAATTATACTGACGGAGCAGGTTAGTTAAATAAGCAAGGTACTACATTATCTTTACGGGTGATTAAATTAAACAAGTTATTACTGTCTGAAAATAGCATAAAAAGAGAGGTACTATATATGATTTTCCACTATAATTACTATGTACATTGAAGGATTTTTTAAATAAAGGTGGGGGTTATTAATGAAGTTTCAAGAATTGATAAGAGAATCATTTGTACTAGTTGGATATAGTGCGGCAGGAAAATGGGACGGTGAGATAGTTTATCCAATTCCGAAATTATGGACAAAAGCACAAAAATTCATTACTAAAAGTAATGAAGGTGAAATTTTAGGAGTTTGCCTACCTCCAAGAAGTAATCATTACTTTTATACCTGTGGAATTGAAATGGGTTTTGTAGACTTTCATAAAATTGAAAAAGGAATGACTATACATACTTTCCCGAAACAAAAATATGTTGTGTTTAACCATATCGCCCCTTCTAAAAAGATACCATACACTTATGAAGAGATATGGAGGGTATTTGACAAGGAAGGTTATACGATAAAAGAAGGAATGCCTGAAATAGAAATAGTAAAAACTGAAATGTTCGGTAAAGAAGAGACGAACGAATATGAGATGGAAATTTGGATACCCGTTGAATAACTTAGGCTTAAGTTGCAAGGGATCAATAGGGAATAATGATTATAAATTGAAATGGGGGAATATGTTATGTGGAAAAGGATAGAATGTCTTGCGATTTATACAGAGGATATTGAAAAGTCAATAAATTTCTATCAATCGCTAGGTCTAACCAAGGCATGGGAAACTCATCAAGACGAAGAAAAGCAATGGTCCCTTGTTGGAATGAGGTTTCCTGATGGTGATTCAGAGTTAGTATTAAAGAATAACCCTGATTTAAATTTTGCTGAAACCGAAATTGTCGTTGAAGATGTTATAGCGTCTTATGAAATAATAAAGGATAATTCTGAAGTTCAGTGGATTCGCACTCCATTCCCTAACTCTTTAGGTGGGCACGTTGCGGTAATGAAAGCTCCAGATGGAAATGTCTTTGTTCTAATAGGTAAATGATAGGAAAGAAATTTATTAAAGTAACGGATACTTTAGTTGAAGATCAACTCGAGAGTATTTCGGATTCGAGTCTTCACGAAACGGGGGCTTTTCTGTAGCAAGTTAAGTCCTTTCTTAATGTAAAGGTCCATTTAACTGAATAACTGCTTGTGTAAATAACAGAGGGTTGATTTTAAGTTAAATGGCATGGCTTGTTGAAAAAATAAAACCCAACTTCCCATTTTGACACTGAGAAATTGGGATTTTATCGTGACCATCCTTACATTAAATTCATTTCCTAATGCTACTATTTTTAATTAGTTTCAGAAGTTTGTAATTGATGTTCCTCAGAATAATACTCTGTTTTCGAAGGTTGTGTATTAAAGATAAATAATATAATCGTTACTGCAAACATAATTGTGCTTCCTAATACAACCACGAAATGAATAGATATCACTTCGGCCATAATTCCAAAAATTATAGTCCCAATAATAATGAAAAAAGCTTCGATGAAACCATAAACACTACCAACCCGCCCCATTACCTCGACAGGAACATTGTTTTGATAAAATGTGTCAAATCCTGTGTTAATAAAAGCCATTGAAAATGATAGAATGAAAAAACCAATTGCTGCTATCAAAAAATTACCCGAAAAAGCATAGATTATATAACCGCTTGAAACCATTAAGGATCCAAGACCAATCAGCCATGAGGTAGCTACTTTTTTAACGATTATTATGTTTACTAATGCGCCTATAACTATTCCAACACCAGCAATGCTTACCAGGAATCCATAATCACTCTCTGATAAAGAAAGCACTTCTGTAGAAAATGCTACTTCAAGTGAATCTATAGCAGTTGCTAAAACCATCACCGCACTGAATAATAAGTAAATGACCATAATGTATACGTGTTTACGACTAAAATCAACAACCAATTGCCAATCAACTTTCAATACCTTCAAGCTTAATTTTTCATCTTTCGTTTCAATAACATCATCTTTTTCAATATTGGGCATGAATAAGGTAATTAGTGATGATACAAATAAAGCTATTGCATTAATGTATATCGCAAAATTGGGGGTGCCAATCATAAACATCATTCCTGCAATAGCTGGCCCGATAACAAATGCTCCAGAATCAATTAAGCTTCGAAAAGAATTAAATCGTTTTCTTTGATGACGGGGAATAAGCTTCGTGATATAAGTCATTGACGTAGGCTCATACATGGAACTAGCTATACTTATTAAGAACACAATACCGTATATTGCCCAAAGTGATGATAGTGAAGGCAGTAAGGCGATAAATACTGCTTGAAATATAGTAAGCCACACCATAAGATGCTTTTTATTTAATCGGTCAATTAGACTACCTGACCAAAAGTTAGTAAACAATGTGGACGAAGCTCGAAGTATATATAGACCCGAGACAGCAATTACGCCCATCATATCAAAAACGATTAAATTTAATGCTATAAAATACACCCATTCCCCTATACTCGAAAAACCAATACTGGACAATAAAATGGAAGGATATTTCCAAGACCTAATGAACTTTTTTATACGCATTTTTATTTCCACTCCTTTGTGAATCTAAACTTGGACAATAAAAAAACTCACCCCCAAGACCTTTGTCTTGAGGACGAGTTATTGCGCGCCGTGGTGCCACCCCAGTTTGGTAATATGTCACCATATTACCCTCATTAGGTACGGTATGAAGACCATACATATACCCTAGCTCTATAACAGGAGCTCCTGTCACACTATCACCTACATGGATCCAATGTGCTGCTCTGAGGCTTGCTTCCAACCATTAATTCTTACTCCTTTTCACCAACTGGAGCTCTCTTTAAAGAATTGCCGATTATACTCTTCTCTTCATAGCATTTATATGAATATGGTCATTAATGTTAGATAATCATACCAAATCCTTAAGTGGAAAGTAAAGACCTTTTTTTACAACTATTGGATATGGACTTAATCTAAACGGGCGCAATCCAAGAATATTCGATAACGTCCTTTGTTCCGTTAAAGGGGGCTTATCCTTAATAGGATGAGTCCCTTTTTTATGGATGAAATATAAATTTAGTAGGTTCCCAACATTCTATACTGTCATCGATTTTAGAAGAGAAAGAAAATTCATTTATTTCCATCTTTTGGTGTGTTAAATTGGTATAAGCCTTTAGTAATGCATAGTGGGAAAGAGGGATTATAAATGGAGAATATACATACCATTTGGCTTGATGATAAAAGTGTACATGGAATAATTAAGGTTCACGATTCTATTTTTGAGTTTCTATTCCACCCAATAGTATTTGACGAATTAATAGGGGAGTTTCAAATTATAAATAAGCTATGGTACACGACTTACCATGGCGCAAGAGAATACTTTAGATCCCCCACAAATGCTTATTACGTTGCTGGGAGGATGAAAATACATAGTGAAAGAGAGCTCCCTCAACACATATCCTCAGAATCGTTGATTAATGTTTAAATAAAGGGTTGCTTTCTCGGCTGGTTAACTGAACCAGGAAACTAGAAATAACATTGTCTGAAGTGAGCACAAAAAGACAAGAAATACATATTATTTTCCAGTATATTTACTATGCATTAAATTATAAAACCATAAAAAAAGGTGGGGCATTAATGGAGTTCCAGGAATTGATAAAAAATTCATTTGTATTAGTTGGATATAGTGCGTCAGGAAAATGGGACGATGATATAGTTTATCCAATTCCAAAATTATGGACAAAAGCACAAACATTCATTTCTAAAAGTGACAAAGAAAAAATTGTAGGTGTTTGTTTGCCACCGAGAAGTAACCATTACTTTTACACCTGTGGAATGGAGATGGACTTTGTAGATTATCATAAAGTTGAAAAAGGAATGACTTTACATACTTTTCCGAAACAAAAATATGTGGTGTTTAAACATATTGGACCTTCACAAAAAATTCCATACACATATGAAGAGATATGGAGGATGTTTGACCAGGAAGGTTATAGGATTAAAAAAGGCTTGCCTGAAATAGAAATAGTATATACTGATAAATTCGGTAAAGAAGATACAAATGAATATGAGATGGAAATTTGGATACCCGTTGAATAACTTTGGCTTCAGTTTAAATACAATTGTTGATTATTGGAAATGGAGGAATATGATATGTGGAAAAGGATAGAATGTCTTGCGATTTATACAGAAGATATTGAGAAGTCAATAGTTTTCTATCAATCACTCGGCCTAACTAAAACGTGGGATACTTATCAAGACGAAGAAAGACAATGGAAGCTTGTGGGAATGCGATTTCCAGATGGTAATTCAGATTTAGTTTTGAAGAACAACCCTAATTTGAACTTTGCCGAAACAGAAGTCGTCGTTGATGACGTTCTAGCATCTTATGAAAGATTAAAGAATAATACTGAGGTTGAGTGGATTCGCACTCCCTTTCCAAACTCTTTAGGTGGGCATGTTGCGGTAATGAAAGCTCCAGATGAAAATGTTTTTGTGCTTGTAGGTAAATAAATGGAAAGAAACTTATTCAAGCAACTGTAGCGTTACTTGAATATCTGCATCAATATCTTGAAATCAAGTCTTCATGAATAGGGGGCTATTGTTTAAAAGGTCTTACTTTATCGAGGCGATAGCTGTACAGCGGCTATCGCTTATTATTCTAATGTAGCAGTTTAGTAAACTTATAAACCCAAACGAAAGAGGGCGTGTTAATGAATGCTTCATTTTCACTTCGCTTCAAAGCTTTCATAATTGATTACATACTTATTCTCATTTATTTAGTCGGACTTTTTATTTTCAGTGTATTTCTATCTCCATTCTTACAGAAATTCTTCACCGGTTCACTAATTGTAGCTCAGGTAACAGGTTTTTTATTGGTAACTTTACCTGTATCACTTTATTTTATTATTAGTGATTCGAACGTTGTTGAACAGTCTTTTGGAAAGAGGAAAGTTGGTATACGTGTTGTTGGAAACAAAGGGGAGGCATTAACCATGCCACATGCAACTTTTCGGACCATCCTTGTGACCGTCAAGTAAAATGACACAATTTCTGCTTATTAATTTGAAACACTTTGCTGCCCAAATATGGTTTTTCGATGCTTCATTCGCCAACTGTCTTCATTTAAATGAATGATTTCCACTCGATGCAATATACGATCTAGAATCGCGGTTGTAATTGCCTGATCTCCTAATAATTCACCCCATTCTTTAGGACCTTTATTGGACGTTAATATAATCGAAGTTTGATTGTATAGATCATTGATCAAATGAAAAAACATATTGGCTTCCTGTTTGTCCATTGCCATAAACATTAAATCGTCAATGATAACTAGATCTGCTTCTCGTATTCTCTTCATTCTCGTTTTCGATTTTCTCGTGATTTCTTCAGTCTTTAATACATGAATGAGATCACCCATCGTAGTAAAAATCACTTTATATCCCTGGTTGAGAGCCTCAATACCCAGCCCAATCGATAGGTGGGTTTTGCCGACACCTGGCGGGCCAAGGAAAATAATGTTATATAGCTGCTCCATCCACGTTAAGTCCTTTAACTGATTTAGTTTCTTCGAACTTAATGATTTCTGTTCTTTTAAATCGTATTCTTCCAAAGTGCTAAAAAACGGGAACGTCGCCCATTTAAACCGTTTCTCTAATAGCTTTTCTTCTCTGCGCTTTTGTTCATAGGTTGCTACATCCAGGAGAAACTGAGTAAAGGATGCGTCCTTTTGCTCAGCTTCTCTTATGAGTGTAGGAAGATGGTTAGCTGTTTCGGTCAGGCGGAGGGTTTTCATCAAATCTTGTAATTGATTCAGCTGACTCAATTAGACTCACCCTCTAATATTTCAGTATAGGCATTTACTGTTCTCTTTTGGGCTTCCGTATCCATGAGCCAGCCTGAAATCTTATTTATTGATGATACAGCCCGGGCGTTATCGGTTACTGTACCATCAACTTGGCGTTGTCGTTTGATGTATGAAACGATATCGCTAAAATCTGTCGCACTATAAAGATTTCTTTTCACACATTCTTTCAGTGCTGCTGATAAGATTGCCCCATTGTTCTCCTTTGTCTGCTTTAAAATAATCTGCAGCTGATTTCTAATATACCGAGGGTAGTTTTGCCGGATGATACTAAGATAGTCGTATGCGGAATCTACCTCTTCAAACCGTTTCGCAACCGTATCCATAAATGCATTGATGCCTTTTGTCCGATCGCGCGAATGGCTTCTATCCTTCACTAATTGGCCTTTTCCTTCAGGAATAGTGTGTTTTGCAATCAATTCTCCTGTATCGGTAATATAGATGAATAGTTGTTTGTCTTCCGTTTCCTTGATACCGACGGTATCATATTTATGGAATGTTCCAAGTGGAAGAGAATACCGATTCGACAAATAACGAATTGTATTGTCCTTATGGACGCTTCTTGTTATACTATTTTCATAATTGTTTTTGATAGTTAATTTTTCTGTGACTGGTCTCAAGTGTTGCTTTTCCAAGGAGAACACTTCGGCCGGTCTTTTTTTTGTTGTGTTATGGATTTTATAGTTCCCTGTCCGGTTTAGCCACTGCCAACCCTGCTCATTCCAGGAATCAATGTTGTGAAACACTCTATGTCTCGCAAAGTTATGCTTGATAAAGCCAACCACATTTTCAATTTTCCCTTTACTTTCCGGGTCAGCTTTTCTACAAACCCGAAGGTTTAAACGCCTGGTTTCCTTATAATGTTGAAACTCTTTCGTTAAGATAAGATCCCCGCCATTTTCACTGACCACGATTAAATTATCCTGATCATAAACGATTTCTCTTGGGATTCCGTCATACCACCGAAATGCATCTTCATGTGCTTTTATCACATCCTGGGTAGTGAAAGGTCGGTCTAACCATTTTTTATATTTGTATCTCGAGTTAGACAAAACAAATGCGATAAAGCTCAGCTTCACCTCTTGATTGTCAGGTGTTCTTTGTTTTGTATGACCAAAATCAACCTGCATTTGTTCTCCCATTGGCTGGTCAGGAATAGCTTCATAATTCCGTGGTAGAGTCTCTTTCTCTATTCTATATTCAGTACGTAATTCTCTAACGTAGGCACGAACCGTGCTCTCGCCAATCTCCAGTGATTCATACCTTTCCTGTAACCAATCTTGCACTTGTGCTGCCGACATATCAGGATGTTCTCTCAGCCAGGATAAAATTAACGCTTTGTAAGGATCTAACTTTTTCTCTCTCGTTTTTATACTTTCTACCCATTCAGCCATCTCCGAAGGAGACTTCTGCAGGTTGCGATATACCGTTGATCTTGAAACCCCTAACTTTTCCGCCACCTTCGATTTACTAAATCCTTGCTTAATTAACTGTTGAATCTCCATATACATTTCCCACTTATCCACCTTTTCTGAGCCCTCCATTGATGTCTGTATAATCTTAAATATCATACAATGGGAGAGCTGTATATTTTACTGGTATATTTGGGTAAATAAGTGTTTCTTCTAATCTAGCGGAAACTGTCTACTTTAGTTTAGCAGTCACAATCCTAAAGTTTTTGCCTTGGGAGTTGTCACATTTCTTTGTATATCGACTCATTTATATAGGTGATGGCGAAGTACCGTTCACCCAATATTTGCTAGCGGTGCTTATCTATGTACTTATATTTGCATACATATTAACAGCCGTTTTTACGAGAAAGAAACAATCCCTATACGATATAGTGGCAAAGACACATGTGGTTAAGGTCTAAATAACATATCTATGAGATATTTAAAATTTTTATTGCACCAACGGGAGCACTAGTAGAAGATATCTGCTTCAATATCTCGAAACCAAGTCTTCCGTTATAGGGGGGCTTTACTATTAAGGAGGAAAAGGATATTTTTATGAATTTCAGTTATGTGAAGTTTGAAGTGTTAATACCGGAAGAATACATCGTCCCTTTACGTGATCAATTGAACAAAAAGAAAGTATTAACTGTTGGAGAGTATGATCATGTGGTTTCTTATACTGAGACCAAAGGGTATTGGAGGCCCCTAGAAGCTTCAGAACCTTATGCAGGTGAAAAGAATAAAGTAGCATTTGGATCGGAGTGCAAAATGGAATTCAAATCGTCTTATAAGAGAATAGAGGAAATTATAGATTTAATAAAAATCAACCATCCATATGAGGAGCCTGTAATTAATGTTGTTCCATTAATTACGTAACTATTGAAATAATATCTTGATTTCGAGTCTTTCTGTATCGGGGGCATTAGCTGAACAGTGGCTATCGCTTATTGTTGTAACAAAGTAGTTAAACTAAAAATTGGATTTCTCCAATTTTTATGGAGGTACACAATGAAACGCTTTCTTATCTTAGTGGTGATCATAGTTATTTTTGCAACTGGGTGTAATAAAGAAGAAATTAGTTCGCCTTATTTTGTTTGGGAGGGGCAGTTTTATATAACTACCCATGAACCTATAGCCAAAAGTGAATTAAGTGAAAAAATTGGTAAATAAGAGAAATTGCCAGTAAACCTTATGAAAACGGTCAAGCTAAAGGGCTTCCTGAAGGTACAATGCTATTTATGGTGGAAGGACAACATCTTGGAACAGATAAAACTAATGATGGCATTATAGCTTTCGAAAGAGATGGAGAGTTTAACATAGCTAGACAAATAGAGCTAGAGTTAAAAGGAGAATTGAAATAACTGTTCAAAGGAAATTTCTAAACAATGTATTGAACAAATATGTACTAAAATGAAGGACTTCTTAAGATATAATCTGTTTCGAGTCTTCAAGAATTGGGGGCAATTGTTTTATTGAGTACTCGCTCCTTATTACATAAGTATAGGGACCAGCCGGAAATTTAGCTTTTTTTAACTGACATGCAGATAGATTAGTGGAAGGGGAAGTCTTGGAACTTTAATTGTTTAATTTATTATCAAATTATCAATGTGGGGTGATATGGGTGAATAAAACTAATGCTATCATAATTGGAAGTTTAATTTTAGCAACTATATTTGGAATACTTGGTCAAGGAATGGCTTACTTTTTGAATGAAAATTTCGCTAAAATACCTCCGATATACTATTTATCAATCTTAACGATAATAAGTGTAATCTTATATTTAAGTTCTTTTGTTTTGACTTATCTTCAATATAAGAAACGAAGAATTGAAAAGGATAAAATGGAGGTATATTTTTCTACAATTGGCGGAATTGGATTGCTTACTTCTGGTTGGTCTTTATTTGTTTTGGCTATGTGGCGAGGTTAATGTGAGAGTTGTTATTCCATTAACGGGGGCAATTATTCAATATGGATATTCGCTTTTTTACTTACCTGGCTGTTTAGTTGGGAAGTGATAATTTTACGGAAGGGGATTTTCGGTGGAGTTAGTATTTACAAGGCACGGACAAGGAGAACATACTTTGGATCTCCCTAAAAGTCTACAAATTTCAGACCCTGCATTAACTGAGGAAGGGATCATTCAAGCTAAGTCACTCAAAGAACAGTTTCCTTTGTTAAAATCAGATGTAATTATAGCTAGTCCAACAAGAAGAACAATACAGACAGCACGAATTTGGAGTGAAGGTATAAAGTGTAAGAAAATAGTAAGTCCGTTTATCTCACCAAGAATGTTCCCTCAAAAATCTGAGTGGCAGACACTACCTTGCGATAAGATTCTTTCAAAAGAAATAATAAAAGAGGAGTTTGCTGATTTTTACATAGAAGAGGAACTATCAAATTCAAATAAATGGTGGTTAGAAGGAATAAATAAATTACCCGAAAAAAAGTTTAAAGTTTTAGCAGAAGACTTCTTGAAATGGTGCAAACAATTTGGAAATAAAGGAATATATATAGTTTCTCACGATGGAACGATTACGTCGTATAGTCAGAGTATTCTTGGTAAAGAACTTACAAGGAATGATTTCCCTAAAGAAACTGGGTATCGAATTGTAAATTGTTAATTAACTAAAGGGAGCTAGGGGAATACCCCCAGAAATATCTAGATTTCGAGTCTTCACGTATCGGGGGCGATTGCTCAAAAGAGTAGTCGCCTTATTCACATAAGAATAAGGGTATCTACATATAGCTTTTAATCTGAAGAAGCAGGTTAGTTAATAAATGTTAGTATTAAAATTAGTTATGTAAGAGGGTTAATAAATTATGAATGAGCTAATTGGATATCTAGGAGTGGTGTTGCTAATTATCGGGTTTGTTTATGCCTTAGTTAGACAAACAAAACATACTCTTGCTCTCCTAAATTCAGACAAAACAGTAGATTACAAAAGGTCATTACTTGGAAATTATCTAACAAGTATTGCAATGGCAGGGTTTTTGATTTCATTTGTATTAAATCTAGTAGTTTCAATGCAATTTATGCAGTCAAGCATAATTACAAGCAATAATACCAGTGCTAGTTGTTTTATTTTCCTTACAATTCTTTTCATCGCCAAATTTACAATTGTTCCGAAAAACCCTAAGAAAAAAAGATTAACGGTTTAAGCTATATTTTCTTCTTCACTAAAGGGAGCGTTAGTTGAAAATTTGCTTAATATATCTTGAATTCAAGTCTTACTGTAACGAGGGCGAATGTCCAATGAAGACGATCGCTTTTTTACTTACGAAGCAGCTTATTTCAAGCACGAATTAATGCGTTACAATTATATTTGGAAAGAAAAGGAGTAACTAGGGAGCTTTCTATAAGCTCCCCACTAGATAACATCAATAATTTGCTGGCTTATTTACCTGCTTAGTGTAAGCCGCAGCATTTTTATCTTCTTTTTCATTCATCGAATATATAGTAGAAAGTGAACAACAATCCTTTCTTTAGAGGTTGAACCATTTAATATAATAAAATCTATTCTATTTTAAGTGATGCCATAAGATATTACCTTAAAGCAGGGTTGTCTCGAATTCGAGTCTTCATGTAAAGACCAGCTATAAAATGTCAAGTAACCAGGTAGAAGCTTTTTAACGCTCACTTAAATAAAATTTCGCATACCAATAAACCTCACTCGTGTAATTATTAAAACTACAAAAGTAGTTAATGATCATTGGTTTGAGGGCGAGGTACATAGGGCTTTTGATCTCTTAAAATGGCAAATATGAAGCATCCAGGCCTGTAAAGGCGATTTAATAACTTAGCTCCTTTAAAAAGGTTCTATGAAATCTAAAATTAATTTAATTCGAAAAAGATTGCTGCGCATAAATTTTAAAAATTCATACAAGACTTTATTGAAAAACTATTGTAATAATATTGCAACAATGTTACTTTAATCCATGTGGCTTTACAATAAATTACCATTGAAAAGGAGGAGAAAGCTAACAAGCCACAAACATTGTCCATTTTCACTGGTGGATTATCTATTACATAAGTTCAGAAAAAGGGGAGCGTACAAGAAATGAAAAAATTGAAAAAAATCACCATTATGCTTTTAAGTGTCCTAATGCTATCTTTTGCCTTTAATGCGGGCATGATATCGGCAGAATCTACAGATAAAATTGTTTTTGAAGATGCCGAAGCTTTAGAAGCTCTAAACGAAAGTGTATACGTTCATACACAAGAAAGAGCGGCATATCTTAATAAAGAAAAAGCGTTAAGCCTTTATGATTTCACCAAGGAAGAAATGAATATGGTAGAAACTGAGTTACATAATCTTACTGATCAACAAATACAAGAAATGATCAATTATGCACAAGCTAATAATGATGGGGTACAAATAATGGTGGCCCCTCTGATTGTTTGGGGAGGAATAGCTGCTTTAGGAATTTTCGCTGGAACAGCTTTATATTTTTCTTCAAAATACATGAATTACAAAGAAAAGCAAAATTTAGTCAATAGATGTTATGATGTAGGGGGGACTCCATCACTTGATTCAGGGGATAATGGAGGTATTCACAGCGCACCTAAAAAAGCTTGGTGGAAAATCTCTAACACGTATAGCTTTGAATGTGTTAAATAGAAAGGGGAATATTTGTGGATTTACTTGATGTGTTTATGTTTGTGATTATTGGTGTAATCATAGTCAGTCTAGGAATGATGGTTTACACAACAATAAAAAATTAATTGATTTATTAATGTTTAAGGCAGATATGAACAGCTTGATCCTTTATTTTGGGATCAAGCTGTTTTTTTGCATTCGGTTTCCAAAGGTAAGATCCGAATGATATGGGGGGCAGACCCTTATTTTTGTAGGATTTGGGTGACTTTATTCCACATAAGGGCAGCATTCCTGTAACAAATGAAGATTATGGGTTATATTGGTGAAAGAATGTACTTAAACAAACGGGCGTGTTAGTTGAAAATCTGCTTCAATATTTCAAAATCACGTCTTCCGTTATTGGGGGGGCTTTCATGATAAATTAACGGTTATGGAGGTGACTATATTTGGAAAAACAAAGCTTATCAAAATTAGATAAATGGCAAGCAAAATATGGAGTATTAGTAATTGCCCTATGTTGTCTTTACATCAGTATCAGCAGTTGGGGACAAAATTGGATTCTTAAGAGTATGTTAGTTTTAGGCACGTTTGTTTGTGGAGCGATTGGTTTCTTTGATGTTAAGAGAGCCATTAAGGAAAAACATTTCAGACAGTAAGATATATCTCATATCCGAGTCTTACATAAACGGGGCGTTAGCTGAACAGTGACTATTGCCAATTGGGCAAACGGACGGGGTGACGGAAGAAATTATAAAGGAGTGAGTAAGCGTGAATGTACTTAAAATGGTGAATGTAATCCTAGCCATCATTGTGTTTGGTCTGGGGCTCTCTCATCTATTTGTTAATAATGTTCAAATACCATCAGATATATTTATCCCCTTTTTGTTCATTTCTTTTTACTAACGGGAATTGAACAAGTTAAGGATAAGCAACAAAGAAGAGGAGATTTTAATATTGTTGTAGCTATTATTTTTTCTTTAATAATGTTAAAAGATTTGGTTAGCCTTTTGTAATTATGTTGCTCCCTTACTTTAGTACAGAGAGGCACCTTGAAAGGTGTCTCTCTTAACTGTTATCTACTACGATTTTTTCCATCTTTTCCTGTTAAATACCCACAAGGAAAAGAATACTATGATACCTGTCCCGATTGATACAACCAAATTATTATCAACCAGTAGGACTAAGATAGTCATCAATATTATAGATAAGATGACTGATAGAATAATTCTTAATGCGTTATCCAACTTTTAGTCACCCCAGTTCATTTATTGTGACTGTATGTCCCAAGTGTGGAAAGGAGGTAGCAACGCAATTTTGAACGTCACAGCTTCAGCGATATTATCAGCTAAAAATTCGTTAATGGATCCACCTATGATAGAACCGGCGATTGCACCAGCTAATTTCTCATTAATTCCTCCCATTGCTGTACTTAATGCTCCGGAACCAATTTTAATTACAATTGCAGCTGTAGATTTGGAAACCCACACTTTTGCATAAGTCCAATGAAATTCTATATCATCTTTGGCCTCTATGCTACTAGCTCTGAGGGGGAAGCTGGTGAAAATATTTAGAATAATTTTAACGACTGTTGTAGGTACTTTATGCAGTTATGGGTTGATTACTGGTACAGGTCTAATATTATCTTATGTTTTGCTATTAATGGGTGGGATTTTTCTTATTTTGGGTGTTACTGATAAGGTTTTTGTAATAGGGAGGTCAAATTTGGAGACTGTATTATTTTTTTTATGTATTATATTAGTGGCTTCTGTCCTGCAAACAAGTACAGGTTTTGGATTTTCCATAATGGCGACACCTTTCTTACTGTTGTTATTTCTTCCGCAAGAAGCCATACAAATAAACATCATTTTATCTGTACTTATTTCGGTTTCATTAATATGGAAAATAAGTACAGATATTGATTTCATACTTCTAAAGAGGTTTATCATGGGAAGTATAGTGGGTGTACCTTTTGGTATTTTAATCTTTATTTCCATTAACATTAGCGCTTTTAAAATAGGAGTTAGTATAATGTTCCTAATGTTAACATTCTTATTAATATGTAACTTTAGGGTGAAGCCAACTCGTATTAGGGATTTCATAGTTGGTGGGTTATCTGGTATTTTAACAACAAGCATCGGTATGCCAGGTCCCCCGTTATTAATTTACTTTACAGGAACTGATACTGAAAAAGAGAAGTTAAGAGCAACTACTTTGGCTTTTTATCTGTTTATATATTTTATAAGTCTAATTACTCAAATAATTTTTACTGGTACTAATAAATTAATATGGGAATCAAGTCTTTATGCAATTCCAATTGTATTTTTGGGTTTGTTTATAGGTCAAATTATTTTCAAATGGCTTAATGAACGGATTTTTAAAATATTTACATATATTCTTTTGAGTTTTACAGGTATATATCTTCTTATCGAAAGTTTGAATTCATAAATAAGCCCTTCTTAAACAAACGGGGGCGATTGCTTAAAAGGGTAGTCGCCTTAATCACATAAGCATAGGGGCTATTTACGTATAGCTTCTAAACTCATGAAGCAGGAATGAATAATAATCGTAACTATTTGTTGGTTTGATACGTCTGTTTTGGTAAAGGAGTTTTATCTCGAAACCAAGTCGTCCAGTATCGGGGGCGCGCGACAAGTTCTGCTATAAGCGCTTTTTATAGCGCGAAAGGCAGGAGATTTATATGATTAAATCTTAACTGTACAACGGAGGATGGGAATGAAGGATCCATGTTTCCCGAAACCATCCCGTCAACACTCCTGCATGCGTTAAGGCGGACAGGTCTTAGGGTATGGAGCACAGGTAGATTAGGCAGAACGAAGGCTGAAGCCAGATCTAAGGTATGCCAACGGATACGCCTCACGGCTGAAAAACTAGATAAGATGAGAATCGTTCTTTGAGATAGGAACTGACGAACTTCCGAAGGTAAGGGTCTAAAGATTCGAACGTAGGGAAACTTACGTGTCATCTTACGATGACGTGAGTGGTGTGGAGTAAAACTGCCCCCTCTGAAAGACGCTATACCGAACGATGGCGGTATCGAGCTCACAGGCTTAAAGGAAGCATCTACGTCTAGTATGGATAGCTACGTTGTATGGTACTTGGAAAGCAAGGAACGTTGAATCAAAGGCTGTCACCCGAAACGGTTGCTATAAAGTTATGCTGAAAAGCATTTGTCCTTGTGAGGGTAGGGGAATGACTGATGAGACTTCTGTAATGGAAGTGGAGGAACAGCCCTAAGTCTAGAGTATGAAACGATTGTTTTCCTAACGTGAATGGCACCGATCGGGTAGGAACGTGGGAACATCACTCCAGAGGGGGGATGCCACAGTGTCAACGCTGCGAAACTGGGATTATTATAATATGACGGAGACCTTTACGGATCTTCATGAAAAAGCGAGTCAGGGAAATACGTTTTCTCAACTATATGAAACCATCATATCGAGAGAAAACATCCTGCTCGCTTTTCGCATGATCAAAACCAACAAAGGTTCTAAAACACCAGGCACCGATGGGAAGACCATCGATGACATGAAAGAGCTCGTAGAAAATGATCTGGTAAATGAAGTCCGAAATAAACTTCAAAACTATCGCCCGAAGAAAGTTCGAAGAGAATGGATTGAAAAAGAGAACGGAAAATGGAGACCTCTCGGTATTCCATGTATCTTGGATCGAGTGATCCAACAATGCTTCAAACAAGTTCTCGAACCGATTGTAGAATCTCAATTCTTTAAACATAGCTACGGCTTCAGACCTCTCCGGTCTGCTCATCATGCTATGGCAAGGATACAATCTTTGATTAATCAAGGTCAACTTCATTACGTCGTTGATGTAGATATTAAAAGTTTCTTTGATAATGTGAACCATCGTCTATTAAAGAAGCAACTCTGGAATATCGGTATTCAAGACCGTAAGGTACTAGCTTGTATTTCTAAAATGATCAAGTCGGAAATTGATGGAGAAGGAATACCGGAGGAGGGTTCGCCTCAAGGTGGAATTTTATCTCCCCTTCTTTCAAATGTGGTTTTAAACGACTTAGATCAATGGGTTGCGGGTCAGTGGGAAGTATTTCCTCTGGCGAAATCTTACAGTTCAGATGATGCCAGAAGGCGAGCGAGAAAACAAACGAACTTGAAACAAGGATACCTGGTCAGATATGCTGATGATTTTAAAATTCTATGCCGGGATGGAAGGACAGCGCAAAAGTGGTACCATGCGGTACGTCTATACCTTAAAGAGCGCTTAAAGCTGGACATCTCTCCAGAAAAATCTCAAATTGTAAACTTGAGAAAACGAGAATCAGAGTTCTTAGGGTTCACCATTCGTGCGAATAAAAAGGGTAAGAAACGAGTGGCCCATACTGGGGTCATTTCTTCAAAAAGCGAGAAAATCAAACAGGAAGCGAAAAAGCTCACCTTCTGCTGAGAATATTCATCGTTATAATAGTTTTGTTTAGGGACTTCACCAATACTTTAAGCGAGCGACTCATGTAAGTCTTGTGTTCTCACGTCTTGCTTACGATCTGAAACCATTTTTAGTGAACCGTCTTCGACCGGTTGGAACGCTAAAACATCCTTTTCAGCCACCGCCTTTTTATAAGAGAACCTTTAGCTTAGGAACGAAAACGATCTATATCAATGGTACGTATTTGTTCCCCATCGGCAATGTTAAAACATTTCATACGATGAACTTCAGTCCAAAGCTTTCGCTTTACACAAAGAAAGGCAGAGATCAGATGTATAAAAGTCTCCGCCCTGATATACAGAAAGAAATTGGACATTTAATGAAGTCTTCTCTACCGAATCGAAGTGTCGAATATCTGGACAATCGTATTAGTCGATATAGTATGAAAATGGGAAAATGCGAAGTTACAGGCTAGTATCTCCATGCGTCAGACGTTCACTGTCATCATTACGTGCCCAGGAACCAAGGAGGTTCGGATCAATTTCATAATCTCCGTATACTTCATAAAGATATTCATCGACTTATCCATATGAAAGATATAGAGAAAATAAAGCTTCACCTTGAAAAGTTACCACAGAATCGATTGATCTTAGACAAAATCAATCAATACCGAAAGATATGTGGGGTGGAAGGGATCGAAGCATCCAGTCTTGAAGAGTAACAAAGGAACTTATAATGTAGTACATAACTTTAGATGGAACGCCGGATGCTGGGAAAACTAGCACGTCCAAGGTGTGGAGCAGGGGAAAAGCCGGAGATGACTTCAAACGCTTACCTATTGCTAACATTTCTTTTGTAATAAATAATCGGCTTTTTTCCCTTAAGGAAATTAAATTTGAAGGAAAAGGTGATTTATATCTCAGATTACACTATGGAAATCAGAAAATTGATTGGTAGTAATCCCTTGATTTTGACAGGATCTACTGTACTTGTATTTAATGATTCTAATATGCTTTTACTACAACATCGTTCAGATACTGAAGAATGGGGATTACCTGGAGGGGCTGTGGAGCCCGGAGAAAAATTGGAACAAACAGCTGCAAGGGAGCTCTTTGAAGAAACAGGACTAAGAGCTGATAACTTTAAGTTCATTGATATATTGTCTGGGGAGGAACTTTACTTTAAATATCCAAATGGTGATGAGGTTTATAACGTTATAAGCATTTATCAAGCACTTGATACATATGGAGAACTAACGATTGGCGACGGAGAGAGTATAAATTTGAAATACTTCGCGATAGATAAATTACCAATAAACATCGATGAAAGGGCTAAATTAATCATAGAAAAATATTTGTTGTAAACTCCGAATGCTTATTTCTGTTAGCGTTTTACAAAAATAAGTTGTGTTATTTGTCTAATTATCTCGATATCGTATCTTCAAGAATACCAGCTAATAGAAGGAATACCGGGAATTGATTGGATAATTTCATATTCATCAAACTCTTCAGCTAGGGCATCTATCTCTTTCAGTAGATTCGATAGGTGCCTTTAGTATTGAAGAAGAAGCTGAATGAACATCGTTAAACTCACCACATGACTTGTATATAAATTACGTTTAATTAAGCTAAAAGGGGCAATTCATTAATATCATCAATTATATACATGGCTCACAAGGGTGTCGTCGATGGTGAAACCATTCTGCAGCAAGTCGAGAAATAGTGGAAAATTATGGATAATGGAGGTGGTATCGTTTCTAACTACACAGGTCGTCATATTGTTGGAAATTAATAAATTTCAAAAGGGAGGAAAGCAACCTTTCCTGGTTAATCGGAAGGGTTGCTTTTTACTTTATTTATGGACCGGAGGAAAGAAGAACCTTTCCAAGCGTGTGCTGCATGATTCTTACTAGAATATTTCCTTCTAAATTAACTAATTAACTTCTGGTCGTGTCTAGCTTCTTGTGACCAAGAGCACTGGGGGCAGTCTTTATTTGAGGTTCGCACCCATATGATATTACTTAGCCCTCAGAACTAATACTCTGCTTCAATTCATTCAGGCTGTCTATAGTAGGCTCCACTAATTCTTTCATTTTTTCTACATCAGGTTCATCTTTTTTAGCTTCATTAATAAGTGGGTAAAGGCTTTTCTCTATTTTCTCATATTGATCCGGGAACTGTTCCTCAACTTTCTTTTCGATGCTGTCCCAATCTTCTTCCAGTTTTTTCCCTTTTTCATTTAATGTGTTTACATCAGCGGAGTCTTTTAAGCTGGAATCCAAAGCTTCAACAGATGCAATGACCGTGTCAATGCCAGATGACAGGTCGCTATCGATTTCTTTATCACTGTTGCCATTTTCCTCGGAGGACCCTTCAGAACTATCCGCATTTCCACTAGTGGCTTCACTGTCCTGTTCACTTGTCTGCTCTGTAGAATCAGAGTTATCTTTAGAGTTGTCTTGACTGTCGGATGATCCGCAAGCTCCTAAAATAAAGCCAAGGGCCAGGATGATGCTAAACAGGTAATACTTTTTCATAGAAACGCCTCCTTGATTAAAATCGAATTCAAGGAAAGTGTTCCCAAAATGTGCTAATTCAAACGAGGATATTTGAACTAAAGGTTTAAGTGGGACTTATGATTTACAACGTGATAGAAATTCAGTATTCCTTGAGGTCTTTGTGACTCTGTTTACTCAGAGGAAGGAAAAGGAGAAGTTGTTGAATTTAAACTTGATGATGACCATTATGTAGTCGAGATAAAGGATGGTAAGGGACTTTATCCTTAGCGTACACTATCCGCGTTTTGCAGGCGATTCCCACCTGAATAGACGTATTGGGAAGCTTTCTTCTCTCGGAAAAGTAAAAAATAACTTGAAAGATAGAATGATCTGGAGTCCATTGTTTGAAGTAATGAGTTTAGATTAGATCGATTTCGAGTCTTACTGTATGGGGAGCTTATCCTTTAAAGGGGGAGCTTCTTATTTGTGAATATTATTGATTTATATCCAATATTTTGAAAACCCTTGGTAGTATGAGGGGGATATAAGACATAATTTGCTGGTACAACCATCCTCAAAAGTTTATTCATGCGCACTCCAACAGCCTTCTAAGCTGTTGGTCATTTTGGTTGACGAATTGTTGACCAAACACGTCAACAACGATTATTTTTCTTCCTAAACAATCCGAAAATGTCCAAACTCAAACCTAATGGATTGCGAGTTTATCGCATTTCGTATATATTAATAATAGAACAACAGAATATAGAAGCCTTCGGGGTCGGGTGAAAATCCCAGCCGGCGGTAATGAGCAAATGCTCCAAGCCCGCGACGGAAGACCAGTGTAAAGCACGGTTTTCCCTGATTTGGTGAAAATCCAAAGCCGACAGTTAAAGTCTGGATGGGAGAAGGTTATAGAAACGTAAAGGTACAAAGCGCAAGTAGCGTGTGCCCTTTTTTAAGTGTACGCGATTTACGTTAATGACCCTGGAGAAGTATGTCTTCTTCAGGTTTTTTTTATTGGGATTACCATTAAGGGTGGTGTGTAAAGGATGGACCGTGACGAAAGATATATGCAGATGGCAATAGAGATGGCTAAGGAAACGGTAGGACAGACAAGCCCTAATCCAGCTGTTGCAGCTATAGTTGTTAATCGAAACCAGGTGGTTGGTGTAGGCGTCCATGTGAAGGCTGGTGAACCCCATGCTGAAATACATGCGCTTCGGATGGCAGGTGATAAAGCCATAGGGGCTGAAATCTATGTCACATTAGAACCATGTAGTCATTATGGTCAGACGCCACCTTGTGCGGAAGCTGTCATTAAGGCTGGTATCCATCGAGCAGTCATTGCCTCTGAGGACCCGAACCCGAAAGTTTCCGGTAGAGGCATTCGTATGATGAAGGAGAATGGGCTTGAAGTAAAGACACAGGTTTTGAAAGAAGAAGCGGATCAGTTAAATCGATCTTTCTTCCATTACATTCAAACCAAACAACCTTACGTTCGGTTGAAGACTGCCATGAGTCTTGATGGGAAGATAGCAACGTCTACAGGGGAAAGCCAATGGATCACCGGTGAGGAAGCGCGTAAAGATGGTCATCTTTATCGTCATCAATCGGATGCCATTTTGGTCGGAATCAACACCGTACTTATGGATAACCCTAAACTAACAACAAGAATAGATGGCAATGGTCGCCACCCTATCCGGATTATCTTGGATACCCACTTGAAAACGCCGCCTTCGTCGCAGCTTATCCAGGACGATCAAGCTCCGACCTGGATTTTCGTGGGAGCAAAGGTAGGGAAAGAACGTGAAGAACTTTACGAGAAGTATGAGCACGTACGTATCATCTCTTTAGAAAATGATCAAGTTTCAATAGATGAGGTTCTTCAATATTTGGGCGAGCATAAAGTAACCTCTCTTTTAGTTGAAGGAGGAGCAACGATTGCTGATGCTTTTGTAAGAGCTGGAAAAGTGGATGAAACGATCACTTATATGGCTCCGAAACTGATCGGAGGGAAAGAAGCCTTGACTCCTGTTGGCGGAGAAGGTATTCAGCAATTGAAAAATGCGCGCGCCTTCGTTATCGTTTCGACGGAAAAAATGGGCGATGATATAAAAATTGTTTCTGTAAGAAAAGGAGAGTCCTAATGTTTACAGGGATTGTAGAAGAAATAGGAACGTTGAAGAGCGTGAAGAATAAAACAGAGGCTCTTGAAGTGAAAGTCGCTGCATCAGATATACTCACAGATGTAAATCTTGGAGATAGTATATCCGTGAACGGTGTTTGTTTGACTGTTACTAGTTATACAGATCAGGCGGTGTCCTTTGACGTTATGCCTGAAACATACCGGGCCACGAATATTCATGAACTGCAGCAGGGCGATCCTGTTAACTTAGAAAGAGCTATGGCTGCAGGCGGTCGGTTTGGAGGTCACTTAGTATCAGGTCACATTGATGGTACGGGCAAGATTGTCTCCAAAAATCCCGAATCGAATGCGGTATATTATGAAATTGAATTATCTGAAGAACTTATTCAATACTTTGTTTATAAAGGTTCGATTGCTGTGGATGGTACTTCATTGACAGTGTTCGGGGTGCAAGAGTCTAAGGTGACGATTTCTCTTATTCCACATACGATGGAGCACACGGTGCTGGGAGGCAAAGGACCTGGAGATACGGTGAATATTGAGTGCGATATGATAGGAAAGTATGTAGCTCATTTCTTGAGCGGGCAAAATAAAGAAGAGCCGAAGTCGAAACTTTCCAAACAGTTTCTTTCTGACAATGGCTTTGCATAAGAGGGTGAAATGATGTTTGATTCAGTAGAAAAAGCGATAGAAGATTTGAAGCAGGGAAAACTGGTCATCGTTTGTGATGATGAGGACCGTGAGAATGAAGGGGATTTAGTCGGTATTGCAGAATATGCTTCACCTGAGATGATTAACTTTATGATTAAGTATGGGCGGGGACTTGTCTGTACACCCGTTACAGATGAACTGGCAAGAGCCTTAGAATTAATGCCGATGGTCGATAATAATTCCGATCCGAACCAGACGGCATTTACGGTAAGTATAGATCACAAAGATACTACAACAGGCATTTCAGCAGATGAAAGAGCCTTAACCATTAAGGAAATGTTGAATCCCGAAACAACAGCAGGGGATTTCCAAAAACCAGGACACATTTTCCCTTTGATCGCAAAAGAAGGGGGAGTACTGCGGAGGGCAGGACACACAGAAGCTTCGGTTGATCTTGCAACGCTTGCTGGTGCTCGTCCTGCCGGGGTCATTTGTGAAATTATCAAGGATGACGGAACGATGGCCCGCGTCCCTGACCTTCGAAAAATGGCGGATGAATTTGATATCCCGATGATTACCATCGCCGATCTCATTCAATATCGTCATAAAAAGGAAAATCACGTTAAGCGTGAAGTCGAGGTTAAAATGCCGACTGAATATGGTGATTTCCGCGCAGTTGGTTTTTCGAACGATATTGACTCCAAAGACCATATTGCTTTAGTTAAGGGAGAAATAAATCCGGATGAACCTACACTTGTCCGTGTGCATTCGGAATGTTTAACAGGGGATGTATTTGGTTCATACCGCTGTGATTGTGGGCCGCAGCTGCACAATGCTCTTAGACAGATATCGGAGAATGGCAGTGGTGTACTCCTGTATATGCGTCAAGAAGGCCGTGGGATCGGGCTAATGAACAAACTTCAGGCCTATAAATTGCAAGAAGAAGGATTGGATACAGTTGAAGCCAATGAAAAACTTGGATTTGGTCCGGACTTAAGGGATTACGGAGTCGGGGCGCAGATTTTGAAAAACCTTGGAATTACAAAGCTGCGACTGCTTACGAATAATCCGAAGAAAATCTCTGGACTTGGAGGTTTTGGTTTAGAAGTGGTAGAGCGTGTACCGATCCAAATGGAATCCAGAAAAGAAAACGAACGATATTTAAAAACAAAACAATCTAAAATGGGGCACTTATTCCACTACTAGAAAGGAAGTAGAATTTATGGTTAAAACATTGGAAGGAAATCTCGTAGGAACAGGATTAAAAGTAGGGATCGTTGTTGGTAGATTTAATGACTTTATTACAGGAAAGCTTTATGAAGGAGCGGTAGACGCATTCAAGCGCCATGGTGTGGAGCTGAATGATGTGGAAGTGGCTTACGTACCAGGAGCTTTTGAAATCCCTCTTGTGGCAAGTAAGATGGCGGAATCCGGGAAATATGATGCCGTTGTGACTTTAGGGGCCGTCATTCGGGGATCTACTCCACACTTTGATTATGTATGTAATGAAGCAGCAAAGGGTGTTTCACAGGCATCTCAACAAAGTGGGATCCCTGTTATCTTTGGTGTTATCACAACCGACACGATTGAACAGGCGATCGAGCGTGCAGGAACGAAAGCAGGGAACAAAGGCTGGGAAGCAGCAACAGCTGCTATTGAAATGGCCACACTGCTTAAAAACTTCGAATAAATAAATCAAGCTGACCGGTATTGTCCGGTCAGCTTTTTTGTATCCAACAGGGCAGAGCACCACCATCGCCTCCCTGTGACTCTGATTCATTTTTGACGAAAGATCTGCTTATGGATTGGCGGAAAGGGGAAGAATATTCTTCTGAACGCCGCAGATCCCGCTTCAAAACACAGCTGGATAGCAGAGGGCAGCCTCTATGGTATTTTCTTGTGTTTAACCCGCACGTCAAGCTGGAACGGGAGAATGGAAAGAGGGAAGGCATGGAAGAATCAGCAAGCATGGAGCAAAAGGAGAGGCTGGGTGTATGATAAGGGAGCATCATCCCGAGTAAATTGTTGATCGGAAAATCATGAGAAAACATGCAATCGAACGGCTTAGAAGAAAGGCTAAACGCGTTCGTTCTAGGAAACAAAGCTTGGATATGAAATAATAATAATAGAATTAAATCGTTGGAGGTTGTTAAAATGAGTACACATCGAAAGCAGTTAGAGAAATATGCAGATCTAGCTTTGAAAAAAGGTGTAAATTTACAGCGAGGCCAAGGGTTAATCATTAATGCTCCTATTGAAGCTGCGGAACTCGTCCGCATAATCTCCGCGAAGGCCTTTGGAAGAGGAGCAAAGAATGTTCATCTCGAATGGAATGATGAAGTGCTCAGCTATATAAAAATGAAGAATGCACCGTTGGAAGTCCTTGAGAACTTTCCGAAATGGAAAGCAGAGGGATTGGAAGAAATGGTGAAAGATGGGTATGCCCTTTTATCCATATATGGCCCAAACCCAGATCTTTATAAGGGCGTGAATTCGAAGCGAATTGCAAAAGCAAACAAGGCAAGTGCTAAAGCATTAACCAACTATAGGGATTATATCATGAATGATAAAACCACCTGGTCGATCATTGCTTATCCACAAGAAGCTTGGGCTCAAAAGGTTTTCCCTGAAGTCGATCCGGAAGAGGCGAAAGAGAAATTATGGGAGCAAATTTTCCATATTACACGCATTGATCAGGAAGATCCGATTCAAGCTTGGGAGGACCATAATGAAAAGTTGCGTCAGGCAAGAGAATACTTGAATCAAAAACAGTATAAAAAGCTTCATTATAAGGCGCCTGGAACGGACCTTTCAATTGAACTTGTGGCCAATCATCTCTGGCACGGGGGTTCTGCTACTTCAGAAAAAGGAATGGAGTTCAACCCGAATATGCCTACGGAAGAAGTTTTTACAATGCCGCATAAGACAGGCGTTCAGGGGAAAGTAACGAGTACAAAGCCACTGAACTATGCCGGAAACCTGATTGAAAATTTCACCTTAACGTTTGAAGATGGGAAAGTCGTGGATTACGAAGCAGAATCTGGTAAAGAGACATTGAAGCACTTGCTTGAAAGCGATGAGGGAGCGAAGCGTCTCGGAGAAGTAGCTCTCGTCCCTAATGAGTCAACAATATCTGAGTCCGGTCACATTTTTTATAACACTCTTTATGATGAGAATGCGTCGTGTCATTTGGCGTTAGGAAAAGCTTATCCTACGAATATTCGAGGAGGATCCACGTTTAACCAAGAACAAATGGACGCTCATGGAGTGAACGACAGTTTAATCCACGAAGATTTCATGATGGGATCAGCTGAATTGGATATTGATGGGGAAACAAAAGAAGGGGAATTTGAACCGATTTTCCGTAAGGGAACATGGGCCATTAGTTTGGAGGACCTACAGGAGACACCTGAATGAGGTGTCTCTTACCCTATTGTTCCATTATTTCTATGAAAAAGCATGTTCTGAAGAGTATCGGCATAAGCTTGGCGTGGGTGAGTTAGGTGCTTTCCTGTTTTAATGGTCCAGCTTTAACATTGTAATTATTCCTGCTTTTGCGTTACATAATATAACACTTTGATTACAGATGGTTTAAGAATTAATAAAACAGTCTTAAAAAGAAGCTGAATGTGGTAAACCAAAGGTAGAGGGGATTATTCAATTAAGAAAGGTGAGACCATATGAAGCGAGATGCTTTTTTTGATAATGCGAAACTCGTATTAATTTTTCTAGTGGTCTTCGGTCACATCATCCAGCCTTTCACGGATGGATCAAGACCTATGTATACACTATATACATGGATTTATACGTTCCACATGCCTGCGTTTATTTTTCTTTCTGGTTTCTTTGCAAAGGGATCAGGGGAAAAAGATTATATTTTAAAACTCGCGAAAAAATTAATTCTGCCTTATATTATTTTTCAGCTCGTATATACAGGGTATTACTTTTTTATTGGAAAAGGGGCCACATTAAGCGGAATTTTTTACCCGCACTGGTCGCTATGGTTCCTGTTCAGTTTGTTTTGCTGGCATATCCTGCTTTACTGGTTTAAAAAGATTCCTCCATTTCTCGGCGTGGCTATTGCCGTTCAGATTGGAATATTAGTGGGGTATTTTAACGATATTGGACACCATTTCAGTTTATCAAGAACGTTCGTTTTCTTTCCGTTTTTCCTTGTAGGATATTGGTTAACAAAAGAGCATGTCCAAAAGTGGAGAACACGGAGAGTGAAAGAAATAAGCCTTGTTTTAATGACTGTCATTGCTGCAGTGATTGCTCTATTTCCAGAATTCAGTTCAGGATGGCTGCTCGGTTCTAAATCCTATACTGCGCTTGGAAGTCCTGAAATGGGTGGAGTGTTCCGCTTAGGGATATATGTATTAGCGGCAGCTATGTCTATTAGTGTCTTTGCATGGATCCCAAATAAGGAATACCGTCTGACATACTTGGGAGGAAGAACATTGTATGTGTATCTCTTACATGGATTCTTTATTCAATTCTTCCGCCAGGCGGAGTGGTTCAAAGTGGACCATGTGTTTGACCTTACCGGACTGGCGATTGTGGCAGCGGTGATTGTATACCTTTTATCAAGCAACATGATCCGTACTCTTACCCAGCCATTCATTGAAGGAAGGGCTCAACTTCTGAAGAAATGGTGGTACAGAATCATCAATAGGGAGTCTTCTTATCAGTCGTAAGAAGGAAGGGTATTCAATAAATAGATCGTATGAATGAAACAAATAGCATACCATGGGTAAAGTCGTACACCTGTTATATAGAGAAAGAGGAGTGGAACGTCATTCGTTCACTTCTCTTTCTCTTTTGTATAACATTAGAAAAGTTTCCATCCTTATGTTTGCAATATTTTGTGACCCACATCAGCTATTGCTTTTTATAAGTTCTTTGGTTGTCAGATGATTGACTCTTTATAGGATGAGATCGACTTAGTGGGGAACAAAGAGAAAAGAGAACACCATTTAAGAATGAAGTGGACAGAACTCCAGTTGTCTGTGAAAAGAGCCCCTGGTACAACCAACTCTCTCTTTGCTTAATGTTTTCTTTTAAAGGAAAGAGGATAGGAAAAGAGTAGGCGGTTGATTTTTAAGCGAAAGGGGGAGAAACAGGTGAGGTTGTTGTAAAAAAGCATAAAGCCTCCCATACCTTAACAAAAAACGTGTAGGACGTTGTTAGAGCAAGTATGGAGAAAAAAGTCTTATGATTGAAATGGACTCATTTGCAAATAATAGGAGAGACATTTACAAGGAGGGTTCGTTCTTATGGATGAAAAGATATTAATGATCGTCACGAACGTTGACCGATTGGACGGAAAGCATGAAACAGGTTTATGGCTTCAGGAATTTGTCGAACCTGCAACAGAATTTAAGGAAGCTGGTTATGAAGTGGTAGCAGCCAGCCCGAAAGGTGGACGTCCTCCCATTGACCCGAATAGCTATAGCAATGAGCTGCCTCGCGTATGGGACGGTGTGATGAAACCGATCCATAAAACAGTTCCGTTGGTAGAAGTAGATCCTACCCATTTTGCAGGGATTTTTTTATGCGGGGGACATGGAACAATGGTGGACTTTCCTGAAAATGACCAGCTGGAAGAGCTCTTGAGGCATTTTCTTACGGAGCAGAAGGTTATTGGTTCTGTATGCCATGGTCCTGCAGGGTTTGTCGGTGTCGAAGATCATAATGGACGTCCAATTATAGAAGGGAAGAAAATCACTGGTTTTACGAACGAGGAAGAGAAGGATACAGGGTTGGAATCTAATGTCCCCTTTATGCTTGAGGATCGTTTAAAAGAAGCAGGAGCTGAATTCCAATCAGGTGATGCTTATTCAGATCATGTCATTGTTGATGAACCATTTGTAACTGGGCAAAATCCACAATCAAGTCTGAGTACGGCACAAAAAATGCTTGAACTTCTAAAAAACCGCTGAACCTAAAGGGTTCAGCGGTTTTTTTAAGTGAAGGAATGTTCCATTTATAACGGTAAAAAAACCCAAGGATCCCCTACTATAGGGAAACCCTTGGGTTTGAAGCTCTTTTTAAAATAATAGATGAGCGATTAATGTAATAATCGGCAGAGTGATAATCGTCCGCAGAAGGAAAATAATAAAAAGGTCCTTGATATTAACGGGAACTTTAGAACCCAGCAATAGGCCACCAACTTCAGACATATAAATCAATTGAGTGACAGATAGAGAAGCGATAATGAATCGAGTCATTTCACTTTCAATAGAAGAACCGATAATGGCAGGTAAAAACATATCTGCAAACCCAACCAGGATGGTTTCGGAAGCTTCTTGTGCGTAAGGAACCTGCATCAGTTCAAGAAAGGGGATGAATGGCATTCCGATCCACGTAAAGAATGGAGTGAATTCTGCGATAACCAGGGCAATTGTACCTAATGCCATAACAATCGGAGCTACCCCCATCCACATGTCCAGGATATTCTGTCCCCCTTGCTTCAGGAAGTTAGAAACCCCACTTGCTTTGCTTCCACGCTCAACGGCTTTTGTATAGCCGTATGTGAACAGGTTATGTTGCTCGGGTACTTCTTCGTTTTGTTCCTTTGGCTCTTCCGTGACATACGTATCCGCTTTTCTGGATAGAGGCGGGATTCTCGGCATGATCAATGCAGCGACGAATCCGGCAAGGGCTACGGTTAGATAAAACTGTCCGAACATATCCCCGAGTCCTACCTCCTGGATGACAACAAGGCTGAATGTGATGGATACCACGGAGAAGGTTGTCCCAATGACCGCCGCTTCCCGCTTCGTGTAATAGCCTTCTTCATATTGTTTACTAGTAAGCAGTACACCAATTGTCCCATCACCCAGCCAGGAGGCCAACGAGTCAATCGAAGAACGGCCCGGAAGCCGAAACAATGGACGCATAATTTTTGTCAAAATAACTCCAAACAGTTCTAAAAGGCCATAATTCAAAAGCAGTGGTAAGAATAAACCGGCAAAAAGGAAGACGGCAAAGAGTACATGTAGAAGGGAGTCTAATAATAAACCGCCTGTATCTTCACTAGTGATGGCTTCAGGCCCGATTTGAAAATATACCATAATGGCAAAAATCATACCCAGGATACGAGTGACGACCCACACGGGTGGGACATTAAAAAGGGACTGGAAAAAGGGCGAGCCTTTCAAGGCATTTTTACCAGCTAGTTTTACAAGGATAGTGCCGATAGATGTGATGGATATGATAATCATCATAATTAGAGACAAATAATCAGCAAGCCTTGTCTCTACCCAACCGGCAAGAACAGCGATTGGAATTGTAATCGCATCGTTCTCCCCGGTGATCGGAAACATAAATAAGAAAATACCGATCAAGGATGGAATGATAAATTTTAAATGCGAGGACGCATTAAAGTCTTTAGCTTTCATCCAAATATCTCTCCTGACATCGTCTGTTTTATTTATAAATTCACAAGAATAATTATGCAACACTATTAATTCTATTACGTTTTCCCTAAAAAACCAATAGGAAATTTGTAGATAATGCGCAGGTTAGCGTGTATCAAATCGAAAATGAAGGGATCTCCCTATACGTGTTTCTAGTATCTTCGTCAGCCCAGTCCTTCCTATACGGCGCTAAACAAGGCCCCTTCACACTTAAGTTAAGCGTCTCCCGTTCCCCAACGCCCCTTGCCATATGTGGAGATCGGAATCATTCTCCAAGTAATCTACCGGTGAATGTGAAACTCGAAGAGCATGTTGCTGTAGAGCTCTTTTTACAAAAACCTACCTTCTGCTGTTTTACAGAGTTTAGAGCTACATTATGGTAATAGGGAGGGGGGGGAGATGGGAAACTGCTTGATTAGTATAGAGAAGGAAGAGTCCTGCTAAACGTGGTTTAACGTGTCTAACTCCTGGATGTTCCAATGTAAGAGTCCTTATTTACAGGACCAAACCTATTTTAAGGCGTTTCCTTTAGAGATCGTGGGAATATCGGATTCAGGAAATGGACGAGCCTATTCCTGAATCAGCCGACATAGTGTTTCAGAATTCGGTCTACATGACCTCCATACATTTCTCCGAACATATTGAGGTGGGCAAGCAAATAGAAGAGCTGATAGACAGGTTTTATGTCTTGATAATCATCAGGAAGCGGAAAAGAAGCATGGTATTCATCCAGGAAATTAGCTGGGAACCCTCCAAAAAGTTCAGTAAAAGCTAGTTCAAAGGCATGATCACCATAGAGGACAGAAGGGTCGATTAATACAGCTTCCCCGTCTTTTGCTGCCATCCAGTTTCCACCCCAAAGATCTCCGTGAAGAAGGGAGGCCTTTGGTGTGTCGGGTATGATTTGTTCTATTTTATTCATTAATTTTAATAATCGTTGTTTTCGAAGGCTGGATATTGTTCCTTTTTCGACGCCTATTTTAAACTGGCTGCCTAATCTGTAACGACTGTAATACTCTGTCCATGTTGGGCACCATGCATTAGGTTGATTCAATTCACCAATGAATGTCGGGTTTCCATAGCCGTATTTTTCTAATGTATGCTGATGCATGTTTGCGAGGTGTTCTCCAAAGCATTCCGCAGAATGTGAAGGACCTGATTCAATCCATTCCATGACAAGCGCTGCTTTTTCTCCACTTTTTGGACGATCATAATAATAGACTTCCGGAACACGGATGGCCCCTGTTTCTTGGATTAGTTTTAACCCTTCAGCTTCTACTTGAAAAAAATGTTCCGATACATGTTCATTGCTTTTAATGAAATAGGCTTGTTCCCTTGTCGCTACGTAATAAGATTGATTGATATCACCACCGCTGATTGGCTTGACCGTTTGTATGTCTGATGTGTCCTTGATGTTGAACAGTGTATGGCGAATAAATGGTTCCATGCGGGCCCTCCTTAATGAATGTTCGTCGATAGGGGCGGTTCGGGCTTCATCTCTTTTTGATAGGCATAAATGGTGTGGATCTCTTTGAAACCCATTTGTTTATATAAATGTTCCGCCTGTTGGTTTTCTGTTCTTACAGAAATGGTGACCATATCCAAGTCCAGGGCATAAAAAGCATATTGTAAGGCATGATGGATTAAGAGGGACCCCACACCACTGCTTCTGTGCTGAGGAGCTACATGAACGAAACAAATCTCTCCTTCCTGGCCCGAAAGGATCGTTTCCAGGTAAATGTACCCGATCAGTTCACCGTTTTCCTGGTACCCCCATAAATGGTTTCCTTTATCTTTGGAAAGGTTCAACATTTCTTCTGTCGTATAGTAAGCGGCAGAAGGGTGGAGGACGTCCAAAGCACGCCTGTCTTCATCATTCACTTCCACAATGGAAGATTCTTTATTTTCCGGTGGATGGTAACCGTTTTTATGGACAGCTAGTGTCCGTTCTATATTATACATTTGAAATCGATGACGCTCTGTAAACGAAACAAGCGATTCATTGGCTGCAAAACAAGCAACTTTCACGATATCAAAATGCAGTTGAGCTGTTAAGGAGGCCTTGTCCCATAAGCGCTCTATGATTTTTTCCTGGTCTTTAGTGGCAAAAGGGCCGAGTAAGCGGCATAGTTTTTGTTCGAAAAATGGAAGAATACCGAGGAATCCGATGATTTCTTCTCCTTCCCATGCCACATAGGCGAGGGGTTCTTTAAATTGAGTCAACGTCCAAATCTGTTCAAAAATCTCATTCTGATCAGAAGCCATCCATGCTACATAATGGTGGTCCTGCTCATTCATTTTGAACAACCACTTTGCAACGGTATGTAATTCTTTTACTTCTAACTCACGAATATCCATCGACAACAACTCCTTCTTAAACAAATTTTTGCACAGTCTTCATGATGAGCGCAACTAAACAGAGTCTTATAGAACCAAGAAGTGACTGAACTAACGAAAACCCAACCAGCCTTCCGCGTAGTTGGGTTTTCCGAACATTATTCCTTTTTATGTGGTCCTTTATTTTTATAGTTGATTTCATACTCGAAATCTACAGGATTCAAGCTGTCTTGAGGGGCAGCATAGTATGTCGTCATATAAGTTTTACCAGGACGGAAGACTTGCTGAAGTTCGAGTGCATCTTCTTTGGTCACGTTGAATGGATCAACTTCGACAACTTGATACTTGCCGTTATTTTTTTCCTTAATAAAGGTCACCCCATAATCCACGTAATTTTTAAGGAGTTCCGCTTTAGACATAAATCCATCTTTAGTGTTTCCATTGAAGCTTAAACCGATTTCAGGGACTTCAATATTGTCGATGAACCAGCCTGTATCGTTGTATCCCCAGTCTGTTAAATAACGAAAGGACACGTGAATGGTTTGACCTGCATACTCAGAAAGGTCGAATGTTTCCGATTGATAGTCATCAAAATGGCCAGTGAAGCCAGGAACATTTTCTTTAATTTTCGGATATCCTTCTTCGACGACATCAGAGCGAGTGTTTTCATTTTCTAATGATGTCCATGTTTGTCCTTGATCTGTGGATACTTGAACAACCCCATAATCCCACGCTTCTTCGATATCAACCAAATGATCAAAGGAAAGAGTGGCTGCATCTACATCTGTTAAATCTGCTTCAAAGATTAAGTTATTATCCAACTCATCTCCTGTACCAGCAGACAGCACTTGGTTATCGCTTCCCAAAGGGTCCTGAACAGAAGTCCATGTATTTCCTTCAAAGTCGACCCCGTTAAACTTAAAGGATTCTACATTTTGACCTGGTTCAAAAGTGAACTCCTTAAAGTCTGTTCCCCATGCAGGGACGCCTTCCTTTTCATAATCCTTGGCTTTCTCGAAGTTTACGGTTTTTCCTCGCTCTTCATCATCACCGACTGGGAGGCTGCGGAGGTCAATGTTTTCAAATCCGTATTTGCCGCCTTTAAAATTCGGATCATCGACAACTAAGGCAGTTGAGAAGTCTTGATATACTTCGTTGAAGGTGACATTCAACCCGTAATCTTTATATGCTTTTTCAAAACTTTCTATGCTGTTCAATTCTTCCAATGCCACAGATCGAATGAATTCTTGTCCGAATCTTTCGTAGTTATAAAGCGTGAAAAGCTGAACCAGACCATAGTCAGCAATCGTTTCAGGGCCTGTTTCGGCACCTACATGTTCATCCCAGTTTGTTAAAGAGTTTTCCGGGTGATCGAGCAGGAAATTAATCGATCCAGAATCAAGACCATAACCACCTAAGTATTCAGAAAATGTAGACATTCCCTCATTTAACCATGACGTTTCATCCCCGTCATTATCGGCGTGAATCAAGTGTTGTAATTCGTGAATGGTCGTACCAAAGAAAGTGCTCTCAAGGCGTGTATCCCAGTCTCTTGAATCAATCGTAATGATGTTCCGGTCCATGTAGTTTTCTAGCGTCTGCCAGAAGAATCCAGCAACAAAGAAAGGATAATCCGGATCGTTATAATTTTCATCCTCCACGTTATCGACCAGAATAATGACTTTATCTCCATCCCCTTTGTAATACCCTTCAGGAACAATGCCCATGTCTTCTAGTTGCGCATCGGTTCCATCTAAGGAATCTGGTGTCCCGAAGAAGTCTGTCGCTACAGGATACATATTAGCATCGAATTCTGCTGCCATTTTATCTGCTTGTTCTTTGGTGACCACATGGGCTGGGCGATCGTCCCCTTCAGGGAAAGACAAGTCATTGGCTACCCAGACTTCGGCATGCTCTCCTACACTTTGGAGTGTAAAGTCTTTAAACGTTAAATTCCGGGTAAGAAAGGATTTGGTCTCGCCTACGTTAGCCATCGAGGCTGCTTTTGAATGAGAATCAGATTCATTGCTTTCTTCGTCATTCCAATGCACCTCCGAAGCATTCTCTCTAATTGTCTTTTTTGCTTCTTTCTGAAAGCTTTCACTTTCATCTAAACGTTGCAGCTCACTGTCAATATCGAGTTTGTCACTGTATCGTTCGACATTCCAATTTTCTTGAAGTTTACTGGCACTTACTTCCGTCACGGTTGCCGGAGATAGCATGGACAGTGTCAATGCTCCAGCGGATAGCAAAGCGGTCAGTTTCTTATTCTTCAACATATGATCCCCCTAGTAATATTTTGTCAACTCCTAACTCTAATTATGTTGAATATTCCGAAAAATTAGAATAGTTATTTAGTAACAAATTATGACACTCTAAACAATTTTAAAGGGGATATAGAAGTGGGAATATATACCTGGTTGAAATTTTATGATTGACGAGTTTGAGAGAAGGGAAGGATAAATACAGTAAAAATAAGGGGGAGCAAGATGAGGCATCGATTGAAATACATATCCATATATAGAATTTCTGTCATCATATGGATGGCGCTTAAGTTTTTAATACAAATTTATTGGTTCAAAAAAAGACATCGGATTTGGGATGAGCGAACAATACGCCAATGGGAAGAGATGCTGGCGGGACAAGCAGGCGAATATAGAAAGAAGGCTGTGTTGCTGGGAGGACTCCTCATTAAATTTGGTCAATTCCTTAGTTCACGTGGGGATTTGCTGCCCCAGTCATTTATCAAAGAACTGGAAGGTCTTGTAGACCGAGTGGAACCCGTGCCATTTCACCGTTCACGTCAGACCATAGAAGAAGACTGGAATGCTCCATTAAACGAATATTTAGCTAGTATCGAAGAGGATTCGATTGCCTCCGCTTCCATCGGAGAAGTTTATAAGGCGTATTTAAAAGACGGGACACCAGTGGCGATCAAAGTGCAAAGGTACCGTGTTCGTGAAACATTCCGTATGGACTTTAAGGCATTGAAGATCGTTTTCTGGATGCTGGAGCGATTCACGATTTATGGAAAAAAGGCAGATTTACAAGCTTTGTATCGCGAAGTCGTACGTGTAATTAGTAACGAACTTGACTTTACGATGGAGTTAGAGAACGGGAACCATTTTAAGAAAAGGTTTACAGATTTTGATGGAGTGTACATTCCTGATTATTATTCCGATTTATCAACGAAGCGAGTTCTTGTCATGGAATGGATTGAAGGCGCCAAAATTACAGACTTACCCTTTATTAAAAGGCATGGTATTGATAGGGAACATATCGCCCGAAGGTTATTTGACTTGTGTGTAGAACAGTTTGTCTATGCTGGTATGTTTCACTCCGATCCTCATCCAGGGAATTTGATGTTAAAGGAAGATGGGACGATTGTGGTGATTGATTTTGGGATGGTCGGAGAAATTAAAAAGGAAGACGCAAATTCCATTCGAAAAATGATCCAGGGTTTTATTTTAGATGATTATGACAGAGTTATTGAATCCCTTCAGGAAATGGATTTTCTATTGCCGGATGCAGATACTGAAAAAGTAAAGAAATTGTTGAAACAGACGACTAATATGTATCTTGATGGTAACTTTGACAAGTTGGATGCGCATATGATGAATGATATGCTCCGCGATTTACAACAGTTCGTCAAAGAGCAGCCGATTCAATTACCAGCAGACTATGCTTTTTTGGGACGTGCAACTTCTATTATCGTAGGCGTGCTTACATCTGTTTATCCTCAAGTCGATTTGATTCAATGGGGGCGTCCAGTCATTAAAGAATGGATGTCAGGCGAAGACTCCAGCCATTCCTTATATAAAGAAATAGCCAAGGAAACTGCTCGGCCGCTTCTCTCACTACCGAGAGCCTTAATTGAATTTCTTGAAGACGGAGATAAAGAAAGGGAATGGAAAAGCTATCATCAAAAGAATCATTTATTCCACCAATATTATTTGTTTTACACGTTTCTTTCGCTGCTCATTTCGGGGGCAGGGGCGGCTGCTCTCTATTACACCATGATTGTTCCTGTTCTTCCGAATATATGGGTGGGGGGAGTAACCATAGGTATTGGGATAACCGGCTTTATCGTAAGCTCGTTCAATCACTTTAAGATGCTTAGACGAATACATCATAACAGGAGGAATGAAACATGAGTGACTTATTAAAAAAAGGATTTCATCTAGGGTTAGGTGCCGCCATCAGCGGGAAGGAACGTTTCGAGAAAATGGTCAATGAAATGGTGAAGAGCGGAGAAATCAGTCCTTCTCAGGCTAAAACCATGGTCAATAATTGGATGAGTACATGGATTTCTAAAGGAGAAACCAAAGATAAAGAATGGAATGAACAGGCAAAAGTCAAATTTCAAGATCAGATGAAAGAATTAGGTTTTGTTTCGAAGGAAGAGTACGAAAAACTGGAAGCCCGAGTTCAGAAACTGGAGAACTTATATGGACATGAATAATTCTAAACCCCCGTTTCTGACCATGCAGAAGCGGGGGTTAGTTTTCTACTTTGAGAATGAACAGCTGACAAATATAGAGTTTTTTGCGGGCGTTCTCCAGTCCTGTGCCCTGCTTAAGGGAGAGGTTTAATGGCTCTTTTTGTAAAAGAATTTATAAAGGAAATACATAAAGGAAAATAGGAAAAAGGTGGTCACTCCAAGCCGAATGTAATAAATGAAGCCCTCCCCCATCCAATCTAAAGGGGTACCTACAACTGGAGGACCATTCAAGTAGAGATAATTGGTCTGGAAGAAGGTATTAAAAAGGAAGATGAACAAACTATATAAAATAAGATAGAAGAATGTCTCTAGTAAATCTTTACCTGTGATTCTAACATTAGTCGAAGCGATTAAAAAAAGGCTTGTCCAGGAGATAGCCATATGATGAATGAAAAACTTCCAAAAGCGAAAATGTTGGTAGCCATGGGAGAGGTCGGGTGTGATTAAGGCGATGGCTGCTGGTAGAATTCCAATAAAAAAAGTGATTTTGATTAGTTTTGAATGATACGTCAGGAGAGAAATACAGCCTAATAAAGAAGCTACCCCGCACAAATGAAGCGGGAGGTGGCTCCCTTCCATCCATAACCCATGTATAAGTGTCCAAATTTGATAACTAATCTCCGATCCTATCAGTAAAAATAATAAAATAAATCGCACAAGATTTTGTAAGAATTTCTGGTTCTTCCATTGACGGTGCATCCACAGGATTCCGATTGACACGATGCAATAAAGGACAAGCATCATTGTATGACTTGTCCCAAACGTTATAAAAGATTGCTCAATATATTCACTAAACCATGTTTCCATAGGAACCTCCTAGAGTACAGGCATGAGCTGTGCTATGATTTTACCTTATCATTTTATGAAGGAAGAGGGTCGGGATGAAGGAAATCCATGGTTTTCGCTGCAAGCATAGTTTGGAAATCCACACATACCGAATGTTTCCAGTTGAATAAAAACACCAAATGAAGAAAGGAAAACAAAATATATAACCCCTTCTACTATTGATTTTCAACTGTAAATTAAATGAAATTTCAGAATATGTATTTACACTTGCTTATTCTATGGTATGCTGATGAATATTTCCCAAGCCGTATAAAAAGAGAAGACGGCTGTTAAGACGAATGATTTAGAGGAGTTGAATAGGTATATGGGAAGAGAAAAGTGGGGGACGAAGCTTGGTTTTATGCTGGCAGCAATGGGTTCTGCTGTCGGGCTTGGTAATATATGGAGATTCTCTTTTGTAGCAGGAAATAATGGGGGCGGTGCCTTTTTAATCCTGTATTTGATTTTCGTTCTTCTGATTGGTGTCCCACTACTATTGACAGAGGTCAGTATTGGTAGAAAAGCAGAAAGCGATGTAATCGGTTCTTTTCAAAAATTAGCTCCTAAAACCCCATGGTATTTAACGGGGTTCTTTGGAATTGCGAGTGCTTTCTTAATATTAGGCTTTTATGCTGTCGTAGCTGGATGGGCTATTTTTTACTTTTGGAATTATATAAATGGAACTTTCTTTACTTCGCCTGCAACTGGCTATGAAGGGGCATTTGGACAATTTATCAGTCACACATGGCATCCTATTGCCTGGACAGCATTGTTCATGATTCTTACGATCATCATCGTACTCAGTGGAGTGAAAAAAGGGATAGAAGCAGCGAACAAAATATTTATGCCTTTGCTGGCTCTTATTTTGATCGGGCTTGCTTTCTTTAGTCTTTCACTAGACGGCGCAACGGAGGGATTAAAATTCCTCTTCCAGCCGGATTGGTCCGCTTTTAGTCAACCATCGATTTATATTGCTGCCCTCGGGCAGGCATTCTTTTCCCTCAGCCTGGGGATGGGGGCAATGCTCACGTATGGCAGCTATTTGAAGAAGGAAAATAAACTACCAAGTGCAACACTAGGAATTGGAATCATGGATACATTCTTTGCTATTATTTCAGGGGTCGTTATTTTTCCCGCTGTATTCGCTTTTGGCATTGATCCAAGTTCTGGCCCGCCGCTTGTTTTTATTACATTGCCGAGTATCTTTGAACAAATGCCATTTGGCGGCATGATTGGTGTTATCTTCTTTTTTGCCCTGATTTTGGCATCATTATCGTCTTCCGTTTCTATACTGGAAGTTCCAACAGCGTACTTTATGAGAGCGCTGGGGTGGTCTCGGTTTGCCACAAGTGTGCTGATGGGATCGATTATGTTTATTCTTGGAATCGGTGTATCTTTAGGATTTGGAATTTGGGCAGGGATCACACCAATTGGGGATTTGAATATCCTTGACTCCATGGACTATGTGGCCTCCAACATATTGCTTCCGCTCGGAGGTTTATCGATGGCTCTCTTAGTCGGTTGGCACTTTAAGAAATCAGAAGCTTTGGAAGCTACGGATTTAAAGGACGGTCTTCTTGGAAGTGTGTGGTTCTTTATCATTAAGTTCCTTGCTCCTGTTATGATTGTTCTCATCTTTCTGAACCAAATCGGAATTTTGAACCTTTAACGAAAGAACTCTGGTCATTGACCGGAGTTCTTTTTAGGTTTCGTTCATTTTTTAACATTTAATGAAACTAACAAGAGGGAAAGGACAGAAAAGAACCGAACATGTTAAACTACGACAGAGTACCATTTTTCTATGGAAAAGGAGAAAAAGAGTTATGGCGATCACGAATCAAACGGTTTTGAAAAAGATGTCCAGTGAGATACAAGAAGCTATGTTGAAGCATGGGAATGAACAAAAAGTAAGGGAACATATAAGGTCTGTAAAATTACTTGCGGACTTGCTGCTTGAAGAAGAGTCAGGGACCGAAACGATCCCTTCTAAGGTGCAGGAACCAACAGTGGAAGAAGTTCGTAAGATGATGGGGGCAGACAACCCAAAACCTGAAAAGAAAAAAAACCAAGAAACAAAAATCGATCATGATGATGCGAATGGATCTTCCATTTTTGATTTTTAAGGGGGAGAAAATATGAAAGTATTTTTGATTTTAGCTGTGTTGAATGGCTTTTTATCTGTAGCTTTAGGTGCTTTTGGAGCCCATGGTCTTGAAGGGAAAGTGTCGGAAAAAGGCTTGGAACAATGGGGAAAAGCTGTAGACTATCAAATGTTTCATACGATGGCCTTGTTCGTTACTGCCTTACTGATGGGCAAAATCCAGACCGGCGCTATGACAGGGGCGGGGTGGTTCTTCTTTATCGGCATCTTGCTTTTTTCAGGAAGCCTTTATATATACGCTCCAACTGGGATTAAAGCTTTCGCAATGATTACGCCAATTGGCGGACTGTCATTTCTAATCGGCTGGATTTTGCTTGGATATGCGGTTATTAAATATATTTAACTACTTAAAAGTAAAGAATGGTAGTGAAAAATAAGATAATGACGGCTCTCATTAATTGAATGATAGCATTTACCTTTTGCTGGCGTTTCATTTCAAGCATCGCTTCCAAAGCAAAGCTCCCAGCCAGCACGTAAAACATAAGCAGGATAATCCACTGGTGTTCCAGTTTGAATAAACCAATCACAGCGAGAGCAACGGCTACCAGGAGGGCGGCTAATTGCGCTCTGTGGTAACTTTCATAGGGAGGTCGCATCTGTTCACCCTTTTCATTTGGCGCCAGGCCAGTATTTAAAAACGTAAAGACCGTCTGATCTGAATGGAAAAACTCGCTATCGAAATAGCGAGTTTTTTGCTTGGTTAGGAACGGGAAATGAGTCAATTTTTAACGTTGGCCGGTGCCACTTCCATACGGATAGTTGTAGTTAATTTCTTCATCGAATGTAATGTAATCAAGATACACCATTAGCAATAAATAACGCTTTCCGGTTTGTGGATCACTGAGGATAATGTGATCTCTTCCTGCTGCCTCTATAATCCCTTTGAATACTTTTGCATTCCATTGATCGTTATTTTCGAACGTCATATAAACCGTTGCAGGCTTCCCAGCATTTAAACGTAAAATATTTTCGATGTAGGACTCCTCAGATGGAAGCATATTGGGTGGATTTACTCCACCTGTCGTTTGCGTTTGCTGCATTTGAGGGGGTTGAGTGCCAGCTTGTTGACCCTGGAATTGTGGTTGTTGTTGTGGCATCCCCATTCCTTGGTTAGCCATGGGTCCACTTGGATAATAGTACATATAAGGGTTCTGGCCGTAATACGGGGAAGGGGATTGGCCATACATCTGCTGTCCTTGACCCTGTCCTCCCATTTGTGGTTTCTTTTCTGCCAACTGAATCACTCCTTATTGGAATTAATAAACACTAGGACAGTCAGACCGAGTCGGGGAAAAGAAACAATGAGTTTGTATCTTCCCGTGTTCCACTGGCCGAACCACTGGGCTGGGCAGCCTCCTAAGGGCGTAAAGAACCAAAGTAGTAAGACGTGCCGGCAGCAGCCGCTTAGACTTTGGTCCACCATTTTACGAAGCGTATCGAAAAAATCGATACATTCCCCACGGACACGGTTTGACTCTGGTATTCCAGACCATAAGCACGCCTTGTTTTACCTTCCACTTCAGCTTCCTTTAGCCGAAGACGTGAGAAGTCATTGGATGGAAGGAAATAACAGCCATGCTGTCACCTCACTTTTAAGAAAGGCATGTTTGTATGTTCTTTAACACTATATGTGACACGCCTATGTAGATATGAATAAAAAATATCTGGTGGACAACAAATGCCCTTAAGGATTGATCACAAGTTTATTCGAATAAATGGAAGGTAGGTGGATGGCTTCATTAACGATGGGGATAGGGTGGAAAAGGAAAGGTCATCATACAGAATTGAGGGAAGTCTCACTAGCCGATGATTTCGAACAGGATCACGCGCGTTCCCGGGAAAGAATGGGGGGCGAAACTTCACCGGACTATAAGTTCGGGGAGGATCTGCAAACACCGCGGGAAGCGAACAGTTTTCCCTGCCGTCCTCACACTTATCTGGTAAACGGAACACGGTTCAAGATTTAGGAAGAGAACGAAAGGGCGTGGTCTGATTGGGTACAAAAAAAGCTGCCAGTGAGTCCTGACAGCTTTCCTTCCTAAACATGCAAAAATTGATCGACAGCATCCGGTTTCAGGATATTCCCAATATAGAATGATCCAAAATCACCATAGCGCGAAGTTACTTCATCAAAGCGCATCTCATATACGAGCTTCTTAAACTGAAGGACATCGTGAGCAAATAGTGTGACGCCCCATTCCCAATCGTCGAAACCAATGGAACCTGTAATGATCTGACGGATTTTTCCAGCATATTGACGCCCGGTCATTCCGTGAGCATACATTAATTTCGCGCGCTCATCTTTCTCGAGCACATACCAGTTGTCATTGCCCTGACGGCGCTTGTCCATCGGGTAGAAACAAATATGGTTCCATTTAGGAAGTGTCGGGTGGAGACGTGCCTGAATTTCAGGGTCATCTTCGTTGGCGCTTCCCATGTAATTGGATAGTTCAACCACCGATACATACGAATATGCAGGCTTCGTGTATTCAGCCAGCTTGGTTTTATTGAAGGCTGTTTCAATTTCATTCAGCTCTTCCATTGTCGGGCGGAGAATCATCATCATAAAGTCAGCTTTCTGACCGACAATTGTATATAAAGCATGACTTCCTTCTTTGCTGCGTTCTGTTTCTTCCCATTGACCAATCAATTGTTTAAATTCACTGATTGCCTGTTCGCGGTCTTCATTTGATGCATACTTCCATGCTGTCCAATCGACAGAACGAAAATCATGCAAACAATACCAACCGTCCATGGTAACTACTGCTTCTGGCATGGGATCGATCGCTCCTTTTACATTGAAGTATTGTACTAATAAATCATCCTCCATTAATATAACACATTTACTTTTCGATAGATAACGAAGCGTCTATTACGATTTTGTGAATAATAGCAGGGGCGAAACAGAAGTATCATCTTTGATGAAATAGGGTAAAGTTAAAATGAAATCGCTTCAATTGGAAAACTTGGTTCGAACTACTTTCTTTTAAACACAAAACGTCTTATCATGTATAACAGAATGAAAAAATGGAGGGTTAATGATGAGTAACCTATTTGATACTTTGAAGTCTAAAGTGGTTGGAAAAGGCAAGAAAGTCGTATTTCCTGAAGCATTAGACGAACGAATTCTTACAGCTGTCAGTCAATTGGGTGCAGAAGGATTGCTTACACCTGTACTAGTTGGTAATAAAGGAAAAGTAGAACAGAAAGCATCGGAACTAAACCTGGACATCTCTGTTGCGGAAATCTTAGATCCAGCTGATTATGCTGAATTTGATGATATGGTGGCCAGCTTTGTAGAGCGCCGGAAAGGAAAGGCAACCGAAGAGCAAGCACGTGAAATCTTGCAAAACGGCAACTACTTTGGAACGATGCTTGTTTATATGGGGAAAGCAGACGGCCTTGTAAGTGGTGCTGTTCACTCTACAGCAGACACTGTACGTCCAGCTTTACAAATCATCAAGACTAAACCTGGGATTAAGAAGACTTCTGGTGTATTCATTATGGTGCGCGACGAAGAAAAATATGTATTCGCTGACTGTGCCATCAACATCAACCCAGATAGCCAGGATTTAGCTGAGATTGCGCTTGCAAGTGCAGAAACAGCACAACTTTTCGATATTGATCCGAAAGTAGCGATGTTAAGCTTTTCTACAAAAGGTTCGGCCAAGTCGCCCGAAACAGAAAAAGTTACAGAGGCTCTCACTATTGCAAAAGAACAGAATCCCGATCTTCTCATTGATGGTGAATTCCAATTTGATGCGGCATTTGTCCCATCCGTAGCTGAGAAGAAAGCGCCTGATTCTCCTTTGAAAGGGGAGGCGAACACATTCGTATTCCCAAGCCTTGAGGCAGGAAACATTGGTTACAAAATTGCTCAGCGTTTAGGAAACTTTGATGCTGTGGGACCAATCCTTCAAGGGTTAAATCAACCGGTGAATGATCTGTCCCGTGGTTGTAATGCTGATGATGTATACAAGCTTGCCCTAATCACTGCAGCACAATCCGTTTAATAGGAAAAATAACTTTAAAGCCAAAACGAAAGCGCTCGATCTCCTTACTCAAGGTTGTCGAGCGCTTTTTCATTGCGTTTGATCATTTGATCAAATCGTTTATGGAACCAGTCGATTTCCTTCCCGTCTAATGCATGGGTAATAAGATTTCCTGAAAGCTCATGTAATTTCATTAAAATCCGGTCGCGGACATCAAGAACGCTTAAAGTCGTATTTAATAATTCATTTAAGGAAGCCATCACATTCGGTTCAATATGAGGATAGGTGAAACGAGTGTCCTCTCCTTGTTTGCCTATTTCATAGAAACGCTTAAGAAGAGAGGCACGTTCGGCGCCACTTCCGCTTACATCCAGATAAATCTGAACAGCAGAGCCATTTTTAACGCGACGTTGAGAAATACCGGCGAATTTCTTTCCGTTAATGCTTAGATCGTAGGTGCCTGGGCAATAAGATTGTGTGATCTCATAGGCTTCAATTCCGTCTGTTAAATCAGAAAAAAGGTGTTGGATGAAAGAAACCATCGCTTCATAACCTTCATGGATGTTCACTTGTTTTGAATCCGGGAAGATTAGGGAAAGGTTTAAAACCCCCTTATCTAAAACAACGGCAAGTCCACCGGAATTACGGACGACAATATCGTAACCATTGGATCTTAAAAATTCGATTCCTTCTTTGATATAAGGAAGACGGGCATCCGGGATGCCAAGGACAATGGTATCATGGTGGACCCAGAGCCTTGCTGTTGTGGGACTGATTCTCTCGCCGACAGAGATAGAGAGGGCATCATCCATTGCGAAAGACTGTAAAGCCGAAAATCCTGGCCCTAAATTACTTTGGTCAATGAATCGATAGGTGTCTGGTTTTAATAATGGATGTAGTTCATTCATAACATTCGTTCTCCTTTTTAATAGCACCATTCATTATACCAAAAGTAGGCTCTTGCATGAATGGAGGAACGGCTGTAAAATCTGCCATGGATAAAAATCATCTCCATCCCACATGCTTGAAGGCAGGTTTCAGGTAATGATCTGTCATTTTTTGCCTGTCAAGATGTTTTTTTGTCGGAATTTAAGGTATATAATAGATAAAAATGTCGTGTAGAAAGGACAAGCTGATGGCCTACCGTGATGAGAAGTTAAGTGAAGAAAAGGTTTTTAAAGACCCTGTGCATCGTTATGTTCATGTGCGTGAGCGTGTGATCTGGGACTTGATTGGGACGGCTGAGTTTCAGCGTCTTCGCCGAATCAAGCAGCTTGGAACTTCCTATTTGACGTTCCATGGGGCAGAACATAGTCGTTTCAATCATTCCTTGGGTGTTTACGAAATCGTCAGAAGGATTATCGAAAACTTTCAAGCCCGTCCGAATTGGGATCAAGAAGAGCGCTTGCTCTGTCTTTGTGCTGCATTATTGCATGATCTAGGCCATGGCCCTTTTTCTCATTCCTTTGAAAAAGTGTACAAACTTGATCATGAGGATTTTACCCAAGCGATTTTACTTGGAGATACTGAAGTGAATAAGGTTCTGAGTAAAGTGGAAAAAGGATTCCCGAAAAAGGTAGCCGACGTCATTAATAAGACTTACGAAAATAAGCTTGTTGTCAGTCTCATTTCCAGCCAGATTGATGCAGATCGAATGGACTATTTGCAGCGCGATGCCTATTTTACAGGGGTCAGCTATGGTCATTTTGATATGGAGCGTATTCTCCGGGTGATGCGTCCTATGGAAGACCAAGTGGTGGTTAAAGAGAGTGGAATGCATGCCGTGGAAGACTACATTATGAGCCGCTATCAAATGTATTGGCAAGTTTATTTCCATCCCGTGACCCGAAGTGCAGAAGTGATCCTGACGAAGATTCTTCACCGTACCAAAGAACTGTATGAAGAAGGGTACACGTTTAAGCTGGAACCTATACATTTCTTATCTTTCTTTTCGGGTCAACCTACATTGAAAGAATACTTGGCCCTTGATGAATCGGTTGTTCTATATTACTTCCAAACGTGGATGGAGGAAGAGGATACGGTACTGAGTGATTTATGTCATCGTTTTGTAAACCGACGCCTATTCAAATATATTGAATTCAACCCGAATGCCCAAATGAACGAATGGATGGAGCTGTATAAACTGTTTGTAAAAGCTGGGTTGAATCCAGATTATTACCTCGTTGTCGACTCGAGCTCCGATCTCCCTTATGACTTTTACCGACCGGGAGAGGAAGGGGAACGCCTTCCCATCCATCTTCTTCAGCCGAATGATGAACTGAAGGAATTATCCAGGCTTTCTGATATTGTTGAATCGATTTCTGGTAAAAAACGTACGGACCATAAATTATATTTTCCTCTTGATCGACTCGAGGAAATGTCGAATCGAAGTAAAACGAAAAAACGGATTATGGAAATTTTGTTTGATAAGGAGTGAACCTCCATGTTGGAGAATCATGCGAAGTTGATGCAGTTTTTCTCAAGCACAGATGAAATCATTGGGCGAAAGAAGTTACAAAAGATGATTTACATACTGAAAAAGTGTGAAATCCCCTTTGAAGAACGTTATCAGTTCCACTTTTACGGGCCTTATTCAGAAGAGCTGACTCTTAGAGTGGAGGAAATGTGCAACTTGGGTTTCGTCAGCGAAACGAGAGAAGAAAAGAAAAATTATTACCAATATCGCTATCGTTTAACGGATAGCGGGAGAGAGTTTCTTACCCATTATGAGATGGATCTGCCGCCGCTGAATGAGCATATCGATGAAATGAACGGAAGAAGCTCGCGTTTCCTTGAGCTGGTTTCCACGATGCTTTTCTTTGAGCATTTGCCAAAAGAGGAAATTGCAGAGAAAGTGTTCACCGTAAAGAGCGCTCAAAATTATACACAAGAAGATATTGATGAGGGATGGAAATTTATTAAATATTTGCGTTCCATTCATTAAGATGAAAGGAAAGGTGTACGAGGATCGTACACCTTTTTGTTATATGGTCTTTTTTATTACTGGAGGGGTCATGGCTGTCAGATTCTATAAAGCCTGTGGAAGAAATGACACAGGATATGAAGGAAAGATTGGAGGGATAACAAGAAGGAAATCCCCTGAGTACTTGAAAATAAAAGGGGGAAGTCATCGGATTCTTCCGGTTTCATAAACGTAATTTTGGCTTTCGTGAAGAAGGGGTGCGGAGAGAAAGAGACTTTGATGGGGAGAACTCAGGATACTGTGTTTCTTATACTGAATCGGGAGTTTAAAGCGATTAAACAAACGTTTGACCAATAGTCAGAGCGTCTCTTCTAACAAGAAGCGTTTTGTATGTTAAAATGGGACAAAATAAGAGGTGGACAGATGAGGAGGATCGCCTGATGAAAGAATTCGACCAGTTCAAAAATAAAGGGGAAAGCAACGATAAAAAGAAGAACCAATTCACCATAATTAAAGACGATTCTACAGATGGTCACGGAGGCTATGGTGTTGGCTCCATTAGTCTCGAAAACATGACCCCGGTTATCGTTGATCCAAATGAAGAGGAAGCCTATGTCGATATGGGGGCCCTTCATGCTCGCAGTAAAGTAGAAAAACGCATCAAGTTCATTACAGACCGGGAAGTTGTGAAAAATGGACTGCAGTACTGGATTGCCTGGGTAACCGTTGATTATAAAGAAGGTAAACCATGTTACCATGGAGTCGCCGCCAGTGAGATCGTTGTCGATCGTTCTATCAAAAGAGGTTATAAGTTGATGCCGGAGCACGTCAATCATATGGATAAATCCTTGAAAGGACGCTTCGTTGTCGATCATCTTGATGACAAAGCGAAAAGACTTCTGGGGGAATATCTGCGTGAATTTAAACCTGAACTATGGGAGAACACAGCTCAGGAGTTGAAAGACTCCCTGGGTGTACAATAACGGGGATCAGCATATTAGAAAGAGAGGAAAATAAACGTTCCTCTCTTTTTTTATTTTCCTGTTCTTCTCGAACCTTTCTCAAGCTAAAAGCAGGTTTACTTTTCCAAGTATGAAAATTCCAGTTTACGGGAGGCTCTTTTATGATAGAATAAGAACAAATGTTCGTGGTTAAGGAGGAGTGGTAATGGATAATCGCAATCGTGATCGTGGGACGATCAAATGGACATCGCTTATGCTGCCGGAGCATGTAGAAATGGTGAAGAAACTTTGGAAGGAAGACCAACGAGTTGAAAAAGGGATAATGGATGAGCAAAAAGCAGTGGAAATCGACTTTCTTTTGCAGCGAGCACTCAGTGATCATTTAACGGTACAGATAAGAATTCATAATGGTTTTGATTATGAAGAGATCTGCATGAAACCTAGTCATGTTAACAGGTCAACCCATACGGTCTCAGGAGTGAATGAGGAGACAAAAGAAACCATTCGTCTTCCTTTAGATGATATTGCGGATCTTACTATTCGATAGGTGTTCACTATTTGTTCACAAAATGTTCATTAAAAATTTCCGGAATTCGGACGGCGAATCTTGACGAATAAGCGAAAGTGGTAATATATTAAGTAACACATGGGTTATACATGTTTACTAGGACAGAGAAAGCGACCGGTTCTGCCGGTCGTTTTCTCTGTCTTTTTTTTTCAATCCTGGAGTCCCCTTTTTTTGCCCAGATGAAGATGATTATGAATGACTTTTAAAAAAAGCCACTTTCATATGAAAGTGGCTCTGGATTAAAAGAACCAGTCGACGACATCCTTAAACCATGGGTCATTTTTAAATTCATCGTCAAGGTCTTTGCTGTCGTCACCTCCGCATACTTGCTCAGGAATATCCGATTTCTCCATATAAACCAGCCGCTCCTGAGGGCAGTTGGGTCCAGCCAGATAACCGGTCTCAGGATCAATATAAACACCCTTTACTCCAGGTGGGGGAGTGAAGGCTGCTGTGGGTTCGGATTCGTGTACTTTTTCCATCGTATCCGCCCAAACCGCTTTAGCGTATCTGTGATCATTGAAATCTTTTAGTTTCTGACCGTTATCATAACCAACCCACACACCGGAAACGTATTGAGGGCTGAACCCGATCATCCAGCTGTCGTTATCAGTAGTACCAGATTTCCCTCCGTACATACGAGTCAGCTTACCTTTGATTGGACGACCGGTTACAGCCGCATAGTCAGCGTTTAGTACAGAATCGAACATCCCTGTCATCATATGCGTTACAGTAAATGCCCGATCTTTATCTATAGCCTTTTCTTTGTTGTATGTCGGCTTGTATTCATACAACACGTTGTCATGCCGGTCTGTAATTTTGGCGATGGTATGTCCTTCCAGTGATTCTGTCCCTTTCACCATTTTGCCGTACGCACTAACCATATCCAATAGGGAAATGGAAGAGTATCCTAAGGCGAGGGATGGGTGGGGGGTGAACGTTCCCTCCACACCAAACGTTTTCATAGTAGCTCCTAATTTATCTGGACCAATGTCCATGTGTGTCTTTACAGCGTAGATATTATCAGAAATCGCAAGAGCTTGCGCCATGGAAAGGGGTTTTTCTGAATGTTGATTATTAAAGTTTGACGGGACATAAGGCTTCTCTTGCCCGTCGACCTTAATTTCAATAGGCTGAACTTCCTTCATCGTTACCGGTGAGTATCCTTCTCCAAGGGCCGCATAATAAAGGAAAGGTTTGATGGTCGATCCGACTGAGCGCTTGGCTTGGGTTGCTCTATTATAAGGGCTTTCTTTATAATCCTTTCCACCGATAAGCGCCGTAATGGCTCCTGAATGGCTGTCCATAACTGCAGAGGCCACTTGAATCTCCTCGTCTTCGGGAATGTTCTTGTTCACTTGTTCCTCTAAAATACGCTGGTGTTCTTCAATCAGAGTGGTGTGAATGTGGTAACCACCTGTCTGCACACTTTCTTTATCGATCCCCAGTAGTTCAGACGCTTCTATTAGGACATGATCCTGGAAATAGGGAGCGATTTCCTGAGTATCTTCTTCCTGACCCTCGGCATAAACCAGGCTTGCTGCTACAGCTTCTCTTTTTTCAGATGAAGTAATATACCCGTTCCGTTCCATTTCCGCCAAAATTTGCTGCTGTCTTTCTTCCGCACGTTCTTCATTCGCGAGGGGAGAGTAATAGCTTGGCCCTTTAGGGACGCCTGCGAGCATGGCTGCTTCCGTCAAAGTGAGGTCTTCAGCGTGCTTATTATAGTACTGACGGCTTGCCGCTTCGATTCCATAGGCACCGTGACCATAGTAAATCGTATTCAAGTAGCCTTCTAAAATCTCTTCTTTGCTATAAAAAATTTCTAACCGTAACGCATATATTGCCTCGTTTATTTTCCTTTTCCATGTTTTATCATGAGAGAGATAAAGGTTTCTGGCATACTGCTGTGTAATGGTACTGGCTCCTTCCGCCATTCTCATTTGTTTAATATCTGTAAGCGCAGCAGCAGCGATTCGTTTGAAGTCGAATCCGAAGTGGTCATAAAAACGCCTGTCTTCGATAGCGAGGGTAGCCTCCTTAATAGATTCCGGCATTTCCTCAATATTGATCCAATACCGTTCTTCGGCTCCTTGTTCTTCACCTATGATTTCGCCGTCTCCCCCATAGAGGACGGTGTTTTGTTCTGTTATTAAAGAGGGAGGACCTTGGGTGATGGCATAGATAAGAATTCCGATGACACCGACAATGCCGACAATCGTAGTGAATAGGACAAGCTTTATCCCCCGGACCATCCATCGGTAAGTCTTTCTAAATAGTGATCGCATTTCTTTTAGACTCCCAACTGTTAAGAATGTATAAAGACTGCTATTATTATGTGAGAATACGTAGTAAAATAAACTTCTTGTGACTAATAAATCCCGCAAGTCATAGTGAATTTAATGAATTTTCATAGATAAATAAAGGAGAAATGCACATGGGTACATGGTTTACAGAAAAACAAACCGATCATTTCGGAATTACAGCAAAGGTCAATCGATCCCTTCATAATGAGAAAACGGACTATCAAGATCTAGAGATGTTAGAAACAGCAGAGTGGGGGAAAATGCTCGTCCTTGATGATATGGTCATGACGACAGAAAAGGATGAATTCGTTTATCATGAAATGATCGCCCATGTGCCGTTATTTACCCATCCCAATCCTAAGAATGTGCTCGTCGTCGGTGGCGGAGATGGCGGTGTGATTAGGGAAGTATTAAAGCATGAAACGGTAGAGAAAGCCACACTTGTCGAAATCGACGGGAAAGTCATCGAATATTCGAAACAGTATCTGCCTTCGATTGCAGGCGCACTTGAAGATGAGCGTGTGGAAGTGAAAGTGGCGGACGGTTTCATGCACATCGCAGAAAGTGAGCAGGAATATGACGTCATCATGGTTGATTCGACAGAACCTGTAGGCCCAGCTGTAAGTCTTTTTTCCAGAGGTTTTTATGAGGGGATTGCCAAAGCATTGAAAGAGGACGGCATTTTCGTTGCACAAACAGATAACCCTTGGTTCAAAGCTGACTTGATTCGCCAGGTGTACAGGGATGTGAAGGAAACGTTCCCGATTACAAAGGTATATACAGCGAACATTCCGACCTATCCAAGCGGACTTTGGACATTTACCATTGGCAGTAAAATTTATGATCCCTTGCAAGTATCTGCCGATCGTTTTACAACGATGAATACAAAATATTACACGGACGAAATTCATCATGCTTGTTTTGCCCTTCCGAAGTTCGTCAAAGATCTGACAAAGGAGTGAGTCCCATGCGTTTTGATGAAGCCTACTCTGGAAAAGTGTTCATTATGAGCCGGGCCACTGAGGACGAAGCAGATATCGTCCTCTATGGGATGCCGATGGACTGGACAGTCAGCTTCCGCCCGGGTTCACGTTTTGGGCCGAATCGAATTCGGGAAGCATCCATCGGTTTGGAAGAGTACAGTCTCTATCTTAACAAGCATTTAGAAGAAGTGAAGTATCATGATGCCGGGGATCTTTTGCTTCCATTCGGCAATGCTGCCCGCAGCCTTGATATCATTGAAGGATACATTCGTGAACTTTTAGAAAAAGGAAAGTTTCCGCTCGGGCTTGGCGGAGAGCATCTCGTTACATGGCCGGTTCTTAAAGCGATGTATCAAAAACACCCAGACCTTGCCGTCATTCATATAGATGCCCATGCCGATCTTCGTGAAGAGTATGAAGGGGAAGTGTTGTCGCACTCTACGCCTATTCGAAAGGCATGTGAGCTGATAGGCGCTGAAAACATCTATTCATTCGGTATACGTTCCGGCATGCGTGAAGAGTTTCAGTATGCCAAAGATTCCGGGATGCATATGAGTAAATTTGAAGTTTTGGAACCTTTGAAAAGGGTTCTCCCCAAGCTTACCGGCCGCCCTGTTTATGTAACCATCGATATTGATGTGCTTGATCCTGCCTGCGCACCAGGTACAGGGACAGCTGAAGCGGGAGGGATCTCATCGAAAGAGTTACTTGCAAGTATACACGCTTTAGCAGCGAGTGACTTGAACATCGTGGGAGCCGACCTTGTAGAAGTGGCCCCTGCTTATGATCCGACAGAGAAGACACAGATCGCAGCAAGCAAATTCATCCGCGAAATGCTTTTAGGGTTCGTGAAATAAATGATAAAATAGAAACAGCCGCTGTGAGAGCCCGTCATAGTGGCTTTTCTATTTCTATGACTTTTATTAAATTGGGTGATCATCGTTAATAAAAGGAGAAGGAAAGACATTTTACAAAGGAGCGCTTTGTTTTGAATAAAAAGACGATTGGAGTCGCAGGGATTTATATTCTCATTATGCTTCCCCTGCTCCTCCTCACTTATGGTGCAAATTGGAATCCTTCCAACATATCCTATGATTTGGATGGTGAGACACTTGTAATCAAGGAAGGGCTTGGCGAAGAGGAAGTGGCTGAAGTGAATGTTCAAGACCGTATGAATGAGCTTCTGCAGTTCACCCTCGCTGTATCTGTCGAAAATAAACAATGGAAGACGGATGTCCTAGTAATCGGTATTCTACTGCCATTTATACTCTTTGCCATTGTCCCGGAACGCCGCCCATTCAAAAAAAATCTATCATTCAAGTGGTACATGACGAGTATTTTGGCTATCCTTGTCTTATATGCGGCCTATTCTGTTCCTGCCCATGTCACTCAAATAGCTGAAGTCCATCAATATGTTGACCACCTTCTTGAATGATGCTTGCGTTTTCCGACGCGAATTCTTATAATATATTAGTTATATCTTGTACGTAAAAACAGCGATAGAAAAGGTGGAGTCAAGATGCCAAGTCATGCAAAAGACGTTCAGGTGCAGCTTGTTACGGAAATACAGGATGAGGATCGAAAAGAAACGATGGAGATCCAGGAACCTGGGCAATTTTTCACGCGAGGCGATACTCAAGTGCTCACCTTTACCGAGCACCCTGAAGAAGGAGATCCGATCAGCACGATGGTGACAATTAAGCCTGCCCATGTCAGCATTAAGCGTAGCGGCGGTGTAGAGATGCGCCAGGTATTTCAAGAATCTTTGGAAACGGAAAATTTATATCACCATACTTACGGTGATTTTCATATGAAAACTTTTACAGAACGAGTGGATTTCCGCTCTTTAGAAGAATCTACACAAGGACGACTGCATTTGCGTTATACAATGACGTTAAATCACGAAGTGACTCAAGCCCACCGCTTGACATTGACGTTTGAGGAGGAGAACGATTCATGAATATCGTGGAACAAATGGAACAAAAGCTGAAAGAAGAAATTGTCCGCTCCGTTCTAGCTGCTGAACTTGCTTCAGAAGAAGAAATGCCTGAAGTTATCCTTGAGCAGCCGAAGGACAAAGCGCACGGAGATTATGCCACGAATATGGCTATGCAATTGGCACGCGTAGCCAAGAAGAATCCGCGAGCTATTGCGACAGATTTAGTTGAGCAATTCGACAAATCGAAAGCATCGATTGAGAAAATCGAAATTGCCGGCCCGGGATTCATTAACTTTTACATGAATAATCAATATTTGACGGAGCTTGTACCGGCTATTCTCAAGGCTGGACAAGAGTATGGACAAAGCAACAGTGGCGATGGACATAAGGTCCAGGTCGAGTTCGTTTCTGCTAACCCGACGGGAACACTCCACTTAGGTCACGCACGTGGAGCAGCTGTAGGTGATTCGTTATGCAACGTTCTGGATGCAGCTGGATATGATGTCTCCCGCGAATATTACATTAACGATGCTGGGAATCAGATGGCAAATTTAGCGAAATCTTTGGAAGCGCGCTACATGCAGGCCTTAGGGCAAGAGTGGGATATGCCTGAGGATGGTTACCACGGTCAGGACATTGTGGGACTTGCAGAACAACTGGTAAGCGAAGATCAACAAAAATGGGTCGATGTTGCGGAAGAAGAACGCCTCCAATTTTTCCGTGAATACGGGTTGAAATTCCTATTAAATAAAATTAAGACAGACCTTGAAGAGTTCCGTGTTCCATTTGATGAATGGTTCTCTGAAACGTCTCTATATCATGATGATCAAATTACGAATGCTTTGGAAGTGCTGAAGAATCAAGGGTACGTATTTGAAAAAGATGGGGCTACATGGTTCGAAACAACCAAGTTTGGTGATGATAAGGACCGTGTTCTAATCAAAAATGATGGCACATACACCTATCTGACTCCAGATATCGCTTACCACAAAAACAAGCTGGACCGCGGATTTGATACGTTAATCAATATTTGGGGAGCAGACCACCACGGTTACATCCCGCGAATGAAAGCGGCTATTCAAGCACTTGGTTACGAAAAAGAGACACTTGAAGTGGAAATCATTCAAATGGTGAATTTGTTCCAAGATGGTGAAAAGATGAAGATGAGTAAGCGGACAGGTAAAGCTGTCACTCTTCGCGAGTTGATGGAAGAGGTCGGCATTGACGCCATGCGTTACTTCTTCTCCATGCGTTCAAGCGACTCTCATCTGGACTTTGATATGGATCTTGCCCGTTCGGAATCGAATGAAAACCCTGTCTATTACGTTCAATATGCTCATGCCCGCATCTGTACAATGTTGAAGCAGGCGGAAGAAAAAGGGTTAGTGAAGGATTCTTACGATGGCAGCTGGTTAACAGCTGAAAAAGAAGAGGACCTTCTCAAACGTTTAGGTGAATTTCCGCAAGTAATAGCCGATGCTGCTGAAAAACGTACGCCTCACCGTGTAACCCAATATGCGTTTGACCTTGCATCCAATCTGCATAGTTTTTATAATGCGGTGAAAGTGCTTGATGAAGAGAACCCTGAGTTGACAGCTGCTCGAATTGCCTTGATGAAAGCGGTCCGCACAACGTTGAGTAATGCACTTCGTTTAATTGGTGTGTCTGCACCGAATCAAATGTAATTTCATATACTGGGAAAAGGGCGTCTTTGCTAAGGGAGCAGGGGCGTTCTTTTTTTATGCTCTATGGTTCCTCTCTTCCATTTAATTAGGAATGGAGTAAGTATTTTATGGGGAATTTTTCGTAATATAAAAAAGATACCTGCATGACAAGGCGCAGGCAAGCAAAAGCTAAGGTTATACATATTTGAAAGGTTGTGGAAATAATGAAAGAGATCTTGCTCGCATTTATTACCGGCTTAATCGTAGGAATTGTTTTTGCGGCATTCAAACTGCCAATTCCAGCACCGCCAGCTTTTGCAGGGGTTGCAGGTATCATCGGGATTTACTTTGGGTTTAAAATTATGGCATGGGTCGGTCCAATGCTTCCGGAATTTTTCAAGTAATAAGGGCGGCTAAGAGGTAAGGAGCCGCCCATGTAAAGATTTATAAAAAGGGGCGGAGAAATACAGCAATCCGCTGATTGAATCGTGTTGTCATAGAACGGTGCTTGAGCCAGTGCTCATCAAATGGAAGAGCATCATCGGCATCTTCAAAATAGGCTTTTCTTAGGTCCTTGATAAAAGCTTCATCGAAAACATAGAGGTTGACTTCCTTGTTTAAGAAAAAACTTCTGCGGTCGAAGTTAGCGGTGCCGATATCAGCCACCTTTTGATCAATCATAATAACTTTTGAATGGTAAAATCCAGCATCGAACAGTCGTATTGTTGCCCCGTTATCATAGAGTTCCTTTAAGTAAGGGATAGCTGCTGGTTTCACAAATGGATGATCGGCTTTCATTGGAACCAACACATGCAGGTTCACTCCCCGTTCGATGGCTTGCAGCAAACCTTTTTGTAAACGTTCTGTCGGTATAAAGTAAGGGGTGCCGATAAGGATTTCATCCTGCGCTGAAGTAATCATCTTTTCAAATTTTCCTTCAAGTTCAACCCCATCAGTGGCTACAACATTTAATTTGTAATCTCCATCTTCGGGAGGTTCGCAAGGAGGACTGGACTCACCGGAAGCCAAGTACCAATCATCAAGGAAGACTTTATGAATTTGCGAAACAACAGAACCTGTCAATCGCAGGTGGTAATCCCTCCACTCTCCAAACTTTGCTGACTCTCCAATATAGTTCTTGCCAATGTTAAAACCGCCTGTATAGCCTATCTTTCCGTCAATGACCGTGATTTTTCGATGGTTTCTGCGATTCATCTTATAAAAAAAGAAGGGAAACCCCGGGGGTTCGGCGAAGTAGAATTTAACTCCAGCTTCCTGCAGTTCTTTTTGCCTTTTTTTATTGAGTTTATATCCTCCTAATCGGTCAATGAGTAACCGGACGGGAACCCCATTGCGGGCCTTGTTCTTGAGTATCTCTAAGAACTGGTCGCTAAAAGGGTCATTATCAATTAAAAAGAGACAGATATCGACTTGGGATGTGGCTCCCGCAATCTCTTGAAACATTTCCTCATAGAGGACAGAACCGTTCTTATAAAGCTGATAATCTCCTGTTGTTTTAGGGAAAAGAAGGGTCCTGGTCTGCTTGAGATGGTTCGCCCTTCCCATTTTGATGTCCATATAAAGTAATAAAAAGATTAAAAGGATAAATAGAATAATGGTGATGAGCATAGTTGATCCCTCCATGAAGTGTCTTCCGTTTAGGTTCCCCAAAAAGACATTTTTCAAAAGGAAAAACATGAAAATGTGTTGACTGAATGCTCATTCATAACTTATAGTAAAGCTATAAGATTCAGAAAATTGCAAGTTTACATGCAGATTTTCTGATTGGAGAAAAGGGAAGTCGCTATTGAGCGACAACAACAAAGAGGGGGAGAACCGATGAATCCGTTGTTGGTGGCAAACTGGATTTTATTCCTAGGCGTGCTTGTCTACGGCCTTTACTTGTTCGTCCGTGTCGTACAGACTCGCATCGCTTACATTAAAATGGGGAAGAAGTTCGAGTATGACAGACAGTTGAAAAGGCGTCTGAAGAAGATTTGGATTTATGTTTTTGGTCAAAAGAAACTGTTGAAAGATAAAAAATCAGGCATCATTCACGTGATGATGTTTTATGGATTTATTCTCGTACAATTTGGAGCAATCGACTTTATCTGGAAAGGACTAGCCCCAGATTCACATCTGCCCTTAGGACCTTTCTATCCAGGATTTACATTCTTTCAGGAAATCGTGACATTGACTATTCTTGTTGCTGTCATTTGGGCCTTCTACCGTCGATATATTGAGAAATTGGTCCGCTTGAAGCGAGGTTTTAAAGCGGGGCTTGTCCTTATTTTTATCGGAACATTGATGGTCACAGTTCTTGTTGGAAACGGCATGGGAATCATCTGGCATGGCCATGAAGGATCATGGACAGAACCTGTTGCGTCTGGAATTGCAAGCGCTTTCGGTTGGATGCCTCCTGTAGCAGCCACCACGGTATTTTTTATTATGTGGTGGATTCACTTGCTCATTTTGCTGACATTCTTAGTGTATGTACCTCAATCGAAGCACGCCCACTTGCTTGCTGCACCGGTGAACGTTTACCTGAGCAGAGAAGAGCCTCCAGGAAAGCTTAAGCCGATTGACTTTGAAATAGATGAAGACGCCGACGAAGACGATGTTTCGTTTGGTGTAGGGAAGATTGAAGACTTTAATCAGCTCCAAATGATCGATTTTTATGCATGTGTCGAATGTGGACGCTGTACCAATGTTTGTCCTGCATCTGGGTCGGGGAAGATGCTGTCACCGATGGATTTAATCATTAAGCTGCGAGATCACCTTACAGAGAAAGGCGCAGCCGTGACAGGACAGTCCCCTTGGGTACCCTCATACGCGTTCTCTAGTACTGAAGGGAATACATTGGCACAGATGTCTCGTTCAAAAGGGACAGATGAAGCGGCAGCCACCCTTGATGCTGTGAACAACAAGAGCTTGATCGGAGATGTCATTACAGAGGAAGAGCTCTGGGCTTGTACAACATGCCGGAACTGTGAAGATGCCTGTCCGGTTATGAATGAGCACGTAGATAAAATTATCGATCTGCGGAGGTACTTAGTATTAACAGAAGGAAAAATGGATACGGATGGTCAACGTGCCATGATGAACATTGAACGTCAGGGTAATCCTTGGGGACTTTCTAAAAAGGAACGTGAGGATTGGAGACAACTTGATGAAGATGTTCAAATCCCTACCGTAAAAGAATTGAAGAAGTCCGGAGAAGAATTTGACTACTTATTCTGGGTGAGTTCCATGGGATCCTATGATAATCGCAGTCAAAAAATTGCGATGGCGTTCGCGAAGCTCATGCACGCAGCAGGCGTTAAATTTGCGATCCTTGGCAACAAAGAACAGAATTCCGGAGACACGGCTCGTCGGATGGGGAATGAATTCCTTTTCCAGGAACTTGCTGAAAAGAACATGAAAGAGTTTCAAAAGCATAATGTGAAAAAGATCATTACGATTGATCCGCATGCTTACAACATTTTCAAAAATGAGTATCCAGACTTCGGGCTTGAAGCAGAAGTTTATCACCATACGGAGATGCTTGCAGAATGGTTGAAAGAAGGACGTCTGAAGCCGGAAGGTATCGTCAATGAGAAAATTACCTATCATGATAGCTGCTACCTCGGCAGATATAACGAAGTGTACCAGCCGCCGCGAGAAGTACTTGAAATGATTCCAGGGGTTGAAGTGGTCGAAATGAAACGAAACCGTTCAAACGGGATGTGCTGCGGGGCTGGTGGCGGAATGATGTGGATGGAGGAGAAATCAGGAAACCGTGTAAACGTCGCCCGTACAGAACAAGCACTTGAAGTGGAACCGACAATGATCTCCAGTGGATGTCCATTCTGTCTGACCATGTTATCGGATGGTACGAAAGCGAAAGAAGTGGAAGAGGACGTCAGCACCATGGATATCGCAGAAATTTTAGCGAAGTCGATGTTTGAGAATGCAGAAGAAAAGACAGCTTAATCAAACGTTTGACCAAAAAAAAGACCCATCGAACTTGTGCGATTAAAGAAGAAATAGTATGAAAATTGTGGAAAGTGTACAGCATTTTATGTACACTTTCCTTATGGGACGATTTTGAGCGAGCGTTCAATCGTTATTTTGAAAGCGTTATCAATATGAGGAGGAATAACTATGAGTAAAACTGTAATTGTTGCTGGATCCCGGACTCCCTTTGGTAAATTTGGCGGCTCACTTGCGCCCTTAACTGCAGCCCAGCTTGGGGGCATCGCAATCAAAGGAGCTCTGGAACGTGCAAATGTAAAAGTAGAAGATGTGAATGAAGTTATTATGGGGACTGTTTTGCAAGGCGGTCAGGGCCAACTTCCCTCTCGTCAGGCATCAAGAGAAGCAGGCATTCCTTGGGATGTAAAAACGGAAACTGTTAACAAAGTCTGTGCCTCTGGAATGAGAAGTGTAACGATGGGGGATCAATTTATCCGTTTAGGCGAAGAAGAGATCATTGTTGCCGGCGGAATGGAGAGTATGAGCAATGCGCCATATTTTATGCCGAAAGCACGCTGGGGGCTTCGGATGGGAGATGCGGCTGTTAAGGATATGATGGTTCACGATGGTTTGACTTGCTCCTTCGAAAACGTACACATGGGTAATTATGGAAATCGTACAGCTGAAGAATTCGAATTAACAAGGGAAGCTCAAGACGAATGGGCTTACCAGAGTCACCAAAGAGCTATAGCGGCGATTGAGGAAGGAAAGTTAGCAGATGAAATTACGGCTGTTGAAGTGCCGCAAAGAAAAGGCGATCCAAAAGTGATCGATACAGATGAAGCGCCAAGAAAGAACACGACTGTTGAATCCTTGGCTAAACTTCGGCCCGTTTTCGATAAGACTGGAACCATTACAGCTGGGAATGCACCAGGGGTTAATGACGGTGCTTGTGCGATGGTACTTATGTCTGATGAGAAAGCAGAAGAGTTGGGTGCAGAGACATTAGCAACGATTGTAGCACATGATGAAATCGCAGTAGAAGCTCAGGACTTCCCGCAGACTCCCGGGCTTGTCATAAATAAGCTGTTGAAAAAAGCAGGGAAAACTATTGAGGATATAGATCTTTTTGAAGTGAATGAAGCCTTTGCGGCTGTCTCATTGGCAAGTGGGAAGATTGCAGGTCTTGACCATGAGAAAGTGAACGTAAACGGCGGGGCTGTTGCTCTAGGTCACCCGATTGGTGCAAGTGGGGCGCGTATCCTTCTCACACTCGCTCACGAATTGAAGCGTCGAGGCGGCGGTCTTGGCATTGCGGCCATTTGTTCTGGCGGGGGCCAAGGAGATGCTGTACTGATTGAAGTACCAAAACAATAAGGAGGATGACAGAATGACAATCAACCATGTAATGGTCATTGGAGCAGGGCAGATGGGTGCAGGGATTGCTCAAGTTTTTGCCCAGGCTGGATTGAATGTGAAGATGAATGATATGAGCCAAGATGCATTGGATCAGGGGCTATTAGGAATAGAAAAGCGTTTGGGCCGGGCAGTGGAAAAAGGAAGAATGACAGAAGGAGAGCGTAAAGCTATAACAGAACTTCTCTCTACAACAACCGATTTAAAGGACGCAGCGGATTGCGATCTTGTTGTGGAAGCAGTTGTGGAGAGCATGGACGTGAAGGTAAGTGTTTTTCAACAGTTGGATGAAATTGCTCCATCCCATGCGATTTTAGCGACGAATACATCCTCCTTGCCAATTACAGAGATTGCCGCAGCTACGCAAAGGCCCGAGCAAGTGATCGGGATGCACTTCATGAATCCGGTACCTGTCATGAAGCTTGTTGAGATTATCCGTGCCATTCAGACAAGTGATGAGACATATCAGGCAATTGAAGACATGACGAAGAAGCTTGAGAAAACGCCAGTCGAAGTGGAAGATTTTCCAGGGTTCGTTTCCAACCGTATTCTAATGCCGATGATTAACGAAGCCGTTTATACCGTACATGAAGGTGTTGCATCGCCTGAAGATGTGGATGCTGTGATGAAACTTGGGATGAACCACCCGATGGGGCCATTGACTCTCGCTGATTTTATTGGCTTGGATACATGTTTATATATCATGGAAGTGCTTCATGAAGGGTTCGGAGATAGTAAATACCGACCGTGCCCGCTTTTACGGAAATACGTCAAAGCAGGATGGCTCGGGAAGAAATCAGGCCGTGGTTTCTACACCTACGATTAACGTATAAAGGGGAGACGAGAATGAATTTGCATTTCACGGATGAACAAGAAATGATGAGAAAAATGGTCCGCGATTTTGCGGAAAAAGAGGTGGCTCCTGCTGTAGAGCGGATGGAGGAAGAAGACCGCTTTCCTTCTGAGCTGATTCCAAAGATGGGGGAACTAGGGTTGATGGGGGTGCCTATCCCGGAGAAGTATGGTGGTGCAGAGATGGATTATATCTCTTACATTATCGCTATCCATGAAATATCTAAAGTAAGCGCTACACTTGGCGTCATTTTATCAGTCCATACATCTGTCGGAACGAACCCGATTTTATACTTTGGAACGGATGAACAGAAGAATAAGTATATTCCGAAGCTTGCCAAAGGGCAGTATTTAGGGGCGTTCGCTTTAACAGAACCTAGTGCTGGTTCTGATGCCAGTAGCCTGAAGACTCGTGCAGGCAGGCAAGGAGATCATTACATTCTTAACGGGTCAAAGGTGTTCATCACTAACGGAGGAAATGCAGATACATTCATCGTTTTTGCCCGTACAAACCCTGATGTCGAGACAAAAAAAGGCTTGAGTGCATTCATTGTAGAAAAGGACACTCCTGGATTTTCTATTGGAAAAGCGGAAAAGAAAATGGGGCTTCACGGCTCAAGTACGGTTTCTTTGAACTTTGACCAATGTAAAATTCCTGTCTCCCAGCGTCTTGGTGCAGAGGGAGAAGGTTATAGAATTGCTCTCGCCAACCTGAATATCGGTCGAATTGGTATTGCAGCCCAATCCCTGGGTATTGCTGAAGGGGCACTTGAACATGCGGTTTCTTATGCTAAAGACCGTGAGCAGTTTGGCCGTCCCATTGCCGACTTTCAAGGAGTTTCCTTTAAATTAGCGGATATGGCTACAGAATTAGAAGCGTCTAAACTGCTTGTTTATCATGCGGCATCCCTGCAGGCAGCAGGAAAGAAATGTGGAAAAGAAGTATCCATGGCGAAATTAATGGCATCAAAAACAGCCGTCAAAACAGCGATTGAAGCTGTGCAAGTGCATGGGGGCTATGGATATACGGAAGATTATGCGGTTGAAAGGTTTTTCAGGGATGCGAAAGTATGTGAAATTTATGAAGGTACAAGTGAGATCCAAAGAATTGTCATCGGCAACCATCTGCTTAGAGATTAGGAGGATGAAAGAATGAATTTTACATTGACAGAAGAACAAGAAATGCTGAGAAAAATGGTGCGTGATTTTGCCAAGAATGAAGTAGAACCTACGGCGGCTGAGCGTGATGAAGAAGAACGGTTCGACAGGGATATTTTTGACAAAATGGCGGAGCTTGGCTTAACAGGAATCCCTTGGCCGGAGGAATACGGTGGCATTGGATCTGATTTCGTCAGTTATGTGATCGCCGTTGAGGAACTTTCCAGAGTCTGTGCATCCACAGGGGTGACCCTTTCTGCCCATATTTCCTTAGCAAGCTGGCCGATTTTTAAATTCGGAAATGAAGAACAAAAAAAGAAGTATTTGACCCAATTGGCGACAGGAGAAGCGCTGGGGGCTTATGCACTATCAGAACCAGGAGCCGGCAGCGATGTGTCCTCGATGAGGACACAAGCCAAACTTGATGGCGATCACTACGTGTTGAATGGAAGTAAAGTATGGATCACAAATGGTGGAGTGGCAGATATCTACATTGTTTTTGCTAAAACGGATCCAGAACAGGGGAACCGAGGGATCAGTGCGTTCATTGTTGAGAAAGATACGCCGGGATTCTCTACAGGGAAGAAAGAAAAGAAACTAGGTATTCGCTCTTCACCAACGACTGAATTAATTTTCGAAGATTGCAAGATTCCGAAAGAAAACCTGCTCGGTGAAGAAGGGCAAGGGTTCAAAGTAGCCATGATGACCCTTGATGGAGGCCGTAATGGCATCGCTGCCCAGGCCGTAGGGATTGCGCAAGGCGCGCTTGATGAGTCCGTTGCTTATGCAAAAGAGCGCGAACAATTCGGAAAACCGATTGCCAAACTCCAGGGGATCTCTTTCAAGATCGCTGACATGGCCACAGAGATTGAAGCCTCTCGTTTGCTTACCTATCAAGCAGCCTATCTTGAATCAGAAGGGCTCCCTTATTCCAAAGCTTCTGCTATGGCTAAATTGTTTGCAGGAGATACGGCGATGAAGGTAACGACAGAAGCCGTCCAAGTACACGGTGGATATGGTTATACGAAAGATTATCCTGTTGAACGTTACATGCGGGATGCGAAAATCACTCAAATTTATGAAGGCACACAGGAAATCCAACGGCTCGTAGTCGGGCGTATGGTCACAAAGTAGAGCGTGTGAGATATGCATTCACTTGCTGAACGAATACAGAAACAGGATATGAGGGCATTGGCCAGAGCCATAACGCTGATTGAGAATGAGACAGAAGATAAGCTTTCATTGATGAGCGATGTTTTTTCCATACAGAAACAGGCTCATTACATTGGAATTACCGGTTCTCCAGGAGCAGGGAAAAGCTCATTGATTAACCAGCTGCTTACTTATTTAAGACAGCAGGACCTTACGGTGGCTGTCATAGCGGTAGATCCGACAAGTCCGTTCAGTGGAGGCGCATTACTTGGTGACCGCACGAGGATGAATCAGCATTTCCTCGACCCTGGTATTTTCATCAGGAGCATGGCTACAAGGGGGAGTCTTGGAGGCTTGGCGCGGGCGACTAAAGATACCATCCGTGTTTGTGATGCCTATGGATTTGATGTGGTTCTCGTTGAAACCGTCGGTGTCGGTCAATCAGAATTGGATATTATGAAAGTTGTAGATACGACGGGTCTTGTATTAACTCCGAACAGTGGGGATGTCCTGCAGATTTTTAAAGCAGGAATCATGGAAATTGCCGATCTTTTCATTATTAACAAAGCAGATTTACCGGGAGTTAGGAAACTAAAATCTACTTTAAGAGAATATATGATGATCGTCCAGCCTGAAGGTTGGGAGCCCCCGATCGTCCAAACGGTATCCACCGAAGCCAAAGGGATGGCTGAGCTTTATGAAAAAATGAGAACGCACCGCGAGTTTTTATACCGGACAGATAAAGGGGTGGAACGTAGGAAAGAGCAGTTCCGGATGGAAGTGTATGATTTAATTCGTGAAGAGATTTGGCGGGAAGTCAAAGACGAGATAGCAAAGGATCACCAAAAGATGGAAGTCCTTCAAAATCCAGAGGCTGATCCTTATCAGTTGGCTCGTTCCTGGTTTAAGGAATGGGTGAGGAAGGGTGAGTGACATTGGCTGAAAAACAAGTCCCCTCGACCATTAAAGATGAAGCGCTCGTTATTAAACGAAGAAACCAGATGATTAAAGGCGCGGTTAGCCTATTTATCGAAAAAGGGTTTCATAAGACGACCACTCGTGAAATAGCGAAAGCTTCTGGGTTCAGTATCGGGACCCTTTATGAATATATTCGTAAGAAAGAAGACGTTCTGTTTCTCGTCTGTGATTCTATTTATCAGCGCGTAAAGGAGCGGATGGAAGATTCCATCGATCCCAGCCAAACGAGTATCAACAGTCTGGTCCATGCGATCCGTTCCTATTTTCAATTGATGGATGATATGCAGGATGAAGTGCTTGTCATGTACCAGGAAGTAAAATCGCTCTCCCGTGATGCGCAAGACTATGTGTTGAAGAAAGAGCGTGACATGGTGGCCATGCTTGAGGAGGTAATCATCAACAGTTTCCCGGGGGAGCGTCCAGAAGAGCATGTGAAATTGATTGCCAACAATATTTTTGTTCAAGGACAGATGTGGGGGTTCCGCAGATGGATTCTCCAGCGTACGTTCACCATTGATACGTATATCGATACACAGGTTCAATTGTTGTTGAAAGGTCTCGATAGTGAAGTAGAAGGAACACTTCAATAGAAAGGAAGATCGGATATGGAACAACCGACCATTTATAAGCCGAATAATCCGGTCCGTTTTGTGACGGCTTCAAGTCTTTTTGACGGTCATGATGCCTCTATTAATATTATGAGGCGAATTTTACAATCGACAGGAGCAGAGGTCATCCACCTTGGGCATAATCGTTCCGTCGAAGAAGTTGTGAATGCGGCGATTCAGGAAGATGCACAGGGGATTGCCATCTCTTCTTATCAAGGAGGGCATGTAGAATATTTTAAATATATGGTGGACCTCTTAAACCAAAAAGGAGCTGGCCACATTCGCGTTTATGGAGGCGGCGGAGGAGTCATTATCCCGAGAGAGATCAAAGAGCTTCATGAGTATGGAGTAGCCCGCGTCTTCTCACCAGAAGACGGACGTTCCTTAGGATTGCAGGGGATGATTAATTTAATGATCGAAGAATGTGATTTCCTTCCCCCGCTTGATGTTGAAAAAGGAGTCGAAGGGCTTTCGTCGGGTGATCATCAGTCCATCGCACGATTCATTACTTATGTGGAGAATACTCCAAAAAAGGAGCGGGAAGCGGTAGCCGCTTTTGAGTCCGCCGTGGAGAAGGTTCAGGAAAAAACGATTCCTGTCCTCGGTATTACAGGGACGGGAGGAGCGGGGAAAAGCTCTCTGACAGATGAATTGATACGTCGTTTTGTGAATGAAATACCAGATAAGAAGATAGCCATTCTCTCTGTTGACCCGACCAAAAAGAAAACGGGCGGTGCACTGCTTGGGGACCGGATTCGTATGAATGCCATCTTCAACCCAAGAGTTTATATGCGTTCACTCGCAACAAGGGAGGCCCGTTCAGAACTTTCCTCGGCGGTAGAAGAAGCGATCCAAGTGGTCAAAGCAGCAGGCGTGGACTTTATTATCGTAGAAACGAGCGGGATCGGCCAGGGCGATGCAGCCATTACCGACATCACGGACTTATCCATGTACGTCATGACCGCCGAATTCGGCGCCCCATCCCAACTTGAAAAAATCGATATGATCGACTTTGCCGACTTTATCGTAATTAATAAGTTTGAACAGAAAGGTTCTGAAGATGCATTTAATCAAGTGAAAAAACAATACCAGCGCAGCCACATGTTATTCCATGAAGATGACAGCAAGTTCCCGGTGTACGGTACTATAGCAAGCCAGTTCAACGATCCGGGGACGAACACTTTGTTTGCAGCGATCGTCGATAAGATGAATGAAAAATTCTCTTGGCAGGATGAGACGGCTTTTTCTACCGCGGAGAAAGTAGAAAAGCAAAATGTAATCATTCCAAATGAACGTAAACAATATTTACGGGATATCGCTCTAGCTGTACGGCATTACCATGAGGAAACAGAAAGCCAGGCAGAAAAAGCTCGTAAGCTCTATCAGCTGAAAGGAACAGCTGAGCTGGTGGAAGATGAAGGGGCAAGGGAAAGCCTTCAGCGTTTGATTCATGATTACGAACGTCAGCTTTCCAATGAAACGAAAGAGAAGTTGGAGGATTGGAAGAGTCTTCACGAACGTTATAGTGGAGATACCTACACCTTTAAAGTACGGAATAAAGAAATCACCATGGATATTACCACTGAAAGTCTGAGCGGGACTAAGATTCCTAAAGTCGCGCTTCCGCAATACAAAGACTGGGGGGATCGTCTCACATGGCTTTTGCGAGAAAATGTACCAGGCGCTTTCCCATTTACTGCCGGAGTTTTTCCGTTCAAACGAAAAGGAGAAGATCCGAAACGGCAGTTTGCCGGGGAAGGAACCCCAGAACGTACAAACCGGCGTTTCCATTATTTATCCGAAGGGGATGAAGCCAAGCGTCTAAGCACCGCTTTCGACTCGGTAACACTATATGGGGAAGATCCGGATGAGCGTCCAGATATCTACGGGAAAGTTGGGGAAAGTGGTGTCAATATTTGTACATTGGAGGATATGAAAAAACTCTATGATGGATTTGACCTTGTCGCCCCATCCACTTCTGTATCGATGACGATCAACGGTCCGGCACCGATCATTCTGGCGATGTTTTTCAATACGGCCATCGATCAGCAACTCGAGAAATTTACGGAAGAAAACGGACGTGAACCCAATGCGGAAGAAGCGGCTTCCATCAAAGCTCAAACCATTAACACAGTAAGAGGTACCGTTCAGGCGGATATCTTAAAAGAGGACCAGGGTCAAAACACGTGCATTTTTTCTACAGAATTTGCTTTACGTATGATGGGGGATATTCAGCAATACTTCATCGACAAAGAAGTGCGTAATTATTATTCGGTTTCTATTTCTGGTTACCATATCGCAGAAGCGGGAGCTAACCCCATTACCCAACTCGCCTTTACACTTGCCAATGGTTTTACGTATGTCGAGTACTACTTGAGCAGAGGAATGGACATTAACAAATTCGCACCAAACTTGTCCTTTTTCTTCTCCAATGGATTGGATCCAGAATACACGGTCCTCGGTCGAGTCGCTCGCCGCATCTGGGCCGTTGTAATGCGTGACAAATATGGAGCGAATGAGCGGAGTCAGAAACTGAAGTATCACATTCAAACTTCGGGCCGCTCCCTGCATGCTCAGGAAATCGACTTTAATGATATTCGTACCACACTCCAGGCACTGATTGCGATCCAGGACAACTGTAACTCATTACACACCAATTCTTATGATGAAGCCATTACGACACCGACAGAAGAATCCGTCCGAAGAGCCATGGCTATTCAGATGATCATTAGTAAAGAATTCGGCCTGACGAAAAACGAAAACTCGCTCCAGGGATCTTATATTATCCGTGAGCTGACTGACCTGGTCGAGGAAGCTGTCTTGCAGGAATTTGAACGGATCAACGACCGTGGCGGTGTTCTTGGGGCGATGGAGCGTCAGTACCAGAGAGGGAAAATTCAGGAAGAGTCCCTCTATTATGAAGGGAAAAAGCATTCAGGTGAATTGCCGATTATTGGCGTAAACACCTACTTGAACCCAAATCCACCTTCTGAAGAGGAAATTGATTCAATGGAGCTTGCCCGCGCATCCAAAGAAGAAAAAGAACACCAGATCACTGAGTTGCGCAACTTCCAGAAAGCTCATGAAAAGGAAGCTGGTGAGGCACTTGAGCGATTAAAGCAGGTCGCAGCAAACGACGGCAACATTTTTGAAGAACTGATGGAGACGGTTAGAGTAGCCAGTCTCGGCCAAATTACCAATGCTCTCTATGAAGTTGGAGGACAGTATAGAAGGAATATGTAGTGTAAATGGACGATGACATGAGGAACGCCCCCGCTCAACCATAGGCGGGGGCGTTTCTATTAGTGACCGCCGCCGACCTGATCGTCGTCGTGGGCCTGATTCACATCCGTGACATAAGGTTTTTTCATTCCATACCATTCATAGGTGATGTTATAGGTTTCCCCTTCTTCTAAAAGCATCCATGTACTCGTATCTTTGACATGGACTTCCTTATCGTCAATCTCAATAAAGTAACCTTCATCATTATGGGTTTTAGACGTGACCTCAGCTTCTTCCTTGTGTTCCTCGTGGATCATGCCGAAGCTGGTAAAAAGCCATATCCCGATGACGAGTACAGCAATAGTTGTAGCGATCCAATTAAAAGGATGTTTTTTCACAATTCGTCTCTCCTTCTATCCATGCTACCTTTATTTTAAGATAAATTGGCAGGAACACCAACATTTATGTCTAATTTCTATTCTATATAGAAAGTTTATTTTCATGTAAGTTTGGTTAAAAAAGGAAGAGGGAGAACCGATTTGATTTTTGTAAAGCCAACTCATATAATGGATGGTATGATTAAATGTGATTCGTATGCCTATGAGGTCATTTATCTATTTTGTCTATATAAAGGAGTGCTGGACCGTGAGCTTAAAAGAAATGAGCCAAGAGCAAATTCAAGAAACTTCCATGATTGTGCTGGCTACTAAAATTCTAGAAGATGAACGTGAAGCCATTGACTTCAACGAAATCTTTAACCGCATTGCAGCAATGAAGGACTTTACTGATGCACAAAAAGAACAATATATTGCCCAGTTCTATACGGACATGAATATCGACGGTCAGTTCATGACCATTGGAACGAACCGTTGGGGATTGAAGAAATGGTATCCGGTAGAACAAATGGAAGAGGAAATTGCAAACCTTCCACAAAAACGCAAAAAGAAAAAGAAGAAGAAAAAGCCTTCCAAGCTGCTTGAAGACGAATTGGGTGTTTCTGAATTTGATGCAGATGAAGAGGAGCTTGAGGATGATCTTGAGCTCACAGATGAAGATCTGGATCTTGATGATGATGATGATGATTTTGAAGGTGACTACGAGGAAGATGACCTTGATGAAGAAGAGGAAGAAATCGTCGAAGACGACGTCAGCTTTATTGGAGATGACGACGAAGATAAATAAGGTGGTTGACTTTTAAAAGTCAAATCAGTAAAATCTTATTTGGGCTCTTTAATTTCCTGAAACGAAATTTCCAAACGCTCCCCGAAAGAGGGGAGCGTTTTTTGTTTTTTATAAGAACATAGACGGCGCCTTAGGTTTGGCTAAGGCGCCTGTGCTATTGCATGTTCAAGCTTCCAGGCTTTTTAAGATAGTAAAAAGTCCGGGGAGTCGTGCATTTCTGTAAAAGCCCCTTATCAAATGATACGGATTAGTGAATAACTAAATAAGACAAATAGAGAAAGAGGGATTCAACGTGGCAACAAAGTACATTTTCGTAACGGGTGGTGTCGTATCTTCCTTGGGTAAAGGAATTACGGCGGCGTCATTAGGTCGATTGCTTAAAAACAGAGGATTGAAAGTAACGATTCAGAAGTTCGATCCATACATCAACGTGGACCCGGGGACAATGAGCCCTTACCAGCACGGTGAAGTATTTGTAACGGATGATGGAGCGGAAACAGACCTTGACTTAGGGCACTATGAACGCTTCATTGATATTAACCTGAATAAATACAGCAATGTAACGACAGGGAAAGTCTATTCCAACGTCATTAAAAAAGAACGCCGCGGAGACTACCTTGGAGGAACCGTCCAAGTAATCCCCCACATTACCAATGAAATAAAAGACCGCGTCTTTCGTGCCGGTCATGAAACGAATGCAGATGTCGTCATCACTGAAATTGGCGGAACGGTCGGAGATATCGAATCTCTTCCATTCCTAGAGGCGATTCGCCAAATTAAAAGTGATATCGGCCGGGAGCATGTGATGTACCTGCACTGTACACTCGTGCCTTATCTGAACGCAGCAGGAGAAATGAAAACGAAACCGACTCAGCACAGTGTGAAGGAATTACGTTCCCTTGGCATTCAGCCGGATGTGATTGTGCTTCGTACAGAAATGCCGATTTCAGAAGATATGAAAGAAAAGATTGCCTTGTTCTGCGATATTAATAAGAATGCCGTCATTGAAGCTCGTGACGCCGATACACTTTACCAAATTCCAATTACGTTACAGGAACAGAAATTGGATGAGCTTACATGTAACCACTTTGGTTTGGACTGTTCTCCAGCAGATATGACAGAGTGGAACAAATTGATTGACCGTGTGACAAACTTGCAGCACAAAACAACGATTGCGCTTGTTGGTAAATATGTTGAACTTCCGGACGCGTATATTTCTGTCGTGGAAGCATTGAAACATGCCGGATACAGCTACGATTCCGATGTAGACGTTAAATGGGTGAATTCTGAAAAGCTGAACCCTGAAAATGTAGAGGATGAACTTAAAGGTGTGGATGGAATCCTAGTTCCTGGTGGTTTTGGTGACAGAGGAATTGAAGGTAAAATTGATGCGATTCGCTATGCACGTGAAAGCCACACCCCATTCCTTGGTATCTGCCTGGGTATGCAACTGGCAACAGTCGAATTTGCCCGTAATGTTTTAGGGCTTAATGGAGCTCATTCCGCAGAGATAGATCCGGCTACAGAGCATCCGATCATCGACCTTCTTCCAGAACAAAAAGAAGTGTCAGACCTTGGGGGTACGCTTCGTCTTGGCATTTATCCTTCTCGTCTGCAACAAGGAACAAAAGCGATGGAAGCCTACGGGGAAGAAGTGGTTTATGAGCGCCACCGTCACCGCTTTGAGTTCAATAATCATTATCGTGAACAGATGGAAGCTGCAGGATTCAAATTTTCCGGTACAAGCCCGGATGGACGCCTTGTTGAGATCATAGAAGTGGAAGATCACCCATGGTTTGTGGCGAGCCAGTTCCACCCAGAATTCAAATCACGCCCGACTCGTCCACAGGAACTATTCTACGGATTTGTTGGTGCAGCTATGAAAACAAACCAATAATAGCTATAACCAGAGACGATGTCTAAAAAGAGGCATCGTCTCTTTTTTATTAGAAAATCCCGGCTGAAATTTAGGGTGCTTTTTGGCCACTTATGAGAACTCAAGTTTCTTGCAGAATTTTTGACAAACAGAACCTCGTACGCAGGAATCTGCAAAGAGTGTATAGAAAATACAAGGATAGAGACGAGTTGAGGGGAATAGACCATACAATATGAACAAATAGAAGGGCAGGTAAAAGCATGACTAATAGGATATTAATCGTTGACGACCAGCCAGGAATCCGCCTCCTATTGGAAGAAATCTTGAAAACAGAAGGGTATGAGACCATTTGCGCAAAAACCGGACGAGAGGCTTGCGACCTTGTAGAAGCCCATGATCTGGACCTCATCATCATGGACTATAATTTACCGGTCATGCATGGTAGAGAAGTGCTGCACTATCTAGAAGAAATGGACTTCCATTCTTCTGTCATCATTATTACAGGGGCATCCAAAGATTCTATGGAAAAAGAAGCCGATTATCCATTTGTAACCGACATCATAACCAAGCCATTTGACATCCATAATTTGAAAGAAATGGTTAATGGAACCCTCATTCACAGCCGTTCATGACTTTTTTCTATATGTAAGCGTTATATAATTCTCCTGATGTTGCACCATAAGAAGGGTATTGGTATTCTATTACTGTAACCAAACTTACATGGTGTGTTTTCGTATGGAAACAGGCTTGTAAATAGGAATAGCACGTTTAACTAAAGGAGGATTCTTTCATGCCACTAGTATCAATGAAAGAAATGCTAGAAAAAGCTAAGGAAGAGCGCTACGGTGTAGGTCAGTTCAACCTTAATAACCTAGAATATGCGCAAGCGATTCTTCAAGCTGCCGAAGAAGAGCAGTCCCCGGTAATCCTGGGTGTATCTGAAGGGGCAGGCCGTTACATGGGTGGTTTCAATGTTGTTGTTGACATGGTGAAAGCACTTATGAAATCTTACGGTACTACTGTACCTGTTGCGATTCACTTGGATCACGGTTCCAGCTTCGAGAAGTGTGCAGAAGCGATTCATGCTGGATTCACATCCGTTATGATTGATGCTTCCCACGATCCGCTTGAAGAAAACATCGAAGTTACCAAAAAAGTTGTTGAACTTGCACACATTCACGGTGTTTCTGTTGAAGCAGAACTAGGCCGTGTAGGTGGACAGGAAGACGATATTATCGTAGATGACGCGGAAGCTGCGTATGCGATTCCGTCTGAGTGTAAACAACTAGTAGACGAAACAAACGTTGACGTATTTGCGCCAGCTCTAGGTTCTGTACACGGACCTTACAAAGGTGAGCCTAACCTTGGCTTTGACCGCATGGAAGAAATCATGGGAATTGTTAATAAGCCGCTTGTTCTTCACGGTGGTACAGGCATCCCAACAGCTGATATCAAGAAAGCTATTTCTTTCGGTACAGCGAAGATTAATGTAAATACCGAGAACCAAATGGCTCAAGGGGAAGCTGTTCGCAAAGTTCTTGCAGAACAGCCTGAACAGTACGATCCTCGTAAATATCTGGGACCTGGTCGTGACGCGATTAAGGAAACAGTGATTGGTAAGATGCGTGAATTCGGATCTTCTCAAAAAGCGTAAAATAGTAAGAGGAAGCCGCTACATCGTAGCGGTTTCCTTTTAATCGTTTATGAAAACGCCATCATTCGACAATTTTCATCAACTTGGAGCATCAAAATGAAGCGAAGAGGAGTGGGGATATGAAATTTTTCATTGATACAGCAAATATTGAAGATATTCGAGAAGCAAATGCATTAGGGTTATTGGCAGGTGTAACGACAAACCCGAGCCTTGTGGCAAAAGAAGGGGTTTCTTTTCATGATCGTTTGAAAGAAATTACAGATGAGGTAGAAGGGTCTGTCAGTGCGGAAGTTATTTCGGAAGATGCAGAAGGAATGATTCAAGAAGGGAAAAGCCTTGCCGCAATCGCGCCGAATATTACGGTAAAAGTCCCGATGACTCTAGAAGGCTTGAAAGCAGTAAAAGCATTTAGTGATCTGAATATCAAAACGAACGTGACGCTGATTTTTTCTGCCAATCAGGCATTAATGGCGGCAAGAGCAGGCGCCTCCTATGTATCTCCATTTCTAGGAAGGCTCGATGATATTGGGCATAATGGGATGGAACTCGTCGCACAGATTTCAGAAATCTTCGACCGCCATGCCATTGATACGGAAATTATCGCAGCATCCGTCCGTCATCCGGTCCATGTAACTGAAGCTGCTTTACATGGGGCTCATATCGCTACCATTCCATTTAAAGTGCTCAGTCAGATCGTGAAGCACCCACTGACGGATCAAGGGATTGAAAAATTCCTAAATGACTGGAATAATCAAAAATAGTAGGTGTGGAATGGAAAAAAATGCACATACTAAAGTCATAATCTTCACCTTAAAGCGGAGGAGTTTTACATGCATAAACTATTAGTGGAAGGCGGGAGACCTCTACGGGGCCAAGTGCGCGTCAGCGGTGCCAAAAACAGTGCGGTAGCCTTATTGCCGGCAGCAATTTTGGCTGAGACACCTGTGACGATTGAGGGGCTTCCGAACATTTCTGATGTCGGAATTTTGTCGGATTTATTAGAAGAGATTGGTGGAACGGTTCGGAAAGATGGACGGACCGTACATATCGATCCTTCTGAAATGGTCGACATGCCTTTACCGAATGGAAAAGTTAAGAAGCTAAGGGCTTCCTATTATTTTATGGGAGCGATGCTCGGTCGTTTCAATAAAGCTGTCATTGGATTACCTGGAGGATGTCACTTAGGACCGAGGCCGATTGATCAACACATCAAAGGTTTTGAGGCTCTGGGAGCGAAAGTGACGAATGAACAAGGAGCCATATACCTTCGGGCAAGAGAACTTCGCGGGGCACGTATTTATCTGGATGTGGTCAGTGTGGGCGCAACGATCAACATTATGCTTGCTGCTGTCCGCGCGAAAGGGAAAACAGTGATCGAAAATGCTGCTAAGGAGCCTGAAATCATTGATGTAGCTACACTCTTAACAAGTATGGGTGCAAAGATTAAAGGTGCAGGGACAGATGTCATTCGAATAGAAGGTGTGGAGACGTTGAAAGGATGCCTCCATACAATCATCCCAGACAGAATTGAGGCGGGAACGTATACAATTATGGCTGCCGCTCAAGGGGAGGAGATGATCATTGACAACGTTATCCCTCAGCACTTGGAATCTCTGTTAGCAAAGTTGAGAGAAATGGGCGTAACGATTGAGGAGAATGATGAACAGCTCTATATAAAACCAGGAAAAGAGCTGCACAGTGTCGATATTAAAACACTTGTCTATCCAGGCTTCCCGACTGATTTGCAGCAGCCGTTTACTTCTTTACTCACTCAAACACAAGGGACGGGTGTTGTCACAGATACCATCTATCAAGCCCGGTTCAAACATGTGGATGAGTTGAGAAGGATGAATGCTTCTATCAAGGTAGAGGGCGGCTCGGCAATTGTGACAGGGCCGACGAAGCTTCAAGGAGCAAAAGTGAAAGCTACAGACCTCCGGGCAGGAGCTGCACTTGTCATTGCAGGCTTGATGGCTGAGGGTATTACGGAAATTACGGGTGTCGACCACATTGAACGAGGATATGAAAACATTACGAACAAGCTGATTGAACTAGGTGCGAAAGTCTGGTACGAGGAGATGTCAGACGAAGAGATCGAACAATTCCAAAATTCATAGTTACACGTATTTCCATGGGGAGATGAGGAAAAAACTGTTTAGAATGGGGAGATAACCATGGAAAGAAGTCTATCGATGGAATTAGTTAGAGTCACTGAAGCAGCAGCATTGTCATCTGCGCGCTGGATGGGGAGAGGAAAGAAGGAGGAGGCCGATGATGCGGCTACTTCTGCCATGCGCGATGTTTTCGACACGATTCCGATGAAAGGGACAGTGGTCATCGGAGAAGGTGAAATGGATGAAGCTCCGATGCTTTATATTGGAGAAAAGCTTGGCAATGGGTATGGAGCCCGGGTGGATGTAGCCGTTGATCCACTGGAGGGGACAAACATCGTTGCTCAAGGGACATGGAATGCGTTGGCGGTCATTGCCATTGCGGACCATAGGCAGTTGCTGCATGCCCCAGATATGTATATGGATAAAATCGCAGTCGGTCCTGAAGCAGTAGGTAAAGTGAACATCAATGCTTCGATCACAGAAAATCTGCAGGCAGTAGCAAAGGCTAAAAATAAGGATGTGGAAGACGTCGTAGCCGTAGTATTGAACCGTGAACGCCACCAGGGGATTATTGAGGAGATCCGCGAAGCTGGCGCAAGGATTAAGTTAATCCCGGACGGGGATGTGGCTGCTGCCATCAACACAGCCTTTGATCACACCGGTGTGGACATTTTATTCGGTTCTGGGGGTGCACCAGAAGGCGTTCTTGCAGCAGTCGGACTTAAATGTCTTGGTGGTGAAATCCAGGGGAAACTTTTACCATCCAATGATGAGGAACGAAACCGTTGTGAACAGATGGGCATTGATGATGTGGACAAAGTCTTATATATGGAAGACTTTTGCGGAGGAGAGGATGCCATCTTCGCAGCCACTGGTGTCACGGATGGAGAACTCCTGAAAGGTGTCCAGTTTAAAGGGCAGAAAGCCACGACACAGACGCTGGTAATGAGAGCAAAATCGGGCACGGTTCGCTTTATTGATGGTGACCATAGCCTTAAGAAAAAGCCAAATCTGGTAATCAAACCATAATTGAAAAAGTCCTTCATCAAAGAAAGAGGGAGCTGCAGTCATGCAGCTTCCTCTTCATCTACAAAAGACTACCTTCCGAAATATTTCTCAAATTAGCATTGAAACTGTGCAAAGACAGGAGTACAATAAAGGTTGTTTGATTATGATAGAAGGTAATGACGCAAGTCTCCTTATTCTTCTATATTCACTGACTTCACATAACTTCTTCTAATTCTTCTTAAAAAAGCTTCTGTAATATGATCTTTGGATACAGGGAGAGCATGCAGCAACAGCATTTTCCTCTTTCGTTACAGAGCAATTCAAATATCCTTTAGAGAAGTCTTTACGATTTTATGAAAAATAAATGCTTATGCTTTATTCACACAGACACCAGATTGATTGTTTGTCTGTTTACGTGTAGAAAAGGCATGGCACTTTAAGCGCAAGTCTTTCGCGTCTTATTTGAAATTCTTAAAGACAAAGAATATTAATAAAAAGTGGTGATCATGTGGCAGATTTAACAATCTCCAACCTAGAAACAATGACTTTGAAAGGACTTTATGCTAAAGCAAGGCAATATAAAGTTTCCTATTATGCCAAATTGACCAAGCGAGAATTGATATTCGCGATTCTTAAAGCTCAAGCAGAAAAAGATGGTTTCCTTTTCATGGACGGAATCCTTGAAATCATTCCATCAGAAGGATTTGGGTTTTTAAGACCCATCAACTACTCCCCAAGTGCAGAGGATATTTATATTTCCGCGTCTCAAATTCGACGTTTTGATTTAAGGAATGGCGATAAAGTATCGGGTAAAGTTCGGCCACCGAAGGAAAATGAGCGTTACTATGGTCTCTTGCACGTAGATGCTGTCAATGGGGAGGATCCTGATTCTGCTAAAGAAAGGGTTCACTTTCCGGCATTGACCCCTCTTTATCCGGATCGTCAAATGAAGCTGGAAACGGAAACGAAGAAACTTTCCACACGTATTATGGATTTAATGTCTCCTGTAGGATATGGCCAGCGTGGGTTAATTGTAGCCCCTCCAAAAGCAGGGAAAACGATGCTCCTGAAACAAATGGCAAACAGTATCTCGACCAATCATCCTGATGCAAAATTAATTATTCTTCTTGTTGATGAGCGTCCGGAAGAAGTGACTGATATCGAACGTTCGGTTGCCCCTGATGTTGATGTGGTCAGTTCGACATTTGATGAGGTCCCTGAAAACCATATTAAAGTGTCTGAACTAGTCTTAGAAAGGGCCATGCGTCTTGTTGAGCATAAACGTGACGTTATTGTATTGATGGACAGTATTACGCGTTTAGCGCGTGCGTATAACCTTGTCATCCCGCCAAGCGGCCGTACGCTTTCAGGAGGAATTGATCCTGCCGCTTTCCACCGGCCGAAGCGATTCTTCGGGGCAGCTCGAAACATTGAAGAAGGTGGAAGTTTGACCATCCTTGCGACGGCTCTCGTGGATACAGGTTCCCGTATGGATGATGTCATCTATGAAGAATTCAAAGGTACCGGAAATATGGAGCTTCACCTTGATCGTAGTCTTGCTGAACGTAGGATTTTCCCGGCCATCGACATTCTCCGTTCAGGGACACGGAAAGAAGAACTGCTTCAGCCGCAGTCCCACCTGGACAAGATCTGGGCGATCCGCAAGTCCATGTCCGACTCTCAGGACTTCACAGATCGATTCTTACGTCGTTTAAGAGCTTCGAAGAACAATGATGAGTTTTTCGACCTCATGGATAAAGAAATGAAAGGCAAATCTACGCCTGCCCGGAGGTAAAGAAGTCGAGCCGCGAGATTGAATCTTACTTTTCAAAAACTGGATGTTGCATCAGGGGGGAGCCCCTGTTATAATCGTTCTATGTGAGTTTCAGTACAAGGTGTTATCACGAACCTTCGACGGCTCTTACAATAACTCTGTTTCCAAAGGATTCAGGGCAAAAAGGAGTGGAAGAACATGAAAGCAGGAATTCATCCAGAATACCGTAAAGTTGTATTCCTAGACACTAGTTCTAATTTCAAGTTTCTAACAGGATCTACTAAGGCTTCTGAAGAAACAATTGAGTGGGAAGATGGAAACACATATCCATTGATCCGCGTAGAGATTAGTTCTGCGTCTCACCCGTTCTACACAGGTAAGCAGAAAGCTGATAAAGCTGGCGGCCGTGTCGATCGCTTCAAGAAGAAATATAACCTTTCATAATCATGATACCCCCTCTTTTGAGGGGGGACTTCATCATTTTGAACAAAAACAGGCAAATTGTCTCAGAGGTTTGCCTGTTTTTTTGTCAAAAAATAGAGGTATAAGGAAGTTGGGACACCCACACTTATCCTCTTTCCATGATTTAATAAATAAGGGGAGCTATCCTTGTTGAAGCAAGCCGCTGCTTAATCGCGGTATACAAGGGAGCTCTTTTTTGTTGAAATAGATCGTTAGGTTGCAGGGGATCCTGCTTGTATGGAAGCTTGATCGAGTGAGAAGGGAGCGACAGTGGACGTGTATGTAATGAAACAAAGCGGATGGGTCGAACTCATTTGTGGTAGTATGTTTAGCGGAAAATCAGAAGAGTTGATTCGCCGTGTGAGAAGGGCGACTTTCGGTCATTTGACTGTCCGTGTATATAAACCTGCGATTGATGATCGATATAAAGAAGATGCGGTTGTATCCCATAATGGTACTTCAGTAATGGCCCGTCCTGTGAAAAGCTCATTGGATATTCTTCATCATGTGACGGATGACGTCGATGTCGTAGGGATTGATGAAGTACAGTTTTTTGACGAACATATCGCAGAGGTTGTCGAGTGTTTGGCGGATCGAGGCATACGCGTCATCGTCGCTGGACTTGATACCGATTTTCGTGGCGAGCCTTTTGGGAAAATGCCTGACATGATGGCGCTAAGTGAAAGTGTGACAAAGCTGAATGCGATCTGTCCTGTTTGTGGTTCACCGGCAAGCCGTACACAGCGATTGATCGATGGTGAGCCCGCTTCCTATGACGATCCGATCATCCTGGTCGGTGCATCAGAGTCATACGAACCGAGATGCCGCCATCATCACGAGGTACCAAATAAACCCAGGCAAAAAGAAATAAAAAAAGTGTATGCAGAAAAAACGACATAACCAATGATTGAATGAGCAGCTGACACTTTCAGCTGCTTTTTTATATTCGTTCAGTTTCAGCACCTGTCCCCCGGATCCTAAGTGTTGAGAGAGCAAGACGCCCGAGCTTTTGTCCTTTATATAGGAGAGCGAAAGGTTGTCCATTAGGCTTCCTTTTGTTTAAACACCATAAAGGTGTGGTAATTTAAAGGCAGATGAAGCGATAAGGTGAGGGAGAATAATGGAAAAACGTTCAATTCAATCTGAAATGTCAAGTTATGTTGGCAAACAATTGCGTGATCACTTCGGAAAGGGTCCTTCTTCGGTTTTTGTTTCGATAGAAGGGGCTTTTCTGACGATATACGTGAAGGATTTTCTTGCGCCAATGGAACGAGTATTAGTCGGCCAGGAAAATGATAAGAAAGTAGAAGAGACAAGGGACCTTCTGATGAAGGAGTTAATCCCCGATATAAAAGCCTCTTTTCGAGCAATCGCAGGAATCCATCTTGATGCACTTTATTATGACTGGTCGTTATCTAACCGAACAGGTGTCATCATCGGCCTTATAGAGGATGGGGAGCGGGAAGACGGAGCCTCAGCTTCCTATAAGAATCAGGAAAAAGTCCATGAAGAGGTGGAACGGATGAGTTGGAAAGCGGAGAAAACACCACTTTCCATTCAATCCTTCCCCCTTAATGAACGTACGTTACTTGTCGAACGGACTGGGATCCTTGTAGCCATTGAAAAAGAACTGATCAACTCTGGTTATGAACAGCCATTAAAACTTTCTAAACGGAAGTTGGAAAAACGTCTCTTACACATTCCGACACTTGAAAAGGTACTTGAGAAAAAGGTGGAAGATGCTTTTTTAGACTGGGACTTTGATAAAGATCGAAGTTATTTGGTTCTCATTTTAAAACCATGACTACAAAAGGTGTAAGAATACAAAACAACAGAAGTAGTTTTTTGTAGATGTGATGATGATAGAGTCCTCCAACCGCTTTAAAGAGTTCGAATAGTAAAGAAACCTTTTGGCGGACGGTTTTCATGGGAGGGTTTTTGTACTATCATAGGAATAGGGACTAGGCGACAACCCGTTTCGTCCTTAACTTTTTTGAATTTATAATGAAACATTTTAATATAGGATTCGGTAAAATTGATCTGGACAATAGAGCTATGACAAAAGCCGAAAAGTACCCATCTTACCTACTGGAATTTGGGTGCTTTTCGGCTTTTTTTATTTTTAGAGCCTCATTTAGGAAAGGAGCATGCACACTGTATCGTATAGTTGGGAGAGACAGTCATCAAATCGTTCTTGAATTTAGAAAGGATAATAAGGAGTTGGTTTTCCAAGAGTATGCGGAAGCAGAACAATACTTAAAAAGAATCAAGCAGGCAAATATTATTCCCCAACAATATAAGTTAGAAATCAGGAGTAAAAGGGGTTAAATACCAGGTGGTTGTCACTTGGTATTTTTATTTTTCCATTCCTTCCTCTCTTTGGAATACGGATGGAGAGTGAAAGGAAAAGTGCTTGAGCGTAATTAGGCATAATCGTCTTTCTTTCGGAGACAATAACCGTAAAAAGAGAGGTGTTTGGAATGAAACGATGGATTCTTTTTACGGTGCTAGCCCTCATGTTTTTAAGTGCATGTGGGTTTCAAGGCGAAAAATATCAAGGCATGACAAACCGAGACGACGTCGAGAATATGGGGTATAACAACGAAGTGACAAGAGAGACGGAGAACCCCCGCACCATAAACAAAGTTGGCGATACTTGGGGGCTGAAACAGGATCGCGAAATGATGAAAGAGGCGGCTCAAGAAGTGCCAGGGGTTGAAGTGAAACGTGTGATCTTAGAATCCAACCAGGCGTGGGTGACCGTTCACGTAGATGGAGAAGAGGATTTATCTAAAGAAGAGAGAGCGGACTGGACGTCTCAGATACAGGAAGCTATCTACCAGGCAGTTCCACGTTATGATATTCATGTGAAGATTAAATAAATGGGAAGTGCCGCTTGGGTAATTTCTTAAGTGAAAAGGAAAGGCCGGGGAAACGCAGAATGTAGAGTCGGAGCCCCTTAACAGAAAGGGGCCATTCTTCATGGGTATAACGCTCGTTTCTCCGGCCTTTTCCATGAAACGAAAGGAGAGCCTTCCCTATTATAAAGATGTGAAGCAGCATTTTCGTAAAGCGGGATGATGAGCGGTTGTAACCGTGACCTCTCTATAATATAATTAGAATGTTATGGAGAAAGAGGTGCATACCATTGATCGAACGTTTACAAACATTAGAAGATCGATATGAAAAACTGAATGAATTACTTAGTGATCCCGAAGTTATTTCTGATACCAATAAACTGCGTGAGTATTCTAAAGAACAGTCCGGTTTACAAGAAACCGTGGCCGCCTATCGTGAGTACAAAGAAGTGACAGAACAGTTGGATGATGCCAAAGTCATGCTTGAAGACAAGTTGGATGCCGATATGGCAGAGATGGTCAAAGAAGAAATCCACGAGCTCTCTACACGTAAGCAGGAGCTTGAAGAACGCCTGAAAGTGCTCATGCTTCCAAAAGATCCGAATGATGATAAGAACGTTATTATGGAAGTACGCGGAGCAGCAGGTGGAGATGAAGCTGCGCTCTTCGCTGGAGATTTGTATCGCATGTATGCGCGCTATGCTGAAACACAAGGGTGGAAGACGGAAATCATTGAAGCGAACGCAAACGATGTGGGTGGTTACAAAGAAGTCATCTTCATGGTGACAGGTGATATGGCCTACTCTAAGCTTAAATTTGAAAATGGAGCTCATCGCGTTCAACGGGTACCGGAAACAGAATCCGGAGGCAGAATTCATACGTCTACGGCGACCGTTGTGGTCATGCCTGAAGCGGAAGAAGTGGAAGTGGAGATTCACGACAAGGATATTCGTGTGGATACATTCGCTTCCAGCGGACCCGGCGGCCAGAGTGTAAACACAACAATGTCAGCTGTTCGTCTCACTCACGAGCCGACGGGGATTGTTGTGTCCTGTCAGGATGAGAAGTCTCAGATTAAGAACAAAGAAAAGGCCATGAAAGTTCTTCGTGCCCGAGTTTATGATAAGTTTCAACAGGAGGCTCAAGCGGAGTATGATGAAAGTCGTAAGTCCGCTGTTGGTACAGGCGACCGTTCTGAGCGGATTCGTACGTATAATTTCCCTCAAACCCGGGTGACAGATCATCGCATCGGGTTAACATTGCAAAAGCTTGACCAGATTTTGCAGGGGAACCTGGGTGAAATTATCGATGCTTTATTGATTGAAGAGCAGACTAAGAAACTAGAGCAGATTGGTGAATAGTATGCAACCTACTTTTACGTCGATTCGGGAAGCCCGCCGCTGGGCTTCTCTTTTTTTACAAAAACACAACAGGGAAACACGGGTCGCAGATTTGTTGTTGGAACATTTTCTTAATTGGACGCCGTCCCGAATACTTGCGTTTGATGAGGAGCCCCTTTCTGCTGAAGTGAAAAAAGCGTTCATAAAATCTGTTCAGGACCATGCGGAGACAGGAATTCCTGTCCAGCACCTTACAGGCTGGGGACACTTTTACGGCCGGGATTTCCATGTGAATAAGCATGTATTAATCCCGAGACCGGAGACGGAAGAACTGGTGCTTGGAGTGCTGGATTACGTGCGTACTTCTGGGCTAAAGGAAGTGAAAATTGTAGACCTTGGAACAGGGAGTGGGGTCATTGCCATCACACTGGCCAAAGAGATACCTGAAAGCAAGGTGACTGGGGTAGACCTGTCCAAAGAAGCCTTAAGGGTAGCTGGAAAGAATGCGAGTGTGCACAGGACGGATGTTGATTTTATTCAAGGTGATTTCTTAGAACCACTTTTGGATGAATCAATAGATATCGTCGTTTCCAATCCACCCTATATAGCCCAATCGGAAAAGGAATTAATGAATGATACCGTGTTGGACTTCGATCCGTTCATGGCTCTGTTTGCGGAAGAAGAAGGATTGGCCGCTTATAAGACGATTGTTCAACAACTGTCCAGAAAGAAGCAGAAACCAACATGTATTGCTTTTGAAATTGGTTACCAGCAAGGTTCCGCGGTTAGCAGGATCATTCATGAATATCTGCCTGGATACCAAACGGAAGTGCGCAAAGACATCAATCAAAAAGACCGTATGGTTTTTGCCTTTTTGAATTCTAAGATAGAAGATTAATAGATTGATGGTTTAAAGTCTGTTCTCCCTGTCCATACTAGCGACTAGTAGAGGGACAGGGAGGAATAGAAATTGAAAAATAGTTGGCTATTATTATTATCTTTATCCATTATTATTACGGTCCTCCCGTGGGGACAACAGCAATCCAAAGCACAACAGGAATATCAGGTTATCCCAGATGAAGCCATTCGTCTGAGAATATTAGCAGACAGTAATGATGAGACAGACCAGAAAGTGAAGCGTAAAGTAAGGGACGAAGTAAATGCCGAGATTACAAAGTGGGTGGAAGAGTTAACTTCTGTTGAAGCGGCGAGGGAATTAATCCAAAGCCGTTTGCCTGAACTTGAAACCATCGTTGGACAAACCTTGGAAAGTGAAGGTGTAAAGCAAAGCTACCAAGTGGATTATGATACAAATGTTCTGTTCCCGACAAAGCTGTATGGTTCCTTTATATACCCTGCCGGCGAATATGAAGCGATCCTGATCACATTAGGGGAGGGGAAAGGGGACAACTGGTGGTGTGTACTATTTCCACCTTTATGTTTTCTTGATTTCTCCAACGGTACAAGCGTAGCGGAAGCAGAGGAACGTCCGGAAGAGGAACATACTGAGGAAGAAAAGCAACAGGAAGAAGAGAAAGAGGTTAAATTCTTTGTCGTGAAAATATGGGAAAGTATCTTTTCCTAGCATATCATCCACATCCCTTTTCATAGAGTAGAACGAAAGGGGTGTGGATTCTACTATGTATATCGAACAAGTAGAAGGCGAGTTATACCAATTGAAAAAAGAGGGTCAATCGATCGGTTCCTTCAGGCTGATTCAACTGGCCGGAGGAGCGGGGAAACTCGAGCAACTTCAAGTGAAAGACCACATTTCACCAGGGAGAATTCTTGAGCTCTTCGAGATCATCCAATCCTATGTGGAAGAGACGGGTTTTTCCGAACTCCATGTAGAAAGTCATTCAGATACCCTGGACTTTCTTTTGCAACATCAACAGTTTAAGAGAAAAGATGTCGAAAAAAGATTGTGGATATATGAAATTAATCACAACTAACTGTGAATAAATAGGTTAGTTATTCACAAATTGGGTATTGACTGTTAATAACTTGTGAATATTTTTTCTGAAGTACGAAACTTACTAACGGAAACTTTGGATATGTGGGTAATATTGTGGATAACTTGAGGACATCTTGTGAATAATGTCTAAATTTGCGATATTTTGTAGAATTACTCATAATAGATTGTGATAAGAGATGAAAAAGGGGTACGTACGATGAGCATGGAAACGTTATTGTGGAAAAAAGTAAATGACCCTGCGGAAACAGATGGATCGATAAAAGAAGCGGCAGCATTACTTCAAGAGAAGCAAGTGGTCGCTTTTCCAACCGAAACCGTTTACGGACTAGGGGCAGACGCCACAGAAAAGGAAGCTGTCCAACGGATCTTTGAAGCCAAAGGACGCCCTTCTGATAACCCGTTAATTGTTCATGTGGCGGATATGCGGCAAGTAGAGGAATTAGTATCGGAAATTCCACCGATGGCCCGTCAATTGATGGATCAGTTTTGGCCTGGGCCGCTGACGCTTGTCCTTAATAGTAATGGCACAGCCGCAGAAAATGTAACGGCAGGGTTGTCCACGATAGGCGTACGTATGCCTGATCATCCACTGGCGCTTACGTTGCTTCGAGTTGCAGGCAAACCGCTCGCAGCTCCAAGTGCAAATCGTTCCGGACGTCCTAGTCCGACGACCGCTGATCATGTCTACCAGGATTTGGACGGACGAATAGCAGGAATTCTCGATGGAGGACCCACAGGAGTGGGGCTGGAATCCACCGTAATAGATTGTACAACGGAGGTCCCCATCATCCTGCGCCCTGGCGGTATTACGAAAGAAGACTTGGAAGAGGTACTTCCCCAAGTCATGATTGATCCAGCCCTTGCGAATGAAAAAGAGAAGCCTAAATCTCCTGGTATGAAGTATACACATTATGCACCAGAATCACCGTTATGGTTGATTGACGGGAAAGATGAATTCTTCATGCGGCAGCTCGACCAATTAAAGGTAGATGGAAAAAGGGTTGGTGTGATTGCAAGCGACGAATTAGCGGATCAAATGGATCATCAACCGCTCATCCGATGCGGATCACGGACGCAGCTCAGGCAGGTGGCGGAAAGATTATACGGGGCTTTAAGAGAGTTTAAAAAATCAGACGTTGATGTCATCTTATGTGAGTCATTTCCTGAAAAAGGCGTCGGTGCGGCTATAATGAACCGCCTTAACAAAGCTGCTGTCAAAAAGATCCAGACCTGCTGACATACCACCCTCCTCCCATGCATACCATGATATAGCATGTCCGAGGGGGGATATTCAGTTGGAACAGCTCACTTCATTAATTTTGTTATCGATTGCCTTAGGTCTAGACGCTTTCTCAGTTTCATTAGGTATGGGCTTGCAATCTGTGCGGCTGAGACATGCCTTTTACACGGGGATTGTTATTGGTGCTTTTCATATACTTATGCCGGGATTGGGAATCCTTCTTGGAAAGTGGTTGTCTGATAGTGCAAGTGAATGGGCTACACTAGCAGGTGGTGTCATGTTGTTTGGACTTGGAGCTTATGCTGTTTTGGCTTCATTCACAGAGAAACACTCTGTATCCTACAGAATGACGGGGTGGGGGATCTGGTTGTTCGCCTTGAGTGTCAGCATTGATAGTTTCCCTGTCGGGTTCAGCTTAGGCCTAAGAGAGGCCGAAGTGTATATATCTGTTCTTTCATTCGGTTTGTTTAGCATGGTATTGACGTGGATGGGATTCATTATTGGCCGGAGAGCAGGAGGCCTGCTCGGTACGTACAGTGAACTTCTAGGTGGAAGTATTTTATGCGCATTAGGATTAAACGCCATTTTTTGACAAAATTTCCGTCTGCTAAATACCTATGGTAAAATAAAGAAAATGGACTATCGTTGAGGAGAAGATTGGCTATGAACATATTATTTGTCTGTACAGGAAATACATGCCGTAGCCCGATGGCGGAGGCATTATTAAAAAACAAGCTCCAGGAAGGGGAAGTACGCTCTGCAGGGATCTTTGCTGGAAAAGGGGAACCGCTTGCGGAAAACTCAGCACTTGTCCTTCGCGAAGTTGATCTGCACCTTGATCATAAAACAAGTCCAGTAGATTCAGAAGTACTGGGGTGGGCAGATCTTGTACTCACAATGACCGACCGACACAAACAAACACTGGCTCTCCAATATCCAGATCATCAAGAGAAATTTTATACGCTTAAAGAATATGTCCTCATAGAGGAGGAGCAATGGACTCATTTAAAAAATTTATATTCGGCTTTTGAAGAAAAGCGTTTATCGATTATTCATGAATATCAGGACAAAGTGGATGAGCACGAGTTGGAACAAAAGCTGTTTGAAGAACTAGAAGAAGAAATTCAGGAAATTGAACAGCTTGAAAAAGAGCTTCCAGATTTAAATATATCCGACCCATTCGGAGGCAATCTTACGGTTTACCGAAATACCCGGGATGAGTTGGAAGAGTATATTGATCGTCTCGTCAAAAAAATTCACGGCGGGGAATGATAGCATAAAGTATGGCGAAAATTCCTCGTCGTTTTGTTTTTTACATAGATAAGATTTTACATCATTTTTACATAGTTACATCATAGGTGAGTAACTCGACAGGAAACGCCTTATTTCTTGAGTGCTCACAGAGCTTCTAAAGGCTCTCGAGATGTAATGGCTGTGATATTCCCTTCTCTAAATATTATATTCGATAAATCAGTATCGAATCCCTTTGTATCCCCTATAAAAAGAACAAAACTGTTCCCTCCCCTTTCTTTTTATGCGCCTTACATATAAATGATAGGAAATCGTAAGTAAATGGAGTGCGTTGACAGTTGTGAGGGAAACTGGCACGATAAGGTTGATATTAGAAGACGGGAGTGTCAGTAGATGAAAGTGATCCTAGCCTCTGATCATGGTGGGGTAAGTTTACGTAAAGAAGTAGCGCAAGTCTTGAATGAACTAGAAGTAGAAGTTGAAGACATCGGGTGTGACTGCGAAGGGTCTGTTGACTACCCTGATTATGCGATACCTGCGGCAGAACGTGTAGCAAATGGAGAATTTGATAAAGCGATCCTCATCTGCGGAACAGGAATCGGGATGTCTATTTCCGCTAATAAAGTAAAAGGAATCCGGGCGGCTCTTGTTCATGATCTCTTCACTGCCAAAGTGACGCGGGAGCATAATAATTCCAACGTCTTATGTATGGGGGAACGGGTGATTGGACCAGGTTTAGCTCGGGAAATTGCTAGAACATGGGTATCTACAAATTTTGAAGCAGGACGTCACGAAAGACGTGTAAGTAAGATTGCCGAATATGAAAATAAGTAATACAATGGAATATAGAAAAGCCAAAGCTTTTTAGCTGAAGCTGACAAATGAAGGGGGAGCGATCGCTTCTCCTTTTTTTGAATGAGCCGCTGGCGGCTGGACAAGCTTTCGAGAGCTGTCTTTTGCCTGTACTGCTTTTTGGGGGAGGAGGGGAAAAAGTGATAGATGTGAAGAAGGTTCAAACAGATGTCCGTTCCGTTGTTAATCAGCTGATGGAGGAGGAAGCCATTCAACAAGGCCTTTTTGTTATCGGTTGTTCAACGAGTGAAATAGCTGGCGAAAGAATCGGGACCTCAGGAAGTGAAGCGCTGGCCGAAGTTGTATTCGGTGAGTTGAGTATTCTCGCTGAACGTGCCGGGATCAATCTTGCCTTCCAATGCTGTGAACACTTGAATCGTTCTCTAGTTGTCGAACGTTCCGTCATGAATGACCAACGTCTCATAGAAGTGGGTGCTGTCCCCGTTCCAAAAGCTGGTGGATCGATGGCTTCATTTGCTTACAAGCATATGAAAGACCCGGTGCTTGTAGAGAGTGTGGAAGCGACAGGTGGTTTGGATATTGGAGATACCTTGATTGGGATGCACTTGAAGCGGGTCGCGGTGCCTATCCGGATTGCTCAAAAATCTATTGGACATGCCCATATCACAGCAGCAAAAACCAGACCTCCTCTGATCGGTGGTGCTCGTGCGGTCTATGTTAGTCAAGAGGAAGAGAGTTCTTGTGATCATTAGGAATGGAAAGGGGAAGCTAAACCATGAATCATGTTAAATCAGCAGATGCAGAAATTTTTTCAGCAATTCAAGATGAAAGAGATCGTCAACAAGGCAATATCGAATTGATAGCTTCAGAGAATTTCGTTTCAGAGGCCGTGATGGAAGCGATGGGATCAGTTCTGACAAATAAATATGCGGAAGGGTATCCTGGTCGACGTTACTATGGTGGGTGTGAACATGTGGACGTCGTTGAGAACCTGGCCCGTGATCGTGCGAAAGAATTGTTTGGAGCTGAACATGCAAACGTGCAGCCCCACTCTGGTGCTCAGGCAAATATGGCTGTTTATTTTACTGTACTTGAACATGGAGATACGGTCCTTGGTATGAATTTAAATCACGGCGGTCACTTGACTCATGGAAGTCCTGTCAACTTTAGTGGAAAGCTTTACAATTTTGAAGAATACGGTGTGACTGAGCAAGACGAGACCATTGACTATGATGTCGTTCTTCAAAAAGCAAAAGAAGTTCAGCCGAAACTGATTGTTGCTGGTGCAAGTGCCTACCCAAGAGAAATTGATTTCGCGAAATTCCGTGAAATCGCTGATGAGGTAGGGGCCTACCTGATGGTGGATATGGCGCATATCGCTGGACTAGTGGCTACTGGTCTTCACCCAAATCCTGTTCCACACGCTCACTTTGTGACAACGACGACACACAAAACACTACGTGGTCCGCGCGGTGGGATGATTCTTTGTGAAGAAACGTTCGCTAAGAAAATTGACAAAATCGTATTCCCAGGAATGCAGGGCGGCCCGTTGATGCATGTGATAGCGGCAAAGGCCGTTTCCTTTAAGGAAGCTCTCCAACCTGACTTCAAAGCATACTCTCAACAAATTGTCGCGAATGCGAAACAGTTAGCAGAATCCCTTGTTGCCAAAGGGGTAGACCTTGTTTCAAATGGGACAGACAATCACTTGTTATTACTTGACTTACGCAGCAAAGGCCTTACTGGTAAGGTCATTGAAAAAGCTTTAGATGAAATTGGTATTACAACAAATAAAAATGCCATTCCTTTTGACCCTGAAAGCCCGTTTGTTACTAGTGGTATTCGTATCGGTACAGCTGCAGTGACAAGCCGGGGTTTCAAGGAAGCAGAAATGGAAGAAATTGCGGATTTGATCGCCTTCACTCTAGAGCATCATGAAGATGAAGCGAAAATGAAGGAAGCTGGAAATCGTGTCCGTGAATTGACTTCCCGCTTCCCTATGTATCAGACACTTAACTTTTCTTCTATTTAACAAATAGGCACATTTATAGAGCCACTAGACCTTTCTAGTGGCTCTTTTTCAAGAATATACAGGTCTTTCATTTAAAATGAAGCGTCTATTGGAAATAAGAGATTTCCCGGGTCTCCAGACTCACATATCATAACGGAACCCCGGTATCGAAACCGGATGTTCTGGATAGGGGAGGAGGTTGCAGGGAGGTTTCTTTTTCTGTACAATTTAAAGGATGTAAATTTTCAGAAGGAGTGAATGGCAATGGCAAACGTTTATGTACTGGATCACCCATTGATTCAACATAAGTTGACGTACATACGTAAAAAAGAGACAGGGACGAAAGACTTCCGTGAATTAGTAGATGAAGTAGCAGCATTGATGGCCTTTGAAATCACCCGAGACCTTCCGCTGGAAGAAGTATCGATCGAGACACCGGTCGTACAAGACGCAAAAGCGAAAGTACTGACAGGGAAAAAGATCGGACTTGTGCCTATCTTACGAGCCGGCCTTGGCATGGTAGATGGAATTATTCAATTGATTCCTGCAGCCAAAATTGGACACGTAGGACTATACCGTGATCCAGAAACATTAAAACCCGTCGAATATTATGTGAAGCTTCCAAGTGATATTGAAGAACGTGAACTGATTGTCATCGATCCAATGCTTGCGACTGGCGGATCTGCCAATGAAGCAATCCACTCCTTAAAGAAACGTGGTGCACGCCAAATCCGGTTAATGTGTCTGGTTGCCGCGCCAGAAGGTGTTGAAGCTGTTCAGAAAGAACACCCGGATGTTGACATTTATCTCGCCGCTCTTGATGAGAAATTGAACGAAAAAGGATATATCGTACCAGGACTAGGAGACGCAGGAGATCGTTTATACGGAACGAAATAAACCACTTCCTCATTAAAAAGGAGGAGCAATCATGACAGACCGAATTAAAGTAATGACGATATTCGGTACAAGACCTGAAGCTATTAAAATGGCTCCGCTTGTGCTTGAATTGAAAAAAAGAAAAGAACAATTTGAACCGATTGTTACAGTAACAGCTCAGCATAGAGAAATGTTAGATCAGGTGCTGAATATTTTTGATATCGAACCAGATTTTGATTTGGATATAATGAAATCTCGTCAAACGCTTGCTCAAGTGACCACGCGTGCCTTGGAAGGTCTTGATGAAGTAATGAAGGAAACAAAACCTGATGTTGTACTCGTGCATGGAGATACGACAACAACATTCGCCGCTTCATTAGCGGCCTACTATAATCAAATTCCTGTCGGGCATGTCGAAGCAGGTCTTCGTACGTGGGACAAATATTCTCCATTCCCTGAAGAAATGAATCGTCAATTGACAGGGGTTATGGCAGATCTTCACTTTGCTCCGACCAATAAATCGAGAGATAATTTATTGGCTGAGAGTAAACCAGAAGACCATATTTATGTGACAGGAAATACAGCGATTGATGCCCTGCAGACAACGGTGGCAGATGACTATGCATCGGAAGTGCTCGAAGAAGTAGGGGACAAGCGGCTCGTTCTTATGACCGCCCATCGCCGGGAAAACCTTGGTAATAATATGAAGCAGATGTTCAGGGCAATCAAACGTCTAGTACAAGAGCATGAAGATATCCAAGTCGTCTACCCTGTCCACTTGAATCCAGTCGTGAAAGAAACGGCTGATGAAATCTTAGGAAATGACGATCGGATCAAATTAATCGAACCACTCGATGTCATAGACTTTCATAATTTCGCTTCGAGAGCGCACCTCATCCTGACTGATTCAGGTGGAGTGCAGGAAGAAGCACCTTCCCTTGGTGTGCCGGTCCTCGTCCTTCGAGATACGACTGAACGCCCAGAAGGTATTGAAGCTGGAACATTGAAACTTGCTGGAACAGAAGAAGATCACATTTTTCATCTGGCTCATGAGCTTCTTTCTGATGATCGTAAACATGAAGCTATGGCTAAAGCCTCTAATCCGTATGGAGATGGAAAGGCCTCAGCAAGGATTGCGGATGCGATCCGCTATTTCTTTAAACATCGGGAAGACAAACCGGCACCGTTTGAAATTGAATAGACGGACAATATTTAAGAGAGACGAAGTCAAGAGGGCTTCGTCTTTTTTGTCGTCTAGAAAATAATAAAGATATTATTGGAAAGAAATTTGTGGGGGAGCAAGGTGCACGGAGCTTTATAAAGCGTGATGAATTTAAACCTGGTTCGCATAAAGACGTGATTGGAACAAATGCTATGAAAAAAGGGGCACAGGATTATGCGCTATCTTTTTCTCACCCTTATGACCATCTTTTTGTTGACCGGATTCAGTGCTCCTGAACCTAATGAAGAAGTGACTGTCATTGTTGAATTGGAAGAAAAACCAGAAACCTTCATTGAAGAAGTCGAACGAAGATGGCCCCGACTTGAAGTAGTAGCCAGTTACGATACTATTTTTAATGGAGCCGCGATTCGCGGGACAGCAGCTGAATTAGAAAAAGTCGCCCGAATGGATGCGGTAAAGAATCAGTATCCTGTCCATAAATATGAAGCCCTGCAAGAAGAAGGAATGTCTTTTTCCACGGAATTAATCCGAAAGAAATTCCAACATCCACAGACAGGTAAAGGAGTTAAGGTCGGAATCATTGATACCGGTATGGATTACAACCACCCAGACTTGAAGCAAAACTTTAAAGGTGGATATGATACGGTGGATTTTGATGATGATCCGATGGAAACCAAAGAAGAAGGAGCTACCTCCCATGGAACACACGTAGCCGGAATCATTGGAGCAGATGGAGAGATGAAAGGAATGGCTCCTGATTCTGAGCTTTATGCTTATCGTGCATTAGGACCAGGAGGTGTAGGTTCATCTGTCCAAGTGATTGCTGCCATTGAAGAAGCAGTGGAGGATGGGATGGATGTGATTAACCTCTCTCTTGGGAATGATGTCAATGGTCCTGACTGGCCGACTACTCATGCGGTCAATAAAGCGATCGAACTGGGAACAGTAGTAGTGGTGGCTGCGGGGAATTCAGGACCGGGAGGATGGACGGTCGGATCTCCGGCTACATCCTCAGAGGCCATTACAGTGGGAGCGTCTGCTCTTGCGCAGGAGGCCCCATTTTTAAAGGTGGCAGGGGAAAGGGAGAGAATACGTATCCAAACCATGGCTGGATCGGTACCGTGGGATTTAACTAAGAAATACCCCGTGAGATATGTGGGGAAAGGGGATAGGGAATGGGTTAACCTCCAAGGAAAAATTGCTTTATTCGAAAGAGGAGGGGCACCATTTAGTGAAAAAGCTTTAATGGCTTATCAAAAAGGGGCGGTGGCTGTACTTATTTATAATAATGAGGAGGGAGCTTTTCAAGGTGGATTAGATGGTGTGGAATTGCCTATTCCTGTTGCTTCTTTATCGAAAGAAGCGGGAGCATGGGTAAAAGAAAAAGTCGTTCTTCAAAATCAATGGGTCGAAACAGTGAAAGTTACCCTTGGTGACCAAGTGGCACCGTTTAGTTCCCGAGGCCCTGTAACAACTAATTGGGAAATTAAACCGGATATTCTGGCACCTGGCGTGAATATACACAGTACGATCCCAGGTGGATATGAGTCATTACAAGGGACAAGTATGGCAGCTCCACATATTGCCGGGATCGCGGCTTTAATGAAAGAAGCCCACCCAGAGTGGACACCCTCTGAAATTAAACAAGCTCTGACAAGTACGGCAGATTTAGTTTCGAATTCAAAAGGTCCATTTCCGCCAACAGAACAAGGAGCAGGGTTTGTGAATATTAATGAGGCCATAGAACCTGAGCTGCTTGTTGAACAAAGCTCCCTATCATTTGGAAAATTGGAAGAAAAGTTATTTAGAAAAAGCCTACCATTAACGGTCAGGAACTTAACCGATAAACCGATGGAAATTACAATAGAGGAGCCGGACCGTAAAAAAGGCGAATCATGGACGGTGCCGATGACCACTGAAATTCCTCCTGAACAAACAAAAGATCTTAAAGTAGAGCTCCATGTGTCTTCTGCCTTCTTAGAAGACGGTGTGCATGAAGGGTATTTAAAAGTCAAAGCTGAAGAAAATGTGTTTACCGTACCTTACGTCTATGTGAAAGAGGAGTCGGATTATGAGATCGTTTCAGGTTTTGAATTGAATCCGATGTGGCAAAATGACCGTGAAGCCTCTTACCGCTTCCATTTAGCAGAGCCAATTGACACATTAAGGGTTGATTTATACAGGGCGGGTACGTTGTTAAGTGCAGGCACTTTGTTAGAATTAGAGGATCTAGATGCAGGGTTAATTGAAGGGGAATTAGATATAAGTGAGAAAAATCTTGAGGGCAGTTATCTCGCTATTGTAAGTGTCGAAACGGAAGATAAAGAGTCCCTTTATCCATTTCCTATTTATATAGAAGGAAAATGATATAAAAACAGCGCATTGAAGATGCGCTGCAGCTTGTAGAGAAACCCCGTGTTTTTCTACAAGCTTTTTTCTTGCCAGACCATTCCCTTTCCGCGGACGAACGCCCGAGCTTCCTCGTGAAACCCATATTGCGGGGGGGGGGGGGCGGATCCAGCCGTTTTTCCACAGGAGTGTCACAGTCTGTACGCCTTTGCTAGCTTATAGCCAAAAAAGACTCCCCTCCATCTAGCTCACCCTAGCTAGGTGGAGGGGAGTCTTTTCATGTTTTGACAGGCATCCGTCATCCGCGCCTGTTCCGTCACTTTCTCTGAACAGGGACAATCATGTTTTATTAAAGCAATAAGTTGATGAAGATATGTGGACTAATTTTTTCATTGTGTCCCATTATTTTCAAGGAATACCAAGGCAGGTGCAAATGTGACAAAAATGTGATCGAATCATGTCATCCATTTGTACTTTTACTCACAAACTCATTGACATCAAAACACCCCTATTGTATTCTTACATAGTGTGGAATGATAAGGTTTACATAGGTGACGATAAAGGTTTTCAGCCGCTCTATGATTAGGGAGGAACAACGGATGAAAAAGACCGATCCACCCTTTAAAGCGATGGCTTTAACCAGTATGATCACATCCCAGCTCGCAGGCGGACCATTGGCCGGTGTGTTCCTCGGGAAATGGATCGACAGTCACTATTCCACTGAACCCATATTCTTAATCATAGGATTACTCCTCGGGTTAGGTGCAGGTACATATGGAACCATTCATTTAGTACGAAAGTACACGGGAGACGATTGACATGCAATTATATCAACAAATGATAACCCGTCAACGAAAATGGATGTTCTACCTTCTGGCATTATTTGTACTTGGTTGGGGCATCACCCCTTGGCAACCGATATTCCTCGGACTTCTGCTAGGAAGCGCATTGAGCTTCTATAACCTCTGGCTCATGCAAAGAAAGATCCGCAAGCTTGGCGAAGCTTCCGCAGAGAACCACTCTGTAAGAGGAATTGGTACTTTTACGCGATTGGCTTCAGGCGCATTAGCCGTAGTCATAGCCCTTCAGTTTGAAGAATATTTCCATTTGATTTCAGTAGTTTTGGGCTTAATGGCAGCCTATTTTGTCATTTTAATAGATTATCTGTTCAATAAATCAATAGTTTAGCATGATGGAAGGTAGGTGAACAGTTTGAATCACGAAGCACCGATGTGGGAGGATGCGTTTGGAATTTCTTGGTTGGATTTCAATTTGTCTAACGTTCTAATGATGTTTGTCGCGTCATTGATCGTATTCATCCTCGGCGTAGCGGCGACAAGAAACATGCAGCGATATCCGACAGGTTTTCAGAATTTCATGGAATGGTTAATTGATTTCATCAAAGGAATCATCGGATCGAACATGGATTGGAGAACAGGCAGGCTCTTTTTACCGCTGGGATTGACATTATTCGCCTACATTTTCGTAGCGAACATGCTCGGTGTCGTCACCAACGGTGTTGTAGGACATACACTTTGGTGGAAATCACCGACAGCTGACCCGGGGATCACTTTGACACTTGCGACACTTGTTGTTGTTCTGTCTCATTATTATGGAGTGAAATTGCGGGGCGGTGGTGAATATGCAAAAGGATTTGTGCGTCCATTGCCATTTTTACTACCATTCAAGATTATTGAGGAGTTCTCAAATACGTTGACTCTTGGTTTGCGTCTTTACGGGAACATTTATGCAGGTGAGATTCTGCTTGGCTTGCTCGTTGGACTAGCAACGACAGGCATAGGCGGGTTTATCGGAGCAACCGTTCCGATGGTTGCATGGATGGGCTTTAGTACTTTCATTGGTTTCATCCAGGCATTTATCTTTGTTATGTTAACGATGGTTTACTTGTCTCACAAGGTGAGCGAAGACCATTAATATAAAGCATTAAAATTAATTTTTTAAAAATATGAGGAGGATTTTCATTATGGGTCTTTTAGCAGCTGCAATTGCAGTAGGTTTAGCGGCACTAGGTGCTGGTATTGGTAACGGTTTAATTGTAAGTCGTACAGTAGAAGGGATTGCGCGTCAACCAGAATTGCGCAGTGCACTTCAAACGACAATGTTCATCGGTGTTGCCCTAGTTGAGGCGATTCCTATCATTGGCGTTGTTATTGCATTCATCGTAATGGGACAATAATTAGGACGAGCATATACGCTTATGGCGAAGTTCAACTCCATCGATCTTCGCCTTTCCTTTATACCTTACGAAAACTTTATACCCGAAAGTCACGGTAAGAAAACTTCGACGGAAGCTGTTATGCAGTGGAAGCCGGGTTTTTCGCTTGTCTGGCCGTAGCACAGGATCTGTAGTTACGGCGTTAAAAAAGTGTAAACCTGTTACGAGATGGTGTGGAGAGGAGTGAAAACTGTGCAAGGATTTACAGAGAGTCTGGTCCTCGGAGCTGGAGGACTTAATATAGGTGACATGATTGTTCAACTTGTTTTCTTCCTTGGTCTACTTGCTCTTCTAGGCAAGTTCGCTTGGGGACCATTGATGAAGATGATGAAAGAACGTGAAGATTATGTAGCAAATGAAATCAACACGGCAGAAAAGAGCCGAGAAGAAGCACAACGCATGCAGCGTGAAGCTTCTGAAGAGTTGAAGGCAACACGCCAAGATGCACAGAATATTATTGAGGATGCCCGTAAAACGGCAGGCCAGCAAGAGAAGGATATTCTTGAATCAGCACGTGCGGAGGCAGAACGTATGAAGGAGTCTGCTCGTCAGGAAATCGAGCAGGAGAAAGAAAAAGCTGTTCAAGCCCTTAAAGATCAAGTGGCAAGCATGTCTGTCATGATTGCTTCGAAAGTAATTGAGAAAGAACTTTCTCAAAAAGATCAAGAGGCATTGATCAATCAATATATCGATGAGGCAGGCGAAGAGCGATGAGTCAATCTATCATTGCGAAACGCTATGCAGACGCACTTTTTCAATTAGGAAAAGAAAAGTCGAAATTAGATCAGTTTGAATCAGAATTGGTAACATTACGCGATGTTTTTCGCAGCAATAAAGAAATATTCTCATTCCTGAAGCACCCACGGTTTTCCATCGAACAGAAGAAAAAGCTCGTTGACGATTCCTTCCAATCTTTCTCTAGCGAAGTCGTTAATACTTTGAAGCTGTTGGTAGAAAGACACCGTGAAGAAATCATTGAGGATATGATTGGTTGCTATATTCAAATGATTAATGATGCAAAAGGAATTGCAGAAGCTAATGTTTATTCTGTACGGGAACTCTCTGAAACGGAGAAACAACGCATTTCAGAAACATTCGCACCAAAAGTCGGTAAACAATCTTTGAACCTAACGAATATCGTAGACCCTTCTATTCTTGGTGGCATTCGCTTGAGGGTTGGTAATCGTATATTTGATGGTTCTGTCAGTGGGAAACTTCGCCGCATAGAGCGCAAGTTAGTTTCTGCGAACAATAGATGATAGGGGTGAAATGGCATGAGCATCAAAGCTGAAGAAATCAGTGCGCTGATTAAACAGCAAATTGAAAACTATGAATCAGATATAGAAGTCAATGATGTGGGAACCGTAATCGAAGTTGGTGACGGTATTGCCCGTGCTCATGGTCTTGATAATGTCATGGCTGGTGAGCTCGTTGAATTCTCGAATGGTGTCATGGGATTGGCACAGAACTTGGAAGAAAGTAACGTTGGTCTTGTCATTCTTGGACCATATACAGATATTAAAGAAGGCGACGAAGTTCGTCGTACAGGACGGATTATGCAAGTACCCGTCGGAGAAGAGATGCTTGGACGTGTCGTGAACCCACTCGGACAGCCAGTTGATGGTCGTGGTCCAATTGAAACGACTAAAACTCGTCCGATCGAATCTCCAGCACCTGGGGTTATGGACCGTAAATCCGTTGATGAACCGCTTCAAACAGGTATTAAGGCCATCGATGCTCTAGTACCCATTGGCCGTGGACAGCGTGAGTTAATCATCGGTGACCGTCAGACGGGTAAAACCTCTGTAGCCATCGATGCTATCTTGAATCAGCACGACCAGGATATGATTTGTATTTACGTAGCGATTGGTCAGAAGGAATCAACTGTACGCGGCACAGTAGAAACCCTGCGTCGTCATGGCGCACTTGATTATACGATCGTTGTAACGGCAAGTGCTTCCCAGCCTGCTCCGCTGCTCTACCTGGCTCCATACGCTGGTGTATCCTTGGGTGAAGAATTCATGTATAACGGCAAGCACGTATTAGTTGTTTATGACGACTTGTCTAAACAAGCAGCCGCTTACCGTGAACTTTCTCTATTACTTCGTCGTCCGCCAGGCCGTGAAGCCTTCCCAGGAGACGTATTCTATCTACACTCTCGTTTGCTAGAACGTGCAGCGAAGCTTAGTGATGCAAAAGGTGGCGGTTCCCTGACTGCACTTCCTTTCGTAGAAACACAAGCTGGTGATATTTCTGCTTACATTCCGACAAACGTAATTTCCATTACTGATGGTCAAATCTTCTTGCAGTCTGATTTGTTCTTCTCAGGTGTTCGACCAGCGATCAACGCAGGACTATCTGTTTCTCGTGTAGGTGGTTCAGCACAAATCAAAGCAATGAAGAAAGTTGCCGGTACACTTAGGCTTGACTTGGCTTCCTATCGTGAATTGGAAGCATTCGCTCAATTCGGTTCTGATTTAGATAAATCAACACAAGCGAAGCTTAACCGTGGTGCCCGTACGGTCGAAGTACTGAAACAAGGCCTTCACCAACCACTAGCTGTAGAAAAACAAGTCATGATCATTTACGCTCTTACAAAAGGATTCTTAGATGATATTCCAGTAGAAGATGTCACTCGCTTCGAATCTGAATTCCACAACTGGCTGGATAACAACCGCAAAGAGCTTTTATCACAAATTCGTGAGACAGGCAAACTTGGTGAAGATGAAGATATGAGTGGTGCTGTGAAAGAATTCAAGAAGACATTTGTCGTTTCTGAATAAATGAACCATAGCTGGAAAGGGTGGTGAAAAAGCGTGGCATCCCTTAGAGATATTAAAGGCCGGATTACGTCAACGAAGAAGACGAAGCAAATCACGAAAGCGATGGAGATGGTTTCTGCCTCCAAACTGAACCGTGCCGAACAGAATGCGAAGAGGTTTGTTCCATATAGTGAAAAAATTCAAGAAGTAGTGGCAAGCATCGCCCAGGGTGGCGGTGATGCAAGTCACCCAATGCTTGAGGCGCGTGAAGTCAAAAAGACAGGGTATCTTGTCATCACTTCTGACCGTGGACTTGCTGGAGCCTTCAACAGTAGCGTTCTCCGTAAGGTTTATCAGCAAATTCGGAGCAAACATACTTCAGCGAATGAGTATACATTGATTACGGTCGGCCGGATCGGGCGTGACTTTTTCCGTAAACGGAACATGCCAGTGGATATGGATATAACTGGTATCGCCGATCAACCGGATTTCTCAGATATTAAAGATATCGCATCAGATACAGTTCAACTGTACACAGATGAGAAAATCGATCAGCTTTATATCTATTACAATCATTACGTCAGTGCCATCACTCAAGAAGTGACGGAGAAAAAGCTTCTCCCACTGACTGATATGAATAAAGATGGGAAACCGAGTCAAAGTTCGTATGAGTATGAGCCGAACCAAGAAGAAATTTTAGAAGTCTTGCTTCCTCAATACGCTGAGAGCTTGATTTACGGTGCTTTACTCGATAGTAAGGCAAGTGAGCACGCAGCACGTATGACGGCTATGAAGAGTGCGACAGATAACGCTGATGATTTGATTGGTGATCTTACGCTTTCTTATAACCGCGCACGTCAAGCTGCTATTACACAGGAGATTACCGAAATTGTCGGCGGTGCAGCTGCCCTCGAATAGGAACTCTCTGATTTTTTGAACAGTAAGTTAGGAGGGAAATCGATGAGTAATGGACGCGTGACCCAAATCATGGGGCCCGTTGTGGACGTAACGTTCGATGATGGACAACTCCCTGATCTTAATAACGCATTGCACGTAAGTTACGAAGCAAAGAATGAAAACGAAAAAAGCGTCGATCTTACATTAGAAGTTGCCCTGCACCTGGGGGACAATACCGTTCGTACCGTTGCTATGTCATCTACGGAAGGTGTCATGCGTGGTACATCAGTTACAGATACAGGCAAGCCGATTTCTGTACCAGTTGGTGAAGTAACACTAGGACGAGTATTTAACGTAGAAGGCAACAACATCGACCTTGATGAGCCTCTTGGTGATGACGTACGTCGTGACCCGATTCACCGTGAGGCCCCTAAATTTGAAAATCTTGCAACAGAGACTGAAATTCTGGAGACAGGAATCAAAGTCGTCGACCTTCTTGCCCCTTACGTTAAAGGTGGTAAGATTGGATTATTCGGTGGTGCCGGTGTAGGTAAAACCGTACTGATTCAGGAATTAATCAATAACATCGCTCAGGAGCACGGCGGTATTTCTGTATTCGCAGGTGTGGGTGAGCGTACACGTGAAGGAAATGACCTGTACTACGAAATGAAGGACTCTGGTGTAATTTCCAAAACAGCTATGGTTTTCGGTCAGATGAACGAACCACCAGGAGCCCGTATGCGAGTAGCTTTGACTGGTTTGACTATGGCGGAATACTTCCGTGATGAAGAAGGACAGGACGTACTATTCTTTATCGATAACATTTTCCGTTTCACTCAAGGTGGCCTTGAAGTATCTGCCCTTCTTGGCCGTATGCCATCAGCCGTTGGTTATCAACCGACATTGGCAACAGAGATGGGGCAGCTTCAAGAGCGAATCACGTCTACAGATAAAGGATCCGTAACTTCGATCCAGGCGATTTATGTCCCTGCCGATGACTATACAGACCCTGCCCCTGCGACAACATTCGCACACTTGGATGCAACGACAAACTTGGAACGTAAACTTTCTGAGCAAGGCATCTACCCAGCCGTGGATCCACTCGCTTCCACTTCTCGTGCGCTGGACCCTGAAATCGTAGGTGAGGAGCACTATGAAGTTGCACGTGAAGTTCAACGTACGCTTCAGCGCTATAAAGAGCTTCAAGATATCATTGCTATCTTAGGTATGGATGAACTTTCTGATGAGGACAAATTGACGGTGTCCCGCGCACGTCGTGTTCAATTCTTCCTATCTCAGAACTTCCACGTTGCTGAACAGTTCACAGGACAACCTGGTTCTTATGTACCTGTTTCAGAAACAGTTAAAGGATTCAAGGAAATCCTTGACGGCAAATATGATGACATTCCTGAAGACGCGTTCCGTCTCGTTGGACGTATCGAGGAAGTCGTTGAAAAATCAAAACAAATGCAATAAACAGGTCTGAAGGAATGAGAGGGGGCACTAACGGCCTTTCCTCTTCCTCCTTCATGATATCAGCCAAGGAGGAATACGTATGAGCACACTGACGGTGAGTGTAGTCACTCCTGATGGCCCGGTGTTGGAAGATGCATTTGAAATGGTCAGCTGTAAAGCGGAAAGCGGTGAGCTGGGGATTCTACCAGGTCACATTCCGACAGTAGCCCCGCTTACGATCAGCGCCGTCCGTCTGAAAGGGGAAGGGAAATCTGATCGTATCGCAGTAAATGGTGGATTCCTAGAAGTTCGTCCTGATAAAGTGACGATCCTGGCACAATCTGCTGAAAAACCTTCGGATATCGATATTGATCGTGCCCGTATGGCCAAAGAACGAGCCGAACGCCGCCTGCAGAACAAACAAGCTGACATTGATTTCCAACGGGCTGAAATGGCACTCAAGCGTGCCTTGAATCGCTTGGATGTTTATGAGAACAATTTTTAAACTGCTTTCTTTAAGAGAGCAGTTTTTTTATGAAAAGGTTAAACTGTAATGAAAGACTTTTTTCGTCAGTGAATGTTGACTAGTACCGTCAAATTGATGGAGAAATAGAGTTATTACCCGGGAAATGAAGTGGAATATTCCCTCTTTTGTCAGATTCTCATTCTTTCTAGCATGCTCTATGATGAATCTCGACACGGGTGAAGGAAGGAGTGCCCACGATGGAACAATATTTTGCCGAAGAAGCGATTCTTAGTATGACCTCTCATTTAATTTTCATTATCATTACCTGGAGAGTATTACAATCCGTCAATTTTGATGCATTCTTTAGAAAGAATCGCGTATTTGAAGCTAGAGCTTTATTGATTATGGTAACCATTGCTTTAGGAACCACTGTAAGTAACTTCTTTCTGGATTTTATCAAATGGTCTAATAGTCTCGTCTATTTGTTTTAATTCATACGTTTATTGTCTAAAGTTGTTAGGAATTGTATCGTATGAATGTTGTCTTCTCAGGTCAAACTTATAGTAAGAAAATGCTTGGGGAGGCATTACAAAATGAAAAGTGTTTTAGCTGGAATTATAGCTCTATTTATTATAGGAACAGGTGCTTATCCACAGGAAATGACAGGTTCTCATGAAGCGCTAATGGAGTTCGCGTCATTTGCTGCGGATAAGCAGCTCGAAGTGAATAGCTGGTCGGTGACGATGAAAGAAAAGGTATCTACCAACGAAGCGGACAAGATTAAGGAAGAACTCGCAACCTTTTGGAATAATGCTGTGATTTCACAGGAAAGAACAGCGAATGCAGTCAAATATACTGTAAAAAACAGTCACAAAAACAAACAAATCGTCGAAACCTATAGCATGATTTTCCCACACAATAATAAGAGCAATGTGGAAATGGTTTATTCCACAGAAGGACAGGGAACACCTTCATTAACAAAACTTAACCAAACGACGGTCGAAGAAGTATCCCGCCGATTTTTCTCAAAAAATGTCACTAAATTCACTTGTCTTAAAGCTAAGTTTAGTGGTATTATTGATGATGTTTTAGTGTATGAAAAATTCAAACAAGCATTCAATGTAGCAACAATAGATGAAATCGACGAAAATGGTTGGACAAGCAGAACCGGATACACACAAAAATGGGATCAGGCCATACGTGCAGGGGATCAAATGATGAATACACAATTCGCTACTCGAACTTTGGGCGGGGAGACAAACATCACGATTGGCACACCCATAATAACTGCTGAATATTAATAATAGTGAATATGGACGCGGAGGAGAATGAACCTTGGAAAAAATCATCGTCCGTGGTGGGAGGCAGCTGAATGGTACCGTGAAAGCTGAAGGTGCCAAGAATGCCGTACTGCCTGTCATCGCAGCAAGTATTATCGCAAGTGAAGGAAAAAGCATACTACATGAAGTACCCGCTTTAGCTGATGTATATACGATTAACGAAGTGATTCGCCACATGAATGCAAATGTAACTATGGTGGGGAATACAGTCACGGTAGATGCTTCTCGTGAATTAGAAACAGAAGCACCAATTGAATATGTTCGGAAAATGCGCGCCTCTGTTCTTGTATTGGGACCACTTTTGGCCCGGTATGGCCATGCTAAGGTGGCTATGCCAGGAGGATGTGCCATTGGCTCACGTCCAATTGATCAGCACTTAAAAGGCTTTGAAGCCATGGGAGCTGACGTAACCGTAGGTAATGGCTACGTAGAAGCCGAAGTGAAGGGACGCTTACAAGGGGCTAAAATTTATTTTGATGTTCCTAGTGTAGGAGCTACAGAAAACGTAATGATGGCTGCAGCTCTTGCAGAAGGCAGAACGGTACTTGAAAATTGTGCGAAAGAACCAGAAATTGTGGATCTTGCCAACTACCTGAATAAAATGGGTGCAAATATTGTCGGAGCAGGAACAGAAACGATTCGAATTGAAGGTGTAGAGAAGCTCACAGGAGCGACTCATACGATCATACCAGACCGTATTGAAGCAGGTACGTTTATGGTAGCTGCCGCCATTACCGGAGGAAACGTTCTCGTACAAGGGGCAATGCATGAACATTTACGTTCACTTGTTTCCAAGATGGAAGAAATGGGCGTCATCATTCAAGAAGAAGAGAATGGACTTCGTGTCATTGGTCCAGATATTTTAAAAGCTACCGATCTTAAGACGATGCCGCATCCCGGCTTCCCGACAGACATGCAATCCCAGATGATGGCACTTATGCTTAATGCCACGGGTACGAGTGTTATTACGGAAACGGTCTTTGAAAACCGCTTTATGCATGTAGAAGAATTCCGTCGGATGAACGCTAAATTAAAAATCGAAGGACGCAGTGTCATTGTAGAAGGTCCATCTTCTCTGCAAGGCGCTGAAGTCGCAGCCACTGATTTACGAGCAGGAGCTGCTTTGATTTTAGCTGGATTAGTTGCTGATGGATACACAAGAGTGACAGAACTTAAGCATTTAGATCGCGGGTATGTGAACTTCACTGAAAAATTAGCTGCTATTGGCGCCGATATTGAACGCGTCAAAGAAGAAGAAACGTATTCAGAAGATCACGAACCAAGTGAATCAGTATCGACATTATAATATATACATCATGATAGCTTGCCTGTTTCAATAATTTTTGAAATAGGCGAGCTTTTTTAGTTCTATCATCTTTCATTTCTGGATATATTTTAGTAGAATGATCCATTTTAAGACCAGGAGGATGCGGATGAAAAAAAACAACAGTATCGGAATTATTGCAGTATGCGGCTTATTTGCGACAATACTTATCCTACCAACGCTGATTGTCGTCCCATTTACTAATTCCGATGGTACAGGGGAAGAAGTGCAAGAAACAAATCAAACGGAACAAGTATCGACTGCGGAGGACTCCCCATTTGCTGTGAGAGTATTTAGAAGTACCACTGAACAAATCGAGGAAGTCCCTTTAGAAAATTATGTGGCCCGTGTGGTTGCATCTGAAATGCCCGTAAACTTTGAAATGGAAGCATTAAAAGCCCAGGCCCTGGCAGCAAGGACCTATATTACCCGCCACATGATAGAGGGAGAAAAAGTTTCACCAGAAGCGGATGTAACCGATACAGTCAATCACCAAGTATATAAAGATGAGGAGCAACTACGAAGCCAGTGGAAAGAAGATTATAATGAAAATATGAAGAAGATTAACCAAGCGGTGGAGGCAACGAAAGGAGAAATCATTACTTATAAGCAAGAACCGATTGATGCGGCGTTCTTTTCTACAAGCAATGGATACACAGAGAATGCAGGGGATTACTGGGAAAAGGATATTCCCTACCTTCAAAGTGTGGAAAGTCCATGGGATCAAAAATCACCGAAATTTGCGGATCAGAAAATACTCACTGTTGCTGAGCTTGAACAGACCCTTGGTGTAAACATCGATTCGAATATCCAGCAAACCTCGATGACCAAGACAGAAGGGAACCGAGTGGATGAAGTTCACTTTGGAGATCAGACCTTTTCGGGAAGAGAAATTCGTGAAAAAGTCGGCCTGCCATCCAGTGATTTTTCCATTAAGCAAAAAGGAGATCATGTGATCTTTACGACAAAAGGCTATGGTCATGGCGTAGGGATGAGTCAATACGGAGCTAATGGGATGGCGAAATCAGGGAAGAATTATAAAGAAATCATTCACCATTACTATCAGAACACGGAAATCGCTCCAGTCAGTACACAAACGGCTTCTCTCACTATAGAAAAAGAATAAACGGTTAACCAAAGAGCGGCTTTTGGCTGCTCTTTTTTTTCTGTTTGCTAAGCCAATTGATACGCCTCTCTTCAACAATATGGCCGTTACCAGGAAGACGGTTCGAGAGACCTTGGAATAGTTAAGGAACGTTGGGGAAGGACTCGCTTTCCACGGGCGTTTGGGGAAACTCCTTGATCCGGGATTTCAGCTGTCACGCAAATCCTAAAAATCGCAATATCCAGTTCCGCGGGCTAGCGGCTAGTGAGACTTCCCACGCTTCAGTACAATAAGTCATCTATGCCATATGTGGGGATCGGAGTCATTCTGTGATCAACCAGTGAATGGGGAAACTCGATGATACCTTTGCTGTAGAGTTGTTTACTGTTTTCATGAAAGCTCCCTTTTGCTGTTGCCGGAGTTTAAGCTACTCATTTTGGGAATGGGAGGTGGGAAGATGCAATACTTTTGCGAGAAAGGATTGCATGGCGAGACCCCACAGGGTAAAGCCTGAGAAGGCTTGTCGTATTCCATGCGGAAAGCGAGTAGCTTCCCATCCCCATTCACAGCACAAAATGTCTCGGAACTGACGGTTCTGGATAAGGGAATGATTATGGAAGATAAGTTTAGTTATTTTATAATTTTTTCCTCCTGATGTATATAATCCCACATAAGTGTTCAGAATGGTTTTTGAGGTGATGAACATGAAAGAAGAAGGTAAGAAAAGCGTGACTAAATTAAAGTTCAAACGCTTAATGCGCAAGAAGTGGTTGTATCCAGCATTGTATTTGTCAGTAGCAGCATTGGTTCTTGTCGGAGTATTCTGGTATCAGCAAGGAACAAATGATTTGGAAGACCAAATTGCTGAAAAACCCGATTCTCAAGTCCAGGATGAGTTTTTGACGGATAATGAGAAAGACGCCGTACCTGTTATGGATCATCAGGAAAATCTGGAAATGCCTGTAGCTGATGAACAAACAGCATCTATTGTCACTAAGTTCTATGATTATGACGCTTCCGAAAAAGATCAAGAAAGTGCACTGGTTCTATACAACAATAAGTATTACCAAAGCGAAGGCGTAGACATCACTAGAGAAGATGGAGAAGCTTTTGAAGTGACAGCTGCTTTATCTGGACAAGTCACAGAAGTTAAAGAAGATCCTCTATATGGCAATGTAATTGAAGTTTCACATGATGAAAACATCACAACTGTGTATGCTAGTTTAGAAGATGTGGAAGTTAAAGCAGGATCCGATATCGCTCAAGGTGATGTTCTTGGTTCAGCAGGCCGTAACTCATTCGGTCAGGCGAGTGGTGTCCACGTCCATTTCGAAGTACGGAATGATGGACAACCTGTAAACCCTGAGGAATTCTTCGGTCAGCCGATGAGTAAAATCATCGAAAAAGATGGGGAAGAAGCTCCAGCTGAAGAACCACAGGAAGAAGCTGAGCAGCCGCAAGAAGGCACTGAGCCACAGGAAGACGCTGAGCAGCCACAAGAAGGCACTGAGCCACAGGAAGATGCGGAACAGCCGCAAGAAGGCGATGAGCCACAAGAAGACGCTGAACAGCCACAAGAAGGTGTGGAGCCACAAGAAGATGGTGAGCAGCCTTCTGAAGATGAGGAATTGAATATGGATGAAGATCCAACTGGCTCTGAAGATGAAGAGCAAACACCAGGTGAAGAAAGCGGCTCTTCCATCTCAAACACACAAGCATAAAAATGAGGGCTCTGCCCTCATTTTTTTTTTGTTTAATTGGATAGAGGCCGTTTTTATAGAGGGCATTACATATAATATTTCATTTTTGTTCCCCATGTGGTCAGGAAAAGAGAGAGGTTTACATATTTAATTCAACTCTTTTGCATAAAATTACAAGAAATCGCAATAGCCCATACTTCATATGGCATATCTTAGAGCTTTTATTAATACAATGAGGATAACCGAGCACTCGGTAACATCCAGGGTGGTTCAGCATGATTCAACTTCCAGAGAAAAAAACACCCCTACTTGACAATTTAACCGCTTTCCTAAGAATCCCACCCCCTTGGATAGTCAATCACAGGAGGCGAGTGGAGTGCATGATTACATCAAAGAGAGGACTATCAAGATTGGAGAGCACATTATTGAAACGAAGAAAACGGTGAGAGTGATCGCCAAGGAATTTGGCGTTTCTAAAAGCACGGTTCATAAGGATTTGACCGAAAGACTACCGGAAATACATCCTGAGTTAGCTAAAGAAGTCAAGAAAATACTCGATCATCACAAAGAGATCCGTCACCTCAGGGGTGGAGAAGCTACACGGAAAAAATACAAAACACAATTCGTTGATGATCAACCAGTTCAGCCTCTCGCATGATCTCTGATTTCCTCCCTTTGTCACATTTCCTCGATATTTGGTAACTTTTTTCATTTCTCAAGAGACGGATGTCGTAATTTTGTGATAGAATATAGAATTAGATGTGTAAGATATAAATTAAAATAGAACTTGAAACAATAGGGAAACATACGGCAAAAGGAGATTGTTCTTCATTGCTGACGAAACGTAACGGATAACGAGGGTCCTGAGCGTTACAGGTAATTATGCTTTTTACAATAGGGAGGATCTACAGAACATGTTTGCGAGAGATATAGGGATTGACCTTGGTACAGCCAATGTGCTCATCCACGTAAAAGGTAAAGGAATTGTATTAAACGAACCGTCCGTGGTAGCTATGGACCGCAATACTGGAAAAGTGCTTGAGGTCGGTGAAGAAGCTCGCCGTATGGTCGGACGTACTCCAGGCAACATTGAAGCCATCCGTCCACTTAAAGACGGCGTTATTGCGGATTTTGATGTTACAGAAGCGATGCTGAAGCATTTTATACAGAAAACAAATGTGAGAGGTTTCTTATCTAAACCGCGCATGTTGATCTGTTGCCCTACTAACATTACGAAAGTGGAGCAGAAAGCGATCAAAGAAGCGGCAGAGAAATCCGGTGGTAAAAAAGTATACCTTGAAGAAGAACCTAAGGTAGCAGCTATTGGTGCCGGTATGGATATCTTCCAGCCAAGTGGAAACATGGTGGTGGATATCGGAGGTGGTACGACGGATGTCGCTGTTTTATCCATGGGTGATATCGTCACAGCTTCTTCTATTAAAATGGCCGGAGACAAGTTTGATCATGAAATTCTTCAATACATTAAAAAAGAATATAAACTTTTGATCGGGGAACGCACAGCTGAAGACATTAAAGTCAGTGTAGCGACTGTTTTTCCAGGTTCAAGGAACGAAGAAATTGAAATACGCGGCCGTGATATGGTTTCAGGACTACCACGTACGATTTCTGTTAACTCAGAGGAAATTGAGAAATCGTTACGTGAATCTGTTCAGGTCATTATCCAAGCAGCAAAACAAGTCTTGGAACGTACACCACCTGAGCTGTCTGCAGATATTATCGACCGAGGAGTAATTATGACTGGTGGAGGTGCGTTATTGCACGGAATCGATCAATTGCTGGCTGAAGAATTGAAAGTACCTGTTCTTATCGCCGAATCACCGATGGACTGTGTGGCGACAGGTACAGGAATCATGCTTGAAAATATCGATAAGCGAATTTCAACGAAGTTATAATGAAGGACCACGTTCGAAAAGGAGTGAAGACACTGTGTTAAGGGGATTTTACACTGCCGCAGCAGGTATGATGGCCAACCAGCGGATGCAGGAAACTTTATCGAACAATATGTCAAACGCTTATACACCAGGGTACAAAGAAGATCAGGGGACGTTGCGAGCTTTTCCAGAGCTCTTAATTGAGCGGATGGGAAGTAAAGAAATCCCTACGAAAAATGGATTCAAAGTACCTGACAATGGTCATGTAGGATCCCTTAATACAGGTGTGTACATGCAAGAGGCTGTGCCTTCCTTTGTACAAGGAGATGTAAAAGAGACAGGAGTTGGGACAGACCTTGCTCTTATACAGAATTCTGTACCGGATGAATCCGGTTCTCTTTTTTTTCGTGTGCAGAATGAAGAAGGAGAACAGAGGTTTACTCGGAATGGAAACTTTACGGTTGATGGAGAAGGATTTCTGACTACAAACCAAGGCTATTATGTTCTAGATGATAATGAAGAGCCTATTGCCACAGGGGGCATGGACTTCCATGTGACAGACGGTGGGACCCTTTCTGTGGAGGGACAGGTCACGACACTTGGCATCGCCTATACTCCTGATGCAGCCGAGATGGTAAAAGAGGGGAATAATCTATACCGTCTCTCAGAAGAAGGAATGATCATAGAAAATCCTGGAGAAGAAGAGGGAGTATCCTATTCGATCCAGCAAAATCACTTGGAACGCTCGAATGTGGATTCGAACAGAACCATGACAGATATGATGAATACATACCGTTCGTTTGAAATGAATCAACGTGTTTTGAAGGCATATGATCAAAGTATGCAAAAAGCAGTCACTGAAATCGGCCGATTAAGATAAGGAGTGTGGCATCGTTCATGAATCGTTCAATGATCCAATCGGCAGTATCGATAGGACAATTGCAAAAGAAATTGGATCTTATAGGAAATAACTTGGCCAATAGTGAAACGACGGGGTATAAAAGCCGCAGTGCCGATTTCTCTTCATTGCTATATCAACAAATCAACAATCAGTCTTATCAAGAAGCAGAAGTCGGTCGCCTTACCCCGCAGGGGGTTCGGATTGGGACTGGAGCTAAACTTGGCCATACAAATCTTGATTTAACACAGGGAAGCCTGAAAGAAACCGACAGAGAACTTGATGTTGCGTTATTAGAGAACAACCACTTGTTTGAAGTGCGCGTCCCTACAGAAGCCGGGGAAGAGACTCATTACACACGGGCAGGGAATTTTTATTTAACCCCTGTGAATGATACACAGCTCATGGTAACAGATGCAGATGGATATCCGGTAATCGGAGAAGATGGAGATCCTATTTTGCTTGTAGATGATTTCCAATCCATAAACATCGATCGTGACGGATCAATCCTTGTCACTCGAGGGGACGAACAGAAGATGGTGGAAGGACGGTTGAACATTAGTGAAGCCGTCCGTCCACGTATGTTAGAATCGGCAGGAGAGAACCGTTTCCGCATTCCTGATGATATCGCAGAGGAAGGCTTAATCGAAGGAGTACAGCCTGGAAATGTGAGGATTCAGTCCAAAACGCTGGAGGCATCGAACGTGGATGTTTCCAAACAAATGACGGAAATGCTAATGGCACAGCGTGCCTATCAATTAAATGCTAAGTCCATATCCACAGGTGATCAGATGATGGGGCTTGTGAGTCAACTGAGAACATAAACGTAAGGAGCTTGACAGATCATGGCAACAGATCCTAAATCAAAAGGCAAACAGCTAAATAAAGAGCAGGAAAAAGAAAAAAAGCGTAAAGCTTTAGATGAAGCCACGAAGCAGAAACCTGCGAAGAAAACATCGTCCGAAAAAGGGAGAACTCAAGAAAAAGAAAAAGCTCCTAAAAAAGGGCGTCGCCGCGTCCTGCCGATTTGGCTGCGAATCATTTTCGTGCTCCTTTTCAGTGTGGCTGCCTTACTGATTGGATTGATGGTCGGGTATGGGGTTATCGGTGATGGAAACCCAACTAATGCGCTGAAAATGGATACATGGCAGCATATTTGGAATATTGTAATGAAAACCGAATAGTAAAGCTTGTACTACATTCTATGGTACAAACTTATCGATATGCAGAACATGAGTCTATTAGGCTCGTGTTTTTTGCGTGTTGTTAGGGGAACCTCTATCTAACATGAAACGGTAGACTCGAGTTTCTCTATCAATCTACAGCGAGACCAGAATTAGCAGAAGGAGTCAGGACCATTAAAAATGGGGAGAGGCTTCGATTTAATGATTCTGTTTACGTATTATGTGGATCGCTATTATTCTGGGAATTTAGTAATCACAGGAGATGCGCTCATACTATTCATCCTATGGCAGGGAAGGTATGAATCTTGTCATCCAGTCTCCACACCATCTCCAGATAATGAACGGACACGCATCTCATAAAAAACCGCTATGGCTAAGCACCATAGCGGTCATTCTTCTTCTTTACTATAATCGGCCGCGTCCTTGTACGAGACGCACAATAAAGACGACAAGTGCTACCACAAGTAGAATGTGGATTAAGTTTCCGGCGATTCCGCCGAGAAGCCCTAATAACCATAGCATGAGGAGAATAATAAGAATAGTCCAAAGCATGGCAGCAACCTCCTTTTGTATATTGTGAACTTGTTCGTATAATTCCCTAATCTAATCCTTTAAAACAATGAATTTGAAAAAACTTTGTCGATTCCACTTGCTTCTTTTATAATGAAAGCATGTAAAAGGAAAGGAGCCAGATGATGCTGGATATACAACAAATTAAAGAGATCATTCCACACCGCTATCCATTTTTACTAATTGACCAAGTAGAGGAACTCGTAGAAGGAGAGCGTGCCGTGGGTTATAAAAACGTTACGGCAAATGAACCTTTTTTTCAAGGTCACTTCCCTGATTATCCTGTGATGCCGGGAGTCTTGATTACAGAAGCGATGGCCCAAATGGGCGCGGTTGCTATGTTGAAAAAAGAAGAAAACCAAGGCAAGCTTGCCTTTTTCACAGGGATTGATAAGTGTCGTTTTAAACGTCAGGTGAAGCCGGGGGATCGATTGAAGTTAGAAGTAGAAATTGTCCGTCTGAAGGGACCTGTAGGAAAAGGAAAAGCGACAGCATCTGTAGATGGAGAAGTCGCTTGCGAAGCGGAGATTATGTTTGCTTTGAAATAAGATACGAAGAGAGAACGCGGCGCATTTGCTGTGTTCTTTTTTTTGTCTTTCGTATGATTGACAACCTTTTATGAAGCCTCGATGTTTTCAAACCAGCTGCTCTACGTTCACGATTTTGAAAAAAATTTAAAAGGAATGGATGAATTTACAGGATATGGGCATACTAGATTTCGAATTCATTAAAAGGAGGACAACACTTATGAAAGCTTTACTTATGAAACTGTTGGTTGCGTTTTTTGCCGTATCTTTGCTTGGAGCTTGTGCAGCTGAGGAAGAACCTCAAGAAGAAGAAAACAATACAGAAGAAGAAAATAACATGGAAGAAGAGAACAACACAGAAGATAACGGCATGAATGAAGAAGAAGGTGACATGGGAGAAGAAGATCAAATGGATGATCAGACAGATGGCGGAAATGGCGGAAATGGCGGAAATGGTGAAAATGGTGAAAATGGCATGACAGATGATGGTGCCACAGATGATGAAGAGAATAACCAATAAAAAGGAAGCCGCGTTATAGCGGCTTTTTTTTATGGAAAGAAGAATGGGGTGCATAAACTCCCGATCAATGTCGGATGCTTTCAAGATTTAAAGGAAGGGACAGTAGATTCAAGACCTGCTGTCCCTATTGTCTTTTATCCTTTTAGGTCATAGAATCATGAGGAGGCTTGGATATGCAAGCATTCCAGCCCATCTGGTTTCCTTTTTCCACCGCTTCCTCTCTGCCTTTATCCATAAGAGCCCAACTTGATTGCTGCTTAAAGTTTGTGTTCCTTTATAGCCATGTGATAGGGCTGCGATATCCATCATATCCCTCCTTTTCTTATTCCAACGGTTTATTTTCATAAACTCAAGCAAGATTCCGGACTTACCCTTCTTAGTCCGCTATTTTGAAAACCTTTGGAAAACGCTTATATATTATGTAAAATAGAAGTAGACATAGTAAAAAACTTTATAACAGAAGTTTTTCGGTTTCTTATGTGTGGAATAAGCGAATAGAGGTGATTAATGATGAAATACAGAACGGCAAATGATTTGAAAGACCTGCTTTTGGAAGACTATGAAAAAGTGGTGAATGGCATTCCTCTGGAAAAATTGGACGTATATCTTTACCTTCATACAGTCTTTCAAGACACCTATGTACCGGATGATACCTTATTTCAATTCATCTTCCGTCACTTTTTCCGTTTGGACAACCCAAGTTTGACGAAGGAATTTGAAACGTATTACTTCAAAATAATGGAAGAGCAGCGAGACTATGAACGTCCAAACATTGTTCAAATTACAAAAAGCCTTTATGAAGTGAAGAACCATAAAGGGAACCCAACGATGCAATTCCCTCTGGCGGCTTCCATGCTGCATACGATGAATCCAAGCTTCCCTACGTATGATAGTGATATTGTCAAAGCATTCGACTTTTCTTCCACGTATCACCTGTCCGGGTTTGATAAAAAGATGAGACGCTATATCGAACAATATCAGCATACTTTTCTTACTTATGAAGAACTCCTGGAAGATGAAGCTCTTGAACCAGTATTTGCTCACTTTGATGAACGATTCCCAGGCTATGAGCTGCCGAGAGTCAAAAAGTTGGACTTGATCGTCGCCCAACTCGGGAACACCCTCCAATAATCATGGAGACTGAACCTCACATGGGGTTCAGTTTTTTTTTGACCTAACTGAAGCGTATTATTTTTCTCTGGATCTGTTTCGATAGGAGAGGGGATCTGGCGTCTTAGCGGGGGTTCCCAAACAGAAAATAAGGTGTGGATTTTCTTCCAAAAAAAGTCATGATATTGTCATTTTCGTGGGAATACTACAAGTTGCATTACACATAGCTGTTTAGTAACATTAATCGTAATTGTGACTACATAGTCAGAACGTTTAAAGTCGCATTCTCTCTTTAACTATATATGGAAAATAGAGAATAGAAATTGTTTCGGAAGCTTTAGGAAAGTCTTGAATATGGAGAGGGAGTCTGAAATGAAACGGTTGTTTCTTATGGCATTGGTACTCTTCTTTGTAACCGCTTGTAATCAGGAGGAGACCAATAAAAAAATAGAGGAACGGATCACTCCTGTTAAAGTGGAATCCGTAAAAAAAGAGGATTTTGTTGTGGAACGAAAGCTGGTGGCACGTGCGACAGCTGCTGATACTTCCCCAATTGCCCCGGAGACACCGGGGGAACTCGCGACTTTGAATGTGGCGAAAGGAGACAGAGTGGAAAAGGGGGAAACCCTTGCCGTTGTTCGCCCAGGCGGGGATGCGGACAGTCAAGTGGAGCTTCAGCAAATTGCTGTTCGTCAGGCTGAAACACAGCTTGAGAATGCCAAAATATCCAAACAACAAGCAGCCGAAGGCGTTGAAAATGCTAAAGAACAAGTGAACCTTGCGAAACAAGCCTCGAAATCAGAGGCGAGCCAAACAGCTCAGGCCTCAGAAACGGCTAAGCAACAATATGAACAAGCGCAGCAAATCGCTGATGAAACCAAAAAGCTGGCTGACGAAGGAACCATCCCTGATGCGTTATATCAGCAGGCGCAAAATCGCGCAGATCAAGCCTATGCTCAATACCAGCAATTGAGTGGGGAGAAGCCACAATCTTCCTCAGCTGTTGCTCAGGCAGAGGCACAAGTGAACCAGGCCGAGCAACAATTAGAACAGGCTCGTGTAGCGGAAGAACAGGCAGAATTACAGCTGGAGCAGGCAAATGTCCAACTGAATCAGGCACAGGAGCAGGCAGAGAATGAAGCCATTACGGCTCCTGTTACTGGTGAAGTTTCTACACTTGATGCTGATGAGGGAGATATGGTAACCAATCAACAGCCTTTTGCCACAATTGTCAGCCTCAATCCGATGACGATTGCTGCTTCGGTTACGGCAGAACAGTTGTCTCTTTTCACTAAAGGACAAGAGCTTGAAGTCGATCTCCCATCACTTGAAGAACAAGTAAAATCGACTGTGAGCTATGTGTCCTCCGTTCCTGATGATACGGGCCTTTACCCTGTAGAAGCGACGGTCGAAAATGGAGATGAAAAAATTAAGCCGGGAATGATGGCTTCCTTTTTGCTCCCGGAAAATGTAGTGGAAGACACATTGATTGTTCCGACAGATAGCGTGGTGGAAGAGAATGGGGAAACATTTGTCTACCAAGTTGTTGAAGAAAAGGCGGTCCGGGTTGCTGTCTCGGTAACTGAATCGCAAACGGATTTCACAGCCGTATCTGGAGATCTTCCTGAAGAAGCGACGGTCGTTACCACAGGCCAATTGACATTATCAGACGGAGATAAGGTGACGATCATGGAGGAGGATTCCTGATGAAACTTGTGAACCTTTCTGTTAAACGTCCTGTTGGTGTAATGATGATGGTTGCCGCAATTTTAGCCCTTGGATTTGTTTCCTTACGGAGTTTAACCATTGATTTGTATCCGGACATTGATTTACCAATTGCGGTTGTTTCTACATCTTATGAAGGAGCAGCACCACAGGAGGTGGAGAAACTTGTCAGTAGACCTGTGGAATCCTCTGTGAGTAGTATCGAAGGGCTAGAGGTGCTCCAATCCCAATCCCAGGCTGGTGCGTCGTTGGTTCTCATGCAATTTAACACGGGAGTAAACCTTGACAGCACCCTCCTTGAGGTCAGAGAAAATGTCGACCAAATGACAGGCCTTTTGCCTGAAGGTGCTTCAGATCCGAATGTGTTGCGATTTGATCCCCAACAGCTGCCGATTATGACCGTCGGTTTGTCAGGCGATACGCCGGAAAAACTCCAGCAAGTCGCAGAGGATCGAATTGTTCCTTTTCTTGAACGTCAGGAAGGGGTGGCCTCCGTCAGTATCGAGGGCGGAAAAACCAGAGAGGTCCAAGTCCTGGTTAACCGCGCCCAAATGGCTACATACGGTCTTGACTCCCAAAGTTTAATCCAAGCCATGAATGCTTCTAACCAATCTGCTTCAGCGGGAGCCATTCAAAAAGGGCAGAAAGATTTGCAAATCCGAATAGACGGAGAGTTCGGATCTGTTGAAGATGTGAAAGACACAATCATCCAGTCTTCATCAGGCGCCCAGGTGACACTTGACCAAATAGCGGAAGTCAAAGAAACCCTTACAGCTGCGAATACGATCAGTAAAGTAAATGGGTCCTCTTCTGTTGTTCTTTCCATTTTAAAAAAGACGGATGCCAATACAGTAGAAACGGCGGATAATGTACGTGAGGGAATGGAAGAGATTCAAGGAGATTTGCCTGAGGGAGTTCAGTCCAGCATCGTTTTAGATACATCAGAATTTATAAAGGTATCCATCAATAGTGTGGTCTTAAATATTATCCTTGGTGGAATATTTTCGGTATTAGTCCTGCTGTTGTTTTTGAAAAGTATCCGGGCGACACTCGTCATTGGACTGTCCATTCCGATTGCAATCATCTCGACGTTTACCCTTATGTATTTCACAGGAGAAACATTGAATGTTCTTACAATGGGAGGACTGGCGCTCGGAATTGGCATGATGGTCGACAGTTCCATCGTGATTTTAGAAAACATTGTCAGTTACCGGCAGCACGGGTATTCGATGGTAGAAGCAGCGAAAAAGGGGGCCTCTGAGCTTGCGCCTGCCGTTGTGGCATCTGCCACAACGACGCTGGTTGTCTTTTTGCCGATCATCTTTGTGGAAGGTATTGCCTCGGAATTATTCACACCACTGGCTTTAACGATTATGTTCGCACTTATTGCTTCCTTAGCGGTTTCTGTCACATTGATCCCGATGTTATCTTCGAAGTTATTAACGAAATCGCTCCGGGAAGAAGGGAGACGCTATTGGTTCAATCGTTTCTTAGATAAAGTGAATCATAGCTATCGGTCCCTTCTCCGCTGGGTATTAAAATTCAGAAAAACGACAATGGCGGTTACTTTTGCGTTAATTGCGGGGAGTGTCGCTCTTATTCCGTTAATCGGAACAGAATTCATTCCTCCCTCTGATCAGGGCCAGGTGGAAATACGTGTGAATATGCCTGAGGGCACATCCATCGATGAAACAGAAGCGGTTACGGAAAAAATTGATGGACAAATAGAGAACTTCAGCGAAATCATTGATGTCAGCTACCTTTCTGTTGGGGGAGGAACAATGGGAAGTGTCGGAAATGGATCCTCTGATTTTGCTTCTTATACCATCCAGCTTGTTGAACCTTCGATGCGTGAAAAGTCTACACAGACGGTCATGCAGGAGATCGATGAGTCGCTTTCAGATATTCCAGGTGCGGAAATTGAGGTGAGTGAACTCAATGCAGGCTTAGGAACCGGTGCACCGTTAGAAGTGCAAATTAATGGGGCGGAATATGAAGTGTTGGATGAACTGGCTGGCCAGGTCGCTTACCTTATGAATGATATAGATGGAATACAAAATGCGACCTCTTCGACAGATGAAGGGCGTCCGGAGATGCAGATAGAAGTGGATCAGGATAAAGCCGCCCAATACGGACTTACAGATCAACAAGTCATCAGCCAGGTTCAGCTTGGGTTTAATGGGCAGGTGGCCACAAGGTATCGGGATGGAACGGATGAGATTGATGTTCGCTTCCTCCTCCCGGAAGACGAAAGACAAACCATAGCTGATCTAGAAGGCATGTCTGTGCAAACACCAAATGGCACCCTGATTCCACTTGCAACCATTGCTGATTTAAACCAAGTTCAGGGTCCTGTTTCCCTGCTGAGGCAAAATCAGCAGCCGCAAGTAAATGTTGAAGCGGAGGTCTCCAATATCGATCTAGGAACAGCAACGGAACAAGTGCGCGCAGAGCTGGAGCGCCTGAATTTTCCTGATGGATACTCCTACAGTATTGGTGGCCAGGCCCAGGACATGCAGGAAGCCTTTGGCGATTTAACGCTTGCCTTGATTTTCTCGATCTTTCTTGTTTATGCAGTGATGGCTATTCAGTTTGAAAATTTTTTGTTCCCATTTATTATCATGTTCTCTTTACCTGCTACGGTTATAGGTATATCGAGCGGACTGTTTGTAACAGGGCTGCCATTTAGCTTGCCGGCATTCGTGGGGATTATTATGCTTGCAGGGATTGTTGTCAACAACGCCATCGTCCTTGTTGATTATATAAACATCTTGAGGCGTAAATCTTATGATCGCACGGAAGCGATTTTGGAAGCCGGACCGAGTCGTCTTAGACCGATCCTGATGACAACGTTGACCACTGTCCTAGGGATGGTGCCGCTAGCTATCGGCATTGGACGCGGGGCAGAAGCGCAGCAGCCGTTAGCCGTTACAATCATTTTCGGGTTAACAGTATCAAGCTTCTTCACACTTGTGCTTATACCGGTCGTTTACACATACTTAGATGACCTCTCCAACAAAATCACCGGCTTCTTCCGACGAAGAGCCTCAAAAGAGTAAGTTTACATTATTTGGTGTACCAGGTCATCCAATATTTGGATGACCTGGTACACCATTTTTTTACAATTCTTATAGGGATAATTCGAACATCTCTCACTAATGATAAATAAAAAAGCCCCCATTACGGAGACCGTGTTTCTACTTGTTGGTTTGGGGTAGCCTGAAGCGATTCCCCAAGTTTTGCAATAATCGTTTTTAGACGATCAGGATATTCAAATACATGGACCCCACATGTCATCGTTGAGCCTTCCGTCTTCATCCAAATCAGCCGGCCCTCAGCAGTAAATGTTTCATTCTTGTATATGAACGAAAAGAACAATTCATCTCTCATAGACAAACCAGGTTGGGCGTGGCAGGAAAATCTTAATCCATTCATGCTTATATCTTTCACTTCCATGGGTCCTGAAATATGTCTACGGAATTTCTTGTTATAAAAACCTGGGAGAGGTGTTTGGAATGGATACCTGAAAGGTTCATGTCTTCGTTCGTTCATTCATGATCACCATCCCTTTCCTTAATTGTCGATGGTTCCATCATATACTCTCCTGTAAAAACGTTCAATTCCTTTGGTTGTTCTTTTCGAAGAAATCAAGGTGTCTCGTTACTCATCCTCTTCATCCTCGCGCTCGCGCTGGTCTACCTTGATTAAATCCCATGTGGTGACAATTCCCGCTGGCAGATCGTCGGGATTTCCGGTATCAGTAAGAATAACTGCTTTCAGTTTACGGTTTTGGACTAAGCTTATTTCAAACTGTTCTTCTAATTCAAACACAGGGGCACTGGCTTTTAGAAACTCTACACTTCGTTCTCTTTCACTAGAAAGAACATCAGAGGCCAAGGCTTTATCCAGGGTAATGGTTCCGTTTTGGTGGTTTTCCGACAGCCAGCGGACCACCCCGTCATTTGTCAGTAACCCCGCGAATGTACGATCGTTGGTATAAATAGGGAACTGGGAGACTCTATGTTGTTGAAAGGCTTCAATGATATGAGAGAGTTCGGTATCGTCTTTGAAAAAAAGGACCGGCCGAGTCGCGAATTCAAGGGCTTCTGGAGGTTGGTCAAGCGTTCGTTTAATACGTTTCAAGGCCTTCACAACATCTTCATGGGGGGTGGCGATGAAGTAATCGCCGCTAATTCGTTCATGGACGATGGCATTCCTTAATTTTGCGTATTGTTTTAATTGGTCAAAGTGGACACGGATGACGCTATGCTTCCGTTTAGAACGTTGAAGAAGTTCCACGAAATTATCATTCTTAGGGAAGCCGTTCAGTTCTTTCAAATGCTGATGGATCTGATTGAATGTGACCTCAAACTGTTCCACAATGTCATTCATCTTGCTCACCTTTTTCGTCGTTTAGGATTAGTATGAGCATTCCTCTTCGATCTCACTCATGTTGTTAACTGAATTCAGCGAACAAAAATACGTAGTCATCATTTTTCTAAAGAATTCGTAGGATTGTACGATAATAAAGGGTGGGGAATAGGAAGTATCCATACGATGAAATACTTACAATTCATAGGACTCCTTAATGATTTTTGTGCTTTAAATAGAACAGGGTGTAGAACTATGCTATACTCGTACTACAAAGAAAGAGGTGAGATTATGATCGGTGAACGCATCCAAAAAATCCGTAAAGACCGACATATGTCGCTATCCGAATTGGCTGATAGAGCGGGAGTCGCAAAATCGTATTTAAGTTCCATTGAACGGAATATCCAAACCAACCCTTCTATTCAGTTTCTGACAAAAATATCGCAAGAACTAGATGTTTCCATAAATTTTTTGTTGCACGGGGAAAACGATCCTCAGGGTGAAACGCTCGATCAAGAGTGGATGCACCTGGTGCAAGAAGCGATGAATTCAGGAATTTCTAAAGATCAGTTCCGTGAGTATTTGGAGTTTAATAAATGGAAAATCCAAAATAAATAAAAGCCTTGCTTTCTCATTCAAGGTGTCACTTTTCAATCTGAAGAATGGAAATACGTGATTAACTAGGAAAACCGAGCAGGGTCGACGAGCTCTCCCCACCGCAACCATCCTCTAAACAGCCATATAAGGGCGATGATGCCCCCGACAATTAATGTCTTCTCATAGGGAAAGGAGACGCTTACTTCTATTGTAATGAAGCAAGTAATGGCCTCGATATACAACCAAAGGTCTTTCTCTCGGGGCAAGCTATGCAGGCATAAAATCAATCCCGCTATAGAAGTAACCCCCCATCTTTAATAAGGCTAGGAGAAGAAAGGAAGCCATCACGGCTTTTGTACTCCATGAAGTAAAAACCATCGACTTATCTACCTATCCCGCATCTGAAAATCCTAGAACCACTTCCTAATTTTCCATCTTTAAGCATTTTCCTAACAAAGGGATGGGCGTGATTTTCGCGCCCATCCCTTTTATCTATTCAGGGGAAACTTTTCTCTTTAAATAAGGCACTTCTTTTCTAGTAGGGGAAGCAGAAATTCGTCTTGTTCGACGATTCAATATCCCGCCCCGTGCTTTTTCTCCAAGAACAAACACCGTATCAATCTTTATGTTGGTGGAGGATGAATAGAATTTCCCCCGCATCTAACAAAATAAGATTTCCTTAGCCGAACCTCCTTCAAAAATTACAAGATAACTTTAACAAAGAAGAAAAGATCTCTCCCTCTATAGCTAGAAAAGCCCATGTTGGATATTTCTCATTCTTCTTAAGGATACGTAAACTGATGGAAGACCAATAAATGTTTTAAAAGGAGAGGAACCATGATGTCGTGGAAGGAAACTTTGAAGGCGATGAATGAAATTCAAGCCGTTTGCTGGGAGTGCAAAATAGAATTACGTGAAGAGGAGATATACACCATAACGGATGAAAATTCCCTTCACATAGAAGTGTGTTTTGATTGTTATAAAAATAGGGGAGCAGGAGAATTAACAGAACTAGATCCATTCCACGGTTAAAGGAATAGGGGAGCAGAAGCAAAGGAGGTAAAGAGAATGGGATCGATATCGATGGTTGATCTTCTATACTCTTTTCCATCCACTTCTGCATAACTCAAGCACATGCTGACGTGCATATACTCGTTCTAAGTTCGTGAATCACTGAGGACAGATTTAATGTCATCCCGCCGCCATAAAGGACTAAATCTTTGAATAAGCTTCTGATAACTTTCAAAGCCTGTAGGGATATTCATCTATATGTTGTATTTTTGATTATCGAATAGAATCCCTCATTTACACATACACAGAAGTTGTCTATGAAAGCGGTGTCTATTTGTAGAATTATTTGAAAAATAGTGTTGTATTTGATCCATACTCGTGTTATGATTTACTCAACTTCATTAATCATTGAATTTATGCAAACGTATTCACACTTCATTGCACTTTTATAACTCATTGTTGGACAAGCCAATGAGTTTTTTAACAGCCAATTGCGCAAACGTATGCGCTTTTGTTGCACAAGTTGGAAAACTCATTATTTTTACATGTGATATGTAAGCGGATTCAAAGATTAATAAACAAATAGGAGTGGATGAGATGAAAAGAAACAAATTTTACTCTGGGATTGCGACTGCATTATTAGCGTCCACCGTTGCACTTACGGGGTGCTCTTTCGGAGCGGATGATAATAGCGGCAGCTCTGATGATAACGCTTCTGGAGATGCTGTCACGGTAGATGTATTCCAGTTCAAAGTAGAGTTTAAAGAACAGTTCGAGGAACTTGTATCCATGTATGAAGAAGAAAATCCTGATGTGAATATTAATGTCAAAACGGTCGGCGGTGGAAATGACTATGGGGCATCATTGAAGACCTCTTTCTCTTCCGGCGAAGAACCTGATGTTTTCAATGTTGGCGGTCCGACAGATGTAGATGAGTATGAGAATTACTTAGCTGACCTTTCTGATACAAAAGCTGCTGATGCAGCCCTTGAAGGAACGCTTTCCGGCGTGTCCCGCGATGATAAGGTTTTAGGGCTTCCTTTTAACCAGGAAGGTTACGGACTTCTATATAACAAGAAAGTATTTGAAGAAGCGGGGATCAACCCTGAAGAGATTACCACATTCGAAGCTCTGGAAGAAGCTGTTCAAACATTGGAAGAGCAAAAGAGTGAGCTTGGAATCGAAGCACCATTTGCATTCCCAGCGAAAGAAAAATGGGTGATCGGTAACCATTTGGCTAATGCTTATCTGGCTGATGAGTTTAACCACGATGTTATGGAAGCTTATGAAGCAGATACAGTGGAGTTTACCATGGGTGAAGACATGAAACGTTTCATCGACCTTCAAAATGAATATTCTGTTCAACCGACACTAAGCCTTGATTATTCGCAACAGGTGGAAGAAAACTTTTCTCTTGGCAAAGTAGCGATGATTCAACAAGGAAACTGGGTTTATAACACAATCGAATCAATGGATCCGGAATTCGCTGAGAATAACGTAGGCTTGCTTCCAATTCCTGTCGAAGGTTATGAAGGCAGTATTCCTGTAGGTGTACCAAACTACTGGGTTGTCAACAAAAAATCGGACGATGAAGTCGTTCAAGCAAGTAAAGACTTCCTTGACTGGATGTATACATCTGAAGAAGGGAAGAAGTTTGTAACAGAAGAATTTAAGTTCATTCCTGCTTATGAAGGCTATGAAGATCAGGAAATCGCAGACCCGATTTCTCAAGAAATTTATGACTATGCGAGTGAAGGGAATACATTAGGCTGGGTCTTCCTTGGCGCTCCTACGGGCTGGACAGAAGATGCATTCGGAGTAGCGGTACAAGAGTACCTTGCTGGAGATATCAGCTGGGAAGAAGTAGAAAAAAGAGCCACGAAGAATTGGGAAAATTCCCGTCAGTAATGGAAGAATTGGAGCCGGTAAGGGGAGGGGCCCTTACCGGTACTATAAAAGATCCCCTCTATTAGGATATTTAAATAGATAAGTGTGTTAATAGATGGGATATTTTATTCCAATGATATGAAAACGATACCATAAACAACTGCGGAATGTTCCGCGCATTGGAGGAGTTATACATGCAGAATAGAAGTTTATCTTTCTGGCTGTTCCTTACACCTGTTATTCTCGGGCTTGGAATTGTCGTCGTCATTCCTTTCTTATATGGCCTTTTCTATTCCTTTACGGATTGGAACGGGATTACAGCAAATGCATTCATAGGTTTTGAGAATTACATCAAACTTTTCCAGGAAAGTGAATTCATGAATTCCATCTGGTTTACCGTTAAATTTGCTGTCGTCACGGTGATCCTCTTGAACATTATGGGACTTGGGCTGGCATTGCTTGTCACTCGTAATATTAAGTCCAGCAACCTATTGCGTACCGTATTTTTCATGCCAAACTTAATCGGTGGTTTAATTCTCGGGTTTATCTGGCAGTTTATTTTCATCAGTGTATTTGGAGATATTGCTGGCCTTACAGGAATCGAAGGGTTGAATGGCTGGTTGTCGACAACGAACACAGGTTTCTGGGGACTTGTCATCTTGACCGCATGGCAGATGGCGGGTTATATCATGATTATTTATATTGCGTATCTGGAGAACATTCCAAAGGAACTGATCGAAGCAGCGAAAATCGATGGAGCGAGCAGTTTCCAACGATTCAAGAATATTACATTCCCATTGGTTGCACCGGCCTTTACCGTCAGCATGTTCTTGACACTTTCTATGGCCTTCAAGATTTATGACCAAAACTTGTCCCTTACCAATGGTGGACCGTTTAACTCCACTCAAATGGTGGCCATGGAAATCGTTCGTACGGCATTCTCCGATAACCAAATGGCCTACGCTCAGGCAAAAGCCGTCATTTTCTTCCTGATTGTAGCGGTGATTGCGTTGACACAAGTGTATTACAACAAGAAACGGGAGGTTGAGATGTAATGAAAAAGAATAAGGAAAAAAGAAATTTAATTTCCATTGAAATTCTCGGCCTTCTGCTTGGTTTAATCTGGATTGCTCCTTTTTATTTGATGATCGTCAATGCTTTTAAAAGCAAACGTGACATCTTTTCAGGGGTTCTTGGTTTCCCAGAACAATTAGTCTTTGAAAACTTTGTAGAAGCATTTATTGACTTGGAGTTCTTAAAGTCTCTATTCAACTCTGTGATGATCACAGGATTAAGTATCGCAATCATTATTTTGTTTTCTTCCATGGCTGGGTATGCATTAGCAAGGAACAAGAGTAAATTAAGCGGGATTATCTTTTTCATCTTTGTCGCCGCAATGTTGATTCCTTTCCAGTCTGTCATGATTCCACTTGTCTCTATTTTTGGACAAGCAGATATGTTAAACGCCGGTGGATTGATCTTCATGTATCTGGGATTTGGATGCAGTTTGTCCATTTTCCTTTATCACGGGGCGATGACAGGGATTTCGAAATCCATGGACGAAGCTGCCATTATCGATGGAGCGAACCGTTTCCAGACGTTCTGGTACATCATCTTCCCGCTGCTTAAACCAATTTCCGTCACTGTCGCGATATTGAATGTAATTTGGATTTGGAACGATTACCTCCTTCCATCACTCGTCTTGAGTGAATCGAATGCAACGATTCCGTTGAAGATGTTCTACTTCTTTGGTCAGTATACGAAACAATGGCACCTGGCGCTTGCGGGACTGACCATTGCGATTCTGCCCGTTATCATCGGGTACTTCTTCGCCCAGAAGCAGATCATTAACGGTGTTTCTGAAGGAGCCGTTAAATAATTAAGTCTAAAGTTGACCATTTTTCAAAACTTGAAGGACTAATCATGGGGTTCCGGGGATCGGTTCGCTTTCCGTTAAGGGTGCGCTGACCCTTGTGTGCTCTCATCTGTCAAGAAAATTCCACACGATCATGGACTTTGAATCGATAGAGAAACGATCCATTCAGGTTGTGACGGAATCTATGGAACAATGGATTCGATTAAAAGGGAGTTTAAGGTAAGGGGGCTTTTATGGGAATAGCAAAAGAATGATGAAGAAGAGTGAAATGAAGGAGCAAAGGAGTGGATGAATGTGTCCGTCACAATTAAAGATGTGGCCAGGGAAGCAAAGGTCGCTCCTTCTACGGTATCTAGAGTCATCTCTGACAGTCCGAGAATCAGCGAACAAACAAAGAGGAAAGTAAGAAAGGTCATGGAGGAGCTTGGCTATCACATTAACTACAATGGTCGTGTGCTCGTCAACCAATCAACACAAACCATTGGAATTGTAACGAAAGTTTCTTCCGTCCACTCTTTCGATAACCCTTTTTTCTCAGAATTACTGCGGGGGATCAGTGATGCTTGTCATGAGGAAGATTACAGTATCTATTTAACGACAGGCAATACAGAGGAAGCGATTTTCAAAGAGGTTGTCAAAATGGTGCAGGGGAAACGAGTCGATGGCGTCATCGTCCTCTATTCCCGCCAGGATGATAAAGTCGTCCCCTATTTACGAGAGTGTAACTTCCCATTCGTGATGATTGGCAAACCGGTCGGTCAGGCGAGTGAAACGATGTACGTGGATAACGATAACGTTCTTGCAAGTAAGGAAGTCACCGAATACCTGATGAACCTTGGGCATGAAAGGATCGGGTTTATCGGAGGGGATTATCATTTTGAGGTAGCGAGGGACCGACTAGAAGGATACCGACAGGCGTTGGCTAACGGTAATTTAAAGGAAGACAAGGATTTACAAAAAAATATTCAAACTGGCTTTGCTGATGCAGAACAAGTGGTTGAAGAACTGCTGGATGTCAAGGACCCACCGACTGGGTTGGTCATAACTGATGATTATAATGCTTTGACGGTAATGAGATCACTCACAGAACATGGATTACAGCTTCCAGAGGATATGAGCATTGTCGGGTTCAATAACACGATGATTGCCCGTTTATCCAATCCAGCTCTGACTACTGTCGACACACAATCCTTTCAGTTAGGACATGAATCAGCAAGGAATTTGATTGATCTTTTGAATCGACCGGATATGATTAAAAAAAGTGTGATCATTCCGACAGTGATCGTTGAACGTGATTCCTGTTATTCAAGAAACGCGGAAACAGATAAAGGACATGAAGAAAGAAAAGAAGGGGAGAAGTGAATATGAACGTACTTGTTTGGAACGAAAACCGACATGAAAAAGAGAACCAGGTTGTTGCTGATATTTATCCTGAAGGGATCCATAGCGCGATTGCAGATTTCCTTGGGGAAGACCACGAAAATGTAAAAACAGCGACCTTAGATGAAAAAGAGCACGGCTTAACAGATGAGGTTCTTGCGGAAACAGATGTCCTCGTCTGGTGGGGGCACAAAGCGCATGAGGAAGTGCAAGACGAAATTGCTGAAAAAGTAAAACAACGTGTTCTTGACGGAATGGGGCTTGTTGTTTTGCACTCGGCCCACTTTTCTAAGCCGTTCAAGAAATTGATGGGGACTTCCTGTGATCTGAAATGGCGGGAAGCAGATGAGAAGGAGCGCCTCTGGGTCGTCGATCCGAGCCACCCAATTACAGAAGGGATCGGAGAGTTTATTGAACTTGAAAAAGAAGAAATGTATGGGGAGCATTTTGATATTCCGACACCGGAAGAATTGATTTTCGTCAGCTGGTTTGAAGGTGGGGAAGTGTTCCGTAGTGGAGCGACTTTCCGTCGTGGCAAAGGAAAGGTCTTTTATTTCCGTCCGGGTCATGAAACCTATCCGACTTATTACAACAAAGAAGTCCAAAAGGTTATCCGCAATGGTGTGAAATGGGTGAAAAACACGGAAACACCAACCCCTGTTTACGGAAATGCTCAACCTTTAGAAGAAATCTCAACTAAATCGTAAAGGAGCTATGACCATGACAACATTGAAAATTGCTGTAATTGGATGCGGAAGTATTGCTCAAAACCGTCACCTTCCTGAATATAAAGCGAATAAAAACATTGAGATTCAGGCGGTATGTGACATTGTGGAAGAACGCGCACGTAAAGTCGGTCACGTGTATGGCGCGGCTGTTTATACCGATTATGAAGAGTTGTTGAGGAAAGAAGAGGTCGATGCTGTAAGTGTCTGCCTGCCGAACTACCTCCATGCCCCTGTTTCCATTGCTGCTTTGAAGGCTGGTCATCATGTCCTATGTGAGAAGCCGATGGCAACTTCTAAAGAGGAAGCAGAAGAAATGATTCAGGCTGCTGAACAAAACGGCAAGAAACTGATGATTGCTCACAACCAGCGATTTGTACCATCCCATGTGAAGGCAAAAGAACTGATTGCCTCTGGGGAACTTGGGAAAGTGTACAGTTTCCGTACAACCTTTGGTCATGGCGGCCCAGAAGGATGGAGCGCAGAAGGGGAAGACAGCTGGTTCTTTAAAAAGGAACAGGCATTTATCGGCGCCATGGGTGATTTAGGAGTACATAAGGCAGATTTACTCCGTTACCTTCTTGGTGAAGAATTCGTCGATGTGGCAGGATTTATTGAAAACAATGCGAAAAAAGACATTACGGTTGATGATAATGCGGTTTGTATCCTTCGATCTGAATCAGGCATTGTTGGAACAATGGCAGCAAGTTGGGCTTATAACCCGAATGAAGATAACTCCACAGTGATTTATGGAGAAAAAGGAACCCTTCGCCTAGAAGATGACCCTGAATACTCTTTAGTTGCTCAGTACACGAATGGCGACATCGTGAATTATCAACTTGGGAAGATTCAGTCCAATGAAGAAGGCGGCCAAAGCAATTCCCATGTCATTGACCATTTTGTTGGAAGCATCTTGAATGATACGCAACCACTCATCACAGGAGAAGAAGGTATGAAGTCATTGGAAATCATCCTCGGCGCCCTCCGCTCAGGCGAAACGAGAGAAATCAGCAGCTTGGAGAAAGTCACCAAATGACACGCTTGAAAATGGGGATCATAGGAGTAGGGGGAATTGCCCAGGGGCGGCATATTCCCTCTTTCCTTGATATGAAAAGTAAAGTAGAAATAACAGCTGTCCACGATGTGAATCAAGAACGAGCGGAAGAAACAGCCAAGACTTACGACATTTCTCTAGTTTGTAACGATTACAAGGAAATGTTTCCCCATGTGGATGCCGTCACTATTTGTACGCCGAATAAGTTCCATGCAGAAATCTCCATCGCTGCTCTTGAAGCAGGGGTTCATGTGCTATGCGAAAAACCGATGGCTATCACCGCTGCGGAATGTGAAGCGATGTTGGAAGCGGCAGAGAAGAATGATCGTCTGCTTTCGATTGCTTATCATTACCGGTACACACCAGAAGCTCAGCTGGCGAAAAAAGCAATCCTTAATAACGATATCGGGGAGCCTCTTGTAACCAGAGTTCAGGCGATGCGCCGCCGCAAAGTACCCGGATGGGGTGTATTTACAAATAAAGACTTGCAGGGAGGAGGAAGCCTGATTGATTTTGGCTGTCATTTACTTGATTTGGCCCTATGGCTTCTTGATGATCCCAAGCCTGTCGAAGTGATAGGCCGTACGTATGACCGGTTAAGTAAAACACCGGGACAAGTCAATGATTGGGGCCCATTCGATCATGAAACGTTTAATGTTGATGACCATGTGACGAGTTATATTACGTTTGAAAATGGCGCATCGATGCAATTTGAGTGTTCGTGGGCTGCCAATATTAAGGAAGACCACACATCACTTACGATCTCAGGAGTCGATGGCGGCCTCAGTGTCTATCCATTTGAGCTTTATCAGGCGAAGTATGGAGCCTTGATGGATAGTACCGCAAAAATTCGCGAAGGCGAACCAACACCAGGTCTTGCCCAAGCTAATAACTTCGTCGATAGCTGTTTAGGGCAGGATGAATTAGTCGTGAAGCCTGAACAGGCGCTTAAAGTGACCCGGCTGATGGAAGCGATCTACCAAAGCAGTGAAACAAGTACAAGTGTGAAACTATAACCAGAGTGGAGGAGATTCATAATGAAATTAGGCGTTTTCACCGTATTATTTGCCGACAAATCTTTTGAAGAAATGCTCGATCATGCGAAAGAAGCTGGCTTAAAAGCTGTGGAGATTGGAACAGGCGGCTATCCTGGGGATGCTCATTGTAACGCAGATGAATTGCTTGAAAGTGAAGAGAAACGAAAAGAATATTTGGATAAAGTCCATGAGCGTGGACTTACTATCAGTGCTTTCAGCTGCCACGGGAACCCTATTTCCCCAGACAAAGCATTTGCAGAAGAATCTCATCAAGCTTTTGTGAAAACAGTGAAGCTTGCAAGCTTGATGGGGGTTCCTGTAGTCAATACGTTCTCCGGTACACCGGGCGGGCACGAAAATGATACAGCACCGAACTGGCCGGTAACACCATGGCCCCCTGAATACGCAGACGTGTTAGAATGGCAGTGGAATGAAAAACTGATCCCTTATTGGAAAGAGCAAGGGAAGTTCGCTGAAGAACATCAAGTGAAAGTCGGTCTTGAACTGCATGCAGGATTCTTAGTCCATACGCCGTACACCATGCTGAAACTTCGTGAAGCGACAAGCGATGCAATTGGTGCGAACCTTGATCCAAGTCACTTGTGGTGGCAGGGCATTGACCCGGTAGCTGCCATCAAGATTTTGGGGAAAGAAAATGCGATCCATCATTTTCACGCCAAGGACACATACATAGACCAAGATAATGTGAACATGTACGGTCTGACAGATATGCAGAATTACGGAAATGTCCAAACACGTGCATGGAGCTTCCGTTCAGTTGGATACGGCCACGGAGTCGAAGAATGGTCCAATATTATCAGTGCTCTTCGTACGTACGGGTATGATCATGTCGTAAGTATTGAGCATGAAGATCCGATCATGTCGATCAATGAAGGGTTCAATCAAGCAGTGAAAAACTTGAAATCTGTATTCATTGAGGAGCCGGCTGCAGAGATGTGGTGGGCATAAACAAGGATTCTAAAAACCCCTCGGACTTTGGAGGGGTTTCTGTATTAGGAAGGGGAAATTTATGAAACAGTCATCAGGAATAAGAGGAGGATTATACGCGGTCAGCGAGTGGATTAGTAAATTTTCACTCACAAACCTTCAATGGGCGTTATTCAATTTGCCTATCGCACTATTATTATTAAGCTTATTGAATATCGGGAACACACAAGACGTATGGTACCTGGTACCACCGCTAGTTCTCTTGCTTCCTTTCTTATTTTTCCCTGCTACTACAGCCTTGTTTGCTCAAGCACGGGACTGGGTGAGGAAAGATCAGAAAGATACAGCAGACAGGTCATACGTCAGCTACTATAAAGAAAATTATAAGAACAGCATGAAAGCTGGGATCGTTCTCACGGTCCTTTGGGTAATATTGGCCGCCGACCTTTACTACTTTTCTACCAACAGTCGTTTATTTATGAATCTATTTCTTATTCTAGGAATCTTGTTGTTTGTATACACGATCAATACGTTTAGTACACTTGTCCATTTTGATATGAATGTAAGAGCCGTCATGAAAAAAGCGTTCATGCTTACATTTGTCAGTCCGATCTTGTTTTTGACGGTAGCGATGACTTCAGGATTCATTCTCGCTGTCAGTCTCTATATCTTTCCATTGATCATTCCGATCTTCACAGGATCACTGATCGCCTTTCTCACCTTCTCCGCTTACTACCGACTCTATATCAAATTGAGTGGTATGGAAAATAATGGGTGACCTGGTCCATTTGGACGAGGTCATCTTTTTTGTATTGCAGACATCCGGGAAAGCGGTTACAATTTATGTAGTGATTAGTTAAAAGTAGGGTGGAGATTGGATGACCCAGACGGTGAAAATAGGAAAAGTTGCGATGCTGCTGGCTTCATTGGATGAAGAAGAGAAGTCCCTTTTTTCAGGGAGCTTTGAAAATATAAAGTACTGCCAGGGCAAAGCAGGTTCGATGGATGTACAAAAAGTGATCGCAGCAGTGGAGACGGCTGCGAAAAGAAATGGAATCATTTCGGAGCAGGTGTATCGTGAAACGCATGCGCTTTATCATGCCATTTTAGAATCATTGCAGGGGGTGACCCGGGGGCACATTGGTGTCGGTAATATGATGCGGACCGTCGGGTTAAGATTTGCGGTGGTTCGTGGGAGGCCCTACGAGCGGGAAGACGAAGGTGAGTGGATCGCTGTCGCTTTTTATGGAACGATCGGGGCTCCCGTAAAAGGTTTGGAACACGAGACATTTGGACTTGGTATCAATCATATATAAAGAATAGGTGGCCTATAGTCATAAGCGATGAGGGGGCGACAATGGTATTTCCCATGCCATTGTCGCCCCTTTTTGTAGAAAATCCACCAGAATCTTTTCAATTTGAAAGGGGGATGTGGATGATCGAATTAAATGGGAAAGACCTAACGATTGAGCAAATGAAACAGATTTGCTGGGAGAACGAAAAAGTCGGCTTAGAAGAAGCAAGTTTAATTGATGTCCGGGCGAGCAGAGAGACAGTGGAAGAAATAGTAGCGAAAGGACATACCGTATATGGGATTAACACGGGGTTTGGAAAATTGAGTGATGTGCGAGTCGCTGCACAGGATGTTGATAGCCTGCAGCTCCATTTAATCCGTTCCCATGCCTGTGGAGTCGGGGAACCTTTTCCAGAGAAAGTGAGTCGGGCCATGATGGTACTACGGCTGAATGCGCTTATGAAGGGTTTTTCAGGTGTACGGGAGGCGGTCGTGAAAAGACTGCGTGATTTGATTAATAAAGAGATTCATCCGGTTATTCCATCACAAGGGTCGCTCGGGGCGTCTGGCGACCTGGCACCGCTTGCCCATTTGGCGCTCGTGTTGATGGGAGAAGGAGAAGTTTACTTTGAAGGAGAAAGGCTTCCCACGATAGACGTATATCAAAAAGAATCGATACAGCCACTGGTATTGAAAGCAAAAGAAGGGCTTGCGCTCATAAATGGGACGCAGGCGATGACGGCTGTCGGTGTGATCAACTATATCGAAGCAGAGCGTCTCGCATTGCAATGTGACTGGGTGGCAAGTATGACGCTGCAGGCTCTTGAAGGCATTCGTGATGCATTTCATCCGAGTATCCATGAGGCGCGTGGGTATCCAGAACAAATGGTGGTCGCAGAACGTATGCGGCATTTGATCAATGGGAGTCACCTAGTCACTTTTCAAGGAGAGAAGAGGGTGCAAGACGCTTATTCACTAAGGTGCATTCCACAAGTACATGGGGCGGTATGGCAGACACTTAACTATGTCCGGGAAAAACTGACCATCGAAATGAATGCGGCGACAGATAACCCGCTCCTTTTAGAAGGAGGAAAAGTGGTCGTATCGGGCGGTAATTTCCATGGACAGCCGATCGCCTTTGCTATGGATTATTTAAAAATAGCTGTGAGTGAACTTGCAAACATAGCAGAACGTCGAGTCGAACGACTGGTCAATCCGCAACTGAATGATTTTCCACCCTTTTTAAGTACCAATCCGGGATTAGAATCAGGACTGATGATCGTCCAGTATGTGGCTGCCTCGTTAGTGTCCGAAAATAAAACCCTCGCCCACCCGGCAAGTGTGGATTCTATTCCATCCTCCGCTAATCAGGAAGATCATGTGAGCATGGGGACAACTGGAGCTCGGCATGCCACAATGGTCATCCAAAATGCGTCAAAAGTGGCTGCCATTGAATTGATTTGCAGTATGCAAGCTCTGGAGATGAGAGGGATTGAACGAGCGTCTGGGCTTACACAGGATTTATGGAATAGAGCACGTAAAGTCGTACCGACGATTACCGAGGATCGCATATTTTCACATGATATAGAAAAAATGGATGCATGGCTGAGAGGTGATTTTTTTGACTGGAATAAATGGAGAACGGTCCATGAAGGAGGAGAAACATATGTCGACAACACGTAAGATTAAAGCGAAAACGGGAACAGAATTACAGTGCAAAGGGTGGGAACAGGAAGCGGTACTGCGGATGCTTTGCAACAATCTTGACCCTGAAGTAGCTGAAAAGCCGGAAGAGTTAGTGGTTTATGGCGGAATCGGCAAGGCTGCCCGCAGTTGGGAAGCCTTCGATGCCATTGTAGCCACACTGAAACGGCTCGAAAAAGACGAAACGATGCTTGTCCAGTCAGGAAAGCCGGTCGGAGTGTTTAAAACCCATGAGCAGGCACCGAGAGTTCTGCTGTCTAATTCGGTTCTTGTACCGAAATGGGCGAATTGGGAGCATTTCCATGAGCTTGATAAAAAAGGACTAATGATGTACGGCCAGATGACGGCAGGAAGCTGGATTTATATTGGTTCTCAAGGGATTTTACAAGGTACCTATGAGACATTCGCTTCCCTTGCCGAGAAGCATTTTAACGGTTCATTGAAAGGTACGATCACACTGACGGCTGGGCTTGGCGGCATGGGTGGTGCACAGCCGCTTGCTGTGACCATGAACGAAGGCGTCGTCATTGCAGTAGAAGTCGATCCAGACAGAATTGAAAAGCGAATACAGTCCGGGTACTGCGATGTTCGAACAGATTCCATTAATGAAGCGGTTTTGTGGGCAAAAGAAGCCAGGGCTAATGGGGAAGCGCTCTCGATCGCTCTTTTAGGAAATGCAGCGGAAATCCATGAGGAACTGTTGCACAAAGGGGTAAACATTGACATCGTGACAGATCAAACCTCTGCCCATGATCCCCTCAATGGTTACGTCCCTGTCGGCTATTCATTAAAAGAAGCGGATAAATGGCGTCAAAAAGACCCAGATCTGTATGTCCAGCTTGCCTCTAAGTCGATGGCCAAACATGTGGGGCTTATGCTGCAATTTCAAAGAAAAGGCAGCATCGTCTTCGATTACGGCAATAACATCCGACAAGTGGCATTGGAAGAAGGCGTGAAAGATGCCTTCGATTTTCCAGGATTCGTTCCCGCCTACATCCGTCCCCTGTTTTGTGAAGGAAAAGGACCCTTCCGATGGGCAGCCCTTTCAGGAGACCCGAAAGACATTCATCGAACCGATCAGCTTATTAAAGAACTGTTTCCAGAGAACAAAAAACTGCTGCGGTGGATTGATATGGCCCAAGAAAAAGTGCAGTTTCAAGGGCTTCCGTCAAGAATTTGCTGGCTCGGATATGGAGAACGGAAGAAGATGGGGATGGCCATAAATGAGCTCGTTCGAACAGGCGAGTTGAGCGCCCCTGTTGTCATTGGAAGGGATCACTTGGACTGTGGATCGGTAGCCTCACCAAACAGGGAGACAGAATCGATGATCGACGGAAGTGATGCCGTCGGTGATTGGGCTGTATTGAATGCATTGATCAACACGGCCGCTGGTGGATCATGGATTTCTTTCCACCATGGAGGCGGTGTCGGAATGGGATACTCGCTTCATGCTGGAATGGTTGCTGTCGCAGATGGTACAGACGTAGCTGAAAAGAGGCTGGAGCGTGTATTGACGACAGACCCCGGGATGGGCATCTTGCGTCATGCCGATGCCGGTTATGAGGACGCAGTCGAAAACGCGAGAGCTTATGGATTGGATATTCCGATGAAGAGGAGGGGGAAATAATGTACGATACAATAATTGAAAATATCGGCCAACTCATTTTACCGGCGGAAGGCCCTTTAAAAGGGGAGGCCATGAAAGAGCTCAACGTGCAGGAAAATATGGCCATTGCCATAAAAGATGAAATCATCGCCTGGATCGGCCCACACCAACAAAGCAAAAACAAAAAAGCCGCCGAACGGATTGATGCGCTGGAAAAAACTGTATCACCAGGTCTTGTTGATCCGCACACCCATCTCGTCTTTGGTGGTTCCCGGGAGAATGAGCTGGCTTTGAAACAGGCCGGTGTCCCCTATCTAGAGATTCTTAAACAAGGGGGAGGCATCTTATCTACTGTTCAAGCGACAAGGTCTGAAACGGAGGAGCAGCTTTTTGGGAAAGCTAAACGAACGCTTGAACAAATGGCCGGTCACGGTGTGACGACAATGGAAGCGAAAAGTGGCTATGGTCTGGATAGGGATACGGAGCTGAAGCAGCTACGTATTGTCAAACGGTTAAACGATGAAGGGATTCTTGATCTAGTCTCAACCTTCCTTGGGCCCCATGCCATCCCGCCTGAATATAAAGGAAGGGAAGAGGCATTCCTTGAGGAAATGATTCAACTGTTGCCGGAAATCAGCGAGAAGAGCTTGGCAGAGTTCACAGACATTTTTTGCGAAACAGGGGTATTCACGATCGAACAATCGCGAAGGTTTATGAAAGCATCACAGGAACTAGGGTTCAAAACTAAAATTCATGCCGATGAAATTGATCCGCTCGGAGGTACAGAACTTGCGGTGAAGATGGGAGCAGCTTCAGCAGATCACCTTGTGGCAGCTTCGGAAGGTGGAATTGAAAGTCTGTCCCGGGGAGAGACAGTGGCCGTATTGCTACCAGGCACTACCTTTTACTTAGGAAAAGACCGTTATGCCGATGCGAGACGAATGATCGATGCCGGAGCGGCTGTTGCTTTGGCGACCGATTTCAATCCGGGCAGCTGTGTGACCTACAATCTGCAGATGATCATGTCCCTTGCTGCATTAAAAATGAAAATGACACCGGAAGAGATTTGGAACGGTGTGACGGTCAACGCGGCTCATGCGATTGGGCGAGGAGATACGGCCGGTTGTCTGCAGGTGGGAAGAAAAGCGGATGTGGTTTTATGGGATGTTCCGAATTACAAATATATTCCCTATCATTATGCCGCCAACCATGCCGAAATCGTATGGAAGAATGGGCGAAACGTATGGGAAAGGAGGGGCGCGCGTGTCTTTTCAGTACCTCAAACCGAATAGGAATGCTAGATTCAAAGACCGTTACACAACAAAAGTGGATGAAACATTGACTCCTTATGAAGAGAGGAAAACAGGGGATATCGGGGTGATTGGCCTTCCTTTTTCCAAAACTTCGATATCTTTATCAGGGGCTTCGGAAGCCCCTGGTACCATAAGAAAAGCTTTGGGATCGTACAGTACGTATTCTGGGGAGAAGGATGAAGATTACGAGAATATGAAGCTGTTAGACTTCGGTGATGTACCGGTCCATCCGACGGATACTGGTGAAACCTTGAAGCGGATGCAAACGAGTGTAAAAGAAATGCTGGAGACCGAAGCCTGCCAAAAGTACGTAATGCTCGGAGGTGACCACGGAGTCAGTTTTCCTAGTATTTCGGCCTTTAAAGAAAAGTTTGGCAGAATTGGTGTCATTCAATGGGATGCTCACCATGATCTTCGCAACATAGAAGACGGTGGCCGTACGAACGGAACCCCATTCCGAAGCTTAATCGAAGAAGGGGTTCTTTGGGGAGAAGACCTCTGCCAAATCGGAATCCGCGATTTCTCTAATGCCAAAACCTATGCCGATTACGCCAAAAAACACAACATCCACACCTACACCATGGCTGACGTAGAAGAGAAGGGTATCCAGTTTATTACAGACCAGGCCATACAGAAATTGGAAAATAAATGTGACACCATCTATTTGTCCGTCGATATGGATGCGGTCGACCAAGCGTTTGCGCCTGGGTGCCCGGCTATCGGACCAGGCGGACTGACGGCACGAGAACTGCTTGGTAGTGTAGCTATGGCTTCCCAACATCCTTTAGTGAAGGGGGTGGATATTGTAGAAGTCGATCCGACCAAAGATTTCCGCGATATGACGAGTCGACTCGCTGCCCATGTGATGATGCGGTATATGTATACATGATAAAAGGAAATAACTTCCGTACCAGGTCACCCATATATTGGTAGTCCTGGTACGGAAGTATTTGTAAATAGCATATACAAGCGGCCAGTATTATGGTATTTTTATCTTGTCCATAGATTCGCTTTAGTTTATGAGATAGGAGAATAAAAGACTTTACTATGAGAGAAATTATTTTACTGCTGGCTGACGTCGTCAATGTTTGGCATGATGTAATTTGGAAACTCACGGACATGATGGGATGGGAACTTACAGATAAGGATCTCCATTTTTGGGTGATTGGTATTCTAGGAATCATTGGTCTCATCTTTGTGGACCTTCTTTTCCACGCATTAGCCAAGTGGAGCATTTCAGTCATTTCTTTCTTATTCACATTTGCCATGGTATTAGTATTTGTGTTTGCAGTAGAAATTCAGCAAAAGATTATGGGTAGCGGGAATATGGAGTTTGCAGATGCCGTTGCCAGTTTACTAGGATTTTTCCTGTTTTGCGGCATTTACTTTGTGTTCCTTGGAATTAGTCGTGCCATTAAAAGATATAGGAATCATAAAAATGAGGATACCCCTCCTGCATAGGTTTAGGTTTCCACGGATGAAAAAACCCCTTCTCCATAACAAGGAGAAGGGGTTTTGCCTTAATTTGAACCAAAATTAACGATCATATCGTGAGTTTTTTGAATCTCCTCTTCCGGCATATCAATTAAAAACATACCGTTCTCTCGAATATTTTGACCTTCCATTTGGTAGGTAGACGAGTTTTTACGGGCACTGCTGTAGTTAGTGGCAAGTCTGCGCATATCCGCAAACTGCATGTTTGTACTGACATTATTTCCAAGGACGTCCATAACATCGCCCACTTTATTAACAGCGTCGAGACGAGCCCCTTTATTTATAATCCCTTGGATAACCTGACGTTGCCGCTCATTACGCCCAAGGTCTCCATTTGGATCATTTTTACGCATCCGCACAAAAGCTAGAGCTTCTCTTCCATCCAGCTCTAATTCTCCTTCTGGAAACTCAAATTTACCTGAAGTGAAAGCACGGTCGTTGTTGATGGTGACACCATCTACAGCATCAACAAGCTGAGAAAGACCTTCCATATTCACTCGCATGTAATAGTCCAATTCAATATCAAGGAAATTTTCAACTGTGTTTACAGCCATGTCGCTGCCACCATACGCATAGGAGTGGTTAATTCTCGTTACACGGCCATCTCCAGCGATTTCTGTTTTGGTATCTCTTGGGATACTAACCATTTGCATTTGGTCATTGTTCGGATCAAGAGTCATTACTATCATCGTATCGGAACGCCCCACATCGTTTTCACGCTCGTCCACACCGAGCAGTAAAATATTCAGCGGTTCTTTTTTATCGACTTTCTCTTTCGTTTCATCTGTATCAATGGATGTAACCTCTTCATGCAAATCCTGGTTTACAGTTGATCGTACTTCATGAAATATCGTATATAAATAAACTCCACCAATTAAGAGTATGAAAGCTAACACAAATAGGACGACTTTCCAGCGTTTACGTTTACGTCTTTTCTTTTTCTTCAACTCTTTACGTCTCATTCCTCCACCTCTTTCTGTAAAATACTACTCTATTATACGATTTTTGTAGATATATGTAAAAAAACATTGCAACAAAACATGAGAATTGGGAATATATGTCGTACCAGGTCATCCAGAATATGGAAGTTATGCTATAGGAATATAAGGAAGTTGTAGTAACACTGGGATGGCAGGCATATAGTGGTATAAGCTATATTTTGGAGGAATGTAAATTGAGAAAGTGGTTGGGGCTGTTGTTTGTTTTTGGTTTGTTGGTGGGATGTGCAGATAATGCGGCAGATAGGGCAATCCAACAGTTTACATCTTCCACGAAAAATGAACTCCATTTTGTTTATTTTTATGAGGAAGAGCCTCCGGATGCAAAAATTCGTTCGCAATTGAACGGAATGAAAGTCTACCTCTCAAGAAAAAATGTGACAGCAACGATTAGCTATCAGAAAATTGCAACAGATAAAAATTATGAAGAGCTTCTCAATGTGAAGGACGGTCAAATTATTGTCTTCGATTACAAAGGCATACGCTTTAATGCCAGGAATGTACATGTTCTCGAGGGGATGGTCCTGCAAATGCAAATGGATGCATAAGGAACATTCGTCCCTGGTTAAAGTGGACGGATGCTCCTTTTTTATTGATTAGGACGGCCATGAGAAGAGCCCATAACCATTTTTATAGTTTAAAAGAAACCTACAATGAAAACCTCAACATATATTTTAGTCATTTTAATGACTTTTGCTATTCTAATCTTTCATTATAGGGAAGGATTATGAAATAATTAGGAAAAGGAGGTTGTGACCATGGTAGATGTATGCACATATCAAAAGACAAAATTTAAAGGCCTGGATGCCGTGGTGCTGGAAAATGAACGAGTACGAGCGGTGATTTTACCGGAGTATGGAGGGAAAATGGTCAGCTTCTTTGATAAAGTCGTAGATTACGAGTGGCTGAGTCAGACAGACCAATCTATACTCGACATTCCTCCCAAAGAAGCGGATTTTTCGGATTACGATCTTAGTGGTTTTGATGAAATATTTACAAGTCTCGATCGAAGCCTGTCAGACCGGAAAGATATTCCGGCACATGGGGAAGTGTGGACGCTTCCATGGGCTTACAACGCGACGAATGATGGGGTAGCATTACAAGTCCATCATCCTGAACTTCCCTATACTTTGAAAAAAAGAATCTGCCTGCATTCCGATGGTCTTAAAATTAAATACGAGGCAGTGAATCAAAGTGAGGAACCCCTTCCATTTTTATGGACGCCGCATGCTCTGTTAAATGCTGGTGACAGTGCGGAAATAGAAGTTCCTGATGGCATGACTCATATGATAAAAGTAGAAAAGGAACAAATGGGAAGCCCAGGTTCCACGCATTCAAATTCAGTTTTTACTAAGCATACAGGCGAAACCAATGGTGTGGAGACAAAGAAACGGGCTAGTATCGAAAGGTTTTCCTTTACCCAACCTTTAACAGAAGGATGGTGTTCACTTGTTCAACCCCATATAAACCGTAAGTTGACCTATCACTTTTCCGAGGCAAAAGTTCCTTATCTTGGGGTATCCAAGATTAAGGGGAGAAAACAGAAAGTGGCGTTGGTACCTTGTACATGTGATAGTCAAGAGGTTAATGGCAAAGGCAATACAGAGGCTATTTCCTCCATCCCGGCACAGGATTCCTGTACTTGGACATTCTCGATGAACATTAGTAAACTTTAAAAAATCTCCCATATTTTTTGGGCATTATTGAAAGCGGTACCAAATTTATGAGTGTAAGATCAAAAGGATATCGAAACTTTCATTTTCCTAAAGGTGGGACTGCTGGAAGTCTAATGTGCAGGGGAAAAGTTCACGGGTTGGAAACCATTTCAACCAAAAATCTCTTTATGAAATAAGCTCCTGTACAGAAACGAAGATACTTAAAAACATCCCCATTATTAAAGAGGACTATAGAACCTAAGAAGACAATCGAACCCCTATCCCGTTGTAGGAGGTTCGATTGTCTTTTTTTAGGTGTTTTTCCTTCAATAACTTACAAAAAGAAATCCCTTAATAAAATTTTTTCTACTGAAGAGCGCCATTACCAAAAATCACCGTACCAGGTCACCCATAATTTGGAATTAACTTAACAGCTCCCGGTCGAATGGATTAAAGGAGTATCAGAGCGAGGGTGGTGGAGGTGATGAGGCCGATTATGACAGGGAGGAAATTTTTGCGGACGAGTTCCATGACAGGCACCCCGCAGAAACCAGCAATCGCAATCAGAGAAGACCAGGCAATAATCGTTCCGCCTCCGGTCCATATCGAGCCCATCTGTCCGATAGCTGCAAGAGTAGAAGCATCCACTGTACCGTTTGCAAGTGAAGCAGATAAAGCACCCGTCAGCGGCAGACCAGAGAACCCGGAGCCATCCAACCCTGTAATGATTCCGATGATTAAAACACTGAATGCAGTCAGGAATGCACTTTGAGGCAGATACCCTTGACTCGACTGAACAAGATCAAAAAGCAAGGATGGGGTATCCTCAGCTGGAAGCACGAGTATATCTTTGGCAAAATCCGCACTCCCAAGAAAGAAAAACCCTGCAATTGGAATGACCGGCCCCATAGCTTTAAAGGCAAAAATAAACCCTTCAGTAATATGCTCTCCTACGTAATCCAGCGCTTTTTGCTTCCCAAAAGCGATTGTAGCCAATAGTAACAAAATGACGGCCACACCCCCAATAAAGGCGGCCCCATTTCCCCCTTCAAAACCACCCATTCGGCCGGAGGTAAGCTTCGTTGATACCATATAAATCATCACTGCAAGCATCGATAATGGGACGACCACGGCAAAAACCTTGCTCCACACTTGAGCATGAGTAGTGCCTTCTTTTCCACGATCGTTAAACCCCTGCATATTCGCAAATTCCTGCTCATTCTTTGGATCGGATGGAGAACGGAAACTTTTCCTGTTAAAAAAGTAAGCGAGACTGATGGCAACAAATCCTGTAATGACAGACAACAGCAGCGCTTGATCCATCACCGCTCCCGTTTCGATTCCACCGGCTTTGGCTGATAACTCGGGAGCCACTTGAATGATGTAGTCGGAAGATAAAGCCATCCCCTGTCCGGCGAGAGCCACAGCCATGGCAGCGACCATTGCCGGTAGGCCTGCACGAATAGCAGCGGGAACGAGTAAGGCACAAATGAGCGGAACGGCGGGTGTCGGCCAGAAAAATAGGGAAACAAGATAGGTGACGCCAATAAGCACAAGGAAAGAAACATGGCTGTTGATCATGACTTTTTGAATGGGTTGAATCATTCGTGTATCGGCGCCCAAGTCTTTAAGCGAGCGTAACAAGGCAACCATGAAAGTAATGATCAGAAAAATATTGAACAGTTCTTTAGCTGCAACCAAATTGGCATTGAATACTCCAACAAAACCACTGATTAAACTTCCATTGAAGATCCAGGCAACAAGGAAGGTTCCGAGTAGTGTTGGAAGAACAACCCCTTTTCGAAAAATCATGGTGAATATAATGATGAGTGTGAATAAGCCGTATATCCAATGAGACATTGTTAGTTCCATCAAAAGTGCCTCCTTTTGGTATAGGCTATTCAGTTGAATGAAAGGAGGTGAAGCGCTGGTTCTCCCTTTTTGTCAAAAATTGTTCTTGATAATTAAATTCAGAACATTATAATGATTAGTATTATTCATTTTTTTGAGGGAGGAAATCGATGAAACAACAACTGACGAACATTTGGAAAGATTGGAGACTCCATACGGTCGTACTTATCATCGTTCTGCTTACGGAAACGATCGGTACGCATTCATTTACTGTCGGTCCTGGCGTCGTTCTTTTATTGCCAATGCTTTACGCTATCATTATGGGTCTTGCTTTATTTTTTACGCCAGTGATTAAAGACAAACAGTCGAAAAATGCAGAACCGCTGATCGTGTTGGGGGTAACGGTACTCATTGCCAAAATCGGGGTCATCATCGGGCCATCCTTGCCACAGATAATTGAAGCCGGCCCTGCTTTACTTCTTCAGGAGTTTGGGAACCTGGGCACGATCCTGATTGCGCTCCCCGTTGCCATCCTTTTAGGACTGAAACGTGAAAGCATTGGCATGACACACTCAGTGGCACGCGAACCGAACGTCGGGTTAATCATGGATAAATACGGATTCAATTCTCCTGAGGGCCGCGGGGTTATGGCGATTTATATTTTTGGTACCGTCTTCGGTGCTGTCTTCATGGGATTGATTTCAGGCTTCCTTGCCACCTGGACACCTCTTCATCCATTATCTTTTGCCATGGCATCAGGAATCGGGAGTGGAAGTATGATGGCCGCTGCTAGTGGGTCACTTGTGGCTGCTTTCCCGGATATGGAAAATGAAATCCTCGCCTTTGCGGGAGCCAGTAACCTTTTATCCTTATCGACAGGGCTCTATATGAGCATTTTTATCGGTTTACCGATTACCGAACGCCTCTATCAAATCATGACAAAGAACAAAAAATACAACACAAGTGAAAGCAAGGGGGCATAAGTAATGTTGAAAAATATACAAGAATGGGTGCTCTTACTTGTGATTTTCGGGGCTGTTTCGGTCCTTGGAAATTGGATTGGTTATGATATTGTTGCTATTGAGGCCATTCCCGGAATGCTGATACTGCTCGGCATTTGTCTCGTTGGATTAATCCTTGGCGAAATCATACCAGGTTCAATCCCGAGTATTGCCTATGTCGCTCTAGTTGGTGTACTCGTATCCATGCCGTGGATGCCGGGATCTCAAGTCATCGTCTCTGCAACTAACGAAGTAGATTTACTAGCCTTGACGACACCCATCCTTGCCTACGCGGGGATTGCCATTGGCCGGTCGTGGACGGATTTTGTGAAATTAGGATGGAAAAGTATTGTGGTAGCTGTCTTTGTTATGCTTGGGACATTTCTTGGCTCAGCTCTTATTGCAGAAGCGATCCTAAGGTTTCAAGGGATTATTTAACTTGGATAAAAACTTATTTCTTAGACAAAAAACCACGGGGCGCCCCCGTGGTTTTTTTATCCGTATTTATTTTTTGTCCGGGACTTCACAACCGTTTTCCGTACAGGCTGCTCCATTCTCACTTGATAAATCTTCAAACACCGGCGTTTCTGTTTCTTCTGCTAAAGCTTTTTCAAGTCCTTGCACAAACACCTCTGTGGGTTGGGCACCAGAAATGGCATACTTCCGGTTAATCACAAAAAATGGAACTCCCTGCACACCGATTTGCTGAGCTTCTGCTTCGTCTCTGCGTACGGCGTCTGTATAACGCTCTCCTTGAAGAACCGTCGTTACTTCATCACGATCCAGACCTGCTTCGGCAGCAAGCTCTGTAATAGTGGCAGGATCACCAATATCTTGGCCATTTGTAAGCACAGCCTTGAAAAATCGCTCCGTAAAAGCTTTGCCCACTTCTTTTTCATTCGCTAGCTGTGAAACACGGTGAGCATCAAAGGTATTGGTCGGGATCACGGAATCGAAATGGAAATCAAGCCCGACCATTTTCGCCTGTTCCGTCATGTTCTGGGTCATTTCCCGTGCTTCTTCAAGGGACCGGCCGTATTTGGACGCGAGTTTCTCGTGCATGTTGCTTTCTGTATTGCGTTCGGCATTCGGATCCAACTCGAAACTTTTATAGGCGATCTCTATATTTTTCCCTGGAAATTGATCCAACGCTTCTTCTAAACGGCGCTTTCCAATATAACAAAAAGGACAGACGAAATCTGACCATACTTCTATTTTCATAACGTTCACCTCTTCTGTAGAATCCATCCTTTCTATTTTACGATGACCTACAATTTAATTCCATTATTCTGTTTTTTAAGGTTGGTGTCCAAATAAGAAAAAAGGACAGGGGGCAGACCTCATCCGATAGTTTTGGAGATGGGGGCGGCTCCTACTGTCGTCACGAGGACCTCCCTTAGAGTACTCTCATTAGTGTTCCATTTTTTAAGCATTCTAACACCATGTTTCCTCTCCCTTTCGATTATAGAAGCAGGGAGGGATTTTTTTATGATTTCTGGTCAAACATTAAAAGACCGAAGTGAAAGGAACATGGGAAAAGTACAGCCGGTGGTGAAGGAAAAAGTGTTCGAGTTGATCGAACGGGCTTATGAGCGTGGAATCTTTGCCCAAATCTCTTCAGGGCATCGCACATGGGAAGAACAAGCCCATCTATATGGAAAAGGACGGCCGGATTATTATTGGAAAGGGAAGCGATATGGTCATAGTGGCTCTATCGTAACGTACGCCCCACCAGGAAAAGCAATCATCATAGTGGGCGGGCGGTCGACTTTTTCCTTGTCAGCGCGGATGGAAAAAATGCCTTATGGACAGTGAACGCGAACTGGCGTGAAGTGGCTAAAATAGCGAAGTCTCTTGGTTTTCAGTGGGGAGGAGATTGGACAAGCTTTAAAGATTATGCCCATTTAGAATGGCCGCCGGTCACCAAGGATGTAAAAGAGGTTCAAAAGAAATTGAATAAGCTCGGCTACAATCCAGGCCTCATCGATGGAATCTATGGTCCGAAAACAAAAACAGCCATCAAAGCGTTTCAACATCAAGAAGGGTTGGAAGTAGATGGAAGCGCTGGTCCTCTGACAATCAACAGATTGAATGCCCGAATGTATCCAGGAGCACCGTTATACTTCGGCTCCCGGGGAGTGAATGTGAAAAGGGTTCAGCGTATGGTCGGCACAGAAGATGATGGTAGGTTTGGTCCAAAAACAGAAGCGGCCGTCTGTTCTTTCCAACAGCAGCACCGTCTCGAAGTGGATGGTGTCGTCGGCCCCATCACTTGGCGAACCATGTTTGGGTACAAGCCCCCGAAAAAGAGATAGGTTGATAGTCAAACGAAGGGCAGTTAGTTGGAAGACTAGATTTCGATGTAGATTTTAGGGCTGATGGGGAAGGGTTCCTTTTCTTACGGGGAACTGGCCAGTTTGCCCTATGGGATCTTGCCTCACTCCTTCTTCCGTGGGATTCTCCCCCTTCCTCAACGACCCTTACCATAGATCGTTCTCGAAATCTTAAGCTCCCTGCCATGAGTGATATCCTCACACCAAAATATCTAGGAGTTCCGACATATCTGTTGACAAATTATGAGATATTTAGAATAATACAAGTTGTAATATTCAGTTAAATCTAAATATTCTCAAAAATTTTCACTTGGATTTGTTAACGCTTTCAACGAAAGGAGGTCAAATCGTTGCTGACGACGATTATTCTTGCCGTTGTGACCGTATTGTCTGTTGTTTTTGCACTCAGGAAGAAGCGGCCACTTTTATTAGCTCTCCCTTTTGTCGCACTTTTCGGGGTGGCATTAGTGAAAATCATGATGGTTCCCATGCCATTTTGGGAAACCGTTCAATTCATTTTTAATCTGAGAGGATAATGGGAAGGGAGGTGAAAGCATATGAAAAAGATGGATCCACAGAAAGCGAGGGCTTATTTCCGCCTGCGAACGATGATGATCTGCATTTACCTTGGAATAGGTGCGCTTGTTTCTTTTGTCGTTGTTCTTGCTGCCGAAAGTCTTCAGTCCTTTACAGTGATGGGACTTCCACTTCCATATTACATGGGGGCCCAGGGAGCGGTCCTTACTTTTATCGTACTTCTATTCTTTAATGCAATGATCAGCGATATGGTAGATAAAAAATTCGGCTTAATTCCTAAACAAAATTCCGAACAAAAATCAGCTGTTAACGAATAAGATAGGGGGAGAAATATGGACGCACAGTTTATAGTCTCCCTTGCTTTAATTGTCGCTACTTTTGCATTATACATAGGTATCGCTATCTACAATAAAGCAAGGGCTACATCAGATTTTTATGTCGCAGGCCGAGGAGTACCACCTGTCTTTAACGGCATGGCTATCGGTGCAGATTGGATGAGTGCAGCTTCATTCATTGGGATGGCTGGAACGGTCATGATCCTAGGGTATGATGGGCTTGCCTATATCATGGGATGGACCGGCGGCTATTTGCTGCTCACCTTTCTATTAGCTCCTCAGTTAAGAAAATATGGCCGGTATACAGTGCCGGAATTTATTGGCGACCGTTACCGCAGCAACACGGCTCGGTTGATTGCGGCAGTTGCCACCATTATTATTAGTTTCACTTACTCCGTTGGGCAGTTATCCGGTTCAGGCGTTGTTATCGGGCGTTTACTGGAAGTGAATACGGTGATTGGTACATTAATTGGTGTAGTACTGATTGCTTTTTACTCGGCAATGGGCGGGATGAAAGGAATTACCTGGACCCAGGTCGCACAGTATTTAGTTTTGATTATTGCTTACTTGATCCCGGTCATTTTTATGTCGATGCAGTTGACTCAAAACCCAGCTCCATGGCTTTCCTATGGAGATGTCGTGTCAGAAATGCGAGCCATTGACCAAGAACTTGGAATTTCTGAATACGTCGTTCCATTTACCGAAGGCACGAAATGGCAGTTTATAGCTCTCATGTTCACCTTAATGGCAGGTACAGCAGGTCTGCCGCACGTCATTGTCCGTTTTTATACAGTGGCAACGATGAAAGCGGCACGATGGAGTGGGGCATGGGCGCTGTTATTCATCGGTCTACTTTATTTATCCGCTCCAGCTTATGCGGCTTTTTCCCGTTTTATCTTAATGACAGAAGTAGCGGGCTCATCATTGAATAACCTTCCTGCATGGACACAAGCCTGGGTGGATACAGGACGGCTTTCCCTAGCGGATAGCAATAGTGACGGGGTTTTGCAATGGTCCGAACTCGTCATTAGTAATGACATTGTCGTTATGGCCACACCGGAAATTGCCAACCTTGGTATTTTTGTCATCGGTTTGATGGCAGCCGGTGCGATGGCAGCTGCTTTGTCCACGGCAGGCGGTCTGATGATTGCCATCTCTGCTGCCTTGTCCCACGATATTTATTTCCGTTCGATCAATCCGAATGCCAGTGAGAAAAAGCGATTGGCGGTTGGTCGTTGGTCCATTGTGCTTGCTACAGTTGCCGCAGGACTGATTGCCTTGAACCCACCGGGTGCCATTACTCAAATAGTAGCCTGGGCATTTGCCCTTGCATCCGGTTCCTTCTTTCCTGCACTTCTTCTTGGAGTCTGGTGGAAGCGTGCCAATGGTCCAGGGGTTATCGCAGGTATGCTCGTTGGTTTATCTGTGACACTCGGGTATATTTTCGCTGCTAAGTATGGGGGTTTCACTATACTTGGGATCATTGATACAGGAGCCGGGGTCTTCGGGGCGGCGGCCGCGATTTTAGCGAACATCGTGGTATCGTTGATGACTGCACCACCATCCAAACAAACCCAGGACGAAGTTACAGATCTCCGTTATCCGGAACAAATCGAATACAAAGATGGCGAATACTGGCTCAAAGAAGACGCCAAATAAAAATGAATAAAACAGGGGCACCAGGCATCCAATAAATGGAGGTCCTGGTGCCTTCTATATTTTCATATTACATACGATGCAATTTGGCGAAGTCTATTTGTAGTTTGTCTGAAACAGATTGATAGACTTCAAAGAGTGCCTGATATTTTTGATGGTTATCAGCATTTGGCTCATAATGTTCCTTCATTGGGATGGAGGACTTGATAGAGGTCAAATCATCGACATGACCTAAGCTATACAGAGCAACCCAGGCGGCTCCCCAGGCGGAACTTTGGTGACTGACCGGAAGATCGATTCTTTTGTTAAAGATGTCCGCGAGCATTTGTATCCACGTTTCCGAGCGGGCGAATCCGCCACTTGCATAAATGGTTTCATGATGGTTGCCCAGGCGTTCCAACGCCTTTCCAATGTGAAAAATGGAAAACAGAACGCCTTCCATGGCGGCGCGTGTCACATGCCCCTTTTTATGGGAGGGGGTGAGGCCAATATAGGATCCTTTGGCTTCTGCATTCCAAAATGGCGCCCGTTCACCATTTAAGTATGGAAGGAATAATAAATTTCCCGAACCCGCTTCCACTTCTCCAGCAAGTTTTGTCAATTCTTCAATAGGGACCTCTCTCTCTTCTGATAAGAGTTGCTGTACCCATTTCAATACGAGGCCGCCATTATTAGACGGCCCCCCTGTAATCCACAAATCATCGGTGAAACTATAAGAGAATACTTCCTGTTTGTCATCTAATAGTGGCTCACTTGAGAATTGACGAATCGCTCCACTTGTGCCGATCGTAATCGCTGTTTCGCCAGGCTGAATGGCACCGATACCAAGGTTGGCCAGCGGTCCGTCACTTCCACCAATAACAAAAGGGGTAGAGGGAGCCAAGCCTGATTTTTCAATCAAGTCTTCCTTCATCCCGCTCATGGCATAGGTAGGAGCAACAGGGGTGAAAAGCTGTTCCGGATGGATCCCTGCGATGGCCAATGTTTCTTCATCCCAACGGTGCTCATGAATATTGAAGAGCCCTGTCGCAGCCGCGATGGAGTAATCTACCACTTTCTCGCCAAACCAACGGTACAATAGAAATTCTTTTACAGAAACAAAATAGTCGGCCTGTTTCCAAGGTTCATATTGATTGTTCTTCATCCATATCAACTTGGATAAAGGAGACATCGGATGGAGTGGTGTTCCGGTTCGCATATATACGTCGGGTTGTTCCTCTTTCAAAGTGGATGCTTCACTGGCACTGCGCGCATCGGCCCAAATCATCGATGGGCACAACGAGGCACCATTTTTATCCATGCAAATCAACGAATGCATAGCCGCAGATATACCGACGCCGGCAATTTTCCCGCATTCGAGCGTTCGTGTACTAATGTTCAAAGCTTCAAGTGCGGCTTGTTCAATTTGAAGGGGATCCTGTTCTGCATAACCGACCACAGGATGAGAGAGAGGGTAGGCGACTTCATATTCAGCTGCCACCTCTCCGTTTTTATGAAAAACGACGGATTTCGCGCTTGTCGTTCCAATATCTAATCCAATGACATAATCCATATAAGACTTCCTTTCTACACACGTTTCCTCGATATCGCGTCTCGCATCTTCTGCGTAGCCGCTTGTGCTTGTTCTTTCATTTTCACACTATAATTGACGAACAGAGAATCAATCAGGGACAACCCTGCGATTCTTGAAGCTAGAGCTTCGGATCGAAATTCCGTTTCCTCTGCCACTGTATATAAGGAAAGATCAACCACTTTCGTTAGCGGTGATTTCGCAAAGTTCGTGATGGCAATGGTTTTGACTTGGTTCTTTTTCGCCACGTCTACGATATCCAGGATATCCTGATTGGATCCTGTGTGGGAAATGACTACAGCCACGTCGTTTTCTCTCATTTGGGAAGCAGACATGAGCTGAAGGTGAGTATCAGGGTAGGCATGGGCTTCCATTCCTGTCCGAATGAATTTGTGCTGGGCATCCATCGCAAGGATGTTCGATCCCCCACTTCCAAAAAAGAAGACACGATCGGCTTCAATAAGGTACTTCATCGCTTTTTGCAAGGATAAAGGGTTTTGAACATCCCGGGACGTTTCCAATGCACGGATATTTGCTTGAAATACTTTTTCAGTAATTTCAAGATCTGTATCATTTTCAGAAATGGTTTCGTGGATATCCTTTATTGGATTCACGATTTCTGAGGCAAGGGCAATCTTCATCGCCTGGTATCCCTTGAATCCAATTCGTTTGCAGAATCTGAAAACGGTTGCATCAGCGACCATAAGGTCATCGGCAACTTGGTTAATGGTAGAGTGGACGATGTCCTCTGTGTTTTCCAATATGTAATCAGCGATTAACTTCTCTTTCTCACTGAACTGGTTGTAAGAAGAGCGGATTCGGCTGATGACATGCTTCGTTGGGGGTTCAATCATAAGGACTCCTCCTTCGAATTTCCTACTAGTTTTCATTGTATATGAAAATAATTTCAAAAGAAAGTTTGGATATAGTGAAAAAATTTTCTGAAAAACTATTGAACAAAAAAAGATTTATTGTATAATCGGAATTACAGAAAATAATTTTCAAAGTTGTGACAAATGGTGACGACATTTTTTTAGGCGTGATATGAAAGCGCTTAATGGAGGGGGTCGACAGCGCGCAACAGAGGGATGTATTTTCTATGGAATCGATTCCTGTTTTTTAGCTGTAAATTGAAAGCGGTTACTAATTCGGGGAAGGTTCATTTGTTTGGTGAAAAAATTTACATACAAGGGGAGAGGTTAACATGAAGAAATTATTTGGCTTATTGTCCATGCTTCTTTTGATTACCGTTCTTGCCGCATGCGGAAATGGCGATGCAGAGTCCAGCAGCGGCAATGATGAAAGCGCTTCAGAGGACGGCGGTGAAACTAAAACAATTAAAGCCGGAATCGGGCTGAACAGTGATCATCCACAATATAAAGGTCTATTAAAGTTTAAAGAAATTGTGGAGGAAAAAACAGATGGTGCGATTGAAGTTGAAACCTATCACAGCGGCCAGCTTGGTGATGATCGTTCCATGACAGAGGCTCTACAGCTTGGTTCACAAGAAGTGGTTATTCCTTCCACGGCCCCACTTGCAAACTTCGTTCCAGAATTCAGTGTCTTTGATATTCCGTTCCTATTCCCGAATGAAGAAGTAGCGGACAAAGTGCTTGACGGTGAAGTAGGCCAAGAGTTACTAGGAAAATTGGAAGAACAAAACCTTGTCGGCCTCGCTTATTGGGAAAATGGCTTCCGTGACCTGACAAACAGTGAGCGTGCCGTAGCATCAGTAGATGATTTCGATGGCCTTAAAATTCGTACAATGGAAAACGACCTTCATTTAGATGCCTTCAAAGCACTAGGTGCAAACCCGACGCCAATGGCATTTACAGAATTGTTCACAGCAATGCAGCAGGGTACAGTAGACGGCCAGGAGAACCCTTATGCAACGATTTATTTGCAAAAGTTCTATGAAGTACAGAAACACGTATCTGACACGCACCACATCTACAGTCCATTCGTTTTCTTGATGAGTAAATCTTTCTATGATGGTTTGACAGAAGAACAACAGAAAATCATGAAAGATGCTGCGGTGGAAGCAGGCGAGTACGAACGTAAGTTGAACCGTGAAGCCAACGAGAAGTATTTAGAAAAGCTTCAAGAAGAAGGAATGGAATATACAGAAATTACGGATGAAGCACGTCAGGAAATGGTCGATGCTGTGGCTCCTGTAATTGAAGATTATAAGAGCAAGATCGGTGAAGAAACTGTCGATAAAGTTTATCAGGCAATTGAAGACGTGCAAAAATAATAGAATGTCGGGGAGTACGCTGTAGAGGGTCTGCAGCGTATTCTTCTCCATTCAGGGTCAGTTGAGGTGAGGGAATTGAACATCATTCGAGCGATCGATCGGAGATTAGAAGAAGTGCTGCTCGTTATTTTCTCGACAACCATGGTCAGTGTCATTTTCCTGCAAGTAGCTATGCGTGTATCAGGAAATTCACTGTCTTGGTCGGAAGAACTTGGACGGTATTGCTTTATATGGCTTGTGTATATTGGAATCAGTTATGGAGTGAAAAAACAACGTCACATCAAAGTGGACGTTATGCTTCTCTTACTTAAAGGAAAAGCAAAATTGATGCTTGCTATCATTTCTAATCTATTATTCTTAGTTTTCAGTTTGTACGTGGTATTCAATGGCTATGATATCGCATCCCAGCTCCTGTCATTTGGTCAGAAATCACCGGCTTTACATATACCGATGGGCTGGGTGTACATGGCTACCCCGGTAGGTTTTGCTTTAACGGCGATCCGTTTGATACAAAATTTGTTTGTCCAGTTCAGGATGCTATTTGGTAAAAAAGAACTTCATGTCGAAGATGAACGCGATCGGATGCAGAAGCAGGAAGGGGAGGATGAATCATGACAACAATCGTATTATTCGGGACATTTGCCCTCTTCCTCTTACTTAGTGTACCGATTGGAATCGCACTCGGATTATCTACGCTTGCGACGATTTTCTATACGGGGGCCATCCCGGTTCAGTTCTTAATGAAGGAACTCGTTACATCCGTCGATTCATTCCCATTAATGGCCGTTCCCTTTTTCATCCTTGCCGGTGAAATTATGGGGAAAGGCGGCATTTCCGAGCGGCTTTTCAATTTCGCAAACGCCCTTGTAGGTAACAAAACAGGTGGCTTTGCGATGGCAACCATCGTCACATGTATGTTCTTTGCGGCCATTTCAGGTTCAGGACCAGCGACCGTGGCGGCTATCGGAGGCATCATGATTCCAGCGATGGTTAGACAAGGGTATGACAAGAAATTCGCGACCGCAACAGTTGCCGCTGCCGGTTCCATTGGAGTTATCATCCCACCAAGTATCCCAATGGTAATCTATGGAGTTGTTGGCGGCGCGTCCATCGGTGATATGTTCATTGCCGGCATCATTCCAGGATTGATCGTCGGTGGTGCGCTTCTAATGTGGGCCTATATCTATTCCAGAAAACAAGGATACAAAGGTTTGGCTGAAAAAACGTCTTTTTCTAATATCCTAAAAACATTATGGGAAGCGAAATGGGCTCTTGTCATTCCAATTATTATCCTTGGAGGTATTTATGGAGGGATTTTCACACCGACAGAAGCAGCCGTTATTGCTGTCGTATATGGCGTAATTGCCGGATTGTTCCTATATCGGGAGCTATCGATCAAGGATATGCCGAAGATCTTTGCTGACTCTGCTTTGACGACAGCGACCGTCTTGATTATCGTCGGTTCAGCGACGGCTTTCGGACGTCTGTTAACAATTGAACAGATTCCGACACAGGTCGCGAATTTCCTTCTGTCTATTTCAGAAAACGAGATCATCCTGATTTTGTTGATTACATTATTGTTATTGGTAGTCGGCTGTTTCATGGATACACTGGCAGCCATTATTATTCTAACACCGATTCTGCTCCCAATTGCAGTGAATCTTGACTATGATCCGATTCATTTTGGAATCATCATGGTGGTAAACTTGGCAATCGGCTTTATTACACCACCGCTGGGTGTAAACCTATTTGTCGGATCCGGTATATCCGGGTTGTCCATTGAACAGTTATCCAGGGCGATCATCCCATACTTTTTCGCGATGATCTTCTCCCTGCTTATGATTACGTTCATTCCAGAGCTGTCTCTATGGCTGCTTAGTTTCGCCGAATGATGAAAAAGGACTGACCCTCCTTGTCACGAAAAATCCCTTGCTTTAAGGCAAGGGGTTTTTCGGTTTTACGTGGGGATGGATTCTAGAAGAATGGTTCGGGGGAGACTTCCACCGGACGATGGAATAAAATGTTTAAGAGCATCATTTCATTCCAATATTACTTCACTTATTTATATAAAGGATTTAAAGGAGGAACAAAGATGAGTGGACAAGTATCCAAAAATGTAAAGGTGCACATGAAAGAAACACAAACGATTATGGAGCTTTCGCAAATCATCCAACGTTATGATTCAGAAATTATTTTGAAGAAGGTCGTTCAAGGAAATATTCATGAAGCAAATCTGAAAAGCTTTCTAGGATTAATTAACCTAAGATTGCAAGAAGGAGACGAAATTGAAGTCACCTGCATTGGCACAGATGCAGCCCAAGCCCTCAAAGAAGTCGAAACCTTCCTGCAGCCATAAATGGATTTTAAATGGATTTTTCTGTAAGACCTGGTCACCCATTACTTGGGTGACCAGGTCTTACTTTATTTGCCAATTGAACAAAAAACTCGTACTGTTTGATGTCTTTAAAGTAAGAGAGAATGGTAGAGGTTGTAATCAAGTCGGAATAGAAAGGGGATGGAGATAAGTAGTGGGAGTAACTGCTCCATTTATAGTCTTCAGGGTTGAAAGTGAGCAATGCGCGACAGGGATTTAAATGGATATATCGGCTGACCTGGAGGATGGCATTCACATCTCCCTGGAGCTGTGCTTTATAAGGTCCTTGGAAGAGGTGGCCTGTAAAACCATATTTCTTATTAAAATAAATCGCGTATTGGGAGTGGAGATCTTTCATGAATGTTCCTGGGGGAATATCAATCGTTTCAATCAGAAGATGGACGTGGTTGGACATGAGGCAGAAAGAATGGAGATGAAAGGGGTGGGAAAACTTTGCTTCCCTTAGTAACTCTAAATACTTAAATCGATCCCGGTCGTCATAAAATATTTCGGCTTTTCGGTTTCCTCTTGCTGTGATATGATACCAAGCTTTTGGAAACCACCTACGCTTTCGCATAACATCATCCTTCCCTATTGGATTATTTTTGGACATTAACCTTTATTCAACAAAAGCACAAAAACTCCTGCATAATTGACAAATTTTGTTGTACCAGGTATGGAAAAATATGTCGCACCAGGTCATACAATTTTTTCCATAACTGGTCACCCAATATCTGGGACACTTGAGGCGACAGGTTTGGGGATTTTTGATAAACTGTTAGAGTTATTATTCTATGTTTCGGAATATAGAAACAGGAGGGACGTTCACGATGTCGATTTTCTTCCAAGTAGTACTGCCTGTGATCCTCGTGTTTTTTTCAGGCTATGCGTTGCAAAAGTTTCTTCACCTCGAGATTAAATCAATCTCTTCCGTTGTCCTTTATATCATGCTTCCGTGTCTTGTATTCAAGACCTTTTATGAAGCGACATTTGATCAAGACTACCTGATGATGGTTGTTTTCTCCATACTCTTATTGTTTAGTATTCTATTGATTAACAAAATCGCAGCTAAATTATTAAACTATGAGACATCAACAGAAAGTGGGCTGATTCTTTCAACCGCCTTCATGAATGCCGGAAACTACGGAGCGCCAATTGTGCTGTTTGCTTTCGGAGAGCAAGGGTTTGTTTATTCTGTTTCGTTCATGGTACTGCAGCAAATTGTTATGAACTTTTTCGGTGTGTATTACGCTGCAAAAGGGGCAGCAGGGATTGGGATGGCTCTCAAAACCGTTTTGAAAATGCCGCCTACTCATGCGGTTTGGATTGCCCTTGTTTTTAAATATACAGCCATGCCCATCTCTGATAATGTGATGTCGAGCGTACAGCTTGTCGGTAATGCTACAATTCCAACGGTGATGATCCTTCTTGGTATGCAGCTGGCCAACATAACAGTGAGAAATCTCTCCTGGGACAAGATATCCTATGCTGCCACTCTCCGATTAGTCGGCTCACCATTGATTGCCTGGGCGTTAACGGTCATTTTGCCGATGAGTGATATGATGGCCAACGTTATGATCATATCCGCAGCTATGCCGTCAGCGGCAACGACAACGATGTATGCCGTCCAATTTGATTCAAAGCCAGAACTTGTTTCAAGTATTACTTTAATCACTACAGTATTAAGCATTGTCAGCATTCCAATCACGCTCAACATTCTGACCTGATGCGTAAGTAGGAAGAACGGTAAAAAGGCCTCCATGGATACCATCCATTCTCTATTATCATAATGGAAGGCTCCAATAATTTATCAAATTCCACATATAAAAAGAAGATCCGCCTTTATACAATGGCGGATCTTCTTTATGAAGAACTTTGCTTCTTCTTATCCTTCCAGAACATATAAACATTCAAACACAGAAATGCAACACTGAAGATGGCACTGAACGTAGACATTTCAATCACATTCGTAAACCATCCCAAAATTAAATAAATGAGAAAAAATCCGGCAAATCCGAGATAGACCATCGTCTCTTCCTTTCCATAAAACATCGCCTTCATTATAACATTCTATGGAACGAGGAGGAAAATTACTTAGGTGGATACATATAAAACCGGTATACCGTGAATTCATGTCCAGCTTCAATGCTATAGGACTCAATCGGCAGTTTGGCAATTGTCGTACCATCGGTTTGTTCCATGGAAATGGTTAGAACGATTTCTTTTTCTTCTAATAAAGGGAGTGGATAAGGATGAACGATCTCTACCATCCATTCATAGGCAAGACACTCTAGGAAAGCATGAGTAAACGTTGTCGGCAATTCATCCAGCCAGATGTTCGAAAGAGGGAACAAGGATCGAGATGTTTGCTCCAAGGGAATTCCTCCGTTTTCTTAGGATAAATATTACATTCCCTTTTCAATATTCAGTTAAACGGTTCCATCTCATTACTTTTAATTTGATCTGTTTGCGCGCCCGCTTAATAGTAGATGGACTTTTTCCTGTGGCTGAAGCGATTTCTTCAACGGTATGACCATTGTAACAATATTGAAAAATAAACCGTTCCCTGTTTGTGAGGGAAGCATGATGGTAAATATCGAAAAGAAGCAGATTTTCGTGTTGAGGATCCTTCTCACGGAGTGGATGTTGGAGGGAGAAAAGGTGAGCGGCTTTTCGTTCTTTATATTCTTTCCGTTCCATCGTCTGGAAATGCCACAGTAAAGCATAGGTGAAATAGGTGGAGAACTTACTTCGCTTAGGGTCATGCCTTTCTGCACAGCGGGTATACACAAAGTAGCTTTCTTGGAGATGATCATCATAGGGTTCAGGGACGTTCCAGTGGCGTAAAGTGGAATGAATAAGGCTTTTACATTCGTGGAAAGGGGGGATAGGATTTTTCATCATAGACTCCTTTCTATAAGTCTATTATCCTATATTTCCCATCTATTAGAAAGTGAAAATTCGATTTTTCTTATATGAAAATGGGGATTTTGTATATTTTTGACACCAAAAAACCTTTTTCTATCGATTATAGTATGAAGGATAATTTAGGGGAGGGTGTCATGTGGTCACAGATGAGAAGTTTGAAAGGATTGTTGAAGAAACAGAAGGTTTGATTTATCACCATATTCATAAGTTACACATTATTGATAGAAACGGAGATTTCTACGCTGAGGGACTTTTTGCCTTATGGAACGCCTATCGTACATACAATCCTGAAGCGGGTGCTTTTGTGACATACCTCCACTGGAAGGTTAGAAATGCTTTAATCGATAAAATACGAAAAGACTCTAGGATAACTATGCAGGAAGAAGGATTAGCTGAACGGATGGCCAAAGAAGGGTTAGGTCAATGGGAGGATGGGATTACAGATACTTATATGTGGAAACAGGTGAAGGCCAGTCTAACCCCCAATCAATGGAAATGGGTGTATCATACCATCATCATGGACCGGTCGGTTGCAAAGACAGCCTATTTGGAGAAAGTTACCCATGATGCGGTTAAGAATTGGGGACGTCATGCCAGGAGAAAGTTGAAAGAATTAGCAGGAACGATTTGAAAAGCCCTGGGAAAATTCCAGGGCTTCTCGGTTATTTATTAATCGTTATGTTTATTTTTTGCAATCCCAACGCACGAGCAGCTTTAATCATTTTGGCAGCCTCTTGCTCAGCATCCTGGATATGAACGTCATTTCTGGAAATGCTCAGTGTTGTCCCGCCAGACAACAACGTAGCTTCCTCTGATGTATGGTTGTCATCTTTAATGGATAAAAATGATTGCGGTTGCTCTTGGGCGATTTCTTCCTGACGCATACGATTTACGCGACCACGGATTTTACGACCATGGTAGACAACGCTCGCATACGGGCACCCAGTCTCAGCAGCGATTTCACGGTAGTTTTTTTCTGTTTCACCGATCAGGCGCTTTACTTCGCTGAGGTCGTAGTCGTATTGTTTACTCTTCTTCGCCATTGTGAATCCCCCTTTTCATTTATAGTATAATTGTATACAATTATAACTTAATTTAATAGTAGAAGTTAATAATTCTTAAAATCTTTTAAAAACACTTACATTTGTTGTAAACTATGACATATGTAAAAGCAATGTTTTGGAAAGTGTGAGTTCATATGTTGAAAAGAATCTTCTTTGCTTTGCTCCCTATAGGGGTGATGGGATTGATATTTTTCTTTTCTTCCCAGCCCTATGAACAACAGGACTTACGTCCAACGATGAAGATATATATCCCCTTGGATTTATTAAAACCGCTATTAGAGCCCATCGAATTTACTTACCATGGAGAAACGGTCAATGTCGAAAATCGTGGAGTCGCTGGCATGCTTGATTTCTTAATTAGAAAAGCCGCTCATCTAACTGTGTTTTTTCTGCTTATGGCCTCGATGTTTCTTGCATTGGTCTACAATACGACCTGGTCGTTTGCGAGAGTTTTGACTGTTTCCTATATAGGAACGGTTTTGTATGCGTGTTTTGATGAATATCATCAATCTCTCACCCCGAACCGGACCCCTTACGCAGGTGATGTGGTATTGGACAGTTTTGGAGGTGTGATCGCCTTACTCTTTATTGGGTTCGTCTATTGGCGAAAAAAGAAAAGACAGCAACATGCAACATAAAACGACCCTGTGGATTTGTTCCGCAGGGTCGTTTTCTAGTGATATACATTCTATATTGCGAGTGATAGAAATTTCTTTTCCTTTTTTATTTTTCAGAAGCTAAAACAAGTGTTTTTGCACCATTCAAATTCACATGGAGCGGCTCTATATGAAAGTCTTTCAAGATTGTGGTAAGCCGGGTGTGCTTTCCTTCATCCCATTCATCGAATAAAGCGATCGTCGTCGGTCCAGCTCCACTGATGTAATGGCCGAGGGAGTTCTCTTTCCTGAGAATCTCCTGAAAAGACGCAAAGCCGGGGATGAGGGTTTGACGATAAGGCTGGTGCCATTGGTCGCTCTGCATCATCTTGCCGGCAAGTGCCCAGTTCTTCGTAGCTAAAGCGGCCACGAGGACGTTGGCACTTCCGCTATTGTTGACCGCCTGTTTGTATTCAATCTCAATGGGGAGAAGCCCGCGTGCTTTCTCTGTTTCCAAGTGATAATCAGGAATGATCGCAAGCCAAGTCAAGTTTTTCATGCCTTCTGTTAAATGGACATAATCCAATTGCTCTCCATCGTAGTTAGAGACCATAATGCCACCGAAAATGGCAGGCCCAACATTATCCGGATGACCTTCAATTTCACAGGCGATCTTGAATTTTTCATAGCAGCTGAGCTCGAGTTGAAGCAGATGATCAGCCAGCTCAATCCCTCCCACTACTGCTGTGGAAGAACTTCCCAGTCCTCGGGCGATCGGCACATCATTGGTAAGTTCTACATAGGTGGGGGGAAGCTCAGAGAATCCCAGCGCTTCTGCTGTATATAGCGCCGTTTTATAGATTAAATTACTTTTTCCAGATGGAATGTAGGGCTGATCCTCTTCAGGCACCGCGAAATACCACTCATCCGCAGGCTGACAGTCCAGGGTGACAAATTTTGATAGAGCGATACCAACGGAATCAAAACCTGGACCTAGATTCGCCGATGTTGCAGGAACCGTGATTTGAAACCGGCTCATGATTGAACACCTATAACAGCCGATGCGAACATCTCATAATCATTGTCAATGCGTGTCGGCTTGACTGGACTCTTGTCAATAGCGGTGGTCGGATCTTTCAGGCCGTTACCTGTTAGCACATGGACCACTTTCGACCCTTGTGGGATCGTGCCATCTTTTACCTTTTTGATCATACCGGCAATTGATGCACAGGAAGCAGGCTCAGCAAAAACCCCTTCTTTTTCCGCTAAATATTGATAAGCTTCTACGATCTCCTCATCGGTTACTTCATCGATCAATCCGTTAGATTCCTCCCGAGCCCTCAGGGCTTTGTCCCAGCTGGCTGGATTTCCGATACGGATGGCTGTCGCCAATGTTTCTGGATCTTCAATGACCTGGTTACGGACAATTGCGGCAGAACCGCTGGCTTCAAATCCCATCATTTTCGGAAGTCCGGAGCTGTGACGCTCATGATACTCTTGGAATCCTCTCCAATAAGCAGTGATATTTCCTGCGTTGCCGACAGGGATGCTCAGGATATCTGGTGCGGTACTAAGAGCATCACAAACTTCAAAGGCAGCCGTTTTCTGTCCTTCAATACGGTAGGGGTTTACAGAATTAACAAGTGTCACCGGCTCACTTTCTGCCATTTTTCGGACCATACGGAGGGCATCATCAAAGTTTCCTTTAATCGCAAAAATCTCTGCGCCATACATGACAGCTTGCGCTAGTTTTCCTTCTGCGATTTTGCCGTCTGGAATAACAACGATACAGCGAAGTCCTGCTCGAGCTGCAAAAGCTGCCGCTGATGCTGACGTATTTCCGGTAGAAGCACAAATCACCGCTTCTGAGCCTTCTTCTATTGCTTTAGCCATCGCCATAACCATCCCGCGGTCTTTAAAAGAACCTGTCGGGTTGGCCCCTTCAATTTTTACATAGCCTTCGATTCCAAGGTCCTGTGAAATGGTCGGAATCGGGAGGAGGGGGGTGTTCCCCTCATGTAAAGTGAGTTTCGGAGTATGTTCATTTACTGGTAAAAACTCTCCATATTCATGAATTAATCCGCGCCACATGTCAGTTTCCTCCTTCTACACGGTAAATGCTGTCGATATTACGTACGGCTGCTAAGGAATCCAGGTCCTGTGCCGCTTTTTCAAAGTCTGACTCACTAACCTGATGGGTAACCAGCATCAATTCCCGCTCACCCTCTTCGTCCGTTGAACGCTGGATAAACTGATCAAAGGAAATATCGTATTGAGCAAAGATATTGGTCAGTTCACTCAACATCCCTGCTTTGTCATCAACATGGAGGCGAATGTATTTCTTCGATATTTTTTCATCTTTTGTTTTCACCTGTTTAGGGAACTGGGGCTGGACATAAGCTGTACCAGTGGTCCCAAGACGAATGTTTTTCAAGATAGCGATCAAGTCTGAAACCACTGCAGTTGCTGTTGGGAGCTTACCAGCTCCAGGACCGTAGAACATCGTTTCCCCTACGGCGTCCCCATATACGTAAACCGCGTTATATTCATCATTGACGGAGGAAAGGGGATGCTGAATAGGCAGCATCGTCGGTTCTACACTGACCGAAACGCCATTATGATCGTTCTCTGCAATGCCAATTAATTTGATCCTGTACCCCATTTCTTCGGCGTACATAATATCAGCGGAAGAAATTCCACGTATCCCTTTTAAATCGACGTCTTCTAAACGATAAGGCATGGAAAATCCTAAGATTGATAAAATCGTCATTTTCCTTGCCGCATCTAAGCCATCAACATCGGCGGTCGGGTCTGCTTCTGCAAATCCGAGCTCCTGTGCTTCTTTCAGCACACTGTCAAAGTCGACGCCATCCTGAGCCATTTTTGTCATGATATAGTTTGTTGTTCCATTAACGATTCCCATCATCTTATGGATACGGTCGGAAGAGAGACCGTCCATGATTGTGCGGATAATCGGAATTCCTCCAGCGACACTCGCTTCGTAATATAAGTCACACTGATGCTTCTGACACGCTTCGAATAGTTGCTCCCCATGCTGGGCAACAAGGTCTTTATTGGCTGTGACAATATGTTTTCCGTGTTCAATCGCTTCTAATAATATAGTAAGGGTGTGATCGATACCACCCATCACCTCAACGATGACATCAATTTCCGGATCCCTCGTAATATCTTGATATTGATCCGTCAACTGGGTTTCAGCCGGAACCTCACGGGGTTTCTTCATGTCACTGACAAGCACAGACTTGATCGTGACATGACACCCTGTCTTATGTTCAATGCGTTCTTTATGATCACGGAGAATCTCAATAACCCCGCTCCCGACCGTTCCTAGTCCTAAAAGTCCAACGGTAATGGTATTATTCATCGCTCACACTCCTTGTCTACTTGAAATAAACATTATTCTTTATATAAAGGACATTGTAACGGAAAGGAAATTGAAGTACAAGAGCGAATTCTCCGACGATTTATCCATTTACCAAATAATGGGTGACCTGGTACGGAAGAAATAGGAAGGGCTCAACCTAAAGGCGTCACATCGAGGAAAAAGGAAATTCAGATAAAAAAATGAAAAATAAAAATTTTTTAGGTAATTTAAATGAAATGGCTTTTTCACCTATAAAACTAAGGAGGAAATGGGTTTTTAAATAGTAGGGATGTAAAAATTTCTAAAAAAATCTAATTTGGGGATAATAGGGAATCTTGACGAATAATGGAAGATAGCATATAACTAATTATGAAATAAAAAATAGGAGGTTAGAACTATGACTTATGGATGCTGTTCACTACTGGGTCCACTCAAGAAGTATGAAAGAATCATCCAGGAAATTATCCAGGAATTGGGCGTGATAGGGAAAGAGGATGAATTTGTTCGAGAAGGTAAGGCCACTGTATATCGAGTACACAAGGAAATCAATGAGAAAGATAGCAAAGAGGTAACAGAATTAGATGTTAGTGAAAAAATAAGAGAGCAGCTTCTGATGATGATCACTAATAAAAGAAAGAATGATGAACCAATATGATCGTTGAATTTCTAGTGAACGAATAGAGAACAAATCACCTGGGCATACATAATTCCATATTTAAGGGGAGTATGGGGTTTAGTCTTAAAAAAGGACTGATAAAAAGATAGAACGACGATTCTAGCTCATCATTTACAGGAGTGATGATTGGTTAACTTCCTTCTATAGTAATTGGCTCATTCTTCTTAAACGAATAAAGAGTATAAGGATGAAGTAAGGCATAATCAAAGCCGTTCCCTCCCGGGGACTATTCATGATTATGCCTTTTTTATGGTCGCTTATAGAACTTTAAAAGGAACGAGATCGCTAAATTACAATGGATATATACGCAGGACCTCTAATCTACACGTTTCTTCATCATATAACGTCTGGAAATATGAGGTGTACCAGGTCATACAATTTTTACCATCCTCCACCCGCAAACAAATCAGGTGATACAATATTCGTAGGATGGAGATATAACTATGAAATATTTCCTGTTATATCAACGAAAAAACAGGAAATCAGTGATATCATGACGAATGAATAGAACTAGAGAAGATCGAGTTTAGGACTTGTTGGATCCCACTTACATACGGATGGCCACTCTAACTCATAGCTTCCAATGAAAAGATAAATAACAGTGAAGGAGTGTTGTGCATGTGGAAAAATGACTACAACCGTTGGAAAGAATTTACCGGACTTGATGCAGACCTTGCATCAAAACTAGATGAAATTACATCAGATGAGCAATCTCTGGAAGATGCTTTCTACAAGAACCTGGAATTCGGGACAGGCGGGATGCGCGGAAAACTCGGACCAGGTACAAACCGCATGAACATCTACACCGTCAGAAAAGCGGCAGAGGGGCTTGCAGCATACGTCAACGATCAGGGACTCTCTAATCGTGGTGTGGCGATTGCGTACGATTCGCGTTACATGTCGAAAGAGTTTGCCGTGGAGACCGCACGGGTTCTTGGCCACCACGGGATTCCTTCTTATGTATTCACGTCATTAAGACCGACACCTGAGCTGTCTTTCGCTGTTCGTCACTTGAACGCAGCAGCCGGTGTCGTCGTTACGGCGAGCCATAACCCACCGGAATACAATGGTTTCAAAGCCTACAACGAAGACGGTGGTCAGCTGCCCCCTGAACAGGCAGAAATTATGATCGACTTTGTCAACAAAGTGGAAAATGAACTGAATGTGGAAGCAGCAGATCAAAAAGAATTGGAAGAACAAGGACTCCTGCGCTGGGTGGATGAAGAGGTCGACGAAGCCTATCTAGAAGCATTGAAAGGGGTCACGGTCCAATCGGATATTAAAAAAGACCTGTCCCTTGTGTTCACACCATTGCACGGTACGGCTCGCGATCTAGTAGAAAAAGGGCTGCAGCAAAGTGGGTTCACTTCGATTCATATCGTAGAAGAACAAGCCAAACCTGACCCTGAATTCTCAACAGTAGCTTCACCGAACCCTGAAGAACATCAAGCATTTGAAATGGCGATTGAGCAAGGGGAATCCATTGGTGCCGATCTATTGATGGCGACAGACCCTGATGCCGACCGTTTAGGTATTGCCGTACCGAATGAAAAAGGAGAATATGTGGTCCTTACTGGTAATCAAACAGGAGCACTTCTACTTGATTACATTCTGGGGCAATCTCAACAACTTCCGAAAAACGGGGTAATGATTAAAACGATTGTTACATCCGAATTCGGACGTGTGATTGCAAATGCCTACGGAATCGATTCTCTTGATACACTGACAGGCTTCAAATTCATCGGAGAAAAGATTCGGGAATATGAACAGACCGGCGAACACCAATTTGTGTTCGGTTATGAAGAAAGCTACGGGTATCTTGTTAAAGACTTCGCTCGTGACAAGGATGCAGTACAGGCAGCTTTGCTGGCAGCAGAAGTCGGGGCCTACTGGAAAAATCAAGGAAAGACATTGCTTGATGCCCTTGATGAACTTTACGAAAAGCACGGATACTTCCTGGAAGATCTTCAGTCCATGAAACTGGAAGGAAAAGCAGGAGCCGAGCAAATCAAAGCGATCATGGATGATTTCCGTAACGCAGATATTAAAGAAGCGGGCGGTAAAAAAGTTGTAGCGGTTGAAGACTACTCCACAACGGTTCGCAAGTTCGTGCAAGAAGGAAAAGAAGAGGAAATGGATCTCCCAACATCCAATGTCGTGAAGTTCATTCTTGAAGATGACTGCTGGTTCTGTCTGCGCCCATCCGGCACAGAACCGAAAATCAAATTCTACTATGGCGTGAAGTCAGAATCCAAAACTGACAGTCAAGCCTTGCTTGCGGCTGTAAAAGCTGCCGTCAATGAACGATTGCATGCCTTAATTTAGAAAAAGCATCCCCGCTTCCACATCTACGGAAGCGGGTTTTTTAACATCAAATCCTTTTATCCATCATTCCCCCAATCCTCCTCCACTTCTGTGTAAATCGCTTTCAATTTGTTGACAAATACGTAATAATAGAATAAAATACTGAAAATTCAGATTTAGTCCAAAAAAGGGGTGGGCCCATGTTGAACATAAAGACGCTTAAGCCATATTATGTTAAAGAAGATAAACGCTTCATTCGAGTCGTTTTAGCCTACCAATACTTTTCGCTATTCATCGATAATGAGTTGTATCAATTTATTCCAATGGAATCACGAGAAATTATAATCGACCGCAATCGTCAGCGGGTGCACAATGTCTTTGATCTATTCGTCTTCCAACGAGGCAAGAAAATGGTCTATGTTTCTGTCTCCGACTTGCTGCAATTGCCTGAGTTCTTGACGCACCTTCATACGATTGTGTCGCCGTATTATGAAGAGGGGATCGAAATTAGTCAGCAATCATCTAATGAAGTGAAAGAAATCATCCGTGAATTAGAAAAAAACAACCTTCGACGCCTCATCGACAAGGCGATCGATCAAAAAGACGAAGAGACTTTCCGGCATCTTACTGAAAAATGGAATCAAATGTACGATTGAAACGGCCGGGTGTGACCTCGTCATGCCCGGGTATTTTGTGGTAACCCTTTATTCTACAAAAAGTGGCAATAAGTATAGAAAGGAATTAAAAAACTATATGAAAAATGTGAAAAAATAATGAATAAAGTTCAATTCCCACCTTATTCCATCCGTTATAATATAGATAGAATCGCAATGATAAAATACATAAAATTTCATTGGGATATGAGCTGGACCGTTTATAAAGATCCACTCATCGAGGATTAGTCGGGGAGGTAAACTGGATGGATCATCTGTCTAGGGAGCGTAGGGTTGATGAGGAATGGGTTTCACTTTTGAAGGAAGCAAAAGCGATGGGGTTAACGAGGGAAGAGATAAAAAAATTTTTGGGAAGCCATACTAAACAAAAAAAGATGGTCTGACATCCTTTACTTGAAAGGGTGTTCTTTTTTTGACATGATAGAGGTAATGAGTATAAAGATGGATTAGAAAGAGGAGTCTTTATGACGAAATACGAGCTTATCAATCTATTGAAAGATTGTTCCATTGCGTTACAAACCCCTGTTTTACTATTCAATGAGCAGAATGAATTAGCCTATTATTTCCCGGACAGCTTCCAAAAACCGCCCCATGGATTAAGAAACTTACATAAAACTTATTTATCAGAGAGCAGAAAACATCCATTCGTGATTCAATTATATAAAGATCCATATGACCAGTACCTATTCCTTTATCCGTGGGAGGGTGATCAGGGGAAGGAATATGTTATAGGGATCGGGCCCTTTCTTCAACAGAAGGTGAGTACAAAGCATGTACGAATGAATTTAGTCATGAATGAAATCAGTACAGAACTTGAAAGCCAAGTTACTCAATACCTTGAACAACTCCCTGTTTTTAACCTGGTTCAAGTAAATTCGATGAAACGGTTAATCAACCAACTATTACCCCAAAAAGAGATCGAAGATACGGTAGCTGCTTTTGAAAATGAAAAGATTCGGAAACATTATCAAAAATTTACTCAGTCGCTGAACTCTTATCCTGAGTTAGTAGCTTCGAGGCAGAAGTTTATCGATCTATTTAAAAAGGGAGATATAAAAACAATCGAAGAGTATCAACTCTATAGGGAAAAGGTAGTCAAAGACTCAAATATCCGTTCTTGGAAAAACCAGATGATTCGCCTTGTCTCCGAACTAGGATATATATGTGTCGGCCAAGGTGCAGTACAAGATGAGGTCGATTCGCTCTGTGATTTCTACATCACTTTCCTGGAAACAAAAGAAACCCTGGATGACTTAAAATCACTGGAATTGAATATTCTGCAATCCTTTCTGGATCGTTTGAATAAGGTAGGGGATTTTCCACACAATTCTCCACTTGTCGAAAGAGCGCAGCGCTACATATTTCAAAACTTAACGACCAATCTCACATTAAAAGGCATCGCTGAAATTCTTAACGTCAACCCTAACTATTTGTCAGGTGTTTTTACGAAAGAAAGAGGAGTATCGATCACCCAGTTCATTAATCAGCAGCGAATTAAAGAAGCCAAAGAGCTTCTTTGTATTACTCAACATTCCTTGATGGATATTAGTTTGCTGCTTGGATACAATAGTCAAAGCTATTTCACACGAGTATTTAAAAGTATAGAAGGAATAGGACCTAAAGAATTTCGCCAAAAGTATAGAAGTAAAGAAGAATAACAACTGGCTGATAGCTGGTTGTTTTTTTTGGTCTTTGTTATCAAAAGGTATCACTCTTTCTTTACTAAGAAAAGTATCCTGTGAATCGGCACTTGCTCTTTTCTCAACCACCTTTTCCTTATAAGTAAATTAGCGAAAGCGTTGTCTCCCGTTGAGAATACTCCCTGGTCCTTTTTAACGAAAATAAGCTAGATGCTTTTATGATTATCTGAGGATTAAGTAGGTAAAAGATTTTTCAGTATTTGTTCTTAATAAAGAAATGAAACTGTTTATTTTATAAAGGAAAAGGTTTATAATATTCTTAATTAAGAACATGTATAAAAATAGAATGCCTTTATGGGCAGGAGAGGGCGAGGGGAGATCGTGTTGACACCCATTGGAGAGAGAATTCGTTTGTTGCGTATAGAAAGACGGTTATCTGTGAATGAGTTTGCAAATAAATCCGGAGTATCGAAATCATATATTAGTAATATTGAAAGAGGCGTACAAAAAAACCCTTCGTTGATTATCATGGGAAAACTTGCGAAGACATTAGAAGTATCTCTTGAAGAATTATTAACCTATAAATATGCGAATGATAACCTCAAAAATTCAAAGTGAAAACCGACGAAAGCCTCCAATGGGAAAACAGGGGGCTTTTAACAATGGAATTCGGAAAAGGCAGATGAAGTTATCAACCGATTTTCTTCTATGATTCTTTTATGTACGCTCGGTTATATTTTTCACCTAAACTAGATGCAGTCACAGTCATCCGGAAGCATATGCGTGAGTCACTCTAAATAGATAACACTTCAGCGAAAGTGAGCTGTTTTCTCGTGCCCTTGAAGAGCCTAGTCTTTTGTTAGGCTTTTTAAGGGCTTTTTATACAGTTCTTCTCCCCATCTATTATGCTAGAAATAAAATAGCTTTCCTAAATAAAGTAAATAGTCTATGATATAGAAGTAGTTTGAAAAATTTTGACATATTTCCTCGGAAATAATTATTTTATGAAACTTTCTCTTGGTTTAAATCGTCTAATGAATAAGAAGTGGCCGTCAAAAAAAGTCGTTTAATAACGAATATTTAAGTAAATAGAAGATTAAGAGAAATGATTAAGAAAAGGTGGGCAGTATGGAAAATTTAAAAGAAGTGTTGCAAAACATTATCCAGCAAACGGAAGACTCTGAATTGCTTTCATCTAAAGACGTCATTAATCAATTGATTGAACAGTTGCAGCAGTGAAGGGATTTGAATATAAAATTGTATAAAAGGAAAGTCCCTCCACCAATTATGGTGAAAGGGACTTTTTCTTTCGCCATCGTTTAAACAATAGATAGTGACTATAACTTTGTAAAATTATGATACTTGGTATACTAACGAAACGATAGCGGGTTTGTATTTCAATCACTAAATGGATCAGGGCATATCCTATGAGAAAGAGGATAAACCATAAACTATGGAAACGTTGGAAGTCAACTTCGTCTCTTTTAGACAGGTACGACCAGCTCAATAAGATCAGACTGATAAAACCTAGAAAAAAGAAGGTGGTGAACATGATCTTTTCTGATTTGTACAAAAGGTCTTTCGTTTCTTTATCCCCTCCCTGGTAACTCCAGAGGATGGATGCATCCTTATTGCTCCACATGATACCAAATTTGTCCCGGAAAAGAGGGAGGAGAGCAGATTTATCTGAAAGCCTTTCTTGAATCATTTCATCTTCTTTTGCTTGTCTTTCTTCAAGAGAAAGCCCCCTCAGCGCAAGGGAATCCTTCTTGGAATATTGGCCAGTTGTTTCTTGATTTAACCCTAAGACGAATTTCCATTTAGGATCTCTGTTTTCCAGAGGATGATCAGATACTCCGGAAATCATTAACGCCTGACTTGAGGCAGTAAGAGTGAGGAAGTAAACAGCGATCATACCTGCAAACTTTAAGGATGCCAACAATTTCCCTGATTTCTTGTGATTTAAAAGATAAACCACTAGCAAAAAGAATCCGGAAGCCAGCAATACAAGTGATCCGACAGGTCGTATAATATGACCGAAAGCGAACAGGAGTCCAATATAAATCCAGGAATACCGACTTTTTTCAAACCGTTTTATCAATAGGAGAACTCCGGCATAAAAGAGTAAGGTGGCTAAAACCTGATTGGTTAGGACAGATGTCATAATAATCGCTGGGACATAGAGCGTATAGGTAGCTCCTGCTAACCTTCCTGCCTTTTCATTGAATATATGACGGGCACATTCATAAACAATCCATACGATTCCAGTACTATAGAGAGCGTTTAATATTTTCAAAATGAATGTCTCATTACCAAATATGGCTATAGCAAATGCTTCATACATAACAAAACCTAGTTGGTACACCCATTTGGTGAAATATGTATTATCGGCGAAGCTTAAATCTCCGGAAGCCGCTGACACGGCTGCATTATAGAGCATTAAAAAATCGGACGTCGGTTCTGTTGGTGCGTAAATGATCCAAAAGAGTCTTATAATAAACGCTGTAGGTAATAGCAGGACCAAGAAATAGCGCTTTTGAATCGGCAGGCTGCTGAAAATGTACAGGAGACCTAAAGCAAGGAGAACGAGTAACAGCATGCCCAGGAGCTCTGATACGCTGAACATGTTTCCAAGCTTGATGATGTTAAAGTAAGCACCACTTCCAAAATAAAATAAACCGAAAATGAAGATGACAAGCACACAAAAGATTTGTAAGAATGTTAGGGTTTGGTTCATGAAGCATTTTCCCTTTCTTGCACAGAGTCCTTGAATATGAAAAATTTACTAGCGATATAGTTGAAAATTACAACAAGCACATTAGCGATAATTTTGGCCAACAGGTCATCCTGTTTAAAAAGGTCCACGAATACAATCATCACCCCTAAATCCATGAATAGAGATAGAACTCTTGCTCCTAGGAAAGGGAGAAATTCTTTCGTGCTTGCGTTTTCACTACGAAAGACATAAAGCTTATTTGTAATAAAAGCAAATAATACGGATACTACCCATGCTAAGATTGTAGCAACCCGATAATCAGTAAAAAGGGAACTCCCATAGTACGAAACGATGTTCACAAGAGTTGTTAAACCACCGAAGAGTAAGTAAAGAAAGATTTCTTTAGTCAGTTGCTGTTTATTTTTCATGGAGACTCATTTCTTTCGCCACTTTATACTCATTCTTATGAGGAGCAGTAGCTGGGTAAATGCTAGACTTGTCTCCATTATATTCATTTACAAAATATAATGGGCGGCGTTTTGTTTCATTGAAAACTCGGCCTAAATATTCTCCAATGATGCCGAGAACAATCAGCTGAATGCCTCCAATGAACAAGATGGCTGTCATAAGAGATGGATAACCTGCCACAGGTTCTCCAAAGATAAGCGTTTTGGAAATGATCCAAATCATATAAATAAATGCAAACATAGAAACAGCCATCCCAATTAAAGAGGAGAAACGTAAGGGAGCCGTGGTAAATGAGGTTACTCCTTCGATCGCTAAATCTACTAATTTTCCATAATTCCATTTTGTTTCCCCGGATACACGGGGATCTCTGTCGAAAAGAATTTCCTTTTTGTTAAAGCCAACCCAGCTGAACATCCCTTTGGTGTACCGTTGGGATTCTCTTAATTGTTTGATTGCTTCAATGCATCGTCTGTCAAGTAATCGGAAATCGCCTGTATCTTCCTGAATGGGCACCTGGCTCATTTGTTTTAAGACACGATAAAATAGATGGGAAGTGGTCTTTTTGAACCAGGTTTCTCCAGAACGGCTTTTCCGTTTAGCATAAACATCGTCATACCCCTGTTCCCAGTAATAAATCATTTCGGGAATCAGTTCAGGGGGATCTTGCAAGTCAGCATCCAGAATAATGAGGGCGTCCCCTTGGGCATGATCTAACCCTGCAATCATGGCTGTTTCTTTTCCGAAGTTTCTGGAGAGGTCGACAAATGAAATACTAGGGTCCTTTTCTCTTAGTTCTTTAATTATAGAAATTGTCTGATCATTACTTCCATCATTGACGAATAGAATCTCAAATCTATAATCATGAATGGATGAGAGGACTTGTTCCAGCCTTTTATGTAAGTGATGAAGTACATCTTCTTCATTAAAGGCGGGGACTAGAATTGTAATAAGTTTCACATTAATCAAATCCCTTAATATATTAATAGTTTTAAAGCAGGCATTTTTAATCATACAAAAAATGGGTATCATTTACAAACCCTTTTCATACGTAAAATCCATCAAATGTGGTAAAAAACATCCACCTTTTTCCTTTTTTAATTGTGATGATATGATAATGGGAGTGGATATAAAGGGTACGCTAAATAGAGCTTTAGGTTTACGAAATTCCTTCTCAGGGTGCCGTTTTCCTATGTTATAATTGAATGTATTGATAAGATTTAAAAAATAAGTGAGGATTATTATGAATATATATGTAGAAATGTTAATAGCAATTGTATTATCCATGACAGTCAGTTACCTACTTGTTTTCCCTGTGATGAAATTAGCAGTAAAGTGGAAGATGATGGACTATCCTGAACTTAGAAAAATACATAAAGAAGTAACGCCTCGTATGGGGGGATTGGCTATCTTTGGAGGAGCAGCGGCAGGGATTCTCTTTATCCGCCCTGAACTTCCGTATATTGTTCCGATATGTATCGGGGCAATCATTATAGTGTTGACAGGTCTGTTTGATGATCGCTTTCAGATCCGCCCGATTATGAAACTCGGTGGCCAGGTATTAGCGGCAGCGATTTTAATACTATCCGGGTTAAAAGTAGATGTACTGAGTATTCCGTTTATCGGAATGGTGGCATTAAACGATCCCATCAGTATCCTATTCACATTCTTTTGGATTATCGGGATTACAAACGCCATTAATTTAATTGACGGCCTTGATGGACTGGCAGCAGGAGTATCAACGATTTCCCTCATTAGTATAGCTGTCATGGCTCTTGCGATTGAACCGCAGGTCGCCATCGTGTATTTATGTGTGGTCTTAATTGGAAGTAATATTGGATTTTTGTTCCATAACTTTTACCCGGCAAGAATCTACATGGGGGACACGGGTTCTCTATTTCTTGGTTATTCCATGGCGGTTATCTCCATGGTCGGTTTGTTCAAGAATGTGACTTTATTCAGCTTTGTCATTCCAATTATTGTTTTAGCGATCCCTGTCTTTGATACGGTTTTCTCTATTCTGAGAAGATTGATCAATAAACAGAAAATTATGATGCCCGATAATAAGCATATCCACTATCAAATCCTAGCTGCAGGATTCAGTCACCGTGCAACAGTCCTGGTTATTTATGCATTTAGTGCTGTTTTTGGATTCTTAGCCTTATTATTTTCTTTAACCTCTTTCGGAATTTCATTAATTATTACTTTCGTTCTTCTCTTATTGCTGCATTTGTTTGCTGAAATGACAGGTGTTGTTTATAAAGGAAAACGCCCGTTAATCGATCTGTTTACTAAAGATGATAAAAAGAAACAAGAAGAACATTAAAAAAGTCCTGCTGGTTTTAAACCAGCAGGACTTTTTTGGTGTTTATATTAAATGTCGTGGGCGTATGATCATTCATGAACCGAGAGACAGATGATAAAGCAGTCACTTCTCTCTTTTAGTTAACCCTAAGTTTAAAACGAATCGACATCGCCTGGGGTAATAAACCACTTCTCAGGATTTTCAAAACCAATCGTACGTTCATCCACTTCTTTCCCCACAAGGGGCATCGGACTGTCTTTATGGAAGAAACCTTGTTTCTTTAAACTTTCTACTGGTGGAGAATGCTCTAAACACCAAGTTTGAATAAGGTCTGCATCGTGAAGGCTTTTCATGGCACGTGTAAGGAGAGGAGCCCACAAATCGGCACTAGTGGTTAACCAATCGACAATAAAGCCATTGGTAAATTTGCCTTCCTCTTTCCTTGTTACGACATATCCCTTTAATTGATTTTCTTTATATAACCCATACATCTGATAGGTATAGTCTGGGTGTTGGTGATACCTCCAGTTCAGATAGGCAGCATCTCTTACGACCATGGCAGAGGCTTGATTTTTCGTTTTTGCAGCAAGCTCATCAAAAGCCTCGTCGCATTCATGGATTTCTTTAAATGTGTAATCCCCTTCGGTTTCCTTCGGCCCACGAAAATACTTATAAAGCTTATCGAGGGGTTTGAAGAACGCTAAAGGCTTGAGCTTAGCAGACAAAAGGGAGAGCGGTTGTTGAACAAACAGCCACCGTGGCATATCGGTCATGTGATGGGCGCCTGTATACCGTAGGAACAATTCTTTAGCTTTGGGGGCAGGGAACCCATACAGATAATCGATATTTGCTTTCTTTGCTTCTTCCAGAAGAGCATCATTTAACTTCTTATAAATCCCTTTGCCTCGAGCATCAGGATCGACCATGGTATCAGCTCGTAAACCAATTTTTGATACTTTCCCGTTTATATACGCTTCTGTGACCCAAAGGCTGATATGCCCGAGAATCACATCCTCTTCGTCGTACAATAGGATAAATGGATGACTGGATTTAGGGTTGTCTGTAAACTTCCATTTCCACGATTGGAGAGGGCGATCCTGACCAAACGTTTTTTTGAAAAGTTCCTGGATTTGATTTTCATCTCCAGGTTGGTAGTGTCTGACAGTCATTGGATTCTTTCCTTTCAGGTTTGGATTGCAAAAATCTTCTGCCAATAAACATGTAAGGGAGCCCCATAATGGGAGCCCCCTTATTTTTATAGCACTTTTAATTGTTACGCAAGCGTTTATTTAAGTTCAGCATATTTGCCAAGAGCAGCACAATACTTATGGCAAGATATATACTTACAGCAGGGGCATAAAGGACATGTCCAGCTAAGAAAGCAATGCCTGCACCAAAACCGATGGATAATAGAATTAATATATTTTGAGGATGCAAGATATCTCCTGGAGCTTGGAAAAGCAGTTTCAGGAATAGTCCGGCAATCAATAGAAATGGCAAGGAGATTAGGATGATTCCTAAAATACCGAAATAGAAAAATAGGTCAAAGAAATCCATCTCGATTAATTTCCTTATATCCTCATAATTTCCTGCATAACCCATTCCAAAGGTCTTTTGGATCAAATCGGCTTCCTCATACATGTCATAGATATGAGCAAAATAGATGTTCCGGGAACTCAAAATAATTTTTAAGATGGGAGATTCAATGAGAGCCTGCTCTCCAAGTTCAGCAGCCGCATCATCCCCTCCCTTTGTATTCCCTTCTCCTTCTTCATCCTCAGGAACTTCTGATGAACCATCACCTGATTCTTCTTGAGCCGAATCTCTTTGTTCATTAATCTGTCCCACATCTCCGGATACGTTAGAAAAGGTTGGAGAAAAAGGAGTAGCGATTAAAAACAGGACTAGAAAAATGAATGAAGTGAGCAGTTTTAAAGGCACATGTTCTTCTTTTTGGGTCGTTTTTTTCAATTTGGAAATAAGCCAGTAAATAACATAACTTACAAATACGATAATGGCAGCACCCAATACGGCAAAAAATCCGACTTTGGTTCCAAGAAGAATGGAGACGAGTGCGATCAATACCATTGGAATAAAATAATACAGCTTTTTTAATTGATCCACTTTCTGGAGAGTGTAGATATAAACCAATGGGAAGGCGATGGCAATGATGGAGCCAATCTCATTCCCTGAATTGAACCAGCCCTTGAACCCGAATTTATTCCACTCGTAGGTCTCTGATGATGTACCGGTTAAGATGGCCATAAACATCGTAACAGCAATGATAAGCATGGCGATGGTAATAGCTTTCATGATACGCATACGAACGACTAGGGTTTTATCCAGGGTGGTAAACAATAAGAGATATGCCCCGAGCATGATGGGGAAATACACCGTTTTTGCTAGGAACTGAAGTTCTAGAAATGGGTCAAAAATGGGTTTAGTAAAGAAATTATAAACTAAACCAATGGAGAGTACAGCAGCCAAAGCCACTAGGTAAGTAATCACATATTTCTTCAAACGACTATGGTTACCGAAGAAGATAAACCATAGGGAAACGATCATGAAGAGAACTCGAACGATAATTCCGATGGTTATGCTTGTGTTAAGGGTCTGCATCGAAAAGTATGTTAAAATATCGAGTATTGGCTGAATCATGATAAAAATAAGTAAGAGTTTTTCAAACAGTTCCCTGTTTATACGTTTAGACATTTATAACACCTCTATATATGGGATTAGCCACAATGAGTATAAACTATTCCAAGAAGACTGTCTATAAATGATCGAACTTGTCTAATAATATGACTTCATACAAATTTTTGTTGAAGGGATGGATGAAAAACACGTATAATTATGGTATGTGAATAGATGATCAATAATCTGAATTTCCCCGGGATCTGGGGATAGAAACCCTGTTCCAGACAGATAATAATCCAAATACAGCATGAATGTTGGGATTTTCAACCATGTCCATATAATTTCTTAACAAAACGTCACAAAGCAAATGATTTTTCGAATACTATAAAGCGAATGGTCATGAAACGGCTAGTCTGTATAATAAGGTTGATAAGGTAAAAAGAATTCTCTACATATGGAAGTATGTAATTTTTTATAGAATGATTTAAATAAAGCAGCTCACCCACTAAGGAATCATTAGATGTGTCAATTGGAATGAGAAAGGGAGTATTGGAATGAAGAAGTCATTGTGTGTGGTCGGTTTAGGATATATCGGCCTGCCAACATCAGTTATGTTTGCTATTCATGGTCATAAGGTTCATGGCGTAGACATTAATCATAAAGCAGTAGAAATGATAAACAATAAACAGCTTCACATTGAAGAAAATGGATTGCAAGAGCGTCTTGAAGAAGCTGTAGATGCCGGTTTATTTGAAGCATCCGTGGAGCCGACAGAAGCCGATGTATTCGTTATTGCTGTTCCATCGCCTATCCGGGAAGATAAAACGGCTAACTTAGACTATGTGAGAAAAGCGACAGAAGCGATCGTACCGTTCGTTAAGAAGGGGAATCTGGTTATATTGGAATCAACGGTTCCCCCTAGAACGGTGGAAGATGTCATGCTTCCAGTGCTGGAGCAAACGGGCTTGCAAATCGGCGAAGAATTATTTGTTTCCCACTCCCCTGAACGAGTAATTCCAGGTAAAGTATTTCAGGAGTTAGTGGACAACGACCGAATTGTCGGAGGTATCAATGAGCAATCCTCTGAAATGACAAAAGAGTTGTATCAATCCTTTGTAAAAGGCAACATCCATTTAACCGATGCGACAACAGCAGAGATGGCAAAAGTCATCGAAAATACGTACCGGGATGTCAACATCGCTTTTGCCAATGAACTTGCCTTGATCAGTGATAAAATCGGTGTGAATTCCTGGGAAGCTATCAAGTTGGCGAATTACCACCCGCGTGTCAATATTCATACACCAGGTCCTGGCGTAGGCGGCCACTGTATTGCTGTAGATCCATGGTTCTTGGCAGAGATTGAACCTGATCTATCGAAAATCATTCAATTATCAAGGAATACGAATGACCATATGCCGGTTTATACAGCAGAACAAATTCAAGAGATTACGAAAGAACAGTTTATCAATGATCCAAAGGTTGCTTTGTTCGGTTTATCATTCAAAGCGAATATCGATGACCAACGGGAAAGTCCATCATTGAAAGTGATTATGGAGTTGGTCGAAAAAGGAATCAGCTTTACGACATTTGATCCTCATATTAAAGAAAATGTGGCTTCGAACCAGACACAGGATATGGAAGAAGCCTTGAATGAAGCGGATATATTAGTTATTCTCACGGATCATGACGAATTCAAACAACTTGACCCTGAGTTTATTAAAGGTAAAATGAGAAATAGAGTTGTCTTTGATACGAAGAATGCGTTATCCCTAGATGAATGGAAGAATGCAGGCTTCGTAGCTAAACGATTAGGAGATTCAAAAAACGGATAAGGGTTTAGGTGAAAACATGAAGGAAAAGTTTTTAGGGGTTGACGTCAGCAATTATACGTACGCTCAGCTCAAAGAAAATATAATGTCGGATATTAATGAAAGACGTAAGTCCTTTATTGTGGCTATCAACCCTGAAAAAATTCTACATGCCCAAAAGGATGCCGATTTATTACACTTGTTAAACCGCGCGACATATCAGATCCCTGACGGTGTTGGAATACTTGTCGCTTCAAAAATGACAGGGGGTTCGATCCGGGAAAGAGTGACTGGAATTGATATGTTGCTTGCCTTGTGTGAACAAGCGTCCCTTCATGCTAAATCCATATTTTTATATGGAGCTAAGCCTGGTGTTGCAGAGCAGGCGAAAGACCGTTTGAAGAGTATGTATCCCGACCTTCAGATCGCCGGCGTGCTGGATGGATATGAAAAGGATCAGGAGAAGGTTAAAGAGACGATTAACCATGCTCAACCTGATATTCTTTTCGTCGCTTTAGGAAGTCCGCGGCAAGAGTATTGGATTGTTGATCATATGCATGAATTGGATGTTCAAGTCTTTCAAGGAGTAGGCGGATCCTTTGATGTTTTATCAGGCAAGGTTAAGCGCGCTCCTGACTCCTTTCAAAAAGTGGGCCTTGAATGGCTGTACAGATTGATTAAGGAACCTTGGAGAATTAAACGTCAAATAAAATTGCCGACTTTTCTTTTGAAAGTCTGGAAGGATAAAAAATAGCGGGTGCCTTTTTAGGTACGCGCTATTTTTTCTTCCATATCATGAAGAGCTTGCCAAATTCACGTGAAATACCATAAAAGAAGTGGACCTCTTGCCGTACGGCAGAAGGTCCACTTCTTTTATAAGATCCTACTAGTACTTTTTCTTGGTTCTGAAAATTTCCAAAGCGGCTTTCGCTGCCTGTTGAGCATTTCGAGCATGCGGAGTGGCAGCCTCTTCTAATTGTTCTTTAGAGAGCGCCAGGTTTTGATATAAACGTTCTATTTCTTCAGGAATGGAGGATGGATCCCAATCTGAATGGTTTACATTTGCAGTGACTGGATAGCCTAATTGTTTGGTTAAGGCCTCTATTTTAGGATCATAAGAGAGGGCTGCAAATGGGGTAGAGCAAATACTGGCGAAAATTAAAGAGTGAAGCCGCATTCCGATGAGTAAATCACATGTTGATAAGATCATCAATTTTTCATCAATCGATAAATCCCCTGAGTGCACCTCTGCTTCTTTTTTCATCTTCCGGGCAATTTTTTTCGAGAATTGTTCATCTGCCTTTCCGTGCATAGGTAAAAAGGAGATGGCATATCCACGTGCCGCACACTGGTCCAATGATTCGGCAAGTTTGTCCGCTAATGCTAGGGAATCTCCCCATTCGCGCACACTCACAGCGATGAGCGGCTTATCGTTTAAGCGAGACTTGCGCGAGAGGGGCTTTTCCTTAAATGAATAACCAAAAACGGGATCAGAATAGACTTGAATTTCTTTTTTGATCCCGATTTGTTTAAGCAATTGTTCAGAAGTTTCATCGCGCACAGTGAGGCCATCCACTTTATTTAAGGCATATCGGACGAGGAATCGACTGAACGGTTTAGTAAGCGGCCCCATTCCTTGAGCATAAATGTAAACGGGTCTATTTAACAGACGGGCCATGTGCATGACCCCTGTGTAGTAGAGAACGGATTTGGGACCAGTGGTATCCTGTAACAAACTGCCGCCGCCACTAATGAGACCGTCGGAAGACTTAAGAGCTTTTATTATTTCCTTGATATTCCACCGATTGACGGCCTTCACTCCATAATCCTCCATCGTATGTTCCGGTTGTTGCGACAGTACAATAAGCTCAATAGAAGGATCCGTCGTTCTGAAATGTTGAATGATAGACTTTAATATGGCTTCGTCTCCTGTGTTTTGAAATCCATAGTATCCGGAAATGACGAGCTTCATAACTTTCACCTCAATTTTTACCACCGTTCTCCTTATGAATGGAATGATGGATGAAAACAATTTCCGTCTTAAATAAACCTGGAGAGAATCGGGACATTTTTGACTGCTTCGTAATCGTAAGCCCTCCATTTAATTAAGACAAAGGCGTAGAGAAAGACAAATAACAAGGCCGTGATCACGCACACTAGAAAAGAGACGGTTCGTGACCATTCAAAAGGCTGGGTCATGACAAACACAGCGCCCAGCGGTCCTCCTAATAGCAACGTGGTCCAAATAATCTTAGAAAGATGAAGGGGGAGGACCTGGATTGGAACAAACTTCATGATAACGAAACTATTGAGGACCATGATGACAAAATAGGTGAGTCCTGAAGCGGCCGCAGCTCCTTCAATCCCATAGTGCGGCACGAGCAGTGCGTTACTGCCTGCTTTCATTAGAGCACCGATTAGAATGATACCAGCAGCTAAACGGGGAGCATTCATTCCTTGTAAGATAGCGGTTCCTACTAAAGTCAAGGAGATAAAAATAGATGAAAATCCCGTAATGGCGATCATTAGACTACCTTCCGTGTTTGTGAAAAGCGCGATATTGAGAGGAACGGCTAATCCTATCAAAAGGGCAGCAATGGGCCATGATAACAGATGGGTCAGCCATCTGGTTGTTTCAATGAGTTTCTTTGCTTCCTGGCTGTGCCCTGATTCAACGTGTGTAGTAAGCGACGGAATCAAAGGTAGGACGACAGATGTAGCGAAGACCGTTGCGATTTGAACTAAAGCGAGTCCGCGACCATAGATTCCGTATAAATAAGTGGTTTGCCCTTCAGCTGCATTGGTTAAGAAATGGGGAATGGTTAAAGAATCAACCACGTTAAAAAGAGCCATAGTTACCGTACCTATGGCAATGGGAACAGATACAGAAAGAATTTTCTTCCCCCAGATTTTGAAATGGCGCAGCTGATACGTATACGTTTGAGTTACCTTGAATGAAGAGTGACTCAAACGTTTTTTTAAGTAAATCATTGAGCCCATCACACCAAATAACGAACTTAACATAACGCCTGCCGCAATCATTGCATCACTAAATTGCAGGGCAGTCATCACATAAGCAGCTGTCAGGATGATCAAAACTCTGATGAATTGTTCGATGACCTGGGATATGGCTGTCGGTTTCATATCCTCAAAACCCTGGAAATACCCACGATCTACAGCCATATACGGAGCTGCCAGCAATGTGAAAGAAACAGCAATCAGAGCAGGTTCCGTTGACAGCCCTCCAATGGCATGAGCGAGTGGCCCGGAAAATGTGATCAGGCCGCCGAGAGTTATGGCACCAAGGATCAGAGCAAGGATTCTGGCTGTTTTTTGTATATAGTAAATATCCTCGGAAGACCCAGATGTCCGAGCCTCTGCGATCAGCTTGGATATAGCGATCGGTATTCCAGCAACAGAAAGGATTAGCGCGACCATATAGACAGGATAAACGAGACTGAAAATCCCCAGGACTTCATCCCCTGCCATATTTTGAAGAGGGATGCGAAATAGACTTCCCAATATTTTAGAAGTTAGTGTAGCAACGGTTAGAATGACAGTACTCTTAAGAAAGGTGGAAGCTTTCATGATGAACGACCGAACCTTTGGCGAATCACCCGGCAGGCAAACCTGGGGAGAGCATGCATTCTTCTCCAACGACTTGGCTGTCTCATCAGTCTGTACAGCCATTCTAAATTCATGTTCTGCCACTTGATTGGGGCACGCTTCACATCCCCAGCGATGACATCTATGCTTCCGCCTACACAAATGAAGACACCTTGTCCAAATGTCTGGAAGTTTTCTGCAATCCAACGCTCTTGTTTAGGTGCACCAAGAGCAACAAAAATGATATCTGGTTTTGTCCGTTCAATATCTTCAGCGATTGTAGGATCATCCCAGTGGAAATAACCGTTTCGATAACCGGCCACTTCTATATCTGGATAATCATGATTAATCGTCTTTACGGCTCTTTCTAATGTATCTTCTTTGGCACCAAGTAAATAGATGCGATACTTGTTTTCGTTTGCTTTTTTAAGGAATTCCATCATGATGTCATAACCCGTCACCCGTTCAGGAAGGGGGTTTTTAAGCAGCTGGGAGGCTTTTACAATCCCTACCCCATCAGCTGTTATGTACGAAGCGGCTTGCAAACAATTCATATAATAGGAATCATCATGCGCACGCATCACAATCTCAGGGTTAGCGGTAGCCACAAAAGATTTCTCTCTTTGTTCTATATGTTGTTGTAATTGTTGGACTAACGTGACATGGTCTATATTTGTAAATGGAATTCCTAATATATTTACCTGCTTCATTTGTGATGAGACTCCTTTAAATACACAATCCTACTCCCAATAATATAACATAAAAAAGGAGCAACCATATAGTTGTTGCTCCTTGATACTGTCTGTCGATTCCGGTCATCTAGCAATCGGCAATTTCATTAGGCTTGTGCCATAGGATGGATAGCCATCACTATAAACAAAGGCCTTCTCATATTCATTTCCTGCAAAATTTTCTGGTGTTACTTCATACCAGGTTCCGCGAGCTTCCATTTCATCTAAAATCTGAAGGGTGACTCCGGATTTTGGAATCTGGTAGAGCTTGTTGTCTCCAACGGCGGCACTCGACCGTACATTCACATAAGGAGTGATTGTTTGTGCTAGTTCGTATGCACCGCTTTCTGATGGTTGGCCGTATTTCTGGCTTAAATATTGATCTGCACGGAACATGTGACCGGCGATTTTTTGCCCCCAATAAGCATCAGAAGCATACTTAACATTCATTCCTGTGCTCTTATTTCCGAGGTGGGCCCCATAATTAAGGTAGGACTCAGAATCGAAGTAGCGTGGAATAATGAAATCTTCGGCGGCTTCCAGAATTCCTTCTTCGTAACTTTCATATTCCCATGCATCTTCGTATGGGTTTCCGTCATTGGCGCCAATTCCGAACAAGTTATTTTTATCCCTTGCGATGTCACTCTTTCCCCAGTTGCTTTCATGAATAGCGTGAGCAAGCAGGTAAAGAGCATTGGTGCCGAACTGCTCTTCAGCTTTCTTAAACGCTTCTCCTGTGCCAATCAATGGACTATCTGGGGAGGCGTGAGCAATATATTCATCCAGTTGTTCTCCTGTATAGGATGTTTCTGTATAAAGCGGCATGCGGTTAAAGTATTGGTAAGCTTCTCCTGCCAGGGTACCGTCTTCCTTGTAAAAGGTATTTCCATTATGGCTGTAATACGTTCCATCCTCTTTCATAAAGTCCGGTGCTTCCCCGTATAGGTAGCGGGATGTTCTTTCATTAATGGCATTGTACAAACGGTGATAAAGCCATCCGTCTTTCACCTCATAGTAAGAACGATCTTTTACCATGTGATCAGGTGTTAAGTTCACCTTATCTGGATCGACATAACCTTCGGTGTCAGCGAGGCGGATTTTTACCCAGTCTTGATCGATGTCGATGACCTCCACATCCACACCACTCGTGACATAAGTGGTATCCGTAGTTAAAGCTTCGGATGTGTAAAGAATAGTGAACGCATTGGTTGTAGCTTGACCATCATTAATCCAGACAATATTATTTCCATTCAAAACGACCTGGTTCCCTTGTGCGTAGGCAACCGCCTCATCATAAGTTTCAAATGATCTATGAATCTGCGGATCCTCATCTGGTGTAAGAGTAGCTACACGGTAATCTAACTCTTTCGGAGGTTCTAGCACCTTCAACAAACGGTTGATAACCGCTGCTGTTTCCCCACGGGATGTGTGGTCATAAGGGGCATAGTAAAGTTTCCCATCCTCTTCTTTTCCGTTAATGATCCCAAGGTTCTTCAATCGCTGAACAGCTTCAAAGGCGTAGTCCATAATCTTATCATTATCTTCAAAGTTAATTTCTTCAGCCTCACTGACGACACCTTTCATTTTTGCTGCACTAATCATGATCATGGCCATATCCTGACGTGTGATATAATCCGTCGGTCCGAAATTACCATTGGGATACCCTTGAATCAACCCTTCTTCAGTAGCAGCAAGTATGTATGGGTAGTACCATTTATCAGGGTTTACATCCCCGTAATGATAATCCTCAGAGGAGCCGACTTCTCCAATTTCCTCTTCGCCATATTCAATATCAAGCGCACGAACGATAAACGTAGTGAATTGAGCACGTGTAACTTTGTCTTTTGGACCGTAAGTACCGTCCCCATATCCTTCCATTATTCCGGCATCAATCAGTGCCCTCATATCTTCTTCAAACAGTGTTCCTGTAATATCATCTTCCGCAGCTATGGACATTGGCGATACAAGTCCAGTAAGAAAGACGATACTAAGGCCCATTAGAAGTAATTTCTTCATTAAAAAATATTCCTCCCCATTAAATAATAGATTCAAATAATAATTTAACAGATACATTGATTTCTGAATAGCACTGATTCTTCCAAATTTTTATAAAAGCGTTAGATCTCCCCATAAAACGATAGAAAAAAAGAAAAAAGAGTTGGAGCAGGGTGAAAAAGATGTCGGATTTTTCCGATATAATGAACAGCTAGTTTTTGCTGCATCATACGAAAATCAGAGGAGGGAGTAGGACCGTTGAAGTGTCGTCTTAGCTGCTCCTGTGATTTATATTAAAAAGGAGTACGGTTATAAAATGATCATGAAAGTTTTACGTATGTTGATAAGTTTGTTTTTGCTAAGTTTAGTCATAGGTCAACTGCCTGTTATAAAGGTATCCGCGTCATCAATGGAAGGAATTCCTGCAAAGTATACCAGTGAAATCACGTATTTGGTTGGAAAATCCGTCGTAAAGGGTTATCCGGATGGTCACTTTCATGGGACAGATGAAGTAACAAGAGAGCAGGCAGCTACAATGGTTGGCCGTGCGCTCGGTCTAAATGGTCAAGTAAGAAAATCAGCGTTCCCTGATGTTAACGAACGTTCATATGCCTCTGGATATATTCAATCGGCTGTGGAAGCAGGGATCATCAAAGGGTATCCAGATGGTACATACAAACCGAAGTCTATGATGACACGTGGGGAAATGGCTTATCTTATTTCCCATGCTCTCGATCTGGAAGATACCAGTGATATTTCCTATAAAGATGTAAACCAAAAGAGTCCTGTGTATCAGTCTGTAAACCTACTGACTACAGCTGGTATTTCTGAAGGGACTCCCGGAGGATACTTCCTTCCTGGTAAGACCATTACCCGAACAGAGTTTTCCCTGTTCGTTGCCCGCGGGCTAAACTCGGCTTTTAAAGTTTCGCAGGAAGAAGACCTTGAGGTGCTCAGTAAAAAAGTGGTCGATGCGGACTTTTTGAATGTTCGTCAAGGACCTGGGACTCAGTACGAAACGGTAGGCAGGTTAATGACTGGTGAAACGGTGTCGGTTTATAAGAAAGAGGGAGACTGGAGATTTATCCATTCGGGGAATCTTAAAGGGTATGTTCACTCTTACTATTTACTAGATAAGCCCCAAGGAAATTGGACGATAGCTCTGGATCCGGGGCATGGGGGAAGGGACCCTGGGGCAAGTGCGAACGGTTTAGTAGAAAAAGAACTCGTCCTGGATGTGAGTTTGAAAGCCAGCGAATATATGGAAAATACGGGGGTAGATGTCGTGATGACACGCCAGACAGACTGGTATCCATCTTTGGATGGACGTGTAGCCCTGGCCACAAAGAATGATGCCGATGCCTTTGTCAGTATTCATGCAAACGCATTTGCAAGTAGTGCGACAGGGGTGGAGACCTTCTATTATGCAGCGGGGTTATCAAATCGTGAGTATGCAAGTGTCAAACTGGCAACTTTCATTAATAATCGCCTCTATAAAGAGATGGATATGAGTAACAGAGGGGTGAAGAATGTAGGATATCGAGTCGTTAAGCACAATCCTCTCCCAGCTGTCCTCACAGAAATTGGCTTTTTAACAAATGAAACGGACGCTTCTAAATTAAAAACCGATCATTATAGAGAAGCGGCTGCAAGAGCCATTGCTATGGGGGTTGTTGACTATTATAATTGGAAAGAATAAGGTAATAGAAGCGGACGTTTTGTTCGCTTCTATTTTTTTTATCATCAAGGAGGGGAATTATGAAACAGGCAATCAAAACGCTTACTTTAGGGGTAACCGCTTTTTTAATAATCGCGGCAGGTGGTGTATCGGCAGAGGAGAAAGAGGACTTAACAAGGGTGATCATCGGTTTTGATGAATCTATGAATCACGAAATCTTAGAATCTGTTGACATTCACTATACATATGATGAAATCCCAGCCGTATCAGCCTCTATTAGTAAAGAGGAAGAAAAATGGTTAAAAGCCATCCCCGGAATTGAGTGGGTGGAAGATGACCAAAAAATCAAAACAAGTGCCCAGAAAGAAACATGGGGATATGAATCGACAAAGACTCCCCAATCCAGAGAATGGGGCTTGCGTGGTGATGGTGTGAAAATCGCTATCATTGATACGGGGATTGATCCTGATCACCCTGACTTGGACATTACAAAAGGCGTCAGTGTTTTAGATGAAACCGAAAGCTGGAGCGATGATAATGGTCATGGCACGCACGTGGCAGGCGTCATCGCTGCAGAAGATAATGATATTGGAGTAGTGGGAGTAGCCCCAGATGCAGACATCTATGCGGTCAAAGCTTTAAATAAAGAAGGAGATGGCTGGGAAAGTGAAATCATTGCAGGGATCGAGTGGGCCATCAAAGAAAAGGTAGACATCATTAATTTAAGCTTGACCTCCTGTCAGCCTTCCACAGGTATGAAAAACACATTAAAAGAGGCGGAAGAGGCAGGGATCTCTGTTGTTGCAGCATCAGGAAATGGAGTGCTTTGCAGTGGAGAGTACTTAAATGATGTCATGTATCCGGCACGTTATGAAAGTGTCATCAGTGTAGGCGCCGTAGACGAGAAGAATACAAGAGCGTTATTCTCCTATGGTGGGAAGTCCCTGGATTTTGTCGCACCAGGCACAAACATATACAGCACCTATATTACGACGGAGAATGATCCGGATGGATATAGAAGTATGAATGGAACCTCGATGGCAGCCCCTTATGTGAGCGGGGTGCTCGCATTGACGATGGAAGCCTATCCGAATACAAGCAAGGACAAATGGCACGAGCTTCTTGAACAACACACCGTTGATTTAGGAGAAGAAGGAAAAGACTATGATTATGGACATGGATTAGTACAGTCATTGTCCAAACCTTTTGCCGATATCACGAAGAAAAACTGGTATTATCCTTATATTCAACAACTATATAAGGATGAAATTGTGAAAGGAACCAAAGATGGAACGTTTGCTCCACTTGGGGAAATCACACGTGAAGAAGTTGTAACGATGATCGGGAGAAGTTTGGGTCTTGACGGAACGAAAAGAGAAACATCATTCCCTGATGTTCCTGCTTCCTCCTTTGGCTCAGGCTACATTGCCTCAGCAGTAGAAGAGGGGTGGATCAAAGGCCTTCCTGATGGGACGTTTGCACCGAAACAGAAAATTACGAGGGCAGAGGTCGCTGTCATGATTCATCGTGTATTTGATCTCCCTTCAGAAAAACAGGTCTCATTCCCGGATGTATCGGAAGATTGCTATTGTTATGACGCTGTCATGGCGGTAGGGAATGCTGGGGTGGTTACTGGATTCCCAGATGGAACGTTTGGTCCCGAGAAGAATATTACACGTTCAGAGCTTGCCGCTGTGCTTGCTCGTTCCATGTAAGCAAAACAGGCGGTCGGAAAAAGTCCCGACCGCCTGTTTTAGGCTCTTTTGGCTCGGGGATGAATACGTGCACACTGCCACGGATACCGAAATGCGTTCATTAGCCATTCCCCTCTATCCCTTTTAAAAAGCCACCTTCCTTAAAAAGTACTGGCTTCATCCTAAGGTTCTATAGGTTTTCCAAATTCATAAATAGCTCCATCACTTGCCGGGTCATTATACATCAAGATTACCAGGTCAAAGTCGTGATTTTCGATGTAATCGATCAAGGCCCGATCTTTATTGTACCGTGGGTCATAATAAGTCGTTTCATAGAACTGCTCCGCTAGAAGAAAAGATAAAGCGTTCGCGTATGAATCTTTAATGACAAGGGCTTTCTCTCCTTGACCTTTGAGGGCTGGATTCGTGATCTTCAACTCCCTGAGATCTTTGGTATAAAGGGTGCTGTAATAAACTCTTTTCTCGTTAGTATGAAAAGCTCTCCCAAACACGGATTCATAATCTACCACTTTTCCATTAGCTTCTACCACAAAGTCTTCATAAGAATGGTTAGTCGGAAAGTAGGCACATTTCTTCTCTTTTGTCTCTACCGATAAGTAAAGCTGACGATTGTAGCTTCCGACGAAATCTTTCCCCGGAAGACATTGTTTTTGAAAGTGATCCTTATTCAACCTGTCCGGTTGAAGAGTAAAGGAATCCCTTTCCGAATCCAGCCACTCACTGATCCATGTATAGCCATGAAAAGCCCCCTGGGCGTTCCAGTGGTGATCCGTTTTGTAGAATAGTTCCTTCATCTCCTTATGAGTAAAAGTCTCGTTGAATAGGTCTACCATATCGAGCTTTGGGATGTTCTTATTCAAAGAAGTTAGGAAGTGATGGCGTACCCGGTCATAAGAGCCCCGTTCTATATAGTCGGGGAGCAGGAACTGCATATTGCTGACTTTATGCGGGGTATTTATATAATACAATTCGATCCCTTTCTCTTTTAAAGTATGATGGAGACTGGTGACTTTTTCTGCTCCATCGGTCAAGGCATCAGCGGGAAAGGAATGATCTGGTTCTTTCGTTATCCAATTCTCTTCGGATACATAATACCCTAGCAGAAATGTTTTTCCTAAGGCTTCCTGAGTATTCAGGTAAGCTTTCAACCATGTATCCCTTAGAGGGAATTGGTCTGTAAAAAAAGATTCAAAATCCTCCATGAACCCTCCATTCACAAATTTGCCCTTTTCTAGAGAGGGAGGAGGAGCAAGCGAGCGATTTTCGATATAGGACGTTTCCTTTGCCGGAGTAACTCCTGCGAAAATCCCTATTCCGATAATGAAACCAATGAAAGAAATAGAAATGAATAGATTGGTCAATTTCTTCATCCATACCTTCCCCTTCTAAAATCTGAAATAAATAAATGGATTATAGGTTGAGTTCACAAGCTGGATCATTACACCGACCATTAACAGCATATAAAAGACTGTCGAAATAATAGGCGTAAGGACTTTCGTTGGCTTCCACTGAAAAACAGCCGTAAGTTTTCCTTTCATATAAGGCCAAACGGGCAGGCTGAAGGCGATTCCGAAAAGGAAGAGATACCAATAATCATTCATATAAAGATAACTTTCACTGTCTACCAGCGTTTTCACTCCGATGCCGAACATCCGCTGTATGTAGGAAAGAGAGTAAGAAAAGTCATCCGCTCGGAAGAAAACCCAGCCAATCATGACTATCCATAATAAGTAGAGGTGTTGCACAGGCTTCCATAGGCGAGTCAATACTCGAGCCATACCAAGACGTTCCAATGTAATTAAGACACCATAATAAAACCCCCAGGCCATAAACGTCCAGCTGGATCCATGCCAAAAACCTGTAATTGTCCATACGATTAATAGATTTCGAATCGTTTTAAACCATCCTCCGCGGTTTCCCCCTAAAGGAATATAGACATAATCTCTGAACCAGGATCCTAAGGAAATGTGCCAGCGTTTCCAGAATTCTGAAACACTCGTAGAAATATAGGGATAACGGAAGTTTTCAAGGAAATCAAAGCCGAACATCTTCCCAAGCCCAATAGCCATATCGCTGTACCCGGAAAAGTCAAAATAGATTTGTAATGTATAAGCAGCAATCCCTACCCACGCTGTAGCGAGACTCATCTCATCCACTGAACTGTTAAATACAGCATCAGCGACTTCTCCGAGTCCATTCGCAAGGAGAACTTTCTTAGCAAGCCCTGTAATAAACCGTCTCACTCCATCAGAAAACTTCTCAAGCGTAACGTGACGTCTTTTCAGCTGTTCGTTAATCGAATGGTAGCGGACAATCGGGCCGGCCACTAATTGAGGAAAGAACGAAATATAAAGGGCTAATGCTATAAGGTTCCTCTGTGGTTCCACTTCTTTTCTATATACATCAATCACATAACTCATCGCTTGAAACGTAAAGAAGGAAATACCAATCGGTAACGGCAGCTCCAGTAACTCCAAAGATGTGCCAAAAAAACGGTTCACATTGGTAATGAAGAAATCCGCATATTTGAAAAACCCAAGTATAAAAACATTTCCGACGATCGCAAGGATCAGATATCCACGTTTTTTTGAAGGATCTTTGCCAATCAAACGGCCTAAGAAGTAATTCATTTGGATGGAAAACAACATCAGGAAAATATAGATCGGTTCGCCCCAGGCATAAAAAAACAAACTAGCGATCAGTAGAATGATATTCTTGAAAAATTTTGGTGCTAGAAAGTAAGAAATTAAGACAATCGGTAAGAAACAAAAAAGAAAGACTAAATGACTAAATACCATGGTGGACCACCTTTTAATTACGATAGGAACATATCAATGCCATTCTATATTTTATCACTTTTTGTAGATGTTTGAAGGAATGATTGATTTAACAATTCTATAACAGGACCACAGACCGGTGCTTTAATACCCCCTTATAAAGTCGGTGAATTCAGAACTATTATAAATGATTTTTTAAAAAATAATAGTAATTTTCTTATGAAAACACTAAAAATTTCACTTGTATGACCGATATAAGGGAATGGAGAGGGTTATGGAGGGAAAATATTCAGGTTTTTTCAAAAAAATACAATCTTTCTGTTGAAATAAAAATCAAATCTTGTATGATTAATGAGTAAGCAAATTTACCCATTACAAGAATTTGAAACTATTTTTGTAATTAAATAGACTCATAGGCCACCTTGGATTTATACATATTGGAGGTAATGGGTTAAATGTCTTGAGTAAATCTGCTGATTGGAAACCCTTGATTCAGAGGATTGCCGATCGGTTGAAAAATATCTTTCTAGGAGGATCATCATTATGTCTTACCAACCGAAGTCTAACCGTAAATTTTTTGCAACTGCACTGACAACTGCTGTTGTAGCATCCGCAGTAGCACCAGTGGCTGTATCTGCCGACCATGTTTTCAGTGATGTGGAGGATGGCCAATATTATTCAGAAGCGGTTCAACACCTGGCAGACCAGGGAATCCTGCAAGGGCCTGGAGATGGCACATTTAACCCAAATGGCGTTATTGATCGTGCTTCTGCCGCTGAAGTACTTATGAAAGCTAAAGACCTTACGCCTGGTGGAACAGAGGATTTCTCTGATGTAGAGGAAACGGACTGGTTCTATAACGCGATCCGTGCTACATCACCAGTCATTTTCGAAGGGGACGAAAATGGAGATTTCAATCCAGCCGACCGTCTTACTCGTGAACAAGCAGCAGCGATCATTGTCCGCGCTTACCAACTAGCTGGTGAAAGCAATCACGATTTCCCGGACGTTGAAGAAGGCAGCTGGGCAGAAGAAGCGATTGCAATCGCTGCAGAGAATGGAATCATTGAAGGTAACGAAAACGGCGAATTCATGCCTAAGGATGATGTCACTCGCAAAGACTTCGCCGTTATGGTTTACCGTGCCATGCAAGGAGAGGATTCTGAAGGTTCCGATATCACTGTAGACAGTACAACGGTTGTTGACGCTACTACTCTTGAAGTTACTTTAAGCAATGGAGACACCGTTACGGTTGAGCTGGAAGAAGCTCTTGTGAACGGTGAAAACGAAGTGACTTTCGAAGTTGAAGGGGAGGAGTATACCGTAACTGTAGATTACGACGCTGTCACCCCTGCTGTGGAAGCTGCTGAAGAAGCCATTGCAGAGCTTCCTGAAGAGGTAACGCTTGAAGATGCGGAAGCTGTTGAAGAAGCGCGTGTTCTTGTGGATGCGGCTTTGGAACTTGACGAAGATGCTGAAATCGCGGGTCTTGATACTCTAGTAACGGCTGAAGAAACAATCGCTCAGCTTGAAGCAGAGGCTGCTGCCGTAGCAGAAGCCACGGAAGCTGTAGAAGCAGCAGAAGATTCTCTATTGCAAGAGGATGTTCAAGCAGCTCAAAAGCTTGTGAATGAGCTGAAGGAATCTGATGATAAAGTTCTATTAAACGCTCGTCTAGTAAATGTTCAAGAGCAATTAGACAGCATTGTTGATACTGTGAATGCGGCAGAAGGTGAGCTGGAAACATTCCGTGCCCTAGATGTGAAACCTTTCGAAAATGTAAAGGAGGATTACATTAATGCTTATGTTACAGCCATTGAGGAAGCAACAACGGGTGAAGAAGGGAAAGACTTCGAAACAGTAACTGAGATTCAAGGTTTGATTGATCAAGTAAACGAAGCTCAGCTTGCCGCTGAATTGCAAAATGACCTTGAAGCAGCAGAGGCTGCTGTGGCATCCGTTGAATCTGTAGAAGCAGATGTAGAGACGGAAGGTTTTACAGATCATTTTGATGCAGAGGAATTCACGCAAAAAGTGGAAGCTGCACAAGAGGCTATCCATCAGCTTCCAGAAGATTATAAAGAAAACAAAGACGCTGATAAGACAGTAGCAGAGTCTCTTCAAGAGCGCCTTGACAGTTCTGTAGAAGTAGTAGAAAACTACGTCCATGTAGTTAATCCTATCCTAACGGCAAACACACAAGTGAAGCTTTATAACCTTTTAGCTGCAGATTTTGAAAATGTAAAGGAAGATAACATTTCAGATTATAAGGATGCGCTTATTGGTTCAGTAACCGTAGAAGATGTTCAATATGCGGTGGACTTTGTTAATGCTGAGAATGCGATCCAGGCATTCTCTGTGAAGGCAGAAACTACACAAGAGGACATAGACGCCTTAGAAGCACTTGTGCCACTGACAGGTGAAGAAGATGAAGAGGGCAATCCAACGGCAACAGATGAAGAACAAAACCTTCTTCATCTAGTGAATGGTCTTCAAACAGAGTTTGATAACCTTAAAGAGGCTACAGAAGAGCTTGCTGAAGCTGTAACAGCAGCTGAAGCAGCACAGGAAGCGTACTTGACTGCTGGCGGATCAGAAGATGATGATCTATATAAAGCTGTAGAAGAAGCGTTGACAGCTGCAGATGAAGTGGACGTTGATAGCACAGGTGCACTTGTTGCAGCCACTGATTCTCTAGTTGAAGCTACAAATGCGCTTGAAGCTTCTACAAAAGCTAAGGAAGACTTGGCTGCAGCCGTAACAGAAGCAGAAGCAGCACAAGAAGCATACGTGGCTGCTGGTGGTGAAGAAGAAGATGCCCTTTATGTGGCCGTAACAGAAGCGCTTGATGCGGATACTCCAGTAAAAGCAGATATCGAAACAGCTGCAAAAGAACTTAAAGATGCAACAGCTGAACTTGTTCTAGTTAACGATGTAAATGATGCGGAAACAGCAGAAGAACTTGAAACGGCTCTAGTAAACTTGGAAAATGGTACGTATAACAACCTTTCAAGTGTCCAGCGTCTAGAAGTAGCCGAATGGTTCTTGGCTACAGTAGCCGATCAGGATCCAGCGTTTGAGGAGAGCGAAGTCATTTCCGTAGAACTTGATGCAGAAATCACAGATTATCAAGAGAAGATTGCGAAAGTAAATGCTGCGGCTTCTATTACAGAGATGGATCAAGCACTTGAAGCACTTGAAATGGAAGAGTATGAAGCACTTTCTGCTGCTGAGCAACTTGCAGTAGCTGAAAATGTTTTGAACGATAAGCCAGAAGATGAATATACTTCTATCGCTTCTATCGTTGCAAACTTCTAATCTACATGTATATGAGAAGCCGGCCTTCTGGCTGGCTTCTTTCTTACATCATAGAGGAGCGGATCACGATGAATGTCAGGACAGCTGAGATGGCCACCAAAGTTTCGGGCCCTGCACAACCCATAGATTTATCATTAACCAACATTAAATTCACAGCCACCCCCTATATCCACCCTCAACAAGTAAAGGAATCCGTGAATAATCAATACAAGACTCTACGAAACAAGGAGGTTCTCTCAAAAGAGGAAGTGGAAGAATTTCAGCGTCTTATTGAATTTTTAAGCATTGAATCAGGTGAATATGAAGAAGGGCTTTTTAAATGGCGAAAGGTAAAGAGTCGCTACAGGAAACAACAAATTCCCAAACAACCTGAAAAGCAGATAGAGAATCTGGAAGACTACCTTATAGATAAGGAAATAGCCGAATTTAATAATATAGGCGCACTAGGGAGAAAATGGGTGGTCAACCGATTGAACGAAGAGAAAATTTATAAAACTCCTGACCATGAAATAGAGACGGAATTGCAGCACCACATCCAGGTATTAAAGGAACACCTTTCGCTTTTAATTCAACAGCAAACAAAAGAGGGCTGGGTGAATCAGCTTTCCGAATTAGGGATCACTTTCAAAAGTGATGGTATAGCAGCAAGAGTAGCTGAACGTTTTCTTGAGGAAAATCAAACGAATTGGATCACACTTTCTCAGTTGAAAAATTGGATTGACAAAATAATCGCTGATATTAAAGAAAAAGGGATAGTAGACAGTACTTTTGAAGGAGAGACATTTGAACAGTTTTATAAGCAGGGATGAGTAAAGAAGGCACATGAGAAAAGCCTTCTTTTTTTGTTTTATTGAAGATAATCAATGGAAGAAAAGGCCTCTATAACAATAGTTTACGAGAGAAGAAAACGCTCTTTGATTAGACCGATTGTAAAATTGTAAAAGCTCTATGAAATCAGAAAAATAGATAGGAATTCTATGAAAATTCTTGTAATATAAGACATGTAGTTACATAGTCTGTGAGCGGTATGGGGGGTATTGGTTAGTTTAGGCTCTCTTTCGTAGAAATTCATGTCAACTTTCTATTTTATTCAGGGAGGAATCATTACTATGAAGAACTTGAAAAAACATAAGGGGAAAATATCCCTAACGGCAGCGGGGGCAGCTATGCTGGCAGCTTCCCTGACACCTGCGGCCACTGTGTCGGCAGATCATACTTTCCCGGATATACCGGAAGACCATATGTATCATGAAACCATTCATGATTTATACGAGGCGGGGGTTGTAAACGGTTACGACGATGGCACCTTTAGTCCAGCGGATCCTGTAACAAGGGCTCAGGCAGCGAAAATGATGGCAAAGATACTTGATTTGGACACTGCTCCCTCCGGTTCTTATTTTTCTGACGTACCTGAAGAAGCATGGTATGCAGGATCTGTCTATGCCTTGCATGAGGCTGGATATATTGATGGTGTAGGGAATGGGAAATTCGCCCCGGATAAAGAAATCACTCGTGCTGAGTTTGCCGAATTGATTGTTGATGCTTATGAGATAGAGAGAAAAGAAGTGGACCACCCGTTTGAAGATGTGGAAGAAGGTTCTTGGTATGAATCTGCGGTGGAAACATTGTATGGGCATGGTTTGATTTCTGGACTTTCAGAAACGGAGTTCGGCTCCAAGCATAAAATCAAACGTGGAGATTTTGCCTGGTTGTTGGCAACGACGGATTATAAGTTTGGAAACAAGCTGCCTAAACCGGACGAAGACCACTTTGAACTTTCTCTGATGCACACGAATGACACACATGGTCATTTAGATGACATTGCCCGTAGAGTGACGGCGGTGGAAGAAGTGAGAGAGGAGAATCCGGAAGCGTTATTGCTTGATGCCGGGGATGTATTCTCAGGAACTCTATATTTCAATGAATTTAAAGGACAGGCAGATCTCGAATTCATGAATAGGATGGAATATGACTTGATGACCTTCGGAAACCACGAATTTGACCTTGGCTCCAGCCCGGAAGGTCACAAGGCTTTAGCTGATTTTGTCAACCATGCGGAATTCCCGTTTGTCAGTTCCAATGTGGACTTCAGCCAAGATGAAAACATGGCTGGCCTGTATAAAAAGTATGTAAGTAAACTGCCATCAGACGGTATGGCCTACAACAGCATCATTAAGAAAGTGGATGGAGAAGAAGTCGGCTTCTTTGGTTTGACGACAGAAGAAACGGCGGATATTTCCAGCCCTGAAGATATAACGTTTGAAAATTATATTGAAACAGCAGAGGACCGCGTAGCGGCGCTTGAAGAACTGGGGGTAGACAAAATTGTCGCCCTTACTCACATCGGTTATGACGATAACCCTGCCTATGATAATGACCAGATGCTTGCTGAAGTGGATGGCATTGATATTATTGTAGGCGGACATAGTCATACCGCACTGGATGAACCTGTGGAAATTACAACAGATGAAAACGGTGACCCTAAAGATCCAACCATCGTAGTCCAAGCGGATCAATATGGAAATTACTTAGGCACCCTGGATGTTGAATTTGATGAGGATGGCGTTGTAGTTGGGTATGCGGGAGAATTAATTGATGTCTCTGAAAAAGAAGAAGACCCAGAAACAGCTGAAATCCTGGAAGGTTACGCCAAGCAAGTAGAGGAAGTGAGAGAAGAAGAAAGTGGTGGAGTGGCCGCCGAAGCTTTCCCTAACCCACGGGGTTCGGAGGAAGACCCGTCAAGTGTAAGAAACAGTGAAACAGCTCTTGGGAATTTGATTACAGATGGAATGCTGGCGAAAGCTCAAGAATTCAACAGCGAAACGGTAGCTGCTTTCCAAAACGCTGGGGGTATTCGGACATCGATTGATGAAGGACCCATTACCATTGGAGAAATCCTTCAGGTTATGCCTTTCGGTAATACGTTAGCCACGATCGAATTGTCTGGCGCTGAAGTAAAACAGGCCCTTGAGCATAGCGTAAGTAATGCTCCCGATGAAAGTGGAGGCTTCTTGCAAGTGGCTGGTCTGAATTATACGTATGACAGCTCAGAAGCTGTAGGAGAGCGTGTTAAGGGTGTCACCATCCAACAAGACGGTGAATGGGTGACGTTAGCGGAAGATGAGACTTACACCATTGCTACGAATGCCTTTACGGCTAAAGGTGGAGACGGGTATGAGGTCTTTGCTCAGGCGTATGAGGAGGGTAGAGTCACAGATCTTGGACTTTCCGATTGGGAGGTTTTCCGTGATTACGTAGCGGAAAAAGGAACAGTTGAACCTGTAATCGAAGATCGAATTCAAGATGTAGCAGGTGAATAAGTAACAGGAAAAGGCGCACCTCCTTTGTGGAGAGGGGCGCCTTTTGCTTGGTGTCGTTGTTTTTCATTGTAATCGATATTCTTCGTCAATCGAACGAGTCATAAATACAGCAAATTGGTCACGGGAGACAGTAGTCTTCGGTGCGAATGTTTCCGGTGTCGCATATCCATTTGTAATTCCAGCATGGTACAAACGATTGACATGATCGGTGTACCAGGTATTGCTTGGGACATCAGTGAAAGGTGTAGGTTTGTTGGCAGCCGGAAAGTCATACAGACGCTGCAGGACAACAGCCATTTCAGCTCTAGTCATCGTTGCATCCGGGCGGAATTCATGATCTCCTGTCCCTTTAAATAATCCTTCATCGACAGCGGCGGCAATTTCCTCATAATATTTATAATCCTTGGAGATATCCGTGAAACCTGGATCCGGGCGGTCTCCAATCTCGGTATGATTGGCTCTTGTAATTAAAAGTACCGCCTGCCAGCGTGTCAAAGGATCGCCAACACCGAATGTACCACCTGGAATTCCATTAATGATTTTGCGGTCATACAAGTAGTCAATTTCTTCACTGGCGTAATAATCATCAGAAAAATCACTAAAGGAGAAAGTCAGGTACATGGAGGTGATAAATCCTGTTTTTCCATCTTCTGTGCGTACAGGGTACCACACAAAGTGGTTGGCTTTATCTTTTGCCTTTTCATAAACAAAGGGCCCTGTAACTTCTACTTTTTCCCCTTTTTTCATCTTCGTGAGTAGCTCACTGTTTGTAGTGGGTGATTTCCGAAGGCGTGTGTCTGTTGTGACTTCGGCTTGGTACCCTTTTTCTAATAGGTGTCTGGTCTTAGTTAAAGGGGCATCGACCGTGTATTTCATCTTATTAAAAGTAATATTTGCACTGCTGTCACGATCATAATCAAAATGATCTCTCTCGAATGGAAGAGGAACAAGGTCCAGATCATTAAGCTGGCTTATTTTATGAAACACGCGCTCCTGATAGGCCTCATCGTTTTCTTCCCCATCACGGGTGACTGGACTGTTCACCGGTTTAATGCCGTTGTAGGCCATGACCGCGAAGTACCAATGTTCGATAATATCACGCTCTTCACCATTAATTGTTGGTAAGTCGTTACGGGAGAACATGTCGTCAAGGACTTGAACACCTGCTTCTATGTTGTAGGGAAGGTCATATTTTAACCGTTTTTCATCTAACAAAGGTTTGTTGGTTATTTGCATAAGACCAATCCCACCGTCTGGAGAGATAACCGGTTCTCCGTCCTCATCAAAGTGTTTCCAGCCGCCATTTTCTTCTTCAGCCACAGCTTTTACGATTTCGGGCGGGATGTCATATTTTAGTGCCGTTTCAGTAAGAAGACAATTGATAGTCTGATAGTCTGGGTTGTCTTCGGGTAAGTTATTGAGATTGCATTTTTCAGAGACTGTACTCTCGGCATGTGCCTGAATGCCTGTGAACGCCAGGGCACTGAAAACTGCAATCAAATATAAGAATATCTTTTTCATATGTAATTTTTCCCCCTTATAAATAATCATTCAATACTCATAGAATACCATAATATGGATAATAGCTGAACGAAATACTAGAATACTAGCGAATATTTGGAAGGTAAGTATAATAATAGATATGAATCACTCCAAAAGCCGCAGCCTTTCATTAAAAAAGGCCGCGGCTTTTTCTGATCTTCGAGGTGTTCTAATTCCGTGCCTTAAACCATCCTTGAATGCTCAAGGTGCACGGAGCTTCTATTTATTTTACCGGGTAAGCTTTCCATTTGGATAAATCAATTTCTGTTTTAGCCAGTGTATCCGCAGGGAATACGAAAGCCCAAGGTTTACTTGTATGGGCCTTGACTAATAGGGAATTCAGTTGGAACCCGCCTTCAGCGATGACTTCTTCCGTTGCATCTTCTACTCTGAGGGGAAGGTTTCTCAGGGTCAAATCCTTGTTACTTCCATTTCGGATAAGAAGATTCACATGTAAGTCTCCTTGATCTGATTGACTCGCATATAAACTGAAGAAATTAACTTCGCCGTTTTTCGGAGGGGATAATGGGCTGACTAGTTTTTTTAATTTCGTGAAGTCTTCTATGGTGAGCGCCTCTTTCCAACGTTCATCCAGATCCAATGTATGCTCCGTCGTCTGTTTTAACTCCAGCGCCAAACGCCATCCATGGACAGGGAGATTTCCGGCATCATGGAAGACACTGGAGGGGGGAAACAAAAAGGTCCATGGACGGCTGGCCCCTCCTGGAATCGTCCCCACCTTTGTTAAGTCGAAAGTTTTCCGGGCTATAGTCTCTCCTTGTTTGTCCAAAATCAAGATAGAGGCCGTCTTCATCTTGATGCCTTTTCTTAAAGAATTTCTTACAAAAGCATCTACGATGAGGCCGCCGTCCTTTTCTTTCACTTCCACTCCGTAAACACTTACTTGATTGGGACGGAGCGGAGGGAGTTCCTGGTTTAAAAATCGATAGACGTACACTTCTTCCTCAGGAAGGTGCCAATCCGGATGGATGGAAAGGTCTGTGTAAATTTCCGTATCTTCCTCTGACAAATGTCTGTCACCTGCGAACCCCTCAGCATTTACACCGCTCGCATCGAAACCTTGCTCTTGTGGAGACTCTTTCTTTTTTTTGAAGTTAAACATCCTCTTTCCCTCCCTTGTTCTCCCCTTTTTTGGCTGGTCTGCACAAGGCGGCCATTAAAATCACAAACTCTCTCTTGATTTGATAAAAGTGGTGGTCGAAAATATCCAGTCCATCTTTTTGATAGAGTCGAATAGGATCTTCCTGTTGATATTGGCGAATACCGATTCCTTCTTTAAGGCGGTTCATCATTTCAAGATGGCGGATCCATAATTGATCCAGTTTCATGACGGCTCCTTGCTTCCAACTGCTTTCGATGGCGGGAGTAACTGCTTCCTCTAATTGAAGGAGGTAAGCGTCTAGAGTAGGGCGAACCGTTTGTTTTACATCGTCCGTCGTCTCATATGAATATTCTGAAAGAGTCATTTTTTTCATGAGAGGAATCCCTCTCTGGAGTTCAGCTTCCAGGTGCTCCAATGGCCAGTTTTCAGGAACGATGGTCTCTGGACAATGGCGATCGACTTCATAGGTGACAAAATCATTGACCATTGGGGAAAGGAGAGAGAGAACCTTTGGTTCTTGTAGCACCTTATCGCGAAGTTCATAAATGACTTTTCTTTGGTCATTGATCACGTCATCCAATTTTAATGTTAATTCTCTTATATTGTAATGGCTGCCTTCACTGATTTTTTGCACGGTATCTATAAATTTATGAATGTCTTTGTTAAGTACCTGGCCATATTCTCCTGTTTTGATGGATTTTAATTTACGGTCTCGTTCCACCTGAGCAAATCGCTCAATCATATCATCTTCTAATGAGATGATAAACTGCGAAGAGCCTGGATCTCCTTGTCTTCCGGATCTTCCTTTTAATTGATGATCAATTCTTCTTGATTCATGACGTTCTGTTCCTATGACATGCAGTCCTCCAAGGTCAGCTGCTTTTTCACCGAGTTTAATGTCTGTTCCGCGTCCCGCCATGTTTGTAGCAATCGTGATGTTCCCTTTTTGTCCAGCTAGTGAAATAAGCTGTACTTCCTGTTCCATACTTTTGGCATTCAATAATTCATAAGAAAATCCGGCCCTGTCTAAGTATTCGGCGACCTGATCCGATTGAAGAATGGATGATGTTCCGATCAGAATCGGCTGACCGGTTTGATGCACGTTTTCTACTTCCCGGACGAGCTCTTCGTATTTCTGTTCCTTTGTCACAAATACTTTATCTGGCCGATCGTCACGCAAAACCGGTTTATTTGTCGGGATTTCAACGACGTCCATGCCATAAACCGTTTGAAATTCCTTTTCTTCTGTTTTCGCCGTCCCAGTCATCCCGGACAAGGTCGGGTACATTCGGAAATAGTTTTGTACGGTAAGGGAAGCTTGGGGTTTGTTTTCCTCGCTGATTGCTAATCCTTCTTTTGCCTCCAGCGCCTGGTGGAGACCGTCCGACATGGTCCGCCCTTGCATCAAACGTCCTGTAAACAGATCGACAAGCTTCAGCTCATTGTCCTCGACGATATAATCGACGTCTCTTTCAAACATGGCCCGTGCCCGAATGGCCTGAATCATATAGTGATACAACGTTTGATGTTCGATGTCGAATAAGTTATCAATGGCAAAGGCGCGCTCAATTTTTGTCATGCCGTTTTCGGTTAAAGTCACGCTTTTCGTTTCGACGTCATATTCGTAATCGTGGTCTTTTTTGAAGGAACGAGCAAGTTTTGCACCGACTTTATGGAGGTTGGCACTGGATTTCATTTTACCGGCAATTATTAAAGGTGTTTTCGCTTCATCCACGAGGACACTGTCAATCTCATCCACGATCGCAAAATGATAGGGACGCTGGACCTTTTGATTTAGGTCTTTGACCATATGATCCCTTAAAAAATCAAAGCCGAATTCTGTTCCGATTCCATAGGTGATGTCCGCCTTGTAGGCGGCTCTTTTTTCTGTTTGAGAGATCTGCGGGACATTTAGTCCGACGGATAAACCAAGAAATTCATGGAGTGGTCCCATGGTCTCATAATCACGTCTGGCTAAATACTCGTTGACTGTAATGACATGAACCCCTTTGCCTTCTAAAGCCTTAAGGTAACTCGGGAGCGTGGCGACCAAGGTTTTTCCTTCTCCTGTAGCCATTTCTGAAATGTTCCCATCGGTCAGTACAAGCCCACCGACTAACTGGACATCAAAATGACGCATGCCAAGGACTCGGCTGGCCGCTTCTCTCACGACCGCAAAAGCTTCTTCTCGTATATCATAAATCGTTGATCCATTATGTAATTGCTTTTGAAATTGCGTTGTTTTCGCTTTAAGTTGATCATCTGTGAGGATTTTCATTTGATTTTCTAAGTCATTAATCACACGGACAGATGGCTCATATTTTTCCCATTGGTGTTCCTTTTTCAGGGGTAAAATCTTTTTCATAGATTCAATCATCTATATAGACGCTCCTTGAAATCATAGTCATTTCTTCATATTTTATCATGTTCTGAGACTTTTTTTCTACAAATCCCTCTATCAAACTATTTTTTATGACGAAATAATCAGTCGATTCGATTGATTTGTTTGAATAATTTGAATATAATTGAAGATGTAAAATAATAGAAAGGGGAGGGGTCTTTCGTTAGTCAGAACAAATGATAGAGGGGGAAATTCTTTGAAACTGAAAAAAAGTTTAATTTTAATGTTTATTTTCCTTCTGGCTTTTTCTAATTCTGTGTTTGCAGCCACTGGTGTCCCTAATAAAAACTTAGAGGAAGCATCAAAATCTGCAGAAAAAACGACAGAAAGAGTTTTTAAAGCTGAAGGGGAAGACAAAGACAAATCGTATGATGCAAATGAAGAAGTGCGGATTATTGTTGAATTGGAAGATGAACCAACGATTTACTCTGCCCAAAGTTTAGGAAAGAGTTACAGCGAACTATCTGATTCGAATAAACAGAAACTTCGCAAAACTGCTTTGGATGCGCAGGACCAGGTGAAATCATCCATTCAAAGTCAATCGATTCCGATGGATTATAAAGAAAGCTTCACCACCGTCGTCAATGGATTTAGCGGAACCGTTCCTTATAAATCTGTCGCAGTGATTGAAGACTTACCGAATGTCGGTAACGTACATATCACAAACGAATACAAGCGTCCGACAGAGCAGCCCGAAATGCTTTACAGTAAAGAGCTCGTGAAAGCTCAGCAAACATGGCAGGAATATGGATACAAAGGTGAGGGAATGACCGTTGGGGTCATCGATACAGGTATCGATCCTGATCATAAAGACATGATTCTAAGTGATGAAACAGAACCTGAAATCAGCCAAGATGATGTAGATGCATTGACATCATCTGGAGAGCTGGACGGGAAGTACTTTACGGAAAAAGTCCCGTATGGTTATAACTATGCCGATGGAAATGAGCAAGTCCTGGATCTCGGACCTGATGCGAGTATGCACGGCATGCACGTTTCCGGTACCGTTGGTGCAAATGGGGATGAAGAGAATGGAGGAATAAAAGGGGTGGCTCCGGAAGCTCAAATCCTTGGTTTGAAAGTATTCGGAAATGACCCTGAAATGCCTTCTACTTATGGAGATATTTATGTTAAAGCTATTGATGATGCCATCCTTTTAGGGGCCGATGTCATTAATATGAGTCTGGGTTCTACAGCGAGTTTCGTAAATGAAGAGGATCCGGAACAGAAAGCGATCGCACGAGCGGTTGATAATGGTGTCATGATGGCCATCTCGGCAGGTAACTCTGCTAAATTCGGGGAAGGATTTGGGAATCCGTTAGCTTCCAATCCGGATATTGGACTTGTCGGCGCCCCTGGTCTTTCTACAGATTCCCTTCAGGTGGCTTCATTTGAAAATGAATACTTAATGCTGGATGGTTTTACTACGCGAGTGAATGGAGAAGAAGGTGATCCAGTACCCTTCTTATCTGCGAGCAGTGTAGATCCTGAATCTCTGGAAGACGGGTACCATGAAGTGGTCTATGCAGGCCTGGGAAGAACACCTGGGGATTCTGATGCGAACCCAGAGGCTAACGATTTTGAAGGTATTGATGTAAAAGATAAAATCGTGTTGATTCAACGTGGAGAATCCACCTTCGTCAGTAAGACATTGAATGCTCAGGAACACGGAGCGAAAGGTGTCATCATCTTCAACAATGTCGGTGGTTATATCAGCATGGCTTCAAGCGGGGAAATCAATATCCCTCAATTGTCTATTCTGAAAGAACTCGGGGAAAACATGAGAGACGAACTAGAGGCAGGAAATACCGTGGAAATCTCTTTTGAGGGAGAAGAAGTGAAATCTATCAACCCTGAATTCGGGAACTTGTCTTCCTTTACGTCCTGGGGTGTGACACCTAACCTTGATTTCAAACCTGAGATCACGGCACCTGGTGGAAATATTCTTTCTACTCTTCAAGAAGATGAATATGGTTTGATGAGTGGGACATCCATGGCGGCTCCGCACGTAGCCGGCGGTTCGGCTCTTGTGATGCAGCGTATAGAAGAAGACTTTGATGTTGAGGGTCAAGATCGTGTTGAACTAGCTAAAAACATTTTGATGAACACATCTGAGCCTCAGATCGATACAGGCTTATACAATGATCATTACCAATCTGGTTTAGGGTTCTCTCCACGGCGCCAGGGGGCAGGGCTGATGGATCTTCATGCAGCCATGCAGACGCCTGTGATCGCAACAGAGAAAGAATCCGGACTTGGTAAAGTAGCCTTGAAAGAAATAGATAATGAAAAAGAAACGTTCACACTTACGGTAGAAAACTTCAGTGATGAGAATACGGTCTATAACGTATCTGGGACGGTTCAAACGGATCTTGTAGCCGATGGCGAAAACCTTGTCGAAACACAAGGAATTTATAAAGAGGGCACCATTAGCGAAGAAGAACCTTATGCCGGCGAATTTCCGATCGAGATAACGTCGTCCAATGGAAGCGAAGTCGATGGGGAGTATCAAGTGCTGGTTCCAGCGGAATCTTCTGTGGATATTGAAGTCACCGTTGATCTTTCAGAAGGAATTGATTGGTTCTATAACGTTCCTTTGGAAGAAATCTTTGAAAATGGGTACTTTGTAGAAGGGTTTATTACCCTTGAGGATCCAAATGATGTGAATCCAGTACTGAACGTTCCTTATGTTGGCTTCAACGGCGAATGGGATCAGGCTCCAATCATCGATGATACGATCTATGATGGGGAGGAGGGAGAATCCTTCTATGGTCAAACAGGTTTGTTAACCCCGCTTGGTGCGGAACTTCACTATTTAGGTGTTGATCCACTACTAGGTGAAGAAGAGGCACTCGCTGGTTCTAAGCGGAATATCGGCTTCTCTCCAGATGGAGATCAAATGGCTGATACAGTGATGCCGATTCTATCATTCTTAAGAAATGCGAAAGAAGTAGAATTCAATATCCTGAATGAGGATAAGGAAAAGCTACGTACTCTGCGTTCACAGGATGAAGTTAGAAAACACTACTATGATGGAGGATCAGGTCCATCTTATACCATTTATGACAAAGCAGCCTGGGATGGTAAAGTCAAAGGTGAAGTGGTAGAAGATGGCTTGTACTACTATGAAGTGAAGTCTGTGGTTGATTATCCGGATGCGGAATGGCAGTCCAAGCTGATTCCTGTTCGTGTTGATACACAAACACCATCTTTGGATGTGACCTATGATAAAGAAACCAATGAAGTGACTTGGGAAGCGGATGACCAAGGATCTGGTCTTTCCCATTTTGATGTCCTTGTGAATGGCAAGAGTGTGTTGGAACAGCCTTTGGCTGCTGCGGCAAACTCCTACGAACTGGAAACAGATGAAGTGGAAAGTGTAAGAGTTGTTGCTCACGACTATGCAGGGAACACGACAACAGACAGTGCCCTTGAGGGAGAGGACGGAACAATCCCATACGTGACAGCCTTAACTCCTGAAGCGCTGGAATACTATACCGATCGAGCTGTTCAAGTCGTCGGTTATGTACAGGATGATTCGGAAGTTGAGAGTCTTGCCATTAATGGCGAAGAAGTGAAGTTGACTTGGGATTCTGAAAACAAACGTTACAACTTCAACACAACGATCAACTTCAAGTCTGATGGTATGAAAGAACTGGAGTTTGTAGCTGTTGATGACAGCGGAAACGACATTTCGTTCACTCGTCGTTTCTTATTAGACACGACAAGTCCAGAAGTCACTGTTGATGGGCCGCATATGTCGAGTGAAGATGAAGTAGATGTAGCCGTCAACATGAAAGATAATGATGACTCCTTACGTCTTTATGTGGATGGAAGTGAAGTCTTTGCTCAAGAATCCAAATCTCCTTATAATATGGAAGCGATTGAGAAGGATTATACCCATACCGTCCAATTAGAACAAGGGAAGAACAGCTTCAAACTGGAAGTCGAAGATGGTGCCGGTCTTGTGACTTCCAAGCAGATCACCATTTATCAAAGTGATGAAGAACCCAAAGACTTTACGGACGTCGGCGATAGTTATTGGGCTAAAGAAGCGATCCAGAAATTGAATGTAGCGGGTGTCATCAATGGATACCCGAACGGCGACTTTGGGATTGATGATCCAATCACTCGTCGCCAAGCGGCTCAAATGATTGTACGTGCCTTCGATCTTGATACTTCTCAAGTGGAAGATCCGGGTCTTGCCGATGTACAGTCAGGAGACCGTGCCTATGAAGAAATTGCAGCCATTGCCAACGCTGGAATCATGGTTGGTTCAGATAAAGGTGAATTCATGCCTGATAAGACACTCACCCGTGCAGAAATGGCTAAGATCGTTGTCGAAGCGTATGAGTTGGAAGGAAGTACATCTAAGAAATTCAAAGACGTACCCCTTACTAATTGGGCAGCTCCGTACATCAACACACTTTACGCGAATGAAATTACCACAGGTTACACAGATGGAACGTTCCAACCGAATAATGAAACGAGACGTTCAGAGTTTGCTATGTTCTTAGCAAGAGCTGAAGATGATCGTTTTAAAAAGTAATCGAAACCCAAAAGCTAGAAGAGGCATTCCTCTTCTAGCTTTTTTATGTCTGAATAGATAAGATTCTTACGGTTGGGGGCTTTTTGATAGGCATTTAAGGTTTCCTCAAGCTTTGCACATTGGCGATGGTGGTCTGAAGTTATCCTTCCGTTCCTGGCTGGACTCCCCATCGATAAAAGGAGGCAGGGAATAGCTTCTCTCTTTACTCAATCTTTCAAAAAGATTACGAAATGAGTCGATTTATCCCCTTTTTTAGCACATAAAAGATAGTATAATAGATATGTATATACATAGTTCGAAGATTAAAAGGAGGAAGAATGTCAAACATGTCAAAAAAGTGGATATATGGTGGTTTTGGATTTTTGATATTTTTAGTGGCTGTTTTTATTCCACAAGGGAAGGCATCGGCTTTTCATGATGTCCCGGAGAAATATGAAACCGAAATCCACTATTTAATTGATCGGGGAATTATTAAAGGGTACCCGAACGGGAATTTCGGTCCAAATGACCCTGTTACCCGAGAGCAGGCCGCGACTATGGTAGGGAGAGCGCTTGGGCTGGATGGCCGTCAACGCGATACCGTTTTTCCTGAAGTAGATGCCAGCTCTTATGCATCGGGATACATACAATCGGCTTATGAAGAAGGAATTATCACAGGCTTTACAGACGGTACCTATCGACCAAAGAAAGCGATGACGAGAGGGGGAATGGCGTACCTTATTTCAAAAGCCTTTTCCCTTGAAGAGCAAAGCTCTGTTTGGTATTCAGATGTAAGCCGTTCAGGCTCTCAATATGAAGCGATTAACAAAATCACAACGGCAGGGATTGCCAATGGATATAGTGACGGTACGTTCCGTCCAACACAATCCATTACCCGAACGGAATTTTCTTTACTGCTGGCTCGTGGGATGAATGATTCTTTTAAAGTGTCACAGGAAGAAGGTGTCATTGAGGAGAGAGTCACGACTGATGTACTGAATGTCCGTTCTGGCCCAAGCACTTCTTATACACGGATTGGGCAACTTGCCAAAGGAGCCGTGCTCCAAGTCCATGAGGTACAAGGCGACTGGTTGAAAATGACGGCAGGAAGTCTCAAAGGTTATGTACATAAAGATTATACAGTCCGCAAGACTTCCGGATCACGTGTGATCGCGATTGATCCCGGCCATGGTGGAAAAGACGGCGGCGCAGAGTTCAATGGTTTAGTAGAAAAAGAAATTAACTTGAATGTATCCAAACGTTTACGTGACTATTTAGAGAACAGTGGAGTAGAAGTCATTATGACACGAACGGATGATACCTTCATTCCACTCGATGATCGTAACAGTTATGCTGTAAGCCAAGGCGCGGATACGTTCGTAAGTATTCATGCGAATGCGTTCAGTGACCCGAGTGCCAATGGAACTGAAACCTATTATTCTTCTCAAAGCTTGAGAGTAACGGATAGTAAGCAATTGGCGACCTTCATTCAGAAGCGTTTAGTAGAAGCTCTGGGTACGTCAGACCGCGGAGTGAAAGATGTACCTTACCGTGTCATTAAAGAGACTACGATACCTTCGACCCTTGTTGAATTAGGGTTTATGACAAATGATTCAGATGCCTCTAAGCTTGGCTCCAGCTACTGGAGGGACAAAGCTGCTAAAGGGATCTCTCAAGGTATCCTTGATTATTATGAATGGAAAGGCAAATAAACTAAAAGGGAAAGCAGCGCTATGAGCGAGGCTTTCCCTTTTTTCTTTATCAATTATTGAGCATGAGAAACATCGCTCGTAATTTCATAGATTGACACGCAGACGTTTAATCTAATAAGAAAAGGATAAAAAAGAGGGGGGATCTTTTGAAGATCCTCCCTCTTTCTGTTTATTTAATGGCACGATATAAGAATACAGTGAATTCACTTCTGGATGCATCGTTTGTTGGTCTGAACGTATTATCTGTATACCCCGTAGTGATAGAGGAAGCAGCCATACTTTGAATTTCTTCGTAAGCCCAGTAGTTACTGTCCACATCTTTGAAATCAGATGTTGAACCACTCAAGTTAAATGTCTTGTGGAAGATCGCCGCGATTTCTTCACGTGTGATGTCGGCATCTGGATCAAAGGTTCCGTTTTCATAACCTGTGATATAGCCTTTCTCAGCCATGGCGTTGATGTAACCGGACGCCCAGTGAGAAGAAGATACATCAGAGAATTGTTGATTGTTGGATGGGCTGATGCCAAGAGCGACAGCCATCATTTTTGCGACAGATCCACGTGTAATGTCATCTTTCGGCATGAATGAACCATTGTATCCTTCGATAATTCCTTTGTCACTCATGTATTCGATTTGATCGGCGGCCCAGTAATTAACCGCCACATCATCGTAGTCATCCAGTGTTTCCGGCTTTTGTTCGGCCGATTCGACTGGTTCGTCTTTAATCACACGTTTAGCACCAGCATAGTTACGGTCCCAGTAACCAGTCAGAGATGCAACTTCGATATCATCGGTGGAATTTTCTGCAGAAATCATTTTGTTATTTCCTATGTAAATCCCAACGTGCCAGATCGGACTGCCGAAAAAGACCAAGTCCCCTGGTTTCAAATCTGAACGTTTAACATATTCGCCTTGTGTATATTGATCACGGGAAGTTCTTTTCAAGCTAATCCCCGCTTTGCCATAAACATAGGATGTGTAACCAGAGCAGTCAAAACCGCTTGGTGATGATCCTCCATAGACATAAGGTGAATCAGAATACTGATAGGCGATATCTACTACTTGGTCCCGAACACTTTGTCCTGCAAAAGCATTAGGTGTAAATAGTAGAAAGACCGTGGCAAAAGCGACCATTGACGTCAAGAATTTTCTCATTCTAGTAATACTCCCCTTGTGTGATATCTCATTTGTAATCCTTTACAAGCGTAACACACCAATTTTCGCCATAGTTTTACATTTGTGTAACAATTAAGTTTCATAGGTTTTACTGCATGATAGAAGGGGAATGGATTAATTGGATAGATACATAGAAAAACGCCTGCGAATCCTCGCAGGCGTTTTGAATCAACTGGCTTTGGCTGGTTCTTTGGCCACTTTCTTCTCCTTCTTCTTTGGAGTGTTGAATTTCCCAACAATCAATGCTCCATAAGGTACCTTATTGAATAGATAAGTTAATAGAATGGGTCCGCCCATACCAATAACAAACAAGAGGATGATGTGCACCCCAAAGTTTGTATAAAAAGGCAGGCTTTGCATCAAGTCTCTTGTATTGAATTGGAAGAGAGGATGCAGCAGGTAGATGCCATAGGAACTACTGCTGATCCACATCACAATGGTCGGCGTCTTCTTCAAGCGTCTGGCAATCAGATAGAGAATACAGAAAATGAAGAAGGTGTAGAGAACAATATCAAATCGTTTAGATGAAACAACAGAATAAATCCGGTTGAAGCGCATCAAAAGTGGAATCATTCCGGTCAAGACAGCCCCTGCAATCAAATAATATTTATACTTTTGCAGAAAGCTTAAAAAGACGTCAATGTTCTTCCCTGCATAGTAGGCGACCGTAAAATAGAAAATCCAGCCAAGAAACGGCAGTTTATAGTAATCTCTTAACCCGGCCACGAGGGAGATATCGTGGAACCAGCTGAAATTATAAATCGCCAGGTAGAACAGGTTGATGATAAGAGAGATACCAATCATTAGAAAGGCCGGGAACCGGTCAAAGTATTTCTTCAATAGAAAGTGCAGGGCATAGAATTGAAAGATAATGAGAACGAAATACCCGTGCCACAGTCCCAGGAAGGTTTTCTGAAAGAACAATTCCATAAAACGGCCCCATGTGAAGCCTGTCCCTATTATTAGAGGATAGGCAGAGTAAATGACAGCCATGACTAGATAAGGAATAAAAATATACAGGATTCGTTTCTTCCAAAAGGATTTCGGGAGTTTATCTGGATAAGAATAAGATAATAAAAACTCTGAAATCATCACAAATACGGGGGTTGCAAACATAATCGTTAATTTAAACATATATAAAGCGTGGTCGGTTAAGTGAAATAATTCATAGGAATGCTGGGTGGTCGTCATCGCATGGATGAGAACGACACATAAGCATGCAATCGCGCGAATGAAGAAGATTTCATTTATCATTGTACGTTTCATAGCAAGCTCCTTTCTATAACTTCTATAGTTTAATAGCTGTGAGGTGAAATGGAAAGGAGAAATTTCACCCATTCTTACCAGAGCATTTGGGCTCTGTTCAACAGTCCTGTCTCCTATGGTAAAATCATGAGAGTTGATTTATAGTAGAACAATCATTGGAAAGAATGAAAGAGGTATAGAAATTGAAATCTAAGTTAGGTTTAGCCAGTATCTTATTTATCGGCGCCACTCTGCTCCTGAAAGTATCCGGATTGATCCGCGATATGGTCATCGCTTATTATTTCGGGGACAGTTATGTGGCCGACGCTTATTTAGCGGCTTTTATCATCCCAAACATGTTGATTCTGTTCATGACAAACGGGATGAAAAATGCGCTTGTGCCAAGTTATATTCAATCTGTAGAAGAAAATAGAGGAAAGACCTATTTAGGACAAGTGTTCAAAGGGACGCTTGTATTAGCGTTTATTTTATCGATTATCGGCATGCTGCTTGCTCCTGTGATCATGCCGTTGCTATATCCGAATTTCAGTGAGGAAGCAACACAGATCGCGACATGGGTCACGATCATCTTCTTTGCCTGCATTTCGTTTGTCGGGATGAACAGTGTATTAGAGGCATTTTTCGATGCGGAAAGCAAGTTCTCGCTGTCGATTGTCTCCCAAATCATTGTGATTTTAAGTTCGATTTTTGCAGCTTTCTTATTCGCCAACCAAATCGGCGCTTATTCGTTAGCGCTTGGTTACTTGGTCGGTACCGTCTTATCGCTGATTTTTAAATTGTTCCTTGTCGTTCCGCGGAAAGTGATGGATGTAAAGCAAAAAATCGATTGGCCGGAAGTGAAGCAGTTTTATTGGATCTTCCTCCCGGTGGGGCTGACTGTTGCGGTCGGACAGGTCAATTTAATGGTCGGTACCATCTTCGCTGGTCACCAGGGCGAAGGGGCGGTCACCTACATCAACTATGCGAAGAACCTTGTGCACATGCCGCAAGCGATTTTTGGAGTCACCATTGCGACGATCATCTTCCCATTATTATCGAAAGCGATCACTGCAAATGATACGGATCAGTTCAAACGCGGCATCGAAAAAGGGCTGACGACGATGTATCTCGTCCTTCTGCCAGCTGTTATCGGGATGATGTTATTGATGCCGAATTTGATCGAACTCTTCTATGAGCGCGGAGCGTTCAGTGATGCAGCGACAGAGGCCACGACACAAGTCGCTTACCTGTACTTCGGTTCGGTCGTTTTCTTCAGTCTGAATAATGTGATCAACAAAGGCTTTTATACGATGAAAAAGGGCCACCTGATTTTGATGATCAGTATTGGTTCGATCGCACTCAACGTGTTGTTTAACTTTCTGTTGGCCGAGTGGCTCGGTTACCGCGGGATTCCGTTAGCCGCATCCTTGATGGCGTTGTTCTATACAGCTGCCTGCCTTGTCGTCTTCGTGAGACTCGTCGGGGGCTTGGACTTCAAGTACCTTGTGAAAGATTATGTAAAAATTACCGTCGCGGTGGCTGTGATGAGTGGAGCTGTGATCGGCCTTCAACAGGTGATCACAAGCTGGCCGAATCTCTTGCAAATCATCAGTGTAGCCGTCGTGGGAGCCGTTGTTTTCATTGCTTGTTCTTTTGCGTTGAAAACACAGGCCTTCTTATTTTTATTAAGAAATATAACCAAGCGGAAAAAGGGGTAATGCTGCTATGAGTAAAAAAGAATGGGTCATGGATATCGCTCGTCCCGTCAATCGTCCGTTAACAAGGAAGATTCTTAAAAATCATTATAATGCGTCCCTCGAACTTCAGTCGCTCGAAGATGAGGAACGAGTACTTGTGCTAGCCCCGCATATGGATGATGAAACGATCGGTCCCGGTGCAACTTTAAGAAAGCATGCAGACAATGGGGCGGAGATTCACTGTCTTTTCCTTACAGACGGTGGGGGCAGTGTCAGTGATCTAAGTGAAGAAGAGCTGAAAAAGAGCCGTAAAGCGGAAATCGATCAGGTGATGGAGATTTTGAAGTTGGCTGATGTCTCCTATATGGATCTGCCCGATGGCGGTGTCTCCAGTAAAGAAGCGAACATCCAATATTTGAAGCGGAAAATCGAGGAGGTCGACCCTGACGTCATCTATACGACCCCTTATGTCGATGCCCATACGGATCACACCGCAACCGCCCAGCTTCTCGCTGATACGTTAAAACAACTAGACAGATTCGATGGCGTTGTGCGTATGTACGAAATCAACTGCGCGTTTCCACCGGATTTCATTAACTGTCTTGTTGACACTTCTGATCAGTATGGGAAGAAAGTCCAGGCGACAGAAGTATTCGCCTCCCAGGCGATTGCTTTTGATGGTTTTCTCGAATTGAACCAGCTGAAAGGGAATTTAGCTGAGAAGCCTGTCCAATCGGCGGAAGGGTTTATCCAGTTGGACAAGGACGCTTTCATTCACCATTGTGACACCCTAAAGGAAAAAGAACTCAACTTTCCGAAGATCTTTAAACAGGTGAACAGAACAGACACCTTATTGTGGGCGATTTTTAAAAACTATGATCAGAAGAAAGACTTCTATCGCCACTCCATTTAGTGGCCAGGGAGGATTCAGCTATGAGTAAACGAGTATTAGTCATCAGCAATATGTATCCAAGTCGGAAGAATCCGACGTATGGAATCTTCGTCCGCAACCAGGTCGAAGCTCTCAGGAAAAAAGGGCTTAAGATCGACATTGCCGTCAACCGTGATAACCGTGGCGGTAAGCTTAACCTATTGAAAAAATATGGGCGCTGGTTCTTGAAAACGATCAGCAAACTGCCGTCCGGCCGTAAGTATGATGTGGTTCATGCCCATTACATTTTCCCGTCCGGTCTCCCTGCCTTGTTATTCAAGAAGCTGTTCAAAACAAAGCTGATCGTCACCTCCCACGGGGGCGATCTGGATCAAATGGCGAAAAAAAGTCCGCTGATCCGGAAAATGACCGGCTATATTTTGCAAGAAGCTGATCATGTCATCGTTGTCGGGGAAGCGCTGAAACAGGAAGTGACCGGGAACTTCGGTATCCCTGAACAGAAAGTATCGGTCATCAATATGGGGGTCAACCGAAAAGTATTTGCTCCTATGGATGCAGTCAAAGCGAAACAGGAGTTGAAATTGGCTCCTGACCGGAAACATCTCTTGTTTGTCGGGAACTGGATTGAAGCGAAAGGGCTGCGTGAGCTCAGTGAAGCGTTTCAACGCCTGAACGCAAAACGGGGAGACCTCGAACTGCACCTTTTAGGAAGCAAAAAAAGTGAACAGTTCCTGGAAGAACTAGAGGCAAGCATCGAGCAAGCGAATAAAGATCGCATTCATTTCCACGGACCGAAAGACCAGAAAGCCGTTGGAAAATGGATGGCTGCAGCAGATGTGTTTGTTCTCCCTTCCCATATTGAAGGGTTTGGGCTTGTGGCATTAGAAGCAATGTCGTGTCATACCCCTGTCGTGGCCACAGATGTGGGCGGCTTATCCTATCTCTTGAAGGATGGCACGGGAGTTCTCGTCGAGCCGAAAAGCGCGGATTCGCTGGAAGCGGGGCTGGAACAAACGCTTTCTGATGAATCATTAAGAGCTTCTATGGTTGAAAAAGGAGAACAATCCGCCAGGGAAAATGATGAAGAAGTCATGCTTGAGCGGATCATCGATTTATATGAGTAAGTAAAAAGAGAAACCTACGGGGAATCCCAGGTTTCTCTTTTTACTTTTGAAAAAGGAGGGGGGATTTAATGAAAGAAATCCAACATTGGTTAGGAACCGACAAATTTAACGCCATTCTTATTTAAGTAAAACAGATAGTTGTAATAGAATTGCAGGAATGCAAAATGGGCAGGAGGACTCATTTATAGAAGTAGAAAAGAAACCGATAGGGGAAGATGAGGGCATTTAGCAATGGATGAATATTAAAGGAAAGTAAAAAATTGCAATCAGCACTTAAACATCTTTATGAGTATGCTATAATGTTTTTATCTCAATATTCGACATAATTGGAGGTTCATCAATGGAAGAAACGATTTCCTTGAAAGAGATTTTCGAGGTGCTCAAAAAAAGAATTCTACTCATTCTCAGCCTGGCTGTGGGTGCGGCTGTACTTAGTGCACTTATTACATTATTCGTTCTAACACCTACATATGAGGCTTCATCCCAGTTCATCGTCAGTCAGTCCCAGGACCAAAGCCAAAATACACCTTATAATATCGATGATATACGGACAAATGTTGAATTGATTAATACGTATAACGAGGTGATTAAAAGCCCGCGCATTTTAGATGAAGTCGCCAATGAGATGGGAATCGATCTCACAGCTGCCGCTTTATCGAAGAAGCTGCAAGTGTCCAACAGCAATGAATCACAGGTCGTAAACGTTACCGCCACCGATGAAGATCCTCAGAGAGCGGCGGATCTTGCAAACACGACCGTTTCGGTGTTCCAAAGCGAGATTCCTAATCTTATGAATGTAGATAACGTCAATGTATTATCGGAAGCTATGGTTGGTGCTGATCCAACACCGGTAAGCCCGAATACAACCTTGAACATTGCCATTGCTTTGGTGGTGGGTCTTATGGTTGGTGTTGGTCTTGCATTCTTACTTGAATATCTGGACACTTCTATTAAAGAAGAAGCGGATATTGAAGAAAACCTGGGGCTACCTGTTTTAGGTGTGGTTTCAACCATTACCTCTGATGATATCCCTGCCCGACCTAGAGCAAGAAAGAAAGCAAACGTAACAGAAATGCGAGGTGAGTCGGTTGGCACGTAAAAAGAAAAAGTCCGCCAACTCCGTTGGCCGTAGTTTAATTGCTGATGTCAATCCAAAATCGCCGATTGCTGAACAATTCCGTACGATTCGGACAAACCTGCAGTTTACTTCGGTGGATAAAGAACTCGAAACGATGCTCATTACTTCCGCCAGTCCATCGGAAGGGAAGTCGATTACGACAGCGAATACAGCCGTTGTCTTTGCCCAGCAAGGGAAGAAAGTGCTGCTTGTCGACGCAGATCTTAGGAAGCCGACGATTCACTATACGTTCCGTGTGAACAATAGCAAAGGATTGAGTAATTATCTTGTCGGCGATCAACCTGTGCATAAACTTGTAAGTCAGACGGAAATCGAGAACCTTGATGTGATGACGTGTGGACCGATTCCACCAAACCCATCCGAATTGTTAGGGTCTAAAAAAATGCAGACGTTTATTGAGGAAGCGAAGGAAACCTACGATATAATCATCTTTGATACACCTCCTGTGCTGGCCGTTACGGATTCCCAAGTATTATCCAAATTTGTGGATGGCTGTATGCTCGTCGTTCGTAGTAAACAAACGGACAAAGAGGCCGCTGCGAAAGCGAAGGAACATCTCGAACAGACGAAAGCGAATCTTTTAGGCGTTGTCCTCAACGATCAAGATATTAAGTCTAGTAATTATTACTACTATTACGGTCATTAATAAGAAAAAGGAAGGGATGGAGTCATCATTCCTTCTTTTTTTATAACATAAGTTTTACAATTCGCTCATTTTCGTTAACAAATTTTAAAAAAGAAGAGAATTTTTAAAAATAACACCTCTAAGTATCTTCAATTTCTTCTCTTAAATTGGTAAACTAGATAAAAGGTAACAATTAGAGAGTATTTGTATAGGAATAGAAGGAAAGAGGGAGTGAGTCTTTTGATAGATATACACAGTCATATTCTACCTGGGGTTGATGATGGAGCTCAAACGATTGAAGAGAGTGTAGCGATGGCAGAAGCTGCGGTGGCGGATGGAATCGATACAATCATCGCTACCCCGCACCATAAAAACGGAATTTACGACAACTTTAAAAACAATATTAAAATCCAAGTCGCTGAGTTGAACCGTACATTTCAAGAGCGAGGAATTGAGCTTCAAGTTCTACCAGGACAGGAAACACGTATTTACGGGGAAATGGTTGAAGGGATTCACCAAGATGAAATCCTGATGCTCAATGAACAAACGAGTTACATGTTTGTGGAATTCCCTTCTGGTTCTGTACCCAGGTATGCAAGCCAATTGTTCTTTGATCTTCAAGTGGCCGGTGTGCAGCCGATTATTGTCCACCCGGAGCGAAATAAACAATTGATTGAGCACCCAGATCAACTGTATTCATTTGTGAAACAGGGGGCCTTCTGCCAATTGACAGCTGCCAGCATTACAGGCCATTTTGGGAAAAAATCAAGAAGTTCTCTGAACAATTGATTGAAGCGAATTTGGCTCACTTAATTGCCAGTGATGCTCATAATATCACAAGCAGAGGTTTCTGCATGACAGACGCTTATGCAGAAATCCGTAAACAGTATGGTCTGGATATGGTTTACTTCCTATCTGAAAATGCGGAAGATGTCGTTGCCGGAAACATGCTTGCCGCGGAACCACCTGAACGGATCCGGAAAAAGAAAAAGCTTTTCGGTCTTTTCGGTTCTTAAGTGTCCAGGGGCTCCCTTTTCATGATTATAAGCACCATTCATGACCATTAACATTTTTTTAAAGAAATGTTAAAAATTGCATCCATGTCTTTTCCTGTATCGATTCGACCTGCTATAATCATAATGTTACAGAAAAATGTCGGAAGTTATCGTTTTTGATATCTTCCTTACATATATTTCATAGTTTTCTAGATTTAATCAAGAAAGGAGTGGAGGGTCTTTATGACAACTGCTTATCGGAAACGTCTTTTTTTGTTGATTGCTATCGATTCGATCATCGTTTCCTTTTCCATTTACATGTCCCATTTCTTTTTAAACCCATACGTAGCTGTCTTCGATAACGTTATGATTGTGTTATCGCTTGCGCTGTTATTTTCCCATCATTTGTTTTCAAGCTTGTTTGGAATGTATAAGAAGAAGTGGCGCTATGCCAGTACCGAAGAATTAATTGGGATCATTGTCGTTGTCACCCTATCCTTATTATCGGCTACTTTAGTTCAATTTTTAGTGTTTGGAATGATTTATCAACGCGCGTTATTAATTACGTGGATGTTACATATTTTACTGATCGGCGGAGTACGCTTTGCGTGGCAGTATTATAAAAGCTATGGCCTTACCCTGAACCCGAAAAGGAAAAAGGCGAAAAGCGTAAATGTCGACCCGAATCACCAGCGGACATTAATCGTAGGCGCTGGCGCCGCAGGCCGGATGTTAGCCAGACAAATGAATACCTCGAATGAATTCGAGGGAGATATCATCGGTTTCGTTGATGATGACTTTACGATGCACCATTTGACGATTGCCGGATTACCTGTCCTTGGCAGCACGAACGAGATCCAAAACATCGTCGACCGTCATCATGTCAACCATATCGTTATGGCCATGCCGTCTGTCGAGCATGATCGTCTTAAAGAGATTATCCAAATGGCGAAAAATGCTGTCAAAAATGTGCAGACATTGCCGATGATTGAAGATATTGCCCTGGGAAATGTCTCCGTGAGCCAAATACGCGATGTGCAGATTGAAGACCTGCTCGGACGTGAGCCCGTGGAACTTGATATTGATTCCATAGAAACAGAAGTTAAAGGCCGTACGGTCATGGTGACTGGTGCCGGGGGAAGTATCGGTTCTGAAATCTGCCGTCAGCTTGTTAAGTTCGGTCCGGAACGACTCATTTTACTTGGGCATGGAGAAAACAGTATTTATACCATTCATATGGAATTAAAACAATTCGACATTGACACAGAACTTGTGACCGTTATTGCCGATGTTCAAGATAGAGAGCGAATCTTTCAAGTGGTCCAGGATTATGCACCTTCTTATATTTATCATGCTGCTGCCCATAAGCATGTGCCATTGATGGAAGCCAATCCGAAAGAAGCGGTGAAGAACAATGTGATCGGCACGAAGAACGTTGCCGAAGCTGCTCACCATGCAGGGGTAAAAGCCTTTGTGCTTGTTTCCACAGACAAAGCCGTTAACCCGCCGAACGTCATGGGTGCGACGAAGCGGATTGCAGAAATGGTTATACAAAATTTAAGCAGACAGAGCAATACAAAGTTTGCTGCTGTACGATTCGGTAATGTCTTGGGCAGCCGTGGCAGTGTTATTCCATTATTTAAGAAGCAAATCGAAGCCGGTGGGCCGGTCACGGTGACCCATCCTGACATGACGCGATACTTTATGACGATTCCAGAAGCTTCTCGTTTGGTACTTCAAGCTGGTGCTCTTGCCAGAGGTGGAGAAGTGTTTGTTCTAGATATGGGGGAGCCTGTAAAGATTGTCGATCTTGCGAAGAACTTGATTCATCTTTCTGGCTTCACGGAAGAGCAGATTCCAATTCAATTTAGTGGAATCCGTCCTGGAGAGAAGATGTATGAGGAATTGTTGAGTGAGAAAGAAGTGAATAAGAAGCCGGTGTTTCCGAAGATCTTTATTGGGAAGACGGTGGAGTTTGATTTTGAGCTAGTAGAATATTTAGTTAACCAACACGGTGAAAGTAGTGTTGAAGATTTGAAAAAATACGCGATAGATCTAGCTAATAACAGACTTAACAAAAAAGAAAAGTTCATAGAACACATGTTTTAATGTTAAGTGCAACCATATTATGAAACGATTATTTTAGCTGCAAGTGGAACGCGTTTTTTCTTTTGACTAAAGCAATACCTAGAGAGGTTTTGACGATTCTTGTTGATAAATCACTTTTCTATATATTGTCCAAGAGGTCATTGAATCAGATCAGAAAATGAAGACAGTATTATCATCACTGGTAAAGGTAAGCGTTTGGAAGTTCGTTTTGATAATAATTCTGAGCTTGGAGGTAATTTATTGAAAAAATAAGTGTGATCTTCTTTAAAGCAGTGTACCCAACACTCAATGTGAAGATTCACTTTATCCATTAAAAAGAACCAAAAGTCCTTGCTATTGCAATTTGGTGTGACTGCAAATTGATAGAGGTAAATTTTAGTATGTTATCCAAGGAGATATTATTTTACGATGCAAAAACTTTGGCTGGTCAGCTGCTGACTTAGTTATGAATCAAACCTCTCTTCTGTGATTTGAGAACGGTATATTTTGAGCCCTGAAATCTTTATGTTCTTTGATAAACAGAGAAAAGGCAGAGCAAGAAGTTTAGCTGATGGATGCAGACTAAAAGAGAAGAAAGAATGGAAGGAAGTTTTTTATATGGGAGATCGGATTTTTCTTTCATCCCCTCACATGAGTGATGAAGGTTATGAACAGCAATACGTACAAGAAGCTTTTGATACCAACTGGATTGCGCCATTGGGGGAGAATGTTAATCAATTTGAATTAGAATTAGCGGAAAAAGTCGGGTCTGAAGCAGCTGCTGCTTTATCATCGGGGACTGCTGCTATTCATTTAGCATTGAAAGCTGCTGATGTTAAGGAAGGAGATATAGTTTTTTGTCCAACCCTAACATTTTCAGCTACGGCAAATCCTATAATCTATCAAAATGCTACGCCAGTATTCATAGATAGTAATTATGAAACGTGGAATATGTGTCCAAAAGCACTAGAAGAAGCTTTTGAAAAGTACCCAGAAGTAAAGGCTGTAATTGTAGTGCATTTATATGGTTTATCAGCTGATATGGATAAAATTATGGAGGTTTGTAATAAGCACGATGTCGCTGTTATTGAAGATGCAGCGGAGTCTTTGGGTGGCTATTACAAAGGTAAACATACAGGAACATTTGGAGATTATGGAATCTTTTCATTTAATGGAAACAAGATCATTACAACATCTGGTGGTGGGATGCTTGTATCGAATAACGAAGAAAAGATAAGTAAAGCAAGATTTTGGGCTACTCAATCCCGGGATCAAGCGAGGCATTATCAGCATAGTGAATTAGGCTTTAATTATCGTATGAGTAATGTAGTTGCTGGAATTGGAAGAGGGCAGCTTAAGGTGCTAGATCAAAGAGTTGAAAAGAAGAAATATATTTTTGAGTATTATAAGAAAGAGCTTGATCAGCTTGAGGGTGTTGAATTCATGCCTGTTAACGACTGGGATGAACCGAATTATTGGTTAAGTTCTTTAACTTTGAAGGGTAAAATAAGGCCAATGGATGTAATGAAAGCTTTGGAAAAGGAAAATATTGAATCAAGACCTGTTTGGAAACCTATGCATATCCAACCGTACTTTGAGAACTTTGACTTTGTAGGAACGAGGGTATCTGAAGACTTATTCCAGAATGGTATTTGCTTACCATCCGATACGAAAATGTCAAACGAAGAGTTGGATTTAGTTGTGAAAACAATGAAAGGTTTGTGGATGGAGTAATGGCGCATAGAAATAAAGGGGTTTATGAAGGTTTCTTAAAAAGGCTAGTTGATATTATCCTTTCCTCTATGGCTATTATTCTTCTAAGCGTCCCTTTCGTAATAGTATCTATCATGGTTAGAAAGAAACTTGGATCTCCCATTTTGTTTAAACAAGAACGTCCTGGACTTTATGGAAGGCCATTTTTTATGTATAAGTTTAGAACGATGACAGATGACAAAGATGAAAAAGGTGCACTCCTACCGGATCACCTCCGTTTAACTAAATTCGGTACCTTTTTGAGAGCAACCTCACTCGATGAGTTGCCAGAACTATTTAATATAATTAAAGGAGATATGTCTATTGTTGGTCCGAGACCTTTATTAATGGGGTATCTCCCACTGTACAACTCTCACCAAAAACGACGACATGAAGTAAAACCGGGACTTACTGGTTTAGCTCAAGTTAATGGTAGGAATGCGATTAGTTGGGAAGAAAAATTTGATTTAGATGTTCATTATGTAGACAATGTTTCTATCTCTAAAGACATAAAAATCATCTTAACTACCATAAAAAAGGTATTTATACGAGAAGGGATTAATTCTGAAGAAGCAGCTACTGTAGAACCCTTTAGGGGGAACAAGAAGGATGTCGATAATGAATAAACTGCTTATAATTGGGGCCAGTGGCCACGGTAAGGTTATTGCTGATATAGCCAAGCAATCTGGTGAGTGGGAAGAGGTCCTGTTTATAGATGATAAAAGTGAACAAACAGAGACCTTAGGCTATAAAGTTGTAGGTAAAGTAAAAGATTTATGGAAGTACATAGACGAATGTGCTTGTGTCGTAGGTATTGGAGATAATCTTATAAGACAGTCAGTACAAGAGGATTTAGAAAATAAGGGAGCCACTATAACGACTTTGGTTCATCCTAATGCAATTATAGGATCCAATGTTCACATTGGAAAGGGATCTGTGGTGATGGCAGGTGTCGTAATTAACAGCGGGAGTCGAATTGGAAAAGGTTGTATAATCAATACTTCCTCAACTCTTGATCATGATAATGAACTTGGCAACTTCGTTCATGTGTCTCCTGGGTCTCATTTAGCTGGAACTGTTACTGTAGGGGATAAATCATGGTTAGGGATAGGGTGTACGGTTAGCAATAATATAAAGATCACGGATTCTTGCCAACTTGGGGCTGGGGCTGTAGTCGTTAAAGATATTGATGAGATCGGCACCTATATCGGGGTTCCTGCTAGGAGAGTTCATTTATGAAGGTACTTGTATTAGCCAATTTCGGCATGGGCTTATATAAATTCAGAAAAGAGTTATTAGAGGAGTTAATAAGTAGGGGAGATGAAGTTGTTATCGCTCTACCAAATGACAATCTATATGTTCCTAAATTGAGAGCAATGGGTTGTGAATTTATAGATACTAATGTGGATCGGAGAGGAACAAACCCTGCTAGTGATCTGATTTTGTTAATCAGCTATATCTCTATATTGAAAAATGTTAATCCGGATATAGTCTTAACCTATACTATTAAACCAAATATATATGGGGGCATTGCTTGTAGATTGATGAGGAAGCCTTACATTGTAAATGTTACTGGCTTAGGAACGTCTGTTGAAAATAAAGGGTTAATGCAACGTATAGTACTGAATCTCTATAAACAAGGGTTAAGAAAGGCAAAAAGTGTATTTTTTCAAAATAGGTCTAATATGGATTATTTTTTGAGTAATAAGCTTGTAAATTCAAAAGTGAACCTAATACCTGGATCTGGTGTAAATCTACAGCAGAATGCATACCAAAATTACCCTGATGTGAATGAAAAAGTTAATTTCCTTTTTGTAGGTAGAATTATGAAGGCTAAAGGTATAAATGAACTTTTAGAAGCGGCTCAATATTTCAAGCATAGAAATTTAAATGTCTCATTTAATATTGTTGGTCCAAGTGAAGAAGGCTATGCTGACAAGTTAAATGATTTAAATGATAAAGGGATAATTAATTACTATGGACAACGGTCCGATATACAGGAATTTATGAAAAAGGCACATGCAATCATACTCCCTTCTTACCATGAAGGGACCTCAAATGTACTTTTAGAATCTGCAGCTACAGGAAGGCCTGTCTTAGCTTCGAATATACCGGGCTGTAAAGAAACCTTTGATGAGGGTGTTAGTGGTTTAGGTTTTAAGGCAAAAGATGTAGCTAGTTTAATAGAAACTATTAATGATTTCATTGAATTGCCTCATAAACAAAAAAAAGACATGGGGGTTGCAGCTCGTAATAAAATGGAAAAAGAATACGATCGGCAAATTGTAATTCAATCATACTTAAATGAAATTGGTTCTTAAATAAGGAGAGTTAGTATGAACTTATATGATAGAATTGTTCAAAAAGAAGAAAAAGTCTCTTTGGTTGGTCTTGGATATGTGGGGATGCCAATTGCTGTGGCTTTTGCAAAAAAAGCTGATGTAATTGGCTTTGATATTCACAAAGAAAAGGTCAACCTTTATAAAAATGGGATAGATCCTACTAAAGAAGTTGGAGACGAAGTAATCAAGGAGACAACTATTGACTTCACCTATGAGGAAGAGAAGCTTAGAGAAGCAAAATTTCACATTGTTGCTGTTCCAACACCGGTGAAAGAAGACCGAACCCCTGACCTCACTCCTGTTAAGTCAGCTAGCAAAACTTTAGGTAGAAATTTATCGAAGGGCTCTATAGTCGTATTTGAATCTACCGTTTATCCTGGTGTTACTGAAGAGGTTTGTGTTCCGATTCTTGAACAGGAGTCTGGGTTGAGGTGTGGAAAAGACTTCAAAGTTGGATACTCCCCCGAAAGAATTAATCCTGGAGATAAAGAACATAGATTAGAATCTATAGTGAAAGTAGTTTCAGGAATGGACGAAGAAACATTAAACATTGTTGCAAAAGTTTATGAGTTAGTCGTTGATGTTGGTGTTCATAGAGCTGAAAGTATTCAAGTTGCAGAAGCTGCAAAAGTTATTGAGAATGCTCAAAGGGACATTAATATTGCATTTATGAATGAGTTATCCATTATTTTTAATAAAATGGAGATTGATACAAAAGCAGTGCTGGAGGCAGCAGGTACTAAGTGGAACTTTCTCAAGTTTTTCCCTGGTTTAGTAGGGGGGCACTGTATTGGAGTAGATCCTTATTATCTTACTTATAAAGCGGAACAAATGGGGTATTACTCACAAATCATCTTATCTGGACGAAAGATCAATGATGATATGGGCAAGTATGTTGCTGAAAATACAGTTAAAAAGATGATTAAGGCTAATAAACAAATAAATGGAGCTAAAGTTGCTATTTTTGGTGTGACATTCAAAGAAGATTGTCCTGATGTTAGGAATACTAAAGTAGTAGATGTTGTAAATGAACTTGAAGAATATGGGGTGGAAGTTAAGGTTGTTGATCCTGTAGCTGATAAAGAAGATTTATGGAATGAATATAAGATTAATACTTGCAACATGGAAGAAGTGAATAATGTAGATGCTGTTATTTTTGCAGTTCCTCATAAAGAGTTCAACACTCTTAATTTGGATGACCTGAAAAGTTTGTATAATTGTTATTCTACTATGAAAGGTTTGCAAGAGGTTGCTGCAACTACTGAAAATGTAAGCAACATGAATGAAAATCATGTATTAATGGATATTAAAGGTCTTTTTAATAAAGAAGAGGCTATGGATAAAGGTTACGATTACTGGAGGTTATAATATGGGATATAAAGATTTGGTATTTCCGGAAGGCTCAAAGTTTTTAGTTACTGGCTCTGCAGGGTTTATAGGCTCTAATTTAGTAGAAGCTATACTTGAGTTAGGTTATGAAGTAAGAGGTCTTGATAATTTTTCGACAGGGAAACTAGAAAACGTAGAATGTTTTAGTGGCGAAGATCGATATGAATTTATTGAAGGTGATATTAGGGACTATGAAACATGTTTGAAGGGATGTAAAGATGTAGACTATGTATTACATCAAGCTGCCCTTGGTTCTGTTCCGAGGTCTGTAGAGAAACCTTTAATTTATGAAGATAATAATATTAAGGGTACTCATAATATAATGGAAGCCGCTAGGAATACAAAAGGAATCAAACGATTAGTGTATGCATCCTCATCAGCTGTTTATGGAGATTCATCAAGGTTGCCTAAGGTTGAAGGACAGGAAGGTCAACCTTTATCTCCATATGCAATTACTAAGAAAGTTAATGAGCTGTATGGAAATTTATATACTGATTTATATGGACTAGAATGTATTGGTTTAAGATATTTTAATGTGTACGGGAGAAGGCAAGATCCACATTCTCAATATGCTGCAGTCATTCCGTTATTTGCAAAGCAACTACTAAATAATACCTCTCCTATCATTAATGGTGATGGTGAACAAAGTAGAGATTTCACATATATTGATAATGTAATTGAAGCAAATTTAAAAGCATGCATAGCAACACAAGAAGCCAGTGGTTATGCATACAATGTTGCTTATGGTGAGAGTTATAGTTTGAATTTCATTTATCCAATCATGAAAAGCTTACTAGATAAGAATATTGATCCAGAATATGGGCCAAACAGAAAAGGGGATATTAAACATAGTTTAGCTGATATATCTAATGCAAAAAAGTTCTTAAATTATAACCCTCAATGGAACTTTCATGATGGTTTTAAACACGCATTAGATTGGTACAAAGTTAACCTGTGACTTTTTCATTTATCTATAAGTATTATTATATTTTATTTTATTATAGTAAAGGTACTGATAAATAATGAAGCAAACGCCAATTAAGATTGTACATGTATTTGCTACCATGAATACTGGCGGGGCAGAGTCTCGGATAATGGATGTATATCGGAAAATTAATAGAAATGATGTGCAGTTCGATTTCATAGTATTGGACAATAACCGCCATTATTACGATAGCGAAATTAGAGGAATGGGCGGTAAGAAAATTGTTGTGACTAGTCCTAGAAAAAATATTTTTAAGCATGTCTATGATTTATATAGAGTGTTCAGAAAAAATGATGATTATCAAGCTGTACACACACACACATCTTATCATTCTGGAATAGTGTGTTTAATAGCGAGAATAGCAGGGATTAAATATAGAGTAAGTCATGCAAGAACAACTTCTACAAAATCTCATAAGAAAATACTTAAAAAGATATTTATTAGTCTTGGAAGAAATTTAATAGTAAGAAATAGTACTTCTTTATTAGCTATAAGTAAAAAAGCCGGAGAATATGTTTTTGGAAAAAGGGTTGTTGAATTTGGTCGTGTTCGAGTTGTGCCAAACGCAATTGATATAGAAAAGTATATGAGCGCAAGTAAAGACGAAAACCTTAAAGAGGAATTAGGTATAACCGAAGGGCAACTGATCATTGGCCAGGTAGGACGCTTCAGTTTTATGAAAAATCATAAATTTACTATAAAAGTATTTAAATCAATTATTGCTGAAGGAATTGATGCAAAGTTAATACTGGCTGGTGATGGAGAACTAAGAAGAAGTATTGAAACCCTTGTAGAAAAAGAAGGTTTAAAAGAACAAATTGTTTTTTTAGGTGTAAGAAACGATATTCCACAAATTATGAAACTATTAGATGTATTAATTATGCCTTCTATATATGAAGGGTTAGGTGGAGTTGTGATTGAAGCCCAGGCAGCTGGTACCCCTTGTGTTGTATCTAAATCATTGCCAGTAGAAGTGGATATGGGACTAAATTTAGTTAAATTTGTTTCATTAGACCAAAGCGTGGAAGATTGGAAGGAAGAGATAAAAGCTCAATCTTTATTGACTCCTACAGATAAGTATTATATAAAAGAAAAATTCATTAAGAAAGGGATGCTTCTTGAATCGGAAATAAAGGATCTATATCAGTCTTATGGGCTACATGAAAGGAGTGTAATTAAATAGTGAGAACACCTACAAAAATATTACATGTGATACCAACTACATCATACGGTGGCATATCATCTATGGTTATGAATTTATATAGAAAGGTGGATACTAATAAAGTACAGTTTGATTTTATAACGTTCAATGACGGACCATTAAAAGAAGAAATACTAAACAAGGGAGGCAAAATATTTAAAATCCCCTATATTAAAAGTGATGGACCTTTCACACATGTGAATAGAGTATTTAAAGTTTGTAAGGAGAATGGACCATACAAGGCGATACACGTACATCATGGTTACAAATCGGGATTTTCTTTATTTGCAGCAAGGCTAGCAGGAATTAAACAAAGGATATGTCATATACATACTAGTGATGTAGAGCAAAAATGGCAAAGGAAATACTTAGTTTTTTTGAAGAATCTATCCATAATTAATGCAACAAAGTTAGTAGCATGCGGAGATGATGCTGGAAGTTTTTTGTTTGGGAATAGAAGCTATGAAATTCTTACAAATGCAATTGATATTGAGAAATATACTAATTTAAGTCAATATGATTCTATAAATTACAAACGGTTATTTCAAATCAACTCAGATTTAGTAATAGGACATGTTGGAAGATTTTCAGAGGTTAAAAATCACTCATTTATTATAGAGGTTGCGGAATCATTATGTAGGATCACTGATAACTTTAAAATTGTACTAGTGGGAGATGGCCCTCTAAAGCGCGAAATAGAAGGGAAGATTAAGGAGAGAGGTCTAAGTGATAAGTTTGTATTAACTGGATTAAGGTCTGATATTCCAGAGTTAATGAATATGTTTAATGTATTAATATTTCCTTCACACTTTGAAGGTGTACCAGTTTCTTTATTAGAGGCACAAGTGAGTGATGTGCCTTGTGTGGTATCATCAGGGATTTCAAAGGAAACTGATATTAATAATGGAAGTATTACCTTTTTAGATCTATCAAAAGGGCCTGACACATGGGCTGATTGCCTTATTAAAATGTCGAAACATCAAAAAGAAGGAAAACCAAAAGCAGCTGAAGCTTTAAGTGCTAAAGGATATAGTTTAAAAGATAATATAACTCGATTGATGAAAATGTATGATGTAAAGTATTAACTAAATTAGAGGGTAGGATTATGATTATTAGAAATAAGGAATTAAAAATAAATAAAAAAACCTTTTCAATAATTGCGAATATATTATTCTATATGGCTACTATTTTTTTGCTAGCTTTGAATGCATCAAATGAGGAAAATATATTTTTAGTTATTGTTGCTATTTTATTAAGTATTTACATTTTATGTTTTAATTACATGAAAAATATATATTTAATATTTTTCTTACTACCTTCTCTTGATATATTTATTTCATACGAAAAGGGTTTTTCTTACGCAACTATAATATTATTATTATCTTTTTTGAAGTTTAGCATTAGTAGATTTAACAAGCTAAAAATTAATCGTAATTTCCTTGTGATGTATTTATTATTAATAGGTTATGAATTGCTTCACATGGTAAATTATTCGTCCTCTGAAGTCATTTCCTTAGTTAGATGGGCAATTTTAATTTTATATGCATTTATCTTGATAGCTGATAATGACATTGTGTTGGATTTCAAAAAAATAACTATTTCATTTGTTCTAGGCATTTTTAATTCCGCAATGCTTGGTTTGATAAGCTTACTTCAAAATCATAAGGATTATTATAGATTTGAAGGTGCTAGCGGCGACCCCAATGGATTTGGTATGAGTGTTTTGTTAGCTATACTCTTCTTAATTAATATACAAGTGAAAGAAAATAAAATAAAAACCAACTATATTGTATTAATTGTAACTATGTATATCTTAGGTTTAATGACACTTTCTCGTAGTTTTATTATAGTTAGTTCAGGTGTATTTATTATCTATTTAATTTACAGCCTACTTTCAAGCAAAAAAATATATAAGAAATTTTCTTTATCAATAATTGGTATGTCTACTTTAATCGCTCTACCTTTTATTAATGAAATATTAAATATAATAAGATCTATTTATAATCGGTTTGCTTTATCAAATAGTATAAGTGAATTGAGTGGATCACGTTCACTTGTTGTAGAATTATACTGGAATAAGTTTTCCGAGGCATCTCTCCTACAAATATTATTTGGAGAGGGAGTAATGGGTTATTTGAATAATTATAATATAAAATTGCAAGGAGCAATCGTTGGGCCACATAACTCGTACCTAGAAATGATGATTTCATGGGGAATAATAGGGAGTGTCTTATTTGTAATATTTATATGCTTAATATTTAGGGTTGAAAAAATGAAATTTAAAGGTAGAGTAACGTTCATATCTCTACTTCCTCTTTTAAGTTTTTTATTTTATCTACTAAGTTTACAGTCGTTAGCTAAATATAATACTTACTTTTATTTAGCTCTTATAATAATGAATTCGTACTTTAGCATAAAGAATAAGAAGTATAATAATCCTCAAAAAGTAAAGGTTTCTTAACATGAAAAATAATTTAATTAGAAAGTTTTTCTCATTCTCATATGGTAGTTGGGTAGGACTATTTATTGGGTTAATAACTACTATCGTGACTACTAGAATATTAACACCTGAAGAACTTGGAAAAGCTTCAATGTTCACATTACTGATAACTGTTAGCATGATCATTTCAACTTTTGGTACTGATCAAGCATTCATTAGATTTTATTATGAAGAAGATGAAAGTAATAGGGGGCGACTTCTTTATTCAAGTTTGAAAATTCCTATTATTATATTACTAATACTTTCTATGATAATAATTGCTTGTTATAAGCCAATAACAGATTATCTATTTAATGAAAGTAGTATACTACTTTCTATTTTCATAATCATAGGCGTAATTTTCCAAACGCTTAATAGGTTTGGAAAATTAGTGTTAAGAATGCAACAAAAGGGTAATATGTATTCGTTAATAGAAATTACCAGTAAATTACTGCCGTTAATTTTTATCATTATATTATCATTATCCTTAGCTTCAGATTATAAAATAATGATATATTCATTAATCTTAACATTAATAATTTCTTTTATGTTACAAGCAATTTTAGGAAAGAATCTATGGAAAGTAGAACACAAAAGATACACATCAACCAAATATAAACCTAAAGATATTATAAAATATGGATCCCCTTTTGTTTTTACTGTATTAATAACATGGATTTTTCAATCTTTCGATAGAATAGCAATAAAGCAGTGGAATAGTTTTGAAGAACTTGGAATATATACCGCAGCATATAAAATAGTGGGTCTAGTGGTAGCGTTACAATCAGCTTTTTCTTCTTTTTGGACTCCAGTAAGTTTTGAAAGGTTTAACAAGTACCCAAAAGACACAGACTTTTTTAGTGAAATTATGAAAATTATGACATTCTTTATGTCCATTCTCGCAGTTCTAACTATTCTTAGTAAAGACCTTTTTGTTTTCTTACTTGGGGGCGATTATCAATCCGCTTCATTAGTAATTCCATTCTTAATTTTTATGCCTATATTTTATACAATTTCTGAAATTACTGTTGTAGGTATAAATTTTCTAAAGAAAACATTATGGCATGTCCCGATTGCAATAGTGTCATGTCTTACTAATATTATTGGAAACTGGTTTCTTGTTCCAGAACATGGAGCAATCGGTGCTGCTATTGCCACAGCAGTTTCATATTTATGTTTCTTTATTTTACGTACCTATCTATCTACCAAAATGTATCCTGTAAATTACGAACTGAAAAAATTTTATATTGTAATTACTACGGTACTATCTTTTGCTTTATTTTCCTTGTCAAAAGTATCTGATGTGGTTTTGTATATTATAGGTGCTTTTATAATAGCAATTATAGTTTTCATTTACTATAAAGATTTAAAAGGGTTCTTCAATAAGATTAATAGATAAAATATTGAATATTAACATGTTTATAGGAGGTCAATAATGAGGAAGAATATGGTGGGGAAAATATATAACTTATCAAAGACTTTATACAAATCTAATGTTCCTTTCATTCCTAAAATTTTATGGTCTATTAATCGAGTTTTTTTTAGTTGTGATATACCATATCAAGCTAACATAGATAGCACTGTAACTTTTTCACATAATGGTTTAGGAACTGTAATTAATAAAAAAACTAAGATTGGAAAAAATACACTTATCATGCATCATGTGACTATAGGAGGAAATATGGGTAAAACTTCATATAATGGGAAAGAGGAAATAACTGCTCCAATTATAGGTGATAACGTTATATGCGGAGTGGGAGCGAAAGTTTTAGGGCCCATTACTATTGGGAATTCTGCTAAAATTGGTGCTGGAGCTGTGGTACTTCAAGATGTTCCTGAAAATTGTATTGCAGTCGGCATACCAGCAAAAATTTATAAAAATAAATAAAGATACATTTTCTCTCATACTCAACAACTATAAAAAGTACCCTTATTGACAAGAACGGTATGAAATCCTCTGTTTTTGCCGCAGTCAAGTTTCATGATATGTGATTATAGGCTGGCTATCTGGTCGCTGCCTGCTTTGATAAGTTAGCTATCTAAAGTATGGCGTAACACTAAAGGCTTTCCATCAATGTTACGCATTTATGAAGTTTTATATTAATATATGTTCATGTTAACATATGATTGCAATATTACAATTTTGGATGGTTTTCTTTCAATTAAATTTTTTGTTTTTTAATGTTTTTATTTATTTTTGGAATGCCTTCTGCTTTGTAAGTGGCTTTTGGAATGGGGTCATAGCGATGGTATGATTTTTACCGAGGGTCTCGATAAGTCAGGGAAAGGGTTGGGAGGAGAAAGAGATTTGTTTTTTATCATATCATATCATATCATTTATACTAAATACTCTTCATCTTTGCTCACTAAAATCCAATAGAAGTGTATAAATGGAAACTCCTAATGCTTTATACAGTGGTAGAGTAGAGTTACGCTTTCCTCTTTCCAAACCCTCATGTAAGTTACGGCCTATGCCTGCTATGAATGCTAATCTCCTTGAGAGATCGCCTAGTTCATGAAAGAGAATGAGGCACATTTAAATGGGCTATAAATCTAGTTGAAAATAACAAAATCGCCGTCTTAAATTTTGAGAAGCTTATAATTTAAAAAGGATTATGTTGTTATGAGAGAAGGTGGTCTTTCTTAATCATAGCAAGAGTTTTTTCTACTATTTCATTTTTAGATTGCCCTTCAGCTTTATAAGTAATTTGTTTGAATGTAGTCATAGCAATGAAGTGTTTGTTGCCGAGGATCTCAATAAATAGAGGGGAAGTGTAATTAGGAAGAAGGAGATATTCTTTCTTTATCGTATTATTCATCTGAATTCTCCTTCCTCCCTGGTTCACTGATTTCCGGAAGAAGTTCTTGAGCTGAAATTTCTAGAGCACCTGCGATTTGGTAGACGGTAGTAATGGTAGGGTTACGCTTCCCTGTTTCCACACCACTAATATAAGTGGGATCAAGGCCTGCTCTAAATGCAAGTTCTTCTTGGGAGAAACCTAATTCAAGACGGACACTTTTTAAATGTTTACCGAAGGATTTTATAATGAGTGGTTTATTTATGTTTTCCATATGAAAATCATCATATGGATGCATGAAATCAACCACAGACTATGAGTCAAGTTTTGGGTTTATTTTACATTTTTGAGTGTTTTTTTATTAGATAACAACATGTGAAAAAAGAGATGGAAATAAAAGATGTTCAATCTATTTTTTAAAACATATTCCACTTCAAATAATAAGGGTTCTAATGCATGATTTCATGGCCTTCATTCATACTACCTTTAGAGGTGATGAGCAATGAAGGTCATGTTTTTACCTTTTCTGTTACTTTTAATTATGCCGCAGGAAGATTCGCCAGATGCTTTGGAGCTTAACCATGATGGCCAAACCATTGAGCGGATAAGTAGAGAGGATTTTAGTATTCCCTTTCTTGATGAAAATATGGTGGATCGTCAGAAATTTGAGTCCTTTCTTGATGAATTAGACAACAAATTGGCTAGAGAACCTGTCAATGCCATCATTGATGAGAATGGGAGCATTGTTCAAGGGAAAGCTGGGTCGCGAATAGACCGTATGAAAGTAAAGGGCCAATTTTATCAATATTTCTACACTAACAGCTTAACCAGTATCACCGTTCCTATGACCCCAGTTTATCCTCAAGTAGATGCGGAGCTATTGGAAGAAATAAGGGCAAAGCACATCGGGAATTATCTAACCTATTTTAAAAAGGGCAACAAGGCAAGGTCCAAGAATATCTCTCTAGCGACTCATGCGATTAATAATCATGTGGTTTTCCCAGGAGAATTATTTTCCTTTAATAAAGTCGTTGGAAAACGAACAAAAGAAAAAGGGTACGTCCGTGCGCCGGTGATTGTCAGGGGGGAGTTGGCAGAGGGCATTGGGGGAGGAATTTGCCAGGTATCCTCTACTTTATATAATGCTGTTGATCACGCTGGTCTTAAAATTGTGGAACGCTATTCCCATAGCAGGAACGTCCCTTATGTCCCACCGGGAAGGGATGCGACAGTCAGTTGGTATGGGCCGGATTTCACTTTCAAAAATGAATATAACCAGCCTGTTTTAATCCAGGCTAAATCCGTAGATGGGAAGGTGATGGTACGCATTCATTCCTCGGATCTCCTTGAGAAAAACGCTGAGTGAAGGGAGATTTTATCGCTAGGGAGGATCAATGGTTGTGATAACCCTTTCCGGACGGATTTGTTGGAATCTTTTCCATTACATAAATGACTGACCTATCGGATACTTTATCTTTATGTAGGAAAGGAGGATGAACAGATGGATAAGTCGCAAATCCAAGCTTGTATCAGTGAATGTGAAAGTGCGATCTCCCATTTAAAACTCGCTATGGACCACATGGACAATGGACAATCAAGAGATAAGATGCAGCACGCGCAGCAGGATTTAGAAGCATGTATTTCTGAATGTCAAAGCATGCTTTAAAACCTTTTTAGGGGCCGTTGGAAAAAAAGTTATAACAACCAAAAGAAAAGGGAGTCACCGGTATATAGGTGACTCCTTTTTCTCGTATTTTGGAATTTAGCGAGCCTCATTAGGAAGAGGGCTCTGTTTGGAAGGAGAGGCTTTTCTCATTATTCCCTGTGTATTGCTTATCGATTGTCTCGATATGTTTCATGACTTGATCCCTTCCATGATAGATATGTTCATGCATAGCTACACGGGCCCGTTCGGTATCCTGTTCTTCAATGGCTTTTAAGATGGTTTTATGCACCTCAAGCGAATGTCTTAACTGATCAGCATTGAACCAATAGAAGGAGCGGAAAATTAACGGAACCACAATCACTTTGGATATATGGGAATGGATGTGCTGATTTTTGGAAGCTTTTATAACAGAGTCATGAAAACGATGGTTGATGTTTAAAATATCCTCTATGGTTGTTTCCCCTGTTTCAAGATAACGATCAATCGCTTTTTCATACATTTCATTGGCTGTAGCCATTTCCTGTAAATCTGAATCGGTCCGATGAATGGCCGCTTGAGCAGCCGCGTACCCCTCTAAAAGAGTCCTCAAGTCATAGATTTGTTTGATATCCAATTCTGTAAAATGGCGGACGCGTACCCCTCGTTTCATAGATACCGTTAGGCCTTCCGTTTCTAATTGCTTTAATGCTTCCCGAATTGGAGTTCGACTGATTTGCAGTTTTTTTGCTAAAAATTCTTCGGTCAGCCGCATTTTAGGAGGAAACTCCCCGTGCAAAATGGCCTTCTTTATGTATTCATAAGCACTCATAATAGGACACCCCTTTGGTTTATTGTATACAAAAGGAGTTAACGATTCAATGTTTGATACGACTTTAAATTGGTATGAAGCCTTTTTCACACCTGATCCATAATTTTTACTCAGAGTGGGTTGCTTTATTGTATACAAATTGATACTATAAATCACAAGATTCAGAAAACATTGAAAATACAAGGAAGCGCCTGTGTTTTTTCGAGGGAGTTGTAAGCGTTAACAGGATGAAGAATACAGAACAAGAGGTGAAGTGACATGAGTCAAAGTTTAGAGGGAGTTAAAGTATTAGAGTTAGGAAGTCTGATTGCTGGACCCTTTGCCGGCAGGTTGATGGCTGAATTTGGGGCCGATGTGATAAAAGTAGAGCCGCCTAAAAAAGGCGATCCTCTCAGGGATTGGCGTCATATCTATGAAGGAACTTCCTTATGGTGGAGACTCCAGTCCAGAAATAAGAAGTCGATCACCGTTGATTTAAAGAGTAACGAAGGTCAGGAAATTATAAAGTCCCTCGTTAAAGAGTGTGATGTCGTTATTGAGAATTTCAGACCAGGCACCTTAGAGAAATGGAATCTTGGTTATGAAGAGTTATCTTCGATTAACCCAGGTCTCGTGATGGTCAGGGTATCTGGCTATGGTCAAACAGGTCCATACCGTGATAAACCAGGGTTTGGAAGTATTGGTGAGTCGATGGGGGGACTCCGTCACCTGACAGGTCATCCAGATCTTCCTCCAACCCGGGTGGGAATAAGTCTTGGTGATTCACTTGCCGCAATGTATTCCGTCATAGGCGCCATGATGGCCATCTACCATCGTGATGTGAAAGGTACCGGCAAAGGTCAAGTCGTGGATGTGGCCCTATATGAGGCGGTGTTTAGCTTGATGGAAGGATCCCTTCCTGAATTCGATAAGCTTGGTGCGGTTCGCGAACGGACAGGTTCATCTCTGCCTGGTATAGCTCCTTCTAATACATACCAATGCAGGGACGGAAAATATATTGTCATTGGTGGAAATGGGGATGCGATTTTCAAAAGGTTGATGAATGTAATTGGAAGAGCCGATTTGGCTGAAGATGAGCGATTCCAAAAGAATAGTGGAAGAGCAGACCACGCAGATTTCCTTGATGAAGTTATTGAAGATTGGACCCGAACTATGGATTTCGAACATGCTTTAGAGAAACTTGATGAAGCTAGAGTCCCTGCGGGTCCCATTTATAGTATCGAAGACATCGTAAAAGACGAGCATTATTTAAGCAGAGATATGATCCAGGATTACCAACTGAATGAAGAGGAGTCATTGAAAATCCCGGGGGTTGTACCGAAAATGAGTGAGACACCAGGGGGGACAAAATGGCTGGGTCCTGAACTTGGACAGCATACCGAGGAAGTGATGAAAAGCTGGCTGAGCTATGATAGGGAAAAGATTCAAAAGCTGAAAGAACAAGGCATAATTTAACTTTTGTTGAAGGGGTGAGGCGTCGTGGAAAGGATTTATATCCAGGAAGTCGTAACAAGAGATGGCTTTCAAATGGAGGATCAATTTGTCCCTACAGAAAGGAAAATAGCCTTAATCGACCGTTTAAGTCATGCAGGGGTGGATAAGGTTGAGGTCACATCCTTTGTTTCTCCGAAAGCTGTCCCTAACTTAAGAGACGCTGAGGAAGTGATGGCAGGGATTGAACGCAAGCCGGGCGTGACGTATACGGCATTGATTCCAAATGTCAAAGGGGCAGAACGCGCAGCTGTCTGTCAAGCAGATGAAGTGAATCTAGTGGTTTCGGTCAGCGAAACACACAACCTGAAGAATGTACGCCGCACAGTGGACGAATCGTTTTCCAATTTTCATGATATAGCAGGTGTCCTTTCTGGAACAGGCATCCAAATGAATGGAACATTGGCCACGACTTTTGGTTGCCCGTTTGAAGGGCGTATGGATGAAGATCGCGTGATGGGACTGATCAACCAGTATCTTGCATTAGGGGCAGAGAGCATTACGCTCGCAGATACGACAGGAATGGCCACCCCGAAGCAAGTCTACCAATTATGTGAGAAGGTCCTTGATCGTTGGCCGGGGCTTCCGGTCACGCTGCATTTCCATAATACGCGTGGCATGGGTCTTGCGAACGTAATGGAAGGCATCCGTGCAGGTGTCACAAGGTTTGATGCCTCTTTAGGCGGCTTAGGCGGTTGTCCATTTGCCCCAGGTGCAACGGGAAACATTTGTACAGAGGATCTTGTTCACATGCTCGCTTTCATGGGATATGACGTGAATGTAAACCTTGATCAATTAATAGAGATATCGAAAGGCCTTGAAAAAACGTTAAACCATGAGCTTCCAGGTCAAATTATTAAAGCGGGTAAAATCACAGACCTGCATTCGACTTCTTACTCATAAAGGAGCATCTTTTTGATCTGGGAAGCCCTTTTGAAAAAAGTGAATCCGGCTTCTTCTTAAGGGACTGTGTACGTGAAGAACGGCTATTTTATATCATTCCAAATCTGAAAATTTTGAATTTAAGGAGGCGCCAAATTGGACAAACCCAAAAGAGAACCGATCAAAAACGGGAAACTATGGATTGTTTTTGGGGTTTTATTAGCTTTCATTACCCCTTGGTATTTTCCGACCAGCTTTGGTGAAATACTGATTTACGGAATCCCGCTTTGGGCACTGGTGATTATTTTTGCTTCTTTATTGTTGTCTGCCTTTCTATCTTACGTTTTAAAGTACCACTGGATGTTGGAAGAAGAGGAAGAGGAAAAAGAGGCAGAGAAGAAAGGGGCGAGGTAATTCATGGAATTAGCGTTTTCAGGTTGGTCAGGAATCCTCATTCTATTGATGTATGGGTTGATTATGTTGGGCGTGGGGATTACGACGTACTTACGTAATCGAAATATCCACCAGAGTTTAGATGAATATTATCTTGGTGGCCGAGGGCTTGGTGTTATGGTATTGTTTTTCACATTCTTTGCTACCCAATATAGTGGGAATACCGTGATTGGCTATCCTCCTTCTGCCTATCGTATGGGGTTTGAATACTTAGTATCGGTGCCTTTCTTCATTATGATTATCATGGCCTATTTATTATTTGCTCCGAGGTTATATTCGCTCGGTAAGAAATATAAGTTGGTCACTCCCGCTCAATGGTTTGAGAAACGTTTTAAATCGAAAGCCGTTACTATTCTTGCTGCCCTATTAATGTTATATGGATTAGGCAACTATTTGCTTGAACAACTGGTTGCGATTGGACAAGGGGTGTCTGGGTTAACTGGAGGAACGATTCCTTACCAAGTGGGTGTCATATTTTTCGTTATCATCATGGTGATTTATGGCTGGCTTGGGGGAATGCGTTCGGTCGCCTATACAGATACGATGCAAGGCATTGCCCTCTTGTTTGGTGTATTTATGCTTTTGATTGGTTCGATCGTTTACTTTGGGGGATTGCCGACATCAGCGGATTACATGCAAGCTTATTCCCCTGAAAAATTAGGAGTGCCTGATGGACCTGGGGTGGTCAATTGGTTCAGTTTGTTAGTTTTAATTGGGATAGGGGCCGCCGTTTATCCCCATGCCATTCAACGGATATTCGCTGCGAAAAATGAACGCACACTAAAACGCTCGTTCAGCCGGATGGCCTGGATGCCATTTTTAACTGCCGGGGTTGTGTTTATAATCGGGATTATCGGGATCAATGCTTTTCCGGGTTTATCAACAGGGGAATCTGAACAATTAGTTGGAATGATGGCGAGCGCTGTAGCGAGTCAGCATGTGGTTTTTTATTGGGCCATGGTCCTTTTGTTTGGTGGCGTGATTGCAGCGATTGTCTCAACAGCTGATTCGGTATTGCTTACCTTTTCTTCGATCATTTCCAATGATCTATACGGGACGTATATTAATCCTGAAGCTTCCCAGCATAAGAAGCTTCTAGTAGGGAAGCTCGTAGGTCTTGTGGCGGTAGGAATTCTTATTTTAGTGGCATGGTTTCCACCGGGAACGCTGTATCAAATATTTGTATTGAAATTTGAACTTCTCATTCAAATAGCTCCAGGTCTCATTCTAGGGTTGTATTGGAATCGTCTTCATTCTAAGGCCGTATTTGCAGGGATGCTTACAGGTACGATCATAGCTTCTGTCATGACGATATTCGACTATTCCTTGCTCGGAGTCGCGAACGGATTATGGGGGCTTCTTATCAATCTAGGAGTCTGTGTCATAGGAAGTCTTGTCGTGAGTGTTTCTGTAGGGGAAGAAAAAGAAGCGAAACAAGTGATCGGGATGTAATGAGGAATAGGAACAAAAAGTAGTTTTATAGAAAAGAGATGAGTCTAGTGAGAAATGAAGCCATGGATTTAGCACATACAGAATCGTATAGCCCTTGGCGAATGTTATGGTGGCTGCTTATGGCCCAGATTATGGTTGCATTCATCGGGCGGAGTCTTGGACCGCTAAGTGTATTCATTGAGGAGGATCTATCTTTAACCAAAGCACAAGTTGGCCTTCTGCCGTCTGCCTTATTTCTGGGGCAGGCGGTTGCTTCTATTCCAATGGGCCTTTTATCGGATCGTTTTGGTTCCAGGCCATTATTGGCGTTTATGTCTTCCATCCTGGGCATCAGCTTTTTGATGATGACCTTTCAGACCACCTACTGGGTCGTTCTGCTGCTTATTATGGTTGGTGGAATTGGGTATGGAGGGATGCATCCGACCACAAACCGTGGCATTGTTTATTGGTTCAGTCAAAAGAAAAGAGGAACCGCCATGGGAATTAAACAAATGGGCATTACATTTGGATCGGCGCTATCAGCCATTTTATTAATTCCCCTTGCTGAGACATACGGCTGGCGAACCGTCGTATTGATTTCCTGTTTTGTATTAATAGCGGCAGGCGTGATCGCCTACGTCCTGTATCGGGACCCCAAAAATGAGACACCTGTCCAACAACAGAAACCATCCCTGAGTTCTACCTTCTCCTCGCTTACCCTTATGGCTAAAAATAAACCGCTGTTGTTTATTAGTCTCAGTGCGATGGGGATCAATGGGTCACAAATGTGTTTAAATACATACCTTGTTCTTTTTACCTATGAGCAAATCGGGATCCATTTAGTCTTAGCTGGACTATTATTAGTCTTTTCTGAAGCAGGGGGGTCTCTAGGAAGAATCGTCTGGGGAGTGATCAGTGATCGAATCTTTGGAGGAGAACGGTTGAAGGTGATGGTCATTATTGTCATCATCACCCTGGTCATAAGCGCTGTTGTCGCTTTTCTCCCTAAAGGAACCCCGTATGGACTTCTGGTTCCATTGTTCTTCGTGTTCGGATTCGCCGTATCAGGGTTTAATGGGATATGGATGAACCTGGCTTCTGAACTTGTCCCTAAAGAACAGGCAGGTTTGTCCAGTGGATTCAGCATTACGTTAGGTTCCTTGGGGGTCATCCTTTTCCCGCCTTTGTTCGGTCTCATTGTCGATCAAAGCCAAGGGTATACGCTCGGATGGCTGATGATTTCTGTTCTGATGATTATGGTGATAGTCCTCCTCCATCGTTTAAATAAAATGGAAAGAACTGCTTATTAAACATGAACAGGAGCTGAGTAACCCATGAAGTTTTCTCCGAATGAACTAGATACTCAACACGTGTATAAATTATTGTCAGGATCTGTCGTACCGCGCCCGATCGCCTGGGTATCAACGATATCCACGGAGGGCCTTTTGAATTTGGCTCCCTACAGCTTTTTTACCGTAGCATCGAGAAACCCGCCCATGTTATGTATATCCGTTGGACCGGGCGTGGGAGAGAGAGAAGGGACAGTCAAAGATACGTTAGAAAATATTCGATCCACACAAGAGTTTGTCATCAATATATCTTCCACCCCACTAGGAAATGAAGTGCAAAAATCTGCCGAGAATTTTCCTAGTGACATTGATGAATTTGCAGAAGCGGGGCTCACACCGATGAATAGTGAAAAAGTAAAGGCCAAGCGTGTGAAGGAAGCCCCGATTCAAATGGAATGTAAACTAAATCAAATCATCAAGCTTGGCAGCGATCACTTAATTATCGGCGAGATGGTTTTCTATCACATCCAGGAGGATTATTATATGGAAGAATATAAAGTAGATCTGGATCAGTTGCGTCCGCTGGGGCGTCTGGCGAATGTGTTCAGCGAAAGTAAACATTTTTTCTCCTTACCTGATGAACATTTAAAATAACCTTTGGAAAAGTGCTTGCCCCTAATCACTAGCAGGGGCAGGTACTTTATTTTTTAAGGAAAAAGCGTCCCCTGTTGTCGAGTTTCGCTTTTTCCGGAGCGTCCTTCTATTTATATAAAGGAAACCCTGGTCCTTTAGTGAGAATTCATAGGGCTTCAAGCAGGAAAATCACTAGATCATGTCGTAAATAATACGTGAAAAGATTAAAGGTAAGAACGAATAAGGGGGCAGACACATGGCAGAATTATCTTCGATGAAGCAAGCCGTTGAGGGATTACGGGAGAAGGGACTCTCCAATAGGGAGATTCTGAGTAACGTAGATAACAGCCATTTTCCGTTTGACGATGAAGAAGTAGTCATGACCTTTATTGATTTGCAAATTGAATGTTCCTCTGACGAAGATTTTGACAAGTTAGTGGCCTATTTATATGGCTTTGATTTAGAAAAACAATAAATGGACACTTTTTTAGAAAAGGTGTTACATGCGCTGCAGAAAATGGAACCATTTGATGCAAGAATCCTCGCTATGAAGAATATTCATAGGGAGGGTTTTTTACGACTGGCCGTTATTTTATTTATGAACTACTTCGCCTTTGAACGCAACATTACATAGGTCCCTTAAGGGCTTTGGAGAGTGCATTCGTTTATGAGATAATGAACAGGGATCATGGAGCTAATGAAAGAGGTATTCTAATACTTAAAGGAGTTTTATTATGGCAAAGTATGTTGGATATGTTGGAACTTATACAAAACAGGATAGTAAAGGCGTGTATCAGTTCACGCTTGATACAGACAACAAAGAATTAAGAGATGTGAAATTAGCGGCTGAATTAGAAAACCCTACCTATGTGACGGTGAGTGATGATGATCAGAATTTATATGCGGTCACGAAACAGGGGGAAAATGGCGGTGTTACGGCCTTTTCCATTAATGAGGAAACAGGGGAGTTAACCAAACTTAATAGTCAAACCGCTGCAGGATCTCCTCCGTGCCATGTGAGCGTAGATCATGGGAAAAGCACGGTAGTAACAGCCAATTATCATACAAAGAACATTGCATCTTATCTAACAAAGGAGGATGGATCCCTGAATCCGGCCACTTCTGTTGTGGAACACGAAGGTACGGGTCCACATGAGCGACAAGAAAAACCGCACTTGCATTTTGCAGGCTTCACACCAGATGAAAACTACGTCATTGCGATTGACCTGGGAAGTGATCGTGTAATCACTTACGCTGCAGACCATGGAAAATTAACTCAGGTTCAAGTATTCAACACACCCGCTGGTGCAGGACCAAGACACATCACTTTCCATCCCAATCAAAAGTTCGCCTATGTAATGACCGAGCTTAGTTCAGACGTTCTTGTGCTTCATTATGATGAGAAAGATGGAAGTTTCACAGAACAACAGACCATCTCAACGATCCCGGATGACTTTAATGAAACAAATGATGGCAGTGCGATTCATATTTCCTTAGATGGACAATATGTCTATGCGGGAAATCGTGGACATAACTCCATTGCGGTCTATAAGGTGGATCAAGACTCTGGTCAATTAACGTTTATGGAATGGACGTCAACCGAAGGCAATTGGCCGCGTGACTTTGTACTGGACCCATCCGAAGAATTCCTTATCGCTACAAACCAAAAGTCAAACACGATGACATTGTTTGAAAGAGATAAAGCTACAGGAAAGCTATCCCTCATTCAATCGGGCGTTCATGTTCCAGAACCCGTTTGTGTGAAATTTATTGGCGGTGCTTAATCCCATTCCTCCTGGAGAAAAAAAGAAAGCGGATTTTGTGCCCCTTTTTAATAAGTCAGCCCTCGTCCAATAAAAGGACGAGGGCTGACTTTTCTTGTACGTAAAGAAGGGATGGGGGCATGCCCGGAGGATGTGGTCCTCGCTAAAAGAGTATAGGATTCAGCTGAGTGCTTTTGATAAAAGAATCTGGAGATCAGACTCTATATAAAAATACCTAGCCAAACTGCGTTGATCATAGCTAAAACTAAAATGATTTTTTCATAATTGGATACCTGCTGAGGATCGTTCACATCCATTTTGACAATGAAACGGATGGCGATGGCCACAATGACTACCATTCCAAACGCGGCCCATATTCGCTCCATGCCTAACCAAAAGGCGCACAGACCTGTAATGGCAAAGTAAAAGAGAGCAGGCAGACGGCTAAATGCAGGTCCGAATTTGTTTGCCGCCCAAACGACGCTTGTCTGTTTGATGGGATGGGCTTGTTGGTCAGCTTCACGATCAGGGATATGGTGGACCATCACCCAGGCGATACAGAAAATAGCGTTAATGGCCGCATTTTGAACCGCCCATTCTGGCAGCGTATCAAAGGTTAACCAGGCTCCGGCAAGTCCAAGAAATAGAACGGATGGAAAAGTAGCGAACCATTCCCCGACAAAAGGGCGGTAGCTTAATCTTAATGGGGGAAGAGAGTAGGAAATGGCGCCCCAAAGCCCGATAGCTAACAAGATAGACAATTTGTAAAATTCAAAGACGGCTAAAGCGGCTGTTGTCATCAGTAAGAGGATGATTAGCCCTTTGCCGACGCGCCACATCATCTGGGAAGACATCAAACCGGTTTGGATCACCCGGCTTCCGCCAGATAAGATGGCTGGACTATGGGCATCCGTTCCTGACTGATCGTCGATATAATCATTCAAAAGATGTGTCAATCCTCCATGGATGATGAAAGCACCGATGATTAAGAGTGTAAAAGTAATCATCAATTGATTGCCTGAAATGGGAAAGTAAAGGTATAGAGGCAACACGGTGGAAACGATCGTGGCGACGCTAGAAGAGATGACGGCCACAGATCGAAGCAATAACCAACCGGTTTTTATGGTAGAGAGGGCTTGACTGAACATAGGTTTCAACTCCTTTTATGTAGTCTTTCTAATTGGGTGGACGATCCCGCAGACAAAGGGGCTAGGTGAGACGCCGGATTGTTTCCCAATCCCCCAGGGCCTTCAATAATAGAAATGAAGAGTGGCCTTACTTGTACATACCCGAATGAGAATCGAATCAAGCGTAGGTGAAATCGATCCTTTTCCTTTTAAGAGAAGAAGTTTACAATTAATGATTAAGAACATTATGAAAACTATATCATTTCACTAGGGGGAAAGCATATGAAATACCTTCGTTATCGAAAAGATGGAGAAAATTACTTTGGTGTATTGGAAGGCGATACGATTACAGAGCTCAATGGTGATTTCTTGAAAGGGAATGCCGAAAAAAGCTCTATTACATATGGACTGGATGAAGTAACTGTCTTGTCACCCGTCGAGCCGTCTCAAGTAATCGGCATCGGTCTTAATTACGCTCTCCATGCAGAAGAAACGGGAAAACCGCTGCCGGAAGAACCGATGATGTTCATGGTTTCACCAAGCGCTGTCATCTCCGAAGGCGAAGAAATTGAACTTCCAACGCTTGATCACCGAATCGATTATGAAGCAGAACTTGCTGTCGTTATTGGGAAAGAGGCGAAAAACGTATCTGAAGAGGATGCGCTCTCTTACGTGTTCGGATACACGATCGGGAATGATGTCTCTGATCGCCATTTGCAAAAGAAAGACGGGCAATTTACCCGAGCGAAGTCTTTTGCCACTTTTAAACCTCTTGGCCCTGTAATTGAAACAGAGCTCGACCCGAATCATACAGGTGTCAAGCTTACTTTAAATGGGGAAGTCAAACAGCAATCGAATACCAATGATTTGATTCACAAGATAGAAAAGCTGCTTGTGAAGGTAACAGAAGTGATGACACTTCAGCCTGGGGATGTCATCTTGACAGGGACGCCATCGGGAGTGGGCGCACTCTCTCCTGGAGATAAGGTGGAAATAGAAATTGAAGGAATCGGAAAGCTGACCAACTATGTGAAGAAATAACAGAGGAAGAACCTTGCACTTGTGCAAGGTTCTTATTTATAGGTTGTGAAAGTTTAAGTGTAGAACATTACACCTGCTGCTTCATAGACATATGGATCAGGAACAACGAGCTCACGAAGAAGCTGATCCAAAAGAATGTCCGACAAAGACAAGCCGCCAGCAAGGACTAGTCCTCCTGGCGGTTTTCTTATTTAATAATGGTGGAACCTTTTAATAGCTCCGGTTTAGCTCCAAGAATCAATAAGAATAGTTTAGCGTCTCCAATATCACGATATTGATCTAAGACTTCTTTGACGACAGGGAAATCCTCGTGATTTTTTAGCTTGTCCACTTCTTTTTTGTAAAGAGACAGAATGGATCCTTTGACGAATTCCGGGTAGGTAGAGGCTAAGTCTTCTTCCATCAGTAAGGCCCCCATATAGCCATACTTGATTTGCAGTTGACGAGTGAAGCTGACTACATGTGTCAACGTTTCATAGACATCAGGATAACGGCGGCTGACTTCTTCCAGGTCTCTTTTCGCTTCATACAATTCATCCAAACTGGCTAACTTCAACATGATGATCCTCTCCTTCTTCCCATGGTTTTTCTAGTTTAATAATTTCGGTAAGCTGAGCGCTGTGCTCTCTCCGGATTCTTCGTGTTTTGGCACGTTCTTCGCCAGATTGGTAAAGGAATTTCTCTTCCTCTGTCTCTGGGATGACTGCAGGGACTTTAATGGCTCTTTTATTTTCATCGAGGGCCACGAAAGTTAAGAAAGCAGTCGCTGCCATGCGACGGTGGCCGGTAATCATGTCTTCCGCAATCACTTTACAGAAGATCTCCATGGATTTGTTTCCTGTATAGGAGACAAAGGATTCGACGCAGACAGAATCCGTTTGGTGAATCGGGTGTAAGAAATCAATGGAGTCCGTTGAAGCGGTGACACATTCCTTCACACGGGCATGTCGTCTGGCAGATAAGGTGGCGTTATTGTCCAGTTTTTTCATGAGGACACCGCCAAACAATGTATTGTAATTGTTTAGGTCGTTAATCATCACTTGATCTGTATTAATGACTAAACTTTCTTTGGTGCGTTTCGCTTCCATGAGTTTGCCTCCTCTAGTGGTTTGGTAGTTCATTGGAACCTCAAGACATGTCTTTGTGTTCGTTGATAAATTCAGTGTACGAGTGAATGTTCGAGAAGTGAAATAGCAAATTATCATGTGCTGGATAGCCTCTGTCTATGTAAATGCTTTCACTCATTGACTTTTTGCATAAAAAAAGGATCAGCTTCAACTTAAAGCTGATCCTCTTGCGTCTGTACTTAATCGATCTTGGGTATACACGAGCCATTCCTTGGTGGCATAGGAGATGTATTGGTCTTTCGGCCAGATGATGGCAAGCTCCCAGGCGATGGAAGGCTTGATAACCTTGATGCGCTTCACTTCCTGCGTAAGTAATTCGGCCACGCTTTTGGGAAGGATGGAAATACCGAGATTGGAAGCAATCATTTTGCCGATGAAGTCCCACTGAGAGCTTTCTGATATGACCTTTGGAATGAAGCCGGCTTCTTTGCAGGAAGAGGTAATCCGGTCGTTCAAAACAAAGTCTTTATTGAACAGAATGAACGAATCGTCTTTTAGTTCTTCCAAGCGAATTTGCTTTCTTCCCGCTAATGGATGGGCAGGAGGAAGGATGACCTCCAACTCTTCACTTAAAAGAAAGAAGTGATCGAATCGGTCCTCTTGCGTCGGTAAAACGGTGATCCCAACATCGAGTTCTTCCTGAAGGATATTTTCTTCAATTCTTTTTGCCCCGTCCTCCACGAGTTGAAAGGTAATGTGTGGATACTGTTCATGAAAGCCTCCGAGAATTTGGATGATTTGGTCGGCATCCATAATCGGCGGGAGCCCCACCCGGATGTGCCCTTTTTTGAGGCCTAATAAATCATTGAGTTGGGTGTTGAGATTCTCAAAAGCGTTATCAATGGTTTTGGCTTGCATTAGAATCAGCCTTCCAGCATCCGTGAGGATGACTTTCTTTCGCGTTCGTTCAAACAGTTCTACCCCGAGGTCTTCTTCCAGGTTTTTAATCATTTTGCTGATGGTCGGCTGTGAAATAAACAAGTGTTCCGCTGCCTTGGTGAAACTTTGGAAACGGGCGACTTCGATGAAATATTGCAAATGGCGGATGTCCATCGATTGAATCTCCTTTGTTTTAGTATCTGGTTATGTTCCATCATAAAGAGATGGTTGGATTCTATCAATGGGAGAGTCTGATTAAAGGTCAGCTATTTTTTCTTGTAGCTTTAGGGAGGGCGGGCTCTCAACGGTGACATTGGTTGTTAAGTAATCATGCTGAAATCCTCTAGCAACGGTTCATAGTTTTTGTTTACTAAAGGATAGTTTGAGGATAGGAAAAGGAGCAGATAAACAAATCTATAAAATTCAGAAAAGTTGTGGAAATCTGAATAGTTTTGTTATAGAATGATTGTATATTAAGATTGTATACAATTTATTAAAACAATTGGTGGTAGAAAAATGATCAAACAGAAGAACGAAGATATTGCTTATGAAAAAATTAAACGCGCCATGATGCTGAAGCGATTGGTAGCTGGCCAGCGTGTAACGGAAGAATGGGTAGGGAATGAGCTGAAAATGAGCCGTACGCCCATCCGAGCAGCTTTTAATAGGCTTGAAAATGAGGGCCTTATGGAACTCGTCCCACATCGAGGAGCTTTTGTATGCAATCCATCGGATAAAGAACTGGAGGATGTGTTTAACCTTCGGATCGTGCTGGAGAGTTATGCAGCCGAATTAGCCGTCCACCAAATGACGGAAGAAAACTTTCAAGAGATGGATCAGTTATTAGAAGAAGAAAGGAAGGCTTACGAGAAAAAGGATTATGAAGAGTTCTTACGAATCAATGCCCAGATTCATGCTTATCCAGCTAGAGTAGCTCAAAATAAATTTCTACTACAGGAAGTAGAAAAGTTGAATCAATGGTCAGACTGTTACCTCATTTTGCGGGATAATTTCTATTCGACGCCAATGAATCAAGCTCTTTCGATTCCTGAGCACCAGGGAGTCGTGACAGCGTTGAAAAAGCGGGACATTGCGGCGGCTAAGAAAGCCATAGAAGCTCATATGCTTTCTACGCTAAATGATCTTTCTGAACGAACATCCATATTTAATTAAGGGAGGATTTTAAATGACCAAACAGGCTTCTATACAAACGAATTTACCAGGACCAAAGGCGAGTGATCTATTAGAGCGACGTCATCGCATTGTACCGGATGCGGTCAGTTATGGGATACCAACGTTTGCTGAAAAAGCGGACGGGGCTAAGATCACAGATGTGGATGGTAATACGTTTATTGATTTTGCCGGGGCTATTGGAACCATCAATGTCGGCCATTGTCACCCGACAGTGCGAAAGGCCCTGCACGATCAAGTGGATAAGTATATCCATACGGGTTTCAACGTGATGATGTATGAACCGTATGTAGAGTTAGCAGAAAAACTGGCGGCGCTTGCTCCTGGGACTCATGACAAGAAGGTATTACTCCAAAATAGCGGGGCTGAAGCTGTTGAAAATGCGGTGAAGATAGCTAGAAAGTACACAGGAAGACAATCGATCGTTACCTTTGAAAACGCTTTCCACGGACGGACATTGATGACGATGTCGATGACCAGCAAAGTGAAGCCTTATAAATTTGGATTTGGACCATTTGCCCCTGAGGTATATAAGGCCCCTTTCCCTTACCCTTACCGCAAACCAAAAGCGATGAGTGATGAGGAATACAACGAGTACATGATTGAAGAATTCAAAAAGTTCTTCGTGACAGAAGTAGCGCCAGAAACGGTTGCAGCCGTTGTAATGGAGCCTGTCCAGGGAGAGGGAGGATTTATTGTTCCGGACCCGAGATTCGTCCGAGCAGTAAAAACTCTGTGTGAGGAACATGGCATCCTTTTTGTAGCAGATGAAATTCAAACAGGTTTTGGACGTACAGGGAAATATTTTGCCATCGAGCATTATGATGTCATCCCAGATTTGATTACCGTATCCAAATCTCTTGGAGCAGGGACGCCAATCAGTGGGGTAATAGGAAGAAGGGAAGTAATGGATGCATCAGGACCTGGGGAACTGGGAGGTACATATAGTGGGAATCCTTTGGGATGTCGAGCTGCCATAGCTGCCATTGATGTGATTGAAGATGAGGGGCTGAACGATCGTGCGGATCAGATCGGTAAGGCGATAAAAAGCAAGTTCAGCCAATTGGCAGAAGATCTAGATTGCATCGGCGAAGTACGTGGCCTTGGGGCTATGGTTGCCGTTGAAATGGTTACCGACAAGGATTCGAAGGAACCGGATAAAGGACTGACACAAAAAATAATTGCACAAGCACAACGGGAAGGGTTATTAGTGTTGGGAGCGGGATTATACGGAAATGTCATTCGCTTTTTAATGCCTCTTGTCATTACTGATGAGGAATTGGAAGAGGGACTCGCTATTTTAGAAAAAGCAATGAAAAACTGCTATACACCACAATTTGCTTAAAAAGAGGAGGATGATCTATGAATATTGTCGTAGACGGTGAAAACATACAAACAGAAAAAACATTCCCTGTTTATAATCCAATCAATCAAGAATGGCTGGCTTCTGTACCAGACGCGGGAGAGGATGAGGCCAAGCGTGCGGTCGAAGCCGCCCATAGGGCCTTCCATAATTGGAAACATACGACCGCAGATGAGAGGTCTGTCTTTCTTCAGAGATGGTTTCAATTAATTGAAGATCATACGGATGAGTTGGCAGAAGTGATGACCAGGGAACAGGGAAAACCGCTTAAAGAAGCGAGAGGCGAAATAGGCTATGCGAACAGTTATATTTCCTGGTTTGCAGAAGAGGCCAAGCGTATCTATGGTCAAACGATTCCTGCATCAAAACCGGATAAGCGGATTCTCATCCAAAAGCAGCCCGTAGGTGTGGTAGCAGCTATTACTCCATGGAACTTCCCGGCAGCTATGATCACAAGAAAAGTGGCGCCAGCAATCGCGGCTGGATGCACGGTTCTTATCAAACCGGCGGAACAAACGCCTTTAACCGCGTTAAGATTGGTCGAGTTAGCTCATGAAGCGGGTGCTCCTCCAGGGTTAATCAATATTTTAACAGGGGATGCGGAAACAATCAGCAATGTATGGATGTCTGATTCCAGAGTAACCAAGCTTTCATTTACTGGCTCGACGGAAGTCGGAAAACTATTGATGAAAAAATCGGCGGATACGATGAAGCGAATATCATTAGAGTTGGGAGGTCAGGCCCCTTTTATCGTCCTTCCAGATGCTGACCTGGATAAAGCGGTAGCGGGAGCGATCGCTTCTAAATTCAGAAATGCCGGCCAAACGTGTATTTGTTCCAACCGTTTCTTCGTGCACGAGTCGATTGTGGATACGTTCACCGAAAAATTGAAGGCAGCCGTGGAGGCATTGAAAGTCGGAGATGGCATGGATCCTGAAACAGACATCGGCCCATTGATTGATCAGGGCGCTTATGAAAAAGTGATCAAGCATATGGAAGATGCTGTCGACAATGGGGCAGAGATAGTCACAGGAGGTGCAGGCGATCCATCAGAAGGAAGTTTTTTCATTCAACCAACGATCCTAAAAAACGTAACGGATTCCATGCTTTGCATGAACGAAGAAACATTCGGTCCTCTGGTTCCGATCGCTTCTTTTTCAGATGAATCGTCTGCTATTGAACGGGCCAATGATACCCCATTTGGGCTAGCGGCTTATCTGTTCACTGAAAACATTAGTAAAGCGTTGACCTTATCAGAAAAACTGGATTATGGCATTGTTGGCCTGAATGACGGTTCTCCATCTGCAGCACAAGCGCCGTTCGGCGGATTTAAAGAAAGTGGAATGGGTAGAGAAGGAGGGCCGCAAGGGATCGAGGAATACCTTGAAACCAAATATATCTCTTTGGGAGTCTAATTTAACAACTGGAAAAGGAGTTTTTTAGATGTATAAACCTATAGATTCTTCATTATCCCCACGGTTTTGTGGGGTGAGTACATTTATGAGATTGGAAGCTATCAAAACGGAAGAGAATGTGGACTTTGCGGTTTTGGGAGTACCTTTTGATACAGCAGCCTCTAACCGTACTGGCCAGAGGGGCGGGCCGCAGCATATCCGTAATTCTTCCGTCCTTCTTCGTCCTTACAATCCTGATCAGGACATCAACATTTTCGATTACGCATCAGGGGTGGACTATGGCGATATTGATGTCATTCCAGGTAATGTTCATCGTACGTACGATAACATCGTGGAAGGATTGGAACCGCTCCTCGACCAATCTGTGACGCCAATCATTTTAGGTGGGGATCATTCGATATCTTTGGGGAATCTTCGTGCCTTCCATAAGAAATATGGGAAGATGGCTTTTGTTCATTTCGATTCGCATGGAGACACGTGGGACAATTACTACGGAGAAAAGTATATGCATGGAACCCCGTTCCGCAGAGCTGTTGAGGAAGGGCTTCTTGATATGGAGCGTTCTATACAAATCGGATTAAGAGGCCCTCTTTATGGACCGGAAGACATTAAAGATGCGGAAGAACTTGGATTTGAAGTGTTGACAATGAACGATGTCCGTAGAATGGGAGTGGAAAAAGTCCTTGAGAGAGTACACGAGAAAATAGGCCCGGATCACCCCGTGTTTGTTAGTTTCGATATTGACTTTGTCGACCCTGCCTATGCTCCGGGGACGGGTACCCCAGAAGTGGCTGGTCCGACAAGTTATGAAGCACTGCAGTGTGTCCGAGGACTGCATGGTCTCAATTTCGTAGGCTTTGACTTAGTGGAAGTTCTGCCGACTTATGACGCTGGAAATATCACAGCCGGTCTCGCTTCTGCTGTTGGTTATGAAATGATCAGTCTTGTAGCGATGAAAAAGAGAGCAGAACAAAAGGCTCTGACTAGTTAAGAACATTTGAGAAGGGGGAATTTCTTTGCACTCGCAGGAAAAAGTAGACGATTGGACAGAAGAAGTGTACTCACCGTCATTCTCGAAAAAGGATTATATGAAGTTTATCATTCCATCGTTGATTGGTGCTTTGCTCTTTTTAGCACCAATCTACTACGATAACAAAGTCACGATCGGGGTCGGCATCATGGCCGAATTCTTTCAATCCTTTTTTGAAGGTTATCTGTACATCTTTATGACGATCATTTTAACATTGTCTGCCTTAGGGGCGATCTATACAAAAATTGCCAAACCAGGCTGGATCATGACATCGGACTTTCTCCAATCCTTATTCCATCTCCATCCCTTTTGGCTGATCATCCGAATGATAGGGGCAGTCTTTGCGATATGTACAATATTCCAGTGGGGGCCATCTTGGTTATACGCTGACATTACAGGAGGAACCGTCCTTTACTCGTTAATTCCTGTTCTAACCACATGGTTTTTATTTGCAGGCTTATTGATGCCGCTCATTTTAGAATTTGGATTGATGGAATTTATCGGCTCTATTTTCCGCAAAATTATGCAGCCTATTTTCAAACTGCCTGGTCGATCCTCCATTGACGCCTTTGCTTCCTGGATGGGAAGCGGAACGGTGGGCGTCCTCATCACAACACGCCAATACGAAGAAGGGTTTTACACCAAACGGGAAGCCTCGGTTATTGCGACAACGTTTTCGGTTGCTTCCATTGCCTTCAGCTTAGTCGTCATTACCTTCATCGGCCTTGAGCATCTCTTTCTGCCATTCTATGCAACCATCGTAGTCGCAGGGTTTGCTGCCGCTGTCATTTGTCCGCGAATTCCACCTCTATCGAAGAAGAAAGACGAATATTATGAACCTGTGGGAAAACAAATTAGTGAAGCCGTCCCTGAGGATACTTCTAACTTCCAGTGGGGGCTTGCAAAGGCAGTGGAAAAAGCTCAGAAAGTCCAAAGTTTTAAACAAGTCGCCAAAAAAGGTGTACATAACGTTGTCGATATATGGTTTGGGCTTTTGCCACTCGTGATGGCACTTGGAACCATCGCGCTTATCTTAGCTGAATTCACACCGGTATTTACTTACCTTTCCTATCCATTGATCGGGTTCTTGAATCTCCTGCAAATTCCGTCTGCTGCTGAAACAGCCCCGGCTATTCTTGTTGGGTTTGCGGATATGTTCCTGCCTGCCGTGGTAGGGAGTGGCATTGAGAGTGAGCTTTCTCGTTTTGTCATTGCGGCTGTATCCGTTACTCAGCTCATTTATATGTCTGAAGTAGGGATCTTGCTGATTAAGTCCAAAATTCCTGTCGGCTTTGTCGATCTTATCGTCATTTTCCTCCAACGGACATTGATTACCTTGCCTATTATTGCAGTAATGGCTCATTTGTTCTTTTAGATCTATCAGCAAGCGGAAGATTGGTATATTCATAGAAAGAAATCTCTTCCATTTACAAGGAAATAGAAATGTAGATCCCATCCATGTAAAAATATAATGGAAAAGCGAACCCTCTATGTAGAGAGTGTTCGCTTCAGCTTGTAGAGAAACCCCGTGTTTTTCTACAAGCTTTTTTCTTGCCTCCAGGAGCACAGACCATTCCCTTTCCGCGGACGAACGCCCGAGCCTCCTCGTGAAACCCACACTGCGGGGTCTCGGATCGCCCGTTTTTCCGCAGGAGTGTCATGGTCTGTGCTCCTTCGCTCTAGCTTATAGCCAAAAAAGACTCTCCTCCATCTAACTTCCTCTAGCTAAATGGAGGGCAATCTTTTTCATGAATTTGCTGTTCCAATTTACGCTCAGAACGAATGCCATAAATATAACCGATAAACATCATCTTAAATAAAACTACAGGGTCCAACGATGGACGACCGTTATTTTCCGAATAGAAGGAACGGACTTTTTCAGGGATAAAATAGAAATCTATGTATTGATCAATCTTACGAAGTAAGTGGTCTTCAGGCACAAGCTCTTCAATAGTCACCATTTCCAGCTCATTTTGTCAATCATCACCGCCTAAAAGGATTTCTATCTTTAGGGTAACAAATAACAAAAGGTAAATTGAGATCAAAATCAAAAAATAAGGCTGTCGAGAACTTTCTCGACAGCCTGAAGCGAACCTTCTATGTAGAGAGTGTTCGCTTTTTTATGGATACCTTTCCTTTGGGCGGTCCCCAAAAAGTGAACACTTTATGTATTAATCCAAAAGCATGCGAGCTCTTGCGAAGTTCGATGCGAGGCATAAGTTCCAGTATGAATCGATTAGAGACAATTCTATTCTCGAGCGGTATCATATAAATAAAGAAGAAGCTGAAAAAAGGGTACACACCCTCCGAGTAAAGATCAAAAAATCGAAACAGGAATCTTCAGTATTCAAAGAATAATGAAGCAGTTACCTCTCTTTTGGATCTTCGTTCCTTTTATTCAAATGGGCAGGAGCGGGTTCCAAGCTCTATGACTGATTAGCGGAACGAAGGACGGATCTCCCCGTTGGAGGTTGTGGCGGGGATACTTGTTCGATTTCGAAGCAGAAAAGTAGGTGAAGTGGTGAAAAAGGTTAATTATTCATTTCAATATGAAAACCAAACGTCAGATCATGTAAAGGTATGGCTGGCAAACCCGCCAGAAACAGAGAAGCAGACTCTTTTGAAGGAAGAGAAACGGTCCCCTATGCAGGAATACATAGATACGATCGGCAACCGAATCAGCTACTATGAGTTGGCTCCAGGGGAACAGATCGACGCTTCTTATAGTGTTGAACTAAAGGTGGGGGGTGCAGCCGCTTCTTTGACTGAGGAAGAACAGGAGAGATATACACGTTCGACAGCCATGATTCCTGTGAACCAAGTCATTGAGCAGATGGCCGCAGATGTGACGGAAAAGGCCTCCGACAATAGGGAAAAAGCATGGCTATTGTTCCAACACATGATCAAAAATTATACATACAAGTTCCCTGTCAAAGCTCGCGGGGTCGATCACTTTTTGCAGGTGAAAAAAGGGGATTGTGGCGAGTACTCTTTCTTGTATGCTTCTTTATGTCGGTCCCTGGGGATTCCCTGCCGGGTGATGGTTGGTGCTTTTGCGATGGGGAAACACCAGGCCCACGTTTGGAATGAGGTTTACTTGGAAGACGAAGGATGGATACCTGTCGACACGAGTATGGCGTACACAGTAAGGAAACAGTTGTGGCGCTTCTTTTTTTCCTCTATCCGGACCTTACGCTGGCGCAACTACTTTGGGCAGACGGAAAATCAGCGCATCGTTTTTTCCATCGATACCGAACATGTTCCTTCCCCCGCATATCCAGAGGGGAAGGACGAATCGGACCCCTACGAGACGTTCCCGCTGGCTGGTCAATCATTTGCCTGGGGAAAAAGTTCGCTTCATGGGACCATTCCTTATTTCCAGCCGATGTACTTCTATTATCAAGCAGACAAACCATATAAGCTGAAGCGGACAGAAGAGGCACTCGGGTCCTGGGAAGTGAAGGAAGCAGGTGAGCAGAAAAAGTTGCTTGAAGTGCGGAAGATCTCTGGATACTTGGCTTTGTTTCTAGCTCTTGTTTTTTTGTTTACAAGCTGGGAAATCGCCAGTATTCTATTTCCATTTCCCGCGTTCGTCTACTGCCTCAGTTTTTGGGTGAGGAGAGAGCGTCCGCTCTTCTTCTCTATAGCTTCGGGTTTCTTTGGAATCATCAGTCTCCTCGTCACCTTAGCTTTTCTATTGGAATTTTTTGGTACCTGACCCCGCTGCATTAATAGGTAAAGGATAGCGTAATATCAATAGTTTTCTCTTGATGTTACGCTTCTTTTATATTTGGGGTTGTCCTCCAAAAATATCTTTTAAAACCGTGCATCCAACATCATCCCGCTTACATTGCATGCATTCCATCCTACATGGTTAGCAATGAAGTTCCTGTTTTTATCTTTTCTTAACGGGCCCCTCCGTTTCCAAACTAAAAAACTTCATTTTGAACGACTCACCAAATAGAAAGTAACAATTATTCATCAAACAAATCAGGATGGAAACCTTGCGCAAAAGTTTCAACTGAGTAAGCCATTCGATTTCCCGGTAATACACTTTCCAATGAAATAGAAACGAATCTTTCATTTTTTACACTTTCTAATTGAGATAAAACCGGATGATTTTTAATGTCTTCGATCTTCTGCTCTATTGCAGGTTGGTCATAATCGTGAACCAAAATGACATCAGGATCTCTGGATAATACTTCTTCATAACTCACTGTTGCCCATTGCTTGTCCGATAAATCTTTGAAAATGTTCTTTCCGCCAGCTAATTCAATGAGTAATGTTTCAAAGTTGGTACCTCCAGCAGTGAAAACTCCTTCACCGCCACTATCATACACAAGGACTTTGGCAGGGTCCTGTTGTGAAACCTTTTCTTTTATATTCGCAATCCTTTCTTTCTGGTCAGCAACAAAGGCTTCTGCTGTATCTTCTACTTCAAAAATTTTCCCAATATCCAAAATCTCCTGATACATTTCTTCTAACGTGAAAGCTTTATTCACATAGGTTGTAATGCCGTATTCTTCCAATTCTTCAATATTTAAACCCTCTTTGCCGAACTCCCAGTCAATTCCGTATATAAAGTCTGCCCCACTAGTTAATACAGCTTCTCTAGTAGCTGATCCGTATGTCAATTCTGGAATCTGTTCGTAGGCATCTTCATACTCTGGCAATGCCCCTCGACTATGATTGTTTAGACTGTTGCCAGTAATATAATCACTAAGGCCTAAGGCTATGAATAATTCTGTCGTATTTGGGCCTAGCGTTAACACGCTCGTTGGTTTTTGGGTGATCGACAGCTCTCTTCCGTAATTATCGATGGTTAATAATTCTTCAGATTTAGAAACATCATCGTTATCGGTATGTTCTTTGCTAATAGTCTCTTCACATCCTGCTATCATCATGCAGATGCACCCAACCAATAACCATAACCCCCATTTATTTTTATACAACTATATCTTCCCCTTTATTAAAAGTACTTTCTGGTAAGTATGTAATCATTGCTTTTTTTGTTACGGGATGCTGCCTTACATCTGTTTTAATATTAAAAACCTCCTTAATATTTTCAGAAGTTAATATTTCTTCTGGGGTTCCGGATTTATAGATAGAACCGTCTTTCATTACATAGATTCTGTCACAGTACAGTGAAGCGATGTTAAGGTCATGAATGGCGGAGAGTACGGTTGCACCTAATCCCTTGATTACATCGAATATTCTCAGTTGATGATGGATATCCAGATGGTTTGTAGGTTCATCTAATACGAGAAATTCGGTTTGCTGGGATAGTACTCTTGCCAATAGGACTCTCTGCTTTTCACCACCGGAAAGGTATAGATAATTTCTTTCCGCCATATCTGCCATACCTACTGTGTTTAGAGCGTTTTGTATTATTTCTTTGTCCTCTTTCTTGTCGCCTTCGAAAAGTTTTTTGTGTGGGCTTCTTCCCATAGCCACGATTTCGTTTACTGCAAAGTCGAATGGTACTCCATTGTCTTGCCCGATTACACCTAGTTTTTTAGCTATATCTTTTATTTTTAGATCACGATAGTTTTCATGATCTAAGTAAATGGAACCTGAGTCAGGGGTAAGAGCACGATATAAATTTTTTAATAGTGTTGATTTCCCACTGCCATTGGGCCCTATGATTCCGACAAATTCTCCATTATTAACATGAAGCGATATATCATTCAGTATTTTATGATGATTATATGAAAAATTGAGATTTTCTACTTGTAGTTTCATATTTTGTCTCCTTATTTTCTGGCATTTTTTTTCAGTAACCAAATAAAAAAAGGACCTCCAAAGATGGCTGTCAAGACACCAATAGGTAATTCTTCAGGTGCAATAATTAGACGTGCTGCAACATCTGTCCAAACGACTAATATTCCTCCTAAAAAAGCACTAACTGGAAGTACTTTTTTATGATCGGATCCGATTAATAATCTAGTGATATGGGGGATCATTAATCCTACAAAGCCTATCGAACCACTTACGGCAATGGTAACACCTGCTAATAGGGATGCGATCAATACAAGCATCGTTTGGATAACGTTCACATTAAATCCTAATGTCCCAGCTGTTTCGTCTCCTGCTAATAAAGCATTTAGAGCTCGATAATTGAGTAATAAAATAGTCATACATAGAAACATGACTAATAGAGGGAGGGTCAAATACCCCCATTTGGCCCCTGCTAAACTACCTGCCATCCAAAATGTTGCATTGTGTAATCCTAAAGCATTGGGGGCGCTTAACGTAATCAACTTTGTTATTGATTCCATAATAAGACCTATAGCAACCCCTGATAATAATAACTGGGTCATATTAATCTTTCCATTCACTCTTGAGAGAGCATAAACCAACACTATTACGACGACGGCTCCAATAAATGCACTTAAAGACAGGGAATATGTACCTAGGAAGGAAAAAGTACCGAATAACATCCCCAATGTGGCAGTAGCAGATGCCCCGGAAGAGACTCCAAGAATAAATGGATCTGCTAAATGATTTCGTACCAGGGCCTGTAAGGCAACTCCCGTTACAGATAATGAAGCGCCCACTATTAACCCTAATAGGACTCTCGGAAGTCGTAATCCTACTACGATACTTTCCTCCACCTGAGTCCAATCATTTCCCACTGGATTAGATAAAAAAGGAATCTTGCTTATAAGAATTTGTAATACCGTTGTGGTATGTACAGAAACTGGTCCCATTCCTGTCGCAAAAATGATTGTGCCAATCATCAAAAGAACTAAAAACGAAAGGATAACGATCAAATTGGTTTCTTTTAAACCTTTGGGTAGTTGCCGATGCCGTAGGTTATTCAACATTTTTTCCCTTCCTTATACAATCATGAAGTACTATACGCTCAGTCTTAAAAAATAAGGATCTATAAAATCTTCGGTGTTCATCCATTCCATTATTCAACTCCCTTTAATATTAAGAAGTTAACATATTTCTGAATTTCAGAATAGGAAAAATTATTAAACAGGATCTTAGCTTAAGAGAAGTTTATTAGGAAACAAATAAGAGATTGTGAGAATGCTTAAGTCCACACGAATTTTTTATAAATAGACATGAAACCAGGTGTGATTTAAGTGACAACGCTTACTTATCCTCTCTTATGTTAGGTTTCCTAACATAATATGTTGACTATCTTACATAGTGTGTTACATTATTCAGTATATTGAAAATATTTGGAGGGTGTTTATGTTACCATCTTATGTTGGTTATGGGCTGTTATTGGTTTTTGGATTGTTCTTTACTCTCATCACTTTTGTCATGCAGCGAAGAAAGAAACAGGCCATGACTGCTGAGCAATTCAGTACGGCAGGTAGAAGTGTTGGGGTTGGATTAGCGAGTGCTTCTATTATTGCTGCTTGGACGTGGGCAGCAACCTTGATGATGTCTTCTTCCACAGGGTATCAATATGGGATTAGCGGTCCCTATTGGTATGCCGCAGGTGCTTGTATTCAAGTGTTATTATTTGCGATTGTTGCGATCAACTTGAAAAAGCGAGCCCCTAATGCCCACACGTTTTTAGAGTTCATTGGCCAGCGATTCGATAAGAAAAACCACCGCTTAATTATGGGGTTTGCTTTAATGACCAATATTCTCGTGACGTCCATGGTCGTTCTTGGTGGAGCGATTGCTTTAAACTCTCTCACGGGGATGAACATTTATGTAGCTGCCTTTCTGATTCCTCTCACCTTCACGATTTACACCATGATCGGTGGACTAAAAAGCCTCTTTTATTGCTGACTACTTTAATACGGTCATGATTTTTACCATCCTTGCTATTTTCGCTACCGTTGTTTATGTCAAATTTGGAATTGACCCTATATATGAAGGTTTAAGCAGCATGCCGTCTTCTGATTCCATGCTTACCATGGCTTCTGTATCTGGTCTGTTTTTCGGAATGATTAATATCATAGGAAACTTTGGTGCGGTTTTCGTTGATCAGGCGTATTGGCAGAGGGCCATTGCAAGTAAAGATAGTGCAGCATCCAGAGCATACATATACGGTGGAATTTCGTGGTTTTCCATTCCGTTTGCGATTGCCACGTTTCTTGGAGTAAGTGCTGCAGGTCTTGGTATTACGGTTGGAACCCCTGATTCTGTCGCTCCGGAAATGGCTGCCCACCTGCTTGGCGGTGTAGGATCGATCTTGTTTCTGGCCATGTTGTTCATGGCGGTTATGTCTACAGGAGCTGCTGAACTAACAGCGATTACAAATATTATTGTTACAGATATTTACCGGAAATCGATAAACCCTAAAGCGAGCAGTGACAGGCTATTGAATGTCTCCCGAAAAGTTACGTTAGGGTTTGGTTTGATGATGGGTGTCCTTTCAATTCTGTTGTTTAAAGTAGGTATCGGTTTAGGATGGGTTTATATGGCTATGGGGATTTTTGTAAGTGGAGCGGTCATTCCAGTAACTTTGGGACTGCTTTGGAAAAAGGCAACAAATGAAGGGACCTTCTATGGTGCTTCCGCGGGACTGGTTCTTGGGGTAACCGCATGGTTTACTTCTGCTTACCTTCTCTTCGGAGAGATTAGTATCCGTTCGTTAGGAGAACTTCAATCGATGTTTTTTGGTAATATTACCGTTTTTCTTGTAAGTGGAACGATTTCCATTGGCCATGCGTTGATGTCGAATCAAGAGTTTGATTTTGAATCGCTAAAAGGTAAGTTCCGTAGCTTTGATGATGAGGAGAATGATGACGAAATCATAGAGGAGGAAATAATGTATGAAGGGAAACAAGCATCAGCTAAGTGAAGACGCGAAACTATGTAAAAGATGGGCCTTCGGGTTGACGGCATTACTGATTATTGGTTTCCCTGGGGTTATGTTCCTCACAGGTTACTCCTATAGCCTCGAGTTTTTCAAAGGGTGGACCTATCTATCGTTTAGCTGGCTGATTATTGCGGGGCTATATATTGCGTTTCGTCCTGTCGTTGAATATATGCAAGGAAAGGATGGACAGCCGTAAGGAAACCTTTTGGACAGAGAGGAGGTGAAAGTGTGAAGCTAACGTCTAGAGAGATGGAAAAGCTCATGGTGGTGACGGCGGCTGACCTTGCCCGGAGGCGCCAGGGGAGAGGATTGAAGCTCAATTATCCGGAAGCGGTCGCTATTATTACATATGAAGTGGTCGAAGGAGCGCGTGACGGCAAATCAGTAGCCGAGTTGATGCAATATGGCGCCACGATTCTGGAGAGAGAAGATGTCTTGGAAGGTATTCCGGAGATGATTCCCGATATTCAAGTGGAAGCGACGTTTCCGGATGGGGTAAAACTTGTGACTATACATGATCCGATTCGCTGAGAAGGAGGTTGAACGATGATACCAGGAGAGTTTTTATTACGAAAAGAGCCGATTGTTTGTAATGAAGGAAAAGAAGTCGTCAAAGTCAATGTATTGAATCGAGGAGACCGCCCCGTCCAAACCGGTTCCCACTTTCATTTTTATGAAGTGAATCCCTACTTGCAATTCAACCGGGAGCAAGCGAAAGGAAGGCATTTAAATATTCCGGCAGGCACGGCTGTTCGTTTTGAACCAGGCGATGAAAAAGAAGTAGATCTGGTTGCGTTTTCCGGTGAAAGGGAGATTTACGGTTTGAGTAATCAGTTCAATGGGAGGGCTGATCTATGAGTTTTGAAATGTCGCGAAAACAGTATGCGGAGATGTTCGGTCCTACTACGGGGGATGCCATTCGCTTGGCGGATACGGAATTATTCATTGAAGTGGAAAAGGATTATACGACATACGGAGATGAAGTGAAGTTCGGCGGTGGTAAAGTGATCAGGGATGGTATGGGACAGCATCCGTTAGCTACAAGCGAAGAGGCTGTGGATCTTGTCATTACCAATGCCGTTATCCTGGATCATTCAGGCATTTTTAAAGCGGATATCGGTGTAAAGGAAGGCTGGATCTCAGCTATTGGGAAAGCAGGAAATCCTTTGCTGATGGACGATATAGATTTTGTGATTGGGGCTTCAACGGAAGTCGTAGCAGCGGAAGGAATGATTGTGACTGCAGGCGGGATTGATGCGCATATTCACTTTGTCGCTCCGCAGCAAATTGAAACAGCTCTTTCCTCAGGGATCACTACCATGATCGGAGGAGGCACAGGCCCTGCTACTGGAACGAAAGCAACTACTTGTACGCCAGGTCCATGGAATATCCATCGGATGCTTGAAGCAGCGGATGAATATCCGATGAATCTAGGATTTTTAGGAAAAGGGAATTCTTCTAGTGAAGAGGCCATTCAAGAGCAAGTGGAAGCGGGAGCTGTAGGGTTAAAGCTTCATGAAGATTGGGGGACGACAGCTTCATCTATTGATACGTGTTTACGTGTTGCTGATCGAAATGATGTTCAGGTTGCTATACATACCGATACATTGAATGAAGGAGGTTTTGTTGAACATACGCTTCAAGCGATCGATGATCGAGTCATCCATACCTATCATACCGAAGGAGCAGGAGGAGGACACGCCCCCGATATTATTGAAGCGGCCAGTTATCCGAATATACTCCCTTCCTCTACGAATCCAACCAGGCCTTATACGGTTAACACACTTGAAGAACATTTGGACATGTTGATGGTTTGTCACCACTTGGATCCAAGTGTACCGGAGGATATCGCTTTTGCGGATTCCCGTATTCGAAAAGAGACGATCGCTGCTGAAGATATCCTTCATGACCTCGGGGTATTCAGCATGATTTCATCCGATTCTCAGGCCATGGGACGTGTAGGAGAAGTTATTATCCGTACGTGGCAAACAGCGGATAAAATGAAAAAGCAGCGCGGATTTTTAGAAGGGGACCACGACAAGAAAGACAACTTTCGAGCCAAAAGATACATTGCTAAATATACGATCAATCCGGCCATCACACATGGGATTTCTGAATATGTCGGATCAGTGGAAAGTGGAAAGTTGGCTGATTTAGTGCTGTGGGATCCAAAGTTTTTTGGTGTGAAGCCAGAACTGATTATTAAAGGGGGGATGATTGCTCATAGCCTGATGGGAGATCCAAACGCAAGCATTCCTACTCCCCAACCTGTATTTTATAGAGAAATGTTCGGTTCTCACGGCCAAGCGAAAAACAAAACATCGTTGACGTTCGTATCAACAAAGGCTTATGAGAGCAGCTTGCATGAAGAACTGGGGTTGAAGAAGCGGGTACGCCCGATTTCCGGTGTGCGAAATTTAACGAAACGATCGATGATTCATAATGGAGAAACACCAAAAATCGAAGTTGACCCACAAACCTATGTGGTAAAAGTAGATGGACAGGTCATTGATTGTGAACCTGCGGAAACGGTTCCATTGGCACAACGATATTTCTTATTTTGAGGTGAAGGAAATGATTATTGAAAACATTGTTGGGAACGTAGCTACTTTAGAGAAACGAGCTCCTCATATAGAATACGTATTCTTGGAAAGCGATCAGTTAGTCAAAAGAATACAGCGCATGACAACGGATCATGGCAATGAGATTGGAATGAGATTATCTAAAAATGAAGAGCTTTCGGACGGAGATGTATTGTATATGGATGAAAAAAATATGGTCGTCATTTCTGTGAAAAAGGATGATGTCTTAGTCATCAGCCCAACAAGTATGCAGCAAATGGGGGATATCGCTCACCAGCTGGGGAATCGTCATTTGCCCGCCCAGTTTGAAGGGGAAGAAATGATCGTCCAGTACGATTACTTGATCGAGGAATTACTGCAAGAGTTAGGTATTCCGCATAAACGAGAAAAGAGAAAGGTGCCTGAGCCTTTCCGCTATATTGGACATCACCATGACTAACGGACTGATGCCGCTTTTGCAGCTGAGTGACTCTCAATTTCCCTCGGGAGCCTTTTCTCATTCTTTCGGATTTGAAACGTATATTCAAGAGGATGTAGTGACGGGAACGGAGAGCTTTAAGCAAGCACTGATGGTCTTTTTAAAGAAGCAGTTGATCTACAATGATGGACTCGCTTGCCGTCTAGCTTATGAAAGTATAGAAAATGGCAGCGCTGAGGACCTTTTAGAAATCGATCATGTTTTGTTCGCTACTTGCGTAGCGCGAGAGACAAGAGAAGGAAACCGGAAGATGGGAGAACGTATGGCCAAGCTGTTCATGGAATTATATCCTTCGACTAATTTGAGCGAATACTTGTCTTGGATCAAGGAAAAGAAAGCTTATGGCCATCCTTCGGTAGTTCTAGCAGCCGTTTATCATTCACTGGACATTTCTAAAAAAGTGGCAGTGGAGACATTCTTGTTCACAAACTTGTCTTCTCTTGTGCAAAATGCGGTCAGGGGGATACCGATCGGGCAGACCGACGGGCAAAGGGTTTTAGTAGACCTGCAGCCTATCGTGGAAGAAGCGGTCCAAATAATTATGAATCTATCATCAGAAGATTTAGGGGCGGGGAGTCCTGGGCTTGAAATTGCTCAAATGCATCATGAACGTTTGAATGTGCGGCTGTTCATGTCTTAAATGACATCTAAATAAATATAAAAGGAGTGGGGTATTATGGAACCGATTTGTATTGGAGTTGGAGGTCCTGTCGGTGCAGGAAAAACGATGCTTGTAGAGAGAATAACACGGGACCTTAAGGATGAATTGAGTATGGCTGTCATCACGAATGATATCTATACAAAAGAGGATGCTTTGTTTCTTTTGAAAAATGGGGTATTGGAAGATGATCGAGTCATTGGAGTCGAAACGGGCGGATGCCCTCATACGGCGATACGAGAAGATGCTTCCATGAATTTTTCAGCCATTGATGAATTGAAGGAGCGCCACAGTGATCTCGATTTAATTTTTGTTGAAAGTGGCGGTGATAACTTAGCAGCAACCTTCAGTCCTGAACTGGTGGACTTCTCGATTTATATTATCGACGTAGCTCAAGGAGAAAAAATTCCGAGGAAGAATGGCCAGGGCATGATCAAATCGGATTTATTTGTTGTAAATAAAACAGACCTTGCTCCCTATGTAGGGGCAAACCTGGATATTATGAGACAAGATACAATCAAAGCGAGAGGAGAAAAGCCTTTTGTTTTCACAAACTTAAAGACACAAGATGGTTTGGATGAAGTGATCGATTGGATAAAATCTAACGCCTTTCTTAAAGGATTGAAAGCATGAGTGAAACGGGTCTTCTTAACCTTGAGGTGAAGAACCGCAATTCGAGGACCATGATTCATGGATATTATGAAGGAGCGTTTAAATATACGCGCCCTGTTCGCCTCGATGATGATTCCTTGTCAGTCTACCTTATTCATGTAGGTGGTGGGTATGTCGACGGGGATACATACGGATCTACAATTAAATTGGAAGAAGGAGCGGAACTGGCGGTCACAAGTCAAGCCTCCACAAAGGTTTATAAATCACCTTCGAAGCCAGTGGAACAGCGTACGACGATACAGTTAGGCGCGGAGAGTGTCCTTGAGTATTATTTAGATCCATTGATTTTGTATAAGGGAGCCAAGTTTATCCAAGAGACGATGGTTGAGATGGAACATAACTCCTCTTTCTTTTACAGCGATATCATTACTCCGGGCTGGTCTGAAGATGGATCGAACTTCCAATACGACTGGATGAGGAACAAATTGAAAGTCTACCAAAATGGAAAGCTCGTTTTGTTTGATCACCTTTTACTAGAACCGGATGATGAACTGGAAGGGGTGTTACAGTTAGAGGGGCACACACATGTAGGCTCTTTCATTATTTTTCATCCGAAAGCTTCTCGTGAATTTGGTGAATGGTTATATGAAAGTGTTATCGGGGCTCACCCTCATGTCCGTATCGGAATTTCTAACATGGAAGATAATGGGGTTGTAGTGAGGATTTTAGATAATCGTACACAGACAATGGAGAGGATTATCTCGCATATCCACACCTTTGCAAGAAAAGAATTATTAGGTAAAGGGGAGATTTCCTGGAGGAAATATTGATTGGAGGTTTGATCAATGGATGGATTAGAGTTGTTTTCAGTACTGGATCAAGCTAGCAAATTTTGTGATAAAAGAGGCGATCAACAATCGCCTCTTTTAAATATAGATCTATCTTATACGTCATAAACGTAAATTAGATGTGGTGGTGAGTCTTTCGATTTACAATACATGTTTAATTTTTCTAAATTTAAGGGTTACAGTTGTCAGTCCAAGAGGTGTTATATATATCTTATTTTTATAGTAGAGACTCTTCTTTTATTAATTGCATTGCACTAAGGTTTACTTCTGAATAAACCTTCCTCAGTGGAATGTTATTCTTTAGCGCCATTTCTTTTGCATCTTCAAATTCGGGGGTGACTTTGTAAACGTGTTTGCCCTTAAACCCTATTTTAACTTTGACCAATCCATAAACAGTTTCTACCTGATCCATTCGTCTGGAAAGGATAGATCGCTCGCATTCCACTCTCCGCACACCAAATGTACTTGTTTCCCTTAAGAGGAGATCTTCGAACATTAACGAATGTTCCGGTTTTACAAGTAAAGTGATTAATGTGCCAGGACGACTCTTTTTCATTGTTACCGGGGTGTAATAGATGTCTAGAGCTCCCATGCCTAATGCTTTTTCCATTACATACCCGAGTGTTTCCCCTTCCATATCATCTAACTGGCACTCTAGTACGTTAATACGTTCGCGGGTAGTATCGAGATCCTCTTTTGTTTGAAAAATGACTGCTCTTAATATATTAGGGTGATCGAAATCTTTCTTACCGGCACCATAACTGATTTTCTTTATTGGCAATGCAGGCAAGTGTCCAAAGTCATCGACTAAAGCTTTTAGGAAAGCAGCCCCGGTGGGAGTGGTCAGCTCACCCTCAGCTTGAAAATCCGCAAGAGGAATACCAGCCAGGATTTCCGCTGTCGCTGGTGCAGGTACTGGGTAAAGTCCATGTGCAATCTGAATTTTACCATATCCCGTAGGGACCGGAGCTGCGCTGATAGTTTCGATCGCTAAACTTTCAAGCGCAAGACAGACTCCAATAATATCCACGATTGAATCCATTGCCCCCACTTCATGAAAATGAACATCCTCAGGGTTCATTCCGTGGATCTTGGCTTCAGCTTCAGCGATTATTTTAAAGATTTTAGTACTTCTCGTTTTGACCCTTTGCGGCAGCATACTTTCATCGATCATACGAAAAATCGAAGAGGCATGCCGGTGGTCATGGTGCTCATGAGAGTGGTCATGGTAATGTGTATCTGGATGGATAGGGTGTTGATGTTTTTCTTCAGGAAATTGTAGAATGAGCTCTGTTGCATGGATACCGTGCTTATTCACTGGATTTGTTTCCATTGTAAAAGGATCAATTGGAAGCTCTCTTAGATGGTCTTTAACGTAGTCGAGATCAGCTCCTAAGTTTATGAGAGCGGAGAGAGTCATATCTCCGGAAATTCCGTACTGACAATCCAAGTATAAGTGATTCATTTTTGTGCCCCCTCGCTGGCTAATTGTAAAATTAGTGCTGCTTGATAGGCAGCACCGAAACCGTTATCAATATTGACTACGCTCATACCAGAGGCACATGATGTAAGCATAGATAAAAGTGGTGTGAGACCTTCCATATGCGCCCCATACCCGACAGAAGTTGGTACTGCAATAACCGGCCGGCGGACCATCCCCCCGACTACACTCGGTAATGCGCCTTCCATACCAGCTACAACAATCAAGACACTCGCATTCGTAATTTCCTCACGGTGAGCGAGTAATCGATCGATTCCAGCTACTCCTACATCATAAATCCTCTTAACAGGACATCCCATCCATTCAGCGGTAAGAGCAGCCTCCTCAGCAACAAACAAATCGGAGGTTCCAGCACAAAGAACAACCATCTCCGATTGATACTGCTGAAGAGGTCTACCGTATAGTAAGATTTGTGGAATAGAGTGGTAGACGGCTTCTGGAAAAAGAGCTGTAAGTTGTTCCGCTTTATCAGCAGAAAGACGAGTCACCATGACCTTTTCATGTCTATCGATTAACAATTGCATGATTTGGTAAATTTGCTCTACAGATTTTCCCTCTCCGTAAATGACTTCTGGATAGCCCGTTCGCCTTTCACGGTCAATATCTACTTTTGAAAAGCCTAAATCTTCAAAACTCATATAGATCACATCCTGTTCTATTTAGATATATAATTTCTACAAGACACCAACAAGTCTTATGAAAAACAATGTAATAAACGAAGAATTTTTACCAGTCGGTACATGGTCTTGTAAATAATATATGAATTATTCTAATTTTTCAAAGTTGACTTAATTATTTTCTAGAGTACTTTTGGTTGGACGGTTGTAAATCCACATGGCCACTTGAAGAATTAGAGCATCTTCGAATTTCTTCGGATCATATCCGGTCTCTTTTACAATATTGTTCATTCGATAAATAAGAGTATTTCGATGAATATACAAATCATTAGCTGTTTGTTGCAGGTTTAAGTTGTTTTTGAAAAAAGAATTCAAGGTTTTAGCTTTGTTGTGATCGATATTTTTTAAAACTCGCTGAGAAAATCTTTTTGTGATTACATCATCGATCTGGTAAAACAAGGCTTTAACTTCGATTTGAGCGAAGGATAGAAGGTCATTGTCTGGATCACTTATTTTTAATGTAATATCACAGTCAAGATAAGATTGACTGAACTTTTCAAGTTCTTGGAAAGTTAGGCTGTAGGACATTCTAAAGACAATGTTTAATCGTTTCATAAGGTGATAGATCGATTTCACTTTATGGAGTGCTGTCTCTTCCTCATGTCCTGAAAGTGCAATAAAAACCCGGTTTACGTTAATAAAACCAACAATAGCTTGGTTATTGCCTATACAGGTTTCTAGTTTTTGTATGAGTTCCCGATTCAGGATAGGCTGTTCTTTAATTTGAAGTACGATTGTGGTAAAGGGGGGAAGAAGCTGTAGGTCAAGCAAGTTTAATCCTCTATGAATATCTTCTAGGGAAGGGGTACTCTTGATTAACTGCTCGAGAATCATTTCCTTCGTCCGCTGCTTCCACTCCATTTGAGAAACGAGGAATTCCTGACGAATCATGAGTTCAGTAGTCATTTTAACAAGGTCTCCAATATTCCCCATTTCTTCTGGGTCGCCCGTAATCCCGATGACTCCAAGAATTTCATTGTTAAAAACAATCGGGAGATTTACCCCAGGCTGGGCACCTACCCACACTTCTTCATCGATTGGATTGATGGTAAGAGGGCTTCTTTTCTTCAATACTTCTACAGCACCTTCATGAATGGATCCAACCCTCCTTTCGTCATGCGCTGCAATTATGATACCTTCCATATTCATTATATTTACATTTCGATTCAATCTTAAAGAGGTTTCCTTGACTATTTCCTCGGCGATTTTTTTTGTCAATCCACTCAAATTATCATCCCTTCTCGTTTTTGTATAATTAATACAAATTAATTATAAAATAAGTGGTTATTTATGTATGGTATGACTATATACAAATTTAGTCAATATTCGTATAATTTTAACTAGTTACTTTGGAAGCGTTTTCTTAGGAGGGTTATTATGAAAATCATCATAGCACCTGATTCATTTAAGGGGAGTATGAGTGCAGTTGAGGCGGCAAACTCAATACACAATGGTATTAAAAAGGCGTTTGCAAATGCGGAAACAGTACTTCTGCCGGTAGGTGATGGGGGAGAAGGGACGATGGAAACTTTAGTGGCAGCAACTGGAGGACATGAGAGAGAGGTAAAGGTTACAGGTCCGCTGGGGAATGATATTTTAGCTACTTTCGGGATACTAGGGGACAGAAAGACATGTGTAATTGAAATGGCCACAGCTTCGGGACTCAAGCTTGTCCCGGAAGGCACTTCTCCATTAAATACAACTACTTACGGAACAGGTCAGCTTATTAAACAAGCACTTGATGATGGATTTACGAACTTCATTTTGGCTATTGGGGGATCTTCTACTAATGATGGGGGAGCCGGCATGCTGCAAGCTCTTGGAATGCAGCTTTTGGACCGTGAGGGAAAAGAAGTACGTTTTGGTGGCGGTGCTCTAGATGAAATCTATGAAATTGATAGAAGTGATTTTGATAAACGTATCAGCTCATGCAGTTTCCTGATTGCTTCCGATGTACAAAATCCACTTATAGGCATTAATGGAGCCTCTTACGTTTTCGGTCCTCAAAAAGGCGCAGGTAAAGAAGAGGTAGAAGTATTAGACAGTAATATGGCGCACTGGGCGGATAAAGTGGAGCAGGTTACAGGAGTACGTTTGCATGATCGCCCAGGTGCCGGGGCAGCTGGTGGGATTGGAGGTTCCTTTCAAGCTTTTTTTCCATCAAAAATGGATCGCGGAATTGATGTAGTACTTGAGTACATCAATATCGTGAAACATCTAGACGGAGCCGATCTGGTTATTACTGGAGAAGGAAGAGTTGACCGCCAGACCATTTCAGGAAAAACACCGATGGGTGTAGCACAGTTTGCCAAGCAAAAAGAAGTACCAACCATTATTATCGGAGGGGCAGTAGGAGAAGGGATTGGTACGCTTTATGATTTTGGTGTTGTTAGTGTAACTAGTATGATGACGAGACCTATGACAATTAAAGAAGCTATGGATGAGGCTGAGGAACTGTTAACAAGCAGCACAGAGCAAGTAGTGAGAGCTTATTTTTATCAAAATCTAGAGAGTAAAAGGAGGATGATATTGTGAGAATTAAAGATACAATTGAGAAAGTACCTGGTGGTCTGATGGTTGTTCCGCTTTTACTTGGTGCATTGCTGAATACCATTGATCAGATGCATATTCCGGCGGTGATGAATGTGTTACAGGCCCTGGGAGCTCCTGAAACCGAGGAAGGTTACTACGAGTTTTTGAGAATCGGCGGGTTTTCACAAGAACTGTTTAAAGACAGTGCTCTGGTACTTATTGCCTTATTTCTTTTCTGTGTAGGAAGTCAGATGAATCTAAAAGTAGGAAAGGTTGCTATTAAAAAAGGTGCACTGATTACCGTTACCAAGTATTTAACGGGGCTCGGTGTGGGAATGGCTTTTGGTTATTTCTTTGATCCGATGAGTGGATTATTTGGCCTTTCCACTCTTGCAATTATTGCTGGAATGACAAATAGTAATAGCGGTATGTACGCAGCATTAACTGGTCAATATGGTAATCGATCGGATGTGGGGGGGTTATCCATACTTGCAATTAATGACGGTCCTTTCTTAACCTTATTATCATTAGGAATCCTCGGAACTTCTTTTCCTATGATTTCATTTATCGCAGTACTTCTTCCGATAACCATTGGAATGGTACTCGGAAATCTTGATCCAAAAATCAGAGAGTTTCTGAGACCGGGAGAAGCAATTACGATTCCATTCTTTGCCTTCTCCTTGGGAGCCGGAATGAATCTAGCAAACTTCTTTAACCCTAGCGTGTTAACAGGTGGACTAACTATCGCTTTCTTAACCGTACTTCTTACAGGTGGAATGGGCATTCTTGCATTTAAGTTGTTTAAAGAAAAGAGTTATATTGCTCCTGTATCGGAAGCATCTACGGCCGGAAACGCAGCTGCTACTCCAGCAGCAGTAGCCGCGGCAGCAGCAGGAGCGGCAGGATCTGGTGCCATGACGCAGGCTGAAGCGGAGGCCATCCAGAATATTGCACCGATAGCAACCGCGCAAATCTCTATATCTACCATTGCGACTGCTTTACTCTGTCCTGTGTTAGTAATTTTAGTAGATAAACTTCAGAGACAGAAAGGGATATACGGTAACCGAGAAGATCTCGGAATCCACTCTGAAAAAAGAGAGACAACAAAAGAAGAGACAAAGAGCGTCGTAAATAATTGATTATTTTATAAATTCAGTAAACGTTATTATGTATTATGATAAAATGCAAGGAGGGAAGTCATGGAAACAGAAATTTTGTATGGAAAAAAAGGTTTGACCGTTGATTTACCAGAAGAATCATTTATTATAGAACCAAAAAATTTACCTAAAATGGAAGATGAAAAGGAGGCAGTATTAAAAGCTCTGAGGGATCCGATTGGAATAGCTCCATTAAAAGAATCGGTCTCTTCAACCGACAAGGTATCTATTGTGATTAGTGATATTACCCGCCCCACCCCCAATCACATCCTGGTTCCATTATTAATTAAAGAGCTGGACCACGTCCCTCTGGAGAATATTGTGATTATTAATGGAACAGGGACTCATCGGGATCAAACGAGGGAAGAATTTATCCAGATGCTAGGCGAGTGGGTCGTAAATAATATTCGAATTGTGAACAATCATTGTCATGAAAAGGATGAACATGTCAATCTTGGTAAAAGCAAGTTTGGATGTGATATTTATCTGAACAAGGAGTATGTGGAATCCGATTTTCGAATTGTCACAGGTTTTATCGAGCCTCACTTTTTCGCTGGTTTTTCTGGCGGCCCTAAAGGAATAATGCCGGGAATCGCTGGGATTGAAACGATTATGACCTTCCATAACGCCCGGATGATTGGTGACCCTCTATCAACTTGGGGGAATATGGTAAACAATCCAGTTCAGGATATGACTCGTGAAATTAACAGTTATTGTAAACCTGATTTTATGCTGAATGTTACTTTAAACCGCGAGAAGGACATCACAGCAGTTTTTGCTGGTGAATTATATGCAGCTCACGATATAGGCTGTGCATTTGCAAAAGAACATTCGATGTATGAATGTGAGGACCGTTTTGATGTTGTCATTGTTTCTAACTCTGGCTATCCGTTAGACCAAAATTTATATCAGGCGGTCAAAGGAATGAGTGCTGCCCACAAGATAGTTAAAGAAGGAGGATCCATCATTGTAGCTTCTGAGTGTTCCGATGGACTACCTAATCATGGAAACTACTCGAAGATTTTTGATATGGCCAATAATCCTCAAGAATTGTTGGACATGATCAACCACCCGGACTTTAAAATGTTTGACCAATGGCAGGTACAGAAGCAAGCCGTGGTACAGGTATGGGCCGATGTCTATATTTACTCAACGCTTACGGATGACCAAGTGAGAGGGGCAATGTTGCATCCAGTCCATTCGATTGAACAGACGCTGCAGGATTTGAAGGGGAAATATGGTGGGGATATGAGTATAGCAGTTCTTCCGTTAGGACCTTTGACAATCCCTTACGTCGAAGAATAAAATTTATATAATATTAAAGGTGGTAAGGATACTATGAATGAGACCCTAAGTGATAAGAACCGTTATTTAAGTGACATTCTCTCCGGGATGAATAGGGTTCTTGTAGCTTTCTCCGGTGGAGTAGACAGTTCTTTAGTGTTAAAACGCGCGCAACAGGAGCTAGGATCTTCCAATGTACTTGCCGTAGTTGTAGCTTCTGAACTATTCCGAAAAGAAGAATTTGAAGGTGCTATTCATTTGGCAATTGATATGGGGGCGCATGTTCACAAGACCGAAATAAATGAACTCGACGTTGAGGAAATTGCCTCAAATAACCCTGATAGTTGGTATTACAGCAAAAAAATGCTCTACAAGCATTTAAATCAACTAGCTGATGAATGGGGTTATGATTATGTCCTGGATGGAATGATCATGGATGATTTAAAAGACTTTCGTCCAGGTTTAAAGGCAAGAAATGAATTAGGGATTCGAAGTGTACTTGAGGAATCAAACATGTATAAGGATGAAGTTCGTGAATTATCTAAGCACCTTGAATTGCCAGTTTGGGATAAACCTGCTTCGTGTAGTCTAGCTTCTCGTATTCCCTATGGAACTAGATTAGATAAGGAAAAAATTAAGCAGGTCGACCAAGCTGAAAGGTTTGTTGCACAACTTGGTTTCGACCCAGTGCGTATTCGTCATCACGGGAGTATAGCGCGAATAGAAGTGATGCCTGAAAAAATAGAAGAACTATTGATTTATCGAGGGCAGATTCAAGCAGAGCTCCAATCTATTGGATTTAAATACGTATCCATAGACCTTGAAGGTTACAGAACGGGAAGCATGAATGAAGTTTTGGAAGAAAAGTCAATTGATAAAGTTGTTAGTTAGAATAAGAATACGCTATGAATTTATGCCTGTTTCGAAATTTTATTTCGAGGCAGGATTTTTTTATTGCCTAAACGTTACCCGTAATGGTTTATAAATAACTTCTTAAAGCAGCTGATACTCTATTGGGTGGACGGCTTGTTGTAATTGAAGGTGCCCATTTAATTCTTCTACTTTGTTGTATGTAGAGAGAGGTGAAGTCGGTAGCTTCTCTAAGACTTTTTCCTCTCTTACAGTAAAGGACACTTGGTTTAGTTGGAGTTTCAGGATCTTCTTTAAAGGCATACAATTCTTTTCATAAGGTGATAAAATAATAGAAGAAACATCAAGATTTTACATAAAAAATCCATTTAAGAAGGGAAGATGTGATAGTGAAAAAGAACCAAAAGCAATGGTGGCTCCGATCGGCACTCGGTCTTGGATTGGCTGCTTCAGTGGTATTTCCGTCAGCGGTAACGGCGGAAACAGATGAGGATGTTGTTGATTTACGATTGATGGAAACGACAGATTTGCACAGCCATGTCATGAACTATGATTATTTTTACGGTCAACAAGATGATACGGTTGGTCTTGTCAATACAGCGACATTGATTAACAAAGCGAGGGATGAAGTTTCTAACTCTCTGTTGTTTGATAATGGAGACTTGATTCAAGGAAACCCGATGGCGGATTATGTCGTCGATCGAAATGTCCTTCATGAGGAAGGGAATATCCATCCTGTCTATAAAGCCATGAATCTATTAGACTACGATGCCGGGAACTATGGAAATCATGAGTTCAACTATGGGCTGGATTTTCTTAAAAAGGCGATGGCGGGTTCGGACTTTCCCTATGTGAATGCGAATGTATATCAAGCGGATGGCAGTGATGAAAATTATTTTGATCCGTATGTGATCCTTGATCGCGAGGTGGTCGACCAGGATGGTGAAACCCACACGATCAAAGTGGGCGTCATTGGTTTTGTTCCTCCACAAATTATGACCTGGGATAAAGATCATTTGGAAGGCCGTGTGACGACCCATGATTTGAAAGAAACAGCAGAGAAATTCATCCCCGAAATGAAAGAAGCTGGGGCGGACGTGGTTGTCGGGATTGCTCACTCCGGTCTTGGTTCGGCAGAAGAATATGTAAAAGGAGCAGAAAACCAAACGTATCAGTTGTCTACGGTCGATGGCTTTGATGCTTTGCTTTTCGGCCACTCCCACCAAACATTCCCTAGTGAGGACTATGCTTCCCTCGATGGCAAGCATCACATCGATTTGAGCAGAGGTACGATCAACGGAGTTCCGACAACTCAGGCCGGTTTTTGGGGATCTGATTTAGGAATCGTCGATTTACAGTTGGAGAAGACTGATGGGGAATGGGATGTTGTTCAAGGACAGTCAGAAGCACGCCCAATCTATGATTCTGAAACTGGAGAGGCACTGGTGGATCCAAATCAAGAGATTGTCGATGCCGTTAAACATGACCATGAAGAGACGAAAGATTATGTAGCGACTCCTGTTGGAGAGACGGAAACACCATTATACAGCTACTTTTCACAGGTCTTGGATGATCCAACAGTTCAAATCGTCAATGATGCGCAGAAGAGTTATATTGAAACGTATATTCAAGGGACAGAATTGGAAGGATTGCCGGTGCTTTCCGCTGCAGCTCCGTTCAAAGCCGGGCGGGATGGAATCGGTGATTATACCGATATTCCAGCAGGTGGTTTAGCGATTAAAGATACGACTTCTCTCTATAAGTATCCCAACACTGTTCGAGCAACCAAAATTAACGGAGCACAAGTGATCGAGTGGCTAGAGTGGAGTGCCGGTCAATTTAATCAGATTGATCCAGCTGCAGAAGAAGCCCAGCAACTAGTGAAAGAAAATACAAGTACAGAACCAGGGTTCCCAAGCTACAACTTCGATGTCATGGATGGGCTTACTTATCAAATCGATGTGACAGAACCAGCGCGTTACAACAACGATGGTGAAAAAATCCATGACAGCCATCGTATCATGAATGTAGAATTCAATGGCGAACCTATCGATCTTGAGCAAGAATTTTTAGTAGCGACAAACAATTACCGAGCTTCCTCCAAATTTGCGAATCCGGATGGTGACAATGTCGTGATTGAATCCCCCGATGAGAATCGCCAAGTCCTCGTCAATTATATTCGTGAAAATGGAACAATTAATCCACAAGCGGATGGAAACTGGTCTTTTGCGCCGATCGAAGGGGATGTGACTTTAACGTTTGAATCCTCTCCGGAAGGCCAGGGTTACGCGGAGGAAGAGGAAAAGGTCACCTATCTTGAAACGCAATCCAATGGTTTTGCTCAATATGCCGTGGAATTGTCTGAAACAGACGAAACGGTATCCTTCCCTGATGTTCCTGAAGGGTATTGGGCGGAAGATGAAATAAAGGCATTAGCGACAGATGGAGTGATCAAAGGGTATCCGAATGGAAACTTCGGACCCGAGGACAAATTGACTCGTGTTCAATTTGCGATGCTGCTTACAAGAGAACTAGGTTTGACGGCTGAAGGGGAGAGTCCGTTTAAAGATGTCCCTGAGAGGTATCAAGAAGAAGTGACCGCGGCCTTTGAACATGGGATCGTCAAGGGTGTGTCCTCTGATCGGTTTGATCCTGAAGCTTTAATCAACCGCGAACAAATGGCGGCTATGGTTGTCCGAGCGTATGAATACCAAGCTGGCGAAGATTATGTTCCAACCGGTGACCTTCCCTATGAAGATCAAAATCAAATCCGAATAGGATTTGTGGATGAGGTTGCGGCCGCTTATGAGCTTGAGCTCATGATTGGTATACCAGGGAATAAGTTTGCACCAAAAGGAACAGCAAGCCGAGCGGAAGCGGCTACGGTCGTACATCGTTTGAGGTGAATAAAAGGAGGAAGAACATGAGGTGTTTCTTCCTCCTTTTTTATGTTCAGTGTGATGAAGAAAACTCTACATATTTGGGATATTCTATAACCGTCGTTCGTTTACTGGTTCAACTTTTGGATAAGAAGAGGGGGACTGCCTCCCTTTTTTTATGAGAGCACCGAGGTTCTTAGTTACATAGGTTTCTTTCGGAATTGGTATAAACCATTTGAAAAAAAGGGTGAGGAGAGTCAGCTGATTGTTATGGATCTATTGGTAGATGAATAACTAGGTTCTACGAGGATAGACATTCTCAGATGTGAACATAACCCCATGAATCCTGTTTGTAACGAATACAATAGAAGCTAATAGGGCCATACTAGCATATGAATCCAGCGTATTGGATGCCTATGCTTTTTTTGTGTTTGTGTGACTTTCACTTTGTGAAAGTTATTATCTGAAACAGGATGTGGCCAAAGGATGGAAAATGTATTTTTATATTACAGGAAATCTATTGATTTTGGGAACTCATGGTCTCCAGTCCAGAGAATTGTTCACCAGGACAAAGTATTGTTTCATTATTGTTCATCAAATAACCTAAAGGTCATCAAAAGGTTCAGTGATTTAGGATATTTAGGATCTCCATTTCAACGTCCTGAATTGCTCCAGATCAGTAAAATACTAGAAAAGCCGAAGAATAAGGTCGATTTGCTCCTATTTCACAGTATTGCGGGTTTGAGAACGGAGATGAAAGCAAATGCTGATTTGCTTTTAGAAGTGGTAAAAATCATAGAAAATATTCATTTTTACAGAGAAGAACTGACGTTGGATTACGAGAGGCTAAAACTATATTTGAAGGGTTCGGAAGGCATGGAATTATATACTCAGGAATCAACTTTTTCTCTTCCCTCTGATAAGAAAGAAGAAGCGTGAGAGTATTGCCCCATGGTCTGGAAAATTACCAATCAGGAGACTTCTCATATAATTAATAACGGTTAAAAAGCACCTCCATCCATCAGGGAGGAGGTGCTTTCAAATGGAAACGTTATTGTTATTTAGGAGCAAGCTCAATAGCTTGCCTCATCGCCTCTAACATACTCTTTTCATCAGCGATGCCCTTTCCGGCAATATCAAAAGCTGTACCGTGATCAACGCTTGTTCTTATTATAGGCAGTCCTACTGTTATATTGACTCCAGCATCTAGGCCGAGCACTTTAATAGGGCCGTGGCCCTGGTCATGATACATGGCTACGACAATATCGAAGTCTCCGCGTACCGCACGGAAAAATAAAGTATCTGCAGGCAATGGACCCTGAACCTCTATCCCTTCCTTTTGAGCGAGTTCTACGCCTGGGATTACTTTTTGTTCCTCCTCTCCATATCCGAAGAGTCCGTTTTCGCCTGCGTGCGGGTTGATTCCGCATACCGCTATTTTAGGTACTGCAATACCTGACTTATGGAGAGTTTCATGAGCCATTTTTATGACATCATACACTCGCTCTGGTTCAATGCGATCAATAGCATCTTTCAATCCTATATGCGTGGTTACGTGAATGACTTTCAGCTTCGGTGAAGATAACATCATAGAGAAGTTGTTCGTATTTGTGAGTTCAGCCAGAATTTCTGTATGTCCTGGATACAGGTGTCCGCCTTTATGCAAAGCTTCTTTATTTAGAGGAGCTGTACAAATGGCACTAATCTTCTTCTCATTCGCCAATTCAATGGCCGTACGCAAAAATTCAAAAGCCCCATGTCCTGCCTCACTGGAAACTTGTCCATATGCCAAGTCCGCAGGTAAGAGGTCAAGGTCCACACAATAGACCATGTTCTCATCTTCCATTTCAGAGAATTCAACATTCCTGTCTACTTTTTTAAACGTAATAGAAGAATGTAATAGTTCAGCTGCCCGTTTAAGGATTTTCAAATCCCCGATAACTACCGGAATGGATTGTTCTCTCAATTCCTTATTCTCCAAACTCTTAATAATGATTTCAGGGCCTACACCAGCAGCGTCCCCCATCGTTATGCCAATGATCGGTTTATTGCTCATTTGTAACTGCTCCTTTCATCTTCTTCATTGCATGGTAAATGGAAGCCTCAGTGCCAAACGCCCCAGCCTTTGTGACGACTGGGACAGATGGTGAGTCTCCAATCAATTCGCCTACAGGGATCCCTGCATCAAGCTGATGACTCAGCCTTATTCCCGTCGCCCCTAAAGCTTTGGCTACATCTTTAGCGGTGTCGCCTCCTGTCAAAACCAGAGCGGCAACAGATGTATGACTTACCACTTTTTCCGTCATACGGCTCAAGGCTTCCGATATCTTTTTTCCTATTTGAAAGGAATTAAGGCCGATCTCTGCCGCTCGCTTTTGTACGCTTCTGCGAATGTCCTTATGGGAAGGTACATAGAAAATAACGTCTTCTCCATTAGTTAAGTGCTCCAAAGCTTCCTTGATATAAAAATCTGCTTGATTTCCCCAGTCATTATAGAAAATTCTCTCGGTATCGATTTCTACGGACTGGATATCCTTTTGTCGGATAGCATAGTTTACTTGCTCCTGAGTCGTCTGAGATAAACTGCCACAAACACCTAAGACAGGGCCATTGGTTTGTTTTCTGTCCTCTATTTTTCTTCTGCTTTCTATATCTAATACAGCAGGCAGTGTTTCCGCTAAACCAGCGGATCCGCTCCAAATAACCTTGTGGCCGGAGCGGTGGATTCTAGTAGCTAATTTTATTAAATCTTCTTCTTTTGATGCATCACACACCAGGTATTTAACACCTTTATCTATAAATCTATTTATTGTATTTAACCATTCGTCGTCTTTTTTATTTAAGAGTGTTTCATCAATAACAGCTGTTTTTTGACCTGTTTCTTTTTCCAGGATACTAGGAATATAGGATTCTGTAACAGGGTGTTTAGGGTCATGGGCCAATTCTGTTTTACTGACAGGTATCCCTTTCATGTAATGAATTCCATCCCGTGTTGTTCTGCCGTAAGCGGGGAAAGCTGGAGCTACAACGGTGAAGGCAGGTTTAAACACTTCACTTATAGCTTGCAATTCGTATCCAATATAACCTCTGAGCGTCGAATCCATTTTTTTATAGATCTGTTGGTATCCTTTTTCAGCCAAAAATTCAGCTGCGGCTTTAGTCTGCTCATAGGCTTCTTCTTTTTCTAATGCCCGTGAGTCTGTATCGATTACAATAGCCTCATCTAATTCATTGGGCTCTTCAGGAATCTCAAAGTAAACAGAAGTTGGAAGTCCCTTCTCTTTGAGTTGAATCCCACTATCATTGGCACCTGTTAAATCATCTGCAATCATTCCAAAACGAAAGTTCATGACAAATCCCCATTTCTAAAAAAACTATCTAGGCTGTGGCATGCTTTTCGGATTCTGTTTGGTAATCGTCCGGAAGAGTAACCCCTTTCCTTTCCAGGCGTTTAACTAAAAATCCAATATATATAGGCAGAAGAATCGCAGTCGTAACCGTAGACGCTGCTACTTGGACTGTTGCTACATCCACCAAATTAGCAAAACCTGCATTTGCTGAGGCAATTGCTGCAGGGGTAGCTACTGCGTTTCCTGCTGTTGATCCTTCAGCTGCGCCAGCAATCGGATTCCATTTGAAGGCTTTAAAAGCAAAGTATCCTGCCGTACCTGTTATCAAGGTTGTCGCAACACCAAGAACAATCCCAGGAATACCACCTTCAATGATTTTAGCGAAGTCGATTCCCATTCCAAGCGCGAACGCGAAGAAAGGAATTAACATGGAGCTGCCCTGATCCAAAAACTTACGCATCTCTTCATCAAGGTTCCCAAGCACCATCCCAACAGCGATCGGTAATAATACAGCGATGAATGATGTCAAAGAAAACAAACCGTCCACAAAGCCCATGGCACCAAAAATTGCAAGAGCTACCATCGTAAAGAAAGGACCATCATTTAGAGCAAGTAAAGAATAGGCTGCTCGGTCTGTCTTGTTTCCGTATTGACCTACAACCGCTATATATAAACCTCCATTACTGTTTGTCATGGCTGCAATAATGGCAATCGGCGCAAGTCCTAACCATAATCCATTTTCCCCAGCGAACGCGTAGGCAAGCATACCGAAAACAGCCCCTACAACCCATTTGACTGTTAAAAGAGTCGCACCTTTTCCGAGACTGACACCGACTGTCTTTACGTTGATTTGCGCACCTGTACAAAGTAAAAACAAAGCAATTAGTGTCCCGGCCCCATCAACAAACAAGGCTTGAGTGAAATTTCCGATTCTTAGTAAGTCCGGCGCTACTGTGTTTAAAATAGCTGCTAAAATAAGTGGGACAACCATCATTCCCCCAGGAATTCTCTCCAAAGTTGCCTTAATTTTCATTTTTACTCCTCCTACCATACCATTTTGTGTTTCAAAATTAAACATATATTAAAATATAAAGCGATTACACTGAATATAATAACGCTTACAATTTACTTTTGCAACGATTTTGTTCTTTTTTTAAACGATATAAACTATTTTTTATATGTACTGTTGCTTTTTTAAACAAAAAGAAAGCGCAAACTTATGAGTTAAGTTTGCGCCATAATGTAGTGCGGTTTATTCCTAACCGCTTCGAGACTTTAGATTGATTGTTATTCTCTTCTTGCATCACTTGCATGATTATTCGCTTTTCCATATCTTTCAATGTTCCTTGGACAGGAATAGAGTGGTTAAGGTCCTTTTGTTCCAGAGGGTCCCTATAGATGATTGTTTCGACATCTTTACGTTCAATAAAAGAGTTGTTCGTCATCGCCATTAATTTTTCAATCGTTGTCTTTAATTGATCAATGTTCCCAGGCCAATCATGAGTCATTAGCTCTTGCACGGCTTCTTCACGTATTCCTACTGTTTCAGATCCGTAGTCGATATGATTTTGAGCGATGAAAACTTGAACAAGACTTTTGATGTCTTCTTTTCTTCTTCTTAAAGGGGGGAGGTGGATGCGAGCCCCTGGCACGTTATAATACAAAGAGTGACTTAATTGTCCCTCTTTAACCAGACTTTCCACATTATCGGGAGAGAGGAGGATGGTCTGATACCTTTCAGAAACATCCTGAACGAACGCTTCCGCGCGCTCCTGCTCATATTCATTTATTTTATGGATGTTATGGAATACTACGGTTCCCTCTTCAGGCAAACGCTCAATATTTGAGAAAAATAAATCCTGTAGTTGGTCCATTGAAACCTTCATAAGATTTACAGATACGAGAGGAGCTCGATGCTTAAACCTCTCGAAGTGAAGGTTTCCGGCATATGTCATTTTACCTGTCCCCGGCTCTCCCTCGATCCAAAGGGGAGAATTCATACTGGCATAACGCTTTATATTGTTTCTTAATGAAACAGCTGTCGTGCTTTGTCCAGGAATACTCTTATGAGATAAGTTTGGGTAGAACTTCACGCCCTCTTCCTTTTGAGTAAAATCATTGTATATCAAAATATTTACATAATCCTTCTCACTTTTTAGAGGATAAGCGACTAGAAAATAACGTTTAGTTTGATATTCGATCGGCTTCCAAACTTTCTCTTTTCCTCTAGCAACTTCCTCTATAAGCGCCATTACCTCTACATGCTCGACGAACGAATGATCCAGCATTTCTCTAAACTTTTTATTTTTAAAGACAAGACCACCATCTTCCTGGACCGTGATCAATGGACGTGGAAACCTTTCAAGAGCATCAGAAAAGATCTTTGCTTGTGACTGCATTTTTTGAAGTAAGCGATATAATCGTTTCGCTTCATCAAAAGCTTCCAGCACAGCCTCTTTTCCAGAAGTGATTAAAATCCCTTGTAATCCGATCTTTTCTGCTTCATGAACAGTAACTACGTCTCCGATGACAACTGAAAAACCTTCCGTTTTCAGTTGTTCCAATTTTTTAGTTACTTCATCGCTATTTGTTATCGTAATGGTCCTTAGATCCATGTCTAAAATACTGCATATCGTGGAAGCACCTCTTGATATATTAGAGAAACCGACCAATGCCGCTTTTCCGTTCGTACCTTTCAGCAAGGTTAAAATTCGTAAGATATCATAGCCACTAACTTTAATATCTACCACAGGAATGTTGATTTTTCCTTGGATTAAGCTCGCTGTACCACCTCGGCTAATGATAATGTCATAACCATCCACCTCCGCTTGTTTCGCGATGCCCACACCATCTTCTAAATTCCCTAACCTCACATCAACTTTGAAATTATTATCAGTATCTTTATAATTTTTAGCTATTTCCGCAAGCCCCTGGTAGGGTGCAATAAGAAGTGCTTTAATCAATTTATCCCCACCTCAATCGTTGCATAATTAAACACTTATATCTTTTCACATTGTCGCCAAAGAAGCAATATGCTAATCGACAATTTTAAATGGAAGATTCGATCTTAACAACTAGTAAGTTGGGGGAACATACCATTTAAAGGAAAGGGAAGTAGAAAAACACCATTTATATCTAAAAGTATGTTTCTATTTACTTAAATTTTAAAAAATTATGAAATAAAGCGTTTACAAAAAATAACCCATCGTTTACCATAGTTTTTGCATACGTATTCAAGGAGGGTGGAAATGGGAGAAATTGCAGTGATCGGTTGTGGAACAATGGGGCATTCTATTGCACTAAATGCCGCTTGGGCAGGCTATGACGTAAAACTGTATGGGCTTAATGAGGATGTCTTAAATCAGGGCTGGAACGATATGATGGATAAAGCAGATGTGCTGATTAAGCATCATATGATCAATAGTCACGAATTGGAGAAAATAAAGAGTCGAGTAATCACAACGGTTTCTATTGAGCATGCGGTTGAGCAGGCAACCTTCGTGATTGAAGCCATTCCGGAAGATATCAACCTTAAAAAGAATCTATTCAAAGAGCTCGATCAGCTTTGTAATACAAGTGTTGTTCTTGCAAGTAATACATCAGGCCTTAGTCCGACGGAAATTGCTTCTGACATGTCTCATCCAGAGCGAGCCATTGTTACACACTTTTGGAACCCGGCCCATCTCATTCCCCTAGTCGAGGTGGTCCCGGGTGAGCAAACTAGTGGACATACGATAGACCATTCTATGAAACTAATGTCCCAAATGAGTAAAAAGCCAATCAGGGTAAATAAAGATGTTCCAGGATTTGTGGGGAATCGCCTTCAGTATGCCCTCTTTCGTGAGGCCCAACATCTATTAGAAGAAGGGATAGCCTCAAAAGAAGATGTAGATGCTGCTATAACGTATAGCATTGGAAGAAGATTACCTAAAACCGGCCCATTTATGACAGCAGATATGGGTGGTCTTGATGTCTTTACTGCCATATCAAACTACTTGTTTGATGATCTGAGCAAAGCAAGTTCGTCTCTTACAACCATCAGTCGTTTAGTAGAAGAGGGAAAACTGGGTGTTAAGTCTGGAGAGGGATTCTACCAATGGGACCCTTCCTTTTCTGAAAAAATTAATGGGGAAAGAGAGAGGGAACTTATACATTTTCTGAAACAGGATTTAGATATTGAGTAACCATGAAAGGAGAGCTGGTTTCAAGTGAATTACTTTCCTGACCTGAAGAAAAAGGCGGTTATTGTTACTGGTGGAAGTAAGGGGATTGGAAAGAGCATAGCCCTAGCTTTTGCCGAGCATGGTTCAAAGGTGGTCATTGTCGGCAGAGATGAATCATCCCTGATTGAAGCGACAAATGAACTAAAAAAACTTCATATGGATTGTTCGTATATTACCGCAGATTTAACGAATGTTGATGAGATTACGCGAATGATTGATCAAGCTGTAAGTCGAATGGGTGCACTGGATGTGCTGGTTAATAATGCGGGGATAAATATTACAAAGCCAGCTCTACAAATAAATGAGGAAGATTGGGATCAAGTCCTTGATATAAATCTGAAAGCCTCTTTTTTCTGCAGCCAAAAAGCTGCAGAATACATGATTCCAAAAGAAAGTGGAAAGATTGTTAACATTGCTTCCCAGATGGCGTTTGTAGGCTATTGGAATCGTGCTTCTTACTGTTCCAGTAAAGGCGGAATAGTTCAGTTAACGAAAGCACTTGCAGTTGAGTGGGCCGAGCATGGGGTGAATGTGAATGCAGTCGCTCCAACATTTATAAAAACAGAGCTGACAGAAAAAATGTTTAAGGATAAAGCCTTTGCAGAGGACGTCTATAGGAGGATCCCTTTAGGAAATCTAGCTGATCCTCAGGATGTAGCTGGTTCAGTACTCTATCTTTCTTCAAATCTAAGCAAATTTATTACAGGAGAAACGATTAAAGTAGACGGTGGTTGGACAGCTATTTAATTTTTAAATTAATTTGCATACGTATTCAAAGATAGGAGTGAATCGAAATGGCAACATATATAAAAAAAGGTAAAAGTGAACAAGAGTTGCAAGAAACAAGTGAAAAGGTACAAGAGGCTGTAGCCGGGATAATCAAAGATATTGAAGCAAATGGTGATAAAGCTGTACGTGAATTGTCTGTACAATTCGACAAGTGGTCACCGGATAGCTTTCGTTTAACAGATGAACAAATCAGAGATGTTGTAGAATCAGTGGATGACTCGGTCAAGGAAGACATTAAATTTGCTCAAAAACAAATTAGATTTTTTGCCCAAAAACAGAGGGAATCCATGAAGGATATTGAGGTAGAAACCATACCAGGAGTCACCTTAGGCCATAAAAATATCCCTGTAAATAGTGTAGGCTGTTACATTCCAGGTGGCCGTTATCCTATGGTTGCTTCTTCCCATATGAGTATTTTAACAGCGAAAGTAGCAGGGGTTAAAAGGGTCATTGCTTGTACACCGCCTATCAATGGTGAAATTCCATTAGCGACCGTTACGGCGATGCATTTAGCAGGTGCGGATGAGATTTACATTTTAGGGGGAGTTCAAGCGATGACGGCTATGGCTGTAGGTACGGAAACCATGGACTCTGTTGATATGATTGTCGGACCTGGGAACGCATTTGTAGCCGAAGCAAAGCGCCAATTGTTTGGGAAAGTGGGAATTGATTTATTAGCAGGACCTACGGAAACATTGGTCATTGCTGACGAGACTGCAGATGGGGAAATGATCGCAACGGATCTCCTCGGTCAGGGTGAACATGGCCCAACTTCCCCAGGAGCTCTAATTACGACTTCTGAAAAGATGGCAGAAGATACATTGAAAGAGATTGATCGTCAACTAGAGGTTCTTCCTACAGCTGATATAGCGAGAATTTCCTGGGAAGACTATGGCACGATTTTATTAGTGGACAGTCTTGAGGAAGCCGTAGTAGAAGCCGACAAACTTGCTTATGAACATGTCGAGATTTTAACGAAAGATCCAGATTACTTTCTTGAAAACATGACAAATTACGGTGCGCTCTTCTTAGGACCTGAAACCAATGTTGCATACGGGGATAAAGTAATAGGGACGAATCATACCTTACCAACTCAAAAGGCGGCTAAGTACACAGGTGGTCTTTGGGTCGGTAAATATATTAAAACCGTTACCTATCAGAAAGCTACCCCGGAAGCCAGCGTTGAAATTGGTGAATATGCTGAACGCTTGTGTGAACTTGAAGGTTTTATGGGGCACAAGGAACAAGCTTCCCTTCGGGTGAGAAGGTATAAAAAATAAGAATGATCACGATTTATGATTGAAAAGGTGCTAGATGATTGCTATTATTTTCTGTCTAGAAAGGCAGGAGGTTTTAAGTAATGGATAACAAAAAAGTGACTGCCACGGATGTTGCTCGGCTGGCTGGAGTCTCCCAGTCGAGTGTATCCAGGGTGTTTAGTAGTAACAGTTCAAGTGTTACAAAGGAGAAGAGAAAAGCAATTATTGAGGCGGCCAATAAACTGGGGTACCAACCAAACGCGATTGCGCGGGGGTTGATCACAAATAAAAGCCATATCATTGGTATTGTTATGCGTGATATTAAAAACCCATTTTACCCAGAAGTATTGGAGAAGTTTTATTCGAGATTAACCGATATAGGTTACCAGGTGATTTTTATCAATTCAATGAATCACCAGATTGAGGAAGATGAAATCAGCAGGTTAATCGAATATAACGCAGAAGCTGTAATCATAACAGATGCGATTTTAACATCATCTGCTGTAGAACGGTTTGTGCGAAATAATATTCCTATTGTTTTATTTAATCGATATATACCAAATTCCAAATGTAGTGCTGTATCGTGTAAAAACTATGAGGCGGGTAAAGCGATCGGTAAATACCTTATAGAAAAAGGTCACCGCAATCCAGCCTTTATATCAGGACCGTTTAACACATCGACAACCATTGATCGTCAAAGGGGCTACCAGGAAGCACTGTCTGAAGGAGGGATCTCTAAATTAATCATTGAGGATGGGAAGTATACCTATGAAGGCGGCTATGAAGCAGCTGCGAATCTCATAAGAGATCACAAAAATTTAGACAGTATATTCTGTGGAAATGATATATCGGCTTTTGGGGCCATTGACGCTATTAAAGCTGCTAATAAGCTTGTCCCAGAGGATATATCTGTCATAGGCTTCGACGATGTTCAAACATCTAAATGGTTTCCCTATTCCCTGACTACATGGAAGCAACCCGTAGATGAAATGGTTGAAAAAACAATCAGCATCCTAATGAACGATTTAAATGGGAAGAGCAAGACTCCTGAAATCGTTGAATTAGATGGACACTTGGTCACAAGAAATTCTGTGAAAGATAGAACCGATAAATAGATATCATTAAATAAACAATGGAAATCTTGCCTCTTTTATTGTAAGCCTTTTCAAATCTCGATAAGAGAAAAGCTTTTTACTGGGCTTAACTAAGGGTATTAAATAGACCCTGAAAAGAGGAGGACAACATATGTTAAGTATGATCGGACTCATTGGGGGACTACTACTTCTCATTGCATTAACAATGAAAGGAATGAACTTACTCATTGCGGCACCATTTTCAGCTTTCATTGTGGCTATCTTCAGCGGCTTGCCCATTTTCCCTCAGATGGCGGGAAAAGGTGAAGCTAATTTTTTAACGAATTATATGGATGGTTTCGCTGGATTTGTAGCTTCATGGTATCTAATGTTCCTCTTGGGAGCGATATTTGGAAAACTCATGGAGGATAGCGGGGCAGCAGACAGTGTGTCGAAGTGGATTATTGATAAAATTGGTGTAAAACAAGCTGCTTTGGCTATAGTTGCTGCTTGTGCTGTTTTAACCTATGGTGGAGTTAGTTTATTTGTAGTCGCCTTTTCAGTTTATCCAATGGCACTGAGTTTATTTAAAGAAGCTGATCTGCCAAGAAGGTTTATTCCAGCTGCACTTGCTTTTGGTTCAACAACTTTTACTATGACTTCCGCAGGTTCACCGGAAATTCAAAACTGGATTCCTATCGAATTCTTAGGTACTTCCCCTTATGCGGCATGGGAAGTTAGTTTAGTCGTTGCAGTATTTATGATAATTATAGGCTATTGGTGGTTAACCAGGATGATCAAAAAGGCAGTTAATAAGGGGGAAACGTTCGATGTCCGGGCTGATGATCCTGAGCTTGGGAGAGAGAAACTCCCCAACCCCCTTTTGAGTATCATCCCTTTGTTTGTCGTATTGGCTTTTTCGTTTATCTTCCATGACTCATTAGGCAAATCAGCACTGATCGTAGCATTACTAGGAGGATGTACGGCTACTATTATCATCAGCTTTAAATACTTTAAAGATATTTGGAAAGCGGTTTCAGAGGGGACGATGGGGGCCTTAATTGCTATAGCGAATACTTCCGCAGTGGTCGGTTTTGGAGGTGTGGCTAAGGCAACGCCTGCTTTTAATCAAACGGTAGAAGCCATGACGAATATACCTGGAAGTCCGTTAATAGGCAGCGCTATTGCTATTTGTGTCATCGCAGGTATGACCGGTTCGGCTTCAGGAGGTCAGGCTATAGCATTGCCACTGCTCTCCCCCCACTACTTAGATATAGGTGTGAACCCTGAGCAACTCCATAGGGTTGCTGCTATTTCCTCGGGGGCGCTTGACTCCTTGCCACATGGTGGTTATGTTGTCACGACGATTCGAGCCATTGCTGGGGAAACCCATAAAGATGCCTACCCCGCATTTGGGGCATTAACTGTCGTCGTGCCACTTCTTGGTGTAATATTGGCTGTGGTATTATTTAGCTTTATGTAAGAAGTTAAAAGTCCAAGGCTTAAGATTAATTCTTAAGCCTTGGACTTTTAAAAATATCCTTATCAGAACTATACATGAAGGGTTTTTACCTCATTATTCACTTAGCAGAAGCAGTTCCGATTGTATTATTATGAAATTTAGGAAGAAAGGGGAATGATGCCAAGATTGATAGGGTTCTGGAATACATATTACAGTGAGCCATATTTTTATGGAAGCGAAAGAGGGGCCAAAACAGTTCCTGATAAAACTGGAAAGGAGAAGACTTTGCTTTACTGGCGGCATGGAATACTCAAAAATCTATATTTTTAGTATGAAAGAAGCAGCTCAAGATGAGCTGCTCAGGCTGTCGAGAAAGTTGAGCGTAGCTTCGCAGATTCAAAAGAACTGCATGGACTACGTTATTGTCGCTTGCGCGTAAAAGAGAAAGTGACGGAACAGACGCTAATGACGGCCGCCTGTTCAAAACATGAAAAAGATTGCCCTCCATATAACTAGGGTAAGTTAGATGGAGGAGAGTCTTTTTTTGCTATAAGCTAGAGCGGAGGAGCACAAACCATGACACTCCTGCGGAAAAACGGGCGATCCGAGACCCCGCAGTGTGGGTTTCACGAGGAGGCTCGGGCGTTCGTCCGCGGAAAGGGAATGGTCTATGCTCCTGGAGGCAAGAAAAAAGCTTGTAGAAAACACGGGGTTTCTCTACAAGCTGAGCAGCTCAAAGATGAGCTGCTAAGTCTATTAAAACCTAAAACTTTTCGGAGTCCCAAAGGAAAGGTTTGAAGTTGGTCTTGTTCACGTGCTTAACCTACTTCAGAACGATCCGCTTTTTCTTCATGAGAGTTGTTTCTAATTGTTTCCGCCACCTGTTTGGTAGAATGGCTGACTTCTGCCTCAAAATAGGGCTCATAGGCTTCAAGAGGGGATCTTTTAGTGAAGTAAACCGCAAGTAATACCCCTATGAGTGATGTGGCCACAGCTATTACAAATGGAGTGTCATACCCCATAGCCTTCGCCACCACATAAACGACGGAGCCGATGATAATTCCTGCATAGGCTCCAGCCCTGTTCATTCGTTTCCAATAAAGACCTAGGAAAACAACGAGGAAGAAGGCAGCCCCGAACCCTCCATACACGTAGACAAATCCCATGGCTAAAAACCAGGGAGGATTAATAGCTAATACCACCGCTACGGTAGCAATGGCAAATATACTCAATCGCAGCCAATTCTTAAACTTTCTGTCACTGATCCTTTTTGACGATATATTTAAATACACGTCATAATAGAGGGAAGTGGCACAGTGCAGAAGCATGGAATTCGCAGTAGATATGGCGGCTGCACAAATAGCTACCAGAGTTATGCCCCCGACAATTGGTGGTGTATAGTCCTGAATAATTAATGGAATAATGTAATCCGTTGTTTTCCCTTCAGGTATACTAGGCAAAAGAACTTTTGCGCCTAACCCGATAATGATTAAAGGACCCATGATGAAAAGGAGAACAACGATGGTCCCCATGACTTGTAATATCGCCACTTTCACATTTTGAGGAGCCAGCATCCGCGTAACCCAATGTGGAGAAGAGGGGGTCCCGAGTGAGTTTGAGATAAAGATGGAAAACAATGTGCCCAATCCGAATGTCCCGAGTGGAGAGAGCAGCACTCCCTCATCAAGAGCCGGACCGCCGACATTTGTTGGCGCAGTAGTCGTCGCAAGGGTATCTAGTATATTACCGAGTCCTCCTGTTAATGACCAAACGACACCGCTCGCGAGCAGTACTCCGACAGTAATCAATACAGTGTTTAATGTATCGGTAGCAGCCACAGACCAGAATCCACCTACACTCGTGATTAAAATAAATAATAAGAAGCCAAAGATGGCCAGTTTATAATCCATACCCGTGATGCTGGAAAATACAATCCCAAAGCCGGTCACCTGGATATTGACTAACAGCAAATAACCAATAAACATTAAGATACCAACAATCGCTTGCAAGGTGCTCTTTTTCTGGAAAGGTTCGAACCGAAGACGGATAAATTCCGGAAAAGTCCTGGCTGGTTTTTCTGGACGTCTAATTTTGTAAGCCACAATGGGGATTAAAGCTCCTCCAAAACACCATCCGGCTACCCAGCCAATCACAGCGGCTACTCCTGAACTGTACAGGTAGCCAGGGACTCCAATGACGGATGCCACACTAACCCATGTGGCTGCCGTTGTCCCTATCCCCATGAGTAATCCCATTCTATGTCCACCCGTTGTATAATCATCAATGGATTCTGCCGTTTGAAGGCTTTTAATATTGGCCCATATGAGAAAAATAATATAAAAAATAAATACAGCTACATACCAAATCATTTAAAACAACTTCCTTCCTGCCCCTTATTTGTACTTAAAAAGCTTTCCGGTGGCTCCCCACCGTTTAACACCTGATTTTTCCACTTTGTAACAGAGAAAAGTACCTAATAGGAAGGAAAAAATCATTGTTCCCACCCAAGTCATCATAGCTATTCCCATGTAAAGAATCCTCCTCTCCTGAATGTATTTCCTAAACCTTCCTATTGAATTTGTGACCTCTCCCCATCCATATAAAAAACCCTTCACTCACGAAGAGAGAAGGGTCGAATACAACAATTTTAGAAGGTTGCCGATCGATTCTCATCTCCGGAATAGCTTTCGCCTTCCTCTGAAATTGGCACCGTACATGAATCTGCCGGTTGCCGAGGTTTCATAGGGTCAGTCCCTCTACCTCTCTTGATAAGAAAATTTACAATATTCAAATTTAAGATAGGTTTCATTCTATCATATTCCATTGTTTCGTCAACTCTCTCCTATAGTGTGGATGTAGGGAAGAGTTTGTGAACCTCACTTCTCATTAGCTATGTTCATCAAAGATTGGAATAAAAATAGCCCGCCCCCTATGAATGATAGGGGCGGGTGATTCAGATGCTGCCATTTATTCATTGTGATAAGGATAACTGATTAGGTTTGTAAAGATTCGGTATCCACCAGGAACCTGGTTTTGGATTTGTCGGTACCAAACAAGGTTGGAATAGATATAGGTTCCTTTTCCGTAATCGGCCTTAAGAATGCCACCTTCGAATGGCTCTTCTCCTGGATCTGCTACACTTACGAATGTTTCAAATTCACTGCTCCAATCCATCGGGAAGTAAAGTCCTCTTTCTTGTACCCATCCATCCCAGTCAGACTGTTGAATGACATTAGGGAAATTAAATAATGGGGACTCTGGTTTTAGTACTTCCACAGGCGCATCTTCGCGAGTGACTCGCCATTTAATGGATGGCTGTCCAATGACTAAAGGGTAAGGAGCAGTCGTTTCTGCATCCCAATTATCCCAAGGCTTATTATACTGAACGACTAGGTGACCCCCGTTATTCACATATTCAAGTAAACGTTCATTTTGTAAAAGGAGATCTTCTCTGGATAGATAGGCCCGGATCCCTGTAACGATGGTATCATATTGAGAAAGATCCGCGGTTGATAAGTCTTGTTCACTTAGTTTAGTAATATCCATCCCAACATTTATTAACTGGTCGGCGACTTCATCAAAACTACTCTCTACATAACCTACTTTAAGGTCCTCTGGGTATTGAAGCGGGAAAGCGACGCCTTCCATATCGGCATTTGAAAGATAGTAATTGGTTCCAATATGGTTGTAATCAATGGTTTGAACATTATGAGTAAGCTGGATATCGTTCACCTGAGCTTCAGGTGTTACTTTAAACTCTCCTTCGTCCACATCTTCTGGAGGGAGGAGATCAAAAGTCATCGTCTTTTCTTTTTCATCAGCTTCAAAATGAATCGACTGTGAAGCTGGTTTTGACTGCCAATTTTCAGGCAAATCCAAAGAAATTTCCGTCGTTAATTCTTCTTCTGCAAATTTTTCCACCGTCACTTCTAACGGAAGAGTATCTTCCATATCTTTTGTATTGATCACTATGTTCTCTGGATTTGTTTTTAAAGAGACTTCAGGTAATAAGGCCAGTCTTTCCTCGGGTGTGTATTCGTCAGTAATGGTATGTCCTTTCGTTTTAAAGCTTACTTCTGCAGTAATGCGGCTAGGGTCATAAGCATCATAATAGTTTCTAGAGTTTGCTTTTAGTTGATAGTCATAAGTTTTTGTTTGGCCAGGCTGTAAGGTTGTCTTTTTATGATGACCCCTTACTTCCCAATCCTCGGGAGTGGAGAGAGCGGCAGTCAATCCTTGCACTTTCTTTAGACCGTTATTTTTGATGGTAACGCTTATGTCTGTAGTGTCCTTGTAAGTGAGATGAGGGTCCTCTACCTCTACTTCTATATCAAGTTGGCCAGCGGTAAAAAGGGTATGGGTTAATTGTTCTTCCTTGATTTTAAGTTTGTGTTTAAGTGTATGAAGTAATTGTTCAGGAAGTTTATGGTCTTTTTCTAATTTTGATTGAAGTGTTTGTAAGTGTTGATAAGCTTTTTCTGCCTGATTTCGTACGTCATTATGATTGGGATAAGCTTCTTTAACTTTTTCTAACTGATGTTGGAATTGATTCAGGTTCTTCTTGTACTGATTTCCTTCTTTTTTAAGTATGCTTGAATACTCTGAAAAGTCATAAGGGATTCCTTCATACAAATGATCCTCTTTTTCTGGAATATCTCCTACTGTTGATCTAACCAGTTGAAGATCGACTGAGACAGAACCTTCTCCGAGATCACGTCCCATTCCTTGAGACTCATGTAAGTAACGAGCCTTCTCCCCGAGTTGAGGGTAAGTCATATCATAGTGTTCATCATATTGTCCAATTTCGATGGATAGGGTAGTTTCTTCTTCGGTTTCTGCAGGAAGGTAAAGCTTTTTAGACTGCCAAGTTGTTAGACCATCTTGGAGTTGTTCAGGGAATACAGAGGGGTCTGCGGCATCGTCAAAAGCTTTTTCAGTAAGTAGTGTCATGGCACGGTGGTGACCATGCTGCGTGTCTACGTTGCGGAAGGAAGGCATTAGAACATCGGGTTTAAACTTTCGGATGTGGTAAATCAAGCGTTCATATGTTGCTGACTCTCCCCACTTATCAAGAGTTTCCTCTGGTGATTTGGAGAATCCGAAATCTTTGATGTCGTCCTCGAATGCCTGATTTAGGAAAAAGATGTCTATGCCTAAGACATCGGAGGATGCTTGTAATTCGTTGGTTCGAATAATACCAAGACTATCACCAAGCTCACTTCCTATTTCATTCTGACCGCCTTGGCCTCTTGTAGATAAGAGGAAAGAGGTTTCGATCCCTTTTCCACGAGATAAGTAAGCGAGAAATTGGCTTCTTTCATCATCAGGATGTGCTCCGGTATTCATAAAACTTGCGGTTGTCGTTAAAGGAGCCACCGCTTCCCATAATTCTAAATCTGAAGAGGGGGGTTCATCTTCGGCAAAACTAATCGCGGGAGTTGAAGCAAATCCTGAAATCATTAACAGAAACGCCAGCCATACATAAACAAGATTCTTCAAAAAATTCCTCCTTATAGCAGATTAGTTAGTTAATCTTTCTAACTAACTTTTTTGTCATTATAATTCAATTGACCCAAATATTGTAACCCCCCTTAGACCTGTTTTACATATGTCTTAAGAATCAATTTAACAAAATATACTAAAAATTCTAAAATTAACACAAATGAAAGGAAATAAAAGGTATCGGAAGTATAATCGCCATATACATGGAATACACCCATGTACAGAATTTTACAATTAGGAAAGGTGCCCTTATAAATAAGGTTAAATAGTTAGTAAGTTGTTCTAACTAACTAACACCACCGTGAAAAAGGGGAACGGGCTATGCAGAAGGGGAATTCAGCATATATCAAAAACATGAACAAGAAATTAGTGTTGAAATGTATTCGTGATCATGAACCAATATCGCGTTCTGAAATATCAAAAAGAATACATATGAGTAAACCCTCAGTATCCTTGTTGGTAGAAAATTTGATACAGGAAGGGTGGGTTCTTGAAACAGGAACAGGTGAATCTACTATTTCGGGAGGAAGAAAACCTGTCCAACTGGTATTCAACCCTAAATCTTTCTACGTCATTGGTGTGGATATAGGAGGAACAAAAGTATCTTCGGGAATCACCTGTTTAAATGGTCACATTTATGCATACCGAGAGTTTGCTACAAAGGATTATTTAGAAAAGGATATACTAGAGCGTTTATATGAGGATGTTAATAGAATGGTTGAAGAACTCCATTTAACTGACCATGACATTATGGGAATGGGGATAGGGGTACCCGGAGTGACAAATGTAAAGGAAGGAATAGTGGTTGATGCTCCTAGTATGAAATGGAGAAATTTCCCTATAAGAGAGCGGGTAAGTCAAAACTTCTCCTTTCCTGTATTTGTCGAGAACGATGTAAACACAAGTGTATTAGGCGAGCAATGGTTAGGAGCAGGAAAATCATTGGAAAATATCATTTATATAGCTGTTGGAACAGGAATTGGCAGTGGAATGATTCTAAATGGAAAACTCTTCAGGGGGAGTAGTTACAGCGCAGGGGAAATGGGATATCTTGTGACAGATGCCCGAAAGGCGAAAGATTACCAGCCGACCATTGAAGGTTATGGCTTCCTGGAAAGTATAGCAAGCGGTACTTCTATAGGGAAGCGACTCTCTAGTCTGAAGAGTGAACATGTGACCGCAAAAGAGGCGTTCGAACTAAGGAGACAAGGCGATAAAGATGCGATCGAAATCGTAGATTCAGCCATAGAACATTTAGGGTTTGGTATTGCCAATTATATATCACTGTTCGATCCAGAATTAGTCATTATAGGAGGTGGTGTGAGCGGATCATTTGAAGAATATGAACAAACGATATCTAAGATTATTGATGAATTTACACCAAAGAGTTGTCAAGTAGTCCCATCCACATTTGGAAGAGAAGCTGGTGTTGTCGGTGCAGTCGCTTTATTTTTGAAAGAGAATGAGTCTGTGATTCAAATATGAAGGGGGCCTATCTAATGAAAAAGAAAACTCGTTGGGTGATGGTTTGGGCAATTGTCTTCGGTTTTATCCTTACTGGTTGTATGGCTGGAAACGAAGAATCTACCAGTACGAATGAGGAGTCAAACTCTGGATCTAATAGTGAAAATGGAGATTTAGAAGATAAAGTAGTTGTTTACTCTCCTCATGGTAAGGACATATTGAGTGAATTTGAACAGCAATTTGAATCAGAGTATGACGTAGATATGGAGTTTCTTGATATGGGTTCCCAAGAGATATTGGATCGGGTACGTTCGGAAGAAAATAATACTCAAGCCGATATTTGGTGGGGAGCTCCACAAGTGATGTTCGATGAAGCGAAAAATGAAGGACTCTTACAACCCTATGAACCAAGTTATGCTGACGCGTTGGATGACATGTACCACGATGAGGAGTGGTATTGGACGGGAACCTCACAAACGCCTGAGGTCATCCTATACAATAACAAAGAAATATCTGAAGAAGAAGCACCTAAAGACTGGGATGAGTTAATTGATCCAAAATGGGAAGATGAGTTGATCATTCGTTATCCTCTGGCTTCTGGTACGATGCGTACTATTTACTCAGCTATGATTTATCGCGATTATAAAGAAACGGAAAGCACGGAAGCGGGTTACGAATGGCTGCAAAAACTAGACGAAAATACAAAAGAATACTCGGCAAACCCGGAGATCATGTATAACCAAGTAGCTAAAGGTGTAGGGAATATCTCTGTTTGGAATATGCCGGATACAGTGATGCTTGCTGAAGAAAAGGATTACCCTTTCAGTTACGTTATTCCTGAAAGTGGGACCCCTGTACTTACGGAAGGGATCGCTATGATTGAAGGGGCTCCTCACCCTGAAGCTGCTAAAGCATTCTATGAATTTGTAAATACACAAGAAGCCGCAAAGTTATTAGCCGATAAATATTACCGCATCCCGACAAGAGATGATGTTGAAGACCTTCCAGAGTGGATTCAAGAAACGGAGATTAATGCGATGGATATTGATTGGGATGTATTTCAGGAAAAATCAGATGAGTGGATGGAGTATTGGGACAATAACATAAAAAACAGTGCCAAAGAAACGGGGAACTAAAACATCGGTAGAGGGGTTGTGAGCATGTCGTCTGTTACTCTTTCAAATATAACAAAGCGATTTGGAGACTTCACAGCTGTGGAAAATTTAGATTTAGTCATAAAAGAAGGCGAATTCTTTACCTTTTTGGGACCCAGCGGGTGTGGGAAAACTACCACCCTTAGAATGATAGCCGGATTCTATTATCCTACAGAAGGTAAAGTTAAATTTAACGAGAAGGATATGACAACAGTATCACCAGAGAATAGAAATACGGGCATGGTTTTTCAAAACTATGCCCTCTTTCCTCATATGACTGTTTTCGAAAATGTAGCCTTCGGTTTAAAAGTAAGGAAAAAGAAAAAAGTTGAAATTAAAAAGCGAGTCGAAGATGTTTTAGAAAAAGTGAGATTGAAGCCATTCATAGATCGTCAAGTCAGTCAGTTGAGCGGTGGACAGCAACAACGTGTCGCTCTGGCGAGAGCATTAGTGATTGAACCTGACATTTTGCTTTTAGATGAGCCGTTAAGTAATTTGGATGCACGTTTAAGGGATGAGATGAGAAATGAAATATTACGATTGCAGCGTGAATATGGAATCACTACAATCTATGTGACCCACGACCAAGTAGAAGCGCTTACAATGAGTGATCGGATAGCTGTATTTAATGTTGGTAACTGCCAGCAAATAGGTACGCCGACTGAGATATACAATCATCCTGTCAATGATTTTGTAGCAGAATTTATAGGTGAAACCAATCTATTAGACGTGAGATGGAGGAAAGAAAAAGAAGCATTTTATAGTGAGGATTTAAATAGCAGCATAGTCGTTACCCCTTCAGGGTCAGAAGTAGAGGATGCTCCGTTGAAAATGTCTATACGGCCAGAAGCGATCGAAGTTTCAGGGTCAGAATTGTCTGGACCAAACGTTTATGTAGGAAAGGTCCATTTGGTTCAATTTACAGGGGAAGCGGTGCATAGTTTCATTGCTCTCCATGATCGGAACATGTTTATAAAAGTCACAGACCTTAATAAGGGGCCGAGTACTTATTTAAAGGAAAATGATGAAGTATATGTTCAATTTCCACCGTCTCAGATACGTATAGTACCGAAGGCAGCGAAGGAGTGAGTAACCCTATATGCTTAAGGCTGAAAAAAGAAAAACCCTGTTATTACTAATACCTATCGTACTTATATTAGTGGGTTATGTCCTTTATCCTTCCTTAGAAACGCTACTGGAAAGCTTTAAAAAAAGTGGATCTCTTACACTCCAGAATTATATTGATTTTTTCGGTCCTAAGGCACAATCTAATTTGGAAGCTTTATGGAATTCTGTGTATATATCTTTACTATCCGTATTATTTAGCGCGTTAATTGGTGTTCCATTAGCTTATATTTTTACAAGATACCACTTTCCAGGACGCTCCTTTTTTTCCGGGATTGCTATCATGCCAATCGTTCTTCCATCCCTTGTAGGGGTCATGGCTTTCATGTGGCTCTACGGTGAAGTGGGACTCATACCAAATATGATCAAGGATATTTTTAACCTTGAAGAGGTCCCTTTTAGCATCGGCGGGATAACAGGAATATTGATTGTGCATGCCTATACGATGTATCCCTACTTTTATATGACCGTTTCATCAGCATTGAATAATGTGGATCCGTCCTTAGAAGAGTCAGCGGCCAGTTTAGGCTCTGGACGGTTTGGCGTTTTCTGGAAGGTGACGTTTCCATTGCTGACTCCTGCATTAGTAGCGGCTTCTCTTCTTGTATTCATGGTATCAATGGCATCTTTTAGTGCTCCTTTTTTGCTTGCTGGGGGATTCCGCGTATTAAGTTTGCAAATCTATTTTTCTAAAATAAATGGAAACTTGGAAATGGCGGCCACTCAATCTGTGATTCTATCTATTATTTCTATCTCTTTTCTCTTATTTATGCGATGGTTCCAGAATCGGAAGGATTACAGGATGGGGACCAAAGGGATTGGAGCCCATCGGAGTGAAGTAAGCAACCCATTCCTCAAATGGTTGATGGTGACTTTGGGAGTCATGGCTATGATCATTCTTCTTTTGCCTCACGCTGTTCTAGCTATTCTATCTTTTGTACCTGAAGGGTCATGGACATGGGAAACCTACCCGACTGCTTTTAACTTTGAGAATTATCGCCTTCTATTTGAGGATCCAACTATATGGGATCCTGTAAGGAACAGTTTATTTATGGCTTTTGTCGCCTGTTTAGGGTGTTTCCTATTTGGAATGATAACCTCCTATGCACTAGTGAAGAGAAAGTTTATAGGAAAAAACTTACTAGATATTCTTGTCATGATTCCATGGGCATTGCCTGCGACGGTCGTAGGGATGAATCTTATTCTAGCTTTTAATAAGGGAACGCCATTTTCATTCGGCCAAGTCTTAGTAGGTACTTATTGGATTTTGCCTCTTGCCTATTTTGTTCGTTTTATTCCATTAGTTGTACGTTCCACTTCTGCTGTTTTAGAGCAGTTGGATGATTCCATAGAGGAAGCAGCACAAAGCCTTGGTGCAAAATGGCTCTATACATTTAGAAGGGTAGTCTTACCTATGATTATGCCGGGGGTATTAAGCGGTACCTTGCTTGCATTTGTTCAGGCTGTTGGTGAATTTCCAACATCCGTTTTGTTGTATACATTGGATAATCGCCCTATCTCTATAGAGATTATGAACCAGCTGCGCCTATTCAATTTAGGTCAAGCTGCAGCATTTGGAATGATCCAAGTTGGGTTAATTGCCATTGTGATGATTATTTCCTACAAGTTTTTTGGAGTGAAATCGGAAAACACTCTATAACAATGAGGTGAAACTATGAGTGAATTTAAGGAGAACTTTGAAGCGGAAGATGGAACAGGATTTCCAGGTAAAACGTATGTCAATGAGTTGTTAAAACCAGTTTTCAAAGATCAAAGCGAATACCTTTTCGATGCGATGATTATGATTCACCGTGCTCATACAACAATGCTTAAAGAACAAAAAATGATTAAAGATGACGAAGCAAAGAAAATCCTTAATGGTGTGAATAAAGTATCCCAAATGAAGAAAGAGGAACTACAATATGATCCTGTTTACGAAGATTTATTTTTCTTAGTTGAATCTAAAATTGCTGAGCTGATAGGACCTGATTTGGCAGGGAAGATGCACATGGCTAAAAGTAGAAATGATATGGGAGAGGCGATGTACAGGCTGGTTCTACGGGAACATTTGCTGGAACTAATTGACCAAACAGGAGCGCTTGGTCAAACATTAATAGAGCAAGCGAAAGATCATGTGAACAACGTTATGCCTGCTCACACTCATACACAACCCGCCCAACCAACTACATTTGCTCACTATATCTTAGCTATAGCAGATAATCTCTACCGTGATGTTCAAAGGTTGTGGAATGCCTATGATGTGGTCAACCGATCGCCTATGGGAGCTGCGGCCATTACGACGACGGCTTTCCCCATTAATCGTCATCGTGTAGCAGAACTATTAGGGTTTAAAGGAGTAATGGAGAATTCCTATGATGCTATAGCTACCGGGGATTACTTGTTAGAATCAGGTCTTTCTATTGTTAGCCTGATGACAAATATGGGTCGATGGATCCAGGAATTCCTTAGAATGGCTTCACGAGAGGTAGGATTATTAAAAGTCTCAGATGCCTATGTACAAGCGAGCAGCATCATGCCTCAAAAAAGAAATCCGGTTTCTTTAGAGCATTCAAGGGCCCTGGCCAGTAGTGCTGTTGGGGAGGGGTTAACCATTGTCCAGATGATTCATAACACCCCATATGGGGATATTGTGGATACAGAAGATGATCTTCAACCACATCTTTATGAAGGGGTTGGAAAATCTTTACGAGTTGTAAAGCTGATGAGAGCGGTCATTATCACGATGTCCTTCAATAAAGACAAAGCCAGAAGCCAGGCCGCCATGAATATGATTACTATTACCGAATTAGCTGATGTTCTTGCTCGTGATTATGGGGTCCCCTTTAGAGAAGCCCATCGTTTGTCAAGCTTAGTGGCCAAAAAAAGCTTAAGTTTAAATAAAGAACTTTACGAGTTAACCCCTTATGAGGTGAATGAGTGGCTTGAGGTCGTTAAAATTTCGGAAGAGGATTGGAAAGCTATTGTTGATCCTCAACAGTTTGTTGAAAGAAGAAGTATTCAGGGGGGGCCTAATTCTAAAGTGGTGAAAGATATGATTGAAGAGCGAACAGAAGTGTGGAGAACTATGGAGAAAAATGTGAAATCCGCATGGAATCATATAGAAAAAATAAAACTGGATTTAAAATAACCGTTGGTATCAAGCTGATGTCCACTTCTCAGTTACCTTTATGGTCATGACGATTTTATGTCATGACCATAACTGTTTCCGCATGCTGTGTTTTCTCGACCTGTTCACTCCTCCTAATAGATTTAGGTCAAAAATTCACTCGTTACTGCCAGTCTGTTCCTGATTTATTCAGGCTATATGTCCGGTGAAGAGTTTAGGTGTAGTTTTCATAGACATCTTCAAACATCTATAATACTTAGTTGTCATTATGTCAAAATGTAAAAGAAATAGGTTTACATTCAGTCTATTGATGTTTGAAAATTCTGTATATAAACTTAATGATAGGTTAATAGATCAACTAAACGTTGGAATATCGGAGGTGATCCCATGTTTGAGCTTCCTTCAGTCACTTTTTGGACATTTATACCTTGGCCATTCTTGTGGCTGGGTCTGGCAACGGTCATGTATCTGAAGTTCAAAAGAGAAGACGAAAATGAAGAGGATATGGATGAAATTTAATAAAAACGGAGGTAAGGAGGAAAAGGATGAAATTAGATGGCGTTATCTTCCTTGTATATTTGCTGGTTTTATTAGGAATCGGACTATGGTTTTCACGTAATGCTTCAAAGTCCTCCGAACACTATTTACTTGGCAACAGAAGTATCGGCCCGGCAGTTACAGCCATGACGATGCAAAGCAGCTCGATGAGCGGATATATGTTTATGGGAGGCCCCGCCCTTGCCTTCCAACAAGGGTGGTATGCTCTTTGGTATGCGCTTGGGGATGCAGGTGGAGCGATTATCAATCTATCTGTATTAGGAAAGAGGATGAGGCGTATGTCCGAAGCTTTAAGTGCGCTCTCGCCCATAGAATATTTAGAGAAGCGATATGAAAGTCCAGCGGTAAGAGTGATTGGATCTGTGATTTCTATCATTTTTATCCTTGCTTATGTCTTTGCTCAATTTATAGCTTCGGGAAAAGCTTTGACAGCATTAACAGGGTGGCCCTATGAAGCAGCTCTCTTGGTCGGAGTAGGAGTGATTATTACATACACGGTTGCAGGAGGCTATTTAGCGGTCGTTTACACGGATTTTATTCAAGGGATTATTATGGTGTTGGGAGTTACAGGGATTGCCATTATGGCTTTTTCACATATTAGTCTAGGTGAAGTGAACGCCCAATTAGCTTCGATTGACCCGACTTACTTAAGCATTTGGGGCAAAGACCTTGCTTATTATGGTCAATGGGGAGTGGTGATTGGTGCGATCTTGATCTATTCCGTTGGTTATATGGGGCTTCCGCATATTGTGGTAAGACACATGTCTATGAAAAGTACAAAAACAGTCAAAGGTGCCATTATGTGGGCCGCTACATGGAATCAGTTATTTATTTTTATTCCCTACCTCCTTGGTCTCGCAGGCATTGTATTGTTACCAAACCTTGCAGATCCGGAAATGATTATTCCAGAGCTCGCCTATCAATTTTTCCCGGGAATATTCGCAGCGATTCTTTTATCTGCCATTATGGCTGCTATTATGTCCACCTCGGATTCTTTATTAATGCAAGCGGGGACCATCTTATCGAGGGATATTTATCAGCGTTTTATTGATAAAAGAGCTACTGAAAGGCGGATGGTATGGATTTCCCGTATTTGTGTCTTTGCTGGCGGAGTCATTGGATGTATCGTCGCCATCTATCAACCTCCTTCTGTTTTTACACTGGTCATTTTTTCGTTCGGTGTATTAGGGAATAGCTTCCTTGTTCCGTATGTGGCCTCTGTTTATTCAACAAAAGCCAATAACATGGGAGCGATTTTTGCCATGATCGGCGGTGCGACAACCAATATTTTGTGGACCACATTGGAGTTGGAAAATCCTACTGGTTTACACCCGTTTCTTGCAGGTCTAATCATCTCGTTCATCGGAATGTGGATCGGAAATTACTTTGGAAGAACTCCTTCTCCACAAATACAAGAAGCTGTACAGAATGCTAAAACGAGAAAGAAACTCTCCAATCCCTTGGAAAAGAAAATATCCCAGGATATGGCGTCTGAATCTAAAGTTATTTCTGACTTCGTCAGAAAGAAAATGTATATAAATGAAGGGGATGTTTAGGGATATGCGTCTGGCCAAAGTGCAAAAGGAGAGCTATGATGAAAAGGAAGTCTTACTACACCTGAAGGAAATAGAAGAAAATATAGACTTTAAAGTCATCCATAAAATCTATTATCCTTACTTCCACTTTGAATTTAACGTTCTTACCAAAGGGCTTATGAAAAAGAAGATAACCTCTGGTTGTGTGATTGATGGGGTAAATGGACGAGGCGCTCTTATTGACTGTGAACCTGGATTTAATCAGACCCCTATTGAAGCAGACCAAACAATTATGGAAGAGTTGACCTATGGAAATGCAGGAGAGGAAGCAAAACAGTTTATGTATCGTTCCGCCTCTATAAAACTGAAATCTATGTCTGTCCCTGTCCTGGCATTAAAGAAAAAGACCTTTTTTTATCGTCCCTTTTATGTAGTTGATGATGGGGACAAACGTTCGAATCACCTTTTAACGATCGACTCTATTACTGGCAACTTTCATCCTATTTGAAAGAGCGGGGATGATGTTTGCTGGAGTATGGGTTAAAATTGCTCCGATTCTATGACATCATCAAATAAACGGATGATGAAGGAACCTGCTTTAGCCAGGAAAAGCTGTCCCTGGGGATGGTTAGGGGGACTATAGGGAAACAAAATAAAGAGGTCAAGGAGCGGAGCAGCTGTATTCGCATCCTTGGCCTCTTTGTATGAGGGATTTAGACGATTTCTCTTCCTTTTTGTGTAGGCCATTGCTATAGTTAGTCCTTGTTGACGCTTATTTCTGTAATAAGGAACACAATTTTAAAATTTTGTTTAAACTAAGGCATAGGTGGGGTATAAAGACTTTGACTGCGAAAAAATATAAAAAACGCCATTTTTCTACACGCAAAATGGAAGGGTTGGGTCAATCGCATGGATGATCAAAAGAAGACCATATTCCATAAAATGTATGAAAGTCATGGATCTATAAACAGAAAGTAGGGACGTAATGAGAGAAGATATGTTAAGAGTGCTGGATCAGAGGGATTATCTCGTAAAGGAAAATAAGAGACTGCAAGAACAGTTGGAGGACGAACGCCGGAAGGTTTTTGAATTGAAACAAGAAGTGGAGAAATCTTAGGAGTTCTCCACCTCTCCACTATAGGAGAATCCATGTAGAGTTCTAACAAACAACGGGAGTTTATTGCTTCCGTTGTTTGTTTTTTGTTTGAAAGATACAACGGCTCGTAAAATCACCATTAAAAAGGATGGTGCAGGAAGGACGTTTGTTAGCTGGTGTCCTGGCTTTATGCAATTGGGGGACCCATTTCGCCCTATTGAATTTAATGTGGATGGGGGCACGTTAATAGGGGGGATCCTTTTCGGAGTGGGTCCGATCACTGTGTCCTTATATACAGTCACAGAAAAGCGGCCATAGGTGAAACAGAACCCCGGCTGGTAAAAAACTTCTTTAGGAATTTCCGGAAAGAATTTTTCAGAGCGAACGGTCTTGCTCTTGCCCTGACCTTCTTAGGTGTTGTATGTTTTTATGACCTACACTTTTTTCGTCCGTTCGATGGTATACTATTTGATATACTCTCCACGGTTGCGCCCATTTGCTGTTAACGTTCATCATTGTTCTTCTGTACATTTTGCTGGTGTATGTCCACTATGATTTGACAGTCCTGAAAACGATCAAGCAAGCCTTAGTGATTGGTTTCTTGAAACTAGTCATCTGGTGCTTATGATGATCACAGGTTTGTCTACCTATCATTTCTTCATTTCCTTTCCAGGGTTTAAAATTTTTGCTCACTTGAATATGTGGCTGGGATTGAAATGCTTTGAAAACATCGAAGAAATTAAAGTAGCAAGTGAAGCGGCGTGAAATGAGTAAAACATGGTCCTCCTCATGAGGGCCATGTTTGTTTACATTGAATCGACCCGGGGTGAGGAAGTACATGGTTACAGAGGGGAGGAGGCATCCTATGGAAATTCTATTTATTTTTCTCAATATTATCGTTCCAGTGTTCATTTTAATAGGGATTGGAGCAGCCATGCACAAAGCGTTCAAACTGGACCTCTTTACTTTAGCCAAGCTCAACATTTATTTTTTGAGCCCGGGGTTTGTGCTGGTGAATCTCTATAAATCTTCTTTTTCTCTCGACTTACTGGGGAAGGTTCTTCTTTTCTTCTCGTTATTTATATTCGTGCTCTATATTGTCGTACAGATGGTTGCATGGATTGGAAAGTATAACAAAGCCATCCGGGGAGTATTTACAAATAGTGTACTGCTTTATAACTCCGGAAACTATGGAATTCCAGTCAACGACTTGGCATTTAAACAGGATCCCTTCGCGGCCACTATCCAAGTCATCGTGATGACCTTGCAGAATGTATTTTCTTATACATATGGTGTGTTTTCCTTACGAGCGGTGGATGAAGGGAAAGGGAGGGCCCTGATTGGCTTATTGAAGATGCCGGCTATCTATGCGATGACGATCGGGGTGCTTTTGAACGTAGGAAATGTCGATGTCCCTGAGTTCATCTTGAAACCTGGGGAGTATGTAGCAAACGCCATGGTCGGCATTGCTCTGATTACTCTAGGGGCCCAAGTGGCCCAGCTTACCATTCAATTCAAACTGATCGTTGTTTATATTAGTCTATTTATCCGATTGTTGCTTGGACCGATGTTGGCGTTATTGCTTATTTGGGCCCTAGGATTTGAGGGGGTGCTAGCTCAGGCGCTGTTGATTTCCTCAGGGATGCCAAGTTCTGTGAATAGTGCAATCATCGCTCAAGAATATCGCAGCGAACCGGAGCTTGCCGCTCAAATTGTGTTAGCTTCGACAGTTTTTAGTATGGGAACGGTTACGTTGACGATCTATTTAGCTCAAATTTTGTTCTAATTTGAAAGTTGGACATATCTAGATAGCGTTCCATGCTGCCGCCTAATCGATTCGGCGACTATCCTGGCTATTTGCCTCGCCCTTTTTTGATTCAGGTGGGTATCATCCTGAGCCCCCTCTGGAAAATTGGGGCTTTCTTTTTTTATCAAGCACATGAAAAGGTGTTTGGAACGCTGGGGGACGCCGGATGATTTGCAAGGAGCAGCCATTTTCTTAGCTTCTGATGCAGCTGATTATGTGAATGGACATATCTTGAATGTTGAAGGAGGATGAATGAGCTCTTAATAGATTTATCAAAATTTTGAAAGTGAAGTGTTCCATGGAGGGCATGAAGGAAGTGGTGATTCTAGTACCGCCGGCTAAAGTATTTTGGAGACCATCCTGATCATCCTCTCGTGCGTCGGCTCAATGTATATCCTAATGGGTGCTATAATGGGAAGGAATCCATAGAGAAAGGATGATCAAAATCAGTTTAAATGCACATGTGTTGATTGATGTCATCGGAGAGCTGTTTTCTGATGAAACTTCTCTTGCATTATCGGATGCGAACAACTATGTCTATTACCGGCCCAGCAAACGTATCGATTTGAAGATCCAACCAGGCGATCCTGTAGTGGAAGGGACGATTACCCATAAAGCATTGAAATCAAAGCAGAAAGTTTCGGAGTACATGGATCGGGACATCTTTGGTGTTCCTTACTACGGGATGGCCGTTCCTTATCAGGCAGGAGGAGAGATAGCGGGATGTGTGACTGCTATATTTCCAACGTTAACGAATGCTCTGTCAGTGATTACGGTTAAAGGAAATGATGAGTGGATCCCGATTAAATACGAACATGTCTTATACATAGAAGCGAAAGCAAGAAAGACGTTTGTCGTAGGAGAGAGCCATACGGGAACGCATAAGTATTCGTTGAATGAATTTGATTTCCTGCTTCCTGCGAGCTCTTTCATCCGCTGCCATCGATCGTTTATCGTGAATATCAATCATATCCAAGCCATCTATCCAGATACACACTCTACTTTTCTATTAAAAATGAATGACGATTCGATGATTCCAGTCAGTCAATCGCACTCGAGTTATTTTAGAAAATTACTAGGGTTCTGATTCTTCTTTTCTATCGTTCATTCTGCTCGTCTATAACGAATAATGACCATTTCGTCGGAAATCTCCAATTAAAACCATCCGATAAGATAGACTATTTATAAAAGTCAGAAAAAAGAGGTGGAGTTCTATGGTCAACGATTATAGCCGTATTTTGAATGAAGGTTTGAGAGAACGTGTAGTTCCGGCGGATGTAGCAGCCTCATGGATTGAAAATGGGATGACATTAGGGTTGAGTGGATTTACTCGGGCAGGGGATGTGAAGGCGTTCCCCGATGCACTGGTGAAAAGAGCGGAGACTGAATCCTTTAAGGTGAATGTGTTTACAGGAGCATCGTTAGGTTCAGATGTTGATAAAATGTTTGCCGAAGCCGGTATCATAAGTAAGCGCTTACCCTTTCAGGCGGATGCAACGATGCGACGGGAGATCAATGACGGTGCCTTTCACTTTGTCGATCAGCATCTTTCCCATACAGCAGAAATGCTGCGGCAAAAAGTCTTACCTAAAGTTGATTATGCGATTTTGGAAGCGGTTTCTATTAAAGAGGACGGAACGATTATTCCGACAACCTCTGTAGGAAATTCGCTAGCGTTTGCGCAACATGCAGATGGAATCATTGTCGAAATCAATGAATCCCAACCAAGATCTCTTGAGGGGGTCCATGACCTTTATACTTTAGATCAACAAGGGAGCCGTGATCCAATCCCGCTCGTAAGTCCAGAAGACAAAATCGGAACTTCTGGCATTCAGGTAGACCCAGATAAAATCATCGGCATTATCTTCACCAGCCAATTGGATTCCCCTTCAACGATCGTCCCTCCCGATCAGGATACCCGGCTGATCGCCGGACACTTGATTGATTTCCTGAAAGAGGAGGTGGAGATCGGACGTCTTCCTCAAAACCTGGTCCCTTTGCAATCCGGAATCGGTTCGGTAGCCAATGCCGTATTCCACGGACTCTTGGAGTCAGATTTTGAAAATCTAAGCGTCTATTCTGAAGTTCTTCAGGATGCCGTGTTCGATTTAATTGATGCAGGAAAAGTAAACTTCGCATCCGGGTGCTCGATCACGCTATCGGAGGAGAAAATGAAACAGGTCTTTTCGAACTTTGAAAACTACCGGGATCATCTTGTTTTACGTCCACAGGAAATATCCAATCATCCTGAAATCATTCGCCGTCTCGGTCTTATTTCTATCAATACAGCGATCGAGATGGATATCTACGGAAATGTGAATTCTACCCATGTACGTGGGACAAAAATGATGAACGGCATTGGGGGATCAGGAGATTTTGCAAGAAATGCGAGAGTAGGAATTTTCGTTACCAAATCAATAGCCAAGGACGGAAAGGTATCGAGTATTGTTCCATTCGTTTCTCATGTCGATCATACAGAGCACGATGTGGATATCATCGTCACAGAACAAGGGTATGCGGACTTGCGAGGATTGGCCCCTCGTGAGCGGGTGGAGTTAATCATCAGTCGTTGTGCACACCCGAGTTATCGAGAACAGCTTTACGATTATTATCAAGCAGCTTTAGAACGTGGTGGCCATACACCCCACGTCTTAGAAGAAGCCTTATCCTGGCATATTGGGTATGAAAAAGAAGGCACCATGCAGAAATTGGTACGAGCTTAGCAAAGAAGCCGGAAACGAAAACATGTCGAACTTCGAGGCGCATTTTCGTACCTTTATCCTGTGGAACTTCACCACTAAAACGAGAGAGAAACGGTTATTATATGGAGATAGAGGCAGACACTTTTTATTAGTGTCTGCTCTTTTTTAGTACATAAGTGCTTCTCAAAATCCAGGGTGAAGAACAGCAGTTCAATGATTTGGAAGGCCATCATAGAAATGGTAATCTTAAACTAATAGAGGAAGGAGTGGATAGTTATGAGTTTAGCAATCCCAGAAGTCAAACTTCATGATGGTTTGACATTGCCAGTGATCGGTTTGGGTACATATAAGCTAAAGGGGAATGAAGGGGTCAATGCCATAAATAATGCTATTGATACCGGTTATCGCCTCATCGATACAGCTTATAATTATGAAAACGAAGGAACGGTTGGCAAAGCTATTCAACGGACGGCGGTTCCAAGAGAAGAATTAAGAATCACATCCAAGCTGCCAGGTCGTTACCATTCGTATGATCAAGCAATCCGTACAATCCAAGAATCCTTATACCGGGGAAATCTCGATTACTATGACTTATATCTTATTCATTGGCCTAACCCTAAACAGGATATCTATGTAGAAGCGTGGCAAGCATTAATCGATGCGAAAAAATGGGGGCTTATACGTTCGATTGGTGTCTGTAATTTCTTACCTGAACATATGGAACACTTAGAGAAGGAAACCGGCATAAAGCCAAGCATCAACCAAATAGAGTTACACCCATTTTTCAATCAAGAACAACAAAGAATATGGCACGAAGAAAAAAATATCCAAACCGAATCGTGGAGTCCTTTAGCCAGAGCAAGTGAAGTTTTACAAAACGAAACCATTCGATCCATTGCTGATGATCATAATAAGACGATTTCCCAGGTTATTTTACGATGGCATTACCAATTAGGGGCGATCTCCATTCCAAAATCTTCGTCTCCTGAACGTCAGCTAGAAAATATCTCGATATTTGATTTTTCTCTAAGTGATACAGAAATGGGCAGGATAGCAGAGTTAACTCGTCCAAATGGTAGAATAAACGATCAAGATCCAGCGACTTATGAAGAATTTTAATCATGATCTTTAATTAAAGGACGGAGATAATAATACAAGGCAGGTACCTCAGCGAGTTTCAAATGGGGTACCTGTTTTTTTACTTCCATTTAACAAAATAATTCTGATTTCTTCCTCTTCTCTAGTGATTTCATTTAATGCTAGATATATAGATTCAGTCTAAAAGTTCGACATTAATATTGACAATTTTCCGAAAATGTAATAGATTTTATATTAATGCAAACGTTTTCTTTGTGCTTGGAAGCTCTTTTATAAAAAAATGTAATCGTTTCCATAAATTCGCAAGTGAAAATATAAAAGAGTGAAAAAGACGTGTTTAGCTAAGCCATTCTTTTTATCAAATACATAATCAGGGAGAGAGTTATATGAAGACGATAACGTTTCGTTCGTGTGTGGGTACCGTTTTGTTAACATCAGTTATAGCTTTAACGGGGTGTTCATTTTCATCCAGTTCCAGTGAAGAGAGTTCTTCAGAGGATCAGGTGACGGTTGATGTGTTTCAACAAAAAGTTGAGTTTAAAGATCAATTTGAAGAGTTGGTTCGTATCTATGAAGAAGAAAATCCGGATGTCAATATAAATGTTCAAACTGTAGGCGGTGGAAACGATTATGAAGCCGCATTGAAATCTACCTTCTCTGCTGGTGAAGAACCAGATATTTTCAATGCTGACGGGCCGACAGCCATTGAGGAGTATGAAGAGTATTTAGCGGATGTTTCAGATACGAAGGCTGTTGACGCAGCACTCGAAGGTACACTTTCTGCTGTCAAAAGAGATGAGAAAGTTCTTGGATTGCCATTTAATCAAGAAGGATATGGCCTTCTTTATAATAAGCAAGTGTTTGAAGAGGCAGGTATTAATCCTAATGATATTCAAACCTTCGAAGACTTGGAAGGAGCTGTCGAAACGTTAGAAAGTCAAAAGGAAGAGTTAGGAATCGAAGCTCCATTTGCCCTCGCAGCTAAAGAAAAATGGGTGATCGGAAGCCATTTGGCGAACACCTTTTTAGCGGATGAATTCAATCATGATGTAATGGAAGCCTATGAAGCAGATTCTGTGGAATTTACCATGGGGGAGCAAATGAAACGATTTTTAGATTTGCAAAATGAGTATTCAATCCAACCTACTCTGAACTTAGACTATTCGCAGCAAGTGGAAGAGCATTTTTCGCTGGGAAATGTAGCGATGATTCAACAAGGGAACTGGGTATATAACACAATAGAGCAAATGGACCCTGAATTCGCCGAAAATAACGTAGGACTATTACCGATCCCTGTAGAAGGGTATGAGGGAAGTGTTCCTGTTGGAGTGCCGAACTACTGGGTCGTTAATAAAGAGTCGGAAGATGAGGTAGTTCAAGCAAGTAAGGATTTCTTAGATTGGATGTATACGTCTGAGGCGGGTAAAGAATTTGTTACAGATGAATTTAAGTTTATTCCTGCGTATGAAGGATATGAAGATATGGAAATTGCTGATCCTATTTCTCAAGAAATTTACAATTATGCCAGCGAGGGAAATACCATCGGTTGGATTTTCCTTGGAGCACCAACTTCTTGGACAGAAGAGGTTATGGCTTCTGCTATGCAGGAATATATAGCCGGTGATATTACGTGGGAAGAAGTGGAAGAGCAAGCGTCATCTGCTTGGGAGAAAGCCCGTCAATAATTTGTAAGATAGGAAAGAGAAAGACTTATAGAGTGATGTCGTTTATCTCTAATCATGATCTTAACTAAAGGTTAGATAATAAATAAGGCAGGTCCCCCGTGTGTTTCAAGGGGGGACCTGTTTTATTTTTAAGTTTATAAATACAAGCCGTGAATTCTCGTTACCAAAGGCATGGGCAACGAGGATAGGGAATTCGTTTAACATGAGACCTTCGAAAAGAAACAGCGCTCAGGGGAGATTGCTTTATAGGTCTTACCATCAAACGTGTCTTTAATAAGGATTGAGATTTTGTGCTCTCAGTACGTTTACAACGATATCACCGATTTGTCTACCTAATCTTAATCCTTCATCATTATCCACTTTAAAATGTACCCCCGCGTACAAGCGTGATAAAGCGCATTCTTCCATAGTCTTTTTTATGCTTTCTGCTTCTGGTGGAAAGAAATACTTTAATATGGATTCCGCACATCCTGCTACAGTGGCATGAGCAGAAGGATAGGATGGAAAGCGCGGGGTAATTAAAATAGGAGTTAGGTTTTGGTCGTATTGGTTTGGACGTGCCACATCCCAAAGGTATTTAAAATGCCACGAAATTACAAAGGCATCGTTGACAGCAGAGTGGAAGTATCCGAGTATTCTGGCAATCTCCGGCGACCCAATCCTGTATTTTTTGGCCAAATTGAAAATCATAGGAAGCATATTCTGAGTGGCTTCAGCATTCCCCCAGTATTGCGCCAGTTGTATGTTTTGAGGTGTCAAGGAAGATAAGGTCTGTTCCACAAACGATAGCTCTGTTCCCCAGTCAATGTGATCAGGATTTTTAATTTGCCAATGAATCCGCTGTCTAAAAGGATCCGAAAATTCATTGTTTCCTTGCCTGAAAATAAAAAACATTGGAAAGTAAGCTGGTGCGGGATAGGGTTCAGGTGGGGTTTGTTCTCCTGGATAAGGGTATTCTGACCACTTTCTGTAACTTATTCTCATTCATCCATCCCCTTATAGTCTTCTATTTATTATTTATGTGTAAGGGTAATCAACGATACCACTATATGAAAAATAGGAATGGATAAGAAGCAGATCATTGGATTCCTTTTGATAAGGCCCCCGATCTACTTGTAGTTAGAATCTGATTTGTCTCCAGAAGGTATAGTTTTATAGGAAAGGTACCACACAGGCGATTTGATTGAAGGGGCATGTTCACGGCACGGTGATGGTTTCGTATTTCGCTCAAAGAATAGAGGATATCGAAACAATAAAGGTAATGGGGAAACTGGAAAAATTTATTTCGACAAAATTCTTGCCTGCAGGTATTGTTATCTTTCAATCTCGTGCTATACTTGTCTTAACATTTATATATCGTATTTTCATATAATCGCAGGGATATGGCCTGCAAGTTTCTACCGGTTTACCGTAAATGAACCGACTATGGAAAAAGCAATAGTATGGTGGGATGCCCCTATTTTAGGGAAGTCTCTCTTTTGTTTTGATTTTTCAAAGCCCGAAATGCTTTGCTTTCCTCATAGTTGGTGTGGAAAGTAAAAGCATTTCGGGCTTTTTATTTGTATACAGAGAAAGGTGATGGGGATGGAATTACTAGAACAAAAGATATTGAGCGAGGGAAAAGTATTGTCTGACACGGTGGTTAAGGTTGATTCGTTTCTGAATCATCAGGTTGACCCGGTGTTGATGCAGAAAATCGGTGAGGAGTTTGCTGCTCGTTTTTCTGATAAAAAAATTACGAAGGTTTTAACACTCGAGTCTTCCGGTATTGCACCGGCAACGATGACAGGGTTAACGCTAGGGGTTCCCGCTGTTTTTGCAAGGAAGCGGAAGTCTCTCACCCTTGTCGATCATCTTTATACCGCAGAGGTTCACTCGTTTACGAAGAATACAACCAATGAAATATCGGTTTCGAAAGATTATATTTCCAAGGATGATACGGTCCTTATTCTTGATGACTTCCTTGCAAATGGCCAGGCTGTCCGGGGACTGATGGACATTGTGAAGCAGGCGGATGCTTCGCTTGCTGGTGTAGGCATCATTATTGAAAAAGGTTTTCAGGAAGGTGGAAAACAATTAAGGGAACAAGATATCCGGATAGAGTCGCTGGCAACGATCGCTTCATTAGAAGGTGGAAAAATTGACTTCAAAAACGAGGGGGCAACGGTATGAAAACAGCAGCATTAGGTATTCAACATCTACTTGCCATGTATGCAGGAGCGATTCTAGTTCCGTTGATCGTCGGGGAAGCCTTGGGTCTCTCACCTGAACAATTGACGTATCTGGTAGCCATCGACATTTTGATGTGTGGAGTGGCGACAATCTTACAGGTGATCAACACCCGTTTTTTTGGAATCGGACTTCCTGTCGTTTTAGGTTGTACGTTTACGGCAGTTGGGCCGATGATCGCTATCGGGGGGCAGTATGGGGTCTCGGCTATTTACGGTTCGATCCTCGTTTCTGGTGTTTTCGTTATTGTGATCGGTCGTTTTTTTGGTAAATTGGTTCGTTTTTTCCCGCCTGTTGTTACAGGTACCGTTGTGACCGTGATTGGGATTACCCTAATTCCTGTAGCTATCAATAACATGGGCGGAGGAGAAGGTGCGAGTGATTTCGGCTCTCTAACCAATATTTCCTTAGCTTTTGGAACGTTAGCCTTCATTATTTGTATGTATCGATTTACAGATGGCTTTATTCGTTCGGTATCCATCTTAATCGGTTTAATTGTTGGAACTGTAGCGGCAGCATTTATGGGGAAAGTGAGCTACACTTCCGTAACAGAAGCATCCGTATTCCACATGGTGGAGCCTTTTTATTTTGGGATGCCAACCTTTCACTGGTCGGCTATTCTGACGATGATTTTAGTTGCCATGGTATCTTTGGTTGAATCGACAGGTGTGTATTTTGCCGTAGGAGACCTGAAAAATAAAAACGTTCAAGAAGAGGACCTGGCTAAAGGGTATCGGGCAGAAGGGCTTGCCATTTTCCTTGGTGGTATCTTCAATGCCTTTCCTTATACGGCTTTTTCTCAAAACGTTGGTTTAATGCACATGACTGGAGTCAAATCTCGTAAAGTCATCTTTGTGACAGGTGTCATGCTCGTTACGCTGGGATTTATCCCTAAAATTGCCGCTTTGACGACAATTATTCCATCTGCTGTACTAGGCGGGGCCATGGTGGCGATGTTCGGAATGGTGATTGCTCAAGGAATTAAAATGTTGAGTGAAGTGATAGGTGATTCTACGGAAAATTCGATGATTGTCGCTTGTTCGGTCGGTATGGGCCTTGGTGTTACAGTTGTCCCTGAATTATTTGCTAAACTTCCATCAAGTATCCAGATTTTGACGAGTAACGGGATCGTCGCTGGCAGTGTGACGGCAATCGTCTTGAATATCGTTTTTAATATGATTCCAAAAAGAGGGAGCAAAACTGTCAGGGTACTGGAAGAAAAGAGTGCCTGACAAAAACGGGTTCATTCCACAGCAAAACAAGACATAATTTAGTAACATAGGAATAAGGAAGACCTATAGAGTGATGAGAACGATATACCCGAATAATAGCCATTTAAGGCCATTATTCGGGTTATTTTTGTTTTTTTAATGAATCACCTGGAAGGAAAGTCTCTTTTGAGACATGAAGTTGCTTGCAACACTCTTTAAGAAAGAGACTTTCAAGCGCAAGACTCTCGTTTTATTTGTTCAGGAAGCGTTGAATGATGTTCCCACATCGATTCATTAAATATGGATAATTTCCTAATAGCTGTTGTATTTTTAGAAAATTTACAATAATATAAAATTAAACATACCTACCGGTTGGTATGTGGAATCGGGGAGACCCTGCACGAAAAATAAGAATGGGGATGATGGTATGCATTTGCGTTTGACCGATGAACAAGAAATGGTAAGAAAGACGATACGGAAATTTGTGGAGAAAGAATTAATTCCGCTTGAAAATGATGTATTAAGGAACGAAAGAGAAGGAAAACCAAGTCTCCCTGAAGGTAAGATGGAAGAATTGCAGCAAAAAGCCAAAGAAGCCGGTTTTTGGGGGATTAATACTCCTGAAGAATATGGTGGGGCTGATTTGGGGCAAATGATGCTGGCCATTGTGCAGATGGAAGTGGCTCGCACATTCGTTCCGTTCCAATTCGGAGGTTCTGCGGATAACATTTTGTACTATGGCAATGAGGAACAAAAAGAAAAATACTTGATTCCAACCATCAATGGGGAGAAAAAATCTTGCTTTGCGATGACAGAGCCTGGAGCGGGCTCAGATACGCAAAACCTTCGTATGACCGCGGTGAAAGACGGCGATGAGTGGGTGTTGAACGGTGAGAAAACATTCATAACAGGTGGAAACGAAGCTGATTTTGTCATGGCAATTGCGATTACGGACAAAGAACTTCATAAGTCCTCCCATGGCAGAAAAGGGGTGACCTGCTTTATCGTGGACCGAGCGATGGGCTGGGAGTCCGAATATATCCATACGATGGGAGAATGGGGGCCTGCGTCCCTTATTTTCGAAAATGTCCGTGTTCCAGAAGAAAATATCTTAGGGGAAATTAACCATGGTTATGATCTTGGACTCGAATGGATCGGGTTTGCCCGTTGGATTGTTGGGGCCCGTGCGGTGGGAGCTGCTGAACGTCTCCTCAATATGGCTATCGATTATGCCAATGAACGGGAAACATTTGGGAAGCCCATAGCGACACGACAGGCGATCCAATGGCAAATCGCAGATTCAGCTGTTGAAATTGAAGCGGCCAAGTGGTTGGTATTGAATGCAGCTTTTACGCTGGATCAGGGTGAGGATAACCGTCATTACGCTTCCATGGCGAAGTTGTATGGAGCGAATATGGGGAATAACGTCATCGACCGTGTCCTTCAAATTCATGGAGGAATGGGGTATACCAGAGAGTTGCCGATCGAACGATGGTACCGGGAAGCCAGACTTTGGAGAATTTACGATGGGACGGATGAAATCCAGCGTCTGATTATCTCTCGTAATCTATTAAAAGGACATGTGAAAATCGGGTAGTCATTTAAAGGAGGAAGAAGAACATGGCAGGTAGATTTGAAAATCAAGTGGCCTTCGTTACGGGTGGCAGCCGTGGGATCGGCAAAGGAATTACCAGACGTTTCGCGGAAGAGGGGGCTAAGGTCGCCATCATCGATATCAATGAAGAGGCTTTACAGGAAGTGGAAGCCGAGTTCAGAGACGAAGGTTTTGATGTTTTTTGTAAAGTAGCGAATGTGGGCGAATTCGACCAAGTGGAAGCCGCCGTGAAGGAGGCTTACGAACGGTTCGGCTCTCTCGACATTTTAGTCAACAATGCCGGAGTCATCCGGGACAATATGCTATTTAAAATGACAGATGCGGACTGGAGTACCGTAATGGATGTTCACCTCAAGGGATCCTTCAATGCGGCTCGTGCGGCACAGCAGTATATGGTCGAAAATAAATATGGCCGGATCATCAACATCTCCTCCACCTCTGCACTAGGAAATCGTGGTCAGGCGAACTACGCGACAGCAAAAGCAGGCTTGCAAGGGTTCACTAAAACATTGGCGATCGAGCTTGGAAAGTTTGGGATTACGGCAAACGCGGTTGCTCCTGGCTTTATTGAAACGGAAATGACGAAAGAGACCGCCTCACGGATCGGCATTTCTTTCGAAGAACTTGTTAAAGCAAGTATTAATAAAATCCCGGCTGGACGAAGTGGGAAACCTGAAGATATCGCTAATGCCGTGGCATTTTTCGCGGATCAACATTCTTCATTTGTAAATGGTCAGGTGTTGTATGTCGCTGGCGGTCCAAAAAATTAAAAGGAGGGCCTTCTGATGTTTAAACAGGCCATTGGGAAAAGATCCGATAAAGTGAAAAACAAGGTTGAGAGAGGAGCGGTCAAAAAGTTTGCCGAAGCCATTGGTGATTCTCACCCTGTTTTCGTTGATGATGTGAAGTTCTCCAGGAATATTGCGCCCCCTACTTTCCCACGAATATTTGATTATGGAAAAATTGAAGGTCTGGATTTACCGAAAAAAGGGTTGATCCATGGGGAGCAGACCTATCATTATGAGCGGCCGTTGCTCGTCGGGGAAGACGTCCTCTGTTATGCAGAGGTGGAAGATTATTATGAAAGAAGCGGGAAAAGCGGAGACATGGGGTTTCTCAAAGTGAAACGTTACGGAGAAGATTTGGGGGGGAAGATGATTTTCTCTGAAGAGCAGGTGGTGATCATTACCGAAGCTGTAAGAAAGGAGATGCATGTATGACATTGCTAGGAGAATTACAAGCAGGAGAGTCGCTGGAGTCTGTCACCCTTCCTCCTGTCTCAAGGCTTGATCTGATTAAATATGCAGGAGCCTCTGGGGATTATAATCCGATTCATACGATCGACGAAGAAGCAAAAAAAGCAGGGCTTCCAGGGGTAATTGCCCATGGGATGTGGACGATGGGCAATCTTGCAAAACTATTCACCCCCTACTATGAAGAGGGATTCATCCAGGACTATTCCATCCGTTTCAAAGGAATGGTGTTTTTGAATGATCGCATCACGTTACATGCAGTCGTGGATGATAATAAGGAAGAAGAGATGACATTTGATGTCTGTGCAAAGAATCAAAAGGGGAAAAATGTTATTGAAGGTCATGTCACATTTTGTAAGCGCTTAATAGAAGCGGTTACATATTAAGGGGGAGCTTATGGAATTTGAATATTCACAGAAAGTGAAAGATCTCCAGGTCAAATTGACTCGATTTATGGAAGAACATATTTATCCAAATGAAGCGTTGTATGAGGAGCAGCTCGACAAGCATGATCGCTTTGCTGTAATCCCGCAGGTCTTGGATGAACTGAAGCATAAAGCAAAAGAAGCCGGTTTATGGAATTTGTTTTTACCAGAAAGTGAATATGGGGCTGGATTGACCAATACCGAATATGCCCCTCTTTGTGAAATCATGGGCCGTTCAGCCATCGCTCCAGAGGTGTTCAATTGTGCTGCTCCTGATACAGGGAATATGGAAGTGCTCGTCAGATATGGCACAGATGAGCAAAAAGAGCAATGGTTGCAGCCACTCTTGAATGGTGATATCCGTTCCTGCTTTTCTATGACGGAGCCTGATGTGGCCTCCTCTGATGCTACAAACATCCAGACAAGTATTACAAAAGTTGGAGACGAATATGTCATTAATGGCACGAAATGGTGGTCGTCCGGAGCAGGAGATCCCCGTTGTAAAATCAGTATCGTGATGGGAAAAACTGACCCGGACGCTTCCAGGCACGAGCAGCAATCTATGATTCTCGTACCTTTGGATACGCCAGGAGTTACGATCAAACGGATGCTCCCGGTGTTTGGATATGATCATGCCCCGCATGGCCATGCCGAAATTGAGTTTAAAGATGTCCGTGTGCCTGTATCCAATCTTATATGGGGGGAAGGGAAAGGCTTTGCCATCGCTCAAGGTCGTCTCGGACCAGGACGGATCCATCATTGTATGAGAACAATCGGAGCAGCTGAGCGAGCATTGGAAGAATTGTGTGAGCGTGTAAGCGAGCGAGAAGCGTTCGGTAAGAAGCTTGCTGATCAAGGGGTCGTTCGCGAATGGATTGCAGATTCCCGCATTGAAATAGAGCAAGCGCGCCTGCTTACTTTAAAGGCTGCTTATATGATGGATACGGTTGGAAATAAAGAGGCAAAATCAGAGATTGCGATGATCAAAGTAGTGGCTCCGAATATGGCATTGAAAGTCATCGATCGGGCAATTCAAGCGTTCGGAGCTGCGGGAGTCAGTGCGGATCAAGGGCTTGCGGCGAAATGGGCGAATATCCGTACACTTAGACTAGCAGATGGACCTGATGAGGTACATCGGCGAGCGATTGCTAAATATGAACTTGCTAAATCTCAAGAACGGAGGGAAATGCATGCACGCGAAAGAACTTTTTGATTTGACAGGTAAAGTGGCTCTTGTCACCGGCGGGGGGAGAGGATTAGGGAAACAAATCGCCGAAGGCTTAGCTGAATCAGGGGCCCATGTCGTCGTTTGTTCGAGAAAAGTGGAGGCATGCCAAGAAGTAAGCAAGCAACTGAAACAGCTTGGAGTCGATTCCCTCGCATTCGAGTGTGACGTGACAAACCGGGATCAGATGCAAAAAGTCGTTGATCAAACCGTTGATCATTTTGGGCGTATTGACATTCTGATCAATAACAGTGGGGCAACGTGGGGAGCTCCTGTTGAGGAAATGCCTCTAGAAGCATGGCAAAAGGTGTTCAATGTCAATGTAACTGGGACTTTTCTTATGTCGCAAATGGTAGGGAAAGTCATGTTGGAACAAGGTTCAGGAAAGATTATCAATATTTCCTCCGTTGCTGGCATGAAGGGATCGGATCCGAAGTATATGGATACGATCGGCTACAATTCTAGTAAAGGGGCCATCCTCACTTTTACTAAGGATCTTGCTGTCAAATGGGGACCGCGAGGCATTCATGTCAATGCGATCGCCCCTGGCTTTTTCCCTACAAAAATGTCCAAGGTTTTAATGGATCAAGGGGAGGAGGCTTTTTTACAAGGGACCCCGTTACGCAAATTTGGAAGTGAAGATGACTTAAAGGGCGCAGCTATTTTCTTAAGCTCTGCTGCATCGAACCATATCACAGGGGATGTCATGATTGTCGATGGCGGTACACACGCGATGTAAAGATTAGAAAGGAGTGGAAGAATGACTCAAAGAGATGCTGTTATTGTATCAGCAGTCCGGACGGCGATCGGAAAGCAAGGAGGCGCATTGGCGACCATACCTGCGCACGTCTTAGGAGCAGAAGTGATTAAAGAAGCGGTATCACGCTCAGGAATAGAACCAAGCATGATTGAAGATGTCATTTTCGGAAACGTATTAAGTGGTGGTGGAAATATTGCGCGGTTATCGGCCTTGCAGGCGGGCCTCTCGGTCAGCCTCCCGGGATTGACGGTGGATCGGCAGTGCGGGTCAGGTTTGAATGCGATTTATTTAGCGGCACAAGCTATCCAGGCCGGAAGCGGTGAGGCATATATCGCAGGTGGAACGGAAAGCATGAGCCGTGCTCCTTATTTGATGGACCGTCCCGAACGCCCTTATAGCCCGTCTCCTCCAAAGTTCAGAAAATCCCAATTGTCACCGAAGGAAATCGGGGATCCACCAATGGGAATCACGGCAGAAAATTTGGCTGAGCGATATGAAATCCCAAGAGCAAAACAAGACCAGTTTGCCCAACGCAGCCAGGAAAAAATGGCGGTTGCAATGGAAGAGGGGCGGTTTGACGAACAAATTGTACCTATAACGATTCCGGTTAGAAAAGGAGATCCGATCGTCTTCCAAACAGATGAACACCCTAGACCACAATCTACGATCGAAGGGATGGCCAAACTCCCTCCTGCATTCAAGGAGAATGGGTCTGTGACGGCTGCCAACAGCTCTGGATTAAATGATGCGGCCTCGGCACTTGGGTTAATGTCGAGAGAGAAAGCCCAACAAGTTGGAGCAACACCGCTAGCAACTGTAAGGGCCTGCACGGTAGCGGGGGTCGACCCGAATATCATGGGAATCGGTCCAGTACCAGCGACACAAAAAGTCTTGGAACGTACTGGCCTTACCCTTGAAGATATCGACATTATTGAAATTAATGAAGCCTTTGCTGCTCAAGTCCTTTCATGTCAGGAAGAGTTGAACATGAACATGGAAAAGGTCAATGTCAATGGTGGAGCCATTGCTCACGGTCACCCTCTGGGGGCGACTGGCGCTATCCTCGCAACCAAAGCGATCTATGAATTACAGCGACGTCAATCAAGGTACGCATTGATTACTGCGTGTATAGGTGGAGGGCAAGGGATTGCCATGATCCTAGAGCGTGACTGATCTGATTTCGTCGCTTTTGGGGACTTTAGGAATGTTATAATGTTATATCATCCCTAAAACGAGAGGAACGTCAATCTATGAAACAAAAAATACTAGATACTAGCATTCATCTATTTGATAAAAAGGGTTTCACAGAAACATCCGTTCAAGAAATTGTAGAAGCGCTTGATGTAACGAAAGGTTCTTTTTATTACTATTTTAAAAATAAGCAGGAGCTTTTGACAGATATTCACTTAAATTTCATTGAATTTTTATTGAGAAATCAGGAAGAAATCCTTCATGATGAATCCCGGAACTGCCAGGAGAAGCTGCGAGCGATGATCTTCATGATTATTCACAGCATCAAGGATCGAAAAAAAAGTGCCCGCATCTTTTTCAGAGAGATGCGGAACCTCGGGGAGATTTATTTGGAACAGATCGTTAAGAAAAGAGACCAGTTTCGAAAAAACTTCCAAACACTCATCGAAGAAGGGATCGAAAAAGGTGAATTCCAGGCTGATATGGACCCTGATATGATCACACGCGGCATTCTCGGTATGACAAACTGGAGCTACTATTGGTTCGATCCTGAAGGGGACATTTCTGCAGACGAGCTGACAACGATTTACCTCGAAATGATTTTGAATGGCATCCATAAAAAGGCGGATTGATCGGTTGGCCCCTTTCAAATGGGCCATCTGGTTAAGATACTGACCGGTCGGAAGGGGGGAGGATCATTGACCCATCAAGTAGATGTAAGGGTGAGATTTTGTGAAACCGATATGGCTGGTCACGTGAATAATACCAGTTACTTTATTTACTTAGAGGAAGCAAGAGGGAATTTCTTCCGTGATCACTTTCCTGAACACTTGGATTCTGTTGGTCGTTTCATTTTGGCTTCAACGAAATGTGATTATGTCAGTCAAGGCTACTTTGGACAACAATTGGCCATTCAATCCTGGATTACGAACATTGGAAACAAAAGTTTTCGCTTTAATCACCATATTCATGATAGGGAAACAGGTAAGATCATTGCTGAAGCAGAGGCAACGATTGTTCATTTCAATTATGAAAAACAAAAGAGCGAGCCCATCCCTGATGAACTTAGGGCGTTATTGGAACAACACCTAGCATTTAACTAGAGGAGAAAGGAGGTCGATCATATGCCTAGATTTGAAGATACGGTAGCTGTGATAACAGGTGCCGGGAGTGGAATCGGAGAACAGACCGCTCTGCAACTGGCGCGAGAGGGTGGAAAAGTCGTCTTAGTGGGTAGAACGGTTTCCAAATTGGAAAAAGTGGCAGAACGGATCAACGAAGGCTTAACTGAGCCAGCAGCGGATATCTTTCGAACCGATGTAACGATAGAAAAAGAGGTTCATAAACTTGCCGATTTTGTTCAAAGCACATATGGAGACTTGCATGTTGTTGTGAACAACGCGGGTACATCAGGGAAATCTACCATAATGGAAATGGAAGAAACAGAGTGGGACCGTATCCAGAATACGAATTTGAAAAGTGTTTATCTCGTATCGCAATCCCTCGGTCGTGTGATGATGAAAGCGAGTGAAAAGGAAGGGCAAGAGGGGGATCGAGCGATCGTCAATGTTGCATCCCTTTCTGGCCATAAAGCAGGCGCAAAGATTCCACACTACAGTTCTTCCAAAGCGGCGGTCATCAATTTTTCGAAGTCTTTAGCGTTGGAATTTGCTCCTTATGGCATCCGTGTCAATACCGTTTCTCCAGGATTTGCAGAAACGCCGCTGACCGAGGAAGGGTTGAGAAATAAGCGTTTTGAAGAAGCAATACAAAAAAATACAGCCTTAGGGCGAATCGGGAAGCCTGAGGAAATTGCCGCAGTCATCACCTTTGCTGCTTCAAAAGAAGCTTCCTATATGACAGGTTCCGACCTGCTTGTCGATGGAGGTTGGTTAATCAAATAGTCTACCGTTTTTTTAATCATCTGTGATAACGCTTACAAAAGATTGGTTAATTCAATGAAAAGGAGTGGTCTCTTGCTCACGAAACATTATGAGTTTTGGCCGAAGTTGACGAAGTCCATCACGGTTCCTGAAACGTCTATCTACGAGAACCTGAGGGTTTCGGCGACTCGATACCCGGATCACGATGCCGTTTATTATTATGGTCAAACCTTGACCTATCGCGAGTTATTGGAGGAAGTCGATCAGTTAGCCGGCTATCTTCAGCAGTATTTGGATGTCGCTAAAGGGGAGAAGGTGCTGCTATTTATGCAAAATTCCCCCCAATTCATCATTGGTTATTATGCGATTTTACAGTCTGGAGGTGTCGTTGTCCCCATTAATCCAATGTTGAAGACAACGGAGCTCGAATTTTATATAAAAGATTGTTCCATTAAAACAGCGATCATTGGACAAGAACTTGCTGATGTGGTCATTCCTCTCCTTGAAAAGACAACGTTAAACGATCTAGTGGTTGCTGCTTACTCCGATTATAAGGGGGAAGACCATGATGAATTTTTGCCTCCGGAAGTCGCAGCGCATAGGTTTACTTTTGAGGATGACCGTATCCATTCATGGACGGATGTTAGAAATGTCAGGGCAGAGACTGAGGATCGAAACGTTTCTCCAGACGATTTAGCAGTCTTACCCTACACGTCCGGAACGACCGGCCTTCCAAAAGGGTGTATGCATACCAATCGTACAGTCCAGGCCAATATTATGGGAGCTTTCTACTGGGCACGAGCGACGACGGACTCTAGGTCACTGGCTACCTTGCCTTTCTTTCATGTGACAGGCATGGTTCATAGTATGCACATGCCGATTTTCAGTGGGAATACCATCGTCGTCATGACAAGGTGGAATCGTGAAACCGCTCGGCAATTGATCCGTGATCAGAAATGCAGCCACTGGGTGACAATCAGTACAATGCTTGTTGATTTTCTTGCCAATCCCGAAGTGAAATCTGAAGATCTGAGTTCCTTATACGCCATTTCAGGAGGAGGAGCTGCTTTTCCTAAAGCCTTAGGCGAAAAGCTTTATCAAATGACAGGCCTGGAATTTGTAGAAGGGTATGGACTCTCGGAAACGATTGCTCAGACTCATTTCAATCCGCCTGATCGACCTAAGCTGCAATGTCTCGGCATTCCATCTTTTGATGTTGATGCGAGGATTATAGATCCAGCGACAAATGAAGAAGTAGAAATAGGTGGAATTGGGGAAATTGTCGTCCATGGACCTCAAGTGATGGTCGGCTATTATAACCGTGAAGAGGAAAATGAACATGCCTTCATCGATATCGATGGCAAATCCTTTTTCCGAACGGGGGATATCGGTCGCTGTGATGAGGAAGGTTACTTCTTTATGGTTGATCGCTTAAAGCGGATGATTAATGCCTCCGGGTACAACGTCTGGCCGACAGAGGTTGAATCGGCTTTGTATGATCATCCAGCCGTCCAGCAAGCGTGTGTGGTCGGCGTTCCTGACCCACGTAAGGGGGAGAACATCAAAGCGTTCGTCATTCTGAATGATGGGTATGAAGGGAAAGTGACCGAAGAAGATATCGTGGAGTGGTCCAAAGAGCGGATGGCTGCTTATAAGTATCCCAGGATTGTCGAATTCAAAAAGGAATTCCCGACGACGAACAGCGGCAAGATTTTATGGAGAAAACTGCAAGAGCAAGAGAATGAGAAGATTCACTCCGACCGGAAGACCTGACCGTAGTTCAAGCGTCTTGGCACATCCAAGGCGCTAAAAGCTTCAAAAATGAAGGTTAAAGGAGTAGGTTCATGGATATTTTAACTCAGCAACTTTTCAATGGGTTGACGATTGGCAGTGTGTATAGCTTAGTCGCTCTCGGGCTGACCCTTGTCTATGGAATTTTGCATATTCCCAATTTCGCCCATGGTGCCTTATATATGCTTGGCGCTTATATTACGTTGACTCTAATGCTTTTGTGGGGGGTCCATTATTGGATAGCGATGGCTGTTTCCGTCCTTGTGGTTGGCTTGCTTGGGGTGATCATGGACAGGCTTGTCTTCCATCCACTCCGAAATGCGCCCCCGATTCATGACAAAATTGCAGCGATTGGGATTCTGTTGTTTTTGGAAGCTTTTGCTCAGTTGATATGGGGCGCAGACTACCGGACGATGGAAACGCCTTACGGTCAAGTCATCGACCTGTTCGGTATGACAGCTACGATGCAACGAGTATTGATCAATATCGGAGCGATTGTTGTTATGATTTTGCTTTTTCTGTTTTTGAAAAAGACATACATCGGTTCAACGATCATTGCGATGGCTCAAAACCGAGAAGGAGCCCACCTCGTCGGGATCAATACGAATAAAGTGGCCATGCTGACATTCATGATTTCTGGTGGGTTAGCAGCCATTGCAGCTTCCTTATCTGCACCTATCAACCTCGTTTTTCCCGGGATGGGACATCTCGTCATATTGAAAGCTTTTGTCATTATTATTCTTGGTGGGATGGGCAGTGTGCCAGGTGCCATTCTAGGAGGGTATATCCTCGGTTTTACGGAAAGCTTGGGAGCTACTTATTTATCGAACGACTACAAAGATATTATTGCTTTCTTAATGCTTGTGGTCATTTTATCAATCAAGCCAAAAGGGCTGTTTTCCAGGGAGGGATTCTAATTGGGATCACTTCTCAAAAAAAGGGGATGGATCATCGGTTTCATACTCGCTGCTATTCTCTTCCCATTTGTTTCACAAAATGAGTACTTTCTCCACATCTTGACGCTTGCCTTCATTTGGATGATAGCCGTGTATGGGCTGAATTTACTGGCAGGTTATACAGGGTATTTATCTCTTGCCCATGCCGGTTTTTTCGCCATTGGTGCTTATACTTTGGGGTTGCTGACAGTCAAGGCTGGTCTTAACTATTGGATCGCGCTTGTTCTCGCCTGTTTCTTGACAAGTGCCATTGGTGCAGTCGTAGGTTTGGTCGCTTTACGGACGAGGGAGCATTTTTTCGCGATCTATACGTTATGTGTCGGATATATCATCTATCTAGTCATTGATAAGTGGGATAGTTTAACAGGTGGTGTCCGTGGCTTAATCGGAATCCCTGCTCCCACTAGTGTCGGTCCAATATCCTTTCAGACTCCTCTTTCTCAATACTATCTCATTTTATTTTTCTTATTGTTCACAGTACTTGTCATGTATCGAATCATCCATTCTCTGACTGGACGTACCTTTATTGCTATACGAAATAGTGAGGATTTGGCTCAAACCATCGGTATATCAACGATGAAAAATAAATTGTTAGTATTCGTTATCTCCACATTTTTTGCTGGCCTTGCCGGTGCCCTTTATGCCTCTTTCATTCGGTTCATAGGACCGGATATCGGTTACATTACGATCATCTTTGACTTGCTTACGTATTTGTTGGTCGGCGGGATTGGTACATTGGCAGGTCCAATAGTAGGAACGTTTCTCATTGTCACCGTCTCTCAGTCTCTTCAATTTTTACAAGACTATCGTATGTTGATTTTCGGACCGTTATTGACGTTATTAATTATTTTTTATCCGCGAGGAATCGTCGGGGCCTACCATGACTGGCGGATGAAAAGTTTGGCAAAGAAAAAGCAACAACTTAATCGGAAGCAAACGTATGTCCATACCCAATCCACAGAAACGGAGAAAAAGATTAAGGAGGGATGAAAGTGCTGATCGAAACAAAGAAACTTACAAAGACGTTCGGTGGGCTGGTTGCTGTCAACGAAGTAGATTTCACCATTGAAAAAGGAAAAATCAATGCAATCATAGGACCGAACGGGGCTGGCAAATCCACCTTTTTCAATCTTCTCAGTGGTTCTTATTCGCCTACATCCGGTCGAATTTTTTACAAAGGGAAAGACATCACGAAACTCCCGCCTAATAAGATCGCCAGACTTGGGGTCGCCCGGACTTTTCAAACGACGAATCTTTTTGAACAATCGACGGTGCTTGATAATGTGATCGTCGGTCATAGGTTAAGAACCGAGTCAAATTTATTGGATGCGGTCTTAAGAACGAAACGGTTCAAAAGGGAAGAGGAGAAGTGTCGAGATAAAGCGATGGAAGTACTGGATTTTGTCGGATTGACCCATGTACGTGACCAGCTTGCAGTCAGTATCACTCAGGAAGAGAAAAAGCGCGTGGCTTTCGCCTTGGCTCTGGCTACAGATCCGGAGATCGTTTTTTTGGATGAACCTACAGCCGGCATCAACCCTGGTGAAACGGAAGGGTTGGCTGATCTGATGGAAAAAATGGTTGAACAGCAAATTACGGTTTGTTTGATTGAACACAAGATGAAGATGATTATGGCACTCGCAGATAAGATTATGGTGTTAAATTATGGAGAGAAAATTGCAGAGGGGACAGCTGAGGAAATTATGAATAATCAGGCTGTTATAGAAGCGTATTTAGGGGGGGATGCGAGTGCTTGAGTTATCACGCGTTTCGGTTGATTATGGGGGTTTTACTGCTGTCGAACAGGTGGATATCACAGTAGAGGAAGGGGAACTGGTCGTTCTTCTAGGTTCTAATGGTGCAGGAAAGAGTACGATCTTCAATGCGATCAGCGGGCTGCAAAAAACGAGTTCGGGAACCATTTTGTTTGAAGAGACCCCCATTCAGGGTGCAGCCCCGGATAAAATTGTTCAATCAGGCATTGTGCAGTGTGCGGAAGATCGGAAGCTTTTTCCGCAAATGACAGTCAGAGAAAACTTAATCATGGGCGCTTATATCCATCGGAGGAAGCGGAAGCAAGTCAACCGCTCATTGGAAGAAGTGTTGGAGCTTTTCCCAATTTTACATGAAAAAAGAGAGAATGCAGCAGGCTCGCTGAGTGGTGGACAACAGCAAATGCTGGCGATCGGTCGGGCGCTGATGTCAAAACCGAAGTTGATGTTGCTGGATGAGCCATCGATTGGTTTAGCTCCGTTGATCGTGGAGCAGATGTTCGAGGTAATCCAAAAGATCAATCAAGATGGAACGACAGTTCTGTTAGCGGAACAAAATGCTTTTGCAGCTTTGAAGATAGCGAATCGTGGGTATGTTTTCGAAAGTGGTTCGATTGTCGTCCAAGGATCCTCTGAAGAGCTGTTAGCCAATGATACGGTTCGAAGGGCTTATATTGGGGCTTGAAGATAAATGTTGTCTGAAGGGGAAGGCTCATTTAATCAAGGTTGGGAAAAACACCAAACCATGGGAGGAACTCAAATGAATGTGATCAAGTTATCAGTTTTTTTGTTGGTATCGACGTTATTGTTGATGATGGCAGGATGTATTGATAATCCTTCGAACGAGGCGGCTAGCGAGAGCGGGAATGAGAGCGAAACGGGCACGGAAGCACCAGAAGTAGAGGAAGGAGAAGAAGTTGTCAACATTGGTTACAGCGGGCCATTAAGTGGACCAGCAGCTTACTATGGTGAACGGACATTGAACGGTTTGACAATGGCTGTGGAAGAAATCAACGATAATGGCGGATTCGAAGTGGATGGACAAACCTATAAATTCAATGTGGTTGCCCTGGATGATAAATATTTACCGAATGAAACAGCAGCTAACGCCAAACGTTTGCTTCAGGAAAACCAGACACCGATCATCTTTTCTCCTCACAGTGGAGGAATCAAAGCGATGCAAGTATTCAATGAGAAGGAGAACTTTTTGATTGGTGCCTATACCAGTGAGCCGGATGCCACGGAAGCAGGAAATGAACTGACCGTCAGAATTCCACCGAGCTATGATGGTTACTTAGAGCCATTCACGAAGTATGCGATGGAAAACCATGGGGAGAAACTTGCTGCCCTTCCGACTGCTTCTCAATATGGGAAGGATTGGACAGAAGCGCTTGTACCATATTGGAAAGAACAAGGGGGGGAAGTCGTTTATAATTCTTCCATCGACTTCTCAAAAGATACAGATTTCTTCACGTTGGTTACGAATGCGTTGAAAGAAGAGCCCGATGTTTTATTCATTGGTGGTCCTTCTGAACCGACAGCGAAAGTAGCTAAACAAGCGAGAGAGCTGGGTTTTGAAGGTGGATTCATTGTTATGGACCAAGCCAAGCTTGATGAAATGAAGAGTGTGACAGGCTCGTATGAAGACTTGGAAGGCTCTGTCGGTGTAACCCCTTTAATCAACTCTGATTACCCTGGAACGGCCGAATTTGTAGAAAAATACAAAGAAGAACATGGGCAGAATCCTGGTTCTGAAGCAGGTTATCATTATGTAGCCATGTATACATTCATGGAAGCGATGAAGGCAGCAGGCTCTGTTGATGATCCCGAAGCCATTCGTGCTCATATGCAAGAGGGGCTTGATGCTTTACCGGAAGACAAACAAGTTTACACGATTGAAGAGATTGGAGAGAATGGCGGATTCACAACCAATCTACGAATTGCAGCTGTTGAAGACGGGGGAGTGGTCACTATTAATGTCGAGTAAGGAGGAGAACATCTAATCACACAGAATTTTCAAAAGGGGAGGGTCTACCGATGAATTTTGAATTGACAGAGGAACAGGAAATGGTGAAGAAAGTTGTCAGGAAATTTGTAGATCAGGAGATCAATCCCTATATCCAAGAATGGGATGAGCAAGGTCATTTTGAACCTTCAATCATGAAACGTTTAGCTGATTTGGATTTAATGGGGGTCTGTATTCCGGAACAATATGGAGGAAGTGGGATGGATTACAATACCCTTGCCATTGTATGTGAAGAACTAGAAAGAGGAGATACGGCTTTTCGGACAGCTGTTTCTGTGCATACAGGGTTAAATAGTATGTCCCTGCTTCAATGGGGGAATGAAGCTCAAAAGCAAAAGTACCTCATTCCCCAGGCCAAGGGAGAGAAAATCGGTGCTTTTGGGTTGACGGAGCCCGATGCTGGGTCTGATGTCGCTTCATTACAAACAACGGCCAAAAAAGAAGGGGATTTCTATATTTTGAATGGCCAAAAAACATGGATTTCCCTCTGCGACCATGCCGATCACTTTTTGGTCTTTGCCTATACAGATAAAGATGCCAAACATAAAGGGATTTCAGCTTTTATTGTCGAGAGGACGATGCCGGGCTTCTCTTCAAAAGCCATCAAAGGGAAACTGGGCATCCGAGCTGGAAATACGGGGGAACTCTTTTTTGATCAGGTAAAGGTACCAAAAGAAAATCTGCTTGGAGAAGAGGGAGAAGGGTTCAAGATCGCTATGGCTGCCCTTGATAACGGACGCTTCACTGTTGCCGCAGGTGCGTGTGGTCAAATCCTTGCTTGTCTGGAGGAAAGTATCAAGTATTGTCATCAGCGAAAAACATTTGGAAAGGAGATTGGGAAACACCAACTAGTGCAGCAAATGCTTGCAAAAATGGAAGCCGGTTATCAAATGTCTCGGCTGCTCGTTTTCCGGGCAGGAGAATTGAAGAATCAAGGGAAGCGGAATACAAGAGAGACGTCGTTGGCTAAGTGGCAAGCATGTGACTTTGCCAATGAAGCGGCAAATGATGCTGTACAAATCCACGGTGCTTATGGCTATTCCAATGAATATCCTGTCGAACGTTTTTTAAGGAACTCCAAAGCTCCTGTTATTTATGAAGGGACAAGAGAAATTCATACGGTCATGCAAGCAGGATATCTTCTCGGATATCGCTCAGATAAACCGTTATCTAAGATGTTGCCAGCTTGGCCTTATTCAGACGCAAAGGAAGAAGTGAAGTAACGGGTCCTATGGTGTCGTTACGTACTTGGAAGTCAGGGTTCATATTGGCGATGTGTGTGTGCTATCTTCTGTATTTTTTCTTTCCCAACTCACTCCTTTTTTATTTGTTATCAGGGTTTTGTTTCGTTGTCTATTTTTTGGGTGTCCTAACCGTTCGAGGGGTAGCAAGGTTTATTACACTTACCCTCTTCTTGCTGGCCATTTTGATCAATGTGCATACCAAAGAAGCTCCATTAGAGGCAGGTCTTGAAGGCATTCAACAAAACCTGCCTCTTCTAGCATTGATTATTTTGGTCCCTTTGCTTTCCATTCCTTTAAAAGCGGGCGGTTACTTTCATTCAATCAAGCATTTTATAAGAAAGTGGGAGGGTCAGCCCAGGCTTGCTTTCTTTGGTCTTTCTAGTTTTCTTGCTTTGATCAGTCCAATTTTGAATATGGGGTCTGTGAAAATTGTGCACGAAATGGTCGAAAAATTGAGGATCAATCCGATGATTCTGGGGAAATCTTATTTGATCGGTTTTACATCGTCTATGCTATGGTCCCCTTACTTTGCCTCTGTAGCGATAGTTTTACATGAAGTCGGAGGTCAGTTCAACCAATATATTGGGCTCGGTTTAGCGGTCGCCATCCTTCAATTACTGATTGGGAATTTGTTGTTTAAACAGTCATCTAAAAAAATTTATGGACGCCCAAGGCGAGCGAGGGAAAATCGATCTGCTAAGGCTGAAAACGACCAAGTCCACCGAATAAATTTGCTGAAAATCCTTTGTACGCTAGTCGCAATGATTATCTCTTTATTGATTCTTGAATCGATCACACGAATATCCATGTTAACGCTCGTCAGTCTGATTGCGGTCTTTGTCCCTTTCTTATGGGCAGGGGTATTTCACCAATGGAAGGGATTAGCGGCTGAATTTAATGGCTACTTAAAAAAAATTTCACAAATGGATCATGAAATCACTCTGTTTTTAAGTGCGGGGTTATTCGGCCTCGCCCTCAGGAATACAGATTTTGCTGATCAACTGCAGGCCTTCTTGATGGAGTTTGCCGAACAATCCTTGTTGTTATTCGTTCTGATAATCTTTTTGATTGTTTTGTTCTTTGCTTTCATCGGTGTCCATCAGATTGTGGTTATTCCTATTTTGGCGAGTCAGGTGTCTGCCGCTAGTGTAGGGATGTCACCAGAATTTTTGGCGTTGATTTTTATCATGGCATGGTCGATGACAGCCGTCTTATGCCCTCTGAATGCCATCAATATCATTGTCAGCCATTGCTTACAACGGAATGGACTGACGATAGGGTTTCGCTGGAATGGAACCTATGTAATGAGCTTAGTGAGTATTTTGATTGTTGCCATTACGGTATATGGCTTGTTTTGATGGTGGATGTATTTTACCTGAACATCAAAACCAGGACTTAAAATAACCCCATAAAAAAGAGGTGATGAAATCGTGGTTCTGATCGATTTGGTAGAACAAATTCCCCTTCCAGCTATCATCCTTGATCAAGAAGGGAAGATTCTCTCCTTTAATGAACAAATGGAGACCAACATAGAACAGCCATTGGTCAAAGGAACAAGTATTAAAGAAACCTTTCCTACTTGGGATGTCAAGCCGACATCTAAGTTGATTTTGGCTGAAGATAGGAAAAAAAGATATGTATTCATCAAAAGTTCCACCAAAGAGGATGAAACCCACCTGTTTGTTGGGACAGAAACCTCTGAATTATCAGCTTTGAAGAATGAAAATGAAGAGTTAAAAAGACTGACCCGTGAGCTGGATGCTATTATAGAGAATTCGTATGACGGCATCTATATCACCGACCATAAAGGGGTTACATGGAAAACGAATTCAGCGATAGAGAGAATTACAGGGATTCCAAAAGAGTATTATATTGGAAAAAGCGTGGATGCTTTGATCAAAAGGGGGATCCTGAAGAATTCTGTTACCCACCGAGTCGTCAAGCAACGCCGGATCGTTTCCCTCGTGCAAGAGAACTATGAGGGAAAAGAAACATTGATTACAGGAGCTCCCGTTTTTAATGAAGAGGGGGCCGTTGAAAAAGTCGTCACCAATATCAGAGATCTATCAGATCTGAACGAACTCCAAACGAAGTTGAGCAGAATGAATCAGTTGAATGACAAGTACAAAAAGGAACTCGACCTCTTGAAAAATAGAACGTCTCGATTAGGAGGCCTTGTCATCCAAAGTGAACCAATGAAGAGAATCTATGATACAGCGGAAAGAATTGCTCATGTCAATGCAACCGTGTTGATCTTAGGGGAGACAGGGGTAGGGAAAGATATTCTTGCCAAGCATATTTTCAAGGAAAGTGCACGTTCCAGCGAAGGAGAATTTATAAAAATCAATTGTGGGGCAATCCCTGATGATCTACTGGAATCTGAACTTTTCGGTTATGAACAAGGTGCTTTTACAGGAGCAAGCCAAAAGGGAAAGCCTGGGATGTTCGAAATGGCTGATAAAGGAGTGCTCTTTTTAGATGAAATTGGAGAATTGCCTCTCCTATTGCAAGTTAAGCTTTTAAGGGTATTGCAAGAAAATGAAATCCAGCGTATCGGGGGGACAAAACCCAGAAAAGTCGATGTCCGTATTATTGCGGCAACAAATCGTGATTTGAAAGAAATGGTAGAGCAGGGAAAGTTCAGGGAAGATTTATACTATCGACTGAATGTTCTTCCGATATCGATTCCTCCTTTGAAAGATCGTCGGGATGATATCCTTCCCTTAATGGAGATGTTTTTGAAACAGGCGAACGAAAAATATGACATGAGTAAGCGGATTGATTCAAAAGTGAATGACTTCTTTTTTTCTTACAAGTGGCCAGGGAATATAAGAGAAATGTCCAATTTAATTGAGAGACTGGTTGTGACGACTCCGGAGGATATCATCAGGATGGAGAACCTTCCTCCTGAATACCAAGACACGACGGACGTCGACCTTATGCCATCTTCTATCCTTCCTTTAAAAGAAGCCGCAGAACTAGCGGAAGAAAAAGTATTGAAACTGGCTGTAGAAAAGTACAAAAATACGTATGACATTGCCAAAGCATTAGAGACGAGTCAACCGACTGTTGTAAGAAAGCTTAGGAAGTACCATTTACGGATTCCAAGAGGGGGCGTGATCGAATGAATATTGGAGTAGCTGGAGCAGGGGCAGTTGGGTGTTATTTTGGAGGTAGACTCTCTGAAGCTGGACATGAGGTGACGTTCTTAGCCAGAGGAGAACACTTGCATGCTATGAGCCGGCAGGGGTTAGTGATTCAAGAAGAAGAACGGCAGTTTTTAGTTGACGGCATATTCACGGATAATGTAGCGGCCATAGGAGATGTTGATCTTGTGCTCTTTTGTGTAAAATCGAACGATACAAAAGAGATGGCGCAGCAATTGAAGGCTGTTATCAAAGAAAGAACGCTTGTGATGACGATGCAAAATGGTGTGGATAATGAAGAAATCTTGAATGATGTGTTCGGGGCTGATCGCGTATTATCGGCTGTTACTTATATTCAAGCCGCTGTCGATGAGCCTGGGAAGGTCAGTCAACAAGGAAGAGTAAAGCTGGTGCTTGGAGCACTCGACCCTTCGACAGACTTTGCACCTGCTGTGGTTTCACTTATGCAAGAAGCGGGGGTGGACACCGTTCAATCCAAAAATATACGAGTGAGAAAATGGAATAAATTGTTGTGGAATGCTACCTTTAACCCCCTTTCGGCTATTTCTGGAGCAAGGGTAGGTGAAATCCTGGATGATGATCAGCTGAGGAAAACGGCAGAAACCATTTGTAGAGAGGTCATTGATGTAGCGATACATAAAGGAATTCTGGTTGAACCCGAGGCCACCGTTTCCCATATTTTCTCTCGTGCCGAAATGGCCAGACAACACCGGACGTCCATGCTGCAAGATCGCCTTCGAGGAAAACGGATGGAAGTCGAGGCCATGTGCGGGTATATCACAAAGCAGGGAGCGTTACTTGGGGTTCAAATACCAGCTCTTCAGTCGATCTACAGTGTCTTAAATTTCGTGAACGACCAACAAAATAAGACCTCTGTACTGAAGACGTGATTCATTTTTGAATCGCGCTATTCAAAAATGAATCAATTTTAATGATTTTATCTATTTTATGATTCACTTTTGAATCAAAAGTAGAAAAATGTCCAGGTGTATCCTCTTTATCTATAAAAATATTAAAATCTCCTTTTCATGATGGTCTGCATTTGCAGGCTTTTTTTTATGGTTTATTTAAAAATAGATGAAGTTGGCATGAAACTTGCTTGGTATAGAGGTGAAGACCAAAATACGAAAGGATGTTACAAATGACGGCAACGATTACAGATGAAATAGAACAAATGAAGATGATGATTCGTAGTTTCGTAGAAAAAGAAGTGGAACCATATGCCCAGCAAATTGAAGAGGAGGATGCCATTCCCCCTCATTTAGTAGAAAAAGCGAAAGAACTTGGCTTGTTTGGGATGAGTATCCCGGAGGAATATGGAGGGATCGGCCTCAATGCTGTTGGTAAAGCGATTGTCTTAGAGCAGTTGGGAAGAACCCATAACGGTTTTGTTTCCCTTATCAGTGCTCACACAGGTATCGGCAGTACCGGATTGGTCAAGCTGGCATCTGAACCATTGAAGCAGAAATACTTACCTGATATGGCAACGGGAGAGAAGATTGCCGCTTTCGCTTTATCTGAACCAGGAGCAGGGTCTGATGCAACGAATCTAGCCACACAAGCGGAGAAGAAAGGGGATCACTGGGTGGTGAATGGAACCAAGCACTTCATCACGAATGCTCCTGTAGCCGATGTGTTCACAGTTTTCGCCTTGACCGATAGAGAAAAGGGTGCCAAAGGAGGAATTACAGCCTTTTTAATAGAGAAGGACTTCCCCGGACTAATCGTTGGAAAGAAAGATAAAAAAATGGGATTAAGAGGTTCCTATACAGCTCAAGTCATTTTTGAAGACTGTAGGGTCCCTGATGAAAATGTGATAGGTGAAGTCGGAATGGGATACATCAATGCTTTGAGAATTTTAGGTGAAGGACGCATCGGACTTGCGGCTAGAGCCGTGGGGTCCTGTGACAAGCTGATTGAACTTTCGGCCAGCTATGCAAAGGAACGAGTGCAGTTTGGTAAGCCTATTGCTGACAATCAGGCGATCCAATGGATGTTAGCGGATATGGCAACGGAAACGGAAGCGGCACGAACCTTAACGATGATGGCGGCAGAAAAGGTGGATGAAGGTAAAAAAGTGATCAAGGAAGCTTCGATGGCGAAGCTGTTCGCGTCTGAAGTCTTCAATAAGGTTGCTGATCAGGCCGTGCAAATTCATGGGGGCATCGGATATATAGGTGAATATCCAGTTGAACGTTTTTACAGAGACGCAAGAATCACGAAAATTTATGAGGGAACAAACGAGATTCAGCGTCTGCTGGTTGCTAGAAAAGTGTTGGCAGAAAATTAAACGTCTTGTTGTAAGCGTTAACAGTGATGAGAGGTTGGAGGTGAACAGAAATGAGTATGGAAGCGACAGACGTAAAAAAATTGGACACGACCATTAAGGAAAAGCCTGCCCATATTGAAACCCTATGGCATGAGAGGAAGAAAAAATGGAATGGGGCCCGCTTGTTCATTCTGATCATCAGCCTGCTTGCCATTGGATTATCTATTTTCCATGTGTATACCGCTGGGTTCGGTACATTGCCATCATGGCAACAACGGAGTGTCCACGTTCTGTGGGCCTTGCTGCTGATTTTCTTGTTGTTCCCTTTTAGAAAGGGAAAGAAATTCGGACTGATGGATGTGCTGATTGTAGGGCTCACGATAGTGACCTCTTATTACATGATTACAGGCGCCGAGATGATCCAGAGCCGACAAGGAAATATAAGCCATGGGGATGTTGTGTTTGGAACGATTTTCATCGCTCTTGTTCTAGAAGCGACACGAAGGACGAATGGTATTCTAATGTCCTTGATCGGGGTGTTTTTCATAGCCTACATCTTCTTAGGAAGGTATTTCCCTGGGGCTCTTGCGCATCCTGGTGTCAGGTATGAGAAGATGATCGATCATATGTTCAATGGTACTTTGGGAGTTTTCAGTGCCCCGATCTATGTCAGTTCAACGGTGCTGATTTTGTTTGTGATTTTTGGATCGTTTTTGATGAAGTCTGGGGGCGGCCAATTTTTCACTGATTTTGCTTTTGGCCTATTCGGTAATAAAACAGGCGGGCCTGCTTTATCTGCTGTAGGATCAAGTGCTCTTGTAGCGACTATTACAGGGAATGGGGCTGCTAATGCCGCTATTACCGGTTCTTTTACCATTCCTCTTATGAAGAAGTTAGGTTATAGTAAACGATTTTCAGCTGCTGTAGAAGCTGTCGCCTCCCAAGGCGGGCAAATCATGCCTCCGATTATGGGAGCATCGGTTTTTATCATGGCTGAGACAATCGGGATTCCCTACATCCAAATTGCTCTTTTTGCGTTAATTCCAGCGGTTATCTATTTTTTCATTGCTGGGATGGTCGTTTATTACCACGCCAAGCGATTGGAAATGGCCGGAATTCCGAAAGAGAAGCTACCAAATTTAAGAACAGTCCTGTTGAAGCAAAGTTATTTATTCTTGCCGATATTACTGATTATCGGTTTGATGATTTATGGTTACAGCCCTATGAAAGCCGGTTTCTACGCGATTGTCGCGACCATCGTTTTAAGCTGGATTCGAACAGCGACAAGAATGAGTCTTTTGGATATTTTAGCCGCTTTAGAAAATGGAGCAAAGAATGCATTGGTCGTGATTGCAGCATGTGCTACGGCCGGTATTATCGTTGGCGCCGTTTCCTTAACGGGCCTTGGTATCACCTTTTCGAGGTTTGTCATTGATGTTGCCGGCGGATCATTAATTCTGCTTTTAATTCTCGTTGCTGGTGCCTCCATTATCATGGGGATGGGGATGCCGACCGTCTCCGCATATGTTATTTTGGCTGTTTTGGGGGCGCCTGCTTTGATTGATTTAGGTGTTAACGTGGTAGCCGCCCACATGTTCGTTTTCTACTTTGGTGTCCTGTCTGGATTGACACCTCCTGTTGCTATCACCGCTTATACGACAGCAGGAATCGCGGGTTCCAATCCAACAAAAACCGCCTTGTATGCAATGAAAATAGGACTCGGCGGATTCTTTATCCCGTTCCTGTTTGTCTATAATCCGGAATTGCTTCTGCAAGGTGGAGATACGACCCGGATGGTTATAGCGGTAGCCAGTGCCTTTTTGAGCTGTTTGTTCTTTGCTGGTGCCTTAGAAGATTATTTTATTGGCCCTCTAGGTGTCGTAAAGAGGGTGGTGCTTTTTGTCAGTGCCATTTTATTGGTCATGCCGGGTCTAGTCGGTGACTTGATCGGACTCGCACTTGTCATTTTCTTAATCTTGTGGCAGAAAAGATCTTCGACTTATGTTTCGCAAAACTCTAATCAAATGAGTGGATAATCACGAGGAAGGTGGATTTCATTGAAAAGAACCATGGTCGTTTTGTTGGTTGTATTGTCTAGTCTTTCCCTTTTAGCTGCATGCAGTGGTAGTGATGCGACCTCAGGGTCAGGTGATAAACCGTCAGCACCCGAGAAATTTTTGAAAATTGGCAGTGGTCCGATGGGGTCAGGTTGGTATCCGATTACTACAGTCATGTTGGATGTTTATATGGATGGTTTTTCTAGTTTGAATGTTTCTCAAGTAGAAGGTGGGTCGACAGCCAACTTGAAATCTCTGGAATCTGGAGATATTCAGCTTGGGTTGAATTATACTTCTGATTTCACCTCTGCACTCGATGGAGGGGAAGGTTTTGATGAGCCGTTGAGTGAGGTTTCAGCAATTGGTGCTTTATATCCCGTTTATCAAACGATCGCTACGACAAAGGATCATGAAGATATTAATTCCGTAGAAGATATCGTGGACAAGCATATTTTCCTTGGCCCTAAAGGAGGAGGCGGCCCGGTAGCATTTTGGAACATGATGGCGGAATATGGCATCGATGAATCAACGATTGAAGAAGCGGGTGGAGAAATTTCTTATGGTAATTATTCAGACGGTGCTTCCATGTTAAAGGACAACAATGTCGACGTATTTGTGGGAGGCGGAGCCCCTTTCATACCCGCCCTACAAGAGATTGAAATCACGAAACCCATCAAAGTCATCCCGATCGAGGAGGACAAACTGGAGAGTATCGAGGAGAAAGGCATCGGGATTGCTTCAGGAGAGATTCCAGCTGACACTTATAAAGACCTGGACAAGGCGATTCCTACCTACACGATGGTGACGATGGTGACCGCACGAAGCGATTTAGAGGAAGAGTATGCCTATAACATGACTAAATTATTTTGGGAAAACATCCCTGAATTTGAAAGTCAAATACCTGAGAGGGCAAAGAACTTCACTGTAGAAACAGCTTTGGATGGAATCGACCCTGAAACCCTGCACCCAGGAGCGAAAAAATACTACGAAGAGGTTGGAGCTTTAGAATAGGATCACACAAGATATCTTGAGGGAGGAGTCGGGATTGAATCAATTAGTGAATCGAACATGGTATGAATATTACCCGCCTGAAATGAAAAAAGGAATCTCGTATCCTGAAGTTCCGTTGTATCAATTGTTGGAGCACACGGCTGCACGTTATGGAAGTCGGGCTGCGATCATCTACGAGGAAACAATCATTACTTATGAGGAGTTAAAAAGGAAAGTGGATCAGCTTGCAGGTGCCTGGGATCACCTGGGGCTGCTAAAAGGAGAGCGGATAGGGTTGATGGTTTCGAACCACCCCGATTATATGATCGCCTATTATGCAGCGCAGCGGCTAGGATTAATCGTCGTCCAAATCAACCCTCGCTATACAGCAAGAGAACTGTTACAAATCATTAATGATGCGGATATGAATTTTTTAGTAGTCGATAAGGAGCAGCTTTCTACCGTAGATCAAGTGAAAGATATGTGTGAATTGAGGCAGATCTTTGTGGCCAATGATGGTGAAAGAGAGACACGCTCCATCACTCATCTTATTCACCAAGCCTCTCCATTGGAAAGAGAAATCCCTATTTCCGTAAAAGAGGATGTAGCTGTCATCCAATACACGGGCGGGACCACTGGAAAAATGAAAGGTGCTATGCTGACCCACTTCAATCTTGTTGCCAATGTTGTACAAAGTCATGCCATGTATGGGGAGAAGATGGAGAAGGGAAAAGAAGTGGTTTTGACCGCTACCCCTCTTTACCATGTCTATGCTATGACAAGTGCGATGAATCTAGGAATTTATATAGGGGCCACCATTCTCTTAATCCGAAAATTCAAAGTCGAAGATGTGCTGGATAGAGTAAAAAGGTTTCGACCCACCTTTTTCCCAGGAGTCCCGGGGATGTATAATGCTTTCGTCAATCACCCGGATGTAGAATCCTATAACCTTGATTGTTTGAAGTTTTGTTCCAGCGGATCAGCCCCTTTGCCTGTAGAAATCATCAAACAGTTCGAAGCTATGACAGGGGCTGTCATAGGTGAGGGATTCGGATTAACAGAAGCTTCTCCATCTACCCATCGAAACCCTACGTTCGGTGTAAGGAAGGTGGGAAGCATCGGAATCCCTCTTCCTGGTACAGACAGTAAAGTTGTGAATGAAGAGAATCAGGAGCTCCCTGAAAATAGCGTAGGGGAGCTGATCATTAAAGGTCCGCAGGTGATGAAGGGGTATTGGAAGAAGGAAGAGGAAACACGTCATGCGTTAAGAAATGGCTGGTTGTATACAGGGGACCTGGCCATGACAGATGAAGACGGCTATTTTTATATCGTTGGACGAAAGAAAGAGATGATTATTAACGGAGGATTCAATATTTATCCACAAGAAATTGAAAGCGTTTTATATGAACATCCGGATGTAAAAGAATCAGCGGTGGTCGGAATTCCCAATCATGAAAAAGGAGAAATCGTCAAAGCATATATCGTCGCGAAAGATGGACACACCATCGACGTAGAAGAATTGAAAGGTCATTGTTACCGTAATTTAACGCGTTATAAAGTGCCAAAGCAATTTGAAATCACCAAAGATCTCCCAAGAAATACAGTCGGAAAACTGTTGAAGAGGAAACTCATAGAAACGGAAAAACAAAAAGGAGGATAAACAGATGGAATCCAATCCTATTAGAAAAGTAGCGGTCATTGGTGCGGGAGCTATGGGGGCGCAAATTGCCATGATTTGTGCATTGGAAGGCTACCCCGTATTTTTGAACGACCTAGAAGAAGCGCGTTTAGAACAAGCACGAGAAGAGCTGGAAAAACGGATGAAACGATGGATTGAAAAGAAACGATTGACCGGACGGCAAGTAGAGGAAGCCTTTGAACGATTGGAAATGGGGACGTCTCTGGCATCTGTCAGTGATGCCGATCTTGTGATTGAAGCTGTTGTTGAAAAGCTTGACGTAAAGAGGGAGCTGTTTAAGCAACTTGACGAACTCACTCCTCCCCATACCATTCTCGCCACAAACAGCTCGACCATTGTCAGTTCTAAAATAGCCGACGCAACAAATCGCCAGGAAAAAGTTTGCAATCTTCATTTTTTCAATCCACCGCTGGTCATGGAGCTGGTGGAAGTGGTTCAGGGGTCCCATACCTCAGAGTGGACAGCCCAACAAGCTTTCAGATTTGTCGAAGGAATCAACAAAACACCGGTGCTGCTAAAAAAAGAGATTTCAGGTTTCATTGCCAATCGTATTCTTGGGAAGTTGATGGATGAAGCTGTCTTTTTACTGGAAAATGGTTATGCCACGCACGAAGAAATCGATACAGTATGCACGAAAGCATTGAATCATCCCATTGGTCCTTTTTCTTTAATGGACTTGACTGGTCTTGATGTGAACTATTTTGTCCGGATGCAGCGGTATAAGGAATCTGGGAATGAAGCGGATCGACCTGCGAAAATCGTGGAAGAAAAAGTGAACAAGGGCGAGCTGGGACGAAAAACAGGAAAAGGTTTTTATCAATATAGCTGAACAGGGGGGAGCCCTATGAAAATCTATGTCCTCATCAAACGTATATTGAATCCAGAAGAAAACTTCCTCATCTCGGACGGGAAGGTCGATGAGAACCATGCCTCTTATATGCTTAATCCCTATGATGAATACGCCATTGAAGAAGGGATTCGATTGAAAGAAACCTATGGAGGAGAGGTCACTGCAATCAGTGTGGATAGCGAGGAAGCGGCCCAGCCTTTACGAACGGCGTTAGCCATGGGGGCCGACCGAGCGATATGGATCGATTCAGGTGAAGGAAGCGGGGATGCACTAACCACTGCTCATGCATTGGCAGATTTTTTTGACGACAAAGAAGCGGATGTCATCCTTGCTGGTCCTGTAACTAGCGACGAAGGGTCTGGACAAGTGGGTCCAAGACTTGCTGAATTATTGGAGGTCCCTGCTGTTACGCATGTCACTAACTTGAAAATGTCTGGACAAAAAGCCATCCTGGAGCGCGATGTTGAAGGAGATAAGGAGGTGGTGGTATCGTCTCTTCCTTTCCTTATAACCACACAAGAACGTTTAAACTCTCCACGTTCTATTCCTTTGGCTATGGTCAAGGATGCTGAAAACAAACCGATTGAAAAACAGCGGTGGTTGAATGTAGAAAATGTGAAGGCAAAAACGGAAACTGTTGACATCCTCCCCATCTCGAAGAAAAGGGGAAAACAGTTGGAAGGGGATGTCCGTCAGCAAGTAGGAGAGTTGATGGCCATTCTTCGACATGAGGCGGAAATATTCCAGTAAGGGAGTGGCTGAATAGTGAAGAGAGACGTGTTAGTCTTTGGAGAACTAAAATCGGGGAACCTGAGGAGCGTATCATTTGAGGCGGTCGCTGCAGCGAAAAAAATGGCTGGGGATGGTCAAGTTGTCGTGGTACTCATAGGAGAAGAAGTCCAGAGGTATCCAAAAGAGATGATTGTTTACGGAGCCGACCGGGTCCTGACAGTAGAGCATAAAAATCTCAAAAAGGCTACGACAGATGGGTATGCTCAGGCTCTTTTTAAAGTGATAGAGGAAGAACAGCCAGATGGTCTGATATTTGCCCATACCACTCTAGGCAAGGAACTTGCGTCAAGGGTCGCAAGCAGAATGGAAGCTGGATTGGTCTCTGATGTAACAGGGATTTCCAGGGAAGAGGAAGTCATCGTTTTTACTCGCCCGTTCTTTTCTGGAAGAGCATTTGAGAAGAAGGTCATTACGGAGGGCTTGATGATGGTGACGATTCGCCCGAATAATATTCCTCCTCTTGAAAGGGATCCATATCGGATAGGGACGGTCGAATCGGTGGATATAGAAATTGAAAATTTACGGACATTGATCACGGAAACCATTGACAACAAAAGGAATGGCTTGGATTTATCCGAAGCGAAAATCATTGTTGCCGGCGGCCGGGGAGTGAAAAATGCGGAAGGATTTGAAACACTTGAAGAATTAGCTGAAGTTCTTGGTGGAACGGTTGGCGCTTCTAGGGGCGCTTGTGATGCTGGGTTCTGTGATTATTCATTACAAATTGGCCAGACAGGGAAAGTGGTCACCCCTGACCTCTATATCGCGTGTGGAATCTCTGGGGATATCCAGCACTTAGCTGGGATGTCCAATTCGAAAATGATCGTAGCCATAAACAAAGATCCGGAGGCACATATTTTCAATGTGGCCGACTACGGAATAGTAGGAGATTTATTTGAAATTGTTCCAGCGTTGGTGGAAGAAGTGAAGCAAATGAAGGTTGGTGTGTAATCGATGATTCAAAAGGTGAGTGTCATTGGTGCAGGAACAATGGGAAGAGGGATTGCTTTTGTATGTGCCTTATCCGGCCTATCTGTTTCTATCCAAGACAAATATGAAAAAGGAATCAAAGACTGTCAAACCTATATAGAAAAGCAATTTAAAAGAAAGGTAGAAAAAGGGAAACTATCGAGTCAAGAAGCTGACGAAAAGATGGAAAACATCCACTATCATCAGGTGATAGAACAAGCGGTTTCCCATTCAGATCTGGTCATTGAAGCAGTCCCTGAAATCATGGATTTGAAAGTAGAGATTTTTAAGGAGATGGATCGATATGCTCCTCAACATTCGATTCTCGCAACAAATACTTCGACGATGAGCCCAACCGAAATTTCAGCACAGACGAGTCGGCCAGAGAAATGTATCGCGCTTCATTTTTTTAATCCGGTTCCTAAGATGAGATTGATTGAAGTCATCTGCGGGTTAGAAACCTCTGAGGAGACCGTTGATCTATCCTTTCAATTTGGTGAGCTCATCGGAAAAGAGTGTGTCAAAATCAATGAATTCCCTGGCTTTGCCGTCAGTCGGATGAATTGTCTGATTGGAAATGAAGCCATGAACATGGTGATGGAGGGTGTCGGCTCTGTGGAAGACATTGATAAAGCTATGAATCTCGGATTGAATCACCCGATGGGCCCTTTAGAACTAGCCGATTTAGTCGGTTTAGATACACGGTTGAAGAACATGGAATATCTCCACCAAACCTTGGGAGAAAAATATCGCCCTTGCCCGATTTTAACGAAGTATGTGAAGGCAGGACATTTAGGTAAGAAAACCGGCAGAGGATTTTATCACTATTCATAGATTGAAGGAGCGATAAGCATGGATTTTACATTAGGTGAAGAAATTCAATTTTTGAAAGAGAATGTCCGCAACTTTGTCCAGACAGAAGTAGAAGCAGTAGCGATGGAAATTGAAAAGGAGGACCAAATTCCCGAACGGATTATAGAATTATCTAAGGAAATGGGGCTGTTTGGCTTGAGTATCCCTGAAGAATATGGTGGTTTGGGGATCGGAATGGTCGGCAAATGTGCGCTATATGAAGAGATAGGTGCCACCCACAATGGTTTTACTACATTAATCGGTGCTCACACAGGGATTGGAACAGTAGGCATTGTAGAACTTGGGAATAAGGAGCAAAAACAAAAGTATTTGCCAGCCTTAGCTAGTGGCGATTCGATCGGAGCGTTCGCTCTTACGGAGCCTAGTGCTGGATCGAACGCCACCAATTTGAAGACAATGGCTGCGAAAAAAGGGGATAAGTACATCCTCAATGGAACGAAGCATTACATCACAAATGCAACGGAAGCGGATGTTTTTACCGTTATGGCTGTTACGGATCCAAGTAAAGGTGCAAAAGGGATTACTTCTTTTATTGTAGAGAAGGATTTTCCTGGATTCCAAGTTGGTGCGCTTGAGCCGAAGATGGGATTACATGGCTCCCATTCAGCTGAAATCATCCTGGAGGATTGTGAAGTCCCAGAAGAAAATGTACTCGGAGAAGAAGGACAAGGATATGTAAATGCGTTGAAAATACTAGCCAATGGAAGAGCTGGGTTGGCTGCAAGAAACTTGGGGTCCTGTCAGAAGCTGCTTGATCTATCTATGCAATACACCCAAGAGCGTGAGCAATTTGGTGTTCCCATCATTGATCATCAGGCTGTCGCACATATGGTAGCAGAAATGGCGGTGGAAACAGAAGCCCTTCGCTCTTTCACATACAGGATTGCCTGGATGGTCGATCAAGGACAAAAAGTCATTAAGGAAGCTGCCATGCTGAAGCTCTATGGATCAGAAGTCTATAATCGTGTGGCAGATAAAGCGGTCCAAGTCCATGGGGGAATCGGATACATTTCTGATTATCCTATTGAACGGTTCTTCCGAGATGCTCGGATTACGAGAATTTATGAAGGGACTTCCGAAATACAGAAAAATATTATATCGAGTCAGTTGAAAAAAGAATATGCCCTATAAGGAGGATGTCTATGAGTGAAGAAATCGTGATTGTCAGTGCCGTCAGAACTCCTATCGGTCGTTATGGGGGCTCATTGAAAAACGAATCGTCCGGACATTTAGCTGCTGTTGCTATTCAAGAGGCGATAAATCGAGCGGGTTTATCACCAGAGAAAGTGGATGAGGTTATTATGGGGGAAGTCCGTCAAACCACGGAATCTTCCAATGTGGCTAGGGTAGCTTCCTTACGAGCAGGTATCCCGGAATCCTCTCCTGCTTATACTATTAATCGCTTGTGCGCTTCTGGCATGCAAACCATTGCTTCAGCTGTCCAGCAAATTAGCTTTGAGCAAGCAGAAATCATCGTTGCAGGTGGAACAGAAAGTATGAGCCGTTCCCCTATTTATCTACGAAACTCTCGCTTTGGCGGGGACAAAACAGAACTCGTGGATTCCAATACGGAAGCTGGTCAGCAGCCGAAAGAGATTTACGGAAATCATTTAGGGATGGGCATCACTGCGGAGAATGTAGCGGAACGATACGGTATTTCGAGAGAGGACCAAGACGCCTTTGCCATAGAAAGCCAAACAAGAGCAGCTCAAGCGATTGAGGCCGGGCGTTTTAAAGATGAAATCGTACCCATCCAAGTAAAAGATAGAAAATCGACCATTATCTTTGGTACAGATGAGCATCCTCGTCCGAATACGTCGTTAGAAAAACTCTCGAGTTTGCGGCCTGCTTTCAAAGAGAATGGCACGGTGACAGCAGGGAATGCTTGTGGACGTAATGATGGGGCCACAGCTCTCGTTCTAATGCGTGCATCGAAAGCGGAAGCATTAGGTTTGACACCGATGGCAAGAATTGTAGATTGGGCTACAGCGGGAGTATCCCCGGAATTGATGGGAATTGGTCCTGTCCCTGCTGTTGAAAAGCTGTTGCGGAAAACAGGCAAAACGGTGAGTGACCTTGGTTTGGTGGAGTTAAATGAAGCATTCGCCTCTCAATCATTAGCCGTTATACGAGAACTCGAACTAGATGAAGAGAAAGTGAATGTCAATGGAGGAGCCATCGCTCTGGGACATCCGGTCGGGGCAAGTGGCGCTAGAATAGTAACCACGCTTTTGCATGAGATGAAGCGAAGAGATGAGGAACTTGGAATGGCTACTCTATGTGCAGGCGGTGGCCAGGGCATGGCCCTCATGGTGGAAAAAGTTTAGGTGCTGCCCGAGGAGGAGGCGGAATTTTGAGAGACTATTCATCTTTTTTTGAACATGTGGGTTTTCATAAATATTTAGACAAGAATGGATGTGTCATTCTTAATCTCAAGGTGAAACCAGAGGTCGTATCCGAAGAAGGAACGGTCCCCTCCGGCTTGTTCTCAAGTATGTTAGACATTGTGATCGGGTCTACGATCGGAGAAACATTACAATTACCTACGAGTACGGTGAACTTGAACATGAATTATTTTGATTTCACTAATAGTGGCTCCTACTCGGCTCATGCCTCGATTATCAATAGAAGCGGAAAGGTGATCGTAGGAGAAGGAATGGTTTTAAATGGTGAGGAGAAAGTAGTAGCCAAAGGAATCGGTACATTCAAAGTGTTATCTAGACATTCCGATGAGAAAGGAAGAACGGTATGATCTTACAAAATGTAGAATATGTGAAGAAAGACAAGCTTGCTATCGTTACCATCAACCGTCCAGAAGTCCGTAACGCGCTTAATAAAGAAACATTGGATGAGATTGTCTATGCAATGGGTCGCGCGGCAGGGGATCCAGAAGTTGGTTTGGTCGTGTTTACAGGCAAAGGGGAGAAATCCTTTGCCGCAGGGGCAGATATCAACCAACTGAAGGAGAAGTCAGCAGTCGATGCCTTACAACCAGATGGCATGCAACAAGTCTACGATAAAATTGAAAGCTTTGAAAAACCTACGGTAGCCATGATCAATGGCTATGCGCTCGGAGGCGGCTGTGAGTTAGCGATGGCTTGTGATATCCGCATGGCTTCAACGAACGCGAAATTAGGACTCCCTGAACTGAATCTATCCATCATCCCTGGAGCGGGTGGGACGCAAAGGTTAGCCAGGTTAATTGGAAAAGGAAAAGCGCTTGAGATGATTTTGACTGGCAAAATCATGGATGCAGACGAAGCTTTGCAATACGGGCTTGTCACTGAAGTCGTCCCTCCGGAAGAGCTTCAGGATAAAGTAGAAGAGGTAAGTAAGAGGATTCTCGCTAAAGGCCCGTTAGCTGTGCAATTAGCAAAGCTCTCCGTACATATGGGGACGGAAACCGATATGAAAACAGGGCTGATGTTAGAGAAACTTTCGCAAGCGATTTTGTTTAACTCAGAGGATAAGAACGAGGGAACAAAGGCATTTCTCGAGAAAAGATCTGCCGTTTTCCAGGGGAAATGAGGGAAGGGGTGTTGAAGTGACGAAAACGATGGATGAAGTACGAGAAAGCTTTGAAGCGAGCCCTTTTTTCTCTCATATTGGATTTGAAATTGTTCAATTTGAAGAAGGAGATGTACGCCTTAAGCTCCCCATCCATGAGAAGCTTTACAACGTAAACGGTACCCTCCATGGTGGCGTTCACGCCACCATGATTGATTTGATTTTAGGTATGGCGATTCGTTCAACTACGAAAACTCGTTGTACAACGATGAATTTGAATATTAACTATCTTGCTCCTGCTAGTGGAGGAGAGATTCAAGCGGAAGGAAGAATTTTGAAACAAGGGTACCGTATCGTGACCGCCGAGGGAGAATTGTATGATCAAGCGGGGGACATGATAGCCAAGGGGATTGGCACATTTAAATTGATTCGGGATGAATGAGTAAGGGTGTGGGCTCTATACGGAGTCCACACACTTTTTTGAAGGTTATGTTACAGTTAGCCGATTAGTTTTAGGTTATGAAAAAGAGTAACCACTCCTAGTCCTTTTTATTCTATCCAATGGTTGGAGAAACAAGGAAAGGGCAAGTTCCCCATAAACGGGAAACTTGCCCTTTCATAGTTTCAAACCGCTCCTGCTCTTAAACCTGCGTAATAAGGTATGACTTTCTACGCGAGTAATTCCTTCTAATGCATACAACTCTTTATTGATAAATGATTCAAGTTCTTTGAAGTCTTCGACAAGGACATGCATATGTAATGTGCTCGGTCCTGTCATTTGGTAACAGCTTGCTACGTATGGGTTGTTGGCGAGGTTCTCTGCCACTTCAACAAGTGAACGGGGCTCACAGTCGACTTCGAAAAAGGCGGAGACTTGTTTGCCGACTTTTTCACTATTTACTACGGCTGTGAATTTTTCAATGATGCCACAATCGATCAGTTGGTTGACGCGGGATCGAACAGCTACTCGGGATAAGCCCAATGTTTTTCCTATGTCTGTATAGGAAAGGCGGCCATCCTCAATCAGTAATTCTAAGATTTTTTTATCCACGCTATCAATCTTCAAAGAAGAATTTTCTTGCATCTTATAACCACCTCACTTTTTCAATAAAGCTAATCAGCTTTAAAAATCTTATCACTAAAATAGTCCCCTTTCAAACATAGGAAAATCATTTTGTAGAAAATTTAGATTTTTTAGTCATTTAGGGTTTTAATTTTCTGAATATTGAATTATACTCAACTACAACAGAAAACGTTTGTTAACCCAATATTATTTTTTAATTAACTTTCGAAATTTAAGATTTTATTGTATGACTTTTATGGAAGTTAATTTAGGTTAATTGCTTTCAAATGATATAGTGATTTAGGAGGTATGGCATGCTTGGTTTAATTGGAAAACGATTATTACAGTTGGTCTTCTTACTATTTGGAATTTCATTCCTTGTGTTTATGAGTATGCACTTGGCCCCTGGAGATCCAGCAACAATTATTGGAGGTCCGACAGCGACAGAGTCAGATCTTGATGCCATCAGAGCAGAATTGGGGTTGAATAACCCTATATTGGTCCAATATTTGGATTACATAAGAGGGGTCGTGCAAGGAGATCTCGGTTACTCCTTCCAAAATAATCAATCCGTTTCTGAATCGATTGCCACACGCTTTCCACAAACATTGAATTTGGCAATTGCAAGCATGGTTGTGGCTGTTCTGATCGGAGTACCGGCTGGTATCATTTCCGCCATTAAACAAAACTCTTGGTTTGATGTTTCCAGTACGACCATTGCTTTAGCAGGAATTTCTATTCCGAACTTTTGGTTAGGGGCTATGTTGATCCTTATCTTCTCTGTTGAACTCCAGTGGTTACCAGTAGGAGGACTAAACGCACCTTTTTGGACAATTGAAGGGATGAAGCAATTGATTCTTCCAGCAATAACACTTGGGACCGCTTCGGCCGCCATGATTGCAAGAATGAGTCGATCCGCCATGTTAGAAGTCATACGTGCTGATTATATAAGGACAGCGAGGGCAAAAGGAGTGAGGAAAAATGTAGTGGTTTGGGTTCATGCCTTAAGAAATGCCATGATTCCCGTCATTACAGTTATTGGATTGAATTTTGGTTTTTTATTAGGAGGCACAATCATTACAGAGCAAGTCTTTGCAATCAATGGTGTTGGCAGGCTGATGATTGACGCAATAGCTGCCAGAGACTTTCCGGTTGTACAAGGGACGGTTCTCTTAGTCGCAACCCTATTTGTGATCGTCAATCTGTTAGTTGATATTATCTATGCTTTCATTGATCCGAGAATCAGTTATGACTAATGAGAGGAGGGAGAAGATTGGCGGACTCAAATACTTTAACAAGTGAACAAGTTTATGCAAATAAGAAAGAGAGCAAGAAAGAGAAAATGATTGTAAAAACTGCCAAACGATTATTGAAAAATAAACTTGCTGTATTTGGTTTAATCATTATTATCATACAGGTAATCCTGGCTGTATTTGCCCCTTTGTTTGCTACATATGATCCTATAAAACAGGATTTGACAAATGCTGAATTGGGGATTGGATCCGATGGCCATTGGTTAGGGACAGATAATTATGGAAGGGATGTTTGGTCGAGAATTGTATTCGGAGCACGGATTTCCTTATTAGTCGGAATTGGATCTGTCGGACTAGGTCTTTTAGGGGGAATCGCTCTTGGATTGGTATCCGGTTATTTTAAGAAACTTGATGGAATCATTATGAGATTCGTAGATTTACTATTCGCTTTTCCTGGAATCTTGTTAGCGATGTTGATTATTGCCATGCTTGGCACTAGCTTGGTCAATGTAGTGATTGCAATTAGTATATGGTCGATCCCGACCTGTGCCAGAATTGTCAGAGGGAGTGTACTTTCGATCAAAAAGCAAGAGTACATCCTGGCGATGAAATCTTTAGGAGCCAGTAACTTCCGTATTCTGGTCAAACATGTCTTGCCGAATTGTACAGCGCCTATCATAGTCTTTGCTACCATGCGTATGGCGACCGCGATCCTATCAACTGCTGCTTTGAGTTTCTTAGGTTTAGGTGCTCAGCCGCCCACAGCGGAATGGGGAGCCATGATTGCAGCAGGTCAGGATTTTATGTTTACATCCCCACACCTAACGATCGTACCAGGGATTGCTATTATGTTGGTAGTTTTTGCTTTTAATGTTGTTGGAGATGGTTTGAGGGATGCACTTGATCCAAATATGGACCTCGATCAATAAAATAGGAGGAATGACAGTGAGAAAATTTCGTTGGTTATGTTTGTTGGTTTTTGTTTTAGTCATGGTGACTTTGCTTGGGTGTAGCGATGAATCGGGAACGAGTTCAGAAAATGGGGATAGCGGATCAAATGCTGACGTCCCTCAAGACCTTACCTATGCAACAACTTCTGATGTGGTAGGTCTTTCGCCGATCGATACCAATGATTCTGTTTCTTCCGCCGTGATTGAGCAAGTATATGAAACCCTTTTTGTGCGTGACCCTGAAACAATGGAAATTAAACCACTTCTAGCAGAGTCTTATGAAAACCCAGATGACCTTACATGGGTAATTAAATTGAGAGAAGATATTACATTCCATGATGGAACACCTTTTAATGCAGAAGCTGTCAAATATACTTTTGAAGAGTTTAAAAGTGAGGAAAGGGCCGCTCCTCGTGCATCTTTGTTAGAAGCGATAGAGTCTATTGAAGTACAAGATGAGTACACAGTTGTATTAAAAACGGATGAACCTTATGGCCCGCTTTTAGCAGCACTCTCACACACGAATGCTTCAATCGTTAGTCCGGAAGCAGATAAATCTGGGAATTTAAACCAAAACCCGGTCGGAACTGGACCCTTCGTTTTTGAAGAATGGGTGCAAGGAGATCATGTCTCTCTTTCAAAAAATGAGGATTATTGGCAAGGAGCCCCCCAGTTAGAAAATGTCACAATGAAGGTTGTCCCAGAGTACTCTACAGCAGTATCTATGCTTCAAACAGGGGAAGTGCAATTTATCGATGCCATTCCAACAGATCAGCTTCCACGTCTAGAATCAATGGATAATGTAGAGATTCAGCAAAAAGAAGGTACACCGGTTTATTACTTAGGTTTCAATATGAATAAAGAACCTTTCAATGATATCAACTTCCGCAAAGCTGTGTCCCATGCGGTAAACCGTGAAGCTTATGTGCAGCAATTGAAGGGATTGGGTGTCCAAAATAACAGTATCATTGGACCAAAAGTGTTCGGTTATGATGAATCCGCATCAGAAGAAGGTTATAAATACGATCCGGAAAAAGCGAAGCAGCTTATTGAAGAAAATGGTTATGAAGGACAAGAAATTACATTGCTGTCAGCAAACCGGGATATGTATATGAAGATGGCAGAAATTGTCCAAGCCCAACTGTCAGACGCGGGTCTTAAGGTGAGCATTGAAACAATGGAGTGGGGAACATTTTTGGATACAACAGCGGAAGGTAACTTTGAAATGACCTTCTTAGGCTGGTCCAATAGTACGGCAGACGGCAGTGAATTGCTATACCCGAATCTACACTCAGATAATATCGGATCGTCGAACCGCATGGCTTATGACAACAGTGAGTTCGATCAACTTGTGAACGAATCTCGTGTAACTGTCGATCAAGCAGAACGTCAAGAAAAACTTCACGAAGCTAATGTCATGGCTGCCAATGATGGTGTCTGGGTACCCATGCACCATGGTGTAGTTACGGCTGCTATTGATAAGTCTGTCAAAGGGTTAGAGCTTGATCCGACGGGGCAATGGTCCCTTTATAATGTAAGCAGAGAGTAGGTGTAGGATGGAAACTCTATTAGACGTCAATAACTTGGTCACCTCTTTCCGCACGGCTGATGGAAAACTCCCAGCTGTGCGGGGAGTTTCCTTTTCTGTTAATAAAGGAGAGACTTTATGTATCGTTGGTGAATCGGGATGTGGGAAAAGTATCACAACATTATCTGTGATGGGTTTGCTTCCTGATAATGGAGAAATCACGGAAGGTTCGATTTACTTTCAAGGTGAGGAGCTCACTAAGAAAAGTGATGATCAGATGAGAAAGCATCGGGGGAATGATATTTCAATGATATTTCAGGAACCGATGACTGCTTTGAACCCTGTATTTACCGTAGGGTATCAAATTAAGGAACCTTTGAACTTGCATACAAAATTAGGAAAAAAGGAAAAGAAAATTCGTGCGATTGAACTTTTAAGCCAAGTTGGGTTATCCAACCCAGAAAAGGTATTAAAAAAATATCCTCATGAATTGAGTGGGGGAATGAGACAACGGGTGATGATCGCCATTGCTTTGGCTTGTAACCCTTCCTTATTAATAGCAGATGAACCTACAACGGCTCTCGATGTCACGATTCAAGCACAAATCTTAGATTTGATGGACGATTTAAAAGATGATTTGGGGATGGGGGTTATGATGGTTACCCATGACATGGGAGTGGTAGCTGAGGTCGCTGATCGTGTCATGGTGATGTATGCAGGCCATGTTGTAGAAACAGGGAAGGTGGAGGAGATTTTTAAAAGACCACAGCACCCCTACACAAAAGGCCTTTTAGCTTCCGTTCCGAATGTTGATGATGAGGGCCATCGTTTGGAAGCTATTCCTGGGTCCCTTCCCAATTTGAATGAAAAAATCACAGGGTGCCGTTTTCATCCGAGGTGTCCATTTGCTATGGACAAGTGCAAAGTAGATGCTCCACCGCACTTTCGAATTTCTGATAAACACCAATCCAAATGCTGGTTACATGAGGAGGTGGATTCACATGAGTACCAACACAAAGCCTATTCTTGAAGTGGACCAGGTGAAAAAGTATTTCCCGATCAAAAGCAGCTTCTTAAAGCGAACGATTTCTAATGTTCAAGCCGTTGAGAACGTCTCTGTAGATGTCTTGGAAGGGGAGACTCTAGGTGTTGTAGGGGAGTCTGGGTGTGGGAAATCTACATTTGGTAGGACGATTCTTGGTCTGGAAAGTTTGACGGATGGTTCGATCAAGTTTCGTGGTGAAGAAATCGGAGGTTTATCTGAAAATCAATTGAAAACATATAAAAAAGAAATGCAAATGATTTTTCAAGATCCCTATGCCTCTTTAAATCCAAGGCAACGTATTGGCGATGCCCTGGAGGAAGCGTTTATTATTCATACGAAACTGAATAAAAAGGACAGAAAGGAAAGGGTTAAAAATCTCTTAGTTGAAGTGGGGTTAAAAGAGGAACATGCTGAAAGATATCCTCATGAATTTAGTGGTGGGCAGAGACAGCGGATCGGTATAGCAAGGGCCATTTCTTTAAACCCTTCCTTGATTGTGTGCGATGAAGCTGTATCGGCGCTTGATGTGTCAGTGCAGGCACAAATCATCCAGCTCCTTAAACAGCTTCAAAAATCTCATCAGCTAACGTACTTGTTTATTTCTCACGATTTAGGGGTTGTCAAACATATTTCAGATCGTGTGCTGGTCATGTATTTAGGAGCTACCGCTGAACTAGCTCCATCCGATCGTCTTTTTTCAAATCCGTTACATCCATATACGCGTGCACTTTTATCTGCTATTCCAAGGCCAGTAGTAGGTAGGAAGAAAGACCGTATTCGTTTAAAAGGAGAGCTGCCGAATGCCGCCAATTATCCGAGTGGATGCCCTTTTCATACACGTTGTCCACTCGCGCATGAACAGTGCCGTCAAGAGCGGCCAGAGTGGAGAGAAGTCAAAGAGGGGCATTACGTTGCCTGTCATGAAGTATAAATAGACCGAAATCTGCTAAACTCGTGTTTTCGGTGTTGAAAATGTGAATGTGTAACAGAAAGGAGCAAGATAATGAAGCACTTAGACAATCTTTACAATCCATATCAGACTCCCAGACATACGACAATCGCACGTAATGGAATGGTCGCAACCTCTCAACCGTTAGCCTCCCAGGCAGGACTAGCGATTTTGCAGCAGGGAGGGAATGCCATTGATGCGGCCATCGCGACGGCAGCCACTCTGACCGTTGTCGAGCCAACATCCAACGGCATCGGAGGAGATGCGTTTGCTTTGGTTTGGGTGAAGGACAAACTTTATGGATTGAATGGAAGCGGGCATTCTCCTTCCTCTATCTCCATTGAGGATTTAAAAAAGCGAGGTTATAAGGAAATCCCGAAATATGGTTTTGTTCCAGTGACGGTCCCAGGGGCGCCTGGGAGCTGGGTAGAACTATCAAACCGCTTCGGAAAGCTCCCATTCAAGAATCTGTTGGCCCCGGCCATCCGATACGCAGAAGAGGGCTATCCAATTTCGCCCGTATTGGGTAAATTCTGGTCAATGGCGGCGGATAAATTCAAAGACATATTGGAAGGGGAAGAATTTTCTCATTGGTTCGATACATTTGCACCGAATGGCCAAGCTCCTCAAATCGGAGAAGTTTGGAAATCGGGAGGCCATGCGAGCACTTTAAGGAAAATCGCTAATACCAAAGGGGACGCCTTTTATAAAGGCGAACTGGCAGAGCAAATGGATCAATTTTCCAAGCAATATGGCGGTTACATATCAAAAGAGGACTTAGCGAACTATAAACCGGAATGGGTGGAACCAATTTCTGTGAATTATAAAGGGTATGACGTATGGGAAATCCCTCCGAACGGCCAGGGGATCGTCGCTTTATCTGCGCTTAACATACTCAGGGAATTCGAACTTCAGGAAAAAGAATCGGCCGATACGTATCATAAACAAATCGAAGCGATGAAACTTGCTTTCGCCGATGGAGAAAAATACGTCGCAGAGGAAAGTCACATGGATGTTCGTGTTGAGGCATTATTGAACGAAACCTATGCGGCCGAAAGGAGAGGATTGATTGGTGAGGAAGCACTCACCCCTGAAGCAGGTACGCCATCAAAAGGTGGGACAGTCTACTTAGCGACAGCAGATGCTGAAGGGAATATGGTTTCATTCATTCAAAGTAACTATATGGGCTTCGGTTCAGGGTTGGTTGTGCCAGGCACAGGAATTGCTTTGCAAAATCGCGGCCATAATTTTTCCCTTGATCCCCGCCACCCCAATGCTCTTGATGGAAAGAAAAGATCCTATCATACAATCATTCCAGGTTTCCTTACAAAAGGAGAACAACCTGTTGGGCCTTTTGGAGTGATGGGAGGTTTCATGCAACCTCAAGGTCATGTCCAAGTGGCTATGAATACAATCGACTACCACTTGCATCCTCAGGCAGCCTTGGATTCTCCTAGATGGCAATGGATAAAAGATAAAACGGTGTGGGTAGAGCCTCATTTCCCTAAACATGTCGCAGAGACTTTAGCTAGAAAAGGTCATAAAATTGAAGTACAGTTGGAGGCAGGCGCCTTCGGGAGAGGCCAAATCATTTGGCGTGATCCAAATACAGGAACGTTATATGGGGGTACAGAGTCCCGTACAGATGGGACTATCTCTGCTTATTAATGGAAAGAAAGAAGATGATTTAGAAAGGAGATGAGCGAATGCAGCATTGGAATCTCTTTATAGCTTTTTTTAGAGTAGGAATGCTCGGTTACGGAGGAGGACCATCCTCTATTCCGCTCGTCCATAAGGAGGTTGTCGAAAAGTATAAATGGTTGAGTGAAGATGACTTCAGTGATGTCCTTGCTTTAGGGAATTCTCTTCCAGGTCCGATTGCAACGAAAATGGCAGGGTATATCGGATACAGAGTTTCAGGACTTATAGGAATGTTGAATGCCGTATTAGCAACCATTCTACCGACAATCGTCATTATGATTGTTTTGATCACATCACTTAATAGTTTTCGAGATCAGCCTTGGGTGAATGGAATGACTCAGGCAGTCGTCCCTGTGGTCGGGGTCATGCTAGCTAAACTTACTTATGATTTCTTCAAAAAGGCGAAGGTGAATATGGGATGGATCGTCACCATTGCCCTGGGGGCAGGTTCTCTCATTCTTATTGAGTGGATGGGTGTCCATCCCGGGGTCATTATTTTCGCTTTGCTATTATATGCTCTTATACGGCCGCAAAAACAAAAGGAAGTCCCCACTCTTAAAAGTCAGGAACATTCATCATGATGATTTGGAAAATTTTTGTCGCTTTCTTCATTCCAGGTATTGTCGGTTACGGAGGGGGACCAGCTTCCATCCCGTTGGTTGAAAACGAGGTTGTCGATCGATTTGGGTGGATGTCTGTTTCAGAGTTCAGTGAAATGCTAGCGATGGCAAACACACTTCCCGGCCCGATTGCAACTAAAATGGCAGGGTTTATCGGGTATCAGCAAGCAGGTGTCTTAGGAGCTGTGGTTGGTGTCTTTGCAACTGTTGCTCCCTCATTAATTCTTATGATTCTATTATTGAGTCTGCTGTCAAAATTCAAACATTCACCGAAAGTCAAAAAAATGACTAACTTAATTCGACCAGCGATCGCCGTATTACTCGGTCTCATGGCCTTTCAATTTTTTAAAACCTCTTATGAAACAAGTGGCATCTTTCAGATGAGTTTTCTAATCGCTGCCAGCTTTCTTTTGTTAGAAAAAGTGAAAGTTCACCCTGCCTTTATGATATTAGGTTCACTCATCTATGGAGCCATCTTCCTAGGCGGCTCATGATCCATTATATTCCCTCTTAAGTCATCCCATTTCTGTGTGACCTGAGGAAAGTTAAAAAGTTCATTGCAGTTGTTGACAGAAAATTTAAATAGTTATAAGATGGAATTAGAAAGCAACCTTATAGGAAGGCTGCCCCTTTCAATATCCGGTTGCAATGACAGTAAGTATAAAAATGAATAACCTAACTGTAAGACTGTTCAATCTCTGCAAACCAGAGGTTCATCCGCAGTTTAAAGCCAGTTTTTCCTTCGAAGGGGGGGGGAAGACTGGCTTTTTTTAATCTTATGGGCCCATAAGAGCGAATCCGATAAAAAAATGGAGGGTACCAACTATGTGTGCAATGGAGATGAAAAAAGAAAGTTTACCGACATTTACTGGTGAAGGATATCGTATTCGACCTCATGCTGATCATGAACGTCTTTACCACATTGAGTTAGAGAGGGACGTCATTGATCGCTTTTTAGAAGAAGTGCAAGATATTAGCGATGAACAATTGGAATATATTCCCTATCAGCGTTTGATGATCGCTTATACACTTGTTGAATTAGTAGATGAAAACTTTGGGGAGAGGATTCGTAACATTTTGAATGACCGCAACTCAGGAGGTTTTACGATTGGACTTGGTAATCGTACGACAGCTCCTCAGGACTATGTGAAGTTTTCTACGGCTTTGACTCATATAGTAGGTATCCCGAACTTTGATGCCATGTCGAAAAAGTACTATGCGCGTTTTTCAGTCAAACATACAGATGATAGTGACTCGTATCTCCGCCAAGCTTATCGAAGGTTCACTCTCCACACAGATGGGACGTATGTGGATGAACCGACCGATTGGTTGCTCATGATGAAAATGGAAGAGGAGAATGCGGTAGGTGGAAGTTCCCGTCTCCTTCACTTGGATGACTGGGAGGAATTCGACTATTACTATAACCATCCGCTTGCTTCCTACCCGTTTACTTATAAAGCTCCTGCTAGTAAGAATGTTTCTGAGGAGGTCCAGCGCAAGACGTTTTATGAGTGGAATAACCAACCTTGTATCTGTTTCATCGATCAGTTTGTCTACCCGGAAACAATGAAACAGGCCCAATATTTAAGAGGATTGTCTCATTCGATGGAAGAATCGTCTGGGCTTATCGAGTTGGAACTGCCTGTAGGCGACTTAGTAATGTTGAACAATCGGTTCTGGCTCCATGGAAGAGCTAGTTTTGAGAGAAATCCTGAATTACACAGAGAACTTTTGCGACAAAGAGGAAGGTTTGTACAGTAGTAGGAGGTCATAGGAATGTATGATTATGTGATTATCGGAGGCGGAATTGTCGGTTTATCAACAGCATATGCTCTTATGCAAAAATATCCGCATGCAAAAATGGTTATTGTGGAAAAAGAGCAACAAATTTCTGCTCACCAAACCGGTAGAAATAGTGGTGTGATCCACTCTGGGGTGTACTATAAACCAGGCAGTTTAAAAGCGAGGATGGCCATTCAGGGTCGGAACACGATGGTTAAGTTCTGTCAGGATCATGACATTCCTCACGAAGTTTGCGGGAAAGTGCTAGTTGCAACCGAACAAGAAGAGCTTCCGAGAATGGAAGCTTTGTATGAGCGAGTCCAACAAAACCGGTTGAATGTAACAAAAATCAATCAAGAGGAGCTTCAAGATATCGAGCCACATGTCAATGGCATAGCTGGATTAAGGGTACCAGGTACAGGAATCGTTGATTATAGTAAAGTAAGCGAAAAACTTAAGGAACTGTTAGAACATGCGGGAGCAGACTTCATGCTTGGATCAGCGGTTGTAGATATATCTGAACGCGAAAATGAAGTGGTGGTCGATACGCCAGAGAATAGCCTCCATTCTCATTTCATGATCAACTGTGCAGGTTTGTACAGTGATCGTCTTGTGGAAATGGCGGGAATTCATACAGATCTAAGAATCGTCCCCTTCCGTGGAGAGTATTTTGAGCTGAGAGAAGAGAAAAATCATCTGGTCAAAGGGCTTATCTATCCGATTCCAAACCCGGACTTTCCATTTTTAGGTGTCCATCTTACCAAGATGATCGATGGAGGTATTCATGCTGGACCGAATGCTGTGTTGAGTTTTAAACGGGAAGGCTATCGAAAAACGGATTTTCATATAAAGGACACGCTTGATATCTTATCATTTCCTGGTTTTTGGAAAATGGCACGAGCCAATGTGAAAGAAGGGATGAAAGAGATGGTTCGTTCGCTTCATAAACAAAGCTTTGTGAAGAGTCTTCAACGCCTAGTTCCGGAAATACAAGCGGATGACGTCATTCCCACAGAGGCGGGAGTAAGAGCCCAGGCGATGTTGAAAGACGGCCAGCTCGTCGATGATTTCCACTTGATTACAGGTAAACGTTCGGTCCATGTTTGTAATGCACCGTCTCCGGCAGCGACAGCTTCATTAGAAATTGGTAAAGAGATTGCCAGACGATTACCTCAATTAGAATATACGAGAGTAAGCTGAAGGGAAGGGCCAGAAAAACTCTGGCCCTTTTTTCCATTTAGGAGATGACGTGGATGTCGTTCACGGCCCGAAACGCAGATAGTTTAGGATAAATCCTCCATTCACTAGTACCAGCACGTAAATATAAGAGATATCATAGCATTCAAAAGTCACAAATCGTGGCTTTATTGGTGCAGTTGGTATTGTTTATAGGAGTCTTTTAATGCAGCCTCGAGAGCATTCCCGGCTTTACCTAAATAGCCTTCTTTCAATCTTGCTACGGGTTCATCAATGCCATCCTTCAAGCTGTATCCCTTTAATAAAGATTTAATGAACCCTCTCCCATGTTCGGTTGCTAATGTACAAGAGGCGTCTAAAATAACTCCGTATTTTTTATCAATTTCTAACGTAAGAGTCAAGGATTCCGAAATGTGATTGGCAGCAATCCCAGTCGGTAATTTTGAATGTCCGGCAACAAAAATGGTTTTCATTTTCTTTCTCCCCTATCCTTATTAGTATTGCTCCTGTATCGTATAGATCTCTTCCATCAACCGTTTTCCTATGGTGTTTTCAGCTTCTTCATATACAGGTTCAAACGTCTGCTTCCACGATTCTTTTTGTTCGTTGGTCAAGTAGTGAACGTCGATTGAGTCTGCCCGTTTTATCTTCCGGAGATGGGCATCATTCATCTCGATTGAATGACGCCAAATCCAGTCGGTCGTTTCATTCAGTGCCTCTTGGACGATCGTCTGATGTTCTTTAGAAAGGTCCTTCCAGAATGTCCCATTGATGAGGACGACATACCCTAAGTAGCCATGGTTGCTTATCGTCATATACGCTTGTTCTTCGAAAAGTTTCTTGGAGTAGATGTTCGATGGTGTGTTTTCTTGTCCGTTAATGAAATTGACTTCGAGGTTGCTGTATGTTTTGTTAAAGGGAAGTTTGCTCGTGCTGGCCCCAAGAGACTGAAATTGAGATTCTATCATTGGGCTCGGCATGATTCTAAGGTGTGTACGGTTGAAATCAGCTGGAACAAGGAGCGGCTGCTTATTACTTGTCACTTGTTTATATCCGTTGTACCAAAAAGTCATCCCTTTTATGCCGTCTTTTTCTACAGTGTTTAATAATGTGGTGCCAATTTCCCCTTGGTAAGCTTGTTTTACAGCCTCATAACTGGGAAACGCGAAAGGAAGATCAAGAACTTGCCATTGAGGAAAACGTTCGGTCAGTTTCGAAGTAGCTGGAGCGATCATTTGAATATGGCCGTCCTTTAATGCTGTGTATTCATTCTGATCATTGTAAAGGGTCCCATTAGAATAGATTTCTACCTTAATGTCCCCGTTCGACCAATCTTGGACGAGTGAAGCAAACTTTCTGACCGCTTTCCCTTTAGGGGTGTTTTCGGCTACGACGTGACTGAATTTAATAACGATCTCATCTTCTAGCCCCTCTTGTTCGTCGTCATATTCTAGGGACTCAGAAGCTTCGCTTAAATCGAACCCAAAAAAAAGAGCTGTAAAGATTCCTGTGAAAATGAATAGACTAATAGCTGCGAAAGTTTTCAAAGGAACAACCCCTTTCTTGGAATCGTTTACATCAGTGTACCATAGGGAGACTTTTAAGTGATACACTAGAATTACTAGAGGGGGAAGAAAGAATGGTTATGTCACTGACACGTATGCCAATCCGGTGGAAAATTACAATTCTATCATTTGGGATTGTTCTTTTTGCTATTTTGATTGGTGGCATCATCATTATTGGAAATACAATAGAAACAAAAGAAGAGTCGCTCGGTGAGCATGCTCTCGTCACAGGGAGGACAGTAGCGAATTTGTCTGCATTGAAAGAAGGGCTCACAGAATCAGAGGGATGGAACCGAATCAATCCCATGGTAGAAAGAATCAGGACAGTCAACAGCTCTGATTATATCGTCGTCTTGAATATGAACCGTGTCCGTTATTCTCACCCTGTAAAAGAAAAGCTTGGGACCGTATCTTCAGGAAAAGATGAAGGTCCTGCTTTTGCTGAGCATAGCTATACCTCAAAAGCGAAAGGAGAATCTGGTATAGCTGTTAGAGGATTTGTACCTGTGATGAATGATGATCATGAGCAAATAGGGGTGGTCATCGTCGGCAACCTCCTCCCTTCCTTCCAGGAAATCCTTTTAGAGATGAAAAATGAAATCCTCTTTGTTCTCTTCTTGACCTCCCTTTTTGGAGTGTCGGGTTCATGGCTTCTTGCCCGGCATCTTAAAGAGCAAACCTTTCGTTTAGAACCTCACGAAATTGTTCAGGTGCTCGTCGAACGGACAGCAACCTTTCAAGCGATGAACGAAGGAGTAGTGGCTATTGATAAGGAAGGGAAGATTACCATCATAAACGAGAAAGCAAAGACGATTCTTGGTCTCCACGGAGATTACACTCATCAATGGATTGAAAACGTCATTCCAGATATTAAATTAGCTGATGTCCTTTCTTCAGGAGAAGTGGCTTTCAATGAGGAAATTCGTCTAGGAAGTACGTTAATTATGAGTAATCGAATCCCGATCCGTGTGGATAATCATACAATTGGAGCGGTTGCCATTTTTCAAGATCGTACAGAAGTAACCAAACTCGCTGAAGAATTGACGGGGGTAAAAGCATTTGTGGATGCCTTGAGAGTCCAGAATCATGAGCATATGAATAAACTACATACCATAGCAGGATTGATTCAACTGGATCAAAAGGAAAAAGCATTGAATTTTGTATTCGAAACGTCAGAGAAACAAGAGAAATTATCCAGATTTTTAGTGAACCATTTTAAAGATTACAGCTTGTCTGGTTTGCTACTGAGCAAGGTGAGTCGGGGGAAAGAGCTGGGAATTGAAGTAGCTATTGATGAACAGAGCAGATTAAATGAATACCCCCCTTTATTGGATAAACATGACTTCGTGCTGATTTTGGGAAACTTGATCGAGAATGCTTTCCACTCTTTTGACCATGTCAAGCGAGAGCAAAGATGGATTGATATTTCGATCACCCAAAACAGTCACTTTTGCACAATTGCTGTAGAGGATAATGGGGAAGGGATTCCTGAAGATAAACACAGCAGGGTATTTGACAAGGGGTTCACGACCAAAGGAAACAAAGGTTCAGGAATCGGATTGTACCTGGTGAAAAATATCGTAGGAAAAGGTTTAGGAGATATAGAAATCATCTCTAAACAAGGGGAAGGGACAAGCATCGTCATTCATATCCCTATGGCTTACGAGGAGGATGTATATGAGCAAACCGCAACAGGTTATGGAAGTGTTATTGATTGAAGATGACCCGATGGTACAAGAAGTGAACCGGCAATTTATTGAAAGGGTACCCCCTTTCAAAGTGATTGATATAGCTTCTGATGGAAAAGAAGGCGTGTATCTTGCTGAAAAGTTATCTCCAAACCTTATTATCCTTGATATCTATATGCCGAGTATGGACGGAATGGATACATTAAAAGAAATTCGGAAGTATGCCTTCGATATTGATGTTATTGTAATCACAGCAGCTAAGGATAAAGAAATGGTCCGTTCGATGTTTCAAAATGGGGTGGTTGATTATATCATCAAGCCATTCAAATTCGAAAGACTGCAACAATCGTTAATCAATTATAAAACCTATCATTCCAAGGTGAGTGGGGAAGGAGTACTTCAACAGGAACAAGTGGATGGGCTGATTGGCAGATATAGGAAGGGAGAAGTGAAGGAACTGCCTAAAGGTCTGAATCAGCAAACCCTTGAACAAATCACACATTTCCTTCACCAGAGAGGGAGTTCCTTATCTGCCGAGGAAGTGGCAGATGGAATCGGAATCGCTCGAGTGACCGCACGACGTTATTTAGAATATCTACAAAAAATAGGGGAAGTAGAGATTGAAATACAGTACGGGGGAGTTGGTCGTCCTGTGAATCGGTATCAAATGAAAGGGTAAGGCCTTGGCATAGAACTATGCTAAGGCTTTTATTGTACAAAAGACCAAAAAGACCAAAATGTCCAATATGTACATATTATTCTAAATCTGTTTTGTAAGCGTTATCATTATTTTTAGAATATTTCGAAACGGGGGATCAGAAAATGTTTAATCGTTTATTATTTGTGTTAGCTTTAGCGTTTACCACTATTTTAGCAGCTTGTGGAGGTGATGGAGGCTCGGAGGAAGCGTCAGGGTCAAGTGGATCTGGATCAGAATCGATTGTTCTCGGTACAGGGGGAACATCAGGAACTTATTATCCGATCGGTGGTGCATTGAAACCAGTATTTGAAGAAAGTGACAGTATAGATAATGTCACGGTTGAATCGACAGGAGCGTCTGTTGCGAATATCCAGAATATCGAGGACAGCCTGAATCAGATGGCGATAATCATGAGTGATGTGGGTTATGATGCGATTGAAGGAAAGGGACAATTTGACGGAAATGCTGTCGATGTTCAAGCAATGGCCGGGATGTATCAGAATGTTGTACAAGTGGTGGCATTAAAAGAGAGTGGTATATCTTCCATTGAAGATTTAGAAGGGAAGAAGGTAGGAGTCGGGAAGGTAGGTTCAGGTGTAGAACAAAGCGCTCAAAAGGTTCTTGAAGCCGTTGGCCTTACTTATGATGATCTATCAAAAGTCACCCACACAGGTTATGCGGATAGTGTGCAAGAAATGAAGAACGGGAACTTGGATGCGGCATTCTTTACGTCTGGTGTTCCCAATAGTAATATAACCGATTTAATGCAGCAAACGGATATTCATTTTGTTGAAATCAAAGGAGATACCGCAGAGGCATTGATGGAGAAATATCCTTTCTATAAAGCAAATACGATCGAGGCTGGGGATGAAGCAAGTTATGGTCTGGAAGAATCTGTGGAAACTGTCGGCATCCAGAATATGATCATCGTTTCTCCTGATTTGAGTGAAGATGTCGTCTATGACATGACCAAACGTTACTATGAGTACCTTGGTACAGAAGAAGTGTCTGTCGGGGCCCTGAAACAATTAGACCGGGATGAGATTGCCAAAGATTTAATTGCGCCGCTTCACCCTGGTGCCAAGAAATTCTATGAAGAACAAGGCATTCTAGAGTAAAGGAAACAGGGCATCATTCTGGTGCCCCTTTTTTATTCGATGATATGGAAACGCCTGTTTTTGTTCGCCTTTGTTATTGGATTGGTTATCGCTTTACTGATGATGGTTAAGGTTCCGACGCTATCCATTACATCAGGAGACACGGTGCAAATATTTCACCTTTACAAAGAGGAAGTAGAATTCAAGGTAAGGTGGAGGCATTCGGTAGAGAAAGAGGAATGGGAAGAAATGTTTGTTTTGCAAGATGGGATGATTAAACTGACAGGCACTCGTTTTAAAACGTTTGGGGCGGGTGTTCCCAATGATACGGGGGAGCAAACCTATATCAAAGATGGCTGGGTATATATGACAGATATCAATCAGACGATAGGCACCCATCTCTCACTAAGGACAGGCACACACACCGATCACCGCTTCCTATATGGAAAGGATGCCAATTTTAACCTGGATAAGAACAAAGCCTATCAAATCAATGTTGGTCAACATTCTTTACTGAATTCGATCAGATATTACATTTTAGTGAAATTGAGAGGTGAATAGGGATGAACAAGCAAAAAAGTGGGGTAGCTGAAAAGTACGATCGCGAAAGCACAACCAGGATAAATATTGCTAAACCGATGGCTTTGACCATATCGATATTAGCTATTACGTTATCATTATTTCATTTATACACCTCCTATGCAGGTTCCCTGGTGGATATTAAACAAAGAAGTATCCACCTCTATACATTGATGACACTTGGTTTTCTTATGTATCCCTTTATAAGGAAGAGGGGGAGCAAAGGCATTCCTTTGTATGATTACATGACTGCAGGTTTGTCTTTATTTATCGCCATTTATATGTTAGCCACGGCTGAACGTATCATTCAATCTGGCGGACAAATCACTGATATGGATTTTTATGTAGGGATCCTCATTATTCTATTATTGTTTGATATTACTCGAAGAGTGACGGGGTGGGGCCTTGCTCTCCTTGGGCTTGGGTTTCTGGTTTATGGATTTTATGTGAAACTATCAGTCTATCCAGAATTGACCATGCCCGTTCTGATAAATGTATCTAAGCAGATCATCACTCAATTGGTATTCCTCACAGAAGGAGTCCTTGGTACGGCTATCGGCGTATCGGCCAGTTATATCATATTGTTTATTTTATTTGGAGCTTTTCTAGGAAGGTCGGGAATGGGGCAGCTATTTAATGACTTAGCCCTTGCCGTAGCGGGTCATACCAAGGGAGGGCCAGCAAAAGTGGCCGTCATAGCGAGTGGCTTCCTAGGATCAATCAATGGCTCTGCCATCGCCAATGTCGTGACGACAGGAACCTTCACGATTCCCTTAATGAAAAAAATCGGGTACAAGAAAAACTTCGCCGGGGCTGTTGAATCAGCAGCCAGCGTAGGCGGTCAAATCCTCCCGCCGATCATGGGGGCCGCTGCCTTTATCATGGCGGAGAATCTCAATGTTGCCTATACAAAGATCATCTTGGCTGGAATCATACCGGCACTTTTATTTTATGTAGGGATCTTATTACAAGTTCATTTTCGGGCAGCCAAGCGTGGACTACAAGGATTGCCGAAAAGTGAACTGCCCTCTTTAAAGGAAGTAATAGCCGAACGTGGTCACTTGATTATTCCAATGCTGACATTACTTTATTTGCTTTTCTCAGGGAAGACCCCTTTTTATGCCGCATTTTGGTCCATTATCGCAACCATCGTCATTGCAGGTTCAAGAAGGATGTTACCTGTCATTGTAGCCATTTCTTTATTTTTAATTTTCCAACCGCAATTATCTGCTTTGATTACGGGAAGCCGTATGCCGAATGTCCGAGGCGACTGGTGGGAGCTGATCCTTATTCTCGTGATTCCATTAGCTATCAATGTTGGTAGAAAGATCATGAACATTACCGGGGACGAAGTAGGAATTACAGACTGCTTGCGCGCTCTTGAGGATGGAGCGAAAACCACCGTCCCTGTAGCTATTGCGTGTGGGGCTGTGGGGATTATCGTAGGAATCGCTTCCTTAACTGGGGTAGCATTAGAAATTGCTAATAGCATTGTCAGTATCGGAAGCGCGGTCGATAGTCCGCTTATCCAGTTACTCATTACCCTCGGGCTTACGATGATTACCTCTATCATATTAGGGATGGGCTTACCAAGTATCCCGACCTATATTATCACAAGTACGATGGCAGCCCCGATATTATTGCAGCTTCCTTTGTACCGAGAACTTGCGGGATCGACGGAGACGGCTACTTTTGTCGCTCACATGTTCGTGTTCTACTTTGGAATTTTTGCCAATATCACGCCACCTGTTGCTTTGGCTGCATTTGCAGGTGCAGGAGTCGCCGGTGGGCATCCGAACCAAACAGGGTTTCAGGCAATGAAGCTTGCCATCGCCGGTTTCATCGTTCCTTTTATGTTTGTGTTTTCACACGAAATGCTTATGATTGATGCCACTATCGTCAATATCATTCTGATTACGGTTACGTCCCTGATAGGAGTTCTCCTATTATCCATAATGACAGAGGGCTATCTCAAAACAGCAGTTCCCGGTTGGCTGCGATTGATCGCAGGTATAGGAGCGGTGTTGCTCATTTATCCTGGGATTCTTACAGACGTAATCGGGTTGTCTGCCTTTGGGCTTATTCTATGGACGAATTTGAGAAAAACAAAGGATATTCAGCAACATCGTTCGGCACTATAAATGGGAAAGGTGTGTATTCATGCGATTCGTATCGATAGAACACGAGGGAAAAGAACAAGCTGCTGTCCTGGATGAAGCGTTAAAAGCTATCCTGCTGTCTTCAATTAATGAACACTTCAACAAATCTTGGCCTTGTGATTTATTTGAATTGATTCAGACGGGAAACTTCAAAGCCTTCCAGCGGTGGTGGAGGGATCAATCTACAGAAGAGATCGACCAAATAGAGCGAAGCGAATCTTTAGAAAATCTCCCTCTTTACCGACATCCCAGAAAAATTTGGGGAATTGGACTGAACTATGTCGATCATGCGTCTGATTTAGATGAACAGGCCCCACAGAAAGAACCTGCGAGTTTCATGAAGCCAGACACGACAATCATCGGACCAGGGGATAGGATTCGTATCCCCCATCAATCGGAACGGACAACAGGGGAAGCGGAATTAGGGATTATTATTGGTGAGGAATGCAGGGATGTCTCCGTAGAAGAAGCGAAGCAGGTCATTGCTGGGTATACGACGGTGATTGATATGACGGCAGAAGATATACTAAAACGCAACCCGCGGTATTTGACTCGTTCTAAGAGTTTTGACACCTTTTTCAGCTTTGGTCCCCAACTAGTGACACCAAGTGAGATCCAGGATCTGGATCAACTGGAGGTTTCCACTGTTCTTAACGGAGAGGTACACCGATCGAATAAAGTAGAAAACATGACGTTCCCTCCCTATCATCTTGTCTCTTTCCACTCTCAAGTGATGACATTAAAGCCAGGTGATATTATATCTACAGGGACACCAGGAGCCATTGTACTTCAAGATGGAGATATCATAGAATGTCAGATTGATGGTTTTCCATCATTAAGAAACCCAGTAAGTGATTTGAAAAAACAATAGAAAGGACGGAATACCTTATGGACCTTCAGCTAAAAGGCAAATCTGTAGTGGTATTAGCTTCAAGTAAGGGATTAGGAAAAGCCATTAGTATGGAATTCGCTAAAGAAGGGGCTCACGTATTAATTTCAAGCCGTAATCAGGAAGAATTAGAAAACACAAAAGCTGAAATCCAGGATGTGAGCGGAAATCAAAAGGTTGAGTATCAGGTATGCGATGTCACAAAAAAAGATGATATTGAACAACTAGTTCAAAAAGCTATCGAATGGAATGGAAAGGTCGATGTATTGGTCAACAATGCCGGCGGACCACCTGCAGGTACGTTCGATCAATTTTCAGATGAAGACTGGCAGAGAGCTTTTGAGTTAAATCTTCTCAGCTTTACTCGCACTATCCGAGAAGTACTGCCGTCAATGAAAGAGCAGCAACAGGGGAGGATTGTAAATATCGCCTCTTCTTCCATCAAGCAAACTCTTGATAATTTGATTCTTTCTAATACTTTTCGGGCAGGAATTGTAGGACTGGCAAAGGGCCTATCACAAGAATTAGCTAGTGATAATATCCTTATCAATACGGTAGGACCAGGAAGAATAGCGACGGATCGAGTTGCAGCCCTCGATGAAAAACGTGCGAAGAAATTAGGCACGTCTGTGGAAGAGTTGAAGAAAAAGACAGAGCAGTCCATCCCTATGGGGCGTTATGGAGAACCTGAAGAGTTTGCTAAAGCCATCGTTTTTCTTGCTTCCGGTGCCAATACTTACTTGACTGGACAGTCGCTCGTGGTTGATGGCGGCTTAGTCAAGGCTTTGTAAATTACCAAAATCCCTCTCATGGTTCGACCTGAGAGGGATTTATATCTTCCTGTGTTATAGCTTTAGAGAATCCTTGATTCCTGTCATTAAAGGGTCGACTTCTTACCTAATAAGTAAAAGGACTATGATATAATCCAAATGATACTAGAGAGAAAGGCGGTTGAATGAATGAAAAAAAAAGATGTGGTTACTGTTCAATCCGTAGATAGAGCTTTAAATATCATAAATATATTAAAAGAACATCCGAAAGGTTTAGGTGTAACAGAGATTTCTCACCGCTTAGACGTATCTAAAAGTACGGTTCACCGGTTATTAAGTTCTCTATTGCTGCAAGGATTTGTCAAGCAGGAGATAGAAAATGAAAGGTATCAGCTGGGACTGAAATTAATCGAACTTGGCGAAGTGGTTTCCAGTCATTTGAATATCCGCAAGACAGCTGCTCCGTATTTAAATCAATTAGCAGAAACAACAGGAGAAACGGTTCACCTCGTTATGATGGATCAGTTAGAAATCGTCTATATTGATAAAACCGAATCAGAAGCCACGATTCGTATGTTCTCTAGAATCGGCAAACGGGCTCCGATGCATTGTACGGGGGTGGGCAAAGCGATTTTAGCTTTCTTGCCTGAAGAGAAAATAGAGGAGGTATTAACCGAACGTCCAATGATGAAGTTCACAGAAAACACGATTACCGACCAAAAAGAAATGAAGAAACACTTACAGGAAATTAGAAATCGTGGTGTGGCTTTTGACTTGGAAGAGCATGAAGAAGGCATTCAATGTGCAGCGGCCCCCCTTTTTAATTATCATGGTGATGTGGTTGGAGGAATCAGCGTAGCAGGCCCAATAATGAGAGTGGATGAAGAGAAGTTGAAATATCTTTCTGTAGAGGTGCTAAGGGTTTCTCGAGAGATTTCTAGCTTGTTAGGGTCTCCAAACAGTTGACAGCGTTTTCACATAAGGATATACTTTTGTAAAATATTGAAATAGCTGTTCCTGTTTTTTGGATTATTATTGGAACGGTGTTCCTTAATAAGGAACGAGGGGGTTTCTATGAATCAAGCTATCGAACGGATTAATGAGGAGAAGATTGTGGCTATTGTAAGGCTGGATAGTATCGAACATGTTGATAGGCTGGCCCAATCTTTATATGAAGGCGGTATCAGGGTGATTGAAATCACCTTAAATACACCGGGAGCATTAGAAGGAATGAAGAAAATAAAACAACGTTACGATGATTTCCTCGTCGGGGCAGGAACAGTCCTTGATGGAGAGAATGCGCGTTCAGCTATCGAGGCAGGAGCGGATTTTCTACTCGCCCCCACCTTAAGCAAGGAAACCATTCAGGTAGGAAATCGGTATGGGGTCCCTGTTATCCCGGGGGTAATGACACCTACAGAAGCTTTAACCGCGTATGAATGGGGAGCAAGGCTTGTAAAAGTTTTCCCAGCAAGGTCTGTTGGGGAAAGTTTCGCAAAAGATTTAAAGGGTCCGCTCCCTTTTCTCAGCGTTATGGCCGTTGGGGGTGTCTCGCTTGATAATGTGAGTGATTATTTTCAAGCAGGCTGGCACTCTGTCGGAATAGGAAGTTCATTAGTCAGCAATGATGCAGATTTCGATGAAATAAAAGCGAAAGCTATGAATTTTATTACGAAGCGGGATGAAATCGCGATCAAACAATAATGGAATGTGGTGAGAAGTTGATTATTTTAATTGATTCAGGAACAACGAATTCGCGAATTCGATTAGTACATGAAGAGGAAAAAGAGATTGTTGAGGTTATAAAGCTGCCGGTAGGGGTGAGAAATACTGCTATTGACGGCCATAACAACCAATTAAAACAGGAGCTATCCAAGGGAGTAAAACAAGTACTCGCTGAACATTCGCTCACTCAACGAGAGGTCAAATACATCGTTGCATCTGGAATGATTACTTCTAATTTGGGTCTGCATGAAGTGCCCCATATTGAATCCCCAGCAAGCCTTGAGGATTTTATCGGAGCTGTGCAAGTAGTAAAAGCAGAGGAATTCCTCAACATTCCATGCCTTTATGTGCCGGGAATGAAAAACGCCGTGACCGACTCTTTAGAGGAAGAGTTAAGCGTGATCAATCAATACGATGTTATGAGAGGGGAGGAAGTGGAAGCCTATGGTTTACTGAAGCAAATCAATACAGAAGGTAAAGGATTAATGATCTTGCCGGGGTCACATACAAAGTATGTGTTAGTCGGGCAAAATCGAGAATTACTTAGATGTCGGTCCACGCTTGGGGGCGAAGTGTTAAAGGCGGTCAGAGACCAAACGATCATTTCCGACTCCTTAAATGAAAAACTCGTGGAGGAAGTTATCCCGGAGTATGTCATGAAAGGTTATCAGGCTGCTCGCAAAGTTGGGGTGACACGGAGTTTATATCATATTCGTTTGCTGCATTTGTTTTCCAAATTAGATGAGAATGAACGTGCGAATTATTATGCAGGCGTGATACTTTCTTATGATATGGAAGCTTTAGAGCAGATGCTCGAAGAAGAGGAGGTTTCATGGATTATGGTCGGAGGATCAGATCCTTTACGAAGTCTTTTTTACCACTTGCTCACCCATGTTAGTGACTCCGCTTCAATTGTACTGGCCGATGATGAGCAGGTCGAAAGGGCGACGGTATATGGAACATTGGAAGTGGGGCAATCGTATTTTGTGAATAAGTGAAAGCGTTTAATCATAGGAGGGTGAATATGAATTTTTTAAGTAATTACTTCTATTTCTTCTGTTTGGGTGTATTGTTGCTAGTCGTAGGGTGTAGTGGAGAGGAAAGTACATCGGCCAGCAAGGAAGGTGTTTCTTCTTTCCCAGAAAAACCGGTTACATTAATTGTCCCATCAGCAGCTGGTGGAGGAACGGATGCTACAGCTAGAGCACTTGCAGATGCCACAGAAGATCATTTAGGTGAATCGATAGGTGTAGAAAATAAAGAAGGTGGAAGTGGGGCTATTGGTATGACACAAGGAGCAAATGCTACCCCGGATGGTTATACCGTAAGCATGGTGTTTGTGGAACTTACAATGTTAAATCATCTAGGAATGTCTGAGTTAACGAGTGATCAATTCAAACCTTTAGGTCTTGTGAACCTGGATCCTGCTGCTCTTACAGTTTCAGCCGATGCCCCTTATGACACAGTTGAAGAATTTATCAAATATGCAGAAGAACACCCGGGCGAAGTGAAAGTTGGAAACGCAGGAACAGGTTCTATTTGGCATATCGCAGCCGAAAGCCTTGCTAAAGAAACAGGAATTAAGTTGAACCATGTCCCTTTTGAAGGAGCGGCTCCTGCTGTTACTTCTCTAATGGGTGGTCATGTCGATGCCGTAACCGTAAGTCCTGCAGAGGTATTACCGCAAGTGGAAGCAGGAGATTTAAAGACCTTAGGTGTCATGTCTAAGGATCGCTCAAATATTATGGAAGATGTTCCCACATTTGAAGAAGAGGGTGTGGATGTTACACCTGTTGGAACATGGAGAGGCCTAGTGGTTCCTAAAGATACACCAGATGAAGTAGCAGGGAAGTTGGAGGATGCTTTTCTTAAGGGAGCGGAAGAAGAAGAATTCACAGAGTTTATGAAAAATAATGGACTCGGTCTTGAAATTAAAAGTTCTGATGAATTCCAACAATTTATGAATAAAGAAAGTGAATTTTATGGAGAAATCATTTCAGATTTGGATTTAGGTAGTAATGAATAGAAGGATATTTATAGAAAAGGAGATTATCTATGAATCGGCCAAATCTATTTATTGGAGTTATTTTAATAATAGGTTGCTCCATTTACTTCTATGAGACGATGAGTTTCCCATCATCTGATCTACAAATGACAAGCCCAGCGTTTATTCCTAGAGTCTATTGTATTTTATTGTTCATTCTTAGCGCCTTTCTCATTGCTGGAAGTTTTAAAAGAGAGGAAGGGGGAGGGGGGAGTCGTCCCCCTTTCCTACATTCTTTAATGGCTATGGGGATGACTAGTCTCTATATCATTGCCATTCCATTTTTAGGTTTTTATATAACTACTGTGCTATTTATTGTGGCTTTACTTTATTTTGCAAAAGTAAAAAATTATGCCGTATTAACAAGCATTCCTATAGGCACACTGGCATTCTTATACCTCTTCTTTGTAAAAGTATTAAATGTGGGTCTACCTGTAGGCAGCCTATTCCAATAGAGAGGGGGAGACTATATGTTATTCGAAGGATTGATGAATGCCATGCAGTGGCAGGTTATTCTTATGATCATCATAGGATCAGTCATAGGCATATCGATTGGATCACTGCCGGGTTTAACCGCCGTCATGGGTGTTGCCCTCATCTTACCTGTTACATTTGGAATGGATCCTGTAGCGGGTATTCTATTATTAGTAGGTGTTTATTTTGGAGCCGTTTATGGTGGTTCATTGACAGCCATTCTCATTAATACACCTGGGACGCCTTCTTCGGCTGCAACCGCCATAGATGGGTTTGCCCTTACGAAGAAAGGGTACGCCCATAAAGCTTTAACGATTTCTACTCTATCTTCTACCATTGGCGGTATTTTAAGTGTGATCGTCCTTATTATTATTGCTCCTCAAATGGCGTCATTTGCCTTAAAGTTTAGTGCACCTGAGTCATTTGCTTTAGCAGTATTTGGTTTATCGATCATTTCAAGCATCGCTGGTAAGACATTAATTAAAGGATTAATTGCAGGAGCTCTTGGTCTAATGGTAGCTACGATAGGACTTGATCCTATTGCAGGATTTGCCAGGTTCACTGGAGGTAATGAAAATTTAATTAATGGGATCGATTTAGTACCTGTAATGATTGGTCTTTTTGCTGCTTCTGAAGCTTTTACTTCAATTGGAGATTTATTCTCTGCAAAACGAGCAAAGGTTGTTATAGAAAAAACTAAACTGAAGTGGGAAGAATTTAGAATGTTAATTTTAACCATCTTAAGGTCTGCTGGAATAGGAACTTTTATTGGAATGATTCCAGGTGCAGGAGGGGATATTACAGCATTCGTCGCTTATAATGAAGCGAAAAGGTTTTCGAAAGACAAACGTCAGTTTGGCGAGGGAGATTTAAAAGGGATCGCGGCACCTGAAGCAGCAAATAATAGTGTGACAGGTGGAGCAATGATTCCGCTTTTAACTTTAGGCATCCCAGGTGATGCGGTTACGGCTGTTTTATTAGGTGCACTAATGGTTCAAGGGATCCAACCTGGTCCTATGCTCTTTGAAACAAATGGATCGATCGTTTATACACTATTTGTTGGTATGTTGATAGCTAATATGATTATTTTACTTTTTGGTTTGATGGGGATTCGATTATTTACAAAAATTTTATTGATTCCTAAATCAGTTTTAATGCCGATTATCCTAGTTTTATGTACAGTTGGAGCTTTTGCCATTAACAATAACTTTTTTGATGTTATCGTTATGCTGATCGCAGGTATCATCGGATACTTTATGAAGAGATATGAGTTCCCGGTTTCTCCTGTGATTTTAGGTTTTATTTTAGGTCCAATGTTGGAAAGTAATTTTAGTCGTTCTCTCGTATTATCACAAGGAGATTACAGCATCTTTTTCACTAGACCAATTACACTGGTTCTACTTAGTCTAGCTTTCTTAACATTGTTTGCTCCCTTATTGAAGAGGAAAGTCATTAAACTGAAAGAAGATTATATTTAAAAAGGAGTCTATGACATGATGAAAATTGTAAGCTATGAACTTTTTCAAGTGCCGCCAAGGTGGTTGTTTCTAAAAATAGAAACGAGTGAAGGCATTACAGGGTGGGGAGAACCTGTCATTGAGGGAAGAGCCCATACAGTCAAAGCTGCCGTCGAAGAATTGATGGAAAATTTGATTGGAAAGGATCCCCTTCGGATTGAAGACCATTGGAATATGATGTATAGAGGAGGGTTCTATCGCGGCGGTCCCATTTTGATGAGCGCCATCGCAGGCATTGATCAGGCCCTGTGGGACATTAAAGGAAAATATTATAACGCGCCTGTTTATCAACTGTTGGGCGGTGCATGCCGGGATTCGATTAAAGTGTATTCCTGGATTGGTGGCGACAGGCCTTCTGATGTAGGCAAAGCCGCGAAGGAAGCTGTTTCTGCAGGATTTACAGCTGTCAAAATGAATGGGACAGAGGAACTCCAGTATATTGACACATACAGCAAAATCGATCAAACCGTAGAACGGGTAGCAAGTGTCCGGGAAAGTGTTGGAAAAGACGTTGGAATCGGCATTGACTTTCACGGGAGAGTACATAAACCGATGGCCAAAATTCTAGCTAAAGAGCTGGAGCCCTATCGTCCGATGTTTATCGAAGAACCTGTATTATCTGAGCACAATGAAGCTTTAAGAGATGTTGCCGCCCATACACATATTCCTATTGCTACAGGGGAGAGAATGTACTCAAGGTGGGATTTCAAGAACCTCTTATCTGAAGGGTTTGTAGACATTATTCAACCAGACCTCTCCCATGCGGGTGGAATAACAGAAGTAAAAAAAATTGCCTCTATGGCGGAAGCGTATGATGTTGCTATGGCGCCGCATTGTCCATTAGGTCCGATTGCTTTAGCTTCCTGCCTGCACGTAGACGCGACAGCCCATAACGCCTTCATCCAAGAACAGAGCTTAGGCATTCATTACAACAAGGAGAATGATCTACTGGATTACGTCAAGGATCGGAGCGTTTTTGATTACAACGACGGTCACGTGGCATTTCCTGAAGGCCCTGGACTCGGGATTGAAATCGATGAAAAGTATGTACGCCAGCGTGCAGAAGAAGGTCATAATTGGAGAAACCCAGTTTGGAGACACAAAGACAGAAGTATAGCTGAATGGTAAAGGAGAGGCAACAATGAAACCAAAAGTTTTTATCGCCAAACCTATCTCGCGACAAGTCGAAAACTATATAGCTGAGCATTGCGAATATAAGATATGGAGAGAAGAGGAAAGGATTCCAGATGATATATTGTTTAGGGAGATTCAAGACGTTCAAGGTTTAATGACCCCTAAGGCTAAAGTGACCGAAAGTTTTATCAAGCAGGCCCCGAACTTAAAAATAATCAGCCATATTTCTGTTGGATACGATACATTAGACACGGAGCTTATGGCAAAACACAAGATCATCGGCACACATACTCCTTACGTTCTGGATCATACCGTGGCTGATTTAATCTTTGGCTTGATTTTATCGAGCTCTAGAAGAATTAGTCAGTTGGATCATTATGTGAAAGACGGAAAATGGAACAAGTTAGATGACCCTTCCTTTTTATCAAAAGATGTTCATCATGCCACACTCGGTATTATAGGCATGGGCCGGATTGGAGAGCAGGTGGCCAAGCGGGCAGCCCAAGGGTTCGACATGAACGTTCTTTATTATAATCGCCGTCCGCGTCCAGAGGTAGAGGAAAAATACGGGCTAAAAAGAGAATCGATGGAACAACTGTTGAAGAAATCAGATTTTGTCCTGACAATGGTCCCCCTGACAGAAGAAACCCATCATTTGATTGGGGCGAGAGAACTGAAACAAATGAAAGAAGATGCGCTTTTAATTAATGCTTCCCGTGGGCAAGTGGTCGATGAGAAAGCACTTATCCACGCTCTGAAAGAAGGGATAATTGGCGGCGCCGGGTTAGATGTGTTTGAAAAAGAACCTGTCGATCCATCCAACTCGCTCCTGAAGATGGATAATGTTGTGACAACACCGCACATTGGATCAGCTACAGCTCAGGCACGTGAAGCGATGGCTTTGAAAGCGGCGGAAAATCTTGTCGCTGGTGTGACGGGCGGTAAACCTAAGAATATTGTGAAAGAGTTAAAGCATTTAGGATGACACGTGTAAGTAGAGATGATCTTTCAGAGGTCATCTCTTTTTCCTTTGGCCAGGCGGTGTGTCAGGGGGGATAGCGGCACAATAGGGTTTTAATCATCTTTTGGATGGATGGGGTTCTTAAAACGACCGCTGGAATCATACTCCAAAGGCAAAAAAACAGGACAGACTCTCGCATGAGTCTGTCCTGTTTTATATTAACTTGCTTTGGAGCGGGTATACTGTTGCTGTTGGATATAATCGTTAAAGTAGAAATTCGTTTCTTTGACGATCACTTTATAAAGGAGCAACAGCGCAATTAAGTTCGGAATCATCATCAAGGCATTCGCCATATTGGCAAAGGCCCACACGAGATCAAGCTGCATGACCGCTCCCATGAACGTCGCCGCAATATAAATGAAGCGGTACGGGACGATGTATCGAAGACCAAGCAAGTATTCAAAGCATTTTTCACCGTACATATACCAGCCGACAATCGTTGAAAACCCAAAGAAGATGACAGAAAAGGCTACAATGTATTCGCCTGTTGTTCCTAAAGCATGTCCAAATGCTGCACTCGTCAGCGCTCCGCCATCAAGACCAGTAGAGTGTTGAACACCAGAGATTGCACCGCCTGATGGATCCCAGAAGCCAGTCATGATGAGGACAAGTCCTGTCATGGTACAAACAACGATGGTAACGATGAACGTTCCTGTCATCGCGACAAGTGCTTGTTTTACAGGGTGATCGGTTTTGGCATTACCAGCGATAAGAGCCGCAGTACCAAGACCCGCTTCATTGGAGAAAATCCCACGTGAAACCCCACTTCGAACTGCTTCCATAACTACCACTCCGGCAAAACCACCGGCTGCGGATACTGGAGTGAAGGCATACTGGAAGATCATCTGGAATGCCGGTACAATAGCATCGTAATTAACGATAATGATTAATAACGCTCCGCCAATGTAGAGAAAGGCCATAATTGGAACAAAAAATCCAGCGACTGTACTGATCCGCTGTATACCTCCAAAAATGATCAATCCTGTTAAGACTGCCAGAACAGAACCTGTAATCCATCCATTAATATGAAAGCTTTCAGTCATTACATCGGAAATCGTGTTCGATTGGACACTGTTTCCTATACCTAAGGCAGCAAAGGCACCGAATAGCGCAAAAGCGACCGCCAGCCATTTCCACTTCTTGCCGATGCCTCGTTCTACATAATACATCGGTCCGCCTGAATACTCTCCATTTTCATTTTTAACGCGATATTTCATCGCCAGCAGCGCTTCGGAATATTTGGTCGCCATCCCAAGCAGACCGACAATCCACATCCAAAAAATCGCTCCGGGTCCGCCGAGAGTCAAAGCGGTTGCGACACCGGCGATATTTCCGTTTCCGATGGTAGCTGAGAGCGCTGTCATAAGTGTCTTAAAGTTACTAATATCTCCCTCGGAAGAGGAGGATTCCGTTTTATCCTCTTTCGTAAAAGCGAGCTTAAAGGCGTAGAACAATTTGCTGAACTGCAAGCCCTTCAACATGATAGTCAAAAATAATCCTGTCCCAAATAATAGGATAAGGCTGGGCGCCCCCCATAGGACATCGTTGATTTGATTCAATACATCTAGCATGATTTACCCCCTGTTCTTGGTGTAACCGTTTGCAATTGTTGGGTTTCGATAATCTCCCTTTTATACTCTATCACTCTTCGATTGATTAGTATTTGTGGAAACACTAAAAATTAAGCGCTTACATTTGTGTGGATGAACAAACAGTTTAACGGTTATTTAGGAATTCTCACAAATCATTGAATAGAGGACTTTGCAGAAAGATAGTAATGGTTTTACAACAAAGGTTTGAATCTATGAAAGCGATTAAAAAATAGTTTGACACCGCTTTCACGGTGTTCTATAATAATAAGCAACAAGTTAAGTATGTGACGGAGATTTGGAGACTCACACGAAGACCGAACTTTTTTAGTTCGGCTCTTAGTTGTGGGTCTCTTTTTTTGCTTCCTTAACTTCATTGAAATCATAAAAAGGAGTGGCACAGATGTCAGAATTTCTAGCTGAACTGATAGGAACGATGATTTTGATCATTTTCGGCGGCGGTGTTGTCGGTGGAGTGGTCTTGAAGAATTCGAAAGCAGAAGGGGCCGGTTGGGTGGTCATTACAATTGGCTGGGGCCTTGCGGTTACGATGGGGGTTTATGCCGTAGGTGGATTTACTGGAGCGCACATCAACCCCGCGGTCACCCTGGGATTAGCCTCAGTTGGAGATTTCCCATGGGCAAAAGTACCTTTATATATAACGGCACAGATAATCGGTGCTATGATCGGTGCAGCCATTGTGTTCTTTAACTATTTACCGCACTGGAGAAAAACGGAAGACCAGGGGGCGAAATTGGCAGTCTTCGCTACTGATCCCGCGGTTCGGAGTCCTTTTTCAAACTTAGTGAGTGAAATGATCGGTACCTTTGTTCTTTTAATGGGCCTTCAATTTATTGGGGCCAATGAATTTACAGAAGGACTAAACCCGTTGATAGTTGGTGGACTGATTGTAGCGATCGGGATGTCCTTAGGTGGAGCGACAGGTTATGCGATCAACCCTGCGCGTGATTTGGGACCAAGAATTGCTCATGCGTTGCTGCCTATTCCAGGTAAAGGCGGTTCAGATTGGGGCTATGCTTGGATTCCGGTTGTAGGTCCGATTTTAGGGGGGGTTTATGGAGCTCTGTTTCATAAAGCCATGTTCATGCAGGAATTTTCGGTTGCCTTTTGGATTTTGTCTGCGATTATAGCTGTCATTTTAGTTGGGGCCGCTCGTTCTGAAATTAAAAAAGGACAAACCTACAGCAATCAGTTAGAAAAAAACGTAAGCTAATTCATTTTGAGGAGATGATACAGATGGAAAATCAATATATCCTTTCAATCGACCAGGGAACAACAAGTTCACGAGCGATTCTTTTTAACAAAGCTGGAAAAATAGTAGAAACCGCTCAAAAGGAATTTGAACAGTTTTTTCCAAAGCCAGGCTGGGTCGAGCATGATGCTAATGAAATCTGGACATCTGTGCTTGCCTGTATTGCAGATGTATTGAGAAAATCTGATGTCCAACCACAGCAAATTGCAGGTATCGGCATTACCAACCAGCGCGAAACAGCCGTGGTATGGGACAAGAACACAGGAAAACCGATTCATAGAGCGATCGTCTGGCAGTCCCGTCAAACGGAAGAAATTTGTAAAGAATTGCGGGCTGCTAGTCATAATGACCTTTTCCGTGAAAAAACAGGACTGCTCTTGGACCCTTACTTTTCCGGAACGAAAGTGAAATGGATCTTGGACAACGTGGAAGGTGCTAGGGAAAAAGCGGATCAAGGTGATTTGCTATTTGGAACGGTGGATACATGGCTTGTTCACAAACTTTCAGGTGGAAAAGCGCATATGACCGATTATTCCAACGCTTCCCGGACCTTAATGTATAACATCTATGATTTGAAATGGGACGAGGAACTTCTTGATATTCTAGGTGTACCTGCATCGATGCTCCCAGAAGTGAAACCTTCCTCTGAAATCTATGCTCATACAGTGGATTATCATTTTTTCGGCCATGAAGTACCGATTGCAGGCATCGCTGGAGATCAACAAGCGGCTTTGTTCGGTCAAGCTTGTTTTGATAAAGGGATGGCGAAAAATACTTATGGGACCGGCTGTTTCATGTTGATGAATACAGGAGAAGAAGGCGTCGCTTCCAAACACGGCCTTTTAACAACGCTTGCATGGGGACTTGATGGCAAGGTTGAATACGCTCTTGAAGGCAGTATCTTTGTTGCAGGATCTGCAATTCAATGGTTGCGAGACGGACTGAATCTCATTGAAAGTGCACCAGAAACAGAAGCGTATGCAACAGCTGTGGATTCAACCGAAGGGGTTTACTTAGTGCCAGCCTTTGTCGGATTAGGAACCCCTTATTGGGATAGTGACGCAAGAGGTGCTATGTTCGGTTTGACACGCGGAACGACAAAGGAACACTTCGTCCGTGCCACACTGGAATCCTTAGCTTACCAGACGAAAGATGTACTGGATGCTATGATCGCAGATTCTGGCATTGACCTGAAAGCCTTACGTGTTGACGGAGGGGCTGTGAGAAATAACTTCCTTATGCAATTTCAGAGTGACATTTTGGGTGTTCCTGTCGAGCGTCCGGTCGTTCAGGAAACCACCGCGCTTGGAGCAGCCTTTCTGGCAGGTCTTGCCGTTGGTTATTGGAAAGATAAAGATGAGATTAAGCAGCAATCGGAAAATGATCGTACGTTTACAGTTGAGATGAGTAAGGATGAACAAGCGAAGCTGTATAAAGGATGGCAGAAAGCTGTTGAAGCAACAAGACAATTTAAATAAATAGGTAGAGTGTTGGAGTCCTTTAGGTGAAGGGCTCCAATTCTTTTTTATGGTCAAAGAATCGTTTATCTCTTTTCCGCCATCTCCGATCCTCTTTCCTCCTTTGTCATTTATATTCCATTCTAAAGGATCGCGGTTCATTTTGTTCTATATATAGAATTTATTTTTTCATTAAAACGAATGAATTGCAAGAGATATGGAGAATAATCAAGGAAAAGTCTGAAAATATGTTCTTTATAACGCAATACTGTTCTTTTTGAAGGTTTCCATTTAAACCTTACGAGTATATAATCAGGTTACATTATTCTTAATAAAGAACAAATGTTGGATTTTCAAGAACAAATCAGCTGTGAAAAAGGGGGAAGATCCTCTGGAGCCTAGAAAAAATAGTTTTAGAAGGCGACGTAAAAGCAGAGTGCTAAAAACAACTAAACACATTGCATGCAGTGTTGCGATTAGTTCACTGATTATCGGTTTGAGTTCTCAATTTGTTGGTAAGACGTTCGGTGCTTTTGGTGATTCAGGGACAACATCATCGCAAATCAAAGCTTGTGAAGTTTTCCCTGGATACATAAATGAACGGTTCTCAGATATCAAAGAAGAGCTTCTTCTCTTTCTTAACGAGTTGAATAACCTACCAGATATAACGAGTTACACAGCTTCCTTTGAGCAAGTGGAAGGGTTAGCGGAATATTCGATTCAACAACTGAAAGAGGAAGAAGAGGGGTTGAAAGAAAACCAGATCAAACTCGAAGAATTACAAAACGAACGTTTGGAACTGGATAATAGGTTGGACTTTGCACGAGAAAATCTAAATGAAAGAGCCCATACGATTTACAAGTGGTTTGAGAAAATTGCTCAGCTGTCTGAACAGACAACAACGTCCTGTTTACAGGATGAATATCCACTAGCCGGTGATGTATTGAAGGACCTACTCCTCAAGAGTGGTTTGAAACATAGTCAAATTGAAAATCTTCTATTTTATTACCATACCCACCAGTTTGGACAGAACGCTGCTCCTCACATTAAGGAAGCGGTTTGGGAGAATTTCCAAAATTTCATCAATGAAACCCTCAAGTCTCCCAAAAACCAATTAGAAAAGAATAAACAAACAATGAAAGAAGAGAAGAAAAAGATTAAAGAAGAAATTACTTCTGTTCAAGCTATGATTAAGCAGCTGGAAAAAGAGGAGGCTGAAAAAGAGAAAGAAGAAAAACAAAAGGAAGCAGAAGAGCGGAAAGCTAAAAAAGAACAAGAAAAGCAGAAGGAAAGTCAAAAAGAAGCAGCCGCTGATGCCTTTAAAGAAAAAGAAGAGGTAAACATGGACAGTGATGAAGGTGACAAAGAGGATCAAGCAAATGATGATGGTTCCTCCTCAGATGACGAGCAAACCACAGAACGGGATAATTATGGACCAAAAGATAAACAAACGGAAGATGCTGCAGAGAAGGAAAAATCCGGTTCAGGAGATAGTCAGAAAAACAAGAACGGTGAGACATCCAATAAGGGTGAGGAAATAGAAGAAAAAGCTTCCTCTGAACAAGAGGATGTTGAGGAAGAGTCTAAGGAAAAAGAATAAACGATTCAAAGAGGGAGGTAGATGATGAAAAATGTACTGTGTACACTCATGACATTTTTACTGTATGCGATATTGATCTTCATGGTTGTCATAGTGGCTGTCTCGAAAATTTCTGGCGGTGAGTCCACATTTATGGGATATCAATTGAAAACAGTCCTCTCTGGATCCATGGAACCAACCTTCCAAACAGGGTCGATTGTAGCAATTGAACCTACCGAAGAAGGGACCCACTATGAAGAAGGTGATGTCATTACATTTATGCGTGAGGAAGGCGTTCTCGTCACTCATAGAATCATAGAGGTCAAGGGGGCGGGAGAAAATATCAGTTATATCACTAAAGGTGACAACAATGATGGTGCTGACCTTGAGCCAGTCTTAGCAGCCAATGTCGTAGGTGAATACGTCGACTTTACGATTCCATATATCGGTTACGTAATGGATTTTGCTAATTCCAAATTAGGATCTCTTCTATTATTAGTGGTTCCGGGAGTTGGGTTGTTTGGATATGGATGTCTCTCTATTTGGAGAGAGATATCTAAACTGGAAGATACGAAAGAGAAAGAATCTGCGAAAGCTTAACGGTTGTACTCCTTGTACATAAGCAAGGATTCAATATATTAAAACATATATTTCTAAAGGAGGACGTTTGGATGGGATTGAAAAAGAAATTAGGTTTGGGTGTGGCATCTGCGGCTTTAGGATTGTCTTTGGTTGGTGGAGGAACGTTTGCTTACTTCAGTGATACAGCAGAGGCCAGCGGATCATTTGCTGCTGGTACATTGGATTTATCTGCCAATCCTACCACAGTTATTGATGTGGATAACCTTAAGCCTGGGGATACGATGCTTCGTTCATTTGACTTAGTGAATGGGGGTTCCTTGGATATTGGTGCAATTAATTTAGATACAGAATACACAGTAAGTGGAGAAGGTAATAATAATGGTGACGATTTCGGGGACCATATTCGTGTTAACTTTCTCTTAAATGCTGATAAGTTAGATGTACCTATTTATTCCACTACTTTAGCTGACCTTCAGGATATGAGTCCTGATGTAATAGAAGGAAACATCTTTGGTGCATGGTTAGCCGAAAGAGGAGGGAATCTAGCTGCTGGTACATCCGATAAATTATATGTTCAATATGAATTTGTAGATAATGGTGAAGATCAAAACCATTTCCAAGGCGATTCTCTATCGCTTAAATGGACTTTTGAAGGTGAGCAGACAGCTGGAGAGGCTAGATAATGTTTGAAAGGGCGGGGGGACTCCTCCCGCTTTTCTTTACTAATCCCTAAAGGAGATTATCTATGATAAAATTCCCTCTTTTACTAAAAATCTTCAGCACTTATAGCCTATGCATTCTACTCTTTGTCCTCTTCCAACCGATCGGGTCAACCCAGGCATTAGAAAATGTCTCTGAGATTGATCTATCTACCTCGCACGAACGTGTCATGGACATCGAAAACTTTAAGCCAGGTGATTATGCTGTCCGCACCTTTACTGTGAATAATGATGGCACGGAAAATTTCCATTACACAGTGACTGCTGCACATAAAGGCGGCTCAGAAAAATTGTTTAATCAGTTAACCTTCACCCTCGAAATTAGAGGCGAGCAAGTATTTGCTGGTCATCTATCTGATTTTGAAAAAATTACAGGGAGGAGGCTTACAGGAAAAAGTTCAGATGAGATATCTTTGAGGGTTGAATTTCCTTATGAATCTGGGAATGAATTTCAAGGGTTGGCAACAGAAGTTGGCTTTACCTTTATCGCAGAAGGTGATGTTCCACCAGGATCAACACCGGATCAGGGAGGTGGTTCGTCACAGAACCAGACAGATCAGCAAGCTGTCTCATCTGGAGGAGGAGTGCTTCCACAGACAGGAGAAGATTCCCCGTATCTCTATTACCTTGTAGGCGGATTATTATTTACATGGGGGATTTCCCTTTATATTCGTAGTTTTCGTAGGAAGAAACAAAGGGGGGTTAGAGCAGAATCGTCTTAGGATTTTGCTCATTTTTTAGGAGTGATGAAAGGATGAAATGGTTGGCATTGGGGATCATCCTTATAGGTTTGGGGGTGATCAGTTATCCGTTTGTCGAAGATCAATGGGCCTCTTATAAAAAGGATCAATATATCCAACAATTTGAATCTGGAGAAGGGGATAGCCCCGACTCAAAAGGTGAGAGGGAAGTTCAAATAAAGAAAGTGAATGACCTTCTGGAAGCAGGAGAGAGGAGCCATTCCCTGTTTGCCAAAGAAGAAGATGATGCTTCGGTTTTAGGAACTATTGAAATTCCAACCATTCAATTAAAATTGCCCGTTTTACAGGGGGCCAGTGACGCCCATTTAAAATATGGAGTGGGCCATTTGAATGGGACGGCTCCAATTGGTCATCATGGTAATGCCGCCCTTGCTGCTCATAGGGGCTATAGGGACGGCAAGCTTTTTAATAGATTGGATGAGGTAAAAGAAGGTGATTCGATCTTGTTTCACACGACGGAGGGAGAGTTCGAGTACGAAGTCCAACACTCCTTTCTTGTTACACCAGAAAATCTATCTGTTTTGAATCAATCGGGAAAGGAAACCATGGTGACACTGATCACTTGTGACCCTGTTCCAGATCCAACTCATCGTTTAATCGTAAAAGCTGTATTAATAGATGAATAAAAGAATCACATAAAAAGTGTTAAGAGTAGAAAGGGAAGGTATTGTGAAGAAAAGATAAAGATATACGAGTGTAGACGAAGAGGGACCTGGTTCCATTGAGGCATTCGATTTTAGGGATCCGGAAAGTGAAAAAACCCCTGTGTTTCCAGCTGAAATTGTAAATCCTGTCCATATATAAATAAAAAATCTTTCTGGACTCTTTCAGAAAGATTTTTTAGTGGACTCCTTTCGGATAAAAAGACAGAATTTTGAGATTTCAGGGAATGTTATATATAATGGCTCTATATTTCTATCCATTTGAAGGATAAAGGAAAGGGAGGTAATGATATGAGTTTACCTGAACAAACACCAGAACAGGAGGAGAATAGGAAAAAGAAGTGGGAGATGCCGGATACTTATGTGATTCTTTTTGCCGTCCTTTTAATTGCCGTCCTCGCTACTTATATGGTCCCTTCGGGAACCTTTGAACGTGAGTCCATGGATGGGGTAGAACGAGTGATTCCGGATACATATAGCCGTGTTGGGGGAAATCCGGCAGGTTTCATGGATATTTTCTTAGCCTTACAAGAAGGAATGGTCCAGTCGGGCGGATTGATTTTTTTGGTATTGTTTGCAGGTGGAGCTTTTGAAGTGATCGAGAGATCAGGTGCCATTAAGGGTGGTATTTTACGTGCCGTTCATAAAACGAAAGGAAAAGAATTTTGGTTGATTGCCATTGTTTCCATTTTGTTTGCCCTTGGTGGTGCTGTTGGTGCAGTGGCCAACTCTGTCATTCCATTTGTTGCGATTGGCGTTATTATAGCTAGAGCTTTAAAACTGGATGCTATGGTAGCTGTTGCCATTACGTTTGGCGCCACGTTTGCTGGGTTTAACGTTGGGTTTTTGAACCCCTACACCATTGGGATCGCTCAATCTATAGCTGACCTTCCTTTATTTTCGGGGATGATACTTCGAATCATCGCTTTTGTAATTATTGTGGGTGTAACGATTCTTTATACATGGAATTATGCAAAAAAGGTACTGAATGATCCAGCCAAAAGCCTAATAGGGGTATTGGGCGAATCCAATGTTTCAAGTCAAGATTTAAAAGCCCCGTTTACGACAAGACATAAGTGGATCATGGGATTTGTCGGTAGTGCACTATTATTCTTCATTTTTGCAACGATCCGCTTCCAGTGGTCAATTAATCATATGGCAGCTTTCTTTATTATTATAGGGATTGTATCGGGAATGATTGCAGGGATGAATTATAATAAAATTGCGCTCACGTTTCTTGATGGTTGCCAGAAACTCGTCTATGGTGCACTCATTATTGGTGTGGCCCGGGCTATTTTGATCGTTATGGAAAATTCGAATATCTTGGATACTGCTGTTCATGCCTTATCTGTCCCTTTAGAAGGATTATCCCCTGTGATGGCAGCCCTTGGCATGTTTTTGGCTAATGGAATGATGAACTTTCTTGTTCCTTCTGGCAGCGGCCAAGCCATGATTGCTATGCCGATATTATCCCCCTTAGCCGATATGATTGGTGTTACACGTCAAGTTGCCGTCCAAGCTTATCAATTCGGCGATGGGTTTACGAATAGTATCTTTCCAACATCCGGGCCCTTGATGGCAAGCCTTGCTGTTGCTGGAGTGCCTTGGATTAAGTGGGCGAAGTGGATGTTTCCATTGCTGTTGATATGGGCAGGGATAGCCATTGTTATGCTGACTGTAGGTGTATTGATTAATTGGGGACCGATTTAATCCCCCAATAGGAAGAAGGAGGTATCTTTATGAGCAGCCGTCCGACACTTGAAGAAATGTTTGAACATTTGCACCATCATCCAGAAATCAGTTGGAAGGAGACAGAAACAACCTATTACATTGCCTCATTATTAGAAAAAACGAATGCGCGTGTCACACAATTTGATGACGGACCGGGTCTGGTTGCAGAGCTTGGCAGCGGCCGTCCATGTGTGGCGATCCGCGCAGATATTGATGCGTTATGGCAGGAAGTGGAAAGCCAATCATTCTTGTGGTCATGACGCCCATATGGCGATTGTACTCGAAACTCTTTTTGCATTGGAAAAGAAGCAGTCGGTATGGAGCGGGACAGTGCGGTTTATTTTTCAGCCGGCTGAAGAAACCGTCGAGGGGGCTTTGGTCATGGTAAGAAAGGGGGTGGTGAATGATGTTGACTACCTGTATGGCCTTCACTTAAGACCGGAACAAGAGTTGCGGACAGGCGAGTTTGCTCCAGGGATCCAACATGGGGCCGCTCGTTTTTTGGAAGGGACCATTTCCGGAGAGGACGCCCATGGTGCCCGTCCTCATCTTAATAAAAATGCCATCGATATTGGTGCGGAAATAATTCATATGATGAAAGGTATCCATTTGAATCCGAGGATTCCCTATTCTGTCAAGGTGACGTCTTTTCATAGCGGCGGCAAAAGTTCCAATATTATCCCGGGAACAGCGACTTTTTCATTGGACTTACGAGCTCAGACAAATGAGGTGATGGAAGAGCTTACAGTGAAAGTCGAAGCGATTATGAACGCTGTTTCGGATTTGTATGACACGCCGATAGACCTTGTATTGAAATCTGAAGCTGCTGCAGCGGAATGGAGTGAAGAAGCAGTCGAGTATATGGAAAAATCTATCCGAGGAGTTGTGGGAGATCGCGCTTGTCGACAAATCATCCAGACAACAGGGGGAGATGACTTTCATTTCTATACGATTAAGAAGCCTGATTTAAAAGCGACGATGCTGGCCATTGGCTGCGGATTGAAACCAGGTTTACATCATCCGAAGATGACCTTTGATCATAAGGTGATGCCTGTTGCTTCTGATATCTTAGTGCGAGCTGTGTTAGAAACGCTTGGGAATCAAAATGATTCTTCGGACTCGCATAGAAATTAGATGTGGATGACTTGATTCGCTTCTTAGTAACCGCTTCTTTAGTAGATATAAATAACTATAATACGAGCCTTGGTGAACTATTTTAAAAATAGTGTTGAAATTCTGAAAATTATATACTACACTAAATGTAATCGATTACATTGTTGGAAAGAACAGGAGATTTATAATGCCAAAGATGAGTGATGTCGCCCGTTTAGCAGGGGTATCTACCGCTACTGTTTCAAGAGTTTTGAGGAATCCCGATGCTGTTAAAACAGGTACGAAGGAAAAAGTGTTGGAAGCCATCCATCAACTAAATTATCAGCCCAATATGCTGGCCCGTCATTTTCGCCGGACAGAAACAAAGACGATTCTCGTTCTTGTTCCGAACATTATTAATACCGTGTTCGCTGAAATCGTCGGGGGGATTGAAGAGCAAGCCTCTAAAAACGGCTACCGAGTGCTGCTTCGAAACACCGCTAGGAAATTGGAAAGGGAATATGGTTCCATTGAGCACTTAAAACAAAGGCAAGTGGATGGAATGATTATGTTATCCCCACAATTGGATGAAGCGACCCTGAATGAAATCAGCAGCCAATTCCCAATTGTACTGGCAACGGCCAACTTGGAGACACCTAAGATCCCTTTTGTTTCTATTGATAATGTGAGTAGCAGCTATAAGGCGACGGAGCATTTAATCCGTCTTGGTCATAAGAAAGTGGGACACATTACCGGACCGATGGATTCTTTGCTTTCCAGGCATAGAAATGAGGGGTATCGGAAAGCGTTGGGAGATTATGGGCTGGACATTGACGAGCAATTGGTTCGTCGTGGTCATTTTTCCTATGAGTCGGGCTTTGAGCAGATGATGGACATGCTTGGGCAGAATCATGTACCTACAGCTGTATTCGCTCCAAGTGATGAAATGGCAATCGGGATCATCAACGCTGCGAAAGAACATCAGCTTCGGGTCCCTGAGGACTTAGCTGTTGTCGGGTTTGATAATATCCGGTTTGCATCTATGTTTAACCCGTCCTTAACAACGATTGCCCAGCCCTTATTTAAAATGGGGCAAAGGTCGATGGAGTTACTGTTAAAAAAATTGAATGGTGAATCCATTTCCCAGACGGAGCATTTGCTGCCGGATGAGTTGATTATTCGTGATTCCTGCGGGGCCAGGAAAAAGGGAAAATTGCTCCACAATTAAAAAGGTAAAAATGTAATCGATTACAAGGCGAAGTTTATCTTAAGGAAAGTCCCAAGTCCCTTATGTTATCTATTTTTGTAATCGATTACATTAAACATAAAAGGAGGCACAATGATGGTTAATATCAAGGTAGCTGTACAGATGTTTACACTGCGAAAAGAAAGTGAGAAGGATTTTAAAGGCGTACTGAAAGAGGTAGCAGACATTGGATTTCAGGGCGTTGAATTTGCCGGCTATGGCGGGCTTGAAGCCGAAGAGTTAAAAGATCTGTTGGACGAATTAGGATTAAAGGCAGCCTCTAGTCATATACCATTAAGTTCTTTGGAAAAAGATTTGGAGAATGTCTTAGAGACGCAAAAAATCATCGGGAGCAAACATATCGTATGCCCCCACCTTTCTCCGGAACGCCGCAAGGATGAAGACTACGAACAACTCGTTTCTATTTTGAATAAGGCGGGGCGTCGTGCCGCAGAGGAAGGGATTACGTTGTCCTACCATAACCATGATTTTGAACTGGAGGAAATGGCAGATGGAAGGACACCACTTGAGTACATTTTATCTGAAACGAACCCCGAGTGGGTAAAGGCAGAATTTGATATCTACTGGTTAACCAAAGCCGGCGAGTCACCGTTGGAGTGGCTGGATCAATATAAAGGACGAACTCCACTAGTTCATTTGAAAGATATGACCACAGATGATGAACAGTTCTTTGCTGAGTTAGGCACAGGAGGAGTCGATGTGGAAGGCGTGTTGAAGAAAGGGGAAGAGAATCAAGTGGAATGGTGGGTGGTTGAACAAGATCAGTCCAAACAGTCGCCACTTAAGAGCATTAGGGAAAGTCTTCATTATTTGCAGGATCAAAAAGTCATATCTATTTAAATTTTGAGTAAAAGGAGAGATCACTTTGAAAAAAATATGTAGTTTACTGCTCATGCTTTTATTTGTATTGTTTTTGACGGCGTGCGGAGAGGACTCCTCCAGTTCGGCGGGAGGAAATGGAAAAAAAGTCCTTGAATTCTGGCACATTGATCCTGGTGAAAAAGAAGAAATCTATAAAGAGGCTGTTGCCAGGTTTGAAGAAAAACACCCGGATGTAACCGTAAAGGTATTAAGAATACCGAATGATGCTTATAAACAAAAGCTTTCTGTTGCCATGTCTGGCGGTAATCCTCCTGATGTCTTTAATAGTTGGGGAGGGGGCTGGCTGAAGCAGTTTGTCGATCAGGGGAAAGTCCTTGATGTAACAGATGATGTAGATGCTTCCCGCTTTAATGAACTGGCTCTCGATAATTCTACCTTTGAGGGAAGTGTCTACGGTCTTCCTCTAGGTCTTTCCACTGACGTTGTGTTTTATAATAAAGAAATCTTTGATCAATATGGACTGGAAGAGCCGAAAACGTATGAGGAATGGCTGGATATTATTGATACGCTGAATGAAAATGAGGTCATCCCAATCGCTTTGGCTAACAAGACGAAATGGCCTGGTGCCTACTACTTGATGAACTTTGCAAGTCGAATAGCTGGTCCTGAACTTTTTGACAGCGCATTTCATCGTGAAGGCAAAGGGTTTGATGATGAAGCGTATGTACAAGCAGGTGAGTACATACAGGAAATGGTAAAGAAAGATGCCTTTAATGAAGGTTTCAATGGTGTTCCCTATGATGAAGGAACAGGAAGACAGCTGTTGTACTCTGGACAGGCGGCAATGATGGATATAACCATTTCCTTTCTAAATAATGTTCGAAGTGAAGCTCCTGAATTTGAAGAGAAGCTGGACTTCTTCGTATTCCCGAAAGTGGAAGGCGGGGAAGGAAAACAAACGCACATAGGGGCTGCCACAGGTCCAGTGTGGTCCGCTTCACAGGATACTGAACACCCTGAACTTGCTACAGAATTACTCAAAGAATTGACAAGTGAAGAAACGGCTCAGAATTATACGGACCGTACAGGTTCTCTAACTGCTCTGAAAGATGTAGTGCCAGATGATGAGTTCACACGTGATATTTATGATGTCGTTCAACAAGCGACGCATTTGCAAATGCCCTATGATCAAACTCTTCCTCCTGAATTAGCTGAGCTTCATAAGGATACGACTCAAGCCATATTCGGATTGAATATGAGCCCTGAAGAAGCAGCTGCACAGATGGAAGATAAGGCACAAGAAGTCCTGGAATAAGAGAGGGGAAATCCCCCTCTCCAACTAATGGAAGGAGAGATCATGTGCAAACACATGTGAACAAGATGGCCGGGGCTCGATCTGTATCGAAGCCTGAACAGAAAGTGAGTAGTGTGAAGATCAAAAATGCGTTAACCATTATGCTTTTTATCGCTCCCGCCTTTATTGTGTATGCGGTATATGTGCTCTACCCAATCTTTTCTACTTTCCAATACAGTCTTCACCAGTGGGATGGAATGAGTGAAATGACCTTCGTAGGACTGCAAAATTATATTCAGCTTTTTAATGATTCGGTATTTTGGACCTCTTTAACCAATAATGCGTGGGTCGTCATTGTTTCCGTTTTTGTTCAGATTCCCTTAGGTCTGTTGATGGCTTTAATGCTGTTTGCCCCTATTAAAGGGATACGATTTATGAGCAGTGTTTACTTTTTTCCCTTCTTAATGTCTACGGTTGCGATCGGTTTGTTGTGGGTGCTTATGTATGATCCAATTAACGGCATCATTAATCAGCTTGTTACATTAGTAGGTTTTGAAAACGTTTCGTGGTTAAGTCAGGCCGAAACAGCTATGTTTGCCGTATTACTTGTTGTGGTCTGGCAGTTCGCTCCTTTTTATATGATTCTTTTTAAAGCAGCCATTGTAGGGATTCCAGAAGAATTGTACGAGGCAGCGAAAATGGATGGAGCCAATGCGATGACGAAATTTATTCATATCACCTTACCGATGCTCATGCCTACGATTGTCAGTTCCTCTATTCTTGCCATCGTGGGGTCTCTAAAAGCTTTTGATATCTTCTATATCATGACGGGTGGCGGCCCGAATCATGGCACAGAACTGATGGGAACCTACATGTTCAAGCAGGCGTTTATCAACTTCAATATGGGTTATGCAAGTGCTATCGCTTTTCTGATGTTCTTTATTGCTCTTATTGTAACAGTTATCATTCAAATCTTGGATTTCTATCGTAAGAAGAAGGGGGCCTATTCATGACAGCTACATTAAAAAGAGTACCCTTGTACGTACTGGCCGTGGTATTACTCGTGTTTACCGGATTCCCTTTTCTTTATATGCTGTCCACAGCACTAAAGAATCAAAGTGAATTCTTTGAGGCACCATTCTCTTTCTTTACTTCATTCAATCTTGAAAATTTCACGACCGTCTTCCAAATGGGATTATCCAGATATTTCTTTAATAGTATTTTGATTACTGTCCTTGCTGTCGGGATCGTCATGTTCATTGCATCACTGGCGAGTTATCCATTAAGTAGAATGAAATTTAAATTCAATCGTGTCCTCTTTTTAATTTTTATATCGGGAATGATGCTCCCGATCCATGCTACGCTCATCCCTATTTTTAAATTGACCGAAAATATCGGACTCTATGATACTTTGTGGGCGCTGCTTGGTCCATATATCGCCTTTAGTCTGCCCATATCCATTTTTATTCTGACACAGTTCATGCAAGAGATCCCGAAATCTTTAGAAGAAGCAGCCAAAATGGATGGATGTACCCATTTCGGAGTGTTTTGGCGAGTGATTCTCCCCATGTTGACACCAGCATTGATGACCGTATTGATCTATAACTTCATTCATTTATGGAATGAGTTCATCTTCGCTCTTGTCTTGATTTCGAGTCCAGAAAGTATGACATTGCCGTTAGGATTACAGGATTTCAGAGGCGAGTTCTCTGTAAACATTCCAGGTCTCATGGCTGCGTTGACATTAGCAAGTTTACCAATTTTGATGATTTACTTGTTCTCCCAGGAAAAAGTGGTCAAAGGACTAGCTGGGGGAGCTGTTAAAGAATAAGGAAGGCGAGGTGTTCTTATTGGAACCATTTAAGGTGGGCATTGTCGGGTGTGGGAATATCAGTGATATTTATTTTAAGAACAGCATAAGTTATGCCGCTTTTGATATTGTTGCATGTGCAGACATTGATATAAATCGGGCCAAAAGGAAAGCGGAGTTGTATCATATTCCTCTTGCCCTTTCGGTAGATGAATTGCTTGACCGCCCAGATATCGACCTCATCATCAACTTGACTCCCCCACAGTCGCATGCAGATATTATCATTGAATCCTTACTCCACGATAAGCACGTATATAGTGAAAAGCCGCTTGCTGTTTCCCTTGATGATGGGCATAAGATTATTAATTTAGCAGAAGAAAGAAACTTACATGTTGGAGCAGCTCCGGATACTTTTTTAGGAGCAGGTATTCAAACCTGTTTGGATGTCATGCAACAAGGGATGATCGGTACCCCGGTAGCTGGTTCAGCATACATGATGAAACTTGGACCTGAGCGTTGGCATGCAGACCCGGAATTTTTCTACCAAGAAGGTGGAGGACCGTTATTTGATATGGGGCCATACTATTTAACCACACTTATCCAACTGTTAGGACCTATTCGCTCAGTGATGGCAAAGGCCAAGATCCATCCTTCCGAACGAAGAATCATGAAGGGTCCTAAAGAAGGGAACGTGATAGATGTAAAAACTCCCACTCATTACTCTGGAGTTCTGGAATTCGCAAAGGGTCCTATCGTTTCCATGACGATGAGTTTTGACGTACCTGCCACGGACATGCCCTTCATTGAAATCTACGGCAGTGAAGGAACATTGAAAGTGCCGGATCCAAATACATTCGGTGGACCTGTTTTAGTGAAGAAAAAGGGTGAAGAAAAGTGGGAAGAGGTCCAATTAACGTATCCTCATACCGAAAACAGTCGAGGATTAGGAGTCGTTCATATGGTGGATTCCATTCAGAAGCAAACTCCGTTTGAAGCCGATGGTCAACAAGCCCTGCACGTATTAGAAGTGATGCACGCATTTCATGAATCTTCCGCCTCAGGTAAACAGGTGTTACTGCTAAGTGCTGATACTCCTTCTTCTTTACTTGAATGGGAATCTAAATGATGAAAGGATGTAATATTTAATGGAAAAATTCAAAGTTGCTGTCATTGGTTGTGGAAGTATCGCTCAAAAACGTCACTTGCCGGAATATCAAGCGAATCCACATGTTGAAATCGCAGCTGTTTGCGATGTGGTGGAAAGCCGGGCAGAGGAGATGGCCAAGAAATATGGAGCAAAAGCTTTTACGGATTACGGGGAAGTCGTAAAACTCGACGAGGTGGATGCTGTTAGTGTCTGCTTACCTAATTATTTGCACGCCCCGGTCACCATTGAATCTTTAAATGCCGGGAAACATGTTTTATGTGAAAAACCGATGGCTGTTTCTACTGAGGAAGCGGAGGCGATGAACAGAGCGGCAGCCTTGAGTCAAAAAACATTGATGATTGCCCACAATCAGCGTTTTGTCTCTTCTCATCAGAAAGCGAAAGAGATTCTTGAACGTGGAGACTTAGGGAAGATTTACACCTTCCGCACTACCTTTGGGCACGGCGGGCCGGAAAACTGGAGCATTGACGGGGAGAATAGCTGGTTCTTTGACAAAGAAAAAGCTTTTGTAGGAGCAATGGGAGACCTTGGGGTACATAAGGCCGACCTCATCCGTTACTTGCTGGGGGAGGTTACGGAAGTGGGAGCTTTTGTTCAAACATCCGCCAAAGACCAGACAGAGGTCGACGATAACGCGGTTTGTATTTTGAAAATGGAATCGGGTTTAGTCGGTACCTTAACAGCCAGCTGGTCCTATGTGGGAGGTAGCGATAACTCTACAGTGATTTATGGTGAAAAAGGGATCATGCAGCTGGAAAACGATCCTGATTACTCCTTGCAGGTCCACTATAAAAATGGTGAAAGTGTACACCATCGTTTAGATAAGATTCAAACAAATGAGGAAGGTGGGCAAACGACGACACATGTCATTAACCATTTCATTGAATCGTTGCAAAACCGTTGTGCACCATTAATTACAGGTGAAGAAGGGATGAAGTCACTAAAGGTTATTCTAGCTGCACTAGAGGCAAATGAGACAAAGCAAATTCAGCGGATTTCCAGTTTGGAAAAAGTGTAACTTTAAAAGAATCACCAAAAAGCAAAAGGGCGGTCATCACCCTTTTGCTTTTTGGTCCCTGCATGGGGATAATATTTAGTGTTCCAGCTCCTAGGACGGTGGATTAATCTGTTCGTCCTAGCCCGGGTTAGCGTGTGGGAGTTGAAAATGATTAGAGGACAGCCTGGACAATGTTTTTTGTTAAAACACATCTGGATTGTCTTTCATCCTACTCCTTCATTTATTGTTCACTGTCACTAGCTCGTTTTCTAATGCTTTTTCGCCAGCACGTAACACCTCAATAATACGATCGACATCATATACACTGCCTTTCCAGGTTCCTCCACTTACTTTTTGTAACTCCGCCCATAAACGCGTATCATCTGGCAGCTTTTCCGAAGGTTGAATATCTGGATTTTGCCTTCGGCGTTTTAATATATTACTGCCTTCTTCTGGACTGACTTGGTGATTTTCTGTTCCAAGGAAATGGAGGTGACCCGTTAAATTGTGGGTATCTACATAGACTTCAACGATATCTCCGTTCTTCAGTTTTCCAATGGGGCCATTTGCGAGCCCCTCAGGACCGATATGTCCGATACAAGCTCCTGTGGATACACCAGAAAAGCGCGCATCTGTGAGAAGCGTTACATATTTCCCGTAAGATAAGTGCTTCAAAGCAGAGGTCAGTTGATAGGTTTCTTCCATCCCTGTCCCTAAAGGACCGCACCCGGTGACAACCATCATGTCGCCTTTTTGGATGTCCCTGCTTTTTATGGCTTCTATGGCTTTTCGTTCACTTGTAAACACTTTTACCTTTGCCTTGTGATAATAGATTCCATCTTCATCGATGACCTCAGGGTCTATCGAGGTGGATTTTATAATGGACCCCTCGGGTGCGAGGTTTCCGACAGGGAAAGTGATCGTTGAAGTCAGACCTCTTTCTCTTGCTCGTTCAGGCGACATAATGACTTCTTCTGCTTTCACTTTATCTGCATCCCATAAACGTTGTTTCATTTCAGCTCTTCTTGAGGAATGCTCCCACCATTCGAGATTTTCTTTTAAAGTCTTGCCTGTCACAGTCATCACATCAAGATGAAGGAGACCGAGTTCTTTTAAATGCAACATCACTTCAGGAACACCGCCTGCAAGATAAGCTCTTACAGTAGGATGATTATCAGGACCATTGGGAAGAACACTGACCATTCGAGGTGTTTTTCTGTTCACTTCTATCCAATCTTCTACTGTCGGAATATCGCAGCCTGCCGCATGAGCGATTGCAGGGATATGAAGGAGGAGGTTTGTTGATCCACCAAACGCGGCGTGGACGACCATGGCATTTTTAATCGATTCATTAGTGATAATATCTTTGGTTGTCCATTTCTTTTCAATCATTTCAATCACGGCGAGAGATGACTTCCGTGCCATTTCCTTCCATATATCTTGGCCGGAAGGGGCTAAAGCTGCATGAGGAATGGATAGGCCCAGAGCTTCGCCGACGACTTGAGAAGAGGCAGCTGTACCTAAGAATTGGCATCCTCCACCTGGTGTCGCACAAGCACGACAGCCTAACTCTGCCGCTTCTTTGAGAGATAGTTCATCATTGGAATAGCGGGCCCCGATCGTTTGAATTTTTCCAGCGTCTTCTCCGGATGCAGGGGGAAGTGTAACACCACCAGGAATGAGGACAGTTGGTAAATCATGCATCGAAACAAGGGCCATCATCATCGCGGGCAGTCCTTTGTCACACGTAGCGATTCCGAGGACAGCATTTCTTGTCGGGAGTGAGCGAATCAATCGCCGGTAGACTTGAGCAGCGTCATTTCGATAAGGGAACGAATCGAACATCCCTGTGGTTCCTTGTGTTCGACCATCACAAGGATCACTGACGTACGCTGAAAAAGGAACCCCTTTCGCTCGATGTACTTCCATAGCAGCTTCTTTCATGAGCATGTCTACTTCCCAATGTCCTGTATGGTAGCCAAGTGCAACTGGATCACCGTTCTGATCTTTCATGCCACCTTGTGTACTTAACATGAGCACTTGTTTTCCGTTCAGCTTATTTGGCTGCCACCCCATTCCTACATTTTGTGATAGACCAAATAAATGACCGCTCGGAGAGTTACGAAGCATTTCATCTGTCAGGGGAAGGGATCCAGAAGGACCAGGTGCTTTTGTTTCTATTGCATCGATATCCGTGTCTGTGAACTCCATTAAATCTAAGTGGTGGTTACTCAAGAGAAAGCACTCCTTTTGATTTGTGTAAACGCTTAGTTATTAAATGATTATGAATTTTCTAAACATAATTGTCAACTATATAGTACGTTGTTTTATAATATAAAACGTTAAATTTCGAAATATTCTTGATATCTAACAAGCTATGAGGTATTATGACGTTAATTAGTTCGTGCAATGGACAAACTTAGTTTATTATTTTTATAGGAGGTGCCTTATATTTAAAAGCGAGGAAGTTCAACTAAAGCTTCATTATTTTTTTAATAACCTTTGAAAACGCTAACAATTAAGGGGAGGAAAAAGTATGTGGAAACCAAAAGTATGGGTAACGGCACTAATTATTTTGTTTATTACGGCCGGTTGTTCGGATAGTGAGAGTTCTACAGATGGTGGCTCAGGAGATGACACTTCTAAAACTTTGACACTATGGCACATTGAAACAGGGGAATCAGAAGTAGCGATCGAAGATGCGGTTAAACGCTTTGAGGAAAATCATGAAGGTGTAAATGTAGAAGTGGTCAGACAGGAGAACGACCCTTATAAAACGAAACTTTCGGTAGCGATGGGCGGAGGCACTCCTCCAGATGTTTTTCATTCTTGGGGAGGCGGCTGGTTAGAGAAATTTGTAGAAGCTGGCCAGGTAAAAGATCTTTCGGATGATATTGATCCAGAACAATTCCTTCCAGCGGCCTTATCACCGGCTGAATTTGAGGGAAAGAACTACGGTGCCCCGCTGGCGATGGACATTGTACCTGTTTGGTATAACAAAGGGATGTTTGAAAAGTTTGGATTAGAAGAGCCCGAAACGTACGAAGAATTAATAGAAATTATAGAGACATTAAAGTCCAATGACATCGTTCCTTTCTCGTTAGCGAACCAATCGAAATGGCCTGGTTCTTTCTATTACATGTATTTTGCTGAGAGGTTTGGTGGACCGGATCTTTTCAATGAGGCATATAAACGTGAAGGCAGAGGGTTTGACGATGAAGCCTATGTGAAGGCTGGGGAAAAGATTCGTGAGCTTGCAGAAATGGGGGCTTTCCCAGATGGATTTAACGGCATGAACTTTGACACAGGTCAATCCAGACAACTGCTTTATGCAGAGCAAGCCGGCATGATTATTCAGGGAAATTGGATGTTGGGAACAACAAGGAATGATATGCCGGAGTTTGAGGAGAAACTAGGATTCTTTCTATTCCCGGCTATGGAGGGGGGACAAGGGTCCAAGAAAGATATCGTAGGTGGCGTCAGTCCTGTCTATTCTGTAGCAGAGAAAAGTGAGAACAAAGAACTTGCGACAGAGTTGGTTAAAGAATTGACAAGTAAGGCAACAGCTCAACAGTTAGCCAATACAGATGGGGCGATTTCAGCTGTAAAGGATATCGAATATGACGATGAATACGTTCAGGAAATTAGTAACGTGCTGGAAGAAGCGGAATATATGCAGACATTCTATGACCAAACCCTTCCTCCAGAATTAGCAGAGGTCCACCTGGATACCACTCAGGCCTTGTTCGGCTTATCTAAGACTCCTGAAGAAGCGGCAAAAGAAGTAGAGGAAAAAGCGAAGGAAGTTTTGGAATAATCCAAAGGAAAACTACATCAAGGAAACGTTTTCTTGGTGTAGTTTATTATCCATTATGAGTGAGGTGAGAGACTTGGAGAATAATGCAAAGAAATGGAACGTTGAACAAGGTGATGACCGCGGGAGTAGTAAAGTCTATCCCCCGCCTGCTCCTGTTCGCGTAGATCAAACGAAAAAGAAACGAAAGAAACAGGATTTCTGGGTGATCGTCGGGTTTTTAGGTCCGGCCCTGCTCATTTATGGTTTGTATGTGATTTATTCGATAGCGATGACTTTCTATTACAGCTTATTTGAGTGGTCAGGAATAGATACCCATATGGTATTTGCTGGATTGCAAAATTATATCACCTTGATTGGGGACCATGTGTTTTGGACTTCCTTACAGAATAACTTTTTACTTGTGGCAGCTTCGTTGTTGACTCAACTTCCGCTCGGTTTGATTATGGCCTTGCTTTTATTCAGTCCTATCAAAGGAATGAGGTTCTTCCGTTCGATTTACTTCATGCCTTTCTTGATGTCTACAGTCGCGATCGGTATTTTGTTCATCTATATTTACGATGGAAACTTTGGAATCGTCAACCAAATCCTTGGTCAATTGGGACTGGAATCCTGGCAGAGGGGGTGGCTTGGAAATGAGGAGACAGCCATTTGGGCGGTGATCGCCACAGTATGCTGGCAATTTGCTCCTTTCTATATGATTTTATTCAGAGCAGCAATCGTAGGGATTCCGGAAGAATTGTATGAAGCTGCTGAAATGGATGGTGCCAGTTCGAGGAAGAAGTTTTTGAAGATCACCCTGCCATTATTGATCCCTACCATTATTACTTCTTCGATTCTTTCTATTATCGGAGCATTGAAGTACTTTGATCTCATTTATGTGATGACAGATGGGGGACCCAACAACTCTACAGAGCTGATGGCCACTTATATGTATGAACAGACATTCACCAATTTCAATATGGGCTATGGAAGTAGTATTTCCTTTAGTATGTTCATTATTGCTCTGTTTGTCACTCTTATCATCATCGTGTTTGATCAAAAAAGGAAAGGAGCTAACTAGATGCTGAATCGAATACGACAAATTCCTCTATATATTTTAGCGATCCTTTTATTACTATTCACCGGCCTTCCTTTTTTCGTCATGGTGAGTACATCCTTTAAGACCCAGATAGAGTTTATGAGCGCTCCATGGTCCTTGCCGGAAAGTTTTTCTTTCGAAAATTATCGTTTACTGCTGGAATCAGAGTTCTTTCGATTCTTCTTTAATAGTGTCATTGTGTCCGTGATTTCCGTTGTAGCGGTGATTGTTCTCGGTGCTATGGCTAGTTATCCATTGGCGCGGATGCGCTTCAAGTTAAACAGACCTCTGTTCATTCTCTTCTTAGTCGGGATGATGATCCCCATTCATACAACATTGATTCCGATTTTTCTATTAACGAAAAATATGGGGCTCTATGATACGATTTGGGCACTGCCGGGACCTTATATCGCCTTTGCTTTACCTGTTTCTATCGTTATTTTCACTCAATTCCTGAAGGATTTACCGAAGGAGTTGGAAGAGTCGGCAAAAATGGATGGGTGCGGGCCCTTTCGGTTGTTCTGGAAGATTCTTTTTCCGTTATTGACTCCGGCAGTTGCCACTGTAGCCATTTATAATTTTATTCAAATATGGAATGAGTTCATCTTCGCTCTTGTGCTGACGAACTCTGAGGAGAATGCGACCCTCCCTTTAGGCTTACGGGAATTCTACGGCCAGTTTTCTGTGAACGTTCCTGGAATTATGGCTGCCTTAACACTTGGTAGTCTTCCATTGTTACTTATTTACCTTGTCGCGCAGGAGAAGATTGTAAAAGGGATTGCTGCTGGTTCTGTAAAAGGGTGAATGAAATCAATGTTCCAATACTAAAGGAGGTATTTTATGAGTACCATTTTGAATCCTGTCTTGCCTGGGTATCACCCGGATCCCTCTATCTTGAGAGTGGGGGGGGATTATTATATCGCTGTTTCTACGTTTGAATGGTTCCCTGGTGTGCAAATCTATCATTCGAAGGATATGGTTCATTGGAAACTACTGACGTATCCATTGACGCGTTCCTCTCAATTGAACATGGTTGGAAACATTGATTCGGGAGGGGTATGGGCCCCTTGTTTAAGTTATGCAGATGGATGGTTTTATTTAATCTATACCGATGTAAAAAGTAGAGCGGGAGCTTTTAAAGATACACACAACTACCTTGTCACCGCTAAAGATATCACAGGGCCGTGGTCAGAGCCGATTTATTTAAATAGTAGCGGGTTCGACCCTTCGCTCTACCATGAAGAGGATGGATCGAAATGGCTCGTCAATATGATATGGGATCATCGAAAAGGGAAAAATTCTTTCGCGGGCATTGCTATGCAGGAATACTCTGTGGAAGAAAAGAAGGTCGTCGGTCCCGTGAAGAATATTTTTAAGGGCACAGAGCTGGGACTTACAGAGGCCCCTCATATTTATAAACGAAAGGGCTGGTATTACTTGGTAACAGCTGAGGGAGGAACGGGGTATAATCATGCGGTAACCGTTGCCCGTTCAAAAAATCTCGGCGGTCCTTATGAAGTAGACCCACAAAACCCTATTCTTACCTCTGGTGAAGAGGATGTCCTGCAGAAAGCTGGTCATGCGAGTTTAGTCGAAACACAGACTGGTGAGTGGTACTTGGCCCATTTGTGTGCACGGCCTGTGAAAGAACAGAAATGTATGCTTGGACGTGAAACAGCGCTGCAGAAATGTTATTGGACCGAGGATGATTGGTTGAGAGTAGAAGGCGGACCGCGGCCTCAGATGTCTGTAGCTGGTCCAGATTTGAAACCAGCTCCAATTCAAAAGATTGACCAGATGTATGATGATTTTTCTGGGGCAGAGCTAAACGCGAATTGGAACTCCTTACGCATCCCCTTTTCCGAAGATTGGATATCACTGGAAGAACGCCCTGGGCATCTTCGATTAAAAGGCCAGGAGTCGATGAGCTCTTTTCATAGACAGAGTATGGTTGCAAGAAGGTTGGAAAGTTTGGATGTGGAAGTTGAAACAAGTCTTGATTTCCAACCGGATCATTTTCAACAAATGGCTGGTTTAATCTTTTATTATGATACAAGAGATTATTTGTACTTAAGAATTACCCATCACGAAGATGACGGGAAAGTACTGGGCATTATCCAGTCCAAACATGGAGAATACGATGAATGTTTAACCAAAGAAATTTCACTCCCGGATCAACCCTATTATGGTCTAAAAGCACGGTTGGATAAAGAATGGCTTCGTTTTTTCTATTCATTGGATGGTGAAAATTGGGAACCTGTCGGCAATGAGATGGATGCCAGCCACTTATCTGACGACGATGCTGAACTCATTCGGTTTACTGGTACATTTGTTGGTGTGTGTGTGCAAGATCTTAGTGGGAAAAAGAAACAAGCAGATTTCGACTATTTTATTTATGAGGATAAACAAAGGACAGGACAAAAAGCCGTTGAAACAGGGAAGTCTGGGGAGGATGGACTGTAGGCTTAGTGATTTGTCAGAATTGTAAGACTTGACTGCACAATTCGCAAGTTATATATTGTATGTAATTAAGTGGTTTCACATTTTCACTTAATTGGAGGAGGCCGGAGATGCCAATCATACAATCCGTAGACAGAGCTTTTAAGATACTGGATTTATTCAATGAATTGAATCCTGAACTTAAAGTATCAGAAATCAGCTCAAAACTCAGTTTAAATAAAAGTACGGTCCACTCCTTACTCAAAACGTTGAAAGAGCATGATTATGTAAGACAAGACTCGGACTCTGGGAAGTACAGCCTGGGCATGAAACTTGTTGAGCGATCAAACTTCCTTATGAACAGCATGGATATACGATCAATCGCTAAACCATCGTTAGTGGAACTATCCATGGAAACAACCCTTGTTGTCCATTTAGTCATATTGGATGGACAGACAGGGGTCTATATCGATAAAGTCGACAGCCCTACCGCCATCATTGGTTATTCCCGGGTGGGCAGACGGGTTCCAGTCCACTCCAGTGCTGTTGGGAAAGTATTGGTCGCTTATCAATCGGAGGAAGAAAGAAATGAGACTCTTAAGCATTATGATTTCAAGAAACAAACCGAAAAGACGATTACGAATGCAGAAGACTTTCAGGAAGAACTTCAAAACGTATTAACCAAAGGATATGCCATAGATGCAGAAGAAAATGAACCCGGGATTACATGTCTTGCCATTCCGATTTATGATCATACCGGGCGTGTAACCGCTGCTGTCAGCATATCTGCTCCATCCACGCGTTTCTCAGGCGATCAAATTCATCCTGTCATATCCAAACTGAAACAGACGGGGGAGGCGATTTCCAGGAAGCTGGGTTATCCATCTACTTTATCTCAAGCATAAGGTAGATTATATTTTAACCCATATATCAAAACGGTGTTTTATATTATAAAACGGAGGCGATTTCATGAAAGTAATTAAATTCAAAAAAAATGATGGTACCCCTCAGTTGGCAGCAGTAAAAAATGAAACCGTTGTTTATCCCCTTCCCCACAAGGACTTTCTTGAGGTTATCCAGAAATCTGAAGAACAGGAGGTGTCTTGTCTTGCCGTTGTGGAAGAAGCGATCGATCAAGTGGAGGCGCTTCCAGTCGCTGTAGAGGAATTGAGCTTACTTCTTCCTTTGGATGCACAGGAAGTATGGGCATCAGGAGTTACATATTTAAAGAGTAAGAATGCGAGGAATTATGAGGCTTATGATGGGAAGGAGATCGTAGAGGATTCGTATTATGACAAGGTCTACGATGCCGATCGTCCGGAGATTTTCCTGAAGTCTACGAGTAAACGGACGATTGGGCCGGAACAGCCGGTTTATCTTCGCAATGATTCCCACTGGCAAATCCCTGAACCTGAATTAGGGCTTGTGTTAAACAAAAGCGGGAAGGTCGTTGGTTACACTGTCGGCAATGATATGAGCAGTCGGGATATCGAAGGGGAAAACCCGTTGTATCTGCCTCAGGCAAAAATTTGGAAGCATTCGTGTTCATTCGGTCCAGCCATCCGCTTAGCTGAAACAGTGGAGGATGCCTATAACCTAATGATTACTTGTAAGATTACTAGAAATGGAACGAAAGTGTTTGAAGACAGGGCCAGCACATCACAGCTAAAACGCAGGTATGATGAGCTCGTGGAGTATTTAATGCGCGATAATGTTATTTTCGATGGAACCGTCCTGTTTACGGGCACTTGTATCGTCCCAGACAATGAATTCACTTTACAAGAAGGAGATTTGATTGAAATCACCATCCCGGAAGTAGGAACACTGAGTAACCCTGTTGAGAGATTAGAGATTACAAAACCAGTAACTTTATCTTAATTTTACTTAGGAGGTATAAAGATGAGTGTAACCACAGAAACCCAAAATTATTTGAATTATATTAATGGAAAGTGGAGCGAGTCTGAATCCAGTGAACAACTGAAAAGTACAAGTCCTGCGAACCCTTCTGAACTCTTAGGTCATGTGCAAGCGTCTACAAAGCAAGATTTGGAAAAAGCAGTAGAAGCTGCGAAAGCAGGACAAAAAAAATGGAAAAAACAATCAGGAGCGGAACGTGGAAATCTATTATTTAAAGTAGCGGATATTTTAGAAAAGAATTTAGATGAGGTTGCAGAAACGATGACTAGGGAAATGGGAAAAACCCTGCCTGAAGCAAAAGGGGAAACAGCCCGGGGGGTGGCTATCTTAAGGTATTATGCCGGCGAGGGGATGAGAAAAGATGGAGATGTGATCCCTTCTACAGACCGTTCTGCTCTCATGTTCAGTAAGCGTGTACCTCTAGGGGTAGTAGGAGTCATTACACCATGGAATTTTCCGGTTGCCATTCCTTTATGGAAGATGGCTCCAGCCTTAATTTATGGCAATGCTGTGATCCTAAAGCCGGCGACGGAAGCAGCTGTAACCGCGGCCAAAGTTATTGAGTGTTTTGATCAAGCAGGCTTGCCGGAAGGTGTCATCAACTTTGTAACTGGAAAAGGTTCTGTCATTGGTCAAGGGTTAGCGGAGCATAAGGATGTGACTGCCGTTACTTTCACAGGATCCAATGCCACCGGCAATCATATTGGTCAGACGGTTGCGGCGCGTGGTGGAAAGTATCAACTGGAAATGGGCGGAAAAAACCCATTGATTGTAGCTGATGATTGCGATCTGGATCTGGCTGTCGATGCCGCGATCAGCGGGGGATTGAAATCCACTGGCCAAAAATGTACGTGCAGCAGTCGCGTTATCGTCCAGGAAGGCGTGTATGATCAATTCAAGCAGAAACTATTGGAAAAAGTCAGTGAAATAAATGTGGGAGATGGCCTTGAGGAGCAAACCTGGATGGGGCCTTGTGCGACAAAAGAGCAATATGAAACCGTCCAAAAGTATATTGAAATCGGCCAAAAAGAAGGGGCTGAATTGGTTTACGGGGGACGCCTGGTCCAAAGCGATTCTAAAGGGTATTACATCGAGCCTACGGTCTTTGATCAAGTCACGTCATCCATGACGATTGCCCAGGAAGAAATTTTCGGTCCGGTTCTTGCTTTGATGAAAGTAGAAACCATCGAGGAAGCCATTGAACTAGCGAACGATGTGGATTTCGGATTGAGCGCATCGATCTTCTCGAAAAATATCAATCATATTCTATCATTTATTGATGACATTGAAGCTGGCCTCGTCCGAATTAACTCAGAGACAGCGGGGGTAGAGCTGCAAGCTCCATTCGGTGGTATGAAAGCTTCTAGTTCCTATTCACGAGAACAAGGCGAAGCCGCGAAAGAATTTTTTACAACCATGAAAACCGTCTTTTTGAAAGGATAAGACATAAAAAATGTTAAAGGAAGCAAAGCCAGTTTGTTGCTGGCTTTGCTTTTTTTGTCTGGGAATTTGTAACTATTCGTAATTATGGACCAACCAAAACAATGTCGTGTTAGTTCTGCGCTTATGATCAGTTAACAAAGCATTTAAACGTGGCCTTTGGTTTCGGAAACAAAACATCATTCGACAGGTTGGACTATAAGATCAAAACAAATTATAAAATACTTAGTTCATTCACTGTACAAACAAAGTAAGTGTTGATACAATGAAAATGAAAGCGATTACTAGATTGAGAGGAGGAAGGAGTAGTTTTGTCTTCTACTCTGTTAGAAAATGAAAAAGCATAAGAACTTGTATATCGTTTTAATAACTTTGGTTGCTACACTAGGTGGTTTATTATTCGGATATGATACGGCAGTCATATCTGGAGCGGAAGGTTCTTTACAAAACTATTTTGCTGACAATTTGAACTTAAGCTCGCTTGTGCATGGCTTAACTGTTTCCAGCGCGTTAATTGGATGTATTGTGGGTGGATTAATTTCCGGCTATTTTGCCACCCGATTTGGACGTAAACGTACATTGATATTAGCTGCTGCTCTTTTCTTGCTTTCTGCCCTTGGTTCTGCCTACCCGGAATTTCTATTCTTTACGGCTGGTGAACCAAGTTATGCCCTTCTATTAGTATTTAACCTCTACAGAATTATCGGTGGGATTGGTGTTGGTCTAGCCTCTGCGGTTGCGCCCATGTATATCGGTGAAATTGCGCCATCTCATCTTCGCGGGCGTTTAGTTTCGTTGAATCAATTTGCTATCATTTTCGGTATGCTTGTTGTTTATTTTGTCAACTGGGGTATCGCCAGGGGGCAGACGGCAGAGTGGGTCAATGAAATCGGATGGCGTATGATGTTTGCATCAGAATCGATTCCAGCGCTCTTGTTCCTTCTCCTATTATTGACAGTGCCTGAAACACCTCGTTACCTAGCTTCCCAGAATAAGAGTGATGAAGCACTTTCTATCTTGAACAAAATTTATGATAAGACGATGGCGAAAGCGACATTGTATGAAATCAATCATTCTTTTGACACGAAAAGAGGGAAACTATTTTCTTTCGGCGTTTCTATCATTGTAGTCGGAATTTTACTTTCGGTATTTCAGCAATTCGTCGGCATCAATGTTGCTTTGTATTATGCTCCGAGAATTTTTGAAAGTATGGGAGCGGCACGTGATGCCTCCATGTTCCAGACGATTATTATGGGGCTTGTGAATGTAATCTTCACCATCATTGCGATTTTAACGGTGGATAAATTCGGACGTAAGCCATTATTGATCATAGGCTCACTTGGGATGACGATCGGGATGTTTGGTGTTGCCGGTCTTGCTTATGCAAATGCCATTGGAATCGCTACACTTGTCTTCATTATCATTTACACAGCTTCCTTTATGATGTCCTGGGGACCAATCGTATGGGTATTGATTTCTGAGATTTTCCCGAATAAGATTCGCGGCCAAGCGGTGGCGATTGCCGTAGCGGCTCAGTGGGCTGCGAATTATTTCATCTCATCGACTTACCCAATGATGATGGAGTTCAGCGGCGGTTTGACATATACCTTTTACGGTGTGATGAGTATTCTATCCGGTATATTTGTTTGGAAGTTCGTACCGGAGACGAAAGGGAAATCCTTGGAGCAGTTAGAAATGCGATTGCGTAGAGATAAAGGAAGGGAAGAAGGGGACAAGCCAATGGCTAAGTCTAAATAGTCCGTGATCAAAAAATCCGTTCAGAGGGAGGCCTTCACTGAAAAACGAGTGGCATAAAACTTGGAACCTTCCAAGGAGGAGAGGGTTAGAAAATCGATTACATTTATCCTCTCTAGATCAATGGGATGGAAGCATGAAGGGGGCTCTTCCATGCTTTCATCCATTATCTTAATAAGAGTTTTCTATAAATTTTTCGATCATATAATGACATGAACCCAGGGCGGTGGAGTATTGCGGTGCTTGAGAGAAACTGATTTCGACATCTGTTTTGTGAAAACTTAAACTGTGGCGTTCTACAGCTTCTTTTACTGATGGTTGAAGAAGGTCTTTAGCCATAGCGAGACGGTTACCGATGACCACTTTTTCAGGGTTGAATGTATGAAGAATATTGCTGATCCCGATTCCCAAATAATAGCCGATGTCAGTGAATAGGGCGGCTACACGATCATTCCTATAGGCTTCTTCAATTAAGGCTTCCAAATGGTTATCCACTGTAGAATTGGTTTGCCTTTCTGCTTCCAACACTAGGGCCTTTTCTGAAGCATACATTTCCCAGCAGCCCTGACTTCCACATGAGCATTGGCGGCCGTTAATATCAATCATCATATGACCCAATTCACCAGAAAAGCCTTTATTACCACTGTATAATTCTCCATCAATAATCAGCCCGACACCAATTCCGATTCCTGCACTTACATAGACGATATTATTTGCGTCGGCAGGTGTAGAGTGGTGATTTTTTTCTTGGTAAGCCCCTGCATTCGCTTCATTATCAATGGTAACAGGAAGGTTAAAGAGTTGTTCCAATTCTTGTTTCAAGTGAACGTTTTGCCACTTCAAGTTTGGAGCCAGGAGAATAAGGCCGTTTTTATCGACCATCCCGGGAACCCCTATACCGATTCCGACAACACCATAAGGGGAGGCAGGGGCTTGATTGATTAAACTTTGAATAGTTTCTGTAATGACAGGGAGCCATTGTTTGAAGTCTTCTTTAGAAATACTTTGGCGTTGCTCGGCAATGATTTCACCATTTAAGTTAGTCAATACGCCAATGATATAATTCACTCCAAGGTTGATGCCGATGGAATAACCCGCCTTTTCATTGAAGAGTAGCATCAGAGGTCTTCTTCCGCCGCTGGAAGAACCAGGCCCATGTTCAATAATGATTTCTTCTTCCATCAGTTCTGTGGTTAAAGAAGAAACGGTACCTTTAGTAATTCCTAGTTTTTTGGCGATCGCTGTACGTGATACCGGGGCATCATTCATGATCGTCTCTAATATTCTTTTTTTATTTTGCGATTTGATGGACTGTTGAGACCAAGACATGAGTACATCCTCCAGACTATCTGTCTATATTTGTATGCATTATTGTATCATATTTTAGTTAGAAAAAGCCCTGGTCGGTAACACGGCCAGGGCTTAACTTTTGATTTAATTCTCTTTTGCTTCATAGAGGAAGTAATCGAAGTCCGCGGGGCGGCTTTGACCTGACGTGTCTTGGCATTGCATTCCTACAAACGCGCCTGTGAAGAAGCCGCCGCCTTCCACATAATCATCGGACAGTTTATAGGACGGGAGGGAGATTGGAAGTTTGTTCCATGCCTCGCCATCAAAGGAATAAGCGTACGTGTAGATATTTGTTTTCACATCCACTCTGAGATAAACATCGTCCACATCATTCGGGATCACGACTTGGTTATTCAGAGGTTGGCTGAATGAAAAATGATCACAGATTGTTAAATCTAGAACTCTAGTCTTCCGTTCTTCATCCCAGGTGATTTGGAGGGCTGTCCAATTTTTTGTATTGTAATAATTGATAAGGCCGGCTGCTTGCTGGAATGTATCGGGTCTGAAATCTACTTTCGTTTCTGCTCTAAAGTTAAAATGCTGCCATCTTCTTGCCACAAAAGCCTGTGTGAAAGTGGAAGTCAAAGATTCTTTTCCATAAAGACGCAAATGACTTGAACGTTCACTAAGGGAAGCGATGTTCTTATCAAGCGGTATTCGTAAGGATTGAAAATGACGGTTCAGTTCACAGCCATCGAAATCATCTTTTCTATCCACATCATCTTCCCACTTGACTTCAGGGACTTCTGGTCCTTCGATTTCAAAAGAGGGTTGATTTCCGTCAACCACATAGGGCCAGTCATTTTTCCATTCCAATCGTTGAATGGCCGTTTCCCGACCTAGCGGACAATAGCCTCTGGGATCAAGAAGGGCTTCATTTTCTTTAGGAAGCGGCCGCCCCGTAAGATGAACAAGGAACCATTCACCTGTATGGGTTTTGACCATCGAGGCGTGCCCCGCTTTTTGAAGAGGATTTCTCGGGTAGGGCCACGTCGTAATTAATGGATTATCTGGGTGGACCTCATAAGGACCAGTTAAGTTAGTGGAACGTGCCAGTGTAGCTTGGTGGTCGTACTTCGTGCCGCCTTCGGCTGTTAATAAATAATAATAGCCGTTCATTTTATAAAGGTGGGGAGCTTCTGTAAGCTTTACATCTGTTCCTTTGAAGATGATTTCAGGTTTACCGATAAGCTTTTTCTTCTCATGACTATACTCCTGGAGGACGATTCCATAAAAGTTATGGTGACCGATCCGATGGTCCCACATCATATTCACTAAGTATTTTCGTCCATCATCATCATGAAACAGTGAAGGATCAAATCCGGAGCTATTTAAATGAATAGGATTTGACCATTCTCCATCAATGGTATCGCAGGTGACAAGGTAATTGTGGGAGTCTTTCCATTGTCCATCGACGACTTTTACATCTGTATAGATGAGCCAAAATTTCCCGTTATTGTAGGATAGTGCAGGGGCCCATATTCCACCAGAATCAGGGTTTCCACGCATGTCGAGCTGCTCCAGCCGGTTTAATGGACGAGAGATTAACCGCCAGTTTTTCAAATCTTTAGAATGATAGATTCCGACACCAGGGAACCATTCGAACGTGGATACTGCGATGTAATAATCCTTTCCTGCCCGACAAATACTGGGATCAGGATGGAACCCTGTCAGAATCGGATTTTGTATGGTTGTCATAATGATCACCTCTATAATTTTTTAAACCATCATATGTTCGTGAATATTGACTTTCAGGAACTTTTCAAATGTGAAAGCTGCCATTCCTAAAGCTGAGGAGTGGGAGTGAAATTCTGAGAAGTGGATTTTCAGTGATTCCTGATGAAACCAAAGCGCGTTTTGGTTTGTTTTTTCCATCATGGGCTGTTCGATCCATGATTGGGCAGCAGTAATTCGATTTCCTATAATGACCCGTTTGGGGTTGAATGAATTAATAATGTTCGTCAGACCTATACCTAAGTAAGTACCTATGGAATGAAAGGTATCCACCGCATCCTGGTCCCCTTTTTCTGCTTTTTCAATCATGTGGGTTAATGGGTCCTCCAGGTTCTTCTTTCCATTTACATGGGAAGAAGAACCCAATGCCTGTTCGGAAGCGTATAATTCCCAGCAGCCTTGATTGCCGCATCTGCACCTGTATCCAGTCCCTTCGACGGTCATATGGCCGAGCTCTCCTGAAAAACCGTCGGCCCCTCTGTAGAGTTCCCCATTCAAAAATAAGCCGACACCGATCCCGACTCCAACACTTACATAGACGATATCCTCTTCCCAACGCCCGGGACCAAAGTTTTTTTCACCATAAACGCCTGCATTCGCTTCATTTTCTATAATGACTGGACATGCATAGCGGTGGTGAATCATTTCCTTGATGTCTACATTTTCCCATCCCAGGTTTGGGGCAAGCAGAATTTTACCTTCTTTGTTGACAGCACCTGGGACACCGATCCCGATTCCAACAATTCCGTATTCACTTGGCGGGGCTGATTGAATGAGTTGGTCGATGACGTTAAATAGTTTTTCTTTAATGTGATCAAACGAAAGATCATGAAAGTAAGTCTTTGACTCTTCACAAATGTTGCCGACGAGGTCTGTTCGAATCCCTAGGATGTAATTTACGCCGATATCAATGCCGATGGAATACCCCGCTTTTTCATTGAAGAGCAGCATAACAGGTCTTCTTCCGCCTTTCGATTCGCCGGGGCCTTTTTCATGGATTAATCCTTCCCCTAATAATTCAGTGACCTGTGAGGAAACGGTCCCTTTATTTAAGTTGGTTTCGTTGGCGATATCAGCACGAGAAATCGGGGATTTGTTTAAAATGGTTTCTAAGACTAGTGATTTGTTGACATTTTTAATCGTGTACTGATTCCATGTGTTTTTTTTATTCATCTCTTTTCCCATCGCTTTCTATTTTTTGGCTCTGTCAAACGAGGGGATCCCGTTATGGGGGGAAGGTTGGAGGTGAATCGAAAGCGAGTGTTTCTACGAACCTCCCACTTTGTTGGAACAAGGGACCGATTGAAATAAAACGTGCGTTTAACAGAACTATTTTTTAGAGTATAGCATAATTTTATTTGTTTATCCATTGGACAAACAAAGATTTCTTTGGTAGTCTTTGGTTAAACATGGATGAAAAATAGAATATTAAGTCCCTTTCTAGGAGGAGGTTGTACAGTAAAGAAAGCGGTTTCGTAGATTCAATTCTCGTTTCGATCCATTTTTAATCTAAACGTAACGATCAGGAGGTTTTTTTAATGACTTATTTTAATAATATAGACAAAATCAAGTATGAAGGTCCTCAATCGACGAATCCATTTGCATTCAAATTCTATAATCCTGACGAAAAAGTAGGCGGACGTACGATGGAAGAATATCTCCGGTTTGGGGTAGCTTACTGGCACACATTCACAGAAGATTTATCTGACCCTTTCGGTACAGGTACCGCTCTTCGATCATGGGATAAATATGATGGCATGGATTTAGCGAAAGCTAGAGTGGAAGCGGCTTTTGAATTTTTTGAAAAACTGAATGTTCCTTATTTCTGTTTCCATGATGTGGACATCGCCCCGGAGGGAAGCAATTTAAGAGAGTCGAACCAAAACTTGGATACAATTGTAGCAATGATCAAAGAGTATATGAAAGACAGTAAGACGAAATTGCTTTGGAATACGGTAAATAACTTCACTCATCCTCGATTCGTCCATGGGGCCGCATCATCGAACAATGCAGATGTCTTCGCCTATGCGGCGGCTAAAGTGAAGAAAGGTTTAGAAGTTGGGAAAGAGTTAGGTTCCGAAAACTATGTGTTCTGGGGAGGCCGTGAAGGTTACGAAACTCTGTTGAATACAGATATGAAGCTGGAACTTGATAACCTGGGACGCTTCTTCCGTATGGGAGTTGATTATGCGAAGGAAATTGGTTATGATGGTCAATTTCTCATTGAACCGAAGCCGAAAGAGCCAACCACACATCAATATGATTTTGACGTAGCCTCAGGATATGCCTTCTTACAAAAGTACGATCTGGCTGATCGTTTCAAATTCAATATAGAAGCAAACCATGCGACACTAGCTGGTCATACATTTGAACATGAACTTCGTTACGCTCGAGTCAATAATATGTTAGGGTCGGTTGATGCTAACCAGGGTCACCCACTATTAGGTTGGGATACAGATGAATTTCCTTCCGATCTCTATTCTACAACTCTAGCTATGTATGAGATTATTAAAAATGGCGGACTAGGTTCCGGTGGATTGAATTTCGATGCCAAAGTGCGCCGTGGATCCTTTGCGCCGGAAGATTTATTCCATGCCCACATTGCTGGAATGGATAGTTTTGCTGTTGGCTTAAAGGTCGCTCAGAAGTTGCTGGATGATGGTATCCTTGATGACTTTATAGCTGAAAGATACAGCAGTTTCCGTGAAGGAATTGGAAAGGAAATCGTGGAAGGAAAAGCAGATTTCCATAAGCTGGAGGAACATGCGTTAGGATTGGATAGGATCGAGAATCAATCAGGAGGTTTAGAAAAAATTAAAGCTAAGATTAATCAATACCTGCTGACGTTGTATGCAGAGGAGAAGTAATTTATGAACTATGTAATCGGGATTGATTTAGGGACAAGTGCAGTAAAACTGTTACTTGTTGACCAAAATGGTGAGATTGCATCAGAAGTGTCGAAGTCCTATCCTCTTATTCAAGAAAAAAATGGATATAGTGAACAGGACCCGGATGTATGGGTAGAAGAGACACTTGCTGGATTGAAAGAGCTTGTCCAGCAAGCACCTTGTTCCTCTTCTGAGATTGAAGCCATTAGTTTTTCAGGGCAGATGCATGGGCTTGTTCTGTTGGATAAGGAGGGCAAACCATTAAGGAATGCCATTCTTTGGAATGACACACGCACAACGAAACAGTGCCGGGATATTATTCAACAAGTAGGAGAAAAGCGTCTGCTTGAGATTACGAAAAATCCTGCTTTGGAGGGGTTCACACTTCCGAAGGTTTTATGGGTGAAAGAAAACGAACCAGAACTTTATAAAGAAGCCTCTGTGTTCGTCTTGCCGAAGGACTATTTACGGTATCGACTGACGGATGAATTAGCCATGGATTATTCGGACGCCGCTGGTACCCTTTTGCTTGATTTATCGGGTAATAAATGGAGTCAGGAAGTTTGTGATGCGGTGGGGATCGATGTTGGCATCTGTCCTCCTTTAGTCGACTCCAGTGAGCAGACAGGCTTTTTAGGAAATAAGGCGGCAGATCAAACGGGGCTTCGTACACAAACGAAAGTTTTTGCTGGTGGTGCCGATAATGCCTGTGGTGCAATTGGTTCGGGGATTTTGACGGATGGAAAGACGCTGTGCAGTATTGGAACTTCGGGTGTCCTTCTTTCCTATGAGGCCAGCAGAGATAAGGATTTTGAGGGCAAAGTCCATTATTTCAACCATGGGGCACCTGAGGCCTATTATACGATGGGCGTTACACTTGCGGCTGGAGACAGCCTGCGTTGGTTTAAAGATGTCTATGCACCACAAGAGAGCTTTGCCGATTTTGCCCAAGGAGTGGAAGAAGTTCCTGTCGGGTCCAGAGGATTATTGTTCACTCCCTATATTTCAGGAGAAAGAACGCCCCACGCCGATGCCAATATACGTGGGAGTTTTATCGGAATGAATCACTCTCATACAAGGAAAGATTTCGTCCATGCTATCATGGAAGGGATCACTTTTTCGTTAAATGAATCGCTAGAAATTTTTCGAGAGAATGGCAAAACGATTGATACGATTGTTTCGACAGGCGGAGGAACGAAGAATGAATATTGGCTGCAAATGCAGGCGGATATCTTTAATGCAGAAGTCGTCAAACTTTCGAGTGAACAAGGCCCAGGAGTAGGAGCCGCTATGCTTGCTGCATACGGCTGTGGCTGGTTTGATACCTTAGAAGATTGTGCGGATGCTTTTTTGACGGTTGAAAAGACTTTCTCGCCAGACGGGGAAAAAGTCGAGCAATATCAAGCGTTATTCAAAATTTATCAGGATGTATATGGACAAACAAAAACGTTGAATGAACGTCTTCAATCCTTCAGGTAACTCAATAAAAAGAACGCCTCATTATTTGGATGAAGGCGTTCTTTTTATTAGGCAGCTGATCCACTTTGAAAAGTGAAGACGGTTTGCTGTGAATAGATCGTATCCGCTGCTAATGTGATGGAAGGAAGCCCTTGATGATGAAGAGAGGCTGGCGATCCTTGCGTTTCAAAACAAACGCCTAAATATTTATCAGATGGTCGGTTTTCTCCTGGAATGTTTTTGTCTCCCATAGCTGTGTGTGAAACTCCTTCGAACCACAGTGAATATGACTTTCGCCATCATTTGCATCGAGCGTGTACGTCTTTCTTTTGATAGCAAAGGTAGACCCAGGCAATGCGGCCAGCTACTCTTCCGATCAGGGCACCGAAAAAATTCATGTCCGTTCGGTCATCCTCGTCTTTCTGATAATGAAGGACGACATTCTCGATGTTCCCTTTGTTATCAGGAACGTTAATCTCCTTGATGATTCCTCCGTCATTCAAAACTTTTACCGACATTTCTTTATCGTCCAAAAGGGTGTATTGCGTCCACCCATTTGTTCCCTTTTCCTCTCTGATCTTCATATCCATCTTCCCTTTACTGGTTTCTTTCATTGGATCATTTGGTAATGGCGATGGCGATTTCTTGTTTTGAAAATTGGATATGAGCTATTCATCTTTAATCATTTCTTCATTATTTTTTATCATCTTCGTTACCACTTCAGTTGGGTCCCACGTTTTTTCCCCTTTTAATAAGTCGAGATGTTCTTTGTGTGTCGCAAGTGTTCGGTTGATAGCCCCAGGGTCTTTAAAATGGACCATTTTTGGACGAATCAATTCATAAATAGTTCGCCCGATTTCGATGGTAAAGGGGTTCTTGGTTTCTTCCAAAATCGCATAGTGGAATTCTAAATCAATGTCGACGAGTTCCTCTGGAGTAAGTTCGGGTTTCATCCGTTCTACCTGGGAGAGGTATACAGATTCGATGGGATCTAAATTCTTTTCTTCTTTGGAAATAATCATATTCATGAGCAGCATTTCAAAGTGCTGGCGGAATTCGATCAGTTGTTCCACATTGTGACTGTGCATAATCAAACTGAAAATGAGTGGATTCATTGTTAACTTAGATGAATGATTTGTGATGAACATTCCTTCCCCACGTTTGATTTGGATAACACCAATGGATTCGAGGATTTTAATGGCCTCACGAACGGGGGTTCGGCTTACCCCAAGCTGCTCGATCAATTCCATTTCTGTTGGTAATTTATCTCCTGGTTTTAATTTCCCTTCTATCAAATGATCTTTGATAATAGATACAATCCCCATGGTTTTCGTTTGATTGGAGTGGATTCTGTTAAATGAGATATTCAATGTGATCATCCTTGCCTGAATAAATATTTTATAAATCAGAATTTTCTTTAAAATATATTTACTTTTTTGAAAAATTCAGATAATATACTATACATAATACATCATATGTATGATGTACGCATCGATTTTTTCTTCTACTTTGTGATGATCCAGCCTTATTACTCCTGCCTAGTTTGGTTCCTTCTTTTTTTACGGAATATCTGATTACATAACGTTTGGAGGAGGGTTCAATGAAAACCTATCATCTAGCCGTATTGCCTGGTGATGGCATCGGCCCGGAAGTGGTAAACGAAGGGATGAAAGTTGTACAAGCGCTTTCAGAAGCTGACTCTTCCTTTCAATTTGAGAGCACAACCTTAGAATGGAACTCCGAGTATTACTTAAAGCATAACCGTATGATGCCGGAAAATGGTTTATCTATTTTAGAGAACTATGATGCGATTTACTTTGGAGCCGTTGGGGATCCACGTGTACCTGAACATATTCCCATATGGGAGTTGATCATGCCGATAAGAAAGAACTTCCATCAATATGTGAACTTACGTCCAATCAAGCAATTGCCCGGGGTGAAAAGTCCGATTCATGCTAAAGGGCTGATTGATTTTTATGTGTATCGTGAAAATGCGGAAGGAGAATATTCGAACAGTGGCGGCCGTTTATATCAAGGAACCTCTGATGAACTAGCTATCCAGAATACAGTTATTACGAAAAAGGGTGTAGAGCGACTGGCCAGATATGCCTTTGAATATGCAGAGAAGACTGGTGTCAAAAAAGTAGTGAATGCGACGAAATCCAACGCCATCATTCATTCAATGAACTTGTGGGATGAATCCGTGAAAAGTGTAGCCGCTTCCTTTCCTGAAATCGAAGTGGAAGATACCTACATTGATGCCCTTGCTGCGCACTTGGTTCAGCGTCCGGAAACGTTTGATGTCATTGTTGCCTCCAATTTATTTGGAGATATCCTGAGTGATCTTGGAGCGGCCCTAGTTGGGGGGCTTGGTCTTTCACCGTCAGCTAACCTTAATCCTGAACGGAATTATCCTTCGATGTTTGAACCGATTCATGGGTCGGCCCCTGATATTAGTGGGAAGCAGACAGCTAATCCTATCGCTCAAATATGGTCTGCTGCTCTAATGCTTGAGCATTTGGGTCGAGAAGATTTAGCTTCTATAGTTATGAAGGCCATAGAAAATGTAGTGAATGAAAAGACGGCTTTAACCCCTGATTTAGGAGGCACAGCTCGCACGTTTGAGACAGGAGATGCAATCGTGCAACACATTCATAAGCAAACGTAGGAGGGAATGTATGAACTTTAAGAATAAAACGGTTGTTGTTACGGGTGCTAATGGAGGAATGGGCAAAGTCATTACGGAGCGTTTCCTAAAGGAAGGAGCTAAAGTAGCGGCGCTTGATCTGCATGTGGATGAACTTGAGGTGGGGAAAGAAGACTATCTATCTCAATTGTTAGCTATTCCTGCAAATTTGACAGATGAAAAGCAAGTGACCAATGCGATACAGCAGGCAGCCGATTTTCTAGGAGGCAGAATTTCAATTTTAGTCAATACATTGGGAATAGCTCAATCCGCTACCCCAATTGAAGAAGTTACCTTAGATGAGTGGGACAAGTTGATGGCTGTCAATATGACATCGCTTTTTCTGGTTAATAAAGAAGTGGTGAAAGTGATGAAAACGAAAGGATCAGGTGCGATTACAAATATCGCTTCGATTGCAGCTGAGCGCCCACGCCCTGGTCTGAATGCTTATGTAACTTCGAAAGGTGGTGCGATTTCTTTTACAAAGGCATTAGCCATTGAATTAGCGGAGTTCAACATCCGTGTAAATGCCATTAATCCAGGGCCCTCAGATACGAATATGCTTGGGAAATTCAGTCCTCTAGGAGGAGATGTCAATAAAGTAAAGGAGGAAACGTTTAAGCAGAGTGTCCCTCTCGGTCAGTTGGTCATGCCGGAAGATATTGCAGAAGCGGTCCTTTATTTGAGTTCTGATCAAGCGAAAATGGTGACTGGAAGCGTATTGAATGTGGATGGAGGCCGTGGACTTTAATGAAAGCAGGTGAAGGTATGAAGCGGATGTATATCGGTGGCGAGTGGAGAGAAAGTGAAACGAATGAGGGGCTTCCAATCAGGAACCCTGCGAATCAAGAAGTAATTGCTGAAGTACCACGTGGAAGGAAAGAAGATGTGGAACAGGCAGTTGGAATGGCACGGGATACCTTTGAGTCAGAAGAATGGCAGGCATTCCCTCCTGATGAGAGGGGGAGGGTCCTGAATGAAGTGGCTTCAAAGATAAGAAGGGATGCTGAAGAAATAGCAAAACTCGAAACAATGGATACAGGAAAGCCGATTTCTCAAGGAAGAAACGATGCCGAAGCAGCAGCAAGATATTTTGAATACTACGCAGGAATGGCTGACAAAATTTTGGGTGAAACGATTCCTATCCAAGCGAATATTTTGGATTATACTGTCAGAGAACCTGTAGGTGTAACCGCTCATATTATCCCATGGAATTATCCCATTCAAATTACCTCAAGAAGTACTGCGGCGGCTATTGCGACAGGGAATACGGTGGTAGTGAAACCTGCGGAAGATACCCCCTTAACGGGTCTGAAATTAGCTGAACTCATGGAAGAAACATCACTTCCTAAAGGCGTATTCAACGTTGTGACAGGTTATGGAAGAGAAGCAGGTGATGCGTTGGTTCACCATCCAGATGTGAATCACATCACATTCACTGGGTCCGTTCAGACTGGTATGGCGGTAATGGAAGCTGCTTCAAAGAATGTTATTCCCATCACATTGGAGCTTGGGGGTAAGTCTCCAAACATTGTATTCAAGGACAGCATCTTGGATCATGCTGCCGATTGGGTGGTTAAATCTGTGATTCAAAATGCGGGACAAACGTGTTCGGCAGGTTCCAGGCTGCTTGTAGAAGAGGATGTAAAAGAAATATTTATAGATAAAGTGAAGAGTCGCATGCTTTCATTGAAGATCGGTCATGGATTAGAGGACCCAGATCTTGGACCTGTCTTATCGCGTAAGCAGTTTGAAAGGATTGAGACATTTTTGAATGTAGCCCGGAAAGAACAGGCCATCTTTTTAACGGGTGGAGAACGCGCTCTAGTGGAGGGCTGTGAAGCAGGTTATTTCCTCCAACCCACGATGATTGATCAGCTTGATCCACACAGCCAGGTAGCTCAAGAAGAAATTTTCGGACCAGTTCTTAGTGTATTTTCCTTCCAGAATGAAGAGGAAGCGATTAAGTTAGCCAATGATACGCCTTATGGATTAGTCACAGGAGTCTGGACAGAGAATGTTGGACGCGCTCATCGTGTAGCGAAAAAAATCAGGTCTGGCCAAGTATTTATTAACAATTATGGAGCTGGGGGCGGCATTCAAATGCCTTTTGGCGGCTACAAAAAAAGTGGTTTTGGAAGGGAAAAAGGTCTTGAAGCGCTAAGAAATTACACCACATTGAAGAATGTTGCCTTAAAAATGTGAGCTCTGTTTTTTCATTTACCCAGAGATGAGAGAGTCTTGATTTCAAATCGTCCAAAACTCTGAATTGCTCAGAGCTTATTAAAAAGGAGATGGGGAGTTGAAAAAAGAACAAAAGAGTAAACAGGATGATCGGTTTAAAATTGCCAACCGGGAAGCATTAATAGGCCTAGCTCTCGCTATTTTTAACTTTGTTTGGTGGTTTGCTTTCGCTTACGGACTTGGTGGTCAATCCCCTGAAACTTATACGTATGTCTTTGGTTTGCCAGCATGGTTCTTTTACAGCAGTGTCATAGGATTTATCGTGATGGCTTTACTTGTCATCATTGTGGTGAAAGTATGGTTTGTGGAAGTTCCGCTTGATGATGAGGAGGGAGAGAAGTCATGAATACCGCTGTTGTTATATCCTTACTCATTTTCCTTGTCATCATCTTCGTCATTGGCTTTTGGTCGAGCCGATCATTGAAAAATACAGCAGAAGAGTCCTTTCTCCAAGAATATTTCCTTGGAGGGCGTCAGCTGGGGGGATTTATTCTCGCGATGACGATGATTGCTACTTATGGAAGTGCAAGTAGTTTTATCGGTGGACCAGGAGTGGCTTATACAGAAGGATTCGGTTGGGTGCTTCTTTCGATGTCCCAAGTGGCCACGGGATATTTTGTACTGATGATTCTTGGTAAGAAGTTTGCGATAATGGCACGAAGATATAAGGCTGTTACACTTATTGATTATTTGAAAGGTCGTTACCAAAGCAAATGGGTAGTGCTGACTGCTGCTTTCAGCATTATTATTTTCCTTTTTGCTGCGATGGCAGCTCAATGGGTGGGCGGAGCAAGATTGATCGAATCACTGACAGGACTTAATTATACGACTGCCCTATTTATCTTTGCTGTGTCTGTCCTCGTCTATGTCATTATTGGTGGATTCAGAGCTGTTGCGCTGACCGATACGGTACAAGGTGTGGTTATGTTTGGCGGGACGCTTATTTTGTTAATTGCTACGATTGCTGCCGGTGGGGGAATCGGAAACATCATGGCGGATCTAACAGCCGAGAACCCTAATTTAGTCACTCCATATGGTGCGGAAGGAAGTTTGAGCCCTACTTATGTATCTTCATTCTGGATTCTAGTCGGTGTGGCCGTCGTTGGTCTGCCTCAAGTAACTGTCCGGGCTATGTCCTATAAAAGCTCACGTTCTATGCACAGGGCTCTCATTATCGGGACGGTTGTTGTCGGATTTATTATGTTGAATATGCACTTGATTGGTGTATTCGCACGGCCGATTCTTCCAGGAATTGAGGTCGGAGATAAAGTTATGCCGCTAATTGCTCAAGAAGTACTGCCTCCATGGCTGGCAGGGATTGTACTGGCTGCCCCGATGGCTGCGATTATGTCCACGGTTGACTCCTTGCTTTTGATTGTAAGTTCCGCTGTCGTTAAAGATGTCTATTTAAATTATATCAAACCGGATGCATCCAATACCAGGGTGAAGCAGATGAGCTTCGGTGTAACCGCGATTCTGGGAATTCTTGTTTTCTTAATGGCGTTGAGTCCCCCTGATTTATTGATCTGGCTCAACTTGTTTGCATTTGGAGGGCTTGAAGCGACATTTATATGGCCCGTCGTTCTTGGATTGTATTGGGAGGCAGGTAACAAATATGGAGCGTTATCCTCAATGGTCGTAGGGATTGCTTCTTACATCATTGTGGATCAATTTTTCCCCAACTTATTCGGCCTGCATAACGTTGTTCTTCCTATCCTTCTATCGCTTATCGCTTTTGTAATCGTAAGTCTCTTAACGAAATCTTTCGTCATTCAAAGTTCTATGAACCAAGAGAAAATAGAAAGGAGCGTTTAACCAAATGCACACAAGAATAGAAACAAGGTCTACCCGAGATCGAGAAAGAGTTATAGCACTGACTCAATCGTTAGTACGCATCCCAAGTGTTTACCGTCCAGGTGAAGAAGGCGGGAATGAAAAAAAATGTGCAGCCTTTGTGGCTGAACATTTAAGTAAGCTTGGTATTGAGGTCCATATTGAAGAGGTGGAAGCTGGCCGCCCTAATGTCATTGGAGTTATTGATTCTGGAAAACCAGGGAAGACCCTTATATTTGAAGGTCATACGGATGTAGTGACAGAAGGAGATTCTCATTCGTGGAAGTATGACCCTTTTGGGGCAGAAATCGTTGATGGGCTGATGTATGGCCGGGGAACCAATGATACCAAAGGCAATTTAGCCTGTATGATTACGGCGGTCCAATCTCTTTTAGAGGATAAAGAAGAATGGAGTGGGAAAATTATCCTCTGCATTCCATGTGATGAAGAAGGCATGATGATCGGTATCAAACATTTTATTAAACAAGGGTGGGCGGATCAAGCCGATGGAGCCATCATCTGCGAACCCGAAGAAAACCAGGTATGTATAGCCCAACGCGGAGCCATGCGTCTCGTTTTGAAGACTTACGGGAAGATGGCTCACGGGGCTATTTCATGGAGTGGAATCAACCCGAATCTCAGGATGGCTAAAGTTATTGTCGAATTGGAGAAGCTAGAGAAACGGGAACAAGAACGGTTAGGAAAACATCCGACTCTCGGTTGGCCGAGCATCACTCCTACTATATTACAGGCACCTGCGAAAGGGGATGCACAAATCAATGTGATTCCTGAGCAATGTATGACAACACTTGATATTCGTACAGTTCCAGGTCAGGATCATGATAGATTACAAGAAGAGATCCATCATATTTTTGCCCGACTTGCCCAAGATGATCCGGAATTTAAGGCTGACTTTGATGTAATCGAAGATCGCCCATGGACATCAACGGATAAAGAGGAACCCGTTGTGGAAGCTGTGGCAGAAGCGGTTCAAAGTGTTTTAGTTAAAGATCCGATATACAACGGCGTGCCAGGGGCTACGGATGGAACTTTTCTTCATGTAGCCGGTGTGCCGATCGTAACCATTGGTGCGGGAGACCGAGAAGTTCCTCACCAGATTGATGAGTATGTGGATATAGAGGAACTAGCAGAAACAACGGAGATTTATAGACAGGCAGCTTTGAACTTCTTAAATTAAGCCAAGTAAAGGACCATGCTCCCCTCTGGTAAGCTTAAGGTGAGGATATCCAATAAGAAAGTCGGATGCTCCCTTAAAAGGACATCCGACTTTTTGGATCCACCTTGGATGATAGAAAAATGAGGCTGATCATCTTGGTGCTTTCCGTTACTTCGCTTTCGAAGCGATATATTTTTTCACGACTTCATAAACATATTCCTGATTTGTCTCAGCCGTATCAGGGTTATATTCTCCATCATTCGTTTTGTTGTTAGATAAAATGCGGATCCCTAGATAAGGAACCTCATAGGCTTTCGCGATTTGTGCCCCCGCAGCTCCTTCCATCTCTTCCACAGATGTTCCGAAGTTCTCATGGAACCATTGGATGCGGTCAACTTCGTTATTCCATACATCGGCGGAACCAATCGTACCTTCCACAACTTTTCCTTTCTCATGGGTATTCTTAACGGACTTCGCTGCAGCCAGCAACTCTTTATCCCCTTCAAAATAACGGATATTCTCAGCGTCCAGGTCCTCGCCAGCACTTCCTTCGGATGCCATCAAGTCCATCGGAATCCATTCTTTTGGAGCGATCCCTTCGCCATCTTCTAGGCTCCCTGTTTTCAGTGATCCGATGTTGACGGTTCTTTTTCCAAGAACGATATCAAAAACATGTAAATCAGGGTCGTGCCCACCAGAGGTTCCTTGATTAATAATAGCAAGAGGATCGAATTTTTCAATGGCAAGGGCTGTTGCCGCTGCTGTGTTTTCCATACCTTTGCCTGTTTTCATTACGATGACCGGATAATCGTTCACCGTTCCTTTATAAAAGACGAAATTCCCGGATTTCTCTTCTTCCACATTCTCTAGTTTTTCTGCAAAGTTTTGAGCTTCAATTGGCATGGGTCCTTGAACGAGGATGGGTTGTGCATCCTTTTCGTCTGCAGTGAGGGCCCCACTTTTCGTAGAGGTTTGACACCCGGCAAGCAGGAACAAGAAAAGAATAGATAAGAGTGCAAGTGCAAGTGTAAGGGTGCGTGCTGTAAAGATGTCTTTCATGCGTGACTCTCCTTCGTGTTTGTTTGGCCATCGCATCCCTTCTCATCATTCAGAAATAAAAGAGGTCTGGAAAGTAGAGTTTCTACCTTCCAGACCTAAAGTTAAAGCATGGTTTGCATAAATGGGTATGCTTAAGAATACTGCAGCTGCGTACAGCGATATGCTTTAACTCGTAGTCTAGTTCTTTCAATGGGAACCAGGTAGAAACGCTCAGACCTTATTACTGAGAATATACGAGTAGGATGTAATTGGATGACATGATTACTATAGCAGAGGATAGTGGACAATGACAACCTTTTTTTCGAACATTTATCTTATTTTTTGTGTTATTGTTCGTTTTTAGTGTTTATTTTCACTGATGTTAGGGTTTTTTTGAATGAATATTAAAGAATTTTCTTTATTTCTGTTCACATAGCTTAAAATTCTATAAAATGATAAAATGAGACAAAATTCTGACTATAGATATCTATCAAATTAAGTCATGTGTTACGATAGAGGAAGATAACGTTTTCATAGGTGGAGATGAAAGTGAAGGTTTCGCTGCGCACGAAAATCATGGGACTGATTCTTTCTTTATTAATCATAGTCATCGGGCTGTTGGCCGGGGTTTTTGCCTATATGGAGAAAAGGGATGTAGAAGACCAGGTAGGGCAGCTGGCGCTCCAGGTCGCGAGTACGGTCTCTTTTATGCCGACAATAAAAGAAGCTTTTGACAGAGAGAATCCCTCTGAAATCATTCAACCGATTGCATTAAGTGTACAACGGGAATCAGGGGCGGAGTTCATTGTGGTCGGGAATAAACATAGTATTCGTTATGCCCACCCTGATGAGTGGAAAATAGGCAGGCGAATGGTCGGGGGAGATAATGAGCGTGCCTTGAATAATGGGGAATATTACATATCAAAAGCCGAAGGAACTCTTGGTCCTTCGTTAAGAGGAAAAGCCCCGATCATCGGTGAGGATGGAGAAATAATTGGTATCGTTTCCGTCGGATTCCTTTTGGAGGATGTCCGAACGATCGTATGGAATAAGCTTGAGAATGTTTTTGGTGTGGCTGTCCTCGTGTTAGTCGTAGGCGCAATCGGAAGCCTTTTATTGGCCCGAAGTATTCGTAAAGATACGCTTGGTCTTGAGCCACACGAAATCACATCTTTTTATCAGACACGAGAGGCGATTCTTTCTTCCATTAAGGAAGGGATCATCTCCATAGATGCACAGGGGAAGGTGACGATGATCAATCAGTCGGCGATAGACCTTCTGAATTTATCGGGTGGAGCTGTCGGGCGTCTTATTACAGAGGTGTTTCCGAATACGGAAATGTTGAAGGTGCTGAAGACAGGTGTGCCGACAAGAGATGATGAGATGATCTTACGCGATAAAGTGGTCATTGTTAATCGTACGCCTATCACCCATGACGGGAAGGTAGCTGGGGTTGTATCCAGTTTCCGTGATAAGACGGAAGTAAGGGATATGGTCCAGGCCTTGTCTGAAGTGAAACGACACTCGGAAGGACTGCGCTCCCAGACGCATGAACATGCAAATAAAATGTACGTCCTGCTCGGACTCCTCCAGCTGGGAAAGCAAGAGGAAGCAGTGGCGATGATTGAGGAAGAATATCATATGTCACAGAAATATCAGACGGTCATTTTTGATCAAATCCAGGATGAAACTGTCCAGGCTATCCTTACTGGAAAAATGAGCCGGGCTTCGGAAAAGAAAATTAACTTTTCGATACATGAAGAATCCGAATTGGAGCGTATGCCGGATCACATCAACCGTGCTGACATTGTGACGATGTTAGGAAATATCATAGACAATGCTTTTGAAGCTGTTTCTCAGCAGAATGTGAAAAAGGTTGATTTCTTTGTTACAGATATGGGAGAGGATATCGTTTTTGAAGTGACAGATAATGGCCCTGGAATCCCGGATGATGTTTACCAAAGGCTGTTTATGAGAGGCTTCTCAACGAAAAAGGGTGAGTTGAGGGGCTACGGGTTAGCAAACGTTAGAGAAGTTATTGAACGTCGATCCGGTATGATGGAAGTGACCAATGGAGAGAAAGGCGGTGCCGTCTTCTCTATCTTTTTACCAAAAAACACAAGGGGGGGAAGCCGATGAAGGTGATGATCAGCGAGGATGATTTCAGAGTAGCCGAGCTGCACGCACAGTTTTTGCGAATGATGGAAGGTGTGGACATGGTCGGAAAAGCATTAAATGCAGAAGAGACAATGAGGCTTCTGGAAGAAACGCAGCCCGACCTGCTCCTTCTGGATGTGTATATGCCAGATCAGCTAGGTGTCAATCTTCTCCATCAAGTTCGTGAAAAAGTTCCCCATGTGGACGTCATTATGATTACGGCAGCCAAAGAAAAAGAAGTCGTCGAAAAGGCAATGAAATATGGGGTCCTTGACTATATTATTAAGCCAATTACGTTGGATCGATTTCAGGAGACGATCCAAAGGTATATGGAGAGAAAAGAGAAGATGGCCAACATCGAGACCTTTGACCAAGCGGCTATTGATCAATTGATCAAACCGTCGGTAAAATCTGGATCGACTCCGGTGGCTGTTCCAAAAGGGATTGATCCGCTCACACTTGAAAAGGTCGAAGCGATGTTGGATGAAGCCAAAGATGATGGATTGACTGCCGACCAAGCGAGTACACAGATGGGGGCATCGAAAACAACCGCCCGCCGCTATTTGGAATATTTGATCAGTATTCAAAAAGGTAAGGCAGAAATGAACTACGGAAAAGTCGGCCGTCCACAGCGGAAATACTACAAAAAATCATAGAAGAGCAAGGAGAAAACTCGTCGTGCGGACGAGTTTTTTTGGTTAAAGGGGGAGTTGTTCCTTTCTTGGGAATTATCGAAATTCCTCTGTACTAGGTATGACAGATTTTGGTGTACCTGGTCATACATATTTTCCCATATAACATGACATAGAAATGCGAGATTGGCTGTGAATTTTATTTGGTTAATTGTTTTTATGTATTTAATACAGAATATTTTGAAAACGGTTACAAAGGTTTGTTTATCTTATAAACTATCCAATAACAACAATTAGTTGAAGAGAGAGGGGATTTATTATATGAAGCGTTTATTGATGTTTGGTAGTTTATTTTTTGTTTTAATTTTAGCTGCTTGTGGCGGTGACTCTTCGGAAACAAGTGGAGACAGTGGAGAGGGGGGCGACGGTGAATGGACACCGGATCAAAATATTGAAATTGTCGCTCCTGCAGGTGCTGGCGGTGGCTGGGATACGACAGCACGCTCTGTCGGTAAAGTGCTTGAAGAAGAAGGTATCACAGAACAGAATGTTGGGGTTGTGAATAAAGAAGGTGGCGGGGGAGCCGTCGGCTGGTCTTACATAAACAGCACAAATGATCCTCACAACATCTTTGTATCTTCACCTCCATTGATTTTCGTTCCATTGAACGGTCAGTCTGATTTGTCTCATGATGATTTTACACCTCTTGCCAACATGATTGCAGATTATGCAGCGTTTGCCGTAGCAGATGACGCGAAATGGGAGAATTTGAACGAGCTGTTTGAAGACATGAAAGAGGACCCATCCAGCGTGACGGTTGTCGGAACGTCTTCCCCTGGGTCGATGGACCATATGCAATTTGTCAAAATAGCTAAGGAGGCAGGCGTCGACATCCAGAAAATTAAGTATGTTTCTGCCCAAGATGGTGGCGGTATGACACAAATCCTGAACGGAAGTGCGGATGTTTTCTCAACAGGTGTAGCGGAAACGGTTGAACAGGTCAAAGCAGGGAAAATCCGTGTTCTTGGAATTACAGCGGAAGAACGCCTTGAAGGAGAGGTACTGGAAGATTTCCCAACTGCAACAGAGCAGGGAATTGACGCAACATTTGTAAACTGGAGAGGGTTCTTTGGTCCAGGAGATATGACAGAGGGACAAGTCGCTTATTACGAAGAAAAATTGAAAGAAGTAAGTGAATCTGAAGCTTTTGCTGATATCCGTAATAACTATGGATGGGACGAGTCCTACATGGACAGTGAAGAATATAGCAAGTTCCTTGATGAACAAAGAGAAGAACTAGGAAGCTTGATGGAAGAACTCGGGTTGAATCAATAATTAAGTGAAAAGGGTCTGCCAACAGGCCCTTTCCTTATTAATAGAAGGTGATTTTTTGTTGAAAACATTGAACCAGAAGTTAAGCGTCTTCTTAATTTTATTGTCTGCTGGTTATCTTTATTTAAGTTACAACTTAAAGGAATACCCTTATGTTCCCGTGGATTCTGACTTTCTTCCTAAGGTGTTAGGTTATGTATTAATCGTTCTTGCGGTCTTTTTGTTTTTTGATAAATCCTCGGAGACGGAAGAAGAGAAAGAAAAACGGCAAGTCCCAAAGAAGGAGATCTTTGTCTTGCTAGCCGTTGGCGGGATGATTTTCCTTTATATTTTCCTATTGGAAATCATTGGTTTCGTGTTGAGCTCAAGTTTATTTATCTTTGCGTGTTCCTGGTTCTTAGGATACCGCAAGCTTAAAACAACTCTTCTCGTTGCCATTCTTTTTCCATTGATTATGTACCTATCATTCAACTACTTATTACAAATCCGTTTACCGCAAGGATTACTACCATTTTAAAGGGAGGTGAGTCATTATGGGTGCTATGGAAGGTTTAATGCAGGGAATCCAGGTTGCTTTCAGCTGGCAGGGAATCTTATTCGTTTTAATCGGAGTCGTGGCCGGTACGCTAATCGGAATGATGCCGGGACTCGGGCCTATCAGTGCAATTGCGATCATGATTCCGATTACGTATGGAATGGATCCATCAACCGCGTTAGTGATGATGGCAGGAGTCTACTACGGAGCTGTTTTTGGAGGTTCTACGTCATCGATTTTACTAAATGCCCCGGGGATTTCCGGGACGGTAGCGACATCATTTGATGGCTATCCGATGGCCCAACGGGGGGAAGCAGGAAAAGCGCTGGCCATCGCTGCAATATCCTCCTTCGTAGGGGGAACGGTTTCGGTGGTCCTTTTAATGCTTTTCGCACCGGCATTATCGGCAGTCGCTGTTTCTTTTGGACCGCCGCAATATTTCGCATTAATGTTCTTAGGATTGACCGCTATTGCGAGCTTGTCTGATGGCTCGACAATTAAAGCACTTATTACAGCAACGCTCGGATTCATGGTAGCAACCATTGGAATTGATGGACAGACTGGAACGACCCGGTTTACATTTGGGAATCCGAACCTGCTTGAAGGAATCGACTTTCTCGTCATTGCACTCGGCCTCTTTGCACTTGCCGAAATCTGTTTTCTTGTTATTAAGAGAAAAGATACTTCTTTGCAAAACCAAGGGGATATCGGCAGTCTCAAACTTAGCAAAAAAGATTTCAAAGAAATGCGAGGTCCAATGGGAAGGCAGTCTTTCCTTGGTTTTATTCTTGGTGTCTTGCCAGGTGCCGGTGCGACAATTGCATCCTTCATTGGCTATATAACCGAAAAGAAAATCTCTAAAAATCCTAAAGAATTTGGCAAAGGGTCTGTCAAAGGATTGTCCGCTCCAGAAACAGCCAATAATGCTGCTACAAGCGGAGCCTTCGTACCATTGCTGAGTCTTGGTATACCAGGTTCAGGAACAACAGCTGTCATGCTGGGTGCTTTTCTTGTTTTAGGTATCCAGCCTGGGCCGCTTCTTATGGCAGATCGTCCTGAAGTATTCTGGGGCATTATAGCAAGTATGTACATCGGGAACATTTTCTTGTTGGTTTTAAACTTGCCTTTAATCCCTTATATAGCAAAAATTTTAAAAATCGCACGACCGATGCTGATTTCACTGGTGGCTATCTTCAGTTTGATCGGTGTTTATGCAATCAGTTTCAGTACGTTTGATTTGTACTTACTTCTGATTTTCGGGGTTCTGGGTTACTTAATGAGGCTATTCAGCTTTCCTGCTGCACCATTTATCTTAGCTTTCATTCTTGGTGGGATGATGGAACAGTCGCTAAGACAGTCATTAACATCGGCAGGAGGAGATATGATGATACTTATTTCTGATCCTGTATCCATTGGACTCTATATTGTCAGCATTTTATCATTCATTGTTCCGATCATCCGGAACCGTAAGGAAAAACAATCCGATCAGGAAGAAAAGTCGGACGCCTCTTAAAAAAGAGGGTCCGGCTTATTTTGTTGAACGAATGATAATTGTGCAAAAGGAAGAAACCCCCCTTACCCCCCTTAATCCTTCACTCATTCATGAAAAATTTTTTCTTTTTGTTGCAATTGGAAGGGAAAACGCTCACACTAAGAGTATAGTCGACATACAAAGCGTCACGTCTCCCACAATGCTGAAATTAGACCTGACGCCTGCTGTTTGCCTCCTGTAGTCTCTTTAAAAACCATTGAATTTTCAGTAAAATAATTTTCATAGTACCATACACATTTTCGACACATTTGATAAATTGTAACAATGAGGCTAACAATAAATAGGACCTGGTTGGATATAAGCCTGTTTACTTACATATTTATTGTTCATGTTTTATACTGAAAAAAGCGTAAATGTACAGGAGGTTGACATAATCATGGATCAGCACAACACGAAACGTCATGGAATCGATACCGTAGAAATGATGGACGATATGACGTTTGTTTTATTCGGAGCCAGTGGGGACTTAGCGAAACGTAAAATTTACCCGGCTCTCTATAACCTATATATTGAAGGGAAAATGCCACATGCCCTTTCGGTCGTAGGGCTTGGACGCAGACCTTATACAAAAGAAGACTTCCATGCCATCATTCGGGAGTCACTCGAAACGTTTTCCAGAAGAGACGTAAAGGAAGAGAATCTCGATGAATTTTTAGAGGCCTTCCGCTACTTCATTTTTGATGCAATGAAGACGGAATCTTATCAGGATTTGAAAGCATTCATCGAAGAGCGGGAAAGTGAACGCTCCGTTCCTGAAAATCGTTTGTTCTATTTATCTGTCGCACCGAAGCTTGTCGAGCCGATTACTGAATCACTGCACGAAAGCGGCATAACCAATACGGCGGGGTGGAAGCGGCTGATTGTTGAGAAGCCATTTGGCAGTGACTTGCATTCCGCTCGTCACCTGAATGATGAATTAACAAAAGTTTTCCAGGAGGAAGAAATCTTCCGAATTGACCATTACCTTGGAAAACCGATGGTCCAGAACCTTGAATCATTGATTCGTCCGAACCCGATTTTGAGTTCGCTGTGGAATCATGAACAGATTGCAAACGTGCAGATAACGGCAAGTGAAACCGTCGGTGTAGGAACGAGAGCGGGGTATTACGATAAAGCCGGAGCGATTCGCGATATGGTCCAAAATCATCTGTTACAATTAGTGATGATGACGGCGCTTCACCACCCTGAGAAACTGACGCCAAAACAGATTGAAGAGAAGAAGAAAGCGATCATGGAATCTCTACGCCCGATTGATGAAAATGAGATGCCTCAACATGTCGTCCGCGGACAGTACGAAGCAGGCGAAATGAACGCAGAACCGATTCCAGGCTATTTAGAGGAAGACGGAGTAGCTGAAAATTCCAATAATGATACGTACTTTGCGGCTCGATTATATATCGATAACAACTATTGGAAAGGGATTCCATTCTATATTCGGACAGGAAAGCGTTTGGAGAAGAAGTCAACACGAATCATCATTGAATTTAAGAACGAAGTCGAAGAAGATGAAGATGCTCAAGGTGCAGTATCCAACCTTCTGATGATTGAGATTAACCCGAACGAAAGCGTCGGATTAAGAATCAACTTGAAAGATGATGGTAACGAGAAATTCGAACCTGCCTACATCAACTTCTCGAAAAATCTCGACGCACAGCCAGAAGCTTATGAGAATCTCTTAAATGATGCAATGCTTGGAAACTCTACGTATTTCGCTCACTGGAGTGAAGTGGAGCTCTCCTGGAAATGGGTACAGCCAATTCTTGAAGCATTCGAAAATGATACCCTTCCCCTTCATGGTTACAAAGCAGGTACTGATGGACCGGAAGCGGCTGAGAAGCTGTTAAACGAAGATGGCTTTACATGGTGGTAAATAATTTTTATAGATAGAATGGAAAGGATTGATCGGAACATGGACAAGCAGAATATTGGAGTTATCGGTTTAGGGGTTATGGGTGCAAACTTAGCCCTTAACATCCATGATAATGGCTACACCGTGTCTGTCTACGATTACTGGACAGACCGTGTAGACGAATTGGTTGGGAACAATGAAAACACAGGTAACATCTCAGGTGCTTATAGTGCAGAGGAGTTTGTATCCTCTCTTGAAAAGCCACGCAAAATCTTGATGATGGTGAAAGCTGGAGAAACAACGGATAAAGTCATCGAAAGTCTTGTGCCACATTTGGAAGAAGGCGACATGTTGATTGATGGTGGAAACACGTATTATGAAGATACCGAACGTCGTGGCAAGTACTTAGAAGAAAAAGGCATACACTTCATTGGAACAGGATTCTCTGGCGGGGAAGAAGGGGCTCGAAAAGGACCTTCCATAATGCCAGGCGGCCCGAGTGAAGCATATGCGGAAGTAAAACCGATTTTTGATGCGATTGCAGCTAATGTAGAAGGCACTGCATGTGCAGCGTATATGGGTCGAGGTGGAGCGGGCCACTATGTAAAAATGGTCCACAACGGTATTGAGTATGGGGACATGCAGCTGATTTGTGAAGCGTACTTCATCATGAAGAACATTCTTGGCCTTTCTGCTCAAGAACTTCACGAAGTGTTCAAAGAGTGGAACGAAGGCGAACTTGACAGCTATTTGATTGAAATTACAGCAGATATCTTCACAAAAGTGGATGAAGAAACAGGCAAACCGCTTGTCGAAGTTATTCTTGATACGGCAGGTCAAAAAGGAACAGGGAAATGGACAAGTAAGAGTGCCCTTGACCTTGGCGTCCCACTTCCAATTATCACAGAATCTGTATTCTCACGTTTTATCTCTGCGATGAAAGAAGAGCGCCAGAAAGCAAGCCAATACCTGACAGGTCCTGAAATCACGTTTAACGGCAGTAAAGAAGAAGTGATCGAATCCCTTCGTAAAGCGTTGTACATGAGTAAAATCTGTTCCTACGCTCAAGGCTTTGCTCAAATGCGTGCCCAATCGGAAGAAAAAGGCTGGGATCTTCAATATGGGGATATCGCCATGAACTTCCGTGGTGGCTGCATCATCCGTGCTCAGTTCCTGCAGAAGATTAAAGATGCCTATGACAAAGACGAGAGCTTGACGAACCTGCTTCTGGATCCATACTTCCAGGATATCGCAACATCCTATCAAAAAGAGCTGCGCGAAACGCTTGCTCTTGCCATCCAACATGGTGTTCCAGTACCAGCGTTTTCAAGCGCACTCGCTTATTATGACAGCTATCGTACGGCCAAGCTTCCAGCTAACCTGCTGCAAGCCCAGCGCGACTATTTTGGTGCCCACACCTATCAGCGTATTGATAAAGAAGGTACTTTCCACACGGACTGGATCAATGGCTAATAACAACAAAGCGCAACCCTCTTCAAGGGTGCGCTTTTTGTTTTTCCATAAAAAAAGAGCACGATTTAAAAAAGGACGTGGAAGCTTTATGATTGATCCGCTCCCACCTCATTCAAGTGAAGTCCCTTCTGTCCCGTATCCTGGTGGAGAAAAGAGAATAGGGTGGTTTATTGTCCTTTTAACGATGATTCAGAGTAATCAAGAAATTATATAAATAGATTATACTATTGGCTGTAAAATTTTGTTGAAATTAATCATTCGTAATAGAATTTTATCCTTATATAATTGTAAGTAGAGGATGTTGACTATATAATAGAGATAGATTTTCTTAAAAGATGGAGTGAAACGGAAGATGAGTCGTTCTCAAAAGCATAAGAAAAAGAAGGGAAGATGGTGGAAAGTCTCGCTTGTTTTATTGATCTTATTATTGGTTCCGGCAGGAGTTTACGCGTACTCTCTTTATAGTGGGGCAAAGAGTACTGTAGACTCGAAGATGCATAAACAAGTAGCCTCGATCGATCATAAAGTGACGGAGAAAAAGAGGAAAGAACGGGAGCCTCTTAATATTTTATTAATGGGTGTCGACGAGAGGGCAGGGGATTCAGGACGATCCGATGCATTAATGGTTTTGTCTCTTGATCCCAACAATAACCGCAGCCAAATGATTAGTATCCCTCGTGACACACGTACTGAAATGGTGGGAGATTCTGCGCACGCAGGAACTCTTGATAAAATCAATCATGCTTACGCCTTTGGTGGAGCTGATATGGCCATTCTGACAGTCGAGAACTTTCTTGATATAGACCTTGATTACTATGTACAGGTAAACATGGAAGGTCTGGAAGAAATGGTTGATGCCGTTGGAGGCATAACAATCCAGAATGAAATTGAATGGTATGGAAAAGACAATTTCCATTATAAAAAAGGTGAACTGACCATGAATGGTAAAGAAGCCCTTGGTTATGTTCGTATGCGTTATGATGATCCAAAAGGAGATATGGGGCGTAATGAACGTCAACGCAAAGTCATCCAGGGGATCGTAGATAAAGGGATGAACGTCGGATCGATTAACAAAATCGATGATGTCATGGATGTCCTTGGCAAGAATGTTTCCACTAATATGAACTTCAGCACAATGCAGGATTTGATGAAGAACTATAGTGATGCAAGAGAAAATCTATCTACTTACCAGATGACAGGTACAGGAACTAAGATTGGTGGAATCTACTACTTGGAAGTTCCTGATCAGGAAGTGCAAGAGGTACGTGAGATGATACTAGATTATAATTCCTAAGCCGCTCTTTTTGGAGTGGCTTTTTCTATTGATATCGTATTATGAATGGGCTTTTAAATCTTGTCTTCTTCTGTAAGCGAATGATTTAGCCTGTGGGGATAGTGGCTATAGAGCTCTAACTCGAGGGAGGCTTTCACTCTTCTGTCAGAAAGGCGCCCTTCATTCGTTACTAGCATGTTGACTGCTTCAGGTTATGGATAATCCCTGATTTTGTAGGGAAATAGCGAAATGATTATTACCTGGGAAATACATGTCTGTTTTTGTGAAATATTCTTGATCGAGTAACGTTTGCTTCTATAATGGCCATCCTGTCACCAAGAAGGGTGATAGGAAGAAAATAGGATGTGCGCTTTTTTCAAGGACTCACTTGGGTGCTCATTTTTCCTTTGCCAGTTTGGGTATAACTTCGTTTATTGATATTTTGGGTTATGTAATCATACTAAGGTAAGGGAAAGAGACGACCTTTCGAGAGGTCGTCCCTTTTTAGTCAAACTAGAATGAACCAGAGAATCGATGTTACAACAATAGCAGTTAATCCCTGCAGGAGTGTACCCATCGTTTGGGCTTTGTAGGCTTGTGTAATGGACATCCCGCTGAATTCTTTTACTACCCAAAAGTAACTATCGTTTACATGAGAAACAACCATAGCGCCTGCTCCGACCGCCATAACAACAAGGGAGAGCGGGACTGCTCCTTCGATTCCAATCTGAGGCAGCAATGGTGCAATTAAGGTAGATGTAATGACGATGGCTGCTGTCGATGAGCCTTGAGCACTCTTAAGAGCGGCTGCGATGATAAATGGTATGAATATAAATACGGCTCCAATAGCGACTTCATTCCCAGCTATTCCTTTAATTAAATCCGCAATACTTGTAGAGCTGATGACAGAACCGAATGCGCCACCCGCTCCAGTAATAAGAAGGATGGGAGCGGACTCCTTAATGCCTATTCCTACCCATTTGGTTAACGTTTCTTCATCATATTTTGGAAGAAGGGTGAATGCAATCAGGACACCAACAAGCAATGCTACAACGGGAGAACCTAAGAAGAGGAAAAAAGAAAAAATCGCCCCTTCCCAACCTGCAAATGTAATGATTGAACTAAAAGCGATCAATAGAATAGGCACTAAAATCGGGGCAAAGGATTTAGTAGCGGACGGCATATCACCAAAGCTGCTGACGACTTCATCATAATCATACAAGTGATCATCTTCTTTATTACTTATATGAATATTTTGACCTGCTTTGATTGCCCATATGTAACCCATCAGGATGGCTGGAACAGCAACAATGATCCCGAATAAAATAACGGTTCCTAAATAATTTTGTGCTCCTATGTTACCTGCAGCTGCAATAGGTCCTGGGGTCGGCGGGACTAAGGTGTGCGTAGCAAATAAACCCGTGGAAAGAGCAATAGCCATCGAGGCGACCGTTACTTTCGTTTTATTTGCAAGCGCTTTCTTTAAAGAGGATAAAATAACATAACCTGAATCACAGAATACAGGTATACTGACGATACTACCGATGGCACTCATCGCGAGCTGGGGACGTTTTTCACCAACGATTCGTAAGACGACTTCTGCCATACGTAAGGCTGCTCCAGAATTTTCCAAAATAACACCAATAATGGTACCAAAGACGATTACGAGTCCGATTCCCCCCATTAATCCTCCGAAACCGCCGTTGACAGCTTCGACTACTTCATTAAGGGGCATGCCGGATAAAATTCCTATGGCAAAAGCGGAGATTAATAAAGACAAGAAAGGGTGCAGGTTGAATTTAGCTGTTGCAAAAATGACAAATAAAACGCCTAAAACGATGATAAGAACAAGTCCGAAACCTTCCATGATTCCACTCCTTTTATATGGATAATAATCTTGCAATCTGTACAGTGGTTTGAAATAGGTAATCTTCCGCGTTTTTTAAGCTATCTTCCAATAGTGTCGGTGCAGGGGTGATTGAGAAACAACTTGTAAAAACAGTGTTTAACTGTGTGTATTCCTCTCCTAATCCACCGGAGATTAGAATGACAGGCTTTTTGTATTTGTTTGCAAGATCGGCTACATAACCGGGCGCTTTTCCAAACAATGTCTGTGCATCACTTTGCCCTTCTCCAGTTATGACGTAATCAGCTTGTTGGATGTCTTCGTCCAGGTGAATAGCTTCTGCAACGAGTTTCGCTCCCGATTGGAGTGTGGCACCAATGGATAAAAAGGCAAAACCCAGTCCTCCAGCAGCTCCTGCTCCAGGGACCTCCATAATACTTTTCCCACATGCAATTTCAACCAATTTTCCGTAGTTTTCTAGCGCATGGTCATATGTAACCACCTGTGCTTCCGTAGCCCCTTTCTGGGGACCATATACATAACTCGCCCCATTCTTTCCGGTGAGCGGGTTATCGACATCTGAAGCCACTCGTATGGTGACTTCTTCGAGACGATGATCGAGTGTAGAAAAGTCAATGGCTTTAATACTGTGTACATCTCGCCCGTAGATATCGGCTTCCTTCCCGTCCTGACTATAAGCTTTCATCCCAAGCGCTTGGAGCATCCCAAGCCCGCCATCATTCGTCGAACTTCCACCAATGGCCACAAGTATATCGGTACAGCCATGATCGAGTGCATGCTTAATGGCCTCACCTATCCCATAACTTGTCGTATTGTCTGGGTTACGTTTCTCCTCAGCGACCAGTGGTAACCCGGCAATCACAGCTCCTTCGATCACAGCACGGTTACGATCTAATATTAAGTACCAGCTGTCTCTACTTTCTCCCATCGGACCGGTACAGGAAAAGTGAACTTTCTCATGAGATACCGCTTTTGAAAAAGCTCCTAATGTGCCTTCACCGCCGTCTGCCATCGGTTTTAATATGGTTTCCACTTGAGGGTTGACGGATTGAAAGGCTTTGTCCATGGTTTCAGCCACTTCCATGGAAGATAAGCTCCCTTTATACGAATCAGGTGCAAAAACGACCTTCATGTTGATCCCTCCCTACTTTCTGCTTACTTTTATTCAATCGTAAATGGCAAAAGAAAACAATTGATAAAATCAACAAAGAATCTGAAAAATGTAAGCGTAAACTTGTGCAAATGCACAAATTACAGGTTGATTAAAATGCTTTGGAGTAAAACAGCATCCTTAAATTTTCGCGCATCTAATCCAACTTTTTTATAGATTTGATCCAGGCGATAGTTGAGTGTATTTCGGTGGATGTGCAGGTGCTCAGCTGTTCGGTTTATTTTTAAGTCATGGTTAAAATATGCTTGTAATGTTCGTAAATAAGCCCTCTCTAACCGATTCAAACGATTAGTGTATGGGTCTGTCACATCGTGATATGTTTCGTCTGCAATGTTTGCAAGAAGGCGTTCCATTTTTAGGGAAGCACTGTAAGCAACGGTCCCTTTTTTCCCTGCTATGTCTATTGATTGTTTGGCCTGTTCAAAAGAGGTCCGGATCCCTTTAGCATTATACCCAGGTTCGCCGATAGCTGCAGGTGCCTCTACCTTCAAATTGGGATGGCTTTTGCCGAAGGGAAGGGGCATAACCACCAAATTTTCTTGGTAAGGGAGGATAAATAGTGGGTCCAGTTCTTTTGGTCCAGTTTGCAGTCGAAGGTTTTCCGTTAGGTCATAAGGGGCGTCCGTTTGAAAAACCATCACTTGCCATGTTTTCTTTACGTCTGTCCGTAAAGCATAGAGAGCTTCTTTTTCTAACTTATCTGTATCTTCAAAGCTCATCAGGCGGTGGAACCAGTGGTTCCATTGTCTTTCCTGATAAAAGCTCTGCTTTTGGATATAGAGCTGGTCTAATGCAATTTCTACGGAACCTTGTGTCATGCCTGCTGCTTGAAAGACCTCATTAGGGTCACCTGTTAAGCCCACTACCCCTGCAAGTTCACCTCGATGGAAAATAGGTAAATTCATACCGGGCTTTGTATTGGGAAAATGGCGGCAATCTTCTGGTCTGATTTTTTGTGCCTCTAATGTGTGAATAACTGATTGGGCACCCCCATGAATTTGGTTGACCCGAGAACGATCGGTGCTGGCGACGATTTTGCCGGTTGGATCCATAAGGTTAATGGATACATCGATGTATCTGGATAGGCGATGAATAATTTCTTGCCCTAACTGAGCAGTAAGCTCCATATAAGACCCTCCTTTTTTCTATTATTCTAACATCCCCTTCCCCTAGGAATTACAATTGATGCCATTTGATGTCGTCTCGAGAACAGGGAGCGTGGAAGCCGTGTAAATAGCTGCATCGACAGCGTTTCCTCCTTGTTGCATAATCGTTAATCCCGCTTGCGGAACCATAAGCTGGGAAGCCGCAGCCAATTTAGCGCTATTTTGTGGCAAACGATTTTTCTAATCATTGGAAGTTTTATATTTTTGGAGAAAGTGAAACTTCATCCTGCCTTTGTTATATTAGCCGCATTAGTACGTGGAGCAATCTTCCTATGATCAATCTTTTAGAAGTGTTAAAAGTCTAACGCTTCCTTTTTAAGCATCATTACCAATTTCTGTATGACCTGGTACGTAAGTAATTGTAAATAAACTTAACTGATCGTTAATAAATTGGGAATGGTAGGTGGTTCTTTACCGGGGATGCTTGGTCATATACATAGGGTATTGCTTTTATTTGCGTGGAGGTGTGAAGTGTGAAAAAGGTGAAAAGGTTTTGTACACATTGCGGAAAGCCTCGAGATGATGAACTGCAGTTTTGTACTTATTGTGGAAAGGCTTATGCAGAAAACCAACCACTTAATCGTCCACCAAGAAAGAAAAAGGCGATGGGGATCGGGGTGATCGTTTTCCTTGTGATCGTGGCCCATATATCGATTCAAAAGAGTATCGATCCGGCTGATAAATTCGAAGCGATGACGGATGCGATCCATAAAGAAGATGTTTATGCCTTCTTTGATCACGTGAATCTTGAGGATGGTGTTCTAATAAATGAAGAGGACTACTTCCAGTTTATTCAGGAAGGGGATTGGGATTTTATTTCAGCACAATTAGAAGAAGTTACATCCTCAGAAAAAGCTGGCGACGATATTCTTATCAAAGGACGGGACAATCGAAAAGTATTCCAAGTGGAGGAAAAAGCGTGGCTGTTCGGCTTATATAAAACGTACAAGGTCGAGGGCATCATTCAGGAAATTATCGCTTCGACGACACGTGTCCCCATGACAGTAACAATAAATGGCGACCCTTTGATTGAAATGAAGGAAGCAGATAAGGAAATGGAAATCGCTCAAGCTTACCCGGGCGTTTATAGGATTGAGGGGTATGGAGAAGAGAATGAGTTCGGAGACATTCGGCATGAGGAAGAGGTTAATGTTTTTCCTATGATGGGTCATTCCAGGAAAATATATGTGAATTTTCCTCTGGAAACTTATAATTTGAATAGTAATAATATGGATACAGCCCTTTTTTATAATGAAAACAGTAGAAATAAAAAGTGGAGTGACTTTGAGAAGATAGGATCCTTTCCAGAGGCTGAGGATGCTTTCTTGGATGCGGAATGGAGGGATGAAAACGGAAAGATCTTGAGGACGGAAGAAGTGAGTCTGGAACCCGCCCTTCCCGGGCCGTTATCTTTCATGTTTGAATTAGAGACTTCTTTGGCAGAAGAGGCACCTGTAGAGGACGCTATAGATGAACAAATGATGAATATCTATGAAATTCCAAAGGAAGAACTACTTCCACAGATCGAAGAGTTTGTGCTTAAATTCAGGGATGACTATGAACAAGCTTTAAATGAGGATGATTTTTCGATAGCTGCTCGTTATTTAGAGCAGGGAAGTGATGCAGCTATTGATCTGGAAAAATATATTGGAGATGTGGCTGGGAATGGTTTTATTTTTGATTTCCATGAGAACTTTGTAGAGGGTGCTGAAAAAATCAGTCAGGAATTTTTTGAAGTACAGACAAAAGAAAAGTTTACTTTTACAGATGCTGATGGTGTTCAAACCCATTATGAACGCTATAAAGTATATACGGTTTATTTTAGTTCCCATGGATTTAAGATCGTGGATATAAAAATCAATGACACCAAAAGGGAGAAAGTATAACCGTGTAGGGGAGGAATGAAGGATGTTGGTTTGCTCAGCATGTGGATCAAAGATGCATGGAGAAGCCTTATTTTGTGGAGTGTGCGGGGCTGAACTGGATGATCAGAACAACAAGGATATAGCTTATAAGGAGAATATATTGCCCCAACAACAGCAAAGAGCTCTACGGTCTCCAATGGCTGCTTCTCCTTCCATTCAACCGAGGAAGTATGCAGCTAAAGTAGCTCATACCGGAAAGCAGTTTTATTCTTTCGCTTTTGAAATCCTCAAGAACCCTTATCATGTGTCACGAAATATAGATGAGAAACAGAAAACGAATGGGATCTTTTCGCATCTCTTACTTGCTTTTCTTTTATCATTCTATTTCTATTCCGCTTCCAAAAGTATAAGTTATGGAATAGTCGAAACGCCGTTGTTTCAGCTTTTTATTTATTTGCTTACTTTTCTCGCTGTATCAGCAGCATTTAATTTCATCATCGCCCGTCTTATGAGGGTGAATATCAGTTATATGTCCGTTGTGGCTAAATTTGGAGCGTTGAATATCCTTCCAATAACAGGTTTGATTTTAGCTGATCTCTGTATCCTTTTATCGATGAACATCTTCAGTACCTTTTTCTCTTTTCTGTCTTTATGTTTGTTGGTGATTTCTAGTATGGCTTTGTTGTTTTTGATTAATGAAGAGCGTGAGGAAAGAGGGGGGCTTGACCTTTATTACGGAGTGTTGATTTTACAAGTATTAGTGATTGTGTGCTATTCTATTTTCTTAGTGACAGTGGTGAGTGATTGGATGACTCGTTTAAGGTATGACTTCTTTGGTATTTTTTAATGTATCATGTCGGTTTGGAAATGACGCTTTTCGAGGTGCTAACAATCACTTTTCCCGTGCTTATTTGGTACAAAAAGTGGATAGGACTCGCTACGTTATATCCTGGCGAGTGATTTAGTAAAGCCTTTTTCAATCCCACTCTTCATTTGAAGTTGTTTTTTTCATTCCTCACATCTTAAAAGAAAAAAAAGAGCGAGAGACCATTTTCAGTCCCTCGCTCTTTTTTTATAAACTTGGCCGATACGACGTTTCAGGAATGTCTTCATAATCTTCCGGATTTAATTCTTCAATTGTATCTTCGGCGACTCCATCAATAATACCTCTCAACCCAGTTTCTACAGCTTTGACGAGCATCCCTTTTTTCTTTTGGCCCATACTTTGTGTTTGGCCTGTGACTTCAAAGAGGACTGTGCCGCTGCCATTGAGTGCAAAGGAGCCTAAAGCTGTACCCGGGAGATCTAGCCCCTGGCTGTATAGCGTAATATTATCAAATGGAGAGTTGCCCATTTCCTGCAGTGCATCGTAGGCAGCGAGATTCAACTGTCTTGAGAAATCATAGTCGTAGTTGTCCGCGTATTGGGAATATTTGGAACCTTCCTCTGTTTCCGGGTGTGGTACAAACTGGCCGGATAAGGATAGTGTCACAGGTTCACTTGTTCCATCTACATAATAAAGTCCCTGGTGGTGTAAGTCTACAAAAACATCCACGGTGCCAAATTCATCCTGAAGGTTTTTATATACATCACGAACAGTTTGAGCTTCTGGAGTAACGTACCATCCAGGCTCAGAAGAAGACCCTGGTACATCCTCTGCTTGTGGAACATAATTCAAATCCGGGTTGAAGTCGCGGTTCACATCAAATCCTGGTTTAGATGTATAATCGTCACCCTGGAGTGTGCGGTTGAAGTAATGGTTCCAAGTCGGCCCTTCTGCCGAAGCCAGTTGCGGGAAGTTCTCAACGACTTCCTCCCATGACATATCATTACCACGACGGTCCAATTCCGAAGCATCCGGGTTTATTTTCGGCAAGGCCACCAGCGTGATTTCCTCCCTGAGTTTTTTGGCGTGAGGAGAATTGCTTGAACCGAGATAGTTTAACAGATTCAGAATTGCCTCTGTTCCTGTTTTTTCATTTCCATGGATCTCACTTTCTATGAGAATAACTTTGTCGCCATTTCCTACCCGCGCCTGATAGATATCAAGGTCATTATTCGATTGGCCGACAACGTCAACTTCAATAACTCCCTGGCTGGATTCTTCAAGCTGTTTTAATTTCTTTGTCAGCTGGGTGTGATCTGTCCACCCTGAGCTGTTGTATGTTTGTTGTTCCGGTGTCCCTGGATGGTTACCTGCCGCATACGTAGGAACTGCGATACTTGTGGCAAGTACGAGTGAACTGGCAACAGCTAATGCTTGTTTTTTCAATATGTTCTCCTCCTTATTCTGTTATTCCGACTTGGTTGAAACCATCTTCTGTGGCCAAAACTTCTTCACTGCCTTCCCCGTAAAGATCGATGGCTGATTGAATTAATGACTCTCTGGCATGACTAAAATCAGATTCTGGATGCAAATAAACGGTCAAGGCACGGTAATAGATTTGGCCAAGTTTTTCTTTACCAATCTGCTCACCTGTGATGTAGGCGGCGTGGTTGATGATGGAAGAGTTAATATGGACACCGCCATTATCCAATTGAAGAGGAAGGTCATAATATTCATCCATATGGGAAGGGTACATGCCGCTTCCATCACCGTATGGGACATAGTCTTCCCCAACTGGATATTTACTAGGGTTGCTTAAGCTTCTAAGTGAAGTTCTGCCTGATGTAATCGCATCTTCCGCCATGATATCTTCCCCGATTTCCCAGTCTTCTTCATCGACAAGAGCCCCAAAGATATCTGAAAAGGCTTCGTTCAAGGCACCGGATTGGAAGCGGTATTTAAGACCGGCAGAATGGGTGGTTACCCCGTGGGCCATTTCGTGTGCCGCTACATCAAGACCGGCAGAAAGCGGGATGAAGAATTCTCCGTCGCCGTCTCCATAGGTCATTTGCTCCCCGTTCCAAAACGCGTTTGCGTAGTCTTCACCGAAGTGGACGGTTGACTTAATGGCCATTCCTTCTCCATCAATCGAATTTCTGTCATGCTCTTCTAGGTAATACTCATACACTTTTTCAGAATTATAGTGGGCATCTACCGCAGGTCTTTCATACTCATCTTTGAATGAAGCATCACGTGATGAGAAAAGATGGTTTTGTAAATCAGCATAGTCCCAGCTGTTTTTTGCATCATAGGTGTAAATCCCATCTATATTCTCATGAGACTTATCATATAAAAAGAAGTTTGTCCCCTTTGAACCCGAACCTTTCTCGTTCTTGTGGGAAATGTGAAGGTTGCGGTTTTCTCCGAGGACACCGGTACCTGCTCCTTTAGACGCCTTGTATCCATCACCATCAGCATGCATGAGGGCATTGTATTGATCAATCACTTCACCCGTATGGGCGTCTACATATACGAACCAGTTTCCTGGATTCTCACCAAGGAAGTTCACATTTACTTTATAAGCCAGATGATTTTTATCATTAAAAGGATAGATGACTAGATTGGATGAAGGTGGTTCTACAAGATCGTCTGGAGCCTCGACCGATTGTTTAGCGACCGCCAGGCTTTCTGTCTTGCTTACAGAAGCTTTGGTGGAGAAGTTCTCTTTTTCAACCGCCTCATTAAAATGTCCGTTTACGCTTTGGACTTGGTTTTCCTTATCATAGTGTACGATTACTTGATGGCCTTCGACAGGAACGCCATTCTTTTCTTGTTGAAGTTTGACGTGAGTCATACCAAGGTCATCTTTTGTGACCTCTGCGTTTCCTAAACTTTGGTCAGGTGCATGTACTTTGAATTTAGCTTTATTCTTTTTGAGGTGTGCCTTAGCAGAGTTCTCATTTGCTTTCGTGTATTTGACTTTCTGCTTTTCCTGTACAAAAAACGGACGGGGATCCTTGTCTTTATGTACATTTTGCTGAATTTGCTCATGGGCCTTGGGGCTAGCCTCTTGGCTGATAGCATAGGATGGTGTGGGAGCTACAGTACCTATAAATAATGCGGACGACAATACGGCCATAGGAATGACATGGTTCTTTTTCATTAAACAACCTCCTTGTAAGAATGTATCCAATTATAGGGAAGAAAGGATGAATTATACAGAGTATATCGAACTGTTTGTATATTCTGAAAATGGATCCGGGAAGTATATAGAACCATGACTATAATCACAGTTTAGTCCGATAAATTCCGCTCCGCTAACATTTCGATAAACGAAATAAATTAAGTCTTTAGTACTAGGTGTGAGAGGGACAAGAAGTGACGGAGTGTAGTGGTGTGAGTATTTTGGGTGTCTTTATGGAATAATTTGGATGACCTGGTACACCAGATTTTGACAGCACCGAAGAACCTGAATCTAAACAAAAGGTCACCCTTGTAAAATACTGGGTGACCAGGTGTTGCATTATTTTCCATAGTAACTGTGCAGCTTAGATGTAGTATCTGGGGATGCGCTTTCCGATTTGGCATGTGATTTCGTAGTGGATGGTGTCGAGTTGATCGGCTACTTCCTGGAGGGAGATGTGTCCCTTGTGTGGATCTCCGAAGAAAGTGAAGGCGGTTCTTTCATCGACTTCTTCGATAGATGTAATATCGATCATTGTCTGATCCATACAAACCCTTCCGACGATAGGCGCACGCTTTTCATTTATAATCACAGCTCCCTTATTAGACAGGGCGCGGGGAAGACCATCGCCATAACCGATGGGAACGGTTGCAATGATGGATGGAGTAGCAGGGGCATAAGATCTTCCATAACTGATCGGCTCACCCGGTAAAACGTCCTTAATCATAACCGGCATTGTTTTCAAACTCATCACTTGCTGCAGTTGTATCATTTCCTTCATATGCTCTCCTGGATAGAGCCCGTATAAGCTTACTCCGACTCTCACCATATCCATATGCATGTGGGGAAAAGCGATGGTGGCGGCACTATTACAGCAGTGTTTCACAGGAATAGGGCCATAAGATTTCTCCACCTCTTCAACTACATGTAAAAAGTGGCTAAACTGTTGATTCGTATACGCTATGTCTTCATTATCTGCGTCCGAAAAATGGGTGAAAATACCTTCGACATAAACATACGAAGAAGTGTTCTTTTCCAGAAGAGAGTGAAGCGCTTCCGTCTGTTTAAGACCGATGCGATGCATCCCACTATCTACCTTGATATGAATATTCACCTGTTTTTCCATTCTCTCTGCTACTTGCACAACTTCCGTTAAAACGTCCTCTGTAAACACGGTTAACGTAAGATCGTAAGCAGCCGCTTCCTGAACCGCATCCTTCGGTGTGAAACCAAAGATAAGGATCGGGACATCAAAACCGGCCTGTCTTAGTTGAATGGCTTCTTCTACAATAGCGACACCCAAACGGTCGGCTCCTGCTTCAAGCATCGTTTGAGCAGAATCAATAAGACCGTGTCCGTAAGCATCGGCTTTAACGACAGCCATCAGCTGACAATCTTCGTCTATGTATTTTTTGAATGTCCTTACATTATGAGCGAGGGCGCTTCTTGAAATTTCAGTCCATGTTGGACGGTAATGGGGCATGGTAGTACTCTCTCCTTTCTAGAAAAAAAGCCCCTCCAACATAGTGGAGGAGCTGCTAAATTATGCGTGGGCCAAAGATTGGAGCGCTTCATGGACGGGTTTATAATCATAACCAAGGTCACGGGCAACAGCTTCATATGTCAGATGGCCATTCGCTGTATTGACTCCTTCTTCAATGGCTTTATTTTCTTCGACTGCTTTTGTTACCCCTTTAGAGGCAATCTGCACGGCATAAGGGATCGTAACGTTTGTAAGCGCGATCGTTGAAGTGCGTGGAACAGCCCCAGGAATGTTAGCGACAGCATAGTGTAAGACTCCATGTTTTTCATAAATCGGATTGTCGTGAGTGGTAATGTGATCAACTGTTTCGAAGTTTCCACCCTGGTCAATAGCCACGTCTACGATGACAGAACCTGCTTTCATTTCTTTAACCATATCTTCCGTCACTAGTTTGGGTGCTTTCGCGCCAGGAATAAGGACAGCACCAACAACGAGGTCAGCGTCTTTCACGGATTCTGCAATGTTGTACGGGTTGGACATCAGTGTTTGAATATCAGACCCAAACTGATCATCCAGTTCACGAAGACGGTTCGGGTTCAGGTCCAACACTGTTACATGGGCACCAAGTCCGATTGCAATTTTAGCGGCGTTTGTTCCTACGATTCCCCCGCCGATGATAACGACTTTACCGCGGGAAACGCCTGGTACACCGCTGAGCAGAATGCCTTTTCCACCGAAAGATTTCTCAAGGTACTGCGCTCCTACTTGTGTGGCCATACGTCCGGCAACCTCACTCATTGGAGTGAGAAGAGGGAGTTTTTGATCAACGGTGACCGTTTCATAAGCAATCGCTGTTACTTCGTTTTCTACCAATGCTTTCGTCAATTCAGGTTCTGCAGCAAGGTGCAGGTACGTGAATAAAATGAGACCTTTGCGGAAATAGCCGTATTCTGATGGCAGTGGTTCTTTTACTTTCATCACCATTTCAGAATCTGACCAGACCTCGGAAGCGTTTTCAACAATTTCAGCACCAGCCGCTAGATATTCTTCGTCGGTAAAATTACTGCCCAAGCCTGCTTGTGTCTCGATGCGGATAGTATGACCAGCTTTGATGAGATTGACAACACCAGAAGGCGTGATCGCTACGCGGTTTTCATTGTTTTTTATTTCTTTTGGAATTCCGATAATCATGGGGAACGTCCACCTTTCAAAATTGAATGTAAGAAAAGTATAGCCCGCTTTGTAGGATTTTTGTTTAGGTGAAAATGAAAAAATAAACAGGAGGATTTGTGGAAAATCACAAATCCTCCTGTTCGCTTTCATAAATGAGTAAATCTAGGTAAAGCATCGTTTTCTGATTCACATCTTTAAAATCGATATTTCCAATTTCTTTGATCCGCTTCAAACGGTAATTCAAGGTATTGGTATGGATGTGCATATGAGCTGCTGCTTGGTGAACATTGCTGTTTTTTTCCAAAAAGACCTTCAATGTTTCAAGCAGCATCGATTTATTTCGATCATCATAGGCCTTGATGTGCCTCAACGCGTCATTTTTGTAGTTTTCTTTTTTTTGTAAGGCGGCCAGCTCGTTGATGAATTGGTAGACCCCGAGATCCTGATAGTTGTCGACATGGTGAAGACCATCAGGGTATTGCTCTTTCAATTCTAATACTTTTAACGCCTGTTTATAGCTATCGCCGATTAAAGTCGGAGAATCATAGATGAGTCCGAAAGCCCCTTTTAAATCTTCAAAGTGAAGGCGTTCTTTCATTTTTTGGGTGAACTCACGAATAAACGCCTGGTTCATTTCATTTGCGTCTTCCTGATCATCTGTCCGCACAAGCAGAATGAGCTGCTGGTCATCGAAAATACGATTGACAATACGTGTTTGATGGAGCGTCTCTGTTAGATAGTATGCATGACGCTCAACGGCTTGGCTCATTTCTTCTTTGAATTCAAAGACAGCCACACAAAGCTGACCCTGAAGATTCATTTGATACTTTTTTGCTAAACGTTTAATCTCTGACTGATTTTCAAGAGAACCTGTCAGCAGCTGCCAGAAAAATTCTTTGCGATTTTCATCAGTCTTCTTCTTTTTAGCTTGTTGACGAAGCAAGTGGTGGCTTACCCACTGGGCTGCTTCTTTGATCTCTTCCAAATGTTCAGACGTTACAGAAAGGTCATTCGTCTGTGCCCAGATAAAGCCAAGGAGTTCCTTGTTTTTATGGACGGAAATGGCTAAACGGTTACCGAGCCCGATCTCTTCGATTTTTTCTACGATCAGCGGTTGATCGCTCTCGAAGAGCTTGGACATGATCCCATGCTTCCATAATCCATTAATGACTTGCTCAGGCACTTTCCGCCTCATGATGGTAGCTGTTCTAGCGTCATCCACATTGGTTTCATGTTTGCTGTAGGAAATAATCCGATGGTTGGCATCTTCGATCGTAACCGGACACCCTAAACTCTCTGCAATCCTGTCAGCCAGCCCTTCAGGGGAATCAATGAAATCTTTATATGAATACGTTAGACGTGATGTATCTCTCATAGCGGTACTCCTTATAGTGGAATATCTTTATAATATCATTGTTTCCTATATATAAGCATCCATTTTCCTATTGAAATATTTGTAGTTTTGAACGAATATAGGGAGTGGTGTTTGTGTATTTAACCAAATGAAGGGGAGCGCATTCACGACACACTTGATTCAATCCTTTCTTATGAAAGCGTTTTGCATTGTGTGGAAGTTAGACATCAGGAGAGGTAGGAGGACGTTTTCATGAAAAAAATCCTTAAAATTGCCAGCGCTTTTATAGGAATTATTGTCGGAGCAGGTTTTGCATCCGGACAGGAAATTTTGCAATACTTTACAAGTTTTGGATATTTAGGGACGATCGGAACCATAATCTCGACGGCTCTATTTGCTTATATGGGAATGATGCTCGTTAAACTTGGGACACGCACACAAGCCACATCGCATAAAGAAGCGGTCTACAAGGTAAGTGGAAACAAATTCCTTGGACTCATTGTCGACTATGTTATTATACTCACCTTATTTGGTGTAGGTGTCGTCATGGTCGCTGGAGCGGGATCGATTCCAAGTCAGCAATTTGGTCTTCCATCGTTAGTTGGTGTCATTTTTATGAGCATTCTTGTTGTAGCTATCATCATGATGAATGTGGATAAAGTGGTTAATGTCATTGGGAGCATCACGCCATTTCTGATCATTACAGTTGTCATGATTTCGGTGTACAGCCTGTTTACGATGGATCAGTCATTTAGTGAATTGAACCCTGTTGCCGTGGATCAACCATCTTCGTTATCAAACTGGTTTATTTCTGCAATCAACTATGTTTCGTTTAACGTGGCTGTAGGGGCTTCGATGTCATTGCTTATGGGTGGAAATGAGAAAGATGAAAAAATATCTGCCCTTGGAGGATTGCTTGGGGGATTAGGGCTTGGAAGCATGATCGTCTTGAGTCACTTGGCAATTTTCTCTAAAGTCGATACGGTTGCGGCTTATGACATGCCGATCCTGGCCCTTGTCGATGGCCTTTCGCCGGTACTGGGTACATTTTATTCCATTGTATTGTTCGGGATGGTCTTTAATACCGCTGTCAGCATGTTCTTTTCTTTTGCCGCCCGTTTTGCCACGGTGGGGACAAGCCAACACAAGAAGTTTGTACTTATTACAGGGCTGGCGGCTTTTGGTCTCAGCTTTGTAGGTTTTACAGATCTTGTTGCCTTCTTCTATCCATTCATTGGCTATATGGGGCTTTTCCTTATCTTTGCCTTAGTGACGGCACCATTCCGACTGAAGAACGGAAAACAAAACGATACCCAACGCTTATCAGCATAAACCAAAAGACATAAAAGACTACCTTAATGAAGGTGGTCTTTTTTCCATTATTTGTATGACCTGGTGTGGTAATTTTTGTAACTTCATTCCTCACCTTTCGCTCATCTGAAATATCATTACAAAAATAAAAAACATACATTGACATAAAAATTCATAAAATTTATAATAAAGCCAATAAAGGTTTAGAGGAAGTGAGGAAGTCCATGAAGTATGTGATTGGTATTGATGGAGGAGGAACGAAGACAACCTGCCTCTTTCTTCAAGAAAACCAAAGCACTTTCCCGGAAAAACCGATGAAGATCACAGGAAACGGGACCAACCCTCATATCATCGGCTTTCATGAGGCAGGAAAGCGTTTGAAAGCTTTACTCTTCGAAGGGATGGAGAAGTTTTCTCTTAAGCCTTCTCAAATTACGGGTGTGGGGTTTGGACTTGCAGGTGTTGGCCGAACGGAAGATGAGTGGGAAATGACTCGGATCGCCCGGGAAATTTTTTTTGACCTTCATTTTTCAGAAAATTCCCATCTTTTTATGGGATCGGATAGTCTTGCGGCATTAAAAGGAGCACTCCCTCCAAAGGTTGACTCAGGAATTCTTGTCATTTCTGGTACAGGTTCAAATGCGGTTGGGATTAACCGAGAAGGGGCAATTCATAAATGTGGAGGCTGGGGACACCTTATTGGCGATGAAGGAAGTGGTTATTACCTTTCTGTGAAAGCGTTATCAAAAGTAGCGATGGAAGCAGATGGACGTGGGAGAAGTACTTTGCTTACCCCATTGATTTTAAGAAAGTTACAGCTTTCAGAACCTGCCCAACTTGTTCGTTACATATATGGTCAGCCCCATGAAAAACAAGAAATGGCCAAATTGGCAGCCTGTGTGATTGAAGCTTCGGAACAAAATGATGAGGTAGCGGTTCACTTATTAAAAGAGGGGGCTGATCAACTTATTGCTCATGTGGAAAGCCTTGCAGGGAGAGGTTTCGCCCGGGACACGATGGTCGCGGTTGCAGGATCGATATTCAAGCATTCAAGCGTTCTGAAACACCATTTCATTGAACAACTGGAACAAAGGGGGCTTGGCCAGTTCAGTGAAGCTTATGCTCCACCAGAATTTGGAGCAGCGCTGCTTGCGGCCCCGATGAGATCAAAGGAAGGTGGTGCTCATAATGACGGATTCATTGACATGTCTGACAACAGAAAAACGGAATGAACGTACGAACCACATGGACCAGATGTCTACTTCAGAAATCCTGTCCGTGATGAATGAAGAGGACCACAAAGTGGCGGAAGCTGTCAAACAGGTGTTGCCGGCGATTACGACAGCTGTCGATCATATTGCTTCCGCTTTGAAAAAAGGGGGCCGTCTTTTTTATGTCGGTGCCGGCACAAGTGGTCGATTAGGCATTTTAGATGCTTCCGAGTGTCCGCCCACATTTATGGCCGATCCGGAAATGGTCCAAGCGGTGATGGCCGGGGGAGGGCAGGCGTTTACAAAAGCGAAGGAAAATTCCGAAGACGATGTCCTCCAGGGTGGACGTGATATTCAAGCGAAAAAGCTAACGAACCAAGATGTAGTCGTAGGGATTACTGCTAGTGGTAGGACTCCTTATCCGATCGGGGCCTTAGAGCATGCCAGCAAGGTCGGTGCTTATACTATTTCGTTATCTTGTAATAGATCTTCAGAGATCAGTGACTATGCTGAGTGTCCGATTGAAGTTGTCGTTGGACCTGAAGTATTAACAGGATCCACAAGACTTAAATCAGCCACTGCTCACAAAATGGTCCTGAATATGATGAGTACAACTGCGATGATTAAGCTTGGAAAAGTGTACGAAAATTTGATGGTGGATGTTCATGCAAGTAACCATAAACTTCGCGAACGAGCTAAAAGCATTTTGATGGAATGTACAACGGCCTCATATGAAGAAGCGGAACAAACATTGAAAGATGCGAAGCTTGAAGTGAAGCCTGCCATCGTTATGTTGAAGAGAAGTGTTTCTTATGAAAAAGCGAAACAACTGCTTCAAGGGGCAGGAGGAAATTTAAGAAAAGCAGTGGAAGAATCATCTTGATTTGAAGACCATTCCATGGTTTCAAATAAATTTTTCAATCAAAAGGGGGAGCTTATGTTGAACATGTGGCGGAAAACATCTGCTTGGTTGATGATGTCGGTTTTGTTCGCTTTCTTGTTGCTGGTCGGTTGTGCGCCAGGAGGAGGAACGGAAGAAACAGATAGTGAAGGGACCGAAGAGGATACCTCCTCTGAAGAAACTTCCGATTCCGGAGAATCCGGGGAGATTTCCGGAGAGCTAGAGATCCAGTATTTTGTTGGAGGTTACGGGGATTCTTGGTGGAAAGAGGTTATTGGTGATTTCCAGGAAGAATACCCGGATGTAACAGTCACGGAACATGCAGGGCCTAATATTAATGAAGAGATGCGCTCCCGTTGGGTTTCCGATGATCCACCTGATGTCGTTTATATCGACGGTGCCGGTTCCAGTGAAACACAGATGGTCGAAGATGGCCAATTGATGAATTTGTCGGACTGGGTAAGCGGAATTGAGCTTGAAGATGGATCTCCTTTAAGTGAAAGTTTCATTGTTGAACCTTCTACGTATAATGGCGATATTTACAGCCTTCCACTTGTTTTTGATACGTGGGGAACATGGTACGACAATGCTTGGTTTGAAGAAAATGGCTGGGAGGTACCAACAGATTTCCCAAGCTTCATGGATACGATGAATCAGATAAAAGAAGATGAAGGTATCGAGCCATTTGTTACAACTGGTCAATATCCATACTACTTCTTGCGTGGGGTTCTTTATCCTGCCTTCGGTGCCGCAGGTGGAGATAAACTGCTTAACGATGTCATCACAGGGAAAGAAGGAGCATGGACGAGCGAGCCTGTGCTTAATGTCATGAAGAAAGTGGAACAAATGCAGCAGGAAGGATTGATTGATTCAGGGTTCGGTGCTTTGAACCATACCCAGTCACAAATGAATTTCTTGCTTCATGACAATGCGTTTATTCCAGTAGGGTTCTGGCTTCCGAATGAGATGGCAAATGATACACCAGAAGACTTCGAGTATGGTTTCGTTCCATCTCCAATGCAGGATGAAGGAGATCCATATGCGATTGTACCGGACCTTCGCCCACTTGCCATCGCTGAAAAAGCGGAAAACCCGGAAGCAGCGAAAGCGTTTGTTGAGTTCGTCTTTACAAGAGAATATGCGAAGAGCTTCTCTGAACATACGGGAGCGATTATGAACTTACAAGGTGTCGATCTTGCTTCGAGTGAGGAAGTTCCTCCATTCTTAATTGAAGCGAATAAAATGATCAATGATCCTGAACAGGTACAGATTTATCAAAAGCCTCACCCAATGAGTTCAGAGCTGGAAACTCCTATCAGCAACTCTCTCGTTTCTCTAATGCTTGGTAACATTACGGCAGAAGAGTTTGTGGAAGAAGCTGAACAAGCGGCCGCAGAATACCGCAGCAGCTTGGAGTAAAAACAGGTGGAATGTGGAGGCGCAATGTCTTCGCATTCCATTTTTTATAGCGGCCTTTTTCAAAATGTTGAGAGGTGTTAGACGAAAGTCTACAAAACTTAAGGGTGCTTCGAGTCATAAGTCAATCAACTGGGGGATAGTCTCCCTCTGTTGCTTGTCTTATGCCGATCGAAGCAGACAGAAGCAGACAAGGATAATACTAAATCATAGAAAAAAAGGGGTGTGTTTATGGTCCAGTCCAGTCGACAACGGAATCTATTTCTAGCATTCTGCCTTGTCCCGACGTTTATCTTATTTGCTGTGTTTACACTTTATCCATTATTTAACGGTCTTTATTACTCTTTTTTTAAATGGTCAGGGGCCTCATCGCTGGCGGAGTTCGTAGGGTTTGATAATTACAGAAGGTTGTTCAGTGACGGGATTATCCCGAAAACGATTTGGCATGACTATTTCCTCGTGATTACAAAAGTGATTGGCATTATGATTCTATCTACTTTTTTTGCGGTCGCTTTAACACAAATGAAAATAAAAGAAGCCCCATTTTATCGGATTGTCTTCTTTTTCCCGAATATCATGTCCGTGGTCGTGATTGGAATCTTGTGGATGTTCATCTATAACCCTAGTCTCGGCCTCGTCAATTCAGGACTTGAATTGATTGGTCTCGAGAGCTGGACACGTCCATGGCTTGGAAGTGAAGATTGGGCACTGACAAGTCTGGTCCTGCCTTCTGTCTGGGCAGGGATTGGCTTATTCATGCTTATGCTAATGGGAGGCATATCGAACATATCGAAGAGTTACTATGAAGCGGCTGAAATTGACGGGGCGACCGAATGGCAGCAGTTTTGGAAAGTAACACTTCCTCTAATCTGGCCGCAAATTAAGATCTCCATTTTGTACATTATCATTACGACATTAAACGGATCTTTTATTATCGTCCAGGTCATGACCAAAGGGGGACCAAACAATTCGACTCATGTAATGGGGTCCTATTTGTATGAGCAGGCTTTCGTCAAATACAACTTTGGTTATGGAGCGACGATTGGCGTGATGATTCTAATTCTGTCCTTGATTACCGTATTGATCATGCAATTCCTCATGAGAAGAGAGAAAGTGGAGTATTAACAGACAGGAGGGAAACGAGTGAATAAAAAATTTTTTTCACGGACGATTGTACGTATTCCATTAATCATCTGGTCTTTAGCCGTCTTATATCCGATTTTTTGGATGATTCTTGGAGCTTTTAAATCAAATGCGGAAATCTATGCAAATCCTTGGGGGCTGCCGGACTCATTCAGTTTCAGTAATTTTGTGAATGCGTGGAGCAATTACAATATTGATTCAAGCGTTTTCAACAGCTTTATTGTCACAGGACTTGGGGCGACTTTAACGCTTGCTATGGCGATTCCAACTTCTTATGCATTAGAGCGGATGCGTTTTCGCGGGAATCGGTTGTTGTTTACCCTTTATATTTCTGCGATGATGATCCCGATGGTTCTTGGATGGATTCCGTTGTTCTTTTTACTCATGCAGTTGAATCTGCTTGATAACATTTTCGGTCTTAGTATTGTTTATGCGGTGAGTCAATTGCCGTTCAGTATTTTCGTTTTAACGAGTTTCATGGCAACGATTCCAAAATCGCTCGAAGAAGCAGCAGCGATAGACGGGATGTCACCCTACGGCATCTTATGGAAGATCATTACTCCGCTATCAACAACGGGGATTATTACCGTCACTATCATGAACATGATTCAGTTTTGGAATGAATATTTCATGGCCTTGATTTTTTTACAAACCGAAGGGAACTATACACTGGCACTGGCGATTGACTATATTAGCAATGAAACACAATATACGAACGCGTGGGGGACGCTGTTTGCTAGTCTAGTCATCGCGATCGTTCCAGTCATCGTCTTGTATGCGATCTTCCAACGACGGATCGTTAAAGGGATGACAGAAGGTGCAATTAAAGGATAAGAGTGGTGGAACTATGAAAAATTCCTTAACAGGCGGGCTTGTTATTTTGAATGAAATGAAGGATAAGCTCCCGCCGTCAGAAAAAAAGATTGCAGAATTCATTATCGCTCAACCGCATGAAGCGATTCATTGTACAGCGACACAGCTCGGCAGACTCAGTTCAACAAGCAGTGCGGCGGTTATCCGCTTATGCAAGTCCTTGGGGCTAAAAGGGCTCCAGGAGTTGAAGTTAAGAATTTCAGGAGATTTGCAAAAGAAACCGGAAGCCAGGTATCGCGACATTCAACCTGGAGAAGCTTCCGATTCCATCGTTGAAAAAGTTACGAATAACAGCCTGCAGGCAATCAGGGAAACGACAGAAATGGTGGATTACAGGACACTGGCAGAAGCGGTGAACGTTTTGAAGGAAGCAGAGAACATTCATTTCTTCGGGGTGGGAGCTTCAGGTATTATTGCCCAAGATGCCCAGCAAAAATTCCTGCGAATAAACAAACCGACATCTGCTTTTACCGACATGCATAATGCGGCAATGAATATAGCAAATGTCAGTGAAAAGGATGTCGTCTTCGGGATTTCTTTTTCAGGGGAAACGTATGAAACGGCTGAAATTATGGAAATTGCCAAGAAGAAGGGGGCGCGTACCATCAGTTTGACTCGGTATGGTCAGTCCCCGGTGACCGCGCATGCGGATGTTTCCTTATTCATTTCTGCGTCGAGGGAAATTCCAGCTCCGTTTCGAAGTGGGGCCACTTCCTCCCGGTTAGCTCAGCTGCATATGATTGATATTCTTTTTGTGAATATTGTGACAGAGCAATGGGATGAGGCCTCGAATTATTTCCATGAAATCACAGATGTGATGGATCTATTGAAAGGGAAAAAAACGAAGAACGGAAAGGGATAAGGAGGAATGATGAGATGGGAAAGTGGCTGAAAGAATTGCAGGAATGGATTCCAGAAAACCAGGTGCTGACAACGCTAGCTGATCGTCACAGTTACAGCTTTGATGCTTCCTTTGGCGAACACCTGCCGGATGCAGTCGTTCAAGCGAAAGAAAAACATGAAGTATTGGAAGTGCTTAAGTTGGCCAACCGCTATAAAGTTCCGGTCCACCCGCGCGGATCTGGTACATGCTTGAGTGGTGGGCCGCTTCCTGTTCATGGGGGGATCGTCCTGGACATGTCTCAATTTCCTGCCGTTATCGATCTTCATCCACGTGACCTTACCGTAAACGTGACACCGAGTGTGTTGACGGGGAACATCAATAAAGCAGCGGAAAAACACGGCCTGATGTATGCCCCGGATCCGAGCAGTGCACATGTGGCCACTATCGGCGGCAATCTCGCAGAAAACTCTGGCGGGCCTCGGGGGTTGAAATACGGGGTAACCAAAGATCATGTGATTGGTCTCGAAGTGGTCACACCTGAAGGGGAATTGATCCGGACAGGAGGACAGACGATTAAGAATGTGACTGGGATTGATTTAACGAAACTCATTGTCGGTTCGGAAGGAACGCTTGGTGTCATCGTTGGGGCAACGTTGAAGCTGATGCCTAAACCGCCGGCAGTCCAGACGATAATGGTCGCTTTTGATGAGGTGAGGAAAGCAGGAGAAGCAATATCCCAGACACTTACATCAGGAATCCTTCCTTCCAAAATGGAATTTATGGATCATGCCTGTATTGTAGCTGTCGAGAAATTCCAGCCTGTCGGATTACCAGTCAGTGCTGCTGCTGTCATTATACTCGAATTGGACGGACACCCAGAAACCCTTCGTATTGAACGGGGGCTTATTGAAAAGATCATGGTGGGTATGGGCGCGAAAGAAATCATTATCCCAAAAAGTGATGATGAAGCAGGTAAACTCTGGCATGCTCGTAAACAGGTATCTCCAGCGATTGCTAAAATCAAACCGACCAAAGTGTCTGAGGATGCCACAGTCCCACGCAGTAAAATACCGGACTTCATGGATCGTTTAGAAAGCATTAAAGAGAAGTACAATGTAGAAGTAGTTGCATTCGGACATGCTGGTGACGGAAATCTGCATCCAAACATTTTATGCGATAAACGCGATGTAGAAGAAATGAAGCGTGTAGAGAAAGCCGTCGAAGAAATGTTCCAGGCTGCGCTAGATCTTGGCGGGACCCTCTCCGGCGAACATGGCATCGGCACGATGAAAGCCCCGTTTATGGAGCTTGAGCTTGGTGAAATCGGCCTTGATATGATGAAGAGAATTAAGGATAGCTGGGATCCCAATGGGATACTAAATCCAGGAAAAGTATTTCCAGAAAGGTCAGAAGTTGGTGCTTCATCAGGAGTAGTCTGCTGAAGGAACGGTTGAGCTATGACAACTGCTATAGATGAAATTGGGTGTTGAACGTGAAGGCTTAAATGGAAAAATTGATTCGGTGTATTTAGTAGATTTATTGATGGAAGCAGACCCTTAATCAAAGTAAGATGTCCCTTTTTGGCAGGGGCGTCTTTTTTTTGATTGAATGAGAGGGAGGGGCTGTTTCGCTATGAGGCAATAGCCAGAGAGAGGGAAGATTTTTAGAAAGCCAGTGTCTTAATTGTCTGTACTTGTGGTGGATGGAAGGACGAGAAAATGCCTTTTTTCCATCGCACCATTTTTCTGAGAGGATCTGCGGGGATGTTTGTTTCGACTTTGTTCAATTCTTTTAATAATGTTCGTTTTGCACAATAACCGTATCCATCCTCTCTCTCTCATAGCTCCTTCCTGTGCTAAAATAAACACAACAAATTAAATGAGGGATGACGAATGCGTACGCCAAATATTTTAGTAGTGGAAGACGAAAAGAAGATTGCCCGTGTATTAGAACTTGAACTTGAATATGAAGGGTACAAAGTGACCAAAGCCCATGATGGTATGGAAGGACTGCGCCTTTTCCGTGAAGAAGAGTGGGACCTGGTTCTGCTTGATGTGATGCTTCCGGAATTAGGTGGTACAGAGCTTCTTAAGAGACTTCGTTCTGGGGAAGATTCAACACCTGTCATCATGCTGACGGCCAAAGATGCGGTGGAAGATAAGGTTACAGGACTGGATCTAGGCGCTAATGATTATGTGACAAAGCCTTTTGATATTGAGGAACTGCTTGCAAGGATCAGGGCCGCTTTACGAACAAAACCAGTTCAACAAGAGGTAGAAGAGATGAGGATTGCGGATCTTACTGTGAATGAGAGAACACATGAAGTGAAGCGTGGGAGAAAGAACATCGAGCTCACCGCAAAGGAGTTTTCTTTGCTTGTGTATTTAATGAAACATAAACGCCAGGTGCTCAATCGTGAACAGCTGTTGGAAGGTGTCTGGGGGTACGATTATTACGGTGACACGAATATTGTAGATGTGTACATCCGTTATTTGCGCAACAAAATGGATAAAGGATACGAGCCGAAGCTGATTCAAACTGTCCGAGGTGTCGGCTATGTAATGAAGGACCCGCGATGAAACTAGGAAATAGAATTCAATTCTATACGACTGGCCTCTTCATCTTTCTTCTTCTCCTGATCAGCAGTGCGGTTTATTTTTCATTCAGTAAAATTGTTTATGATAGTGATCTTCAAGAAACACAGCAGGAAGCCGAGCGGATTGTGACAGAAATCAACGAACGGTCGGAAGATGCCCCTTCGGCTGAACTGTTGAGAGCTTATGTACCAGGAAATGGAATGATAAGAGTCGTTCTCCAGGATGGGACTGCAGATGTCAATTTGACCGGTGGAGGACAGCAGTACTTAACCGACCAGACATATCATTATGAAGAAAGGGAGAAAGCAGACGTTCGAAGTTATCAAGGCGTTCCACATGCTTTTGTTTCCATTCCCATCATTTGGACAAATGGAAACATTGCAGCTCTACAGTTAACTCAAAGCCTTGAAACGACGGAGGACAATTTAAGCATTTTACAGATCGTTCTGGTAATTGTCACCATTTTAGCAATCGTCCCCCTTTTTCTTTCTGCCCATTTTTTAAGTAAACTGATAGCGAATCCGATTCGCTCTTTAATTGTAACGATGCAGGAGATCCGCGGAAGTGGTCAATTCAAACAGATTACTTATGAAGGAAATTCGAAAGATGAATTATCCCAAATGGCAGATACATTCAATAAAATGATCGTCCAGCTAGAAGATAATTATCAAAAACAGGAACAATTTGTATCCAATGCTTCCCATGAGCTGAAGACACCTTTGACGGTAATTGAGTCTTACGCAAGCCTTTTAAAAAGGAGAGGAACTCAGGATGAAGAACTTTTTCAAGAATCTGTAGAAGCAATTCATTCTGAGGCAAAACGGATGCGGGAGCTGACCCAGCAACTTCTTCTCCTTGCAAAACAGGAAGAGAAGTGGAATGTGTACTTAGAGAGTATCGCATTATCCCCTTTTCTCAATACAACGGTTGCTTCTTTTGAACATGCTTATCACCGTCAAGTAGACTGGGAAGGTATAAAGGAAATACAAGTCCAAACGGATGAGCAGAAGTTAAAGCAGCTGCTTTACATTTTTATGGATAACGCCCGCAAATATAGTGAAGGACCGATTATAATAAAGGTCGATGAGACAGAGGATAAGGCACGCATTCATATCACCGATAAGGGAATGGGGATGACAGAAGAGGAGCTCGATAAAGTATTCGATCGTTTTTACCAAGTGGATCAGTCAAGAACGGAAGGATCAGGGCTCGGTCTTTCTCTGGCGAAAGAATTGGCACAAGCGATCGGAGCAGAAATCACATTATCCAGCCAAAAAGGGAAAGGAACCACAGCAAGCATTCTCTTGCCTCTCTCAGGGAATTCACATTTTTGGAAGGTATGATTATGACAAGGAGGAAGCGTATGTCTACATTTACAAAAGTAGTGATTTCCATACTTGGGTTGGCCGTTTTGCTGCTTATTGGATGGCAGATTGTAAACCAGCGCCTTAGCGCTGAACCTTTGTCAGAGACCGATATTCGTGAGAAAGTACAGTCTCAATACAATGGACAAATTACAGATATGACTTCAATGGATGACCATTACCTGGCTTCCTTAGAGCTCAAAGAAGGTCTTTATGAAGTAGTGATAGCGAAAGAAGATGGTCGTGTCGCAAGAATCCGGCAGCTTGAAGATTTTCAAAATGAAAAAGACACACCACTATCTGAACCAAGTCCTCCCGATCAAGAAGCTGAAGCTCAGCCGATTACAGAAGAGAAAGCGAAAGAAGCCGCGCTCAAGGAAGTCGACGGGAAAGTTGATGATATCGATTTTGAAAACGAAAAAGACCCTGCCTACTTTCTTGTTGAAATAGAACGGGAAGACGAACTTGAAGCAACCGTACAAATCCATGCCATTACTGGGGAGATCCTATCCATTACATGGGATGATTAATTTCTCATCAAATTCTCATTTTCTTCTCCATTTGTTCTCATGCACGCTGGATATAGTAAAAGTAGAACAATAAAAGGAGGAAACAAAATGAAGAAAACATGGTTAATTAGTGGGATTATAGGTGCCGTTCTTCTCGGGGGTGCTTACGGTGTTAGTGCTATGTCAGATGATTCTAGCTGGTCAGAGAAGGATGTCAAATTCACACAAAAAGAAGCTGAATCAGCAGCAAAAAAAGAAATCAATGGTCTTACAATTGATAAAGTAGAAAAAGATAAAGAGGATGGTGTCCTCCTATATGAAATAGATGGGCATACGGAAGAAGGAAAAGAAATGAATGTTGATCTTGATGCGAACACCGGAGAAATAGTCAAAATAGATCGTGATGGTGACGAGGATGAGTCCGAAGAAAAAGCAGCCGCTGGGATAAAAGTGAAGAAAGAAGACGCGGAGAAAACGGCGAAAGAAAAAGCGGCTGGCAGTGAAGTCAAAGAAATGGGAATCGATGATGGACATTATGAATTTGAACTGCACGATGGAGAATACGAATATGAAGTAACGATCCATGGGCAAACCGGTGAAGTTATCGAGTTTGAAAAAGATAAAGAGGACTAACTAATAAGAGCCCCCATATCCGGGGGCTCTTATTAGATTATATGATTTTCTACTAAATGAAATCCTATGGATGATCGAGAAGCCTCTAATACGAAGCGATTCTCTGTTGATAGTCTCCAATATTCATGATGGCCATTCTCGTGTGACGACCTCTGAGGTAACACCAGTTATTATTTGTATTTATCTCCATTCCTGTATGTAAAGATCTTTCTTTAACCACAATCCACTTTAAATGTACCTATGATTCCCTAGTAATGGGTATCGAAGGTACATTTCACCCAAACCCATCATAGGCTTCATAGTTCTAAATCCCTCTAAGGCCATTAGATATATGAAAGAAGCATAGCAATGTTCTCCTTACACGATATCCATCTTTTTCATTTTTAGGGATATAAACCTATTACCTGAAACCTTTTGAATCCGAGATTATCTAAGGGATTTTATTATATTTACTTGTAATACCTAGAAAAATAAATGAAATCATAGTAAATATGAGCATTTCTTACCTCAGTTTAACAGAATAGTATTTTTCGTTCGAAAAGACAGCTAAATAAATTATTCAGAAAATTTGCATTAGTAGTAAAATTTGAGATAATAGAGATCCACATAATAAAAGGGGGAAAATGGATGAAATCGAAATGGTACTTATTTATTATGGTTTTAGTTCTCAGTACGATTCTTGTCGCTTGTGGTAGTGATAGTGAAGAAGCATCAGGAGACTCCGGTGACTCTGGGGAAACGTACACAGTCGCAACCGATAACAATTTCGTTCCATTTGAGTTTATGAACGAGGAAACTGGAGAAATGGAAGGCTTCGACATCGATTTGATTAAAGCGATTGCTGAAGAAGCAGGATTCAATGTTGAGATTGAATCGATGAAATTTGATGGGGTTGTCGCCGGAATGCAGTCCGGACGTTATGATATCGGGATTGCAGGGATGACGATTACGGAAGAGCGGAAAGAAACCATCGATTTTTCCGATCCTTATTATGATGCAGGACTGATGCTTGCGGTAAGCGCCGATAATGAAGAAATCAAGTCTGCAGATGACCTGACAGGTAAAAAAGTAGGCACCCGTTCCGGAACAACAAGTGAAGCGTATATTAAGGAAAATCACCCGGACGCTGAATTAATCACATTCCCGGGGATTGTCGAGGCTTACATGGACCTTGAAGCCGGCCGCCTGGATGCCGTCATGTATGACGTACCAAACGTACAATACTATGTGGCGAATGACTCTGAAGGCTTGAAAACAGCTGGAGACATTTTACAAGGAGAGCAATATGGAATCGCGTTTCCAAAAGATTCTGAGCTCGTGGAAGATGTAAATGAAGCGCTGCAGACATTAATAGATAACGGGACATACGATGACATCTATGAAAAATGGTTCGGTGAGCGTAAATACGGCACAGAATCTTCCGAGTAATAGTGGGGAGCTGATCGGAAAAAGCGTAGCAAGGGATTGGCTTGTTACGCTTTTCTATTAAATTAAATAACTGACATGTACTCACCACCTAATACGGAACACAAGGAGCGTATACATATAATGGAATTCATTACAGAATCGCACTATTTTCGTGTCATGCCTTTTTTGCTCGAGGGTTTGGTATGGACACTGCTTATTACCTTTGTCGGACTAATCTTAGGATTTATCCTCGGTGCTATTTTTGGTTTTGCCCGCTTGTCGAAAAGTAAGCTTATATATGGAATTGCGACGGTTTATGTGGAAGTTGTCCGTGGTACCCCGATCCTGGCTCAAATCTTGTTCATCTACTTTGGTCTCTCAGATTTAACAGGAATCAATATTGACAAAATTACTGCTTCTATTATCGCCATTGCTGTGAACGCCGGTGCCTACATAGCAGAAATTGTACGAGGAGCGGTGTACTCGATTGATACAGGGCAGGAAGAAGCCGGTCGTTCCATCGGACTCACCCGGAATCAGACGATGCGTTATATTATCTGGCCACAAGCCTTCAGGCGTATGATTCCGCCACTTGGAAACCAATTCGTCATCAGCTTGAAGGATACGTCTCTATTTTCTGTAATTGCAGTAGGGGAATTGCTGTATATGGGACAGCAATATTATGGAATGACGTTTCAGGCATTCCAGGCCCTGACCATGGTTTGTGTCATGTATTTAGTTATTACCGTACCAACGGCTGTATATTTGAGACGTGTTGAAAGGAGACTGGATGTGTAATGATTACCGTTAAAGATTTGCACAAATCATTCGGTTCCAATGAAGTTTTAAAAGGAATTAATGCAGAGATTAAAGAAAAAGAGGTGGTCTGTGTCATCGGACCATCTGGTTCAGGGAAGAGTACATTCTTACGATGTTTGAATCTATTAGAAGAAGTCACTTCTGGAGATGTCCTCATTCAAGGGGAGAATTTGACAGATCCTAAAATCAATATCAATGATGTCCGTTCCCGAGTGGGGATGGTGTTTCAGCACTTCAACCTCTTCCCACACATGACCGTTATGGATAACATTACAATTGGTCCAATAAAGGTGAAAGGCATGAAAAAAACAGAAGCAGAAAAAATCGCACACCCTTTATTGGAGAAAGTCGGTCTGAGTGATAAAGCGGTTGCTTATCCGGAAAGTCTGTCCGGTGGTCAAAAGCAACGGGTAGCCATCGCCCGGTCATTGGCAATGGAACCGAGTATTATGCTGTTTGATGAACCGACCTCAGCCCTGGATCCAGAACTTGTCGGAGATGTGCTCGCGGTTATGAAAGATCTTGCCCAAGAAGGGATGACGATGGTCGTCGTTACACACGAAATGGGATTTGCTCGAGAAGTGGGGGATCGCGTGTTGTTTATGGATGAAGGAATTATTATGGAGGAAGATGTTCCGGAACGCCTTTTCGGTAATCCGCAAAACCCCCGTACACAAGAGTTTTTAAGTAAAGTCTTATAATAAAAATAGAACATTTTCCCATAAGAGGCTGTTGTTACCCATTCACACCAAAAATACCTCTAAACTGTGTTCTGAATAAGAAGGCTTTTGGGAAAACAATACCGAATAGGATGGAAAGCTACTCGCTTTCCGCGGGGAAGATGGAAAGCCTCCGCGGGCTGCGCCCTGTGGGGTCCCGCTGGAGTCTCGTATTTTCCTATTGCCCCTTAACCATCAAAGATCTCCCACTATCCTGCCATTTAGTTGAATTAGTTATTAATGGATCATCGCTCTATGAATAAGAACTTTCAAAAAGAAAAAGGAACATCTATTTCTTTGACGTTTCTTTAAGAATTCGCTATATTGATTATATCAAGGGGAGTAGCGACCGTATCATACGGTTGATGGATCGTCATTTCAGTGTGCACACACTCGGTTCATCAAACTATAACCATAGTACGCAAGACCTTGGCCACTCTAGATGGTCAAGGTCTTTTTTTATTGTCTGGGAAATTATAGAATTCAATGATTGTGAACTCTTATGGAGCAGAGCTGTAACGGGCACATCTGTTCTTGCTGATTCAAGATGAGGAGGGAAATGATGACATTTCTAATATTCACCCTGTCTGCCGTTATTGTCGTCCTAGCGTCTATTCAACTTAACCGTTTCGGTGACGTCATTAGCCAAAAATCTAAATTAAGTGGAGCTGTTGTAGGCACATTCCTAATCGCAGGAGCTACTTCATTGCCGGAACTAACCACAAGTCTTACTGCCGTTTACATCGATAATCCAGATATTGCTGTAGGAAATATGTTAGGGAGCAATATTTTTAACGTCTTAATATTAGCTTTTATAGATCTCATTTACCGCAGAAAACGGATGTTTAACATGATTGAACCAAAACAGCACCTGCCTTCTGCATTTGCTGCAATGGTTTTTACAGGGGTAGTAGTTCTTTCCTTGGTGTTAAATTCTAGTATCACCATCTTTAATATCGGTATTGAAATGTTTATCTTAGTAGGGCTTTATGTGTTCACCGTCAGATACTTTGATAATAATGAAGAGAAAGAAATGGTCGAGGATGAGGCTGCTGCGACAGGAAAGGACTATTCCTTGAAGGCGGCAAGTGTTGGTTTCGCTGTTAGTGCGGTCATCGTTTTTGCTGCCGGCAGCGCATTGTCTATTTTTGGGGATCAACTGGCACAGCAGACAGGGATGAATTCAAGTTTTGTTGGGAGCTTTTTGATTGCTGCTTCTACCTCTCTGCCCGAGCTTATCACCGTACTTGTCGCCTTAAAGCTGGCAAACTATGATATGGCTGTGGGATCAATCCTGGGGAGTAATTTATTTAATCTTCAGCTGCTTGCAATCACAGATATTTTTTATCAAAAAGGACCGATCTTGAATGCAACGTCCGGAGGAAACCTTCCTATTGCTCTTCTATTTATTGGAATGGTGGGTCTTATTCTATATATGATGAGGAGAAAATCGTATGGAGGTCTCTTGCATTACGCTGCTCCGTCTTTCCTTATTGTTGTCATGTATTTTATTTCTTCTTACTTTTTATTTTAAAAGCAGTTATTTGTCTTTCCTACAATGATGACCTGGACTCTGGAGGCAAACTTTCGCCCCGATGAATACGTATGCCATAAAGACGAATTCCAGAATAGGATTCAAAGAATTTCAGTACAATACGAAAAGAACCCTAAACAACTCCTTCTGGAATCGTTTAGGGTTCTAATCTTTTCATGCAGGATATCCATTTTTACTCAATCTTAGATATCGTCGTATTGTACGGGGGACTAGAGGCGGAGGTTAATCGCCTCCCCTACTCATTAATAGTTTACAGCATTATAAGAATTGATCAGACCGTGCTCAAAGTAGTAGCCTGTGCCGGAGATTGGATCGGCTGTTTGCTCGATTGCTGCACGGATGTTGCTGTTCGAACGTCCTTGGGATGCAAGCAAACCGGCAAGACCTGCTACGTGAGGGGAAGCCATTGACGTACCAGACATGTACGCATATCCGCCGTTAGGAACGGTGGAAGCGATGTCGACACCAGGGGCCGTGACGTCAACCCAAGTCCCGTAGTTGGAGAAGGAAGCCTTGTTGTTGTTGCTATCGACAGCACCTACAGCAATAACATTATCATAAGAAGCAGGTTCAAATGTAGTAGATACGCCATCGTTTCCTGCAGCGGCTATGACGACAGAGCCTTTGTTCCACGCGTAATTAACGGCATTTTCAAGTGTCTGTGTATCACAGTCACAACCAAGAGAAAGGTTAATCACTTCCGCTCCTTCGTCCGCAGAGTAACGGATAGCATCTGCGATATCATACAAAGATCCGCTTCCATTAGCATCAAGGGCACGAACGGCCAGGATACTCGTGTTTGGAGCCATTCCTGCAACACCAGAACCATTATTTGTTATAGCCGCAGCTGTTCCGGCTACGTGTGTACCGTGGTTGTTCAAGTCCATTGGATCATAGTCGTTGTCAACGAAATCATAACCTTTGATTGTTTTTCCTGCTAGGTCTGGATGATTGTAGTCAACACCAGAGTCGACAATGGCAATTTCCTGATTGCTGCTTCCACGAGTGATATCCCACGCTGCTTCTGTGTTTGTATTTTGTGGCCCATACTGATGGGAGCTGTAGTAAGTATCATTTGGTGACCATGTGGCATTGAAAACATAGTTCGGCTCAGCATATTCAACATTTGGGTTCTTATTTAATGCTTTAACCGCTTTTTCTACATTTCCGACCTTAAGTACTTTTACTTCTGAATCTACAACTTTACTATCCTCAAGAGTCTCTGCTCCGAAGGATTCAAGTTGCTTTCCTTTTAATGATTTTCCTTCCTTATATTTAACAACGACTTCACCTTTTACAAATTCCCCTTTGTCTTCTTGCACCTTTACTTTGTTTAAAGATTCCGGTTGTGTTTCCGCGAAGGCTTGTCCTGTTGTCGGTAAGAGGGCCAGTGACGCAGCGAGTGACAGTGTAGCGAGTTTTTTGAACTTCAAATCAATTCCTCCTTTAAAGTTTATAATCTAATAATTCTAACTTTTTCGTCATTTTCCTCCTGAATACGGGTTGGGATAGTTGCATCAAAAAAGGGGGGCTTAAGGGTAGAAAGAAGCAGGGATATTCCCAAGTATTGTTATAGAACGGAGTCTTTTTATCTGAGGTAACCCCCGTGTAGGGGGGAATGAATAGAGAATCAGATAAGCTATAAATAAAATTCTGCTATTTTAATAAGATTGTCAATTTTGTAAAAAGAGGCGGGATACCTATGGGATTCTAGTCTTATAGATTCAGCGCTCTCGTAACAAAGAGCGTCATTCCTACCATTTTTCGGACTTTTTAGCGAGTGGAGGGTTTTATGTCGATGTATGTGGGAAGTAAGGATAGAAACCAGTTAAAAATTTTTATATGAAATATGGAGTGGGGAGGTGAGGATGTTTCCATCAAATAAAAATAACGAGGAAAGTAAATCCGTCTTCGATTATGTGGGAGGAGGGTTGAAGAAATCAGTTGATGTGGTAAAGGATAAATGGCCAACTCCTAATTCGAAAATCAGTCAGAAAGTAAAAGGTCCTAAAGAATTAAAAGACCATGTCGAGGACGAGATCCGTGACCAAGCAGGAGATTTCTTCCAGGATCAGTTCAAAAAACAAATACAGTCCAAAGTTGGCGGCATGAAAGAAGAGCTTCAGGAGAAAACATCTTCGAATGCGGATCAAGTGCATTCAAAGGCAGAAGAAGCGAAAGAGAAAGTACAGGACCGCCTATTAGGATTTAAGGATAAACTGAATTCCGTTAAAGAATCAGGGGAACAGATGCAGCGGTCGCTCCAAAACAATAGGTCTCAGAGTGGAAGAGTGAAAGGGGTCCAGGATATCAAAGGGGTTTCCCATATAAAGAGTTCTTCTTCTATTAAGGGCTCGAAAGACATCAAGGGTCTTTCTAATATTAAAACCTATCATTCGTAACAAAGAGAGGAGAATAAAAAATGGCTATTCAAAAATCAACAGATAGTTCCAGTCTTGCTGAAGTGGTTGACCGTATCTTGGATAAAGGTATTGTGATTGATGCGTTTGCTCGTGTCTCTGTAGTCGGAATTGAATTAATTACAGTAGAAGCAAGGGTTGTTATTGCCAGTGTTGATACATGGCTGCGATATGCAGAGGCTGTTGGGCTTTTACGTGATGAAGTGGAAGAAGAAGGGCTTGGAGGCCGACTAGGTGAAGAGGATTCTGCTCCTTCCCAATCTACAAACGAGCGCGGAGAATTTAGCATTTAAGTCGGGATCCTCCCCAACAGGAAAAGGGAACCTGTAGTGGTTCCCTCCCTTCCTAATCTATGAAGAATGTGCTAATTAGGAAAAGAGAGGGATGCAGTTTTATGAAGATTTTGAACCAGGTGACCGACTTTTTTAATGAAAATATTGCACCGCCACATAAAATTATCTCGGCAAGAAAGAAGGACCAGGAATGGCGGGTGTTGGTTGAAGTAATCGAAGAAAAAGAATATATGAAGAAATATGCGAGAGATCAAATGGTTGGCTTATATGAAGTTTTTCTTGATGAGAACAGCGAAGTGACAGGGTTTTCACGTTTGAGTCTTAGATATCGAAGTGAAATTGAAGACCAAGTCGAGCAATAAGGGAGGGGTGGCGATGACTGTATTGAAACAAAGCAACCTACACACCTCTCAAAAGAAGGGCGTTTATGAGCACCCCTATTATAAAAGCATAATTCGCCGTTCATTAAATTATTTATCCGCCGGTTACCCGGTTCATTATACAGGCCCCTCCGGGGTTGGGAAGACGACGCTTGCTATCCATGTGGCTAAATTAATCAAGCGGCCGGTCACGTTAATTACCGGAAATAAGGATTTAACCAACGAGGATCTAATCGGCGCCTATAGAGGGTATAGTCGTAAGAAGCTGAATGATAATTTTATTAAAACTGTAAGAAAAATCGAAGAAAATGTAACGGAAGACTGGGTGGAGGGCCACCTTTATGAAGCCGTGAAAAATGGTCATACCGTTGTTTACGATGAATTCACAAGGTCCTCCCCGGATACGAACAATTTGTTTCTTTCCGTACTTGAAGAGAGAGTTCTTCCGTTATACGGATCCAAAACAAAGGATTCTCATTTGCGCGTACACCCGGACTTTAGAATGGTATTTACAAGTAATCCTGCGGAGTATATCGGTGTTTATGATACTCAGGATGCATTGATGGACCGAATGATTTCGATCCCGCTGAATTTCATCAGTATGGATGCTGAAATTGCCGTGGTCATGGAACGGACTGGTGTCGACCGGGATAAAGCAGAGGCTGTTGTGCGGTTCATACGAAATGTAAATCAATCGGAATCTGGAAAAGGACCAGATTTAAGTGTACGTTCATCAATTATGATTGCTGATATTGCGGAAAAAACAGGAGTACCCATCGAAGGCAAAAATGAATCCTTTCAAAATTTGTGTATGGACATCACCTATTTTTCGCTTTTATCTAGCACAAACGATGAAAAAGAAGCGAGAAACAGAATTATCGAACAGTGTAAGAAAATTTAGGAGGTCTTGGGATGGTTGAAGAAAACGGTATTTATGTATTTTGTTGTATTCAAACGAAAGAGGAGAAAAATTACGGAATGATCAATTTTGAGGGTGAAGAAAGAGAAATCTTTACTATCCATTATAGGGATGCAGCGATGGTAGCCATAGAAGCTCCTATTAAAATTTATCATCCTAAGAAAAAACCATTAATGACACACCAGCAGGTGATTTCAAGGGTGATGGAACAGGAGAGTTCTGTGATCCCGATTAGTTTTGGAAATGTCTTTAATACAAAAGAAGATACACAAGCGCTCACAGAAAATCTATATCCACAGCTCAAAAAGTTGTTCGTGGAAGTGAAAAATAAAATAGAGATCGGCTTAAAGGTGATTGGAAAAAGGGAATGGCTGGAAGAGCAAATTCAACAAAACACCAAGATTGTGAAGAAAAAAGACACGGTAGCCCAGAAGTCTAAAGCAGCCGGATACTTTGACCGGATTCAACTCGGTGAAATGGCCCGTGATTTTTTCACTAAGATTCAAAGAGATATTGAAGAAACGATTCATGATCCCCTGTCCAAGTTGTCAGAGGCTTCTAAGTTGAACGATCCTCTCGGAGAGAAGATGCTTTTGAACGGAGCCTATTTGATTGATCGTGAATATGAGGAATCTTTTGATGATAAAGTTAACGAATTACATGAACGCTGGAAGGATTACGTTGACTTCAAATATACAGGTCCATGGCCTGCTTATAATTTCATCAACATCAAACTGAAAGTGGAAGCGTCATGATTCACAAATTGTTCACTTCCCCGATCCATCTCATAAAAAAAGTCGGTGAGCATGTGAAAGATGAAGTGGATAAGGAAATGTACGACCTGGAGCATATCCAGAAGAAATTGGTTCAGTTACAAATGATGTATGAATTGGATGAAATTACCAAAGAGCATTATGAACAGCAGGAGGAAGAACTTCTTCTAAGATATGAAATAGCTAAAAAGCTCGAAATAGAACAATGGGAAAACATGACGAAAAGGAAGTAAGGAGTTTTTATGATGGAGAGGCTACTTTATTTGTATGGAATCATACTTCATGAGGAAGCCAATACAAGCGCTTTATCTAAATGGACAGGGATCGACGGTCACACTAACTTTGAGGTTCTGAATTATGGAGAGTGTGCAGCTATTGTAAGTTCCGTGAAGCAGGATGAATTTGGAGAGGAAGCGCTGGAAGAGAAAACGAAAAAAATGGATTGGGTTCAGGAGAAAGCCTATTTGCATCATAAGATTCTAATGGCCTTGACGGACCTTTCTACCTTAATCCCCATGAAGTTTTGTACCATTTTCCAAAGTGAAAAGAGTTTAAAAAAGAAAATGGAAGCGCATGAAAAAGAGTGGAGAGCCATTTTGCATCAACTATCCGGTAAGGAAGAGTGGAATGTCAAAATATACAATCAACCTGAGCGGTTAAAAGAGCAAATAGCCGACCAGCACCCGGTTATTCAAAAAAAGAAAGATCAAATCGCCCAGCTGTCTAAAGGAATGCAGTATTTGCAGCGGAAGAAGCTTGATCAGCAGATCGATGATCAAGTCATTCAGGAACAGCAGAACTATGTGAGACATCTGCACAGAGAATGGCAAGCCTTTTCTGTGGATAGTGCTGAAAAGAAGATTTGGAATAAGAGCGTAACTGGGAAAGAGGAAGATATGTGTTGGAATGGTGCCTTTTTAATTGATTTAGAGAATGTTGAAGGATTTCTAGGCAAAGTAACTGAGGCGAACGAGCAGGGAGAACAAGCGGGTTGGGTGATAGAAGTTACTGGACCTTGGCCTCCATACCATTTTTCAACTCTCTCTAAAAGCGAGGTGGGCTGAGTGTCCATCAGAGAAAATTATGAGAATAGAGAGATCGCACTGATAGATATTTTAGATACCGTACTGGATAAAGGAGTGGCCATCAAAGGCGATATTATCATCTCAATTGCAGGCATTGACCTTGTCTATTTAGATTTGAAATTATTAATTTCTTCTGTTGAAACCCTTATTCAGTCTCAACAAAAGGACCTTGTAGACTCCTTGAGCTCTGCAAAATTGGATAGGGAAAAGGAGGCATTGGAACGTGTCACAGAAAAGTATTGAAGAACAGCCCTTTAAAAGCAGCCGAATCAATCTTGACCCTGACGGAGCAGAGCAAGGACTTGCTCAACTTGTGCTCACTATCATTGAATTGTTGAGGGAGTTAGTAGAACGTCAGGCGATCCGGCGTGTCGATGGTGGAACGTTGACAGAGGAACAGATGGAGCAGTTGGGAGTCGCACTCATGAACCTTGAGGTGAAAATGGACGAACTGAAAGAGATTTTTGAATTGGATGATGATGATCTTAATATTGACTTAGGACCTTTAGGCAACTTGTTATAAAAGGAGGTGTCCTAGATGTCCATTGAGCACCCGACTCAATCAAACAGCATTGTCGACGTATTGGAAACGGTCTTAGATAAAGGAGTTGTGATTGCAGGTGACATTCGAGTAGGCCTGGCTGATGTTGAACTTTTGACGATCAAAATCCGTCTCATAGTCGCTTCTGTAGACAAAGCGAAGGAAATTGGCATGGACTGGTGGGAAACCGATCCCTACTTGAATTCGAAAGCAGCTGAATCGAACACAAAAGCATTGGAAAAGGAAAATGAGCAACTGCAAAAACGTGTGGAACAACTTGAAAAAAGTATGCGAGAAGTTTATGACTACTAATATAAAGGGGCGATGAAAATGAGTGAATCCAAAACACGATTAAACAACCATCAAAATGAACAAAAGAAGCAGGAAGAGGAGCAAAACCAGAAAAACCACCGTGTTACAAAAGCGGTCGTTGGCGGGGTACTTGGAGCTGCCGCAGGATTTTTCGTGGATTCTAATCGTAATAAAAATACAAGAGAGAATGCGAAAGAAAAAGCTAAAAAAGCTGGGAGTCAATGGAAAGGATGGAAAGACCAAACGAAAGACAAGACAGGCAAGATTGTAGCCGATGTAAAAAGTAAAGTGAAAAAAGGTTCAAACGATGAAAGTGAGGAAGAAGAAGCTCATTCTGTAGAAGGAGGGGAACTTTCTCAAAAGCAAATCGAAGCTTTTTCCTCTGAAGATGAAACGGCTGCGACTAAGGATGATGAAAATCGTGCTTCACAGGAAGGATCAAAGGACAAAACAACTGAGAAGGAAAAATCTGACAATCAGGAGAAACAAGTGAGCGATCCAATGGAAGGGAATAGAGAAGACTCTGTAGTGTCTCTCGAAGAAGAATCTGAGGAAGAAGTGGGTCAAACATCTGAGAACCCGGAAGAAGAAGACGAAAAAAATGGGAAAACGACACTGACCATAAATGATGATACAAGAAACTAAGATTTAATAGAGAAGGGAAGAGGGAAAATGGATAATATTTTACAAAACTTTGTAAAAGCAGCTAACCAGGGAGATTTCTCGCTGGATATTACGTTGAATGTAAACGGGACCTTAGTTACAGGAACAACCGTATCTGCCAAGAAATATATGCAGTCTTTAAGCGGGACATTTGATGGTGGAAACGAAATTTCTCAAAAGTTGAGTGAAAAACTTTCCCGTACTAGTGATATCAATTATTCCCAAGAAGAAATTCGTTTTATCCATTTAGAAAATGCTCAAGTATACAATGGGGATGCTCAACCAACTCCTTCTGAAGGCAGTTTCCATTGGCGCGGGAAACTGGAGGAAGTGGATGGATTTTTCTTGGGGAGAATTGATGCGAAATAGAATTTATCTTTTCTAAAGGTAATTAATGGGAGTTTCATTACTTTTGATGATATTTTTATTATAGATTGACTACAAACTTTCCTACTGTAAAGAATCATGGTAAGATAGCCTACAGCTCAATTTATATATAAAAGGAATGATAACTATGGCTAGAGAAAAAATTGAGTCTATCTTTCTATTAAGGCTTTTTGCCATGATGATGGTTGTATTAGTTCACGTAACAGCTGTTTACGCGTCTGTTCTCCCTGCAGGTGGCGATGCCTATGAAAAATATCACTTTATAAATCGAATTGTAAGAATAGAAGCAGGCATCTTCATCATGATCACCGCGATGGTCTTCTTCTATAAATATATTCATGAAAAAATGGATGTGCAGGAGCTCAAAACTTTTTATAAGAAACGTGCCTTATATATAGTTGTGCCATATCTCGTCTGGGCTTTATTCTATGAAGCATTTTCTATTTATATTGGAGCCGTCAGTTTTAATATAAGTGAGATTGGCCTACGGATATTAAAAGGTGAATCGTTTTATCAATTGCACTTCATCTTTTTAATCGTGCAGTTTTATTTGTTCTTTCCAGCGATTCTATTTGTAGCGAAAAAGATTCCTATTTTCAAAAAATATATGTGGCTGTTCGGAATTGTAATAGAGCTTGGTTATTATTTCTTGAATCAAGAATTCCAATTTATTCCATTCACCTTTTTCTTAAGCAGTATGGGCCCTTATTTACTGGGAGCCTGGATTGGCGTATATTTTAAAGAACAAAAAAGGAAAATTTATAATAAGTCCACTTATGTATGGACAGTTCTTGCCATAACGACAGGAATTGGGACAGTTACTCTTCATTACCACCTATACACGGTCCCTTCCATGCATTTGCCAGGGTGGATCTATTTGGTTATCAATCTCATCTATATCATGAGTGGCAGCTATTTGATGTTCCGTTTAATGGAAATAGCTTGTAGAAAATGGCCGCAAGTACTACCTTATATTAAAAACGTTGCTATTTATTCCTTTGGATTTTATTTGCTGCACCCTATTGTTCTGAAGGTAGTGGCCCAGTTTATCCCTATGCCAGGAAATTATTGGTTTCACGCAGCTGTTTTATTAAGATTTGTGGTAACATTGCTCGCTTGTTATACAATAATTTGGTTAACCCATAGATATTTTCCACTGCCGGGGCTTATTTTCGGGAAACTACCAAAAGAAAAGCCAGCATTTCTTGGAATTTCCCGCCATTCAGAGCGTTATGAAAAAGTTAGAACATCTGCTCAATAAGAGTCACCTGTTTCAAACGGCTTGTAGAGAAAATTGTTTCTCTACAAGCTTTTTTGTTGTGTGGAAATAGGTCGGACTTTAGCTCCGTACGGATATTTATCGAGCTTGCCTCTTTGGTGTTTTTAAAACGGAGAATGGCTGTCAAGTAGAACGGGAAAAAGCTAGAGCTATAGTTTCCGGTAGACTCTAATTAAGGTTTAAGAGATATTCTAAGAGAACAACTCTTCTCACTTATTGTTTAATATTTCCGAAAAATCTGTAAATTACATTGAACTAAATGTGGTAAGTAAGATATAATACGTTTAAATGTAAACGCATACATAATATAAGGAATGGAGGAGGGTTTTTGTGAGTGGTATTTGGTTAGCCGTTATCGGAGGTCTCATCTTTTTTCTAGGTTATCGATATTATTCAAAATTTATTGCAGAAAAGATTTATCAACTTGATGCGAATTATGTGACACCTGCCCATAAGTATAAGGATGGTGTCGATTTTGTCCCTACAAATAAATTTGTGTTATGGGGACACCACTTTACTTCCGTGGCCGGAGCAGCCCCGATCGTTGGACCGGCGATTGCTGTGTATTGGGGCTGGCTGCCTGCGGTCATCTGGGTATTGCTCGGCACCGTATTTGCTGCCGGTGTTCATGATTTCGGTACCCTTGTTTTATCAGTAAGAAACAAAGGACAGTCGATTGGGACACTTGCGAGTAAGTTAATCGGTCAAAAAGCCAAAGTTCTTTTTTTATTTATTATTTTACTGCTGGTTCTGATGGTTAATGCTGTATTCGCATGGGTGATTGCCAATCTATTCATCTCATTCCCGGCCAGTGTTTTGTCTGTGTTCATTCAAATCCCGCTTGCGATTTGGATCGGTTATCGTGTGTATAAAAAACAAGGCAACATGCTGCTTCCATCTATTGTAGCTCTTGCAGTTATGTATATAGCTGCCGTAGTAGCCAGCTATGTGCCCGCTTTACAAATTGACCTTGTTCGCTATTTTGGCGGTGAAGGTGCAACCACATTGTTTGGACTTAATGCAACTTCCATGGCCTTCTTCGTCTGGATTGTCGTATTAATGGTTTACGTTTATATTGCCTCCACTTTACCTGTATGGAAGTTATTGCAGCCGAGGGATTATATCAACTCCCACCAACTGATCGTTGGTCTTGGTCTTTTATACTTGGGACTGTTGTTCACAAACCCTGAAATTACAGCACCAGTAACAAATGCTTCGGCAGATACCTCATGGTTCCCGTTATTGTTTATTACCATTGCATGTGGAGCTATTTCCGGTTTCCATGGACTAGTATCCTCTGGAACGTCATCGAAGCAGTTGAATAAAGAGACAGATGCTCGTTTTGTCGGCTATCTAGGGTCTGTTGGAGAAGGGGCACTAGCACTTGTAGCAATTATCGCGGTGATCACCTTTTTCCCTACAGAAGGAGAATTTACGGCGACTTACAGCGGGTTTGCGGCAGCAAGTAACGCAGGGCTTGGTGTATTCATTCAAGGAGCGGGACAGCTGGCTTCCGGTCTGGGGATTCCAGCATCCGTAGCAGCAACGATCGTTTCAGTCATCGTGGTCAGTTTTGCTGCAACTACCCTAGACTCCTCTGTTCGTTTGATGCGCTACATTATCGCTGAACTTGGAATGGAGTATAAAGTAACACCACTGACGAAAATGCATGTCGCAACAACTGTTGCTGTTATTTCCAGCGCAGCCCTTACGTTGATCCCGCAAGGTCCAAAAGGATTTGGTTCCGGTGGGTATCTGCTCTGGCCTTTATTCGGAACATCCAACCAGCTGCTTGCAGGAATAAGTTTGCTGCTTGTATCGATCTGGCTAAAACGACAGGGCCGTAATTATTTGCCGACCATTATCCCGATGGTGTTCTTAATGTTCATGACATTATGGGCAATGATCGACCAAGTGGTGACTGAATGGGCGCCATGGAATGAGGAAAGTGACTGGATGTTGTTCACGTTTGGTGCCATCATCCTGGTTTTCACATTCTGGATTCTCCTAACCGCTTTTTCAGCCATTATGGGTAACCGTGATGGTTCCATTGAAAAAAGCGCTTGATCAAAAAAGAGGAAGCCGGCTTTGCTCGGCTTTCTTTTTCCGTTGTGAAGAAAAGTCGTTTGCATAGTTCGCTAGGTGGATAAGGCTTCTAGGAGGGGGGTATCCCAGTAAAAGCGGTTATGATTATAAAACCGGAATAGGAAATTGGAATGGGATGCTGTGATGGTATCTCCAGGGATTCGGATGGTTTTATAAATACGGAGAATAATTCAAACGTAGTTTGAGAAATGCTTTGGGAATGATACAGAGAGAAGGTCCTGGAACATACGAGCTGGCAAGTGAATGTAGACCCGCGAAATCTTGTGGAGATTTTCGCTTATTTTTCAAGACATGTTAAAAAGGGGAACATCATTTCTATCTTTAGTGCTATATGTTCTCTCTTTTTTGGCGTCATTTATAATCTATTAACAATAGGCAATGGATGAAGGAGGAGAGGTAGATATGGGAAGGAAGTTTTCTCTAAAACGATTATTTGAAATGTATGATGAAATTCTCAGCCTCCCACACAAGCAGGAAATTGCCAGGGAGCTGAGGGATGAGGACGACCTTTTCTTACTCCTCGTTTATTCAGATATGCTCGGTATTCCGAATCCGGCCTTTTATTATACACTTGAATTATATCCACATATTATTGAAAAGTTCCATGAGTGGCATTTGCGGATGGGGATGGAAAAGTCACCGCTCGACGGTATCCGTTGTTGTTAAAGGGGAGATGAAATATGGAAGAACTAATAAATAATAAAGTTATCTTCGTGGGAGGGAAAGGCGGGGTAGGCAAGTCGACTTCTTCAGCTGCTCTTGCCGTCGCTTTTGCCAAGGAAGGGTACCGTACACTCGTTATTTCCACGGATCCTGCACATAATCTAGGTGATATCTTTCATGAAAAAGTCAGTCATGTTAAAACCGTCCTTATGGATCATTTGTGGGGAATTGAAATTGATCCCGTTCATGAATCGAAACAATACATAGCAGGAGTGAAAGATAATTTGGAAGGACTTGTGAAATCGAAGATGATCGAAGAAGTCCATAGACAAATTGATATGGCCAGTGCGTCACCCGGGGCGGATGAAGCCGCGTTGTTCGACCGTCTTATTTCAATTATTCTCGAAGAATCGGAGAACTTTGATAAGATTATATTTGATACTGCGCCTACAGGTCATACCATTCGGCTTCTAACTTTGCCTGAACTTATGACCGTTTGGATCGATGGGATGCTCGAACGTCGGAAGAAAATTAATGACAACTACACCCAGCTTCTCAACGATGGGGATCCCGTTGATGACCCCATTTACGATGTGCTTCAGCACCGAAAGGAAAAGTTTGCTGCTGTAAGAGAAATCATACTGGACCCTGTAAAAACAGGATTTGTATTCGTACTTATTCCAGAACGTCTGCCAATTTTGGAGACCGATCAAGCAGTAACAAAATTGAAACAGCATGGATTGTATGTGAAAACGCTAATTGTTAATAAAGTTCTCCCTGATTATGCGGATGGAGAATTTCTTGCTAAACGGCGTAAACAGGAGAAAATGTACCTGGATGATATTCAACAGAAATTTCATCAACAACAATTAATTCAGGTCCCCTTATACGAAGAAGACGTATCCAATATGAAAAAATTAGTAACGTTCGCCGACAACATCAAGGAAGCCGTCCTCCCTAATTAATCTATTAACAAAATATGGGTGACCTGGTATGCCAATAAATGGGAAAACCCCACCGTCAACTTGTGTTTGGTTGAGAGTGTGGTTTTTCTTTGTCTTTGATAAAGGATTTGTGGGTCCATATTCTTGATTTCCATCTTTGTAACATGAGCAGGCCGCGTAACCATTCATCGACAATAAATCCGAGCCATATTCCGAGTAGTCCATAGGTGAAATGGAGGCCGAAGATCCAGGCAATGGTTACCTGAATGCCCCACATAGACAATATTCCGATAATGACGGGAAATCGGACATCTCCCGCGGCCCTTAGTGAGTTAATGACCACGAGGTTGAACGCGCGCCCTGGCTCCAAGAGAATAGTCATGAGTAATAGAATCCCGCCTGTCGTCAGAATGGCCGGGTCATCTGTGAACAGACCGAATAGCATGTCACTGGAAAAATAGAAGACGACTGCGACGGATAAAGAAATTACAATAGCAAGTTTCAGACTGCGAATACATTGATGGTAAGCCTTCTCTGTTTCTTTTGCTCCAATATGGTGACCGATCAGGATTTGAGTCCCCTGCCCAATGGCTATGGAACATAAAAAGATAAACATCATAAGGTTTTGAGCATAAACCTTTGTAGTAATGGCTGTGGCTCCTAGTTGGGCAACAAAATAGGTGATGGCCATCTGACTGGCATTATAAGAGAGCTGTTCACCAGCAGACGGGATTCCGATATTCAATAAATGTTTGATATGCGCTTTTTCATAGTGGTAGAAGGCTCGCCATGGGAGGTTCCCCGAAGCGCGGCGGATTAAAAGAACAAATAAGACGATAAATCCTAACGCTCTTGAAATAGCGGTCACATAGCCCACTCCCTGTACACCAAAAACAGGAATGCCAAAGGGGCCGAAAATGACAAAATAGTTGCCGATCACATTTAGGACATTCATTCCAATTGTGACATACATTGTATCTTTCGTATGACCGTAACTCCTAAGGATGGCACCAATCGTCATGAGCATCGCCTGAACGAAAATTAGCCCACCAACGATGTTCATATAGGCAACCGCTTCCCCCATAAGAGACGCAGGTAAGTCCATGATGTTTAAGATCTGCTCACTGAATAAAAAAAGTCCAAAGCTTAATAGGATTGAAAACCACAAGTTTACACTGAGCGAAGTAACAGAAATACTGCCGGCTTCTTGATTTTTTTCCGCACCGAGATTCTGAGCAACTAAAATAGCTGCTCCCGTAGCTACAAACCCAAACATGACGATGACAACCGAAAGAATTTGGTTGGAAACACCGACAGCTGCCACAGCATTATCAGAATATTGACTGAGCATGAGGGTATCGGCATTCCCCATCAACATATGAAGTAAAACTTCAATAAAGATCGGCCAAGTCAAGGCAAAGAGTGTCAATTTTTTATTTTGAGTCATGAAACGACTCCTCTACATTTAGCTTCTTTCTATAATGAAGTATCCTGAAGGACTTAAAGTGAATCCTTCCTCATTAGCAAAAGAATTCTCATCTTTATCAAGTACACGTGAATCGGTCGCTTCTCCTACGGAAACTTCATCTGAAGTGAGGTTCATTATGAACAATAAGGACTGCTCGTCCGACTTTTTCTCATAGGCGAGGATGTTCTCCTTTAGATCAGCAAAAGAGAAAAGACCATCATTCCCAAAGGCAGGCTCTCTTTTCCTTAAGCGGATCAATTGCTGAATGAAAGAAAACAGTTCACGGTCTTGGTCTTCTCTTTCCCATATCATGCATTTACGGCATCCAGGGTCCTCTCCTCCAGTCATTCCAATTTCATCACCATAATAAATACATGGCGTTCCTCCATAAGAAAGCTGGAATAAATACATCAATTTGGCTCTTTGTTTATCTTCATCCGCATAGGTCAGCACCCTTGGAGTGTCATGACTTCCAAGCAAGTTAAATGCCACTTCGTTGATCGCTACAGGATACATATTCTGAACGTGTGTCAATTGATTCTTGAATTGCTCAAGGGATATTTTTTTCTTTGCAAAAAAGTCGATCACAGCATTTGTGAATGGATAATTCATTACAGCATCAAACTGATCTCCCTGAAGCCAAGGCATCGAGTCATGCCATATTTCCCCGAGGATATAAGCATCGGGTTTCACTTCTTTTACCGTTTGGCGGAATTCCCGCCAGAAGGCATGATCTACTTCATTAGCCACATCCAGGCGCCAGCCATCAATATCAAATTCTTCCACCCAATAACGCGCAACTTTCAAAAGGTAGTCTTTGACCTCCTGGTTCTCTGTATTAAGCTTTGGCATACTTGGAACAAAAGCGAAGGTATCATAATTCGGGATAGGTTCTGTGACTACCTTTTCTTCTCTTAAGTGGAACCACTGCGCATATTCGGAATCGGTTCCATTTTCCAGAACATCTTGGAAAGGCTCAAAATAATATCCGCTATGGTTGAACACCGCGTCCAACATGACACGTATCCCCCGTTTATGACACTCTTGCACGAGCTTGTGAAACGTTTCCTTATCACCGAACTGCGGATCGATTTCCATATAATCGATAGTATCGTATTTATGATTGGAATAGGCTTTGAAAATCGGCGTAAAGTAAATCCCGTTAACCCCAAGGTCTTCTAAATGGTCCAAATGATCCATTACTCCTTGGAAGTCACCCCCAAAAAAGTTTGTCGGTGTCGGCGCCTCCCTCCCCCATGGCAGGGTCCCTTCTGGGTCGAGGGCAGGTTCCCCATTGGCAAAACGTTCAGGGAAAATCTGATACCATATCGTTTCTTTGACCCATGCGGGCGCTTTGAACACATCTTTGCTATTGAGGAAAGGGAAGCAGAAGTGATAGGCGGTGTCATCTAAAGGTGCGGTTTCATAAAACCCCTTCTCTGTATAGACTGTTTGTTCGTTCCCATTCTGCAGTAAAAAGGAGTAACGAAGCCTCCGGTATGGGGGCTGCAAGGCAACGAACCAATAATCGAAAAGCTCATCAGATCCGGATTTTTCCATTGGCTTTCTGTAAACTTGCCAATGTCCACCCTCCCAGTCGTAAGGATCTCCGTGAATGAGTAAAACCTCAGATACATCCCTTTTTTTAGTACGAAGACGAATGTGAATGGTTTTCTCATCATAAGCGTATGCGTAATTGTTCTTCGGTCTGTGATAGACAGCTTCTTTTAACATGAATCTCCACCCTTTCTGAACAATCGGTTGCACATTATTATTGGAATACTCTTCTACTAAATAAAACTATAGAAGAAGATAGAGGAAGTCAACGAAAATATGGAAACGTTAAAAATACTAAGATATTAGGTGTGAATATATTTTAATATTTTACAAGAAAACGCTTGCAAACGAAAATAGTGTTTGTATAATTATAATCAAGACGTGTGCAATCGGTTTCATTGGGTTGCCTTGCATATCGAATAAGAAAATTATGAGGGGGAGATTAGCGTGAAGAAGTGGTTGAGCTTGTTGTTTATTGGTTTTTTTACCGTTGTGGTGCTTGCTGCATGTGCGCCGGATCGTGAGGAAGAAGCGAGTGCAGGAGATTCTAACAGTGATAGTAATTCTTCTTCTGAATCATCAGAAGGGGACATGCCTGAAAAACCTGAGAAACTAGTGGTTTGGGAAGATAAAGACAAAGGCATCGCTTTAGAGCCTGCAATTGCTAGTTTTGAAGAGAAATATGGGATTAAAGTAGAATATAAAGAATTGGATATGGCAACAAAAATGGGAGAACAACTTCGACTTGACGGCCCGGCTGGTACCGGCCCCGATGTATTGACACTGCCTCATGATCAAATTGGGCAATTTGCCATTGAAGGCTTGCTTTCTCCGCTTGAAGTGGATAGTTCTGTAACAGACCTTTATACAAAAGCTTCCATCCAAGCCCAAACCTACGATGGAAATCTTTATGGTCTTCCAAAATCTACGGAAACACCCGTTTTCATTTATAACAAGGAACATATGACAGAAGTCCCTGAAGACTTTGATGAACTATTTGAGTTCACAAAAGACTTTAATAATGGGGACCAATATGGCTTTTTAGCTCTTTGGGACAACTTTTACTTCGCTAACTCGATCATGTCTGGTTATGGAGGATATGTTTTCGGTGAAGAAGAAGGTTCATTGAATCCACAAGATCTTGGTTTGAATAATGAAGGCGCTGTGGAAGGCGCTGAGTATATCCAGCAATGGTATGAAGAAGTCTTCCCATCCGGAATCGTTGGTGAGAGTGGCGGGTCGGCGAAGGATGGCCTTTTCCAAGAAGGTAATGTAGCCGCCATGATGGATGGTCCTTGGGCTTACCAGGCTTTGAACGAAGCGGGGATTGATTACGGTGTTGCGCCACTTCCGAAATTGCCAAATGGAGAATATCCTCAAACATTTGTCGGTGTAAAAGGCTGGCACTTATCTTCTGCTTCTGAAAATAAGGAGTGGGCGACTGAGTTGATCAAGTGGATCACAAATGAGGAAAACGCAAAAATCCGTTATGAAGAAACAAATGAAATTCCACCGGTTACGGCTTTGATTGAAGATCCAATCATTGCGGATAACGAAAAGGCTCGTGCCGTAGCGGTTCAGTCTGAGCGTGCCGTTCCAATGCCGAATATTCCTGAAATGGCTGAAGTTTGGGAGCCAATGGCTCAAGCACTTCAAGTCGTTGCTACTGGAAAAGAAGAGCCTGAGAGTGCGTTAAATGAAGCTCAAGATACAATTGAAACACAAATAAAGTTGAATCACTCAGGGGACTAATCACTGTGCAGAGCCTTACCCGTCTGTCGGGAATGGCTCTGCTTTTTCAAAAGAACGGCTTATAGAAAGGAGATTGCACATGGGGGAACGTCAACCGAAGATGAACGATGAACAACAAAATCGTCCGTCAAAATATAGGAATAAAAAAGAACCTCAATCAATGACCAATCACCGTAAAATTGCTTTCGTACTTTCGATCATCCCCGGATTTGGACAATTTTATAATAAGCAATGGTTGAAAGGTACGGCTTTTTTTATTTTAACGGCCTCTTTTTTTATAGCTTTTTCTGATTTGTTACAGTTTGGATTTTGGGGACTCTTTACTCTTGGAACCGATCCCAATTACGATCATTCTATCGTTTTGCTCGTTGAGGGAATTTTGACGCTGATCATAACGGTCCTTGGGTTAGGTATTTTTGCGTTCAATTTAAGAGATGCTTTTAAAGTGGGAAAACAAAGGGACTACAACAAGCAACCAAACTCGATCCGCCAGCAATACCAGAACCTTGTCGGCGGAGGGTTTCCTTATTTAATGATGACACCTGGATTCCTGTTGCTTGTATTTGTTGTTATCTTTCCCATTTTGTTCGTTATTCTATTATCCTTTACAAACTATGATTTGTATCACTCGCCACCTGCGAACCTCGTTGAATGGGTAGGGGTCCAGAACTTTATCGATATTTTCCAGATTCCGATCTGGCGGGATACGTTCTTCAGTGTTCTTGCCTGGACGGTCATTTGGACCTTTGGAGCTACAACACTTCAAATTGCCCTAGGGGTTTTCCTTGCGGTCCTGATGAATCAAAAGGGAATTATCTTTCAGAAAACGATCCGTACGATCTTTATTTTGCCGTGGGCTGTGCCCGCTTTCGTATCGATTCTTGTTTTTGCCGGAATGTTTAATGAAACGTTTGGTACGATCAATCGTGATATTTTGGCTGTTTTTGGACTTGGGGATGTCCCGTGGCTGACCAATCCGACATACACGAAAATGGCATTGATTATGATTCAGACATGGCTTGGGTTTCCGTTCATTTTTGCTATGGTGACAGGGGTTCTCCAGTCCATTCCTAATGAATTATATGAAGCAGCTGATGTGGATGGAGCTTCCATCTTCCAGAAATTCAGGAACATTACATTGCCGCTTGTTCTATATGCCACCGCCCCTATCTTAATCACGCAATACACATTCAACTTTAACAACTTTAATGTGATTTTCCTTTTTAATGGGGGAGGTCCGGCCGTTCCTGATCAAAACGCTGGAGGCACCGATATATTGATATCCTGGATTTATAACTTGACGATGACATCTGCACAGTATGGTAAAGCAGCCGCCATCACGATGATCTTGTCCTTGATCGTCATTACAGTTGCTTTATGGCAGTTTAGACGAACCAAATCATTCCAAGAAGAGGATATGATGTAATATGAAAAATAAACAACAAGTTTTACAGCTGACCGTTTCGTACATTGTAATTTTGGCTATGATCACGATAATCCTATATCCGATTCTTTGGATTGTCGGATCATCCTTTAACCCTGGGAACAGTTTGTCCGGGTCTTCGATCATTCCGGAAAATGCAACATTGAAACATTATAAGGAATTATTTGATCGAGAACAGAGTGATTACTTGCTTTGGTATTGGAATACAATCAAGATTTGTATCCTGACGATGTTGTTTTCCGTGTCCCTTGTTAGTATGACCGCCTACTCTTTTTCGAGGTTTCGTTTTATCGGTCGTAAAAACGGGCTGATGACTTTCTTGATTTTACAAATGATTCCGAACTTTGCTGCCTTGATCGCGATTTATGCTTTAGCAAATTTGACAGGATTACTAGATACCCACCTGGCATTGATTCTTGTCTACACAGGTGGAGCCATCCCAATGAATACGTACTTAATGAAAGGGTATCTGGATACCATTCCTAAAGAACTGGATGAGTCCGCACGGATGGATGGTGCAGGGAACTTCCGTATTTTCTGGCAGATCGTAATGCCCCTTGCGAAGCCGATGATCGCGGTTATCTCTTTGTTTACGTTCATTACACCATTTACGGATTTTATTCTAGCACGCATTTTGCTTCGTACGGAAGAAAAGTTCACCCTTGCGGTCGGTCTTTATGAATTGATTGCTGACCAGTTTGGGAATGAATTTACACTGTTCGCTGCTGGTTCTGTATTGATTGCGATTCCGATCTCCCTGCTCTTCTTGTCCTTGCAGAAGTATTTCGTTTCTGGTTTGACAGCAGGGGGCACGAAAGGATAATCTTTAAGACATATGTATGGAAGGAGAAGCGGAGCATCCCTCCGGTTCTCTTTTTTAATAGATTTTTATAATGGAACACCGATTTTTCGGGAAAAATTATGTAAGCCTATACATGATATAATCAACTTAGTATTCAAATAGAAGGTGAAAGTATGGCAGTAACCATTAAGGAAGTGGCAAAGGCAGCCGGTGTAGCCCCTTCAACCGTGTCACGTGTAATTGCGGACCATCCACGGATTAGCCCGGCGACAAAAAAGAAAGTAAAAAAAGCAATGAAAGAAATGGGATATCACCCAAATGCTAATGCACGGAATTTAGCAAACCGCTCCACGCAGTCGTTAGGAGTCGTAATGCCTTCTAGTGCAGATAAAGCCCTTCAAAACCCCTTTTTCCCAGAGGTGTTGCGCGGCATTAGTGCTGTGGCTCATGAGCTTGATTACTCGATGCTTTTATGTACAGGAGAAACAGATGACGAAATGTTGGAAGCTGTCAAACGAATGGTTTACAGCAATAGGACGGACGGCATCATTTTGCTGTATTCACAGGTCAATGATCCGATCATGCATTTTTTATTAGAGCAGAACTTTCCGTTCGTTATTGTTGGGAAGCCCGCAGAGAGAGTCGATGAGATTACCCATGTGGATAATGATAACGTGAGAGCAGGGAAAGAAATTACCCATCACTTGATTGAACTTGGACATGAGAGGATCGCCTTTATCGGTGGTTCCGAGGACAGGATTGTGACGATCGATCGGATGAGAGGATATGAACTGGCCCTGGAGGAAGCTGGACTTCCTTATTTAGAAGATTATCGGATTCATACAGAGTTTCTGAAGTCTGGTGGACGTCAAGCGGTCCATGAGCTATTTTCTCTCCCTAAACCACCTACAGGGATTGTCATCGCTGATGATCTTATGAGCATAGGCGTTGTAAACATGCTGGAAGAGTTTGGAAAACGCGTTCCGGAAGAGGTTTCGATCGTTAGTTTTAATAATGTTTATTTGTCGGAGATTACACGCCCTCCATTGACAACGGTGGATATCCATATTCATGGACTAGGCAGCCAGGCAGCTAAATGTCTGATCGAAAAGATAAAAAATAAAGAGGAACCAGCCAAGCGCATCATCGTACCCTTTGATATCAAATACCGTTCTTCTACGAAAGAAATTAAAACCAAGCAGGAAGGTTAACCCTCCTGCTTGATTTTTTATTTGAGTTCGATAGTTGGAAGGAAATGTAAGACCTGGTCACCCAGAAACTGGGTGACCAGGTCTTACATTTTTATCCATTAAAAACTTTGAAAAAGATGAAATGTTTTTTGTTTTTTTACGTCTTGTATGTAGGAGTAATTTATTAAGGGGGAACCAGAGTGATCAAAGTAGAGAGTTTATCTCATGCCTTTTATGTGGGCAAAAAGAATAATAGACAGGAAGTTCCTGTGTTGAGAGATATTAATCTCCAAATTCAGGAAGGGGAAATAGTTTCGATTGTCGGACGCAGTGGCTCAGGGAAGTCGACCTTGTTAAATCTGATGAGCGGTTATATTAAACCGACGCAGGGAGACCTTTACATCAATGAGGAACGAGTAACCGAATTTAAAGAATCAAAATGGGCCGATTTCCGTTCGGAGCATCTTGGATTTATTTTTCAAAGCTTTCAGTTGATTCCAAGTATGACGGCCTACCAAAACATTGAGCTCCCGCTTGTCATGAAAGGAATTTCAGAGTATGAGAGGAAAAGGCGAGTGGATAAATTGTTGGAAAGAGTGGGGTTAAGTGATTTTCGAGAACATTACCCATCCGAACTTTCCGGCGGTCAGCAGCAGCGTGTATCGGTCGCTCGTGCCCTCATTGTCAATCCGCCGATTATTTTAGCGGATGAACCGACAGGAAGCCTTGATCAGGAAACAGAAATAGAGTTGCTTGATTTCATTCAAAAACTAAATAAGGAAGAGAAGATTACATTTGTCATCATTACCCATGATGAAGAAGTAGCGCAAATCGCGGACCGGACCATTCGACTCGAAGATGGTAGATTAGTGTCTGATCGAGAGGAGGCAGCCAAATGAGGTGGAAAGACCGGTTGAATTTTATTCGGCAAAATATGAAGAAAAACAGGTCACGTGTCTTTATGACGGTTCTAGCGACATCTATTGGATGTGCATTTTTAATCGTACTTGCCTCTGTCGGGTTCGGAGCTCAGAGGTATATCGTCAACGATCTTATGCAGGATCGTGCCATTACAGAAGTGACTATTTATGGTAAACAAACTTCGGAAGACAGCGAGAGTCCAGAGATTACAAAAGAGGATATAGAAACATTTAAAGGCATGGAAAACGTTAAAGCTGTCTCTCATAAAATGAGAGTGCAAAATGAACCGGTCGTGACGAATGGGGAGTATTCAGGGTCTTCCACAGTAAGTGTTGTCGATTTTGAATCCGAGGAAAAAGCAGGGTTGAATCTTTCGTCAGGTCGCATGCCTGAAGCTGAGAATGAAGTGATTATCGGCCACCATCTTGCTCAATTTATGTATAAAGAAAGTGATGAGACAGCGGAGGCTGAGGTTTTTAATGAAGAGGGTCTTGTCAAAGAAGAATACCAGATGGATGAAGATCTTATCGACAAAACCGTCAATATTGAATTGGAGCAGTATAAAAATGGAGAATGGGAAAGGGCATCTTTCCCTGTTAAGGTAGTTGGGGTTATGGAAGAACCAGCAAGGGATTGGCAGAAGAGTAATGATGTTTATATCTCTGAAAAGGTTCTTGAAGATATCGAAGCCTTCACAGGAACGAAGTATGGAGCTGTGATCCATCCGGATATGAAAGAAAATGAAGTTGAATCTTTGCAGAGGAACGGAGAAGAACGCATTTATAACGATGTTCAAGTAATAGCCGGTGATATGGAAAAGGTAGAAAGCATTTCGCAGCACTTAAAGGATGAAGGTTATCACATCTATTCCGTCACCGAAGAACTTGATCAGGTCAATATAGTTTTTGCCGTTGTAAAGATAGGCTTGATCATTGTCGGCACAATCGCCTTATTAATCGCATCGATTGGCATTTACAATACCATGTCCATGGCTGTTACTGAGCGAACACAGGATATTGGGATTATGAAAGCCATCGGGGGACATCCGCGGATGATTCGAAGTATTTTTCTAATGGAAAGTGGCTATATCGGTTTAATGGGAGCCTTAGTTGGAGTCGCTGTTGCCTACATTATTAGTGCAGGGATTAATATGCTCTTGCCGATAGTAATTCAGCAAGTTTTTGATCAGTCCTTGGATAAAGTGATTCAGCTGTCCTACATTCCTCCTTATCTGGCGCTGATTTGTGTTGCACTCAGCATTGGAGTCGCCATGCTCTCCGGATTGAAACCAGCTAAAAAAGCAACTAAAATCGACGTCCTCAGCGCATTAAGAAGAGACGTATAACAACAGTTTCACTTATGGTATGATTTCCATTTATTAACAGACCAGGTCATCCAAATTCTGGATGACCTGGTCTGTTTACTTTTTCCTCCTTCTTTTTTCCTTGTTTTTTTGCATCTTGCCTTAATCTTCGGTACTCTAGTAGAGTTGAATGTTTATGAATTAAGAGAGGGATATATATGAGTAAGGTAAAGAGAAATGACCCATGTCCATGTGGAAGTGGGAAGAAATATAAGAAATGTTGTATGAATAAAGCCGATCAGGGAGTGGGATCTACAAGTCTTCATGAAGAGTTGAAAGCTCATTATAGCCACTTTATGGCTTACGTGAACCGCAACTACCCGAACATATCACCAAACGAAGAACGGGAAACACAGGAAGAAGAAGTAGAAGCGGCGTTCCGGATGGTTCAAAGTGTATTTATCGAACAACAAGAAGACGGAACTACTTTATACGATGAATTTTTCGATAAGAAGAAAGATAAAATTGTACGCCCTGCCACACTAGCTTCTATGGAAGCTTGGAAATCACCGCTTGCGAGTGTCTTTCAAATTAAAGAGTTACAAACAGTACAGACGGTTCTGGTGGAAGACGTCTGGAGCGGTCAGAAATATGAGGTAAAACGTGACGGTATCCCGTTAAAAGAGGATAATTATGAGCATATGCCATATGTGATTGGTGTTGTATTGAAATGGGGGCCGGTCTTCAACTTTGTTCCCCTTGCTATTCCGAACTATAAAGAGACATATGAATCATTTAAACAGAACATGGAAGAAGAGTTTGCTCAGTCATCCCATGATTCGATTCATGCTCTCATGCAAGAAACGCTTATTGAACAACTAAGGAATTGGTTGTATCTGAATGTTTCTGAAACGAAGAAGGACCAAATAGAACAAGAAACAACACCGCCAGTAGAATCTACTCCTACACAAACAGAGGACGAGGTGCTTGATCTTGTGGATGAAGAGTTGAAGTCAGAAAAAGCATTTGAGCAGCTGCGTGAAGCCTGGATGTCTTATAAACAGGAAGAAGCCCCAATGTTACGAAAGCCAAAAGTCGTTTCAGCCGCACTTGAGCACATTTACCGCACGTCCGAACAGTTTCGCGCAGAGCCTGAAAAAGTGACGAAGAAAGCGGTAGCCGAAAAATATGATGTAAGTCCAAGCAGCATGAGTAAACGAATTACGCAAATAAAAGATTATATCGAGAATTAAGATTTTAAAGCCCGGCGTTTATGCGCTGGGTTTTCTATTTATATAACTACCACGCCTTTTTGAAAGCCTTCTGATACTTCTGAAGAGAGAATCAGAAATATCAGCTTGGGCAGCATCTTTTGATTACAATCGTCTGTTTTTAACTTTCATTAAAGCTGTCTTTCAAATTGGGGTCAGGCTTTTCTTTTTTAGGTAGGGAGTGCATATCGTAAGTAAAGGAGGGGGATAAAATGAAGCCAAACCGTTCACCAAAGATGATCTTCTTATTCCTAGCCTTGACACTTATTATGGCCATCGGGGTGACCGTTTTCTTTATGACGCGTCCTGTTCACCGGGCGGAAAATGTAGTGGAAAGGTTTTATCTGCATGAACAGCAAGGGGAATTTTCTGATTCTTGGGAGCTTTTGCACTCGCAGATGAAAGAAAAATTTACTAAGGGACATTACATACAAGACCGTGCTCATGTATTTATGAATCACTTTGGAGTAGACACGTTTGAGTTTTCCATAGGGAACGTGAGCAAACTCGATCAGTGGACAATGGAAAAGGGAGCGAAGTCCTTAGAAGGTGTGTATCATACCAAAGTCGTACAGACCTACAAAGGGAAGTATGGCCATTTTCAACTGCACCAGGATGTTTATGTTACAGAAGAAAAGGGAGAGTGGAGAATCTTATGGGATTACAATAAATAAAAAAAGCAGCTAAGCAGTTATCCCAAATAGCTCCCTACTCGTTAAGTAGGAAGCTGTAAAAGCCTTATAATCTTTTTATAGGATAAGAGACGGATGAGAGTCTTCCCGTGCTTAGTGAATGTTTTAAATCTTTATCCAATTACGTCCATACCTATTTATTTGATGAATAAATAGGTAGTTCTTATTCGTTTACTCAAAAAGTAAACGGAATGAATATCCTATGATTTTTGCGTATTCACTGAAAGTAATCATTTTTTCTTGTTCTGACAATCCATCAGATGAGGCGAAACCTGAATCGGCAAAGGAATAGTAGAGGTCTGCCTCCTCATCATAAATATCGTCAAAGGTCATCTTCGTACGGCGTGAATGATAATCGCTTGTCACTACGATGGCTGATTCAAAGTCTTCTTCTTTTATAACTTCCATTGAGAATTTTGCATTTTCATATGTACTCTGAGCGGAAGGTTCTTCTATAATCGCTTGCCCAGGCACCCCCAGCGATATGGCCTCTTTCTTGGTAGTTCCATTTTCTGTAGAATTAGTCAGAATCATGTGATCAGCCCCGCCATTCCTAAAAAGTTCAGCACCATGTTCCAGTCGCTCTATGTTTCCACTTAATACAATAATGGCATCGGTGGTAGAGGGAGGCGGGGAGTCATCCATGGTTAAATAATCAGTCCCTAATATAAAAATAGTAATCGCTCCTCCGATAATAAACAGGACGAAGGACAGGAAAAAACCGAGAATGACTTTCTTTAATTTATGAATAGGTGGCATCAACATCACTCGCATTTCTTTATGTAATGTAATTACTTAGTATATAACTCCTGGGGAGATTCTGAAACCAAAAAGTGTTTTACTTGTATAATCATGTCGAAAATAGTAACATATATTGTAAAAGTTTTGTTTGAATTGTTTGTTAATTTAGTGTAATGTTTATTCAAAATACGAGGAAGAGAAAGGGTAGAGAGATATGATACAACCTGATGATCGCATTGCCATTCCTGGGCAAATCGTAACATTTGAGAGAAATGACATCATTTTCAAAGGCAGAGTCCTTCCGAGTCAGTGTCAGCAGTCCGTTATTGTGGACTTGACCATTATGGACAACTTAGATGAAATCGATTTTGACTACGATAGGACGGTTGTTGCTCATACCAACTATCGTATTATAGAAGAGTAAAATAGAAGTCCTTTCCTCTGAAAAGGGGAAAGGTTTTTTTATGTCCAGAGTAAAAATTCACGAGTCTAGCGATGGTATCTAGGTGCAGATTAGAGAAGTCTTTACGAAACCGGGAGCTTTCATTATTTTAAATTTTTTTGGTAAAATATTCATCCGTAATCAATAATTACTAGTCCGTTATACTGTTTTCTAAAAAGAGAATGTTCTATATATTAGTAATTGGTGAAAAGTCTTACGTACGATTGAGGAGAGGGTGTAGTTTATTGCCGCAATTGACTAAATTGTTATTAGAGCATAAAGAGTTATCCCTAAGTGCTCGATATAGTGTGCGAATCGATCGGACAATTGTAATTGAACCTTTGAGGCAGTTGACAGAAGATACGTTCAAGCGGGTTTTGGATAATTTAGAAAGCATACATACGATCGGAATAGAAAATGCAGAGGATTCTTCTGTTGAAAAATATGTAGGACCCTTTCACTTCAGTAGAGTGAACGGGATTCTTATTTTCAAACCAGCATCATAACAAAAGGGATTTCCTATTAATAGGAAATCCCTTTTGTTTGTTTTATTGATTTGTATTCTCGTACTCACTTGTTGTATTTTGCTGCGAGACCGGCAAGTCCAAAGATTTTCTTAATTTGTACTTCACGTCTTCCACACTTTCTTCATCTGGTACAAAATAATACAACCCGTCATTCAAACGCTCATTTGCTCCATCGATTTCTACTGTTTCCACAGACGTATTGTTTGAAGAGAACGCTTTTCTCAAGCTGAGCATTTCTCCTGGAGTTAGATTCGTACTTACATTCTTACCAATGACATCTTTCATGTCTCCTATTTTGAGAAGGGTGCCAGGTGACAAAGCTTCGTCAATGCTTGCTTTAATGAATTGTCTTTGTCTTTCATCTCTAGTATAAGATACGGCAGCAGGCCGTTTTCTCATACGTACAAAAGCTAAAGCTTCCTCTCCATTCATTTTCATTGGTCCTTCTTCAAATTCTATCTTCTTATAATAGTCGAGACTGCTTCGTTCCCAGAACCCTTTTTTGACGTCTATCGTTATACCACCGAGAAGGTCGACAATTTCAATAAATCCGTCAAAATTGACCGTCGCATATTTGTCGATTGGGATATCGAGCAAGCTTTCGACTGTTTCTACTGTAAGCTTTTCAGCGCCATACCCTGAGACTTCTCCTATAGAATAAGCGGCATTGATTTTATGGGATCCTGCATATTTTTGGTGGACTTTCGATGCTGGTATATCGACTATGGTATCTCGCGGGATACTTGTCATCGTCATTTTGTTCGTATCCGGGTCCAGCGTTAATACAATTTGTGTATCTGCTCGTCCAGCTTTTCCGTCTGTGGAATAATCCTCTACTCCCATAAGAAGAATAGAAATCGGATCTTCCTGGGCATCTACAGCTTCTTCACGTAAGTCAGATTTCTCGCCTCTGTCTAAACCTTCGTAAGCAGCGGTATATACTTGGGTAACATAGTAAAAGCCTCCACTTACCACTAACGATATCGTAAATAAAAGAGCAGCTAATAAACGTAGTTTTTTCTTCTTCTTACGTCTTCGTACTCTTACAATTCTTTTTGCCAACGATAACACCTCAATTTTCTAACCTCTCGACTATATATTTTACCATAGTTGAAAACATCCAATAGTTACGCATCTTTTGTCATATTATTCGTAAAACTGCTGTAAAAATTAGTCATAATTTCATGCACCATTGGTATCGTTTACATTTTTTTACGATATATAAATATAATCTTTTTTCTGAATCTTATATACTAGGGATGAATAACCAAGGAGAAAGGGAGGAGAGTAAAATGAAGAAGCTGTTTCATTTGTTATTAATGGCTTTATTGGGTTTAAGTTATATAGTGGTACCCACTTCTTCGGCTAAGGCTGAAGGAATGGATGACCTTATCATTTCGGAATATGTGGAAGGTTCCAGTTATAATAAAGCGTTGGAAATTTATAATGGAACAGGGGAGAGTGTAGACCTGTCCGATTACACGATGGAGTTGTACACAAACGGTAATACTAACCCGCAATATACCTTTCCAATGTCAGGTGAATTATCGGATGGAGAGGTTTATGTTCTTACACATTCCAGCGCGGGGGATGAACTCCAAGCGATCGCTGACGTGAACAGTACAGTCACGAATTTTAATGGTGATGACGTGGTTGTATTAAAAAATGATAATGGGGCTGTAGACAGTATTGGCCAAATCGGTGCTACAGAAGAGTTTGGCAAGGACCTCACACTTGTTCGGAAAGCAGAAGTGATAACTGGTGACAGAGACCCTGAGAATGCTTTTCAAGTAAGGGAAGAATGGGATACGTATAATAAAGATACATTTGAGTATCTTGGAAGCTACGAAATGCCAGAAGAAGAGGAAGCTGATCTTCAAACGGTAGTAGATGCACGCCAAACAGAAGAGGGGACAACAGTACGAGTAGAGGGTGTGGTTACAGCTGCATTTGAAGCAGGCGGACAAACAAATCTATACATACAAGACGAAACAGCCGGCATTATTGTTCGTGCTCCAGGATTAAATATTCATCCAGGTGACCGTGTTCAAGCCCAGGGCGAAACTAGCGATTATTACGGAATGGCACAACTTTTGACCTCTTCAGCAAGTGTGGAGGTTATTGAGAGTGATGCAGGGATCCCACAGCCAGAAGTAGTGGATAGTTCCCAGTTTTCACCTTCTAATGGGGAAGAAGTAGAAGGTGAATTTGTGCAAGTGAACCATGTGGAAATTACGGACAAAAATCAACATGGGGAATTTACAGCAAAAGATGAAAAAGGCACATTTCTCATCCAGCCACAAAATGAGGAAATGTTGAATGTAGGAGATACCTTTGAACAAGTCAAAGGTGTAGTGGATTACAGCTTTAATGAGTATAAACTGATTCCACGAACGGAATCCGATTTGATTGAAGAAGTATTTGCCGTGACAGCTGATCCTGAAGCTGGAGCAGTGGTACAAGGGACGGAAGTGGCATTGGATACGGCAGAGCCTGATGCAACCATTCATTATACGACTGACGGCTCCGAACCGACAGCAGAAAGTCGTAAGTATGAATTTCCGATTGTGATTACAAAAGATACGACGGTGAAGGCAGTGGTTGTGCGCGCGAATGGCGATACAAGTAAGGTAGCTGTGTTTAGTTATACCGCATTGAAAGCTTTAGATGACGTGGAGATTCATGACATCCAGGGCGCAAGCCATACGTCACCTTATGAAGGGGAACAAGTCAAAGGTGTGGAAGGAATTGTGACGAAATTGGATGGAAATAACGGTTTCTATATCCAGTCCTTGACTCCCGATGATGATATAGCTACATCGGAAGGAATCTATGTGTACAAACGTTCTTCTGGTTTAGAAACAGGGGATGTAGTGTCTGTTACAGGTAAAGTTACGGAATGGCGTGAAGAAGGATACTACGATGCAGCGGACCTTTTAACAACACAAATCAGTGCCTCGGAAGTTAGCGTGGTATCTTCCAATCATCCATTACCTGATCCTGTCGTTATAGGTGTAGATAGGGAACAGCCAACGGAAGTGGTTGAAGATGACCAAATGGAATCATTTGATCCGACCACAGATGGCCTTGATTTTTATGAAAGTCTGGAAGGGATGTTGATTGAACTTCCGGAACCTAAAGTTACAGGTCCTGTTAAATATGACGAGCTTCCTGTTTATGTAGAAACAAAGGAGGATCAGGGTTTCACAAGAGCAGGAGGATTGTTAATCTCTCCAGAGGACTATAACCCTGAACGGATGCTTATTGATGTCGATGGTTTTGATGTAAAGGCTAAGACGGGCGATTATTTTGATGATTCGATTACGGGTGTCGTCAGTTATGATTATAGCAATTATAAAATTCGCGTTGCAGGCGATTTGCCAGAACTTCAGGACGGCAATACGAAAAGGGAGTCCGCTAAACTTAAAGGTTTGAAACCGAAAATGACAGTAGCTACTTATAATATGGAGAATTTCCATGCTGGCACGGATCCGGAAAAAGTACAAAGAATTGCTGAGTCCATGGTTGAAAACTTGAACACGCCGGACGTGGTAGGCCTTGTGGAAGTTCAGGATAATAATGGACCGACAGATGATGGGACAGTCCAAGCCAATGAGAGCTATCAGACATTGATTGATGCTATCGTTGAAGCGGGCGGCCCAGAATATGAATACACCGATATAGCCCCATTAGATAAAGCAGATGGCGGACAACCGGGAGGAAACATTCGTGTCGGCTTCATTTACAATCCAGAACGTGTGGCGCTGACAGATAAACCAAGTGGTGATGCGGTAACAGCTGTAGATGTAGACGAAGACGGATTAACCTTAAACCCGGGTCGAATTGATCCATTGAATGAAGCCTTTGAGGATTCCAGAAAATCGGTGGCTGCTGAATTTGAATTTAATGGGGAGAAGGTTGTGGTGGTTGCGAACCACTTTAATTCGAAAGGCGGCGATGGTGCGCTCTTTGGATCCGAGCATCCTATCGTGCTTGGCAGTGAAGTCCAACGTCAGAAGCAAGCGAAGGTATTGAACGACTTTGTTGAAAAAGTGGAAGATCGTATGGACAACTCCAATGTAGTTGTGCTTGGTGATTTGAATGACTTTGAATTCTCTGCACCTGTTCAAACATTGAAGGGTGATGTGTTAACGAATATGATGGAAGAGCTTCCTGAAGAAGAGCGTTATACTTACATTTATCAAGGAAACTCTCAAGTACTGGATCATATTCTAGTCAGTAACCATATGGCTAAACGTACGAAAGTGGAAACGATTAACATTAACTCAGACTTCTCCGAAGCAGACGGCCGAGCCAGCGATCATGATCCAGTTTTGGCTCAGATTCATTTGAAGTAATTCAAGCCCCCAGGGTATGGGGAAGAAATATAAGAAAAATAAACTACATTTAATAACGAAAGTCCCTGGCTGGTTAAGCGGGGACTTTTTATATCTCTTCTTTTTCCAATATTAAATAATTCATTTCTTTCTCATCTATACTGTTATACCTCTTCGCATTGAAGCCATAAAAGATGACGCCAAGCACCACCCAGATCAATAAGGCAATGTAAGATTCTTTCCCAAGGGCCGCAGGTGAAAATGGGAGCAAAAGTAAAGCGAGAAACCCTATAGCACTGATCATGCCTATTAACGAACATAATTTCCTCCATGGAGCGACCGTTCTGGACTTGCCCTCTGATTCTGTCCCTTTTCTCCAGCGGAAGAATTTGTAGGCCGTAGCGGTACAAAAAAAGTAAGCAATCGCTACTCCCGTTGAAGACATATCCACGACCCATAATAAAGCTTCTCTTCCAAACCATGGAGCAATTAAGCAAATAGCTAAGGTAAACCATATGCCCATATACGGAGTTTTGTAGGTTGGATGTAATCTCCGGAATAGATCGGGAAGTATTCTTGCCCGTCCCATTGAAAATGTTAATCGGCTTGCTGATATAAAAAAACCATTCAGTCCAGTGAAGATGCCCATACAAACCGTTGCAGCTATGATCCATACTCCCGCTTTTCCGAGATAACTCTCGATAGCATCGCCCGTCCCCCATACAGATTGAGATACTGAAATTTTAAACAGAAGTTCCTGCCAAGGCATGGTGCTCGCAGTAATTAAGATCATTGCACTATACGCAATCCCTGCGGCAAGTAGAGACCAAATTATAAGTTTGAACGCTTTTTTTGCCTCGAACTTAAACTCTTCAGCTGCCTGAGGAATATTGTCGAACCCAACATAAGCGAACGGCGCAATGGCTAATATCGTTAGGATAGAAACTAGTGCTGTTTGTTCAGGGTGGAAGGCAGGGGGGATATTCGAGAGACTTGGTCCCTTTGTAAATACAGTACCTGCTGCCAGTAATATAATGCCAAGAATTAAAATTAAACTGAAAACAAATTGCGTTTGTCCTGAGAAACTGGCCCCACGGATATTCAATAGTGCGAAAATAATCAAAACAAGACTGGCAATTCCAATTTGAATCATTGACACTTCATAACCGGCAACCGTGTATAAATAACCGGTTCGGACAAAGTCAGGAAAAAGAAACTTTGTAAGCAAAGCTAAAGCAGAAGCGTTCAAAGCAACGATACAACTATATCCAAGTGTAAGAAACCATCCGGCAAAAAAAGCGATGGTTCTGCCAAAACCAATGTAAGCGTAAGCAAATTCACCCCCAGTAACCGGAAACTTTTCAATGAGGAAACCGTAACTGACTCCAATGATCATCATTAAACCGGCTCCTAGTAATAACCCAATGACGACCCCGATAGGTCCTGCTTGTCCAATCCAGTCTGTCGGTAATACAAAAGCTCCCCACCCGATCGCTGATCCAAAAGCAATCGCCCAGACCCAATGGGGCTTCAATGATCTCTCCAGTTTTCTTCGTTCTCGATTAGCCATTATTGAACCCCCTGATATAAGTGAAAGATAAATTTTGAATCGTGTGTAAAAAATTTCAAATGATTTGTTATGATAAAGGAAGTTACACATGCCTTGCCGAAAAATACATATGAATCGAGTCATAGATTTGTATCCGATGGCTGGTTGTTGGGGGAATTGTTTGATGATGGCAATCCTTAATGGGAATGTTTCAAAAAAGAGGGATGGGCTAAAGAAAAGTAATGAAATCGTTACATTCAAAATGGCTTTCATGTGATATAATTTTTCACGGTTAATATGGAATAAAGAGAACGTAATTATACAGACAAATATGGAAATTTTATATCAGCTTATGACTTTTGGGAGAGGACATAATAAACCTGAGGAGGGTCTTTATGGAGTACAAGGCCTTGCTATTTTGCTTGATCGCTTCAATCTTGATCACACCGCTCGTCAAGAAAATAGCATTAAAAATCGGTGCCACCGATCAACCAAACCATCGTAAAGTTCATAAAAATGTGATGCCGCGATTAGGCGGATTGGCGATATACCTTAGTTTTGCATTGGGGATTTTATTTTTCTTTCCAAATAGTGACTATACATGGCCAGTTTTAATTGGGGCAACGATCATTATTATTACGGGGGTGCTCGATGACTTAATGGAGTTGTCAGCAAAAGTAAAACTTGGTGGACAGCTGCTTGCCACTTTGGTCGTCGTCTTTGGCGGAGTTCAAGTTGACTTCATCAACCTTCCTTTTGGCGGGCAAATCGAATTTGGTTATTTAAGCATCCCGATTACGATATTATGGATAGTCGGAATTACGAATGCTATTAATTTGATTGACGGCCTGGATGGACTTGCTGCTGGTGTCTCTGCGATCGCTTTATTGACGATATCAGGGATGGCCATCACAATGGGCAATGTTTTTGTAGTCTTTGCCGGTTTAATGATGTTAGGAAGTACGTTAGGATTTCTTGTTTATAATTTTTACCCAGCAAAAATCTTCATGGGAGATACAGGGGCCTTATTTTTAGGATTTATGATCAGTGTGCTTGCCTTGCTTGGCTTTAAGAATGTCACCTTATTCTCCTTTATTATTCCTATTATCATCTTGGGTGTCCCTATATCTGATACTTTGTTTGCCATTGTAAGAAGGGTTATTCACCGTAAACCATTGTCAGCACCGGATAAATCCCATTTGCACCATTGTCTGCTTAATTTGGGTTACAGTCATCCTGAGTCTGTCCTTATGATCTATGCTGTCAGTTCTTTATTCAGCCTTGCAGCCGTAATTTTTTCGCAGGCGACCATGTACGGAGCGGTTATTGTGATCGCCATGGTGTTGTTAATGATTGAAATGATTGTAGAAATGACTGGATTGATTGGCAAAAATTACAAACCGATCTTGAACATGATCAAAGGTCCAAAACAGAAATAATAATGAACGGCTCCCTTAGGAAGGGAGCCGTTTTTGTGTGGGGACTGGTTTAATCTTTATTACTAATAAAAATACGGGAAGGGCTAGAAGTTACATGAGTTCACCTTTCCTCTTGGGTGGAAGGGATGGTCTTCTGCAGCAAATGGGTTCTGTAGGTCTAGGTGGGCTTTTCATTCATCACTTGTATCCTTACCCCCGGCTATAAATGAAACCGTTTTAACTGCATTTAGAATAATGATAGTGACTGTCCATTAGGAATATGTTCAGCTTTGCCGTGCTTCATGCAGATATGAGCCCTTTACTCGGGTTCGACGTCAAATTCTACGTAGGAAGCTTCTCCTTTTTCAATCATGGCCTGACCACTGGTTAAATCCGTCATCCATTTTTCAAATTCATCTTCCAAGCCGCTTTCTACATATACTATTAATTCCACATGATCCAAGTAGTTTACGGTCTCTAATGTGTACTTTGAGTTTCTTACTTCATTTTCGACTTTTCCGAGCAGGTGATAGTCTATTTTCACCTTCATCTCCTGCATCAATTGTCTTTTCACCACACCTGTCGTATTAATAGCCGCTGATGTCGTTGACCCATAGGCGCGGATGAGACCGCCTGCTCCCAGTTTGATTCCTCCGAAGTATCTGGTGACGACTACGGCTGTGTCCTTCAGCCCTCTTTTTTTCAAGACCTCAAGCATAGGTACGCCAGCGGTACCGCTTGGCTCTCCATCATCATTCGCTTTCTGAATAAGGTCTTGTTCCCCAATCATGTAGGCGGAGCAATTATGTGTCGCGTCATGGTGTTTCTTTTTTATTTGAGCGATGAAGTCCTGCGCTTCTTCTTCTGTTTCACAACGTTTGACGTAACCGATGAAGCGGGATTTTTGTATGGTCACTTCTTCTGATCCTTCTGGTTTTACGGTATAATAGCTTTCTAACATTATCTCACAACCTCCTAAAGCTTCATTATATCGAGGGGCTAATAAAACGGCAAACGAATGAAACCTGTTCATGATTCTACATAAAAATGCATTTTCACTATAAATCACCCCCACAAATGGACATGGGACTTACGAATGATTATGTGAATATTGATGGAGGGACTAATGATGAGTGTACAAAAGACTGGGGATATTGCCCTTGACCAAATCATTAATGAAATGGTTGAGACAGTCACCAACAGCAAAGATGAAATTTTTCAAATTGGTGAAGAATCCCGGAATGAATTTGAAAAGCTGAACAAAGAACTGACAGAAACGAAAAAGCAGGTTCTTTCTCTTATTGATGAGGGGGACAAGCTTGACCAGAAAGTCCGTTTTTCAAGGATGCGCTTATCAGAAGTCAGCAAACAGTTCCAGAAGTATTCTGAAGATGAAATCCGCAAAGTGTATGAAAAAACACATGAATTGCAGATGGATTTATCTATGAAACGCGAAAAAGAAAAGCAGTTGCGTGAGCGAAGGGATGATTTGGAGATCCGATTACGGAATTTAGAAGAAACCATCGGTCGGGCTGAAGCCCTTGGTGGGAAAATTTCTGTTGTCCTGAATTACTTGACTGAGGACTTCAAGCATGTGAGTGACGCGCTGGAGGATGCCAAGGAAAAACAGGAATTCGGGTTACAAATCATCGAAGCTCAGGAAGAAGAGCGGCGTCGTTTATCGAGGGAAATCCACGATGGCCCCGCTCAGATGCTTGCGAACGTCATGCTTCGATCGGACCTCGTGGACCGGACTTACCGTGAGCGGGGTGTCGAAGAGGCTATGCAGGAAGTCAAAAGTGTACGCGCGCTTGTAAGGTCAGCTTTGTATGAAGTGAGAAGAATCATTTATGATTTACGGCCCATGGCGCTTGATGACCTTGGACTTGTTCCTACATTAAAGAAGTACTTAGCGACCATAGAAGATTACAACAAAGCGATCACCATCTCTTTTGCTTCCTTCGGTAAAGAGCGGCGTCTTGAGACGAAATATGAAGTTGCATTGTTCCGTCTTGTTCAGGAGGCCGTTCAGAACTCGGTTAAGCATGCAAAGCCAACTGAAATTAAAGTGAAAGTTGAAATGAAGCCAGCTGCAGCTACAATCATCGTCAAAGATGACGGCAAAGGCTTCGACACATCCAAAAAGAAAGAGAAATCCTTTGGCTTAGTCGGAATGAGAGAGCGAGTCGACATGTTAGAGGGCGAACTTAACATTGATTCAAGCCTAGGAGAAGGGACGATTGTCACGATTCATTTGCCAATAAATTGATATTTTGTCGAATAACTATGTAAATGGACGTGAATCGTTTATAATACAGGATAGGATTAGGGTAGATTCATATTTCTCAAAAAAACAGATAAAAACAGCGAATAGAGAGAGAAAGAATAGGTTAGGGGATTAAAAAAACCCATTCTATGTATGAGAAACAGGAGGAAATGACCATGACGACCAGAATAGTCCTAGTTGATGATCATAAATTATTCCGTGAAGGCGTAAAAAGAATTTTGGATTTTGAATCCAGTTTTGAAGTTGTAGCCGAAGGGGACGACGGTGATGCAGCGATTCATCTTATCGAAGAGCATATGCCGGATGTTGTTCTGATGGATATCAATATGCCGAGCATGAACGGAGTAGAGGCGACAGCTGAAATCACGAAACGTTATCCGGAAATGAAAGTGATTATTCTATCGATTCACGATGATGAAAATTATGTCACTCATGCATTGAAAACGGGAGCACAGGGCTACCTTCTTAAAGAGATGGATTCTGATGCCTTAATCGATGCGATTAAAGTTGTAGGTGCAGGAGGATCTTACCTGCATCCGAAAGTGACACACAACCTGGTGGCAGAATATCGCCGCCTTGCTGATAGCAATGGAAGCAGTGCTTATCGTACGATTGAATATCGGAAACCACTGCATCTGCTTACACGCCGTGAATGTGAAGTGCTGCAACTGTTGGCGGACGGGAACAGCAACCGAGGTGTAGCGGAAGCATTGTATATTAGTGAAAAAACGGTAAAGAACCATGTGAGTAATATCCTCCAAAAAATGAATGTCAACGACCGTACACAGGCTGTTGTTACAGCTATCAAGAATGGCTGGGTCGAAGTCATTTAAATAAATTAGTAGAGGCTGCTTTCCCAGGTATCAACGGATACCTGAGAAGCAGTCTTTTTTTGTCCTAAGCGGGCATAGACGAGTTATTGAGGTGGATGACCTGGTCCCCCACTTTCTTCCAAATGCCCGTTTGATTTTTAGAGTTTGTTGGTGCATTGTAAGGAGGGTTCATGTAAAATAGAAGGTGAGAGAATAATAGAGATGAGAGTGTACATATATCCACATAAAGTCAAAAGAGATAAGGAGTTGGGTCGATGAAAACAGCGGTAATCACCGATAGCACGGCTTACCTTCCAAGAGATGTACGAAGAGCCAACCATATACATATGGTTCCGTTGAATGTCATTTTTGGTCATGAATCCTACCAGGAAGAAGTCGATATAAGTGCGGATGATTTTTACGATATGGTGAAAGAGGGCAGGGAACTTCCTAAAACTTCACAGCCTTCGATCGGTATCATGACAGAAAAACTTGAAGAATTGGCGCGGGAGTATGATTCGGTCGTATCGATTCATTTATCCAGTGGAATAAGCGGGACGTATCAGGCAATGGTTACAGCAGGTGAAATGGTCGAGGAAATCGATGTCCGTGTTTTTGATTCTGAAATCAGCTGTCATATGCAGGGGTTCTACGCCCTTGAAGCGGCGGAGCTTGCCAAAAACGGAGCCACACCTGATGAAATCATCAGCCGACTAAACGAAATGAAACAATCGATGAACGCATATTTCATGGTCGATGACCTCAGCCACCTGCAAAGAGGCGGTCGCTTGAATGGAGCCCAGGCTTTTGTCGGAAGCCTTTTACAAGTGAAGCCAGTGCTTCATTTCGTGGACACGAAAATTGTCCCCTTCGAAAAGATCCGGACCAGAAAAAAAGCCATCAAGAAAATCCTCTCCCTGCTTGAGGAGGAAGTGGAAGAAGATGGAACTTATAAAGCCTGTCTCATCCACGCTAATCGTCTGGAAGAAGCGGAAGAACTCAAAAAAGAATTGGAGCAAAAACATAGCAATGTAGAAGTCGTTCTCAGCTATTTCGGTCCAGTCATCGGTACGCACCTAGGTGAAGGAGCTATGGGTCTTGGATGGTATCGTCAATCCTGACGAGATAGAGCCTGTTTGTGAGACTCAAGCAGGCTCTACTCTTATCTAGGATGGTGTGATCATGATCAAAATCTTCAAAAATTATCTTCACAATGATTTCTCCTGGGTCCCTCAACAAAATCCTCCACACAATCATCCGGCTATTGCCGGAAAGCTCCTGCTGCCTCAGGAAATTCCTTTCAGTAACCAACAAATCGAACAGCTTCTGCAACAATCTATTTTAACTAAAATAGAAAGTATGGAATCCTTCGCCTGGGGACATCGCTGTCGTCGGTGTGGTAACACAAAAACCTATCTATTTGCAAAAATGCCTCACGCTTCCTGTCAAAAGGAATGCCTCTATTGTCGTGCCTGCATTCAAATGGGGAGAGTTATGGCGTGTGAACCTTTTTTGTACGGAAGTTCGTCGGTTCAATGGCCTGCTTATGAATCCCCTTGCAGCTGGTCTGGTGACCTGACCGTCCATCAGCAAAAAGCAGCCGATGAACTGACCGGTCTTGTTAAGACGGGTCATGGAGAAAAATTGATCTGGGCTGTATGTGGCGCCGGCAAGACAGAAATCCTTTTTCCGGCGATCACTGCGGCACTGCACAAAGGGAAACGCGTCTGCCTCGCTACGCCAAGAACAGACGTGGTCCGAGAGTTACTGCCTCGATTTCAAAAATCATTTCCAGACGTGAACATTCAGGCACTTTATGGAGATAGTCCAGAAAAGGATGGGAATGCCTCCTTTATCATAGCTACAACTCATCAGCTGCTTCGTTTTGCCCGTGCGTTTGATGTGATGATCATTGATGAAGTGGATGCTTTTCTTTTTCACAACGACCCTTCGCTCCACTATGCCAGTGAAAGGGCTGCGAAGCCTGTATCTGCGATTATTTATCTCACAGCAACACCAAGGAAAAAACAAAAGAAGCGAGTACGGTCAAAGGATCTGCCAGCTGTATTTATCCCGAAACGTTTCCATGGTCACCCCCTCCCTGTGCCGAAACTGAAGCTTGCGCCTACGCTCCACCGCTGCTTGAAGAATAACCAGCTGCCTCCAAAGCTCCTTCACCACATATCTACACAACAATCTACACCAAGACAACTGCTCCTATTTCTCCCTTCCATCAAGCGGGCTGAAGAAATAGCGGCATCTCTTAAAAAGCTCAACTATGAAGTACAGGCGGTTCATGCAGAGGACTCTCAACGTGCGGAGAAGATTGCTGCCTTCCGCAATAAAGAATATCGGGTGCTCGTCACAACAACGATATTGGAACGGGGGGTTACCTTTCCGTCTGTTGATGTTTTCGTCATTGATGCGGGACATGTTGTTTTTGATGAAGCTGCGCTTGTCCAAATTGCCGGAAGAGCCGGCCGGAGTCCGGATGACCCAACAGGAGAAGTCGTTTTCTATCATATCGGGAAAACAGATGAGATGCTCGATGCTATATCATCCATTCAATATATGAACAGGCTGGGAAGAAAGTTGTGAGGTGTATCATTTGTCAGCAGGAAGTCATCCGGGATGTCACTTGGCAGACCTTTTTAAAACCACCAGAGAGAAAAAAGATTTGCAACCATTGCTCCCACCTGTTGGAACCGATTTACTCCCCCTGCTGCCCGTCCTGCCACCGGCCCGACCAGGAACTCACGTGTAAGGATTGTCTTCAATGGTTCGAAAGTCACCCGGGTCTATTGGATAGGAATGTATCCGTTTTTAAGTACAATGAATTTAATAAAGAACTCGTCGCCCGCTGGAAATACCGAGGGGACTACGTACTTGTGGAAGCTTTTAAAGAAGAAATACAAAAAAAGTGGCTCAGCGCTGGATACCAAGGAAGGAAAGTGGTCCAAGTTCCTCTCAGCGTACAGCGCCTTATGGAAAGAGGGTTTAATCAATCGGACGCCATCATTAAGGTATTAGAAGAAGAACCTTTGGCGATCTTTGATCGTACCCATGGTGAAAAACAGTCGAAACGCGGCAAAAAGGATCGGATGCATGCGTTGAATCCTTTTACATTACAACTCTCTATTTCAGAACCTGTGGTCATCATTGACGATATTTATACAACGGGAAGGACCGTCCGTCACATGGCTGATTTGTTAAAAAAACAAGGCTGCTCATCGGTTTCTTCATTCACTATTTTTCGATGAATTTGTTCTGGGACTTTTGAGTCCCCTTCATCCTGCCGATATAATAGATAAATAGAGATTATGGAGGAAGAAACCTATGGAGGAATTAGCGAACTGTTCACGATGTAAGGGACTTTTTGTAAAAGGCTCCAGTGCGGTCTGTACGGCTTGCCTAAAACAGGAGGAACAGGATTTTCAGACCGTCTATACTTTTTTAAGAAAAAAGCAAAATCGTACAGCAACTGTCGAACAAATCGAGGAAAGGACCGGCGTTTCTGAATGGCAGGTCCGCCAGTTTTTGAAGCAAAAACGGCTCCATCCTGCCCATTTCCCCAATATAAGGTACGGTTGTGAGAAATGTGGTTCACCGATCAAGGAAAATCGCTTATGTCCCGAGTGTAAACATTCGATCCAAAAAGGGATGGAGGCTCAGGAGAGAAAGAAATCCATCGAATCTAGGAAAGAAGAAAGGGAGCGCGAGAAAGGAATAAGGACTTATTATTCATGGTGAAATGAATCTTAAGCATGATTTATATCTCAATCCTCACTGCCGATATAATGGGTAATAGACAGACGGCATAAAAAATGAGGTGATGGCAATGAAAATCAACGGACCCAATCAATCGAATCTCAATCCCTACCAGAAACAAATCCATAAGCAGGCAGAAGCGGGACTAAAAAAACAACCGGAGGATAAGGTTGAGATTTCGGAGACAGCTAAGCAAATGCAGCAATCCGGGAAAAGCGAATCCGCCAGGGCAAAACTTATTGAACAAGTGAAGGAAGATGTTGTTACAGGCAATTATAGGGTTGATTCAAAAGCGGCAGCGAAGAAAATGCTCGACTTTTGGTCTAAGTAAAAGTCTAGAGGAGAATCATTATGACGATTGAACCGGTCATCCAGCGTATGAAACAGCTTCAGCACTTGCACGAGAGTCTTCTGTTCTTATCTAAGAAAAAAACAGAGACGCTTAAGACAAATGACCTATCAGAGATTCAGCAATTGTTGACACAAGAACGGAAGCACGTTCAGGCGATCGAAAAAATCGAAAAACAAAGAGTCCAGTCTGTTACCCAGTGGGCTCAAGAGAGAGACTTGAAAGCAAGAGAATGGACGGTCTCTGAAATGATTGACAGGCTGGAGGGGAAAGAAAAAGAAAACCTTATGAACATCTATGAAAAGTTGATTCTCGTGTTATCAGATTTGAAACAGCAGGAAAAGCTGAACACCGAGTTGACCCAGCATTCACTAAAGTTCATCAACATGTCCCTTGATTTGTTCCAGCCATCGATTCAGTCTGTGAATTATGGAAGGAAGCAAGGTTATTCAAATAAGCGTTCCGTTTTCGATTCAAAAGCTTAATGCAGAGGAGGAACAATGATGTCATCTACTTTTCATGGACTGGAAGTGGCCAAGCGCGGTCTTTTTACCCAGCAGTCCGCTTTATATACGACAGGGCATAACATATCGAATGCCAATACGGAAGGTTATACGAGACAGCGGGTCAATTTTGAACAGACCGGTCCATATCCTCCGGCTTCCAGAAATCGTCCGCAAATCCCAGGACAAGTGGGAAGCGGTGTTCGAGCAGGATCTATTGAACGCGTGCGTGTAGAGTATCTGGATCATCAATTCCGCGGAGAAAGCAGTAAGTCAGGGTATTACGATACTCGTGCAGATGCATTAGGGCGTCTGGAAACCGTGATGAATGAGCCTTCGGATGATGGCCTTGCCAAAACGATCGACCGGTTTTGGGAGTCGCTTCAAGATTTGTCTGTAAATCCAGAAGACTCGGGAGCCCGTTCGGTTGTTCGTCAGCGGGGAGAAGCGGTGGCGGAAACCTTTAATTATTTGTCTCATACATTGAAAACCCAGCAGAAAGATATCAAAGGAGAGACAAATGTCACGGTAAAGGAGATTAATTCGTTAGCCGGGCAAATGAAGCGGCTCAATCAACAGATCGCAGAGGTGGAGCCCCACGGCATGGTGCCTAACGATTTGTATGATGAACGAGACCGTTTAATCGATCAATTGTCAGAGCATATCCAGGTGGAGGTCAACTATGAAGACACGCCTTCGTCTGCAGACGCATTGGCTATGGGGAAAGCGTCGATTTCCATTGTAGGTAAGGACGGGAAACCTCTAGAACCTGTGGCTCTTCTTGTGGACGGGGCAGCCAATGTGGTAAACAAAATGAGTGTCCATTATGAAAAGGAAGGTCCGCTCGCAAACAGCATCCAACTCGGGGAGGATGCCTCTTATTCGATCGAAGAATTTTCTTCTCAAGGAAAATTGAAGGGCCTAATCGAATCAGGAGGTTATGTGGAGGGGGACGAACAAAAAGGGACCTACCAGCAGATGCTTTTGGACCTTGATCGGATGGCTACAGGCTTTGCGACATCTTTTAACGAGGTCCACAAACAAGGGGAATCATTGAATACGATCAGTGGAAAAAGGGATGGTGTTCCTAACTTTTTTGATCTCGGTACAAATGATATGGAGAGAGGGGAAGTCGTAGTTGGTCTAGCAGGTTCTCTTAAACTATCTGATGATATTAAGACAGATGGAGATAACATTGCCGCAGCCGTATTGGACCAGGTGGGAAATGGTGAAAACGCACAGAAGTTATCAGAAGTACAAAACAATTCCAATGGAGACTATTTCGGCGAACAAACATCGTTAACCAGCTTCTATGAATCGATGATCGGAACAATGGCTGTAGAAACACAGGAAGCCGAACGAATGTCCAGGAATGCCGGAACACTTAAAGGTTCTGTTGACGAACAGCGCCAATCTGTCAGTTCGGTCTCTCTGGATGAAGAAATGGCGAACATGATCAAATACCAGCATGCGTATAATGCAGCGGCGCGGAATATAACGGCCGTGGATGAAATGCTTGATAAAATCATTAATCAAATGGGCCGAGTGGGAAGGTAGGTAGAGAGAGTAATGCGAGTGACACAATCGATGTTATCCAATCATATGCTCCGCAATTTGAGCAATAGTTATGCGGAAATGGGGAAATACCAGGATCAACTGTCAACAGGAAAAAAGATCACCAGACCTTCCCAAGACCCAGTCGTAGCGATGAAGGGAATCAATTATCGTCAGCAAGTAACAGAAGTGGAGCAGTTCCAGCGCAATATCGGAGAAGTTCACAACTGGATGGACAACAGTGACGCCGCTCTCGATAAAGCCACTCAGGCTATGCAGCGTGTCCGCGAACTAACGGTACAAGCGAGTAATGATACGTATGATGAAGGACAGCGGGAGAACGTCGCGAAAGAAATTCGACAGTTGAAAGAACATATCGGAACCATCGCCAACACGAAAGTGAACGACAAGCACCTATTCAATGGCGGTGATACGACAAATCCTCCATTTGAAGATATCCTTGCGTTAGAGGAGACAGACCTTGGACCAGCCACAGAGGCGGATGAAGTCCGGATCGAAGTATCTTCAGGAGTGAAATTGCAGGCGAACGTTTTACCAGGCCGCGTGTTCAATCAGGACCTGTTCAAAGATTTAGAAGCATTCGCCCAAGCTTTGGAAGGGGATGCTTCTAAAGGTAAGCTTGGTGATTATCTTGGAAAATTCGATGATCACATCGGGAATATCGTCAATGAACGGGCAGACCTTGGCGCACGAATGAACCGTGTAGAGTTGATAGAGGATCGTCTGGAAACTCAAAAGGTGAGTGCAACGAAAATGATGTCGGATAACGAAGATGCGGATATTGAAAAAGTGATCACAAATTTAAAAACACAGGAAAGTGTCCACAGAGCGGCCATGGGCGTCGGTGCCCGGATTATTCAGCCGACCCTGATGGATTTCTTGAGGTAAGGGCTGTCTCGTAATGAGGCAGTTTTTTTATTGAGACTTCTTTTGATACGTAGCCTTTGCTGTGGCTTACATCCCTTTACTCTATATGGACTTCCGTTACTGAGAATGTCCGGGGAAATGGGTGAGGCACTCTTTCAAAAGCAGATCATCAGCGAGCATAACCTGACCATAAAGGGAGCGGTGAAAAGTGAGCATACCAAAGCTTCAGGTTCAGTTAACGCCAGGGAAAATTGGGATAACGATTCAAAAACCCGAACAAATAATTAAACAGTATAAAGCTGAGCAGTCGATTCAACAGCCGAAAGCGAAAATAAACATCCAACAAAACAAGGGAAAGCTTACAATCGATCAGACGAAAGCCTGGCACAACCTCGATTTAAAAAATGCGATTGTTCGAACAGAAGAGCTTGTCGGGATAGCGAAGAATAAATGGATGGAGGGGCTTGCCCGCGTTTCCCGTGAAGGAGATGAACTGATGCGGATTGAAAATGGGGGGAACCCGATAGCTGCGCAAGCGGAGCGTAATGGAGGGTTTGGCTTTACCTATCAATCAGGCGGAAGACCTACCCGTGATCTCGTCGATATCCAATACCAGCCCGGGGATACGCAAATTGATATTCAACCCCATGAACCGGTGATCGATACGAAGAAACACGCTCCTGAACATCACTACCGACCGGGGAACGTTGATTTGAAAATGGAACTAATGCCAGATTTGAAGATTGATTGGAAGGTGTAATCATGAAGATTGAAACGAAATATTTTGGGGAAATGGAAGTAGAAGAGAAGGATTGTATTGATTTTCCGACCGGACTCCCGGGGTTTGAGAGCTATCATTCTTTTGTTCTCTTGCCTGTAGATAAATTAGGTACATATTATGCGTTACAGTCTGTTGAGGAAGCAGGTCTTTCACTCATCGTCACGAACCCTTATCTTTTTTATAAAGATTATGAGTTTGACATTGATGAAGAAGACTTGAAATTTGAGCATCCAGAAGATATAGCCGTTTATAATGTCGTAACATTAAGAGATCCTTTTGAGGATTCTACTTTGAACCTGCAGGGTCCGATTGTTTTGAATACGGCTCAAGGTATAGCGAATCAGTTGATTTTAAATCACCCAGACTATCAAACAAAGCATCCACTCATCCAGCCTGTGAAAGGCGGTGAATCTTATGCTCGTTCTTAACCGAAAAGAAGGAGAGACCGTAAGAGTAGGAGATGACATCACCATAACTGTTGTAGGGGTAGAAGGTGGACAAGTGAAACTCGGAATTGAAGCACCGAAAAATGTGGGAATTCACAGGCAGGAAGTGTATGTAGCGATAGAAAAAGAAAATGCGGAAGCGGCACAAGTGAACGAGGAATTGCTTCACCTATTAAAAAATACATAAAAAGGTTAAAAACATTGGGAAGTCGGTCGATATAAGTAATGTAAAACATTACATAAGTCGGCCGGCTTTGTTTTGTCATTAGAGGATTCCACAAGGATGTGGGGTCACTGATTCAAGGAGGAATTTTTAAATGAGAATTAATCACAATATTGCAGCACTTAACACGCACCGTCAACTAGGTCAAGCGAACCAAGCGAACCAGAATACAATGGAAAAACTTTCTTCAGGACTCCGTATTAACAATGCTTCGGATGACGCGGCAGGTCTTGCGATTTCTGAGAAAATGCGTGGTCAGATTCGTGGACTTGAGCAAGCACAAACAAATGCTCAGGATGGTATTTCTATGATTCAAACGGCTGAAGGGGCTTTGAATGAGACACACGATATTCTTCAACGTATGCGTGAACTAGCAGTACAATCCTCGAATGATACGAATACTGATACAGACCGTGCAGAACTTCAAAAAGAAGTTGACCAATTATCCCAAGAACTTTCTCGTATTGGTGATAATACAGAATTCAACACGCAAAACCTTTTAGATGGTTCTTTTGAAGGTACCTTCCAAATTGGTGCCAACGAAGGGCAAAACCTTTCTCTTGAAGTTAATGATATGCGTGGCTTTAAACTTGGAATGGCAGGAGATGCACAGGTTGAAATTACGGATAATGGTACTAATAGCTTATCTTCAGGAACATTCAATGTTCAAGGGAATGATACAGATGGTTACGAGTTAGTAGACACAGATGGTGAAGTAGTAGCTAAATCTAGTGATGGAGGGAAAACTTTTATAGATCCAACTGACGATACTACTGTTGTATCTTTTGATGCTCCTGTTACGTCTGGAACAGTGAAATCTGATAGCTCCACTGCAACTACAATTACTTCTTTAGAGAATAAAGGTCTAGAAGCTGGGAATTATAATGTATCTGGTAATACAACTGATGGTTTTGAATTGTCTGATTCAAATGGAAATGTTGTAGGTACATCTGATGATGGAATTTCATTTAAAAACTCTGATAGTGAAGAGGTTCTTGCTACTACTGCTACGGTTCTTGGAGATGGTGCTTCAGTTGCAGTTGGCGGCATTGATATTTCTAATCAAGAAGCATCGGATGAAGCTGTAACAAAAATTAACGATGCGATAGAATCCGTATCTGCTGAACGTTCTAAAATGGGTGCATATCAAAATCGTTTAGAACACACAATTAACAACCTTGGTACATCATCTGAAAACCTTACTGCTGCAGAATCTCGTATCCGTGACGTGGATATGGCGAAGGAAATGATGAACCAAATGAAACAAAGTATTCTTTCTCAAGCTTCTCAAGCAATGCTTGCAAAAGCGAATCAACAGCCACAAGGAGTACTTCAACTTTTACGTTAATAAAGTTACAAAGGCCCTCAAATTTGAGGGTCTTTTTCTATATCTAGATATAACGTTGCGAATTATTTGATAGCTGTGCCTTTTAGAGTTTTTTCTAACTTAATCCAGGCAATAAAGTTAGGGATGAGGATTTATAGAACTTACCAGAATTAGAGGTCGCTCATTATAAATAATAAGATATGTAATTTGTTTGGTTTAATAATTATCCCATTTAACCGATATAAAAGAAAACTACATACAGATAAGGAGTTGTTGAAGGTATAGGTAGGAAATCGAATAACCGAATCGCAACTTCTCAAGAGGAATGTTTTATAACTTCATGTTCGTTAACTGGCCAGAAGAATGAAACATTGAAAAGTACTCTGTAACGGTTGTAAACAATGAGAAAGAGGAAGTAGCGTAGGGAGACTCCTCCGAAGAAGATTGCTAGATATGTGGGCATCGATTGTCGAGAGACTTAGATATATTGTTGATGAAAAAATATAAGTGGGTGATATAGTGAGTGATATGAGGATCGGTGGGCTCGCTTCTGGTATAAATACAGACCAAATTATTAAGGATTTGATGAATGCAGAAAAGCAGCCGCTTAATAAAATGGAGCAGGAGCGTGAATGGCTTACATATAAAAGAGATGCTTATCGTGATGTGAATAAAAAACTTTCAGAATTGGATACGATGACTTTTGACATGAAACTAAATCGTTCTTATAACTCCAAAGAAGTGCGCTCTTCTGATTCAGCCGTATCTGCGACAGCCGTGTCTAATGCAGAGGAAGGTAGTTACAAGATGGAAGTGTTAGAACTAGCTGAGGCTGCTTACAATTACAGTGAAAATGGCATTAGCAATGGTGAGTTCGATCCAGATGATACATTAGAGAATCAGCAAGGTAATCTTATCAATGGAATTAGTCTTGATGATACTTTTTCCATCACGACCTATGGTGAAGGAGGAGAAGAAACAACAGTCTCTTTCAATGTGACTGGTGAAAAATCTCTTCATGATATTCTGGATGAGATTAGTGACTCTGAGTTAGGAGTCCGTGCTTTCTATGATAAAGGGGCAGATAAAGTGATGCTCGAGCGTACGGAAACAGGTGATTTTAATACAGATGAGAGTAATTTTCTCGGAGCGGAGATCGGTTTCAATGGCACGTCAGCCTCTTTCTTAGCTGATACACTCGATATCAAAAATGGTAAGAATAACGGAACTGGGTGGGAATTGAATGAAAGGGGTGGGACTGACGCCCGTTTCACTTATAACAATTCATTCGAGATGACTTCCCATACAAATGACTATTCACTGAATGGTATGAATTTCACGTTCAATAAAGTCGGTACTTCTACTGTCAGCGTTTCTAACAATGTGGATGATTCCTTCGAAAAAGTGATGAACTTTGTTGAAAAATACAATGAAATCATCGACGATTTGAATGGGAAAACGGAAGAGAAACGCTACCGTGACTTCTCACCTTTGACTGCTGAACAGAAAAAGGAAATGGAAAAGGAAGAAATCGAGCTTTGGGAAGAAAAGTCTAAAAGCGGAATGCTTAAAGGGGATTCAGTTGTTAGTGGTGTATTGAGCAGCATGCGTCAAAATTGGTATGCACCTGTGGAGACAGATGGGGAATATAGTATGGCCTCCCAAATCGGCATTACAACCACATCCAATTATCGTGAAGGCGGAAAGTTGGAAGTGGATGAAGATCAACTGCGTTCAGCATTGAGGGATAGCCCTGATTCTGTGGCCAAGCTTTTTTCTGGCACGGACACTAATCCAGGTATAGCTCGCCGTCTGGAAACATCAATAGAAGAAGCGACTAAGTTTATCGAACGGAAAGCAGGAAAGCCGACCAGTTTAGATAATAACTTCATGTTGGGCCGACAAATTAAAAGTATTAATGATGACATGAGTTCCTTTCAAGATCGTTTGACAGCTATTGAAAATCGCTACTGGCGTGAATTCGGTGCTATGGAAAAAGCGATACAAAAAATGAACTCACAATCCGCTTATTTGATGCAAAACTTCGGCGGAGGAATGTAATAGTAAAAAGGAGTGCAGGATAGATGTCCATCCAAGCCTATCAAAATAACTCAGTAGAGACAGCGTCACCTGGCGAGTTGACCTTAATGCTTTATAATGGGTGTATCAAGTTCATCAAGGTGGCCGGAAAAGCGATGGAGAATAATGAGATTGAGAAAAAGAATACCCATATCCAAAAAGCGCAGAAGATCATTCAGGAGCTAATGGTGACAATGGATCAGCAATATTCCTTAACACAGGAAATTATGCCATTATATGATTATATGAATCGCCGTTTGATGGAGGCCAATACGAAGAACGACAACGAAATTTTGGATGAGGTTCTGGGACTAGTGGAAGAGTTTCGTAATACCTGGAAACAAGTGATCTTGGAAGCACGGAAAGCTCAATATGGTCAAGGTGGCAACGCCTGATGGGGGCGTGGCAGGAATTTTTAAGGATAACCGCAGCACTTGACGAAGTGGTTCATCAATCGGTGTCCGATCATAATCGAGCCAGTGTCATTGAAAATATTGACAAATTGTTGGAAACCCGTGCAAACCTCCTGCCGAAGTTAAAAACCCCTTCTAAAGAAGAAGAGACGCTCGTAAAAGAAGTTAAGCAGCGGGATTTGAAAATAAACCAAAAGCTTGAACTTCTTTTTGATAGGTTAAAACGGGACATGCGCAATAACAAAAAACAGAAATCCAGTAAACAGCGCTATGTAAATCCTTATCAGAGTGTTTCTAGTTACGACGGCATCTATGTAGACCATAAAAAATAGGGGAGGTGATTTTTTGGCAGAACTTACAGTAGAACAGCACACTATGTTAGAGCAGTATGATCAGTTGTTAGGTACCCTTAGTGATGGCCTGGAATACTTGGAGAACAACATTACGGAAGAGGATCCTCCTCAGATACAGCGGGCTTTCCAGGATGTACTTCTAGGGTTGGAACAAGTGAGCCGCAGTCATGATCAGATGACAGTGTTATTTGAGGAACTTCAACCGCTCATCCTTGATTTTCATCAAGTGATTCAATTGCTTCAAGACTGGTTTAAGCTTGGAACAAATGAAGAAAAACGTCAGCTGTTGGTTGAAAAGGTGGTCCCTTCATATGAAGAATGGCGGACACGTATGCAGGCGTTCGTAAAACCGTACATTGCTCATTAAAGGAAAAGCGTCTACATGAGGTAGGCGTTTTTTTGAGTTTGGTTAGAAAAACTTCTGGACGGGACAGAGGATGGTGGGGTTGGACCAAGGTCCGCTTTCTTCGATAGAACGTCTTCCATATGGCTCGATTCTACTTATTTATGTCCGAAGGGATTGGTTCATTGATAGTCTTTTTTTCGATTTGGTAGAAGGAAGTTATAGTTTGCTTAATAGTTTTGAACTGGTCGAGGGTGAATCGATACGCAGAATACTCTACGACTAATTCGGAATCCAAAAGTGGAATCCTGCCGAAAATAGAGGTGTTCTGTCCAATCAAGAGATCATTAGCCTGAAAATGGGCATTTTTTCACGATGAAAAGCACTCAGTAAAATTTGTCATCTCCTTCGATGATCTGTCCCAATCGGCTCTAATATCGACATAAACCTATCATAATCTTCCCTCCATATCCCTTCTCATCCCAATAATTCATCACTTCCCAACAATTACCGACGCGAATTAGACGAAATATTTCGAAAGTTTATGCAGGAATGGGCGGGGGTATGGTAGAATATATATCACATAAGGATGAAAGGAGGACACTTCTAATGCTACAATACAATATTCGTGGTGAAAACTTGGAAGTGACGGATTCTATTAAAGAATATGTGGAGAAAAAGGTGAGCAAGCTTGAACGCTACTTTGATACTCCCCCGTCTTCTGAGGTACACGTTAATTTAAGTGTCTATAATGATGAGCAGACGATCGAGGTCACAATCCCGATGAAAAATCTACTTCTTCGTGCTGAAGAACACCATACAGATTTATACGCTGCCATCGACCTTGTGGTAGATAAATTGGAACGACAAATTCGCAAGCATAAAACGAAAGTGAATCGTAAGTTCCGCCAAGAGGGTGCTCCGAAATACGTCTTTGCCGAGCTTGAACGCGAGGCGCAGCAACAACAAACACAAACAATCGATGATGAATTTGATGTGGAAATCGTAAAAACGAAGCGTTTTGACTTGAAACCGATGGATAGTGAAGAAGCAGCATTGCAAATGGATATGCTTGGCCACAACTTTTTCGTCTTTACAAATGCAAATACGGATGAAACGAACATTGTTTATAAACGTCGTGACGGCCGTTACGGTTTGATCGAAACTTAATAGGTTGATAGATGAACACCCCTGCTTTGGCAGGGGTGTTTTTGCAATGGAAAAGATTTAAAATCAATGTTCTGCCCTAATGGTGCCTCTGTTTTTCATGTTTCCTTTACAAAAAAACAAATTTTCCACCATTCCAGCTATCCAAAAAGCGTTTTTCTTCATTGGCTTACGGCAGAGTTTTGGAGTATAAAGAATGTATCAGGAGGTGGATCTATGAAATGTAAAGAATGCCCATACATAATTGAGCGATTAAAACAGCAGGAAGAAACGATTGCTCAGCTTGTTGATATTATCGGTTCCACTAACCGGCGGCTGATGGAACTTGACCAGCGGCAGCCTGGTGTGGAGCATCAGGTGATCCGTGAACGCTCCTCTCTTTTTATTCCCTCTAAATAAATTCCTGCACGGGGCCCTCAGCCCTATGCGCTTTATTGTCAGTCTGCTTCTCTTAGTGTTATGATAATAAATGGATTACACTATTCAACCGAAGATCGGAAATCAATAGAGGAGCGGTTGCAATGCTTGGTACTTTAAAGAAGATTTTTGGCGATGGTAATACACGTCAATTAAAGCGATTAGAAAAAATCGCAGATGAAATCGAAGCGATGGAATCGCAAATCGAGAAATTATCTGATGATGAATTAAAAAATAAGACAGAAGAATTTAAAGAACGCTATCAAAATGGCGAAAAATTAGATGATATGCTAGTAGAAGCGTTCGCGGTCGTCCGTGAAGGTTCTAAACGTGTTCTTGAGATGCGTCCGTTCAAAGTGCAGCTTCTTGGCGCGATCGCCCTGCATGAAGGGAATATTGCCGAGATGAAAACAGGTGAAGGGAAAACCCTTGCCTCCACAATGCCTGCCTATTTAAATGCAATAACGGGAAAAGGAGTTCACATCATCACAGTCAACGACTATTTGGCGAGTCGTGACGCCACGGAGATGGGCGAACTCTTTCAATTCTTAGGACTGACGGTTGGCTTGAACTCCAATGGAATGTCCAAAGATGAAAAACGGGAAGCGTATGAAGCAGACATCACGTATGGGACGAACAACGAATTTGGATTCGATTACCTGCGTGACAACATGGTGCTTTATAAAGAACAAATGGTACAGCGTCCACTTCACTTTGCAATCATTGATGAGGTCGACTCGATTTTAATAGATGAAGCACGTACCCCATTGATCATCAGTGGGTCTGCATCAAAATCACCTGATCTCTATCGAGGTGCCAACTCTTTCGTCCGCCTGCTTGCGAATGAAGAGGATTATACGTATGACGAAAAAACTAAAAATGTCCAGTTGACTGAAGAAGGCATTAACAAAGCGGAACGCTTTTTCAAAATTGAGAACTTATTCGATCTTTCTAATGTATCCTTGATTCACCACATTAACCAGGCGCTTAAAGCGCACACATCAATGCAGAAGGATACGGACTATGTTGTGGAAGACGGAGAAGTTGTGATCGTTGACCAGTTTACAGGTCGTTTGATGAAAGGCCGTCGTTATAGTGATGGCTTACACCAGGCGATTGAGGCAAAAGAGGGGCTTGAGATTCAAAATGAGAGTCAGACACTTGCTTCTATTACATTCCAGAACCTTTTCCGTATGTATGATAAGCTTTCCGGGATGACTGGTACAGCGAAGACAGAGGAAGAGGAATTCCTTAATATCTATAACATGCGCGTGATTGTCATCCCGACGAACCGTGACATTGTCCGTGATGATAAGCCAGACCTTGTCTACAAGACGATGGATGGTAAATTCAGGGCTGTTGTCGAAGATATTAAGGAACGTCACGAAAAAGGCCAGCCGGTCCTTGTCGGTACAGTGGCGGTTGAAACATCTGAAATTATTTCCCGTTACTTGACTAAAGCCGGTGTTCCACATAATGTACTCAACGCGAAGAATCATTTCCGTGAAGCAGAAATCATTGAAAATGCTGGCCAAAAAGGCGCGGTGACGATCGCAACAAACATGGCCGGTCGTGGAACAGACATTAAACTTGGTGATGGGGTCCGAGAAGTTGGCGGCCTGGCAGTTATCGGAACAGAGCGTCATGAATCCCGTCGGATCGATAACCAGCTTCGTGGTCGTGCTGGTCGTCAAGGGGACCCAGGTATGTCTCAGTTTTATTTGGCGACAGATGATGAACTGATGCGCCGTTTTGCGTCAGATAACATCCGCAGCATGATGGACCGTCTCGGGATGGATGACTCTCAGCCGATTGAAAGTAAAATGATTTCCCGTGCTGTGGAATCAGCCCAAAAACGTGTGGAAGGAAACAACTTCGATGCGCGTAAGACGATCCTTTCTTACGACGACGTCCTGCGTCAGCAGCGTGAGGTCATTTATACGCAGCGTTATGAAGTACTGACATCTGAGAACTTACGTGAAATCATTGAACAGATGATCGAACGTACCGTATCACAAACGGTCGCCACTCATACGAGTGATGAGGAAGAGGAAAACTGGGAACTTGAGAGCCTTGTAGAATACTTGCGGGCGAACTTGCTGCCAGAAGGCGATGTAACTACTGCCGACTTGAAAGGAAAGGATCCTCAGGAAATGGAGGAGCTAATCCTTGAAAAAGTGAAGCAGCGGTATGATGAAAAAGAGGAAGAGCTTTCTCCAGAACAGATGCGCGAGTTCGAAAAAGTGATTTTGCTGCGTACGGTCGATCAGAAGTGGATGGACCATATTGATCAGATGGACCAACTGCGTCAGGGTATTCACTTGCGCGCTTATGGTCAGAACGATCCGCTTCGTGAATATAATTTTGAAGGCTTCCGTATGTTTGAACAGATGGTTGCTAATATTGATGAAGAGGTCTCCCGCTATGTTATGAAGGCCCAAATCCGCAACAACCTGCAGCGTGAGGAAGTTGCTCAGGGAGCCAAAGCCGTGTCAGGCGGTAGCGAGAATAAAGAACCGAAGAAGAAAACCCCTTTCGTGAAAAAGGATAGCGTTGGTCGTAACGATCCATGTCCTTGCGGAAGCGGGAAGAAATATAAAAATTGCCACGGGAAATAAGATGTGGGGACACTCTCTTTTTTAGAGGGTGTCTTCCCTTGTGTTAAGAATGATAGAGGAGTGATCACTATGGATATGGCAGAAATTCGTCATGCATTGGATAATACAGCTAAGCGATTAGCGGACTTCAGGGGGTCTCTTTGACGTCGATCAAAGGAAAACCCGTATCGCAGAACTCGAAGAACAAATGACTGAACCAGGCTTCTGGGATGACCAGAATACCGCGCAAAAGGTTATTGACGAGGTTAATGGGCTAAAAGGGCTTGTTCATACTCTTGAGGAACATGAAGAAACCCATGATAACCTTGAAGTTTCCTATGAACTTGTGAAAGAAGAAGACGATGAGGAATTACGTGAGGATCTCGTTCAGGATGTTCAACAGCTGAAGAAGGACTTGGACCAATTTGAGTTGAACATTTTGTTGAGCGAGCCTTATGACAAAAATAACGCTATCCTTGAACTGCACCCTGGTGCGGGTGGTACAGAGTCCCAGGACTGGGCGAGCATGCTTCTTCGTATGTATACCCGCTGGGCAGAGAAAAAAGGTTTTTCTGTACAGACGATGGACTACTTACCAGGCGATGAAGCCGGTGTGAAGAGTGTGACACTGTTAATCAAAGGTCACAATGCTTATGGCTATTTGAAAGCTGAAAAAGGCGTGCATCGTCTTGTAAGGATCTCCCCATTTGATTCATCCGGCCGTCGTCACACTTCGTTCGTATCGTGTGAAGTGATGCCGGAATTCAATGATGAAATCGAAATCGATATCCGGACAGAAGACTTAAAAATCGATACGTATCGTTCCAGTGGTGCCGGTGGGCAGCACGTCAACACGACAGACTCCGCCGTTCGTATTACCCACTTGCCAACAAACACGGTCGTAACGTGTCAGTCCGAGCGTTCTCAGATTAAAAACCGTGAACAAGCGATGAAAATGTTGAAAGCGAAGCTCTACCAGCTTGAAATTGAGCGTCAGCAGCAACAGCTTGATGACATTCGCGGCGAACAAAAAGAAATCGGCTGGGGAAGTCAGATTCGTTCCTATGTGTTCCACCCTTATTCCATGGTTAAAGACCACCGTACGAATGAAGAGGTCGGAAACACGCAAGGGGTCATGGATGGTGACCTGGATAAATTTATTAACTCTTACCTCCGTTCTAAAATGGACGGATAAGTAGAAAGCCCCTCGCTAATGTGAGGGGCTTTTTACATTTTCTGTTCATACAGGCATATATTTTTGGTACTATGAAACTACATACATAGGAGGAGGCGACTTGAAAATGAAGGTGAAAAAAGCGATTATTCCAGCCGCTGGACTTGGGACGAGATTTTTACCTGCTACCAAAGCGATGCCTAAAGAGATGCTCCCTGTAGTGGATAAACCGACCATCCAATATATTGTGGAAGAGGCTATCCAATCAGGAATTGAAGATATTATTATCGTTACAGGTAAGGGGAAGCGTGCAATTGAGGATCACTTTGATCATGCTTTTGAATTAGAAGATAACCTCTATAAAAAAGGAAAACTTGACCTCTTAGAGGAAGTTCAACAATCAGCAGAAGTAGATATTCATTATATTCGGCAAAAAGAACCCAAAGGGCTCGGACATGCGATCTGGTGCGCGCGTAAGTTTATCGGGGACGAACCTTTTGCAGTACTGCTCGGGGATGATATCGTCCGATCCGATGAACCTTGTCTCAAGCAGCTCATTAACCAATATGAAGAAACAAAATCATCTATAATTGGTGTAAAGCAGGTGCCGAAAGAAGAAACAGATCGTTATGGTATAATTGCACCAAAACACCAGGAAGGCAGACGGTATGAAGTGGAACATTTTATTGAAAAGCCAGCCGTTAATGAGGCGCCTTCCAACTTGGCAATCATTGGCCGGTACGTGTTCACGCCTGAAATTATGGATTTATTAGCGACTCAAGAAACAGGAAGAGGCGGCGAAATACAATTGACCGATGCGATCGAACGTTTGAATACCGAACAGCCAGTATTTGGTTATGAATTTGAAGGTGAACGCTTTGATGTCGGAGATCAAATGGGATTCATTAAAACTACACTTGCGATTGCCATGGAGCGAGAGGAAATGCGGGAAGACGTTCTAGCACTTATGAGAGAAGTAATCGAAAAGCAAAAATCGGTCAATATCTAAGATGGGAAGCGATGAGCCTGAGTGCTTATCGCTTTTTGAATAGAAGTAATCGAAGAACAAAAACTAAGCTTACTTAGATATCGTCCCCTTTACCGAGTTAACACGTTATTTCGCTCTTATTTACAGGCGAGAACCCTAGTGTTATACTCCTTACGGTTTATGGAGAACGATACATAGGGAGAGTCGAACAGCATGATGATGGCCAAAAAATACCGTCGGGAACCGATGCCCCCGGCACTTAGACATACGCTGGATTATGGATTAGTTATCCTTGGGTCTTTTTTTGTAGCCCTTGCGTTTAATTTATTTTTGCTACCGAATAACATTGCCTCCGGAGGAGTCGCCGGTATTAGTACGATTACGAAAGGGGTTTTCGGCTGGGAACCAGGATTAGTTCAATGGTTGTTAAACATCCCATTATTTATCATGGGGGTAGTCATCCTCGGAAAAAACTTCGGTTTGAAGTCTTTTGTAGGAACTGTTACCTTGCCGCTGTTTGTTTTGCTGACGAGTGAAATGGCACCAGCCACTCCAAATCCGCTTCTTGGTGCGATTTTTGGTGGTATGGGCGTCGGGCTTGGGCTTGGAATTGTTTTTAGAGGACGAGCGTCTACAGGCGGGATCGATCTCGCCGCCCAGGTACTTCATAAGTTCACGCATTTGCCGCTCGGCATTAGTGTGGCTCTGTTGGATGGAATGATTGTCCTTACGTCTGCTATTGTTTTTTCTTTAGAGGAAGGTTTATATGCACTTATTGGGCTGTTTGCGACAAGTCGTACGATCGACTTTGTCCAGGTTGGATTGAACACGTCGAAAAACGTGATGATCATTACCGAGGAAGTCGATGAAGTACGAACCGCTATTTTTGACCAAATTGATCGTGGTGTTACCGTCTTGAGTGGTGCTGGCGGCTATACAGACAGAGAGCGTCGTGTCGTTATGTGTGTTGTTCAGCAGAATGAATTCATTAAATTGACACAAACAGTAAAAACGGTTGATCCAGGGGCGTTCGTTGTTGCGATGAACGCCACAGAGGTACTGGGAGAAGGTTTTAAAATGACGTAAGTAGGATATAATATCTCTACATTCTCATCAAATTACGAGAGGGGATACTAAAATGAAAAAACTTATGTTCGCTCTATTTTTAGGGCTGGTCCTTGTCTTAGCTGCCTGTGGTGGCGGTGATGAAGGAGCTAATGATGACAACACGAATGATGAAACGACAGAAGAACAACAAGGCGATGGTTCCGGAGAAGGAACAGACGAAGGAACTTCAGACGCTGGTGAAGGTGATACCGTGGACACTGCAGGGGCAGAAGAAGTTTATCAGAAAAACTGTGCAAGCTGTCATGGCGGGGACCTCGGTGGCGGCATGGGGCCGGCATTGAGTGAAGTAGGGTCTAAATATTCAGCTGAAGAAATCGTTGATATTATTAAAAACGGTAAAGGAGATATGCCTGAACAAGGGCAGGTTTCTGATGAAGATGCCCAGCTTGTAGCCAACTGGTTGTCTAAAAAGGAATAAAACAGGAAAAAGAGCCTGGTGTGGTGCCAGGCTTTTTTTTATGAAAAAGAAATGTAATAATTTCGTGTCTAAATAGATTGAATTTTAATGTTATAATAAAAGTTGTTTGTAAAAGAGAGTAGACATAGGGAATAACAAAATGAGAGATACAGGTGATTTTACATGATTAATATGGAAGGCGTATATAAAACATATCCCAATGGGGTAACAGCATTAAATGGCGTCGACATCCAGATTGACCAGGGCGAATTTGTTTATGTTGTCGGTCCTAGTGGGGCTGGTAAATCCACTTTCACAAAGCTTATTTATCGTGAGGAAAAACCGACAACGGGTACGGTTCTAGTAAATGATATGGATACATCGACAATGAAACAGCGGCGTATCCCAGCGCTCAGGCGTCAAATTGGTGTCGTTTATCAAGATTTTCGTCTATTACCGACGTTATCCGTTTATGAAAACGTAGCCTTTGCGTTAGAAGTGATTGAAGAAAACCCACAAAACATCCGCAGACGGGTGATGGATGTTCTTGACCAAGTTCGTTTGAAAAACAAAGCACGTTTTCTTCCTGACGAACTTTCCGGTGGGGAACAGCAGCGTGTATCGATCGCCCGTGCCATCGTTAACCATCCGAAAGTAGTGATTGCAGATGAGCCGACAGGAAACTTGGACCCAGATACTTCCTGGGAAATCATGCATATTCTTGAAGAGATTAACTCATCAGGTACAACCGTGTTAATGGCGACACACAGCCAGGAAATTGTTAACACAATTCGTAAACGTGTAATTGCCATTGAAGACGGCATGGTTGTTCGTGACCAGGCCCACGGTGAATACGGCTACGAAATGTAATCAAGCAAAGACTGTCTCCATGAGAGGCAGTCTTTTGATTTTTGGCAGTGAAAAGAAAAATGCCACCTGGATTGTGTGGTTGTCCCTGGTATCATGATGACAGCTCTCCCCCTCGGTCCTAACTTCCAAAAAAATGCGGTCAGATTTCAGTTGACATTCTAGCATTTTTGCGTCTAATCCAAATACAGGTAGATAGATATGTAGGGATGTCCTATAATGAAATGGACATGCTATAAAGGTTTGTTGCATAGAGTTAACTCAAGAACATCATTGATTTACGGTGAAGACGCTTTTTTGCTAGTATAAAGGCAACATGAAATCCATTTTAGAAGGGTGAATGCGATGAAAATAAAACCGCACTATGTTGCGCTATTGTTGGCGCTAGCGGTCCTGTTTGGAGCGGCAGGTGCTTACATAGGCATTGAATATTTTGCTGATGGCACGAACAAACAGACACAGTCCGAACAGTATGCAGATAAGGACGCAGAAAACTTTGGAAACTTGTCCGAAGAGGAACAAAAGGCTTTCTTGGAAAGTATGTCTGGAAACACGGATTTGAAAAAAGTCGAGCAGGCTTATAACACCATTAAAGAAAATTATGTAGAAGAAGTGGATAAAAAGAGCCTGGTGGAAGGGGCAATCCAAGGAATGCTGGACACACTGGAAGATCCCTATAGTGTGTACATGGACCCTGAAACGATGGAGCAGTTCAACCAGTCCATTGAATCCTCTTTCCAGGGGATTGGTGCTGAGGTGAGCATGGTCAATGACAAGGTTACGATTGTGGCTCCTATTAAAGGTTCCCCCGCTGAGGAAGCAGGTCTAAAACCGAATGACCAGATTCTGAAGGTTGATGGAGATAGCGTGGAAGGACTTGACCTTTACGAAGCAGTTCTGAAAATCCGTGGGGAAAAAGGAACAGAAGTAACACTCCAAGTCGATCGTCCTGGTGTAAGTGAACCATTGAATATTAATATTACCCGTGACGATATTCCACTGGAGACCGTTTATACAGATACGAAGGAAGTGGATGGGAAAAAAGCTGGCATTATCGAAATCACTTCTTTTTCTGAAAAAACATCAGACGAATTCCACAAAGCGTTAGAGAAACTTGAGAACGATGGAATGGACGGGCTCGTCATTGATGTACGTGGAAACCCTGGCGGCCTGTTCACAGATGTACAGGAAATTTTGAAAGAGTTTATCCCGAAAGACAAACCGATTGTTCAAGTAGAAGATCGAAAAGGTGAGAAAACCCGTTACTTCTCTGAAAACAAAGAGAAAAAGCCGTATCCGATTACAGTTTTGATGGATGAAGGAAGTGCTTCAGCTTCTGAGATTCTTGCTGCAACAATGCAGGAAGCTGGCGGATATGAGCTGGTCGGGACGAAAAGTTTTGGAAAAGGCACTGTCCAGCAGGCACTTCCAATGGGAGATGGCAGTACTATTAAATTGACATTATTCAAATGGTTGACCCCTGATGGCAATTGGATTCATGAAAAAGGGGTCAAGCCGACAGTAGAAGTAAAACAGCCGGAATACTTTTACACGAATCCTGTTGAGGTGGAAGAATCGCTTCAATACAATGATAATCATGAAAAAGTGAAAAACATTCAAATCATGTTAAAAGGCCTCGGACATGATCCAGGCCGTACGGATGGATACTTCAGCAAAGAAACAGAAGAGGCAGTCAAAGCTTTCCAAAGCGATGTTGGTCTTGAAACAACGGGCATTGTTGACGAGAAAACCGGAGGTAAGCTTGAAGAAGCCATCATTTCGGAAGTGAGAGATGAGAAGAATGACAAACAAATGCAAAAAGCGGTTGAGGTCCTGTTCCAATAAGCAGGAATTTGCCGCTGGATGACGAATTGTATCCGTAGTCTGCGACTGCGGATTTTTTCGTGATCGTAGTTGAACAACAAGAGAATCACGACTTGAAAGGAGAATCACGTTGGATGTTTGGTTGACGGAGCTTTTGAAGGGGCTTGGGATGATGTTCACCTTGCCCTTTCTATATATAGCGATAGGGATGTTTTTATTAATATCAAGTAAACGAATAAAAAAAGAACGAGCGACATTCGGTACAACTGTCTTTGATCGATTTTCAGAATGTAAGAGCACGTGGGGAGTGGCTTTGGGTGGAGGAGTAATTCTCTCATTGATCGCGGTTGGCGCTGGTATAGTGATTAGTTACTCGCTTCTTATCTTTATCTCAGCTATCCTACTGCTAGTAAGTGTGAGAGGCAGGTTAAGATGGTACTCTTCTGTTTATACACTGGGAGGGGCCTATCTTCTTTTACTTGTTTTGCCGTATCTCCCTGAGAACTTATCTACATACACCTGGATACAAACCTTGAAGGGCACTCCTTTAACCTTAATTGCCGTATTACTGGCTGTGCTTTTATTCACGGAGTCAATACTTATTTTACGAACATCAACACCTCATACCTTCCCAGAGCGATTAAAAGGCGCCCGTGGGATGTGGGTAGGACAGCATCGATCAAGGAAAATGACCATTGTTCCCTTCTTTGCCCTGCTGCCTGGAGGGGGTATTGAACCCATCACTTCTTGGTGGCCAATGATATCGCTAGGCGGAGAAACGTACGGGTTCATCCTTATTCCTTTTGTGATGGGATGGGAGTGGAAGGTACGGGCGCAATCGCCTGTGCTCGCGGCAAAAATAATAGGAAGGCATACATTCTTTTTATCGTTGATCATCATTGGTTTAGCGATCGGAAGCTTTTTTGTCTACTTTTTATCTTTAGCAGCGGTAATTATCGGTTTGTTAGGCCGCGAAGCTATTTTACTAGTGCATCGAATGCGTGAAAACAAAGCTCCTTTTTTCTCTTCCACGATGAGGGGGATTCGAATTCTAGGAATCATTCCGGGAAGTCCGGCCGATCAAATGGGACTGGTCCCCGGGGAGTTGATTGAACGCGTTAATGCGATTCCTGTAAGCACAGAATTGCAATTCTATGAAGCCTTGCAAAATTCAGGAGCTTTTACAAAAATTGAAGTTCGGGACGAATGGGGAGAAATACGCCATGTTCAACGGGCAATGTATGAAGGAGAGCATTACGAGCTAGGACTTGTCTTCGTTGAACCTCCGGCACGCGAGGCATCTATTGGGCTCTTTTAAGAAAAACAATAAGCGGTACTTCAGCATCTCTGAAAATAAAGGAATAAAGGTTTTTGTTCTTATTACGGCCCGTCACGCATACAATTTTCACAGTTCGGTGATGAAAATGATTCTCAAATTCATTGACAGAGTGGAATCAAGCCCATAAACTAGAAAGTAGAGAAAATAAAAAATTCGTGATTTATTATAAAACTCCAACAGCGATAGATTTCGTGAGACATAAAGGAGAGGTCAGTTTATGGATACACTGTTGGCTAACAATTTAACTCTAGGCTATGGAGATTCCATCATCATAGATTCTTTGGATATTAAAATTCCGAAAGGTGAAGTGACCGTACTCATCGGTGGAAACGGTTGCGGAAAATCGACACTCCTCCGTTCAATGGCTCGTCTCCTGCGCCCGAAATCAGGGGAAGTCGTACTGGATAGTTCCGATATTTCCAAGATGCGTACAAAAGATGTGGCGAAAAAGATGGCGATTCTTCCTCAAAGTCCGACGACTCCTGAAGGTCTCAGTGTCTATCAGCTCGTAAAGCAGGGGCGTTATCCCTATCAAGGCTTTGCTAAGCGCTGGTCTGATGAAGATGAAGCGGCTGTTACGCAGGCACTTGAGGATACAAACTTGATGGAATTGAAGGACCGCACAGTCGATTCTCTATCAGGTGGCCAGCGTCAGCGCGCATGGATTGCTATGACACTTGCTCAGGATACCGATATTTTGCTTTTGGATGAACCGACAACATATTTAGATATGACCCACCAAATTGAAATCCTTGATCTATTGTTTGATTTAAACCAGGATAAAGGTCGTACAGTCGTTATGGTTCTTCACGACATCAACCTCGCTTGCCGTTATGCGGACCATATTATCGCTGTAAAAGATAAAACGGTCTATGCGCAAGGGAAGCCGGAAGATGTTGTCACTTGTGATATGATGCAGCATGTTTTTGAAATGCTTTGCGATGTAAGAGAAGATCCTTTGTTCGGTACGCCTATGTGTATTCCACACGGGAAAGGTCGTTGCTTAATCAAACAGGCACAAGCGGAAGCCCAAGCCCAACAAAAACAAACGGTATAGATAAATGGACATAGATCTTCTAAGGAGCAATACGTGTTGGCGTATTGCTCTTTTGTTATGAGTTTGAAAGAGTTCTTGTTTTGGAAGTAAAAACAAGCAGATCTCCTGTATAGAACAAGGGGTCTGCCGAAACTCGTTTGTTATATGAGAATGTCATTTAATTGGTTGATGAGATAAGTGGGTTGGATGCCGATTTCTGGCCATTTTTGTTTTTTTCGGTTGACCCAGGCGGTATGAAAACCATAGGATGCCGCTCCAGTAATGTCCCAAGGGTTGCTGGAAAAGAAGAGAATTTCATCTTTGTTAACTTTCAGCGTTTTATGGGCGTATTGATAAGCCTTTGGGTGTGGCTTGTAAATATTAATGTCGTTAGCACTTAGCAGGTCGAAGTCTTTTGTCAGCCGGTTGTTTGCGAGAAGTGGATCAAGCATGGCACGCGTGCCATTAGAGAAAATGGTAAAGGTTTTGTCCGTATGGTTTTCTTTTAGAAGTGGTACTTCATCAAAAGGGAGAAGTTGTGTGTACTCGTGCATTAGTTCTTCAACGATATCAAACTCAGCGTCAATATTGTTAATAGCGAGAGCATCAAGAAGCGCCCACCGTGTTATATCATTGAAGGGTTTATATTCCTGAATAAGCTGACGGACGAGAAAATAATGAACCTGTCTGTTTCGCCATTCTTCACTAACAGAAGGGCCTTGGTCAGGGAAGAATTGATGAATTTTTTTCATGACACTGTGAACATCAAATAAGGTTCCGTAAGCGTCGAATACATAGGCTTTATATGACATAGACTAAGACTCCTTTCCTTGGAATAGAATTCCCTTTTGATAGTAAGGATAAACACGGGAGATCGTAAAATGAGGGGAAGTAGAGCTTTGATATATAAGGCCTTCATGCGTTCACAAAAAGTTCATGACTCATGACTGCGCTTTCCTTTCTCTATCATCCAGAATTCATGATATGATTTACTTAGGAAGCTTAGAATCCCATAATGATTATAGAGAGAAAGGGTAAGACGATGAAGAAATTTTCCATACTAACTACGTTTGTCACGTTTCTTGCATTAATTCTCGGAAATCTTGTTGTGGCGACAAATTCAGGAGATGCATGCGGAACGACGTGGCCGGTCTGTAATGGTCATGTGATCCCGGACTTTACAGATTATCACGTATTAATAGAGTATTCTCACCGTTTGATGGTTCCACTGCTTGTATTTCTTACTGCTATTAATGCGGTTGGTGCCATCTATAAATACCGTAAACAAAAATCTGTATTTGTTTTAGCTGTCCTAAGTCTAGTTTTACTTATCTTACAGTCCATGATCGGCGGGCTGAATGTGCTGCTGGGTACACCTCCAGGATTCACCACGTTCGATGTTACCTTCAGTCAATTGCTGTTGATTGTACTAGTCTTGTTAAGTTACAGCTTGCATGAAAAGAAAATCGAACTGAATCGGACGAGCTGGGAATCTGTTTCGATGAGTTACCGTGCTTTTTTAATTGGCTACATGGCCTATGTAGCCCAAGTGATTCTTGGGGCATTTTTCAAGCACAGCCGAGCAAGTAATGTCATGATGGACATTCCAGCCATGGAATATTTAATTACCAGTGAATCCGTGGCTAATGCTGTTTACTCCTTGCACTGGGTAGCAACATTCGTTGTTATTGTTGCAGCGATATGGTTTGTTATTTATGCATCGAGGTTCAACTATCACATTTTGCTGTCATGGTTGTATTTAATTTCGCTTCTGCTTAATGCAGTGGTTGGCTTTATCATCGTTGTGACAGGGAATGTTGTTCTTGCTTCCTCCATGCACATGCTTATTTCCACCGTAACCATGGTAATTGGGGCATGTATTCTAGGTGGATACTGGTTCAAACTCCAAAAGAAAACATTGAACGCCTAAAACAAAGCTGCCTATGATGGCAGCTTTTGTTTTAGGTTTGTATGGAAATTTTTGTATGGCCTGGTGTGGAAATATCCGCCACACCAGGTCATACAAAAAATACCAATTTAAAAGGAGAAAAGGAGCTGCCCAACGGGCGGCTCCTTTTTAGTTGAATAGTTGTTTGATTTCTTCTTCACTGAGGGACGTAAGCATGGACTCTCCTGGTTGAATGATTTGATCGACGAGATCACGTTTCTTTTGTTGTAGTTGATAAATCCGTTCTTCAATCGTTCCTTCTGAAATCATTCGGATAACCTGGACGACTTTTTCCTGACCAATGCGATGGGCACGTCCGGCCGCCTGTTCTTCAATCGCAGGGTTCCACCACAAATCATAAAGAATTACAGTATCAGCCCCTGTTAAGTTCAAACCGGTTCCTCCTGCTTTTAAGGAAATGAAAAAGGCATCTTTTTCACCTTTGTTGAACGCTTCGACCATTTCCATCCGCTTCTCTGATTTTGTACGGCCATCCAAGTAGAAGGAGTCCAGGCCTTCTTTAGTGAGTTCATCGTGCATCAGAGTAAGCATACTGGAGAATTGAGAGAAAATCAGTAGGCGATGCCCACTGTCTTTTAATTCTCTCGTTAATTCTTTCAATTGCTCCAGTTTTCCGGATGCCCCCTCGTAATTTTCCAAAAATAAGGAAGGGTGACAACAAATTTGCCGTAATCTTGTAAGGCCGGCAAGGATTTCGAGTTTGCCTCGCTGGATGCCTTTGGTTGCGATTGTCTCCTGAATATCGTCCTGAATCCGTTCCAAGTAGGCGAGGTAAACTTCCTTCTGTTCCCGAGTGAGTTCGGAATATTGGACGGTGTCAATCTTATCCGGCAATTCATCCAATACCTCTGTTTTCATTCGACGCAAAATGAATGGGCGTGTCATTAATGAAATTTTCTCTGGCTTCAATTGGAAGAACTTTTTCTTACTTGTGAAAAATCCCGGCATGATCGTACGGAAAAGGGACCAAAGTTCCTGTAGGGAATTTTCAATGGGCGTCCCGCTCAAGGCAAAGCGATGACGTGCTTGGATTGATCTTACAGATACAGCAGTCTTAGTCGTTTCGTTTTTAATCGCCTGAGATTCGTCAAGGATCATGGCGTGAAATTTTTGGTCTTCGTAGGCAGAAATGTCCTGCCTTAATAAAGGGTAAGACGTGATCCAAATATCTTTTTCAGGTGCCTCAGCGAGGGCCTTTTTTCTTGCTGCCGGATCGCCTGTCAAAATCTGTACAGATAACTGTGGGGCGAATTTTTCCAGTTCTTTTTTCCAATTGTAGACGAGAGACGCTGGCGTGATGATCATGGCTGGGTTTGTCATCGACCCTTTTACCTTTTCATCTAACAGGTAAGTAATGGTTTGAATCGTCTTCCCCAATCCCATGTCATCCGCAAGTACTCCTCCTAATCCGTAATGGCTGAGCATTTTCATCCATCGAAACCCTGTGAGCTGATAGGGGCGTAGGTCCGCCTGCAATGCAGCAGGGGGCTCAATCTCAAAGGACTGTGGGGATTTAAGTCGGTCCACAAGTTCCTGGAAGAGCTGGTTTCTTTCCGCTTCCTCAGGCTGCAAGGCATCCTCAACTTGTAAACTGCGTGCTGTGGATACTTGAATATGACTTTCCTCTAAATCTTTCGTATTCAAGTCGAGATCATCGACAAGCTTTTGGAAGCGCTCGAAAGAATCTGAAGTAAGAGCCATAAGCGCACCGTCTGATAACCGGTAATACTTCTTACGTTCAATGACTGCTTTCAATGCTTCTGTGACATCATGATCGCTAATGCCATCAATTGTGAAATTAATATCCAGCCAGCCGCCGTCGCTTTCAAGCTGGACCGATGTCTGAAGTTCATGATGTGAATCTTCGAGTAGAGAACGTACGGATGAGGAAAGGTAAACCTCACTATATTCCTTAAGCTTGGGTAAATATTGATAAAGGAATAGATCGAGCTGGTCTTCATCTTCAATGTAGACCATTTCACCGTCGAACTTGAATTCAGCCGCTTCGATGACTTGCATAATCTGCTGTTCTGTTTGCCTGTCTCTACGAACTATCGTTTGATTGCTGAGCGGCTGCTCATTGAATGGATCGATCGTCAAATCTCCGTAATGAAATTTCACCTCAACGGTTAATGTCCAATGGTTAAAATTTAAATAGGTTTCAGCAACTAATGGTTCTTGGATAATTTTTTCCTGAGCTGACCGGTCCAGCTGAATATGAGCGATGGTTTCTAATTCAGGCAGGACATAGGAAACGATCCCTTCCATGTCGTTCTGGCTGACGGTATGGTTCCCGTTAGAATTGTAGGGAAGAATGGTGTAGAGCGTTCGCATGACCTCTTCTTTGTCAGGTTCAATCGGATGAAACGTTCCCTGTTTATATAAAAGGTGGTAGTCAGCCAAGTAATCGTAGTCTTTTAAATGGTTCATGTGCATATGAAAATGTCCACGCTCTTCTGACACGTAGAAGGACAGGTGTGGGAATTCCTCAAAACGTATAACGCCCATGTTTTCTCCACGATCGATGACTTCTGCCTGTTGTTCTTCCAACAAAGGAAGCAATTGAGTCACTAGAGCTGGCGAAACTTTAAGTACTTTCGGTTCTGCTGAGTTCCATTGCTGTTCATAAAATTGTTCTTGTTCATATGCCCGCTGCAACAGTCTGAGAATTTTTTTGTCTAGTTCGGAAAAAGTGTGTTCAGACGGGTCATAAGTAAACTTTTTAGTAATCCGGTATGATTGTTCTTTACGTATATAGTCAAGCAAGTCGCGAATATTTTTTATGACATAGGGATAATCTTCGCCCAGTTTCAATTCGATACCCAGGCTCTTGGATCCTAGAATAGACTGAAGGTGTAGATAGTATTGAATTTGAAGAGGTTTCTTCAAATCCTGGGCCCCACGATTTTCCTGGCGTTGTCTGAACGCTTCAAACAAGCTGACGGCAAACATCCGATCCTGGCTGTTGACACTGGTTTGTGACTTCCTGCCTTTTTCTGCCAATTTTGGCGCAAGATCCTCTAACGTTCTTTCCCTGATGGCAATTAAAACAGCTGCAATATGTTTGCACGTGTAATACGTCGAATAGGCGGCACATTCACACGTCGCTTCCACATCCTCGTCCTCAAAAAAGAAAACACGGACTTCATAGTCGTGGGTACCTGCGACTACAGCCCGCCAAGAGCGTATGGCACTATTATGAGAAAGGCCATACACTTTCCCTCTTTCAAAATACTGTTTACCACGAGTGTAGAAAGTCTGGCCGGTAATTTTCTTAATATCGTTCGGTTGTAATAAGTAACTCTGCATAACTGGCATCCTTACTATCAGTTTTTATCCCTATTATAACAGGTTTGGAAACTTAGGGAGAATGAGAGGAATTGAAAATAATTGTCAGACCAGGTCATCCAGATTCTGGATGACCTGGTCTGACAATTATTTCCTTGTAACTTTTGTATATAGCTTATTGTGATTGATTTTAATGGTAGGTTATGCTAACTTTCAAAGTATAATAAAAAAATCGACGAAGGCGCTTAAAAGTGTGAGCGCTTTTTTTATGGAGTGAATCTGCCGATGTAAAACGTATATCCTACCCAACCTAAAATATAGAAATTCTGAAAAAACGGAGGATATCACGATGAGTCAAATCCAAGAAGAAATGAAAAAACGCCGGACGTTTGCTATTATCTCCCACCCGGACGCCGGAAAAACAACAATGACCGAGAAAATGCTTTTGTTCGGTAATCTAATCCGCTCAGCGGGTACCGTTAAAGGGAAAAAATCAGGAAAGTTTGCAACCTCGGACTGGATGGAAATTGAGAAACAGCGGGGAATTTCTGTTACGTCCAGTGTGATGAATTTTCCATATAAAGATTACCAGGTAAATATCCTTGATACACCTGGTCACGAGGACTTCAGTGAAGATACGTACCGGACACTGACGGCTGTTGACAGTGTTGTCATGGTTATCGATGGAACAAAAGGAATTGAGGCACAAACGCTTAAACTATTTAAAGTCTGTAAAATGCGCGGCATTCCAATTTTTACGTTTATTAACAAGATGGACCGCGAAGGACGCGAACCGTTCGAGTTGATGGAGGAAATTGAAGAAACGCTTAATATTGAGACCTATCCAATGACATGGCCGGCAGGGATGGGGAAACGTTTCCTCGGTGTGTTCGACCGTCATAATGAGCAATTTGTACAATACACAGGAAACGAAGAGGAAGAATATATCCCTTATAGTGAACTCGATCAGCACCCTGAGTTGACTGAAAATGTGACCTTCCAGGAAGCAGAAGAAGAGATGGAACTTGTTGCAGAAGCCGGGGACCACTTTGATATGGAAAAAGTGTTGCGTGGTGATCAGACGCCTGTCTTCTTCGGAAGTGCCCTCGCTCCGTTTGGAGTGGAGACGTTTTTCAATTCCTTCATTGATATGGCGCCTGAACCAGCGCCGAGAAAATCGACAGAAGGCGTGGTTTCTCCAGATCATGAAGAATTCTCCGGTTTTATCTTTAAAATCCAGGCGAATATGAATCCACAGCACCGTGACCGGATCGCCTTTGTCCGCATATGTTCTGGTAAATTTGAACGTGGCATGAACGTAACTTTGTCACGAACAGGAAAAGCGTTCAAGCTGGCTCAGTCGCAACAATTTGTCGCTTCCTCCCGCGGTACAGTAGAAGAAGGGTATGCCGGAGATATTATTGGTATATACGATCCGAATGTCTACCGCATTGGCGATACGATTGTGACTGGGAAATCGAAGTTTGAGTATGATGAACTTCCGCAATTCCCGCCGGAACTCTTTAAAAAAGTAACAGCAAAGAATGTTATGAAAGCAAAACAGTTCCGCAAAGGACTGGAGCAGCTCGTTCAGGAAGGTGCCATTCAGTTGTTTAAACGTTACCGGTTCGAAGATTACATCATCGGAGCTGTCGGAGAACTTCAATATGAAGTGTTTGAATATCGAATGAAGAACGAATACAATGTTGATATCGAACTGACACCATTAGGAGAACGGATCCCACGTTGGCTAAAAGAAGATCAGGTGGATGAATCCTTATTTGATGAGCGAAATATGCTTGCAGAAGACAGAGAAGGCAACCCGCTTGTCCTCTTCAAGAATGACTTCTCTCTAAGATGGTTCCAAGATAAGAACCCAGACATCCAATTAGTAGATCTATTTGAAGTAAACGAATACAATCAAACACTAGAATAAGCATCCTCTCAGAAAGCACTCTGTACACAAACAGAGTGCTTTCTTGTTTGTGGTATGGAATAAATTGGGTGACCTGGTGTGGAGATTCCTTCCGTACCAGGTCACCCAGTTATTTACAAATAAGTTCAAACGCGAATGTTTGTTCGTTAGATGTTAGAATGGTAAACTGTTGTGGTAAACTAAAAAGTACGAGTATAGACAAGAACGGAGGTTTTCGTCGTGGAGGGTAAGTTTGAATTAGTTTCACAGTATTCACCTCAAGGAGATCAGCCGCGAGCGATTGAAGAACTTGTTCAAGGAATTGAACGGGGCGAGAAACACCAAACGCTGCTTGGTGCTACAGGTACAGGAAAGACATTTACGATGTCTAATGTGATTGAGCAGGTTAACAAGCCTACTTTAATCATTGCCCATAATAAGACATTGGCAGGGCAGTTGTATAGTGAGTTCAAAGAGTTTTTCCCGAATAATGCTGTCGAATATTTTGTCAGTTACTATGATTATTACCAGCCTGAAGCTTATGTCCCTTCATCAGATACGTTTATAGAAAAAGATGCAAGCATCAATGATGAGATTGATAAATTACGGCACTCCGCTACTTCTGCTTTATTCGAGCGGAATGATGTCATCATCGTAGCGAGTGTATCTTGTATTTATGGTCTAGGTTCTCCCGACGAATACCGCAGTCAAGTTCTTTCGATAAGGGCAGGTATGGAAAAAGATCGGGATGAACTTTTGAGAAACCTTGTCGACATTCAATATGCAAGAAATGATATAGACTTCCAGCGTGGAACGTTTCGGGTTAGAGGCGACTCTGTAGAGATCATCCCTGCTTCAAGAGAAGAACACGCGATGCGAGTGGAATTTTTTGGAGATGAAATTGATCGCATCCGTGAAGTGGATGTACTGACAGGAGAAGTGATCGGCGACCGTGAACATGTCGCTATCTTTCCGGCCTCCCACTTCGTAACGCGTGAAGAAAAGTTGAAAAAAGCCATTAAGAATATAGAAAAAGAATTAGAAGGACGCCTCAAAGAGTTGCGCGATCAGGATAAACTGTTGGAAGCTCAACGTTTGGAGCAAAGGACAAACTATGACATTGAAATGATGAACGAGATGGGCTTTTGCTCTGGAATTGAAAACTATTCAAGACACTTGACTTTCAGGGAAGAAGGAGCAACTCCCTATACATTGCTTGATTATTTTCCTGAGGATTTTCTCATAATGGTGGATGAATCCCACGTTACTCTCCCGCAAGTAAGAGGGATGTATAACGGGGACAAGGCGCGGAAGCAAGTCCTGGTGGATCACGGTTTCCGATTACCTTCGGCGCTTGATAACCGGCCTCTTATGTTCCCGGAATTCGAAGATCATATCAATCAAATTGCGTATGTATCAGCGACTCCCGGACCTTATGAAATCGAACATACACCAAAAATGATTGAACAAATCATCCGTCCTACAGGGCTATTGGATCCGGAAATTGACGTTCGTCCAATTCATGGTCAAATTGATGACCTCATTGGAGAAATTAACAAGCGCAAAGACCGTAATGAACGTGTGCTTGTGACAACTTTGACGAAGAAGATGTCTGAGGATCTAACTGATTATTTGAAGGAGCTGGGAATAAAGGTTGCTTATTTGCACTCGGAAATAAAAACCTTGGAGCGAATTGAGATTATTCGTGATTTACGTGTTGGCAAATATGATGTCCTTATTGGAATTAACTTACTTCGAGAGGGCTTGGACATTCCTGAAGTTTCCCTTGTGACTATTTTGGATGCTGATAAAGAAGGCTTTTTACGTTCCGACCGTTCCCTTATTCAAACGATTGGACGAGCCGCACGGAACGAAAATGGCCGGGTGATTATGTATGCCGATAAAATTACAAAATCGATGCAGTTTGCCATCGATGAAACTTATCGCCGGCGTGAAAAACAAATCGCTTATAACGATGAACATGGCATTACGCCAAAAACGATCAATAAAGAAGTACGCGATGTTATTAAGGCAACGAATGTTGCAGAGGATGAAGCCAGTTACGAGACAGGCAAGAAACCTTCAGAAATGACGAAGAAAGAACGACAGGAAATGATCGATAATTTGGAAACAGAAATGAAACAAGCCGCACGCGATCTCGACTTCGAACGTGCTGCCGAACTGCGTGATGTGCTGTTGGAATTAAAAGCGGAGGGATGAGAAGAGTATGGCCAGTAAACATATTAGTATTAAAGGAGCCCGCGCTCACAACTTGAAAAATATCGATATCGATATCCCTAAAAACAAGCTGGTCGTGATGACCGGCCTGTCCGGATCAGGGAAATCGTCCTTAGCCTTCGATACCATATACGCGGAAGGTCAGCGTCGTTATGTTGAATCACTTAGTGCCTATGCCCGGCAATTTTTAGGGCAGATGGATAAACCAGATGTCGACTCCATCGAAGGTCTATCACCAGCCATTTCAATTGACCAGAAAACGACGAGTCGAAATCCACGTTCTACGGTCGGGACCGTCACCGAAATCTATGATTATCTGCGCCTTTTATTTGCCCGTATTGGTCGTCCGACATGTCCAAAGCACGGTGTGGAAATTAGTTCACAGACGGTGCAGCAAATGGTGGATCGCGTGATGGAATATCCAGAGCGGACTAAACTGCAAATTCTTGCTCCTGTTGTCTCAGGACGAAAAGGAGAACATGTGAAAATCTTTGAGCAGCTGCAAAAAGAAGGATACATCCGTTTGCGTGTAGACGGGGAAATGCGCGAAATTTCCGAGGAAATAAATTTAGATAAGAATAAAAAACACTCGATAGAAGTCGTTATTGACCGGATTGTAGTCAAAGATGGAGTGGAAGGTCGACTTTCTGACTCCATTGAGACTGCCCTTAAGCTTGGAGGCGGCCATACACTTGTTGATGTAATAGGTGAAGAAGAGCTCATGTTCAGTGAACACCATGCCTGCCCAATTTGCGGCTTCTCTGTTAGTGAGTTGGAACCACGCATGTTTTCATTCAACAGCCCGTTCGGTGCCTGTGACCGTTGTGATGGGTTAGGCACCCAATTGGAAGTGGATCTCGACCTTGTCATACCAGACCGGAGTCGTACGCTCAATGAACATGCGATAGCTCCATGGGAACCACAAAGCTCTCAGTATTATCCACAGCTCTTAAAAAGTGTAGCGAGCCATTATGGCATTGACATGGACAAACCATTCAACGAATTGTCCGAAGAGCATAAAGAAAAAATTCTGTATGGCAGCGGTGATGAAAAAATTCATTTTCGCTACGAAAATGATTTTGGTAAAGTACGGGAAAACGATATCTTCTTTGAAGGGGTCCTTCCAAATATCGCCCGTCGTTATAGAGAAACGAGTTCTGATTATATTCGTGAACAGATGGAAAAATATATGGCTCAAAAGCCTTGTCCAAAATGTAAAGGAAACCGCCTGAACGAAGAAGCTCTTGCCGTGCTGATTAACGGGAAGCATATTGGACTTACCACAGATTTTTCTGTGATAGAAGCGAAAGAGTTCTTTGAGTCTCTGGAACTAACGGAAAAAGAGGAGACAATCGCCCGCATGATTCTTAAGGAAATCTGCGAGCGGTTAAGCTTCTTAGCAAATGTAGGTTTAGATTATCTTACGCTTTCTCGTTCAGCAGGTACGTTATCAGGTGGAGAAGCGCAGCGTATTCGTCTTGCGACTCAAATCGGTTCCGCCCTCACTGGTGTCCTTTATGTACTGGATGAGCCCTCCATCGGTCTCCACCAGCGTGACAATGATCGATTAATTCATACACTTAAACGGATGCGTGACTTGGATAACACATTGATTGTTGTAGAACATGATGAAGACACCATGCTAGCTGCCGATTATCTCATTGATATCGGACCAGGGGCCGGTGCTCACGGGGGTGATATCGTCACTCAAGGTACACCGAAACAGGTGATGAAAAGCCGTAAGTCGTTGACAGGTCAATATCTGTCAGGGAAAAAATTCATTCCTCTTCCAACTGAACGGAGAAAGCCGGATGGACGCTTTTTGAAGGTGAAAGGTGCGGAAGAGAACAACTTGAAAAAGGTGAATGCTGACATTCCCTTAGGTTTATTTACCGCTGTTACAGGAGTATCCGGTTCTGGTAAAAGTACATTAATTAATGAAATCTTGTATAAATCCTTATCCATGAAACTTCATAACGGAAAACAAAAGCCTGGCAAGCACAAGACCATTGAAGGAATGGACCAGTTAGATAAAGTGATCGATATTAACCAGTCACCAATCGGCCGTACCCCTCGGTCTAATCCGGCAACTTATACAGGAGTTTTTGATGATATTCGAGATGTTTTTGCCCAGACAAATGAAGCAAAAATCAGAGGTTATAAAAAAGGCCGCTTCAGCTTCAACGTTAAAGGTGGGCGCTGTGAAGCCTGCCGGGGGGACGGGATCATTAAAATTGAAATGCATTTCCTTCCAGATGTCTATGTACCATGTGAAGTGTGTGATGGGAAACGATATAACCGGGAAACCCTTGAAGTGAAGTATAAAGGCAAAAGTATTGCTGATGTTTTAGGCATGACAATTGAAGAAGCCTTGGATTTCTTTGCCAATATTCCAAAGATCAAACGTAAACTCCAGACAGTGGCCGACGTCGGTCTTGAGTACATTAAACTTGGACAGCCAGCAACGACCCTCTCTGGTGGAGAAGCCCAACGTGTGAAACTCGCAAGTGAACTTCACCGCAGATCCAACGGTAAATCCTTTTATATATTGGATGAGCCGACAACAGGTCTTCACGTGGATGATATTTCACGACTGTTAAAAGTACTGCAAAGGTTAGTGGAAAACGGAGACTCTGTTCTGATCATTGAACATAACCTTGACGTGATCAAAGAAGCGGACCATATTATTGACCTTGGGCCTGAGGGTGGAGAGAACGGTGGAAGAATTATTGCCAGTGGAACACCTGAGCACGTTGCCGAGCAAGAAATTTCTTATACAGGCCGCTATTTGAAACCTATTTTAGAGCGGGACCGCAGACGGATGGAAGAGAAATTAAATGCCCGTGAAACAGTCAGCCAAAAGTAGATGTTTTGACGCTTGTTTATAAATTGAGTATCGTTAAACAAGAATCGTTTGACGGGAGGAATACATGTGGAAGCTATTCAGCAGAAAGTTGTACAGGATAAAATCGATCAACTATCAGATAAAGAAGTATATGTCCATTTAGAGACAACGAACGGAGCTTATGCCAGTCACTTTGATGAAAGTGCTTATAATGTAGGGGCATTTATCCGTAATGCCAAAGTTAAATATCAACATGGCAAAATTGTCAGTACCGGCGGTTCCTACCGTGTTGGTCTGAAGCTTGATCTTGGATGGGTGTATGCAGAAGGTGTGACAGATTTTGAAATTGATGAAAAAAATCGACTGCTTATGGCAGGGCATGACCGTGAGGGGCGCCTGATGGTTGCTTTGGAAATCAGTGAAACACCATTTTCATATGAGGCTGATCCGGATGAGTAAGGAAAAAGTAGTCGTGATTTTCCCGCATCCAGATGATGAATCATTTGGTGCATCTGGGACAATCTCAAAGTTTCGTGATGAAGGGGTGCCCGTCACTTATTTGTGCGGGACTCTTGGTGAAATGGGGCGAAATATGGGGAACCCTGTGTTTGCGAATCGGGAAACTCTTTCCACTTTCCGGAAAAAAGAGCTGGAGGAGGCTGCTAATCAGCTAGATATAGAGGTGGAAATGCTTGGATACCAAGATAAAACCTTAGAGTTTGAACCTCGGGATCTAGTGGCAAAGCACTTGAAAGAGCGTTTGGAAGCTTTAGAAGCTACGATTGTCATCACACACTATCCAGGGTATGCGGTCCACCCGGACCATGATGCTCTGGGTGCTGCTGTAGTGGATGCAGTCAGACAAATGGATGAGAGTCGACGCCCGGAAGTTTGGATGCATGCGATTTCGAATCATTCCAAGCAAGATCTTGGCGAACCGGAAATCATTTATGATGTACGGCCGTACTGGAAGCGGAAATTGGCTGCCATTAAGGCCCATTTGTCTCAAGCAGATGGGATGATGAATCTGATCGAAAATCATGAACAGACTTCAGAACAGCTGGAACGTTTAAAAACCGAACGTTTTTACCGCTATACTTTTTCATAATTTTAAACACCTGGGAAAGGCAATTGACTTGTTTTTCCAGGTGTTTTTAGTTTTTGAATCTTTTATATAGGGAATAACGTAAAAGGGGATATAAAGGAGCTGATACTCATGAATGAAGAACGTATGAAAATCTTGCGAATGATCGAAGAAGGGACCATTTCTGCTGAAGAAGGAGCCAACCTCCTCAGTGCAGTAGATGAATCGTCAAAAAAGGATTCAGCGCAGACCCAACAAGAAAAGAATAGATATGGAATTAGAAGCTTCTTAGGTGATGCTATGGAAAAAATTAAAAATGCAGATTTTGATTTATCCTTCGGTGAATATGTTGAATACCATGATGAAACCATATTTTATCAAGAATCTTTCAATGATGTCGATCTGTCTATTTCCAATGGTTCTGTAAAGATACACACCTGGGGAAAAGACGAAGTAAAAGCTTCCTATGGGGTGAAAGTGTATCAAGTGGAGAATGAGGAAGAAGCAAAAGAGAGATTTCAGGAAGAGGTTCAAATTGCCATAAAAAATGGAGTCTTCCGTCTAGCGAGTCCATCAAAGAAACTAAAAATAAATGTAGAATTGTTTCTTCCTGAGAAAATATATGCCTTTATTAAGTCACAATTAACAAATGGTAAGCTAAACATAGAAAATATCGAGAGTGATCACTTCCAACTGAAAACATCCAATGGACCGGTGTATGGGGAACGTGTTTCCGGGAAGACATGTAAAATCCAGACAGGGAATGGAGAGATTGAGTTGAAAGGCAGCCGGTTTGATGATTGTGAAGCAGATACCATTAATGGAGCTATAAAGATTACCGGGGATGTGGGTAAGATCGATGCTTCTGCCGTGAGTGGGGCCATTACGATTGACCACAAGGGAAAAGGTGCTCACACAGGGTTTTATAAGACAACAACAGGCCGTATTCAGGTTTCCCTTCCGTCCGAGAAAAGAATAGATGGAGTGTTAAAAACAAAAATTGGTTATGTTTCTTGTGAATTAGAGAATTATAAAATATTGAAAGACAAAAAAGATGTAATAAATAAAATGTTGGAGTTCGAAGCGTACGAACAATTTGAAGAGGCATATCATATAGAGGCAGAGACGAAAACAGGATCTGTAACCCTTCAACCACCTGTTAAGCTCTGATTAAAGATTACTGGTAAAGGAAGGTGGAAGTTTTGAAAAATTGGTTGATTCATATCGTTGTTAACGCGGTAGCCATTATTGCAGTTGGCGCACTCTTTTCTTCCGTAGAAATTGACGGTGTTGGTGGTGCGTTGCTGGCTGCACTGATTTTGTCCATACTAAATGCTATCGTAAGGCCAGTACTGGTAATCTTGACACTGCCGATTACTATCCTATCACTTGGTCTATTTCTCTTTATCATTAATGCTTTAACCTTATGGTTGACCGACCTGTTTCTAGGGAGAACCTTTGAAATTGATGGATTCGGGATGACCATTGTAGCTGCCATTATCATATCTCTTATTAATCTAATATTGAATAGCTTAATTAAGGATATGAAAAAATAAGACCCCGTACCGTATGATTCCCTCATACGGTATTTTTTGTTGATTAAACTCTGCGTAAAATGGCTGATCCTGAAAAAACGGTTCGCATGTTCGGACTGGCCATACACTAAATTACATTTTCGTTTCTTTTCTCTCACCTCCTTTCTTCATCCCAAGCATCTTAGGCATCGGTACTCTGGACCATTTAGAAAAGGTGCGGAGAAATATATACCTATCCAAGATTTCACGAAAACGTGCTACAATAGGGGACAGTGATTGATGAAAGAGGAGGTTAATGGACAATGAGCAAGGTCCGTACACAAGATTTGTTAGAGCAATTTGCACTTGAACTCGTTGCCGGTGTTGACGGCGTCCACCGTGAAATACATATGAGTGATATTTCTAGACCTGGTGTAGAAATGACGGGATACTTCAAGTTTTATCCGAAAGATCGCTTGCAATTATTAGGGAAAACAGAACTTTCTTACTTTAATGAACTGACAAAAGAACAGCGGAAAGAACGTGCAGAAAAGCTTTGTACGGATGTGACACCTGGGATCGTTATTACGCGGGGAATGGATATACCAGAAGAGCTTCGTACTGCAGCTAATGAAGCTGGTGTACCGCTTATGTTGTCGCCTTATAAAACGACAAGAGTCATCAGTCGTCTCACAAACTATTTGGAATCCAAGTTTGCTCCTTTCACAGCCATCCATGGTGTTCTCGTCGACATTTATGGAATCGGTGTCTTGATTACAGGGCAAAGTGGTGTCGGTAAAAGTGAAACAGCGTTGGAGTTAGTGAAACGCGGTCATCGCCTTGTTGCTGATGATAGTGTAGAAATTCGCCAGGAGGACTATGATACATTGATCGGAAATAGTCCACCTTTAATCGAGCATTTATTGGAAATTCGGGGACTGGGCATTATTAATGTCATGACATTATTTGGAGCAGGGGCGGTAAGAAGCTATAAGCGGATAACACTCGTCATAAACCTTGAATTATGGGATAAAAACAAACAGTATGATCGTCTGGGGTTAGAAGAAGAAACAATGAAGATTATGGATGTACAAGTTCCGAAAGCGACGATCCCTGTTAGACCCGGTCGTAACCTTGCTGTCATAATCGAAGTTGCTGCAATGAACTTCCGACTGAAGCGGATGGGTGTAAATGCGGCAGAGGAATTTTCTGAGCGTTTGACTAAAGTTATTGATCAGGATCAAAACCAAGGGTAAGGGAGGAAACCATAATGACTTGTACACCTGAACCGTTGAATCCGGTTTTCCTCCAATTAGGTCCAATCTCCATATACTGGTATGGCCTAATTATTGCAACTGGTGCCTTTTTAGGACTATGGATTGCAACGAGAGAAACCGAGCGCCTAGGCTTAAAAAAAGATTATATGGTGGACATTGTTGTTTTTGCCATTCCTGCTGCGATTGTATGTGCAAGGCTTTACTATGTCATTTTTGAATGGGATCGCTATGCCGGTGGGCCGTGGTGGAAAGTTTTCGCTGTATGGGAAGGCGGTATTGCCATTCATGGTGCGTTAATTGGATCAGTATTGACGGCTTATCTTTATACAAAAATAAAAGGACTTTCGTTCTGGAGAATGGCAGATATAGCAGCCCCTAGTATTATTGTCGGTCAGGCGATCGGACGCTGGGGCAACTTTATGAATCAGGAAGCCCATGGAGGACCTGTCTCTGAATCCTTTTATAATCACTTTATGCAGTACTTGCCTGGGTTCATCAATCAACAGATGTGTATTGATGGAACCATCTATCACCCGACATTCTTATATGAATCCGTTTGGAATATCATTGGATTTGTTCTTTTACTCGCTTTGCGTCACAAGTTCAACCCACGGCGTGGTGAAGTGTTCTTAAGTTATGTGATATGGTATTCTGTCGGTCGTTTCTTCATAGAGGGAATGCGTACGGATAGTCTGTATTTATTCGGAGAAATCCGGACAGCGCAGTTTATTTCCATTTTGCTCGTTATTGGGGCCATTGTTTTGATAACTTTCCGCCGAAAGAGTGGGATGGCTGATAAATATTATAACGGAAAGAATGTAAAATAAGGGAGCAGGGTAACATGAAGGGCATTTTACAACGTGGTAGTAAAAAAGGGGTGGAGCTGACGTGGACGCTTGGGAAAGTCATTTTTCCTGTTACGTTAATAGTTACCATTCTGCAATATACACCGGTTCTGCCTTGGGTGATGGAAAAGCTGGAACCCTTGATGGGGTGGATCGGATTATCCGGTGAGGCTGCTGTTCCCCTTGTACTTGGTAATTTCTTAAACCTTTATGCTGGGATTGCAGCCATTATCTCGTTTGAATTCACGGTCAAAGAAGTTTTCATTATGGCCGTGATGATGTCATTTTCTCATAATTTGATAATTGAATCGACCGTAGCTAAAAAGGTAGGGGTGAGCTGGTGGATTGTGGTGGGGGTTCGACTTGGTCTCGCCTTTTTTTCTGCTGCTCTTATCAACCTTTTTTGGAAAGGTGGCAGTGAGGTTGCTAAGTATGGCCTGGCCCCTGAAAAGTCAGCAGACCCCAGTGGTTGGAGCGAAATCATTCTACAAGGATTGCAGACGGCCATTATGGGCATCCTGCAGCTCGCGTTGATTGTTATTCCACTCATGATTTTCATGCAGTACCTGCGTGAAAAAGGGTGGTTGGACCGTTTTTCTGCCTGGGTCGCACCGGCTACAAAGTTTCTTGGAATGGAACGGAATACCTCTATGACCCTTGTGGCTGGGTTAACGATCGGATTAGCTTATGGGGCTGGCTTAATGATTCAAGCTGTGGAAGAAGACGGAGTGTCGAGAAAGGATATGTATTTAGCCATCCTTTTCCTGGTATCCTGCCACGCAGTAGTAGAAGACACACTGGTATTTATTCCTCTTGGCATTCCTGTTTGGCCATTATTGGTGATCCGTTTATTAACAGCGATTGTTTTGACGGCTGCGGTCGGTTTTGTTTGGAACAGACTACAACAGAAAAGAAAGGATCCTTCCAATGAGCATACGTACCATTCTGTTTGATTTAGATGGAACTTTAATCGATACCAATGAGTTGATCATTGCTTCTTTCACACATACGATAGAACAATATTCAGACCGCCCTTATGAGCGGGAAGAAATTCTGGATTTTATTGGTCCCCCTTTGAAAGAGAGTTTACAAAAAATTAATCCCGCTCGTGTAGAAGAAATGGTCGAGACCTATCGAAAGCATAATATTGAAAATCACAATCATTTTGTCAAAGCCTATGAAGGTGTTGTGGAGACCATCGAATCTTTGAAAGCAGAGGGATACAAGCTTGGAATTGTCACAACCAAAATGCGAAACACAGTTCAAATGGGGTTAGAGTTAACAAAATTGGATGATCTTTTTGAAACAGTTATTACATTGGATGATGTTAACAATGCGAAACCTCATCCTGAACCAATCGTGAAGGCTTTGAATAACCTGGATGCTCAGGCTTCTGAAGCGTTGATGGTCGGTGATAATACCCATGATATTGAAGCGGGACAAAATGCTGGAACGAAAACGGCAGGTGTAGCATGGACCATTAAAGGGAGAAAAATTTTGGACGACTTGAACCCGGATTACATGCTTACGAACATGCGTGACCTATTAAAAATAACAGGAGGATGACATTATGAGGAAAACGGAACGGTACCCGGTCAAAGGTGCTAACTCTCTTTGGCATATTTATAAGACGGTCCCGTTTTTCAAAGTGGTCAAAAATTTTGTTATCATTCAACTTGCCCGGTATACCCCTTTTCTTGGAATGAAAAATTGGTTGTACCGGACATTCCTTCATATGAAAGTGGGAGATCAGACAGCTTTTGCTCTGATGGTCATGGTAGATATTATGTTTCCGGAAAAAATAAAAGTGGGGCGAAATACAGTGATTGGATATAATACGACGATTCTCGCCCATGAGTATTTGATTGAGGAGTACCGACTTGGAGATGTTCATATTGGGGATGAAGTGCTGGTTGGTGCGAATACCACCATACTCCCTGGTGTGACGGTAGGGAACAGGGCTGTAATATCTGCAGGTACACTCGTTCATAAAAACGTTCCGGAAGGTTCATTTGTCGGGGGCAACCCCATGCAGCTGATCTATACGAAGGAGCAAATGGAAGAACGCAAAAGAAACGAGGGAGAAGGATGACTCTTACACAGTCCGTTCTACCTGCAGTAAAAAAGATTAAGGAATTTGAAGCCCTTTTACAAAGTAACACGGATTATATTATTCTTTTGGAAAGTCGTCTCGGGCTCTTAAGAAAGCTGGTAAGAGTCGGACAGAAAGCCGGTAAGAAAGTTTTCGTCCATGTCGATTTAATCCAAGGGTTAAAGGCTGATGATTATGGAATGGAGTACATTGGTCAGGAAGTTAAGCCTGACGGCGTCATATCAACTAGAGCTCATGTCATTCAGCAAGCGAAAAAGTACCACATTCTTTCTGTGCAGCGACTATTTTTAATAGACAGCCAGGCCATTGAGCATAATGTGAAAATCATCCAAAAAACAGCCCCTGATTTCGTAGAAGTTTTACCAGGGATTTTACCGGGAATGATAAAAGAAATCAGGGAACGTATAGGAGTTCCTGTTATAGCCGGTGGGTTGATCCGTAATTATGATGAAGTTGAACAGGCCTTGGCATCGGGGGCTTCTGCAGTCTCTACTTCGCGTTCTGATTTATGGCGTTTTACCAACAAGAATACATAACATCACCTTTCGTGAATGAGACTGACGAATCCACACAATGATTAGGGGAGACTAATAATTGTGTGGTTTTTTGTACGCCTATTGTGGTACACAGAAAGGAGGGTAAATCATGAATGAATTCATGGGTGAGTTAATTGGAACAATGATCTTAATTATATTCGGGGGCGGGGTTATTGCTGGTTCCAACTTGAAAGCGACAAAAGCAGAAGGGAACTGGGTGTTGATTACAATTGCCTGGGGGCTTGCGGTAGCGATGGGTGTCTATGCCGTAGGGCAAGTGACAGGTGCCCATATTAACCCGGCTGTGACTCTTGGCTTAGCAACTGTCGGAGATTTCCCATGGGACAAAGTACCGATGTATATAACAGCTCAAATGGCCGGCGCTTTTATTGGGGCTGTTATCGTGTTCTTCCATTATTTACCTCACTGGAAGGATACCGAAGACCAGTTGGCTATCAAATCGATTTTCTGTACAGATCCGGCTATTAGAAGCCCTATCTCCAACCTGGTCAGTGAAATTATTGGTACTTTTTTGTTGGTCATGGGCATCCTTTTCATAGGAGCCAATGATTTTACTGATGGATTGAACCCGCTGATTGTAGGTTTGCTCATTGTGGCGATTGGTATGTCACTCGGTTCAACAACCGGGTATGCGATCAACCCGGCTCGGGATTTAGGGCCGCGTCTGGCTCATGCTTTTTTACCGATCCCCGGTAAGGGAGGCTCCGATTGGGGTTATTCTTGGATTCCTGTTCTCGGACCGGTGATTGGAGGGATGTATGGAGGTTTATTTTATCAAGCCATTTTTGAAGGTGATACGAACAAATGGTTCTGGATGGGGACCGGTGTTATAATAATTATTTTCCTTTCATCCATGCGGGTGGAATTAAAGAAAGTACATCAACCTGAAAGAGGAGTGGAATAATGGGGAATTATATTTTATCAATTGACCAGGGGACGACAAGTTCACGAGCGATCTTATTTAATCATGAAGGAGAAATTATAGAAACAGCTCAGAAGGAATTTGAACAGTATTTTCCTAAGCCGGGCTGGGTTGAACATGATGCGAATGAAATTTGGACGTCTGTTCTAGCTTGTATTGCTGACGTACTTAGAAAATCAGATGTTGAGGCAGACCAGATTGAAGGAATTGGGATTACGAACCAACGTGAAACGACTGTGGTTTGGGACAAAAATACAGGGAAACCGATTCATAAAGCCATAGTATGGCAGTCCCGTCAAACCCAAGGGATTTGTAATGAATTAAAAGACCAGGGACTTGAAAAGACTTTCCGTGATAAAACAGGACTGTTGTTAGATCCTTATTTCGCAGGTACAAAAGTCAAGTGGATCCTTGATCATGTTGACGGTGCAAGGGAAAAAGCAGAAAATGGGGACCTTATGTTCGGGACAATTGATACATGGCTTGTGTACAAGCTTTCTGGTAAAAAAGCACACGTGACAGATTATTCGAATGCGTCCCGAACATTAATGTATAATATTTTTGATTTGAAATGGGACGATGAGCTCCTTGAGATCTTAGATGTTCCGAAAGATATGCTGCCAGAGGTGAAACCATCTTCTGAAATATATGCGAAAACGGTGGATTATCACTTTTTCGGGAAAGAAGTTCCAATTGCAGGTATAGCCGGCGATCAGCAGGCAGCTCTATTTGGTCAAGCTTGTTTTGAAAAGGGAATGGGTAAAAACACCTATGGTACAGGAGGTTTTATGCTGTTAAATACAGGTGAAGAAGCGGTCAAATCTGAAAATGGACTATTGACCACACTCGCCTGGGGTGTTGACGGAAAAGTAGAATACGCTCTGGAAGGAAGCATCTTTGTTTCGGGTTCGGCTATCCAATGGCTCCGTGACGGCTTGAAAATGGTTGAATCTTCACCGGAAAGTGAAGAAATTGCCGGCCAGGTGACATCAACAGAGGGTGTTTATGTTGTTCCCGCATTTGTAGGCCTAGGTACGCCCTATTGGGACAGTGAAGCGCGTGGTGCGGTGTTCGGTTTAACACGTGGCACAACAAAGGCTCATTTTGTAAGAGCAACACTGGAGTCTCTTGCCTATCAGACGAAAGATGTGGTCGATGCGATGATCGAGGATTCTGGAATTGAAGTGAAGAAGCTTCGTGTCGATGGAGGTGCTGTGAAAAATAATCTGCTCATGCAGTTTCAGAGTGATTTGTTGGATGTCACGGTTGAACGCCCTCAAGTCAATGAAACGACAGCGCTTGGGGCTGCTTATCTTGCTGGTCTTGCTGTTGGTTTCTGGAAAGACCGTAAGGAAATCGCGAGCCAGTGGAGAGTGGAACGCGAATTTGAACCTAGTATGAAAGAAGAGAAAAGTAAGAAACTATATAAAGGATGGCAAAAAGCTGTGGAAGCAACAAGGGTATTTAAAGAAGAATAATCCTTTGAAAACATCTCCCTCTCTGATATAATAGAAGCACAAGTTAATGGAAACGGTCGGAGATACGGAGAGACCACGGAGCTTTATGCAATCTGCATAAGGGTTTTCGTGGTCTCTTTTTTTATTTCACAAATGCAGTCGAGGGTACAAATGAAAAGATTCAACCGTGTCTGGGTAATCTTACACATAATCTTCGCTCAAAAAGGGAATACCCGTATCAGACCATAAATATGAAGACAACGGAAGAAGGAGAGATCGTATGCTATCATTTTCTAGTTATGAAAGAGAAAACCAGTTTAACCGCTTAGCTCAGGAAGAATGGGATGTCCTTGTCATTGGCGGGGGGATTACCGGCTCAGGAATCGCTCTAGATGCTGCAAGCCGTGGTATGAAAACAGCGGTTGTTGAAATGCAGGACTACGCTACAGGAACATCCAGTCGATCTACAAAGCTTGTGCATGGTGGCTTAAGATATTTGAAACAATTTGAAGTTAAAATGGTCGCAGAAGTTGGGAAAGAGCGTGAGATTGTTTATGAGAATGGTCCACACGTTACGACGCCAGAATGGATGTTGCTTCCATTCCATGAAGGTGGAAACTTTGGCCCATTCTCCACAAATATTGGCCTTCGGGTCTATGATTATCTTGCAGGGGTGAAAAAGTCCGAGCGCAGAACGATGATGAGTGCGGAGGAAGCCCTGAAGCGCGAGCCTCTTATTAAAAAAGAGGGACTAAAAGGTGCTGGATATTATGTGGAATACAAGACAGATGATGCCCGTTTAACATTGGAAGTTATGAAAAAAGCGGTGGAGTATGGCGCTTGTTCAGCCAACTATGCCAAAGTTGTAGACTTCATCTATGATGAGAACGGATCGATCGTTGGGGCAAAAGTTGAAGACACAATTACGGGTGAGCAATATCATGTTAAAGCGAAAAAAATTATCAATGCAGGCGGACCATGGGTAGATGAGCTTCGTGAAATTGATGGCTCAAAAAAAGGAAAGACTTTGCATTTGACGAAAGGTGTTCACCTTGTCTTTGATCAATCCGTCTTCCCATTAAAACAGGCGATTTATTTTGACAGCCCGGACGGCCGGATGATTTTCGCTATTCCTAGAGGTGGAAAAACCTATGTGGGGACGACAGATACGACCTATGATCAGGAAATTGCTCATCCAACAATGACAAAAGAAGATCGTGATTACATTCTTGATGCAATGAAGACGATGTTCCCATCTGTGGATGTCACACCAGATGATGTGGAATCCAGTTGGGCAGGCTTGCGTCCATTGATTCATGAAGAAGGAAAAGATCCTTCTGAGATCTCCCGTAAAGATGAAATCTTTGTCTCTGACTCTGGCCTCATTTCCATGGCTGGAGGGAAGCTTACTGGTTACCGAAAAATGGCCCAGACAGCTGTCAACCTTGTCCGTGATCAGTTGATGGAAGAGTTCGGTATACGCTATTCTGATTCCGAGACGAAGAAGATGCCGATTTCCGGCGGTGATGTTGGTGGTTCCAAAGGCTTCAAGAAATTCAAGGAAGAACGTCTTCAAATTGGAGAATCCCTGGGACTCAGCGAAGAAGAAGCGGACAAGTTGATCCAGCTTTATGGCTCTAATGTCGATACAGTCTTTAACCATTATAAAGACCGTAAAGAAGAAGCAGGTGAAGAAGGGATTGACCCTGTTGTATTCGCCCAACTCACTTATGCTCTTGAAGAGGAAATGACGTATAAACCTGTGGACTTTTTCGTACGCAGAACAGCCGCTCTCTTCTTTAACATTCAATGGGTAAGGGAGCATAAAACAGCGGTGATTGAATACATGGCTAAAACTCTTAACTATAATGAACAGCAAAAGCAAGAATACACAGAGCAGCTTAATCAATTATTAGAAGAAGCGGTTACTCCGATTGAATATGTTTAAAGAGGAAAGACTCCCCGAACTGTGGGGAGTCTTTTTTTTGGAACTTTTTTCTTCCTTAATTCGTAAAGGATAGAAAAGGAGGAGTACGATGACAATGGTTCAACAAATGATCTACGAGGATGCAAGACGTCAATTAATGGCGGGCGCATTTTTTTCAATGACTTCATTCATTTTTATTGTGGGTCTGATATTTTATAGATCCGGCAGTTTTTTAATTGCACTAGTATATAGTTTTATTTTTTCGATTACAGGGATAGCATTATTGAAAGCCGGATATAACGATTTACAAAAATCTAAAAAGGTAGAGGGGAACTTTTATTCCGATCATACCTTATCAACGATCAAGAAAGTACCTGCTCGAATGTATATGGGTCGAACAACCATCCAATCCTTTCAGTCCGGATTGTTTGCTATGGATGGGACATCTTACGGTGAAATTGCAGAAGATGTAGAAGCCAAACAAAAACCTTTTTACAAGTTAGCTGGTTTATTCTCTTATGATCAATTAAGGCCTGCTGTCTTCACCTATACCAACGAAGGTCATGAACCATTATACCGGGTGGAAAAGAAAGGCGGCTTTAAGTGGAGAGGTTATGTTCAAAATTCAAATGGGCAATATGTGGCTTACACAAAAGAATCGAAAGAAAAGGCGACAAAACAGCGAATAACGAGTTATGTTGAATCGGGTGGATGCCGGTGGAGTGCCAAGGGGGACGAATACATTGGTCATTTCACCATTAAGGATCAGGAAGGAAAGGTTTGGGCAGTTATTAAAAGAGGAGTGATTCCCCGTGAAGCTGCTGATCTTTTTGAACGTATGCCTGGATACTTAGTGGAATGGAAGGTTCGTGAAAATATCCCTTCCTCTCTTGTCGCCTTCCTCTTTTTATTACACTCCAGAGCGAGATAGATTCTTATATGAAACCGACATGTATGCAGCACTTTCACAATAGTGAAGGTGTTTTTTCGTCTAAGAGAGTGTGTATTAACCTTTGGTGGTAAGAGCCAGCCACCCCACTTACGCATAAGGCGCCTTGGGTGTTGTTCTTCTATAATTTCCATATTTTTATAGTTGAACTTTACGTTCACGTAAATGGTATAGTTTAATTGTTAGAATTTTCATTCATTGCGAGGGGATCGAATGACGGAACGGCTATCCATACAAAAAGTAGCTGAAAAGTTCGAAGTAACCCAGAGAACCATTCGTTACTACGAAGAACGCGGGCTTATCAAGCCTTCTCGAAATTCAGGGGGACATCGATCTTTTTCTCCGAAGGATGTGACACGTCTCGGGCTTGTTTTTCGTGGGAAGAAGTATGGTTTTCAGTTGGATGAAATCAAAGAGATGATTCACCTGTTCGATCAGGATCCTTCTGGAGTTAGGCAGCTCGAACGCACGTTGGATTATGGACATGAGAAGTTGCGGGAGGTGGACGATCGGATTCATGAACTGCAGGAGTTGAGAGCAGAGATGAGGCAGTGGCTGGTGAAATTTGAAGAAGAACTAAGAGAACGGAGAGGAGATCCTGTATGAATCTTTCTGAATTGTTGGCCTATCAATCTCGCAAATACCCGAAAAAGGAAGGGATCGTTACTCCAAAAGAATGTTTGACCTATGCAGAATGGAACGACCAGGTTAATCAATTGGCGAGAGCTTTGACACGATTGGGTATTCAAGCCGGAGATAAAGTAATGATTCATATGCCGAATACCAAGGAGTTTGTGGTTAGCTATTTTGCCATTCATCGTTTAGGGGCGGTCGTGGTGCCAGTTAATGCACGTCTTGTGAGGAGTGAGGTTTCGTATATTTATGACCATAGTGATGCCGTTGCTCTACTTACAGATGAGGGACTCATTGATCAAGTAAGAGGGCTTGCAGATGAAAAAGTCGGAGTCTTTATCAAGACAGGATCAGCGGAAGGGGTGTGGCATTCCTTTTCGGAACTCCTTGATAAAGAAGATCCGATAGAAATAGTTAATGAAGCCCATGAAGATGAAGAAGCATCCATATTATATACATCCGGGACAACCGGGCAGCCTAAGGGAGTAGTTTTTACCCATAAGAATATATGGACGGTCTCTTCGATGATGGCCGTTGAATTAGAAATGAAGCCATCGAGCCGTATGCTCCATATGATGCCTTTTAGTCATTCCGCACCCCTCCATTTATTTTTAGCAGGCGGTACGTTCGTCGGTGCCACCCACATCATTGCTCCCACTTTCACTCCTGATTTATTACTGCACCTTGCTTCGACTGAAAGAGCTACACACTTCTTTGGTGCTCCTGTTGCCTACTTGTTGACAGCTAAACATCCAAAAGTAAAGGAAACAGATTTAAGTTGGATGAAATACTGGACTTATGGCGGGGCCCCCCTTTCCAAAAATGAAGTCCAGTTTGTGAGAGAACAACTGGGGACAGACAGCCTTTGCTGCTTGTACGGTCTCACAGAAGCTGGACCTAGTGGTACTTTATTGCTTCCCCAGGACCATGAGGAGAAGGCTGGAAGTGTAGGAAAGAGGGCCGCCCTTCATTGTGAGTTCCGGATTGTGAATGAGGATGGACAAGAAGTAGAAGAAGGAGAAGTTGGCGAAATAGCCCTCAAAGGAGAAGGGATTATGAAGGGGTATCACAAAGATGGTCAAAAGACATCCGCTGTGTTGAGAGATGGGTGGCTTCTTACGGGAGACATGGGGAAGTTAGATGAAGATGGATTTCTATGGGTCATCGATCGGAAAAAAGATCTGATTATCTCTGGGGGTGTAAATATCTACCCTCGCGAAGTTGAAACCATTTTACTGAAGCATCCCCACATTGAGGATGTGGCAGTGGTTGGAGTTCCCCATCCTGACTGGGGCGAGACAGTCAAAGCGCATATCGTTCAAACCGGGCAGATGGCCGACTTGGAAACAGAGTGTCCAAATTTCTTAAAAGAACACCTGGCCGATTATAAAATTCCAAAGCTCTATGAGGAAAGGGTAGAATTGCCCAGGAATGCCACAGGTAAACTATTGAAACATCGTTTGCGTGAACAGGCAAAGCAAGTGTAGGGAGGGCGTGTCATGAATTTTTATGAAAGCGATGAAAATCTAAAGAGTCTGTTACGTACCAAATGGGATGACTCCTTCTATGAGTGGGCGGATAAAAAACTGAGACAGTTCGGCAGCAGGTGTGCTGGTGAAATTGACGAACGGGCTGTGCACACGGATCGAGAAGGTCAGCCTAGGTTGTACAAGTATGACAAAATGGGTAATGATATCTCGGAAGTCTGGTTGAATGAAGGTTACAAAAAAACAGTGCAAGAAACATATGGGGAAGGGATTGTGGGGTACTTACACAAAAATATACCCGAACTTGGACGTAAAGGGGATTATACGTACTCTTTTGCTCAAGGATATCTACTTTCTCAAGCGGAACCAGGGTTTTATTGTCCGGTCACCTTAACGATGGCCACCGCGTATTTAATTGACCATTATGCAAGTAAAGAGCTAAAAGACCATTACCTGCCTCATGTGCTTTCGACAGGCGAGGTAGATCTTTTTGAAGGTGCGACATTCCTTACCGAACGGCAAGGAGGATCAGATGTTGGAGCGAATGAGGTGGAAGCAGTCAAGGAAGGAGATCATTACCGTATTCACGGGGAAAAGTATTTTGCCAGCAATGCCGGTGCCTGCGGTGTGGCCATGGTCCTTGCAAGAACTGAAGGTGGCGTATCAGGGACGAAAGGGCTCAGTCTTTTCCTGGTGCCGTGGCGAAAAGAGGATGGAACTTTGAACGGCATTCAAATCCGGAGACTAAAAGATAAATTGGGTGTTCGTGCAGTTCCATCAGCGGAAGTGGAATTTGTAGGAGCAAAAGCTTATATGGTTGGAGAAGCAGATAGTGGTTTTTACTACATGATGGAAGCCTTAAATCTTTCCCGGGTTTGTAATGTCGTTGCTTCTATTGGAATTATGCGTCGTTCACTGGTGGAAGCTAGCCATTATGCGAAAAAAAGAAAGGCCTTTGGAAGCTCATTGATTGCATATCCAATGGTCAAAGATACACTTGTCTCCTTGACCGTAAATCAGGAAGTAGCGACTCAAACTGTCTTCGATTTAGTCCATAGTTTTGAGAAAGAGGCTCGAGAACCTGAAAACACGAGTGCGAGAAACCAAATTCTTAACCGTCTTCGAATCGCCATCATGAAAAAGGAAACAGCTGAGCAGGCGGTGACATTTACCCATGAGGCAATTGAAATGCATGGGGGGAATGGGTATATCGAAGACTTTGTCACACCAAGATTATTGCGTGATGCTCAGGTGTTGACCGTTTGGGAAGGAACAGCAAACATCCTGGGTCTCGAAGTTTTGAAACTCTTCAATAAGTACCAAGCCCATGAATTATTTATTCAGGATGTTATTGAACGAATCATAGGCCGGACGAAAGAACATATCCTGGTCAAGGAGGCTGTTCATAGCTTTGCTGATTACGTGGAGAATGTCCTTAAGCAATCTACTGAAGTGCAGACTTACTATAGTAAAGGACTGGCTGAAAAGACAGCCCTTCTATATGAGGCGGTCGTTGCGCTGGAAATGGTTGAGAAAGGAGGAAGGAGTCAAAAAATTGCTGAACTGTTTATTCATCATCATTTTGGAGAAGAAAAACCCCAAGCCCATCCGCTCGCTCTTCTCTATGCTGATGAAGTGTTAAATGTGAATAAAGCACACACGTGATTGGAGCAACCGAGTATACCTTTTAGGGGTGTACTCGGTTTTTTCATTTCTGAAGGTTGATTTTTCACTAGGGGACTGAAAAAGAAGTAATTTGGAAGTTCCGATCTTCTTATTTATTTTAGCAGCTTTTGGAAGAGAGCGAATTTGTTGAGCGGTTTCTGCTATGATAAGAAAAGGATATCTGTAAGAGAATTCTCAATTGACGCTCAATCTTTATCATGTTAGCATATTAGCAAGTTAAAGGATTTGGGAAAGGATGAATTCCATTGGTAAAAAGGTTGATGTTTGAAAAACCACTGGGAATGCGGGACACGCTTCCCTTTTTTTATAAACAAAAATCAAAAGCACGAAAAAATCTATCGGATGCCATTTCATCATACGGCTATTCGTTTATGGATACGCCAATCATGGAATATCATGAAACGGTTGGAAAAGTGAGTGCCACCCTTGATCAACAGTTGTTCAAACTTTTGGATCAACAGGGTCACACCCTTGTGCTAAGACCAGATATGACTTCGCCAATAGCCAGGGTCGCAGCTTCTCAATTGAAGAATTCTGAGTTTCCACTCCGTCTAGCTTACGAGGGACCTGTATTTCGTGCCCAGCAGACAGAGGGAGGGAAGCCGGCTCAATTCGAACAAGTAGGAACGGAATTAATCGGGGATCATTCCTCTTATGGGGATGCCGAAGTTATTGCCCTCCTTGTAGAATCTCTTCAAAAGACAGGGCTTGATGATTTTGTTATTACAGTTGGACACATTGGTTATGTGAAGGCTTTTTTTACAGATTTGCTCGGCGATGACGAAGAAACGATTGACACTCTTTTAAACAATTTATACCGAAAAAATTATGTCGGCTACAGGGAGGCTGTGAAAGAAGTACCGGTGCAGAAAGACAAAAAGGATGCACTTCTACAACTGTTGTCGTTAAAAGGTGGGGAAGAGATTTTTGAAAGCAGTCGATCGCTGGCACGGAATCAGGCGTGTATGCAGGCGGTCAATGAATTGAAACAGCTTTATCGTCTTCTTCAGGAGTATGAAGTAGAGAGGTATATCCATTTTGATTTGAACTTAATCAGCCATATGGATTATTACACAGGTATATTATTTGAAGGATATGCACCAAATCTTGGAGCTCTGCTTTGTAACGGTGGCCGGTATGATACATTGCTTCCTTCCTTTCAGTTAAGTGCATCCGCTACTGGATTCGCGGTTCATCTTGAACGTCTTTTGGAGGCATTGAACGAGCAGGAAACAAAGGATGAACGAATCGGAGTGATCGTGGATGATGACACATACAATAAGGGAGTTGTGGAATCGAAACGATATCGTCGAGAAGGTCTGTGCGTTCTTTTGCAGCATGTCGATCAAATTCCAGATATTAAAGCCTTCAAGGCGGAACTTTCAAGAACGATTGATTTGACAAAGGATGGGGGGGAGTTTGATGAGTAAACCACTGACGATTGCCATGCCCAAGGGGCGTATTTATGAAGAGGCTGCTGAACTTATGAAAAAGGCAGGCTATGAACTTGCAGCGGATATGGATGAATCACGGAAATTAATTTTGGAATTTCCTGAACAGAACATCCGTGTCATGATGGCCAAGCCGATGGATGTAGTGACGTATGTAGAATATGGAGCAGCCGATATTGGTATTGCCGGTAAAGATGTCCTCCTTGAACAGGACCGGGATGTATATGAAGTCCTGGATTTAAAGATCAGTCCTTGTTACGTGGCTGTTGCTGGTCTTCCCGATCAGCCGATGAGCAGGATTGCACCAAAGATTGCTACCAAATATCCAAAAGTCGCTTCTGACTATTTCCGTGAGCAAGGGGAGCAAATTGAAATTATTCCATTGAATGGTTCCATCGAGCTTGCCCCGTTAATTGGATTGGCAGACCGGATTGTGGATATTGTCTCTACTGGACGGACACTCAAAGAAAATGGTCTTGTCGAATATGAGAAAATCACCACTATTACTTCACGTTTGATCGTTAACCCTGTCAGTTATCGGGTCAAAAGTACTGAGATTGAAGAAATGGTCACGAAATTAAGTGAAGTTATGGAGAGGGGAAGCGCTGATGAAGGTTATCAATAAATCAGATATGAAGTCTTTGAAGCGTTCGGTCGACCAAGGCACGGAAGAGCAGCGAAAAGCCGTTCAGGAGATCATCGCCCAAGTGAAACGACGCGGAGATGAGGCGGTTAAAGAATACACGGTACGCTTTGACCAAGCAGTCCTCAAGTCATTGAGGGTATCTCAAGAAGAATTTGAACAGGCCTATGAATCACTAGAAGGTGAAATGGTTCAGATTTTACAGGAAGCTGCGGACAATATTTATTCGTTTCATGAAAAACAACGCTCTTCCTCCTGGTTTGAGAGTGCTGAGGACGGAACTATTTTGGGTCAAAAAGTTACACCGATTGAAGCAGCCGGCGTTTATGTTCCTGGAGGGACGGCCGCTTATCCTTCTTCTGTTTTTATGAATGTGATTCCTGCCCAAGTCGCAGGGGTGGGACGGGTCGTGATGGTTACTCCTCCAGGACCAGATGGGGAAGTTCCTGCAGGTGTGTTAGTTGCTGCTCAAATGATTGGTGTCGATGACGTGTATAAAGTTGGGGGTGCTCAGGCAATCGCTGCTCTTGCATACGGTACGGAAACGATTCCCTCTGTCGATAAAATCACAGGCCCGGGGAATGTGTTTGTAGCCCTTGCTAAAAGAGAAGTTTTCGGCGATGTTGATATCGATATGATCGCAGGCCCAAGTGAAATTGCCATATTGGCTGATGATCATGCCCACGCCTCGGAAATTGCTGCAGATCTTTTGTCACAGGCCGAACATGATGCCCGTTCCTCAAGTGTCCTTGTTACAACGAGTGAAAGGCTAGGGAAAGCCGTAGAGAAAGAAGTGCAGAAGCAATTAAATACCTTACCACGAGCTGATATTGCCAGACAAAGTGTGGAAAATTACGGAATGATCGTGCTTTGCGATTCATGGGAAGAAGCGTTGGATACAGTCAATAAGATGGCTCCAGAACATTTGGAAATTGTCTCTAAAGAACCGTTTCAAGATCTCGGAAAAATCAAACATGCAGGCGCAATTTTTCTTGGACCTTACAGCAGTGAACCGATCGGTGATTACTTTGCTGGACCGAATCATGTCCTTCCTACAAACGGCACGGCTCGCTTTTCAAGCCCGCTGAATGTTGACGACTTTGTGAAAAAGTCGAGCGTCATTTCCTACAGCAGTCAGGCGCTTCAAAATAATGCTGATAAAATCGCACGATTCGCTCGACTGGAAGGATTGGAAGCCCACGCACGCGCAGTAGAAACACGTAAGGAGCGATGGAAATGACAGATACAAGATCTGCTAGAATTGAACGGAAAACAAGAGAAACAGAGATACAGCTTGATTTATCTATAGATGGAAGAGGTCAGGCTAATTTGGATGTACAAGTCCCTTTCCTCTCCCACATGCTTGAGTTGTTCACAAAGCATGGACTTTTTGATTTATCTGTCGTCGGTCGTGGAGACGTTGAAGTAGATGATCATCACCTGACAGAGGACATCGGAATATGTCTCGGTCAGGCGATCAAAAAAGCTATTGGTGACAAATATGGAATGAAACGTTATGGATCAATGACACTACCGATGGACGAGACCCTTGTAACAGTAGCGGTGGATTTGAGTGACCGTCCACACCTGGAGTGGCGGGCCGAGCTTCCTAAAGATCGCGTTGGGACATTTGATACGGAAAATGTTCACGAATTTTTTTGGAAGCTTGCTGTAGAAGCTAGAATGAATTTACATATCGTTCTTCATCATGGTCATAACACTCACCATATTATAGAAGCGATGTTTAAAGCATTGGCTCGCGCCCTTGATGAGTCAACTCAGATTGACCCGCGTGTCAAAGGGGTGCCGAGTACGAAAGGAAGTTTATGATGATAGGCGTGATTGATTATGGCATGGGAAATTTGTTTAGTGTGTCAAAAGCCCTGGAAAGGATTCATGTGGAATACAAGCTTGGAGATCGTCCACAAGCTATTGAAGGCTGTGATGGATACATTCTTCCAGGTGTCGGAGCTTTTCCTGACGCCATAAGTGCTCTGGAGGAGCACGATTTCATTGATTTTATTAAGGAAAAAGTGACGGATGGAGTACCGGTGTACGGGATTTGCTTGGGGATGCAGCTGCTCTTTGATAGCAGTGAAGAAGGCGGGAGGAATACGAATGGTTTAGGTCTATTCCCGGGCACTATCACCCGCTTCCCGGGAATCGATGAACAAGGACGTTCTTACAAAGTCCCGCATATGGGCTGGAATGAGCTGGAGATTCACCATCCTGGGAAGGCACTCATGACCGATGTTGAAGAAGACCATGTCTACTTCGTTCATTCGTTTGTTGTGAAGACGGAAGAATCGTCAATTTTGTATGCGACAGCTGACTATCATATGGAAGTTCCAGCAATTGTCGGAAAAGGTAACCTTGTGGCAAGTCAATTCCACCCGGAAAAAAGCGGGAAGCCTGGTATGCAATTATTAGAGAATTTTTGTAAAGTAATGTGTAAACAGTGAGGGGTTTTATAGATGAGCTTTACGATTTATCCAGCCATTGATATGCGGCATGGAAAGTGTGTACGTCTGGAACAAGGCGATTTTGATAAAGAAACGGTCTACGGAGAGGATCCTTTTGAAGTAGCAAAAGAGTTTGCTGAAGAGGGATCTTCATGGATTCATATGGTGGACCTTGATGGAGCTAAAGAAGGTTCAAAGCAAAACGCCAAGCACGTACTAAAAGTAGCAAAGGAGCTGGACTGCCGTGTTCAGATCGGCGGGGGGATCCGTTCTGAGGAAGATGTACGCTTCTATCTGGATCGTGGTGTTGACAGAGTAATCATCGGTTCTCTTGCCGTTCGTAATGTTCACACGACGAAGAAGCTCCTTGCAAAATATAAGGAGCGGATCGCCATCGGTCTGGACGCACGGGATGGTTTGGTATCCACTGCTGGGTGGCTGGAGCAGTCTGAGGTGAAAGCAACAGAATTAGGGAAAGACTTAGCCCGGGCAGGAGCAAAAACATTCATTTATACGGACATTTCCAAAGACGGTATGTTATCAGGACCAAATACGAAGGAAATTGTCCGATTAGCGGAAGAAACAGGTGTCGATGTCATTGCATCCGGTGGGATAAAAGATTTGGAAGATCTTGTGGACCTGAAAACATATAGTGACCGCCATGTGATTGGATCGATTGTAGGCAAAGCCTTATATACAAAACAGTTCACGTTAAAAGAAGCCTTACAAGTGGAGGTGGAGTGAATGCTCTCCAAACGAATCATCCCTTGTTTGGATGTGAAAGAAGGACGTGTCGTTAAAGGGATTCAGTTCGTAGATATCCGCGATGCAGGGGATCCTGTTGAACTGGCAAAAGTGTATGACGAGCAGGGAGCGGACGAGCTTGTGTTTCTCGACATTTCCGCAAGTCATGAAGGAAAAAAAACGATGATTGATGTCGTACGGTCGGTAGCTTCTGAACTAGCGATCCCATTTACGGTAGGTGGGGGAATTCGAACGTTGGAAGACATAAAAGTAACGCTAAGAAATGGAGCCGATAAAGTCTCCTTGAACTCTTCAGCCGTAAATCGTCCTGCACTTATCACCGAAGGCGCCGACTATTTTGGTAGCCAGTGTATTGTTGTCGCTATAGATGCTAAATACGATGAGGCGTCCGAAAATTGGCACGTTTATACCCATGGGGGGCGGACACCGACAGATTGGCTTGTGACTGACTGGGCGAAAGAAGCTGTCCAATTAGGAGCCGGAGAAATTTTACTCACTTCCATGAATAAAGACGGAGAAAAGTCTGGGTTTGATCTTCCGTTATTAAGAGCTGTACAAGACGTTGTTCAAGTCCCTGTTATCGCTTCTGGCGGTGCAGGTTCAAGCGAACATTTTTATGACGTATTTACGGAAGTAGATGCAGACGCAGCCCTTGCGGCTTCCATTTTTCACTATAAAGAAACCTCCGTACAAAATGTCAAAGCTTATTTGAAGAAGAAAGGAGTGCCTGTACGATGAATATAAACGATATTAAATTCGATGAACAAGGGCTCGTTCCTGCGATTGTTCAGGATGCAAAATCAAAATCTGTCCTGACTTTAGCTTATATGAATGAAGAATCATTGAAAATAACGCTGGAGATTGGAGAGACTGTCTTTTTCAGTCGCTCTCGTCAGGAACTATGGCACAAAGGAGAAACCTCTGGAAATACCCAACAGGTGTCGAGTATTCACTATGATTGCGATGAGGATGCATTGCTGGTTCAAGTACTTCCAGCCGGGCCAGCTTGTCATAAAGGGAATTACACCTGTTTTACCGAGGAGCTGACAGATGCTTCATTCACCCAAAAAGAGGACCGTTATCAAATTCTTGATGAGCTGCAGACCGTGCTGGCAAATAGAAAGGCGACTCTTCCAGAAGGATCCTATACCTCATCCCTGTTCCAGGAAGGGGTCGATCGTATAGCTAAGAAAATCGGTGAGGAAGCAGGAGAAGTCATCATTGCTGCTAAAAATGATAACCCTGAAGAAATTGCATTAGAGTCTGCTGATTTGCTCTTCCATCTCTTGTTGATCTTAACGGATCGTGATGTTCCATTGGATGATGTTTTGACTGTACTCGAGAACCGCCATTCTTAAATAGATTACATTTTTCTCCTATTTCTCAGCACTGTTTTATGTTATACTGCATAATTAGTGAGATTTGAAACGGAAATAGGGGGACAGTCATGACCACAACAGTTAAAGGGACAACAGCACAACAGGATACGAATGTCATCCCATTTGTACCTACAGGGTCATTTTATTTTTCTCATGGGATTCAGGCTTTCCAAAAGCGTCGTTTCAGTGCTGCTGTCAAGTGGCTGAAAAAAGCGATCGAAGCCTCTCCCGATGAACCATTATATCCATGCCAACTTTCGGTCGTATACACGGAAGTTGGCTCTTATCATGCAGCCAATCAGGTATTAACAGAGGTTTTGGCGGAACACGGTAAAGAATATGTGGACTGTTACTATCTGATGGCCAATAATTACGCGCATCTCGGGCTTCTTAGCGATGCAAAAAAATATGTGGATACCTACCTTGAGCAACCTGGGGATGGGGAGTTCGAAGAAGCTGCTAAGCAGTTGAAAGAAATGCTTGACTCCTTAGAGGAAGAAGATGAGGATGACGACTGGGCGTTTGAAGACGAAGATGAACTTCTAATCTACCAAGAAACGGCCTTTTATCACCTTGAACATGAAGAATGGGAATACGCATTGAGTGTGTTGAGCGAAATGATGCAACTATTCCCGGAGTTTAATATAGCGAAACATAAATATGCCTATGCTCTATTTATGAATGGGGATCAAAAAGAAGCCATCCAGTTCGAACAGGAGAACCTTGAAAAAGACTCATCAAACATCCACTGTCATGTGAATTTGGCTACATTCTATTTGAAAATGGGGATGGCGAATGAAGCAACTTTTCATATAGAACGACTCCTTAATGTATTTCCTATGCATGAACAGCAAAAACTAGCAGTAGCTGAAACTTTGGCGAGGGCAGGTTATTACAAAGAAGCGGTCGAACGTTTTCGTTCGCTTCAGGATAAACAAGTTGTCCGCCGGAGGGTCTACTACAAATGGTATAGTGTTTCTGTTTATCATACGGGCAACCCTTCCAAAGCGTTGCAGCTTTGGGAAAAAGGATGCAAGCAATTTCCGAAAATGAGCGAAGAAGGCGGACCATGGGACGTAGAATAAAAGATAGCCAACCTGAAGGTGGGAAAGGGCTACGAGCAATAAAGACCTCTTTAGCATGGCATTTACTTTCCGCTTTTCAATAAGCACATTAATGGACGATTTTCGTATGATTTACTATGATATGGAGAGGAAATGCAACTGAGATTGATATGGATTCATAAGGAGTTGATGATAGATGAGTGAAGATCGTATTTATGATGTCATCATTGCTGGTGCTGGTCCAGCTGGTATGACGGCAGCTGTTTATACATCTCGTGCTAATTTGGATACCCTCATGATTGAGCGTGGGATTCCAGGTGGCCAAATGGCTAATACAGAAGATGTAGAAAACTATCCAGGTTTTGAAAGTATTCTAGGTCCAGACCTTTCTAATAAAATGTTCGAACATGCCAAGAAGTTCGGTGCTGAATATGCTTATGGGGATATTAAAGAAGTCGTGGATGGAAAAGAATACAAAGTTGTTAAAGCTGGTAATAAGGAATATAAAGCACGTGCCGTCATAGTGACTACAGGTGCACAGTATAAAGAACTTGGTGTATCAGGAGAAAAAGAACTAGGTGGACGCGGCGTTTCTTACTGCGCTGTTTGTGACGGAGCGTTCTTCCGAGATAAGGAGCTTGTCGTTGTTGGTGGAGGGGACTCTGCTGTTGAAGAAGGTGTTTACCTTACACGTTTTGCCAGCAAGGTAACAATTGTCCACCGCCGTGATGAATTACGTGCACAAAAGATTCTCCAGGATCGTGCATTTGATAATGAAAAAATTGAGTTCATCTGGGATACAGTCGTTAAGTCCATCAACGAAAAAGAAGGAAAAGTTGGAAGTGTAACGCTTTATAATAAAAAGACAAAGGAAGAATACGAATTTGATACAAATGGTGCATTCATTTATATTGGTATGATTCCTTTGAGCGCTCCTTTTGAGAGTCTCGGTATTACCAATGAACAAGGGTATATTGAGACAGACGAAAACATGGAAACAAAAGTACCAGGGGTGTTTGCAGCCGGAGATATTCGTGAGAAAGAACTGCGTCAAATTGTAACAGCTACAGGTGACGGTAGTATTGCAGCACAATCGGCACAGCACTATATTGAGAATCTTCTGGAGGAATTAAAAGTCGTCAATTAAAAAGAAACACCATCTTAACCAGGGTGTAATACCTGTGAAATAATCCTCTGTTATGATGGAACTGATTAATTGACCCCCTTTTAATAGATTTATCTCTATGAGGCACAGGTGCTCGTCATCTGTGTCTTTTTTTGTTGTTCGGGCAATCTATGATCATGGCCGCTTCCCCGAATTCTTCAGCTCAAGATACGCAGTCTTTTGGGGGTAGGTCGAATTAAAAGATGAGGAAGGCTGCGGTTATAGCCGTTCATTAAAAAATGGGCAGAAGAAGGAGAGGCTCCTATAGGGCGATTAGACAGATTCAGGTACTGTGGTATTGACTCGCGGAAAGCGGCTCATCTTCTGTCCGACTCCATATAACATAAAGAACCAAATCCTTTTACGGAACTACTATTTAATACTAGAGAAAAACATAATATTGTAGCCCCCTGAGTATTCATTGTATAATGGGTAAAGATGCCCTCTAGAAAGAAATTGAGGTGACCACAACCATGCAACGTGTAGCAAATTGTATTTTAAGAGTGGATGATTCTGTATTGATGTTGAAAAAACCCCGCAGAGGCTGGTATGTAGCTCCGGGTGGAAAGATGGAAGACGGAGAAAATATTAAAGACTCCGCTGTAAGAGAGTTCAAAGAAGAAACGGGACTTTCTATCGACAACCCTGAACTAAGAGGTTCATTCACATTCATCATGCGGGAGGGAGAGAAAACCGCTCAAGAATGGATGATGTTTACGTTTTACAGTACGAGCTATTCGGGAGATTTGCTGGAGGTCAGTGAAGAAGGGGAATTGGAATGGGTTCCTGTAGATGAAGTTCTTCAAAAACCGATGGCAGAGGGAGATCGGGAAATCTTCAAGCATATCTTAAGCAGCGAAGAGCAAGTATATGGAACATTTGTATATACGACGGATTTTCGCTTGATTGACCAAGATTTGGATCCGTCTCGACCTGACTAATGGGGAGCGATTAAAAGATGCAAGTAGATGCCAATGATACTCAGTTAGTAATCATCACCGGAATGTCAGGAGCAGGGAAAACCGTGGCTGTTCAAAGCTTTGAAGATCTCGGTTTTTTTTGTGTCGATAACTTGCCACCGGCCCTGCTTCCTAAATTTCTTGAGTTGATGAAAGACTCCAGTAATAATATTCAAAACGTAGCTCTTGTGATGGATTTACGCGGCCGTGAGTTTTTTGATGCGCTTTTTGATTCTCTGGACCGATTAGGGAAAGAAGAGTGGCTGCATGAACAAATTTTATTCCTGGATGCCGAAGACCAGGCACTGGTGTCCCGTTACAAAGAAACACGGCGCTCTCATCCTCTTGCCAAAGAAGGACTTCCTTTAGAAGGAATCCGTCGGGAACGGAAGATGCTGGATGAATTGAAAGGCCGTTCACAGTCAATCATTGATACGACTTCATTAAAGCCTAAAGAATTACGTGAACGAATCATTGAAAATTATCGTCAACAGGAACAGCAGGTTTTTTCAGTCCAACTGGTTTCCTTTGGTTTTAAATATGGCGTACCCATTGACGCAGATTTAATGTTCGATGTTCGTTTCCTGCCCAATCCGCATTATGTAGAGCACATGCGTCCGCTTACAGGTCTGAATACGGAAGTATCCTCTTACGTGTTTAAATGGACGGATACACAGAAGTTTCTTGAAAAGTTAAAAGATCTGCTTCATTTTATGCTTCCTCAGTATAAACGGGAAGGGAAAAGTCAGCTTGTTATAGCTATAGGCTGCACAGGCGGACAACACCGATCTGTTGCATTAGCGGAGCATTTATCGGAGTACTTTTCTTCTGATTTTGTTACACATGTAACCCACAGGGATATTGATAAAAGAAAGGGTTTGTAACGGATGGACCAAAAAACTAAGCCGCGTGTCGTCGTCGTTGGCGGCGGGACCGGGATGCCTGTGCTGCTGCGCGGGCTAAAAAACTTACCGATAGACTTGTCAGCCATTGTAACAGTTGCTGATGACGGCGGAAGCTCTGGCCGTTTAAGAAATGAGATGGCTATTCCAGCTCCAGGAGATATTAGAAATGTGGTGGCCGCCCTTTCTGATGCAGAGCCTATGCTCCTCGAACTATTTCAGCACCGTTTTTCCACCGGCAATGGTTTATCGGGTCATTCTATGGGAAACCTTTTACTTGCGGCAATGGCATCAATGACAGGGGATTTCTATAAAGGAATTAAAGAAATTTCCCGGGTTCTAAATGTTCGCGGTCATATTTATCCGATTGCAAACCATTCTATGAGTCTTCACGCTGAAATGGAAGATGGGAGTATTGTTACAGGTGAGTCGAGGATTCCGAAGCAGCATAAGAAAATTAAACGCGTATTTGTAAGCCCGACACCAATACAGCCGCTCCCAGAAGCTGTGGAGGCCATCAAATCGGCTGAACTGATTGTCATCTCACCAGGAAGTCTATATACAAGTATATTACCAAACATCATTATCCCGGAAATTGGGCAGGCATTGAAAGAGACAAAAGCAAAAGTGACGTATATTTGTAACGTTATGACCCAGGAAGGGGAGACTTCCGGGTATACAGCTGCTGACCATATTCAGGCCTTATTTGATCATATTGGTGAAGGTGTGCTACAGTCAGTGATTGTACACAATAAACCGATTGAAAAAGGAGTTAGAGCTGCGTATGCAGAAGAAAACGCAGAGCCTGTTGTATATGACATTGACCGAATAAAAGAAATGGGCTTAACAGTCATTGAGGAAGATATTATCGACCATAAAAAACCTATGTTACGTCATGACACAGAGAAGTTAGCTAAGTTACTTCACTCCATGTTGTAAAGAATGGCCGTGTGATAAAAGGGGGTGGACATCCATGTCATTTGCATCAGAAATTAAAAAAGAATTAACGAATGTAGAAGCAGAAACGTGCTGTCTTGAATCAGAGCTGGCTGCACTTGTGCGGATGAACGGGACGTTTTCCCTTTCAAACCGTGAGTATATTTTGGATGTGCAGACAGAGAATGCAGCTATAGCGAGAAAAATCTACACATTAATTAAGAAGCTGTACCCTTATCCTGTCGAACTCCTTGTTCGTAAGAAAATGCGTTTGAAGAAAAATAATGTCTATATCGTTCGGATGACGGAGAAAGCGGATGTTGTCCTGAAAGATTTGGAAATATTAAATGGGCCATTATCCATTAACCCGGAAATTCCTCAAAAATATTTGAAAGATACGTGTTGTAAAAGGGCCTATTTGCGTGGGGCTTTTTTGGCAGGCGGATCAGTCAACAATCCCGAAACTTCCTCCTACCATTTAGAGATCTATTCATCGGATGAGGAACACAACGAGGCGTTGTGTAAACTTATGAACAGTTTTGGATTACATGCCAGGACTCTCAGTCGGAAAAAAGGGTATATTACTTATTTAAAAGAAGCGGATAAAATCACAGAATTGATAAGTAATATCGGTGCTCACCAGGCTCTTTTCAAATTTGAAGATGTTCGGATTGTCAGAGATATGAGAAACTCCGTTAATCGACTGGTCAATTGTGAAACAGCTAATTTGAACAAAACGATTGGGGCTGCATTCCGTCAAGTTGAAAATATTAAATTTATTAAGCGTACAGTCGGGCTGGAAGCTTTGCCAGATAAACTTCAGGAAATTGCTTCGTTAAGACTGCAGCATCAAGAAGTTTCTCTCAAGGAGCTGGGTGAGTATGTCTCCGGTGCATCCATAAGTAAATCTGGAATCAATCACCGCCTACGAAAGATAGATGAATTTGCTGAAAAGGTCAGACGTGGCGAAGTCATAGAAAACACAAGAAATTAATGTTTTCCTCCACAAATTCATGCTATAATGAAATACAATTATAAACGCTTTCTGTTAGGAGAGAGCGTTCTTTTTCCTTCCCATTGAATCCGCTTACAAAAGTTATGAAATAGAGAGAGGAGAATGACAGGTGATTGAAAGGACGATAACCATCGAGCTTGAAACAGGGCTTCAGGCAAGGCCTGCTGCACAGTTTGTCCAAGAGGCTAATAAGTTCTCAGCTGATGTTTTTATTGAGAAAGATGAAAAACGTGTGAATGCCAAAAGTATTATGGGATTGATGAGTCTGGCTGTGGGCACAGATGAAGAAATTAAACTGATTGCTGATGGTTCAGATGAAGAAGAAGCTGTCCAAGTATTAGCAGCATTTGTAAAGGAATCTTAAGAACTATTCATGTGAAAAAATGAACGTTCTTCAAAAGATGAGGCGTCATCATAATCACAAGAAAATCCGCTGTGTCAGCCACAGCGGATTTGAATTTATTTATCAGTTGTGTTTTCCATAACTTTATCGATCAAACCGTAGTCAACAGCTTCGTGGGCAGACATGAAGTTGTCACGATCTGTGTCGCGCTCAATGACTTCCATAGGCTGACCAGTACGTTCAGCAAGAATTTTGTTTAATTTCTCGCGCATTTTAATAATACGTTTTGCGTGAATTTCAATGTCGGAGGCTTGACCTTGTGTACCACCAAGTGGTTGGTGAATCATAACTTCACTGTTAGGAAGTGCATATCGTTTTCCAGGTTCACCAGCGTTCAGTAGGAAAGCACCCATAGATGCAGCCATTCCTGTGCAAATCGTTGATACATTCGGTTTAATGAACTGCATAGTATCGTAAATAGCCATTCCGGCTGTAATTGATCCACCAGGTGAGTTGATGTATAGGGAAATATCCTTTTCTGGATCATCAGCAGCCAAGAATAGCAGCTGTGCAACAACAGAGTTCGAAATGTTATCATCAATCGGACTGCCAAGCATAATAATTCGATCTTTGAGCAGACGAGAATAAATATCGTATGCGCGTTCTCCACGGTTGGTTTGTTCAATAACTGTAGGGACTAAATTCATTTGAAATTCCTCCTTAACATCAAATTAATAATGATGGAATACATTCATCATACCTTTAAGGTCAATAAAGGTCAAACAAAAACATTCGACCTTTTTCATGCTGTTGTGGGTATGAAAAATACCTGTAGTTTATTCGTTCTATGTGAATTACGCTAATTCCTTCTACCATCATACCCTAAATTTGCCTATATAAACGTACAACTAAAATCTTTACCGATCACAAAACGGTAACAAGAGGCAGACGATGATAACTTTAGAAATGAAGGTATGGAACGGTGCCAAGCGAATGTCAGCTTAATCGAGTAACTTAGAGGAATTTGATGTTTTTCTATCCTATTCTCACAGAACTTTAAACAACTTTTAAAAAATGGGTTGCGTTTTTTGAGGATTCTCCTTATAATATTACTTACATGTCGATTTGCGCCCGTAGCTCAGTTGGATAGAGCGGTAGATTCCGGTTCTACGTCAGTCGGGGGTTCGAATCCTCTCGGGCGCGCTATTGAGCTATAAATAATAAAAAGGTCTCCCTTCAAGTTTAAGGGAGGCCTTTTTTGAAGTGAAAATATTAGATCTATATACCATTCTTTTTATGTTAAAGTGCGCTTACATTCGTTATATATATCTATTAGACAAAAATATTACAATAATTATACGAACATTTATTTGGTTTTGTTATCTGGATGTAATTTTTTTATGGGGGGTTCTGTGTTATGATTGAATAAATAAAGATAGACTTTTCGCTTTATAAAGAAGAGGGGTATTTATGACAAAACTCATCCGTTACAAAATGTTGGCGACTGAAGAAGTATCTGAAGACAGGCGGATCCATGTGTTCGACATGCAGGAGCAACAAAGGTTGTCATTCAATTATGAATCATTAAAACGGACACCAAATAGTTATGTGGGCGAAGAGTTAGCAGAATTTCTAGATAAACGTAAATTTAAAATTACTAGTGGTTATTATGATAATAAAAAAGGACACGCTTCTTGAAGCGTGTCCTTTTTAATGGGTTGATAGCTTCCATCCGCATACTTTGATATGATTAGGTTGTCATAGTGGAGGTGTCTGTAAATGCATAAAGTAGTATTGTTTGAGAAGAAGAATTGTGGTCTTTGTAAGGAAGTCAAAGACCTTTTGTCCCTATTCGATGTGACAGTGGAAGAGGTAAATATTGAAAAAGATTCTGCCTTAATGGAAAAATATATGTTTGAAGTCCCTGTCCTGCTGATTAACGGGGAAGAGTTGGACTACCGTACTATTGATTACATGGAGTTAGAAAAGCGTTTCCAATAAAAAACGTATGGTTTTACGCTTGCACGTGGACAACCCCACTGTTAATATAAAAGTTGAAATGAGATATTTTTTTGCTCCGAGCGGGACATAATATGACTGGCTGGGACGTAAAACATCCCGGTTGGCACCATATCAAAGAAGGGGCTTTTTCCATGAGAGCGTTCATCGACTTACAAAAAAAATTATTCCCGGATGTTCTGGAGGTTATTCAACGTCGTTATCAATTGTTGTATTATATCCAGATCATGCAGCCTGTAGGACGCAGAGCATTGGCTGAAAATGTGAAACTTGCGGAGCGTACGGTCCGAAGTGAAGTGGATTTCTTAAACGAACAAGGGGCTGTTGAGATTACTTCAAGAGGTATGCACTTGAGTTATGAAGGGCAGAACATACTAGAGCAGTTAGCTGAGTTTATTAAAGAAGTCTCGGGGATAGGAGTTTTAGAACAACAATTAAAGGATAAATTAAACCTAGACTATGCCATTGTTGTTCCTGGTGATAGTGATGAGCTGAATTGGGTAAAACAAGAGATGGGAAAAGCTTGTGTCCAGTATTTGAAAAAACATATGGTGCCTGATCAGGCCATTGCTATTACAGGTGGTACGACAATGGCATCTGTGGCACAGGTTATGACTCCATTTAAGGGAGCTGATCAGTGCTTGTACGTTCCTGCCCGTGGCGGCTTAGGTGAAAGAGTAGAAAATCAGGCCAACTCTATTTGTGCAGAAATGGCGAAGAAGGCTAAAGGTGATTATCGTCTCTTATATGTGCCGGACCCCCTTAGTGAGGAGTCTTATCAGACGATAAAAGAAGAACCTTCTATTAAAGAAGTGTTGGATATTATCCGTAACGCTGAAATCGTCATCCATGGTGTCGGTGATGCGCTTACCATGGCAGAACGCAGGAAAACATCTCCCGAACAATTGGAATTGATTAAAAAGCATAAGGCTGTTGGCGAAGCCTTTGGTTACTATTTCAATGTGAAGGGTGAGATCGTTCACAAGGTGCGTACGGTAGGACTTCAATTAGAAGACCTGAAAAGTGCTAACCATGTGATTGCTGTTGCCGGTGGCCGCTCGAAAGCTCAAGCCATCTCATCTTATTTCCAACCGGGCCAGAGTAATGTTCTAATTACAGACGAAGGTGCGGCCCAAGAATTAATAAGGGAATTTTCCCTTTAAATAAAATGGATTTCAATCATCCTAAGGAGGAATTTTGAATGACAGTAAGAATTGGTATTAACGGTTTTGGACGTATTGGACGTAATGTTTACCGTGCTTCTTTGAAGAACAATGATGTAGAGGTAGTAGCGGTTAACGATTTAACAGATGCAAATATGCTTGCACACTTGCTTCAACACGATACTGTACATGGTAAACTTGAAGAAGAAGTAACAACGAATGGGGACAATCTAATCGTTGGTGGCAAAGAGGTAAAAGTACTATCTGAGAAAGATCCAGCACAACTTGGCTGGGGAGATCTTGGCGTAGATATCGTTATCGAGTCCACAGGTCGTTTCACTCAACGTGATGACGCGAAGAAACACTTGGATGCAGGTGCGAAGAAAGTAATTATCTCTGCTCCAGCGAAACAAGAAGACCTTACAGTCGTTATGGGTGTTAACGAAGATCAATACGATAAAGATTCCCACCACGTTATTTCTAACGCTTCTTGCACGACAAACTGCCTGGCTCCATATGCGAAGGTTCTTGATGAGAAATTTGGTCTTAAACGTGGTATGATGACAACAGTCCACTCTTACACAAACGACCAGCAGATCCTTGATCTTCCACACAAAGATTACCGTCGTGCTCGTGCAGCGGCAGAAAACATCATTCCTACAACAACTGGTGCAGCTCAAGCCGTTGCAAAAGTTCTTCCACACCTTGATGGTAAACTTAGCGGTATGGCTATGCGTGTACCAACATCCAACGTTTCTATCGTAGACTTGGTTGCAGAACTAGATAAAGATGTTACGGCTGAAGAAGTTAATGAAGCCCTTCGTCAAGAAGCTGAAGGAAACCTTAAAGGCATCCTAGGGTACAGTGACGAGCCACTTGTTTCTACTGACTACAATGGCAATACTCATTCTTCTATCATCGATGGTCTTTCTACACTTACACTTGAAAACAATATGGTTAAAATTGTTTCCTGGTATGACAATGAAACTGGTTACTCTAACCGTTGTGTAGATTTGGCTGTATACCTTAAAAACCAAGGCTTGTAATAACTGAGCCACATTAGAAAATACTATGAAAAAGATGGAAAGGAGGAGGTCTCAGGTCCTCCTCCTTTATCCATGTTTTTTTACATCCTGCTTATCGGCGTTTCTGCAGATTTCATATGTGGAAACGTACATAAGGGTAGGCGATAATCCTGACCATAAACCAAGGAGGTTGTCATTCTATGAATAAGAAAACAATCCGCGATGTTGAAGTGAACGGAAAAACGGTCTTTTGCCGTGTTGACTTCAACGTACCGATGAGCGAGGGAGAGGTCACAGACGACACTCGAATTAAAGCTGCCCTCCCGACAATCAAGCATCTGACTGGAAACGGTGCTAAAGTCATTCTTGCCAGTCACCTTGGGCGCCCGAAAGGGGAAGCCGTTGATGATCTTCGCCTTGACCCTGTAGCTAAGCGTCTGAGTGATGTTCTCGGACAGACAGTTACGAAAACGGATGAAGTATATGGTGATGAAGTAAATCAAGCCATCTCAGAAATGGAAAATGGGGATGTTCTACTTATTGAAAACGTACGTTTCCACCCTGGTGAAGAGAAGAATGATGCGGAACTAGCCAAAGCATTTGCAGATATGGCTGATCTCTATGTGAACGATGCTTTCGGTGCTGCTCACCGTGCGCATGCGTCTACGGCGGGTGTTGCTGAGCATATCCCTGCCGTTGCTGGTTTCTTAATGGAGAAAGAAATTAACGTTCTCGGAAAAGCTCTTTCAAATCCTGACCGTCCATTTACAGCCATTATTGGTGGGGCAAAGGTTAAGGATAAGATCGGCGTCATTGACAATCTGATTGATAAAGTGGATAACTTGATCATCGGCGGAGGTTTAGCTTATACATTTGTCAAAGCGTTGGGGCACGAGATTGGTAAATCCTTGCTCGAAGAGGATAAAATTGATTTGGCGAAAGAATATATGAAGAAAGCCGAAGAGAAAGGCGTCAACTTCCTTATGCCGGAAGATGTTGTGGTCGCTGATGATTTTTCAGATTCTGCGAATAAAAAAGAAGTCGGAATCGACAGCATTCCATCGGATTGGGAAGCTCTTGATATCGGTTCGAAAACGAGAGAAAAATATGCAAAAGCCATTCAAGAATCTAAATTGGTCATTTGGAACGGACCAATGGGCGTTTTTGAAATCGAATCTTTTGCTAACGGCACTAAAGCTGTAGCGAATGCTCTTTCCGAAACAGAAGGATATACAGTGATTGGCGGAGGCGACTCTGCAGCAGCTGTTGAAAAATTCGGATACGCTGAAGATATGGATCATGTATCTACAGGCGGCGGTGCATCGCTTGAGTTTATGGAAGGTAAAGATCTTCCTGGTGTTTCCTTGTTGAATGATAAATAATAAAGGAGAGGTGAAACAGATATGCGCAAAAAAGTGATTGCAGGTAACTGGAAAATGAATAAAAACCACCGTGAAGCGGAAGATTTTATTCAAACGGCAAAAAATGAAGTACCATCTTCTGACCAGGTAGAGTCTATCGTTTGTGCTCCATTTCCTTTTCTACAGAAGCTGGTAGAAGAAACAGAAGGGACAAGCTTGAAAATCGGTGCTCAGAACATGCACTTTGAAGAAAGTGGTGCATTTACAGGTGAAGTGAGCCCGGTTATGTTGAAAGAACTTGGTGTTTCTTACGTAGTACTTGGACATTCTGAGCGTCGTGAAATTTTCAACGAGTCTGATGAAGACGTCAACAAAAAAGTTCACGCGGCATTCAAGCATGGTTTGACACCAATTATTTGTGTAGGAGAATCTCTCGAACAGCGTGAAGCAAACGAAACAATGAATGTTGTTGAGTCTCAGGTGAAAAAAGCATTGGACGGCTTAACAAACGATCAATGTGCACAAACGATTATTGCTTACGAACCTATCTGGGCGATCGGAACAGGACGTACAGCCACATCAGAACAAGCGAATGAAGTTTGTACACATATCCGTAAAGTTGTGAGCGATTTTGTAAATGCAGATGCTGCTGAAGCCGTTCGTATCCAATATGGCGGCAGTGTGAAACCAGCTAACGTTGATGAACTACTATCTCAGTCCGACATCGATGGTGCTCTAGTAGGAGGAGCTAGTCTTGAAGCTGACTCTTTCTTAAAATTAGTGGAGGCAGGTAAGAATGAGTAAGCAAAATCTTGCTGCCTTAATCATCCTTGATGGATTTGCTCTCCGTGATGAGGAGAAGGGAAATGCTGTCAAACAAGCGAATACACCAAACTTTGACCGTTACTGGAACCAATTCCCGCATTCTCAATTAACGGCATGCGGAGAAGCTGTCGGACTTCCAGAAGGTCAAATGGGCAACTCAGAAGTCGGACATTTAAATATTGGCGCTGGTCGTGTTGTTTACCAAAGCTTGACCCGAATCAATCTTTCCATTCGCGAAGGGGACTTCTTTAATAATGAAGTCCTGTTAAATGCCATCCGCGAAGCGAAAGCAAAAGGAAAAGCTCTTCATGTTTTCGGTTTGCTTTCAGATGGGGGGATTCATAGCCATATCGACCATATGATCGCCACATTGGAGCTTGCAAAAGGTGAAGGACTTGAAAAAGTCTTCATCCATGCCTTTCTGGATGGTCGGGATGTTGGTCAGCAATCTGCGAAAATGTATCTTAAACAAACCCAGGAAGCGATTGAAGAAATAGGTATTGGTCAAATAGCTACCCTTTCCGGCCGCTATTATGCGATGGACCGGGACAATCGTTGGGAACGTGTAAAGAAGGCTTATGATGCCATCGCTTATGGAGAAGGTCCAACGTACAAGGATCCGATTAAAGCCGTAGAGGATTCCTATGAACAGGAAGTATACGATGAGTTTGTTGAACCTGTGGTGATGACAGATGAAGATAATCATCCTGTTGGAACAGTAGAAGATGAAGACAGCGTTATTTTCTACAACTTCCGCCCAGACCGTGCGATTCAACTTTCTCGTGCATTTGCTAATGATGATTTTGATGACTACGAGCGTGGCCAGGCACCTAAGAACCTTCATTTCGTCGGTATGACGCAATATAGTGATAAGGTGGAAAGTAAAATTGCTTTCCCTCCAAATGATTTGAAAAACACAGTAGGGGAAGTCCTTGCAGATCACGATATGAAGCAACTGCGCATTGCTGAAACAGAGAAATACCCCCACGTTACGTTCTTCATGAGCGGTGGACGTGAAAAGGAATTCGAAGGGGAAGAACGTATCCTCATCGATTCTCCAAAGGTTGCAACCTATGATTTAAAACCTGAAATGAGTGCTTATGAAGTGACAGATGCCCTTCTAAGTGAACTGGATGCAGATAAGCACAATGCCATTATTTTGAACTTTGCCAATCCAGATATGGTTGGACATTCAGGAATGCTTGAACCGACTATTAAAGCGATTGAAGCAGTCGATGAATGCTTAGGTAAGATCGTTGATAAGATTCACGAAAAAGGTGGACATGCGATCATTACGGCTGATCACGGTAATTCTGATGAGGTGACGACCTTAGATGGAGATGCTATGACAGCCCATACGACCAATCCGGTACCCGTTATTGTGACAAAAGAAGAGGCAGAACTTCGGGATGGAGGAATTCTTGGTGACCTCTCACCAACACTTCTGGAACTCTTGAATATTGAGAAACCTGATGAAATGACAGGACAATCATTAATTAAAAAATAAGGGAGAGATATTAAATGCCATATATTACTGACGTATACGCACGCGAAGTCTTAGACTCTCGTGGTAATCCTACAGTTGAAGTTGAAGTTTATACAGAATCCGGAGCCTTTGGTACAGCACTAGTTCCTAGCGGTGCTTCTACTGGTGAATACGAAGCTGTAGAACTTCGTGATGGTGACAAAGAACGTTATCTTGGAAAAGGCGTTCAGAACGCAGTAGACAATGTTAATGAAAAAATTGCTCCAAACCTATTGGGTATGGATGTAACTCAACAAGTGATCATTGATCAAATGATGAGAGAACTTGATGGCACAGAAAACAAAGGGAACTTGGGAGCAAACGCCATTCTTGGTGTTTCCATGGCTGTTGCTCATGCAGCTGCCGATGTTGTGGGTCTTCCGCTTTACAAGTATCTTGGAGGTTTCACTGCTGCTACATTACCAACACCAATGATGAACATTCTAAACGGTGGAGAGCACGCCGATAACAACGTAGACATTCAAGAATTCATGATTATGCCTGTTGGTGCGCCGACATTCAAAGAAGGTTTGCGTATGGGGGCTGAGATTTTCCACTCTCTGAAAAAAGTTCTTAGTAAAAAGGGATACAACACCGGTGTAGGTGATGAAGGTGGCTTCGCTCCTGACCTGGGATCTAACGAAGAAGCTCTTTCCACAATCATCGAAGCCATTGAAGCAGCTGGTTACAAGCCGGATGCTGAAGTGAAGCTTGCGATGGACGTTGCTTCCTCTGAAATCTACGAGGACGGTAAATATAACCTTAAAGGTGAAGGTGTCGTGCGGACGTCCGAAGAAATGGTGGATTGGTACGAAGAGCTAGTTAACAAATATCCAATCGTTTCCATCGAGGATGGCCTGGATGAAAATGATTGGGAAGGTACGAAGCTTCTTACAGATCGTATTGGTGACCGTGTCCAGCTTGTCGGTGACGACTTGTTCGTTACAAACACAGAGAAATTAAGCCGCGCAATCGAAGAAGGTGTAGGGAACTCTATCCTTATCAAAGTGAACCAAATTGGTACACTTACAGAAACCTTCGAAGCCATTGAAATGGCAAAACGTGCGGGATACACGGCAGTGATTTCTCACCGCTCTGGTGAAACGGAAGATGCGACTATAGCTGATATCGCTGTAGCAACAAATGCTGGTCAAATCAAGACAGGTGCTCCTTCCCGTACAGACCGTGTAGCGAAATACAATCAACTTCTTCGTATCGAAGACCAGTTGCTTGGAACAGCGACATATGCTGGCGAGAAAGCATTCTACAACTTGAATAAGTAATTCTTAAAAAAAAGCCTCTCTGATGATTCAGAGGGGCTTTTTTCTATGATATGATGGGAACATCTATTGAGAAATAGGAGAACTAAAGTATGATGAAGAGAATTATTCAGGTTTTGGTCAGTATGACCCTTCTATATGCGCTCTATACAGGCTATTCCATTTGGACGTTCGGGGAAGGAAATCAAGATGCCTCAGCAGATGCAGCCGTTGTCCTCGGAGCCGCTCAATGGAATGGGAAGCCAAGTCCGATTTTTGAAGGACGCTTGAAGCAAGGGATCGAATTGTATAAAGAAGGACATGTAAAATACCTTGTATTAACAGGGGGTAAAAGTAAAGATGCCGCTTCATCAGAAGCTGTAGTCGGTAAGCAATATGCCATAGAAAATGGTGTAGATGAAGAAGATATCCTCTATGAGAACCGTTCTCTTGTTACGGAAGAGAATTTAATGAATGCCAAAGATGTAAGTGAAAAGAAAGAAATCGATACCTTTTTATTAGTGAGTGATCAATTTCATTTAAAAAGGGCTGTCGCGATGGCTGAGAATCAAGGAATGAGTGTAAAAGGGGTTCCTACTCAATATTCAGCTTACAAAAGCTTTGAAACTAAGGTCCCTTTCTTTTTTAAGGAATGGGGATATTGGATGGGACGTCACGTGACGAAGTTGTTGATTTTGTGAGGTGGACCAATGGAATTATTAGACGCTATTCGAAATAGACGATCGATTCACGAATATAAAAAAGAACGGGTGGCCTCGGAAGTTTTAGGACGTATTTTCTCTGAAGCTGCCTGGGCGCCTACCCACAGGATGAAAGAGCCCTGGCATATTCGAATATACCAGGATGAGGGGAAGAGTGAGTATGCTAAATCTGTATTAGATAGTTATGTTAGGCAAGGTTTCTTCGAAGGGTATGAGGCAGCGAAAGTAGATCAATTAGCATCGGGGATCCGTGATTTCCTTTTAAATATTCCCCACCATGCTTTAATTTATATGGAAAGGGATAAGGATTTTCGTAAATTTGAAGAAGATTATGCCGCAGTATGTGCATACATCCAGAATGTGCAGTTATTGGCCTGGAAAGAAGGAGTGGGTATTCTATGGACGACCAGTCCATATTTGTATGATGCTGAGTTTGCCAGACACATGGGCCTGGATCCGGGCCGTTATAAGCTGGTATCGGTATTGCAAATGGGCTACCCTAAGCGGGTGCCAAAGCCAAAGTCGCGCACGCCTATCCAAAAAAAACTACAAATTTATGATGGAAATGAAAAAAGCTGACGCAGTCAAGCGTCAGCTTTTTTATGGTCCTCTTCCAGATGATCTTCATCAGGCAATGGATCAACGGTGTGTTTATACTCATAGCCTTTAGAAACAGCCATGCCGAACATAGCTGCGATCCCAAGAACAATCGCGATACAGACGAGCATGATTACAGTAAATGCCATGGAAACACATCTCTTTCTTAAATAGCTTTCAGTACACACCTATTGTCCCATAAAGAAGGAGTAAGTACTACTTTACTTGTGTTTTTTCTTTAACAAATGCTACAACTTCTTCTGTTGTACCCATAGAAAGAATTTCATCTTTATAAGATGTCCATTCTTTCTTAGAAAGGTCTCTGATCTGCGTACGTGCAGGGAGAATGGATGTGGCACTCATACTGAATTCATCTAGTCCAAGGCCAAGGAGAAGTGGAATAGCGATCTCATCGCCGGCCATTTCCCCACACATGCCAGCCCATTTACCTTCAGCGTGGGCTGCCTCGATGACATTATTGACGAGGTTTAGAATGGCAGGGTTGTATGGCTGATACAAGTAAGATACTCGTTCGTTCATACGGTCAGCAGCCATCGTATACTGAATAAGGTCATTAGTACCGATACTGAAGAAGTCAACTTCTTTAGCGAATTGGCGTGCAATTACTGCTGTTGCTGGGATCTCCACCATCATTCCGACTTCGATGTTTTCAGAAATATTGTTCCCTTCTTCTTTTAGGTTCGTACGCTCTTCTTCAAGAATAGCTTTTGCTTGACGGAACTCTTCAAGCGTAGCGATCATTGGGAACATGATTTTCAAGTTTCCATGGACACTTGCGCGTAATAAAGCACGAAGCTGGACACGGAAGATGTCATCACGTTCAAGGCATAGACGAATTGCACGATACCCTAGGAATGGGTTCATTTCCTCAGGAAGGTCTAAGTAATCAAGCTCCTTATCTCCACCGATATCCAGGGTCCGAACCACAACAGGTTTATCACCCATTTGCTTTAGTACAGAAGAATAGGCGTCATATTGTTCTTCCTCTGTCGGCAGTTGGCTCTTACCCATGTAAAGGAACTCTGTACGGTAAAGGCCAACCCCTTCGCCGCCATTGTTTAGAACGCCTTCAACATCGTCAGGAGTACCAATGTTTGCGACAAGCTCTACATGGTCTCCTTCAGAAGTGACGGTTGCTTCATCTTTCAACTTCGCCCATTCTTGTTTTTGTTTTTCAAAGTCCTCTTGCTTTTGCTTGTATTCAGTCATTTGTTCTTCACTAGGATTGAGGATGACGTCACCGTTCATGCCATCAACGATAATCATGGTATCCTTCCCAGCCTGGGATGTAATGTTTTTAGTACCAACTACAGCAGGGATCTCGAGGGAACGGGCCATAATGGCAGAGTGGGATGTACGCCCGCCAATATCTGTGGTGAACCCTTTGACAAATTGTTTATTTAACTGCGCCGTATCTGATGGTGTTAGATCGTCAGCAACTATGACAACTTCTTCATTGATCAATGCTGGATCCGGGAATGTAACACCAAGAAGGTGAGCCATCACGCGTTTTGTCACATCATTTATATCGGCTGCACGCTCACGCATATATTCATTATCCATGCTTTTGAACATGTCGATGAACATATTGGCTGTTTCAGATAGTGCTGCTTCTGCATTGACGTTTTCACTCTTGATCTTATCTTCAATAGGGTGGATCAATTCAGGATCACTTAAGACTAGAAGGTGAGCAGAAAAGATCTCCGCGTGTTCATCACCAAGAGACTTTCTTGTATGTTCTTTTATTTTTTCAAGCTCTGTCTTGGATGTTTCTAGAGCTTCATGTAGACGTTTAACTTCTTGTTCCGGTTGCTCGATATCTTTCTTATCGAAAGAAAGGTCTGGAGCTTCCAAACGGTACACTTTTGCAATTGCAATACCACTGGAAGCTGCAATGCCTTGAAGCTGTGTCATGCTGTTATTCCCCCAAGCCTTCATTCTTCATCGTAGTTTCCAAGTGGTCGATGGCCTCTTGTTCGTCACTGCCTTCGGCCGTAATTTTTACTTCAGCGTCTGCTGGGATACCAAGACTCATGATACCCATAATCGATTTTAGGTTTACAGACTTTTCTTTGTAATGCAGGTTGATATCAGACTCGTATTTACCAGCATTTTGAACAAGTACAGTAGCAGGGCGAGCGTGTACACCGTCAGATGATGTTATTTTAAATGTTTTTTCTACCATTTATAATTCCTCCTTGAAATTAGATGTTGTTAATGAGATACCCTAACTTTATTATTTTAAGCCTTTTCGATGTCTTTTTTCAAGAATCCTACAATAATTGCTGAAAGAATTGATCCGGCAATAATTGCCACTAAATAAAGGACGATTTGCATGAATCCACCTTCCACAAGTGGTGTTACGATCACACCACCGTGCGGGGCGCGTAAACCGATGCCGAAAAGCATTGTCAGCATCCCTGTAAGAGCACTACCGGCTACCATTGAAGGGATTACTCGCGCCGGGTCGGCAGCAGCAAATGGAATCACTCCTTCTGTAATGAAGAAAGCCCCAAGTGGATAAGCCGCTTTTCCTGCTTCACGTTCTTGCTTCGTAAATTTATTTTTGAAGAAGGTCGTTGCTAGACCCATAGCGAGAGGTGGGACCATTCCACCTGCCATGGCAGCTGCTATAAATGTATAGTTCCCAGCATCTAGTGCGGCGATACCGAATGTATAGGCCGCTTTGTTAACAGGGCCTCCCATATCTACAGCCATCATTCCCCCAACAATTAAACCTAAAAGAGCGAGATTAGATCCACTCATGCTTTCAAGTAAATCAAACAACCAAGTATAAACGCTCGTTAACGCAGGGTTGATCAGTAACATGATCATTCCTGTACCGAAAATCGCGAGTACGGGATAGAAGAGAACCGTTTTCATCCCATCGAGAATGGCTGGTAAACCTTCTAACCATTTTTTAATGAGCAAGGTTAAGTAACCAGCTAAGAAACCAGCAATTAAGCCGCCAAGGAAACCAGAACCATTATCAGCACCCTCGACCGTTTGAGTAATCGCAATAAAACCGCCAATCATACCAGGAGCAAAGCCAGGTCGATCGGCGATACTCATTGCGATGAAACCGGCCAGTACAGGAACAAGTAAGAAGAAGGCAGCATCTCCGCCAATGGTTCCTAGCATTTGTGCGAACTGATTATCTGATTCGATACCGAAGAAGAAGGAAATCGCTATTAAAATCCCTCCACCGACAACGAAAGGCAGCATATTAGATACACCGTTCATTAAGTGTTTATAGAAGCCAGTACGCTGATCTTTTTCCTCTGAAGCCTCTTTTTTGCTTCCTCCCCCGTGATACACGGGAGCATCTTTATTTACGGCTTTATTTATCAATTCCTCTGGTTCATGAATCGCTTTTGCGACAGGGACTTCGATGACTGGCTTGCCATTGAATGGTTCCATATCGACTTTAGTGTCTGCAGCAACAATGATGGCGTCCGCTTCTGTGATATCCTCATCAGTCAGTCGGTTTTTAACGCCACCGGACCCGTTGGTTTGGACTTTAATGTTCACGCCCATTTCCTTTGCTGTAGCCTTCAATTTATCAGCAGCCATAAAGGTGTGAGCAATACCTGTTGGGCAGGCAGTCACGGCTAAAACTTTTCCGGTATGTTGATCTGGCGTATCGCTCTCATCTTCTTCCTCTGCTTCTTTTGCATTAATCGCTTCAATAACATCTTCTTCTGTTTTGGCTGCTTCCAATTGTTCGCGAAATTTAGTATCCATTAAAAAGGAAGAAAGGCGAGAAAGTGTTTCTAAGTGAGTGTTATTTGCACCTTCAGAAGCAGCAATCATGAAGAATAGATTTGTCGGTTGTCCATCCAGGGACTCATAATCCAGGCCCTTCTGTGAGCGGCCAAAAGCAATAGCAGGCGTTTGAACAGCTGATGTCTTTGCGTGTGGAATGGCGATACCTTCCCCAATTCCCGTCGTACTTTGTTCTTCACGGTCGTTGATGGCTTTTTTAAATGCATCACGGTCCTTAAGTTTACCTGCTGCATCTAATTTACCAACGAGTTCGTCGATCGCTTCAGGTTTAGAAGCAGCAGACATTTGAAGCAATATGGTGTCTTTCGTCAATAAATCTGTTATTTTCATGGTGATTCACTCCTTTTCATTTATAGCGGAAACGTCGATTTGACTTAGTAAATGTTCAACATCCTCTTTTTTACAAAGATCGTCTTGGAAAGCTGTGGCACTTCCTGAAGCTACCCCGTACCGGAAAGCATCCTCTATAGGTTCATCCTTTTCTAAAGCCGCAAGAAATCCGGATACAACAGAATCACCAGCTCCGACTGAGTTTTTAACCTCACCTTTTGGAACATTGGCATACAGCTCTTTCCTATGCCCGATATAAACGGCTCCTTCACCGCCCATCGATACAATCACATGTTTGACCCCTTGATCGATTAATTTCCTTCCATAAAAGGCTGCTTTTTTTCTTGAGTCGATGGTGACATTAAAGAGATCCCCTAGTTCATGATGGTTCGGTTTTAATAAAAACAAGGGATGTCCCAGTAGTTGTTCTAAAGCTGATCCGGATGTATCAGCAACTACTTTTGTATCATTTTCTGCACATATAGTTGACATTTGGACGTAAAAGTCTGCAGGAAGTGAAGAAGGAAGGCTTCCTGCAAGAACAAGCGTATCCTTATTTGAGAGTCTCTTAATTTTCCTAAGTAATTCTTGTTGAAGTTGTTCAGAAATCTCCGAACCGGGTCCATTGATTTCTGTTTCCTCGTTACTTTTTAGTTTTACGTTAATACGAGTGTGCTGTTTCGTATCAATGAAATCATGTTGAATGGATTCACTATCAAGGAATTGTTGAACAAACGCCCCTGTAAACCCCCCGATATACCCAATTGCTTGTGTTTGCACGTCCAGTCTGGACATAACGCGGGAGACGTTGATGCCTTTTCCTCCCGGATAATAAGAAGTGTCCTGAGCTCTATTCAGACCGCCTGCTTCAAACTCATTCACATGCATGATGTAATCGATAGAAGGGTTTAATGTACATGTGTAAATCATGTTGTCACAACCTTTATATTTGTTTTCCGTCTATACTCTTCTATAGCCTTTCCATTGTAGTTCGTAATCATTTCTGCATCGGATAAATCTGCGAATTTCAAAAAAGCAACTTCCTCAAATTTCGAATGGTCGACTAAGATATAGCGGTTCGTAGATAATGTCAAAGTCATCTGTTTGATGGCAGCTTCATCCGGGTCCGGAGTCGTGTAGCCATCGGTCAGAGTCACACCGTTCGCTCCAATAAAGCATTGATCAAAACGATATTGCTGGAGGTTTTTAATTGCTCCAGCTCCCACCACAGCTCCGGTCTGGTGCTTAACATGGCCGCCGAGAACGTACGTTTTAATTTGGTGTTTATTCAAAACATCAAGGTGGCTTAAACCATTGGTAACGACAATGATATTCTTTTCTTTTAAAAGTGGAATCATCTCATACGTAGTGGAACCAGCGTCGATGAATATGCAGTCTCCATCTTGAACGAGAGAAGCCGCGGATTTTGCTATGGCTTTCTTTTCATTATGAAATTTAGTGATTTTTTCAATCATTGGGGGTTCTTCGCTGGCAGAACTTCTTAACGATGCTCCACCGTGAACACGTCTAAGCAGGCCTTTTTCTTCTAACTGATCCAAGTCACGGCGTATGGTGGATTCTGAGGCTCCAGTGACTTCGACTAAACGTTTTATTTTTGATGTATGATCATTTTTGACTGTTTTTAAAATCAGCTGTTGGCGTTCTGGTGTAAGCATGTTTCATGCACCCCTTGTTGTTATCTGTATTCATCATAAAAGAAAACCCTTTCAAAGATCAACCCTAAACCATCATAAATAATCAAAAACATTCACAAATAATCATTGGAATTAATTAAAAAAAATGGAAAATATCTGATGCTCGGTTCCGAAAATGATGTATAGAGAAACGTGATGTTGGGTAACTCTCGTCTTCCGAACCCACATGAGGCAGGGCGGTCGATTCGAGTGCACCAAAACTTTTACACCGCAGAAAAGATAAGGTCTTCCTGCTCAAGTGCCCCGAAGCTGCGTCTTTAAGGTAAAGGAGATAGTATGGAGATGAGATGTAAGGGTATAATTTTGATTGAAATCGATCAGGGCTGGGAGGAGAAGAATAAGCTTGCTGATGAAAGCCTTTTATGCTACATTTAATCTAGTTATTTGTACGTCTTTAGGAGGTGTCGGCGCATCATGGAAACACTCGCAATTACTTTGTTAGCGATTGATACTATTGCATTGATCGTACTCGTTTTATTACAATCTGGAAAAAGTGCTGGTCTTTCAGGAGCCATTTCTGGAGGGGCGGAGCAATTATTCGGTAAACAAAAAGCACGTGGAATTGACGCGGTGTTGCACAAAGCAACCATTGTTACAGGCGTTTTATTTTTCGTTTTAGCTTTTTTGACGGCATATATCCTTGGTTAATAAGAAACTGCGCTTCCGTTTAGAAGCGCAGTTTCTTTGTTTATTATTTAGAAAATTATATAAATTAATAGAGGGAGACTTTTGAATGGAGCAGCTGCTTAGCTTCTGTGGGTGAAAAGGATAATGTAAGAATAGATCATACATAAAGTGGTTCCATATTTGGCGTTGTGATTCCTGGGATTATTGGTTGATGGGAGATTAAACGTAAAATGTGCCAGGGTAACTTAATTTTGGTAAAATAGAATACATTGCGTTTTTGGAATGAAATTTTAAAAAAAGGACATAGATGAAGTAAGGAGAGAATGACATGAAAATTAAACAACCTCAGCCATTTACGTTTGAGGAAGGAGAACGTGCGGTATTATTATTACATGGTTTTACTGGTCACTCTGCGGATGTGCGGATGCTTGGCCGCTTTCTGCAAAAGCACGGTTATACCACTCATGGTCCGATTTATGCGGGACATGGAAAAGAGCTTGAAGCATTAATTGAAGCAAGACCTGAAGATTGGTGGGCAGATGTCCAGAATGCTTTGAACCACCTGCGTGAGCTTGGTTACAAAAAAATAGCAGTAGCAGGTTTGTCGCTCGGTGGAGTGCTTGGTCTGAAACTTGCCTATTCGGAGCCAATCAAGGGAATTGTTACGATGTGTTCTCCGATGTTTTTTGATAATGAAAAACAACTCACCCAAGGATTTGAATTTAAAGCTAGACAATATAAACAATTAGAAGGAAAAGATAAAGAAACTATTGAACAGGAAGTAAAGGAATTGTTAAACGAATCTGAAGAAATGTTTAAACAATTAGGTGGGTTTATTAGAGAAGTTCATGATGAAGTCGATCAAATCTATACACCGACATTCGTAGTTCAAGCAGAAAATGATGAAATGATTAACACAGAAAGTGCAAACTATATTTATGAACAAGTAGAAGCCGATCAAAAGGAAATTAAATGGTACAAAAACTCTGGCCACGTGATCACAATGGATAAGGAAAAAGAGCAGCTTCATGAAGACATCCTCGCATTCCTTGAATCTCTGGACTGGTCATAAAGCCGGGGTCTTGTCCTCATTTAAAAGGAGGTAAGGCAATTGAGCACAGAATTAAAACAACAAATTTTGAATTTTTTCAAGGAAACAGCATCTAAACCATTATCTGTACAAGAACTTGAAGAAACGATGGATCTTGGCAGTTCCGATGAATTCAAGGACCTCATGAAGGTGCTGAATGAGCTGGAGGAAGAAGGGGAGCTTGTACGTACGCGAAAAAATCGTTTCGGACTGCCTGAGAAAATGAATCTGATTCGTGGTCGGATTCAAATGCACGCCAAAGGTTTCGCTTTTCTCATTCCCGATGAGGAAGATAAAGATGATGTATACATTCACCACTCTGATCTTCACTCTTCCATGAACAATGACAAAGTGTTAGTTCGTATAGAAAAGCGTAAAGAAGATGGAACGCGTCCAGAGGGGACCGTTATTCGTATTTTGGAAAGAGCAACGACAAGAGTGGTTGGAACCTATGAATCCAGCCGGAACTTCGGCTTTGTTATTGCGGATGACAAACGAATCCCCAATGATATTTTTATTCCGAAGGGACAGACAAATGGAGCCATTGACGGTCACAAAGTTATCGTCAATATCACAAAGTTTCCTGAGGATCGGATGAGTGCAGAAGGGGAAATTGTAGAGATTCTTGGTCACAAGAACGACCCGGGCATTGATATTATTTCTATCATTTATAAACATGGTATTAAAGTTGATTTTCCAGAGGAAGTGCTCCAACAAGCGGCAGACACACCTGATGAAATTGCAGAAGGTGAGATTCAAAACCGCCGTGATTTACGTGATGAAATGATAGTAACAATTGACGGAGCAGATGCTAAGGATCTTGACGATGCTGTTATGGTCAAGAAACTGGATAATGGAAACTATAAACTTGGCGTTTCCATAGCAGATGTAAGTTATTATGTAGAGGAAGGTTCGCCGATTGATAAAGAAGCACGTGAGCGTGCAACGAGCGTGTACTTAGTTGATCGTGTTATCCCGATGATTCCACACCGGTTATCCAACGGTATTTGTTCATTGAATCCACAAGTGGATCGTTTGACCTTAACATGTGAAATGGAAATTAATAGTGATGGTGAAATCGTTAACCATGAGATTTTTCAAAGTGTGATTAAAACGAATGAACGAATGACGTACAAAGATGTTAACAGTATTCTTCAAGATGAGGATCCAGAATTAATCCAAAAGTACGAGGACCTCGTGCCGATGTTCCGAGAAATGGAAAACCTGGCAAGTATTTTGAGAGGGAAACGTATGGGACGCGGTGCGATTGATTTCGATTTTAAAGAAGCGGGTGTTGTTGTCGATGAAGAAGGGAAAGCTGTAGACGTCCGCTTACGTGAACGATCAGTTGCTGAACGGTTAATTGAAGAGTTTATGCTCGCGGCGAACGAAACAGTAGCCGAACACTTTCATTGGATGGATGTCCCGTTTATTCACCGCATCCACCAGGACCCGGATGAAGATAAACTACAGAATTTCTTCGAATTTGTAGCTAATTTGGGGTATGTAGTCAAAGGATCTGCTGAAAATGTCCACCCTCAAGCCTTACAAAAGGTCCTGGAAGAAGTGAAGGGCACCCAGGAAGATATGATCATCTCAAAACTAATGCTGCGTTCAATGCAGCAGGCGAAGTACGACCCTCAAGGGCTTGGTCACTTTGGCCTTGCGACAGATTTTTATACGCATTTCACTTCACCGATTCGTCGTTATCCGGATTTGATTGTCCACCGCTTGATTCGCACTTATCTTGTAGAAGATAAGCTGGATTATAAGACAAGGAAGCATTGGAAAGACCAAATGCCGGAAATTGCCCGTCATTCGTCAGAAATGGAACGAGCGGCAGTTGATGCAGAACGAGAAACGGACGATTTGAAAAAGGCAGAATTCATGCAGGATAAAATCGGAGAAGAATTTGAAGGTGTGATCAGCTCTGTCACTAGCTTCGGAATGTTCGTAGAGCTTCCAAATACAGTGGAAGGACTTGTGCATGTCAGTACGTTAACAGATGATTACTACCACTATCATGAAAAGCAGTACGCTATGATTGGTGAACGAACAGGGAATGTTTACCGTATTGGTGACGAAGTGACGATTCGTGTGACAAATGTGAATATTGAGGAACGTGTGGTTGATTTTGAAATTGATGGCATGAAGCCTAGAAAAGAGCGAAAACGTCCAGAAAGGCCGAAGCAGATCAAATCAAAAGGACCGGATCGGAAGAAAGATAAGAAGAACAAACAAAAAGGTAATAAACCTTTTTACAGAAATAAGGGAGTTTCTAAAAAAGGCAGCAAAAAGAAAAAATAGATCATAAAAAAACGCGCGATCGAATCGCGCGTTTTTTTATGGAACCATTAGGCACTAATGGTATTTTGAATAGTAGCCACATCTTGTTTATTCAAGTAGCGGGCAGAATTTGCCAGGTCCAAATGAACGTAACGGGACCACTGGGATAATTCATCCTTGTCCACCAGGTGATTGTTTATGTGACGGCCACTATTTGCCGTACATATGTGATAGGAAACAAAGAGCTTGCCTCTCATTAATTCTCGATCGTGGGATACAGAAACAATTGTCCATTGGTCTTTGTTGACTTGTTCCCAATCTTCAGCTAATGCGTCTGATGTGGTTAATGAGTAAAAAGTTGGTTCATTATGATCGAAGAAAATGATTTTTCCTTTTGCATCTTTCACTATATATCCAGAGTTCTTCCATGTATGACGTTCCAAAGCATGACCTTCATCTAACAGCTTTACGGCTTGCATAAAGTTCATAGTCTTTAATCCTTTCTTACGTTAAAATATTTCCTTTGAGGATTTTAAATACTATGAAGGAGCTTGTCAATATATGCAGCAGAATTTTTATATTCGATTAGTTTTCCATGTGCCGTACAGGATCCATGGGTCCTGAACATCGTAAGCAGTCAATTCGGGGATGTTTTTGAACCCATGATCTGAAAAATCAATCCAACAACCGATATGGTCAGGATGATTATTCCAGTGGTGAAGAAGAGTTTCAAAGAAACCCGGTTGTTCGTAATGATCATTCCAAAAATACTTTACATGGGAATAATCGTATTTTTTCGTATCTTTTTTGATTATGATAAACCTACTTCTATCAGGACTTTCATAAAAAGAAGAATCATTAAGATATTCGTCCGTAAAGAGTGAGTAATCGAAGGGAAGAGGATAATAGCATTCGTAAGGAAAGGTCCCTAGTTCATTTTTATTCAATTGGGTTAATAATCGATATTTCTTCTTTAAATCATGAACCGGTTCCCAGATGGATCCAGGTGTATGACCAGACAAAAGGTCAGGGCGTGTCAATATTAGGTAGTGAATGACAGGCCCTTGTTCAATGCCCAGTTTTTCAAGAACACGGCGAGCCGGGAGGTTTCCTAAATGGGTGTTGGCGCCAATCCAATTGACGCGTCGGTTCATTTTCAACCGTTCCATAATAGGCTTTAATAGTTCTGTGGCATTCCCTTTCGTTTGAAAGCGGCGGTCACTTCGTAAACGGCCCAGCATAGCGAATTTACCATCTCCAAATAAACTGTATCCGCCTATAGCAAGCATTTGGTCACTTTGGAAAAGCCCAAATAGTTCATGCATGTCTGATTGGACAAGCCTGTCGAAGATACGAACAACATAGTCATCCTCTATTCCAGTATCCATTTTGGTGAGGGCGGGATAGTCCTCCATAGTCAGTTGTTTCACGTTCATCACTTCTGTCATGGATTTAGATCTCCTTTTTCAAACTTATGCTCTTTTATATTCTCACACGTTCATTGAAAAAGTCTATGAAGACAAACGGCCCCACCTTACTTTATAACAATTGGAAATGAGGGTGACATTTGATACAATAAAGGGACGCAATAGAGGAGGAAACGCTATGCCAAGAGGACATGGAAAAACGTTAGCTCAAAATAAAAAAGCCCGCCACGATTTCGCGATTGAAGAAACGTTTGAAGCAGGAATCGTTTTACAGGGAACAGAAATAAAATCCATTCGTAATGGCCGGTTAAATCTAAAAGACAGCTTTGCCCGCATTCATAAAGGGGAAGTGTTTCTGCATAATATGCATATTTCGCCGTATGAACAAGGCAATATATTCAATCACGATCCAACTCGTGCCCGTAAATTGTTAATGCACCGTAAGGAAATTAATCAATTGATTGGGCAGACTCAGCAAAAGGGATATTCTTTAGTGCCGTTAAAGGTGTATATCAAAAATGGCGTAGCCAAAATATTAATTGGTGTTGGACGAGGGAAGAAAAAATATGATAAACGGGAAGATTTGAAGCGGAAGCAGCAAAAGCGTGAAATCGATCGCGCGATTAAGGATAGCCTTCGATAACAGGTTCCCTTGAAAAAATATATACTATCTGCTATAATATGAATTGTCGTAAACACGACATGGATCAACAGCTTGACTGTTATTCCTTAATCCTAACGGGGACGTTACGGATTCGACGGGGATAGGTCGAGCTCGGGTCGCGAGTCGAGCGACGTCTCGTAAACCGTCATTTGCCTAAATATAACTGGCGAATCTAACGAAAACCTAGCTGTAGCTGCGTAAGTAGTCTATAGCTGATCCTTCCTGGTATCGCCCATGTGCTAGATGAAGGGTCTCAAACTAAAGTGGGCTACGCGTTTTTCCACCGCCTGAGGAAAAACGAAGAGAATAATCAGGCTAGCTCCTCGGAAGCCTGTTGGTAGGCTGAAGTGGTAGTGAAAGATAATATATCAACTACGCTCGTAGAAGCCCGAGTGCCGATATCTCCGGACGTGGGTTCGACTCCCACCGTCTCCACCAATACATAATTGGTGGTTTTTTTATGCTTGAATTTAATGAATTTCCTAAAATAGGAAGACCAGGCCATCCAGAAAATGGATGGCCTGGTCTTCTTGGTTATTATCATTTATTCCTCATTATTTGTCGTCATCGTCATAAGGCGTTAATTCTTCAGATGCTTCTGTTCTCAATTCACCTTTAGGCGCGAAGTTGTCTTGAGTATTTTCTTCCATTTTTTCTTCATCCAGATTTCTTGCCACGGATTTGTGGAAGAAGTATTCAAAAATCGTCAGTGCGATTGTAGAAAAGGCAGTAGCTTCGAATACATCATCACCGACTGTTAGCGCCTCTGTCATAAAATAGACGACACCAAAAATCAAGACAAAGTCAACGAGTGTTGCGGTGGTGTTTTTCGTTCGAGCTAACGTTAAACGATCACCAACGACATATCCGATGACGCTTAGTACTAAACTAATGAGAAATACATTTCCAAATGACACATCGAAGCCTGCACCAAGTATGGCAAACAGGATTGCGAAAGTGAAAATAAATTTCCACGCAAACAACTTGATATGTTCCAAAATAAGCACCTCCTCTTTTACTATGTTTTCTCAAATGCTTCATAATCATTCATTGTATTGAATGGAACTAATTGTAAAAAAGAGGGTGTGATTGATTTCACTAAAGGGAGGTTGTATGATGGATATTTTTAGTACTGATGATAATACTACTTCACCAGGGATTTCTTCCTTCCACTACCAATGAGGCAGATGTATTGGAGGGAGAGAATTATTCCTGATGTTCAGAAGTTTGCCAGTGAAAAAAATTACACGTGGGTCATTTCTTTTGTCTCTATGCCTTAAGAAAAACTCAATTATAATCTCCGGAAAATTCCCTATACTTATTTAGCGTTTCGACATTTTTACTTTCTATTCAAACATAATTCCTTCCTTAAAATATCACCGATTTATTCTTTGGATTCCTAGATAAAAGTATGATTTTGTCTTATTCGTTAAACATAACAGCATGGACGAACGATAGGAGCGAGTCATATGAAAGCTGTAACGTATCAAGGAAAATATTCAGTAGCTGTGAAGAAAGTTCCTTACCCGAAAATTGAGAGAGATGATGATATTATCATTCGGGTAACTTCTACGGCAATTTGCGGGTCTGACCTTCATTTATATCAAGGGAATTTCCCACTTCCGATCGGGTATATCATCGGACATGAACCAATGGGTATTGTGGAGGAAGCAGGTCCAAAAGTAACCAAAGTGAAAGTCGGAGATCGAGTAGTCATTCCATTTACAGTTGCATGTGGGGAGTGTCACTATTGCAACTCCCACCAAGAAAGTCAATGTGATCATGCTAATCCCCATTATGATTCTGGGGGGTATTTTGGTTATAGTGAAAAATTTGGAAACCACCCAGGAGGACAGGCGGAATATTTAAGGGTTCCGTTTGCGAATTACACCCCATTCAAAATCCCACAGCAATGTGAAATGGAGGATGAATCCTTATTATTTTTATCAGATGTCCTTCCGACCGCCTATTGGAGTGTTGAGAACGCAGGAGTAAAGCAGGGAGATACTGTGATTATCCTAGGATCTGGACCGGTGGGGTTAATGGCGCAGCATTTTGCCTGGAAGAAAGGGGCAGAAAGAGTCATCGGGGTCGACTATATTGAAGAGCGTTTGGAGCACGCAAGAAAAGTGAATCATAGCGAAGTTTTTAATTTTACCGATTATAAAGATATGGGCGAAGTCCTGAAAGAAGAAACAAAAGGGGGGGCTGATGTTGTCATTGATTGTGTTGGAATGGATGGAAAGAAATCGCCATTAGAATTGGCGGAGCAGAAGTTAAAACTGCAAGGAGGCACACTGGGGCCGATACAAATCGCATCAAAAGCGGTGAAAAAATGTGGGACACTTCAATTAACGGGAGTTTATGGAGGAAATTATAATCTTTTTCCGTTAGGGGCGTTTTTCTCAAGAAATGTCCAAATAAAAATGGGCCAGGCGCATGCAAGAAGCTATATGGAAAGAATTTATCAACACATTATTGCAGGTGACATTGACCCAACGCGGATTATCACCCACACCATGCCATTAGAAGAGGCATCTAAAGGTTATAAGATGTTTAATAAAAAGAAAGATGGCTGTATTAAAGTTGTCTTAAAGCCATAATAAAAATGGACATTCCTTTTAACGGGTGTCCATTTTTTTATGGGGGATAGAATCCTATTAAAGTAGGAAGGAAAAGTTGAAGCGTGAAAATAAAGGAAACGGTTTCTTAAATTATGGACAACCCCACCGAAAATGGTACAATAATAAGAGACTGAATAATAAGGGAGTTATCTGGAATGAAACCGTTAATGAGAAAAATATTCGTTGTTCTCATATCTGTAATGACCTTGGGACTTTATATACCACCCATGCAGATTGACACGGAAGCAGCGGATAAAAAAGGGTTGTCAGCTGACCGTCATATTGATGAATCTGCCCTTTTAGCTAATGCAGAAGAGCTGAAGGTAGAAGAATTTAATATCATCCCAGATCTGCCCGAAGAGCCCCTTACTACCAACGAGATGATAGAAACCATGACAGAACAAGCCAAAACACAAACCCTGGCAAAAATGGGGCCGCGTATTATTGAAAAAGTTGATGAAGACATGGCTCAGACGATATTACCAAAAATCGAAGAGGTTATGGAAGAGATCCTTACATCGGTGGACACAGAAGAAGTTCCTTACTATGAAATAACCGAAGAACCCACACAGGGTTATGGTGAAAGAATTTTTAATATATACAATAAACATACGGAAGAAGAAGTGGCGCGTTTTCATGTACGAAGAGATAAGCGACCGGGAGAAGGGTACTGGTTTAATTTTCATTACCACTTACAGGAAGATAACTTTATGAAGCACAGAGAAATCGGCGAAATTTATTGGGAAAAAAATACCCCCCCAAAATGGATGTCATAAAAAGCATAGAGGAGCCTGCGCTTTAAGCCCAGGCTCCATTATTATTCCTTATCTTCTCCGATGATACGGACTTCTCTTTCAAGAGTAACACCGAACTTTTCCTTCACCGTCTTTTGGACATGTTCAATTAAAGAGATATAATCCGAGGTTGTTGCATTGTTTTTATTAATGATAAATCCTGCATGTTTTTTAGATACTTCTGCTCCACCGATATTTGTCCCTTGAAGATTGCTGTCTTGAATGAGCTTACCGGCAAAATATCCTGGAGGTCTCTTAAAGACACTTCCACAGGACGGATATTCAAGCGGCTGTTTTGATTCTCGCTTATAAGTAAGGTCATCCATCACTTCTTTAATTTTGTTATAGGAGGCCGGTTTAAGATTGAAAGTCGCTTCCACAACAATATCACCATTATCCGGGATGTTACTTGTACGATAATCGAGGTCAAGCTCAGAAGCCATACGTTTCACTAAATTTCCATGTTTATCGACCACATAGGCATAGTCAAGTACATCTTTGATTTCTCCACCGTAGGCACCAGCATTCATATACAAGGCACCGCCAACTGTGCCTGGAATACCACATGCAAATTCCAGCCCTGATAATTTTTCCTCGAGAGCATAGCGAGAGGCGTCGATAATGCGAGCTCCGCTTTGAGCAACTACTTTATGGCCTTCAGATGTAATCGAATCCAGATGTTTAAGGTTGATGACGATTCCACGAATGCCCCCGTCTTTAATAATTAAGTTCGATCCATTCCCTAGCAGAGTAAAGGGGATGTGGTCTTCATTAGAAAGCTTAACGACATTCTGTACTTCTTCATATGAAGTAGGAGTAATGAAAAAGTCAGCTTTTCCTCCAAGTTTTGTGTACAAATGGTCTCTCAGCATTTCATCCACTTTTACATTTTCCTCTTTCACAAGCTCTAACAATTTATTATAAATCTCTTGTTTCCTATTCATAAACACCAGTCCTATTAAGAGTTGTTATAATCGAATGTTCTTATTATTTTTCCTCAATCATTTCAAACGTCCATCTTTTATACAATTTATGAAGTACTGTGTAAAAAGTTCTTTGACTTTTTCACAATCACGCTTTCTATTTTATCACAAATCTCTATGGTCATTGAGTCGGATTTTAACTCAGGAATCGTGTGGAGATTACTGACAAGAATATTCCCGAAAGTGTTCGTTGACAATACTTAGCATAGGGAGGTGTAAGAAGATGGCACTAGATGTGAAATGTGAAGTGAAAAACTGTGTTCACAACCGTGATGGAATATCTTGCGGAGCAGATGAGATTTTCGTTGTCAGTCATAAAGGGAAAAAAGCAAGTCATAGTAAAGAAACAGATTGTAAGACATTTGAACCTGCTAATGTGTAACCCCCCTATATAGAAAGGTCTGCCTATGTGCAGGCCTTTTTTTCATTTTTTTCGGAGAAAGAAAGCGCTTTTATTGTATGCAATGTTTATTATTTTCAGAAAAGTTATTGCCATGTACTCCTCTTGTTAGTATCATCATGGTAAGTTGTTTTCATAAACGAAAATGTTCGACATTTATTTTAAGGGGTGTAAGGGATGGAGAAAACGAAAAAAGATTTAAGGATAAAAAGTAAAGTCATCAGTGAAGGCGTCAATCGTGTCCCGAACCGCTCGATGTTAAGGGCTGTTGGATTTACAGATGAAGATTTTAAAAAGCCAATGATAGGAATTGCCAGTACATGGAGTGAAGTGACTCCGTGCAATGTACATATCGATAAATTGGCAAGGGAAGCTAAAAGTGGAGCAGGTGAAAGTGGAGGAGCTCCGATGATCTTTAATACCATTACCGTGGCAGATGGTATTGCTATGGGACACGAAGGCATGTTCTATTCTTTGCCGAGTCGTGAGGTTATAGCTGATTCTATTGAAACGGTAACAAATGCAGAGCGTCTGGATGGTATCGTTGCCATCGGGGGGTGTGATAAGACAACCCCTGGGTGCTTGATTTCAATTGGACGGATGAATATCCCTTCTGTATATGTTTACGGCGGCACGATTCAGCCAGGGAAGTTGAACGGTGAGGATATTGATATTGTTTCCTCCTTTGAAGCTGTGGGCCAATATCATGAAGGACAAATTGATGATGAACAACTTCATAAAGTAGAATGTCATGCTTGTCCCGGAGCAGGAGCTTGTGGAGGGATGTACACAGCTAATACAATGGCCTCTGCTGTAGAAGCATTAGGCATGAGTATTCCTGGCTCTTCTTCTACTCCTGCTGTAAATGATTATAAAGAATCGGAATGCAAGCAGGCAGGAGAACTTGTGATTGAGCTGTTGGAAAAAGAGATCTATCCACGAGACATCATGACCAAAGAAGCATTTGAAAATGCGATAACTGTCGTTATGGCTTTAGGTGGGTCAACAAATGCATTCCTTCACCTACTGGCAATTGCTCATTCAGCAGGTGTCGATTTAACCTTAGATGATTTTGAGAGAATCAGACAAGAAGTACCACATATTGCGGACATGAAGCCAAGCGGGAAATACGTTATGCAGGATCTGTATGAAAGTGGCGGTGTACCAGCTGTCATGAAATTACTCCTAGAAGAAGGATTGCTTCATGGAGACTGTCTGACTGTTACTGGCAAAACGGTTGCAGAAAACCTAAAGGAAGTACCTTCCCTTAAAGAAGGTCAGAAGGTCATTGTTCCTTTTGACCAGCCGATTAAGGAAAAAGGACCACTTGTGGTATTAAAAGGGAATCTCGCCCCAGAAGGTGCTGTAGCGAAAATGTCTGGACAGAAAATCAGCCGTTTTGAAGGTCCTGCCCGTGTTTATGACGGTGAAGACGAAGCTACAACAGCTATCGTCAATGATGAGATTAAACCTGGAGATGTGCTTGTCATTCGGAACGTAGGACCTAAGGGCGGACCGGGAATGCCTGAGATGCTCTCGATCACGGCAATGATTGTCGGTAAAGGGTTAGGAGGAAAGGTCGCATTGCTAACAGATGGTCGTTTTTCAGGAGGTTCGCACGGGTTCGTTATCGGGCATGTGGCTCCTGAGGCCTTTGTTGGTGGTCCAATCGGATTGCTGAAAGAAGGAGACATGGTAACTATAGACAGTGATACTCAACAAATCAACTTTGAGGTGAGTGATGAGGAGTATGAGCGCAGAAAGCGTGATTGGAAGCGTCCCGAACCTAAGCACAAGTCTGGGGTACTTGCCAAATATGCACGTCTGGTTTCTTCCTCTTCAAAAGGGGCAGTTACAGACCTGGATTTAGATTAATGATAAGAAGACCGCTGATTAAAGCGGTCTTCTTTTAATTGGGAGAAAGGAATATCGTCCAATAATAGCGGCACTTTTTAAAAGAGGATTTTTATAAAAATATGTAGAACTTTTAATAAAGATGAGGTGATCATATGACTAAAGTTGCGCTGATTAGACATGGAAGTACTCCTTGGAATAAGGAAAAAAGAGCACAAGGAACATCGGATATCCGGTTGGATGAAGAAGGGAAGAGAGAGGCAATAAAATTAGCTGAACGGTTAAAAAATGGGACATGGGATGTATTGTATTCCAGCCCTCTATTAAGAGCGAAACAAACAGCTGAATTTATCAGTGAAAAAGTAGGATTAGACATTCTATTCGATTCACGTCTGAAAGAAGCAGGCGGCGGCCAAATTGAAGGGACTACAGAAATTGAACGCAAGGAACGATGGGGGAATGACTGGAGAACACTTGATCTTGGGATGGAGAAACCTGAAAAAGTTGTTGCTCGAGGAATTGGTTTTATGAGTGAAGTATTGGATAAACATGAGAATCAGAGCATTATCGTTGTCAGCCATGGAGCGTGGATCAGTCATTTATTAAGAGAGTTAGATGAGGATAATATAGGCGAAGAACATATGAAAAATGCTTCGTTCTCAGAGGTGTTTTTCCGTGAAGGGAAATGGTTTTGTGATCGCTTCAATTGTACACTCCATTTGGAATAGGAAAGGCGGCTCTTACAGGGGAGCCGTCTTTTTTATGATTAAGAAAACTTGGGCTCCAGAAATAGGGCCCTCTCGCTCTTACTGATCTTTAGTGAAATTCAGATCCCAGGTAATTCCATAAGGGTCTTTCACTTTGGCGTACGTTGCTCCCCAAAAAGTATCCTGTAATTCCATAAGAGTGGTTCCCTTTTCTTTTAGGAGGCTATAATAATTCTGGATTTCCTCAAGGCTGTCCAACTCTAATGCAAGCGAAATACTGCTTCCAAGTTCAACATCTTGACCAGGAAATGAATCAGACACCATGAAGAAGAGGGCATCCTTTTTGAATTGTGCGTGCATAACCCGGTCATCCGCTCCTTTAGGGGTATCAAAATCAGCTTCTCCATATGTCTGGCAGGTGATTATTTCCCCTTTAAAAACCTCTTTGTAGTACTCTAGAGCATCTCGGGCATTTCCAGTGAACGTAAAATAAGGTGTAGCTTGAGCCTTCATAAGTGAACCACTCCTTTTAGAATTTTTTATCCAACTTCATTATACTCGTTTTCTGAAAAGGAAACAAGAACAAACGTTCTCGTCCGGGGAGTAGTTCAGCGTATCTTCTCTCCTGATGGACCATACAAGGAGAGATATGGGGATCACCGTTGTTTTAGAGGGTTGTACTAAAACAGATGGAAAGAATACAGTTTTATGGAATACTCCAAGTAGCCTCGCACTTGTCCTGATATAAGATTATTATAAAATTTTTAGAGATGCTAACCCTTATTATGGCGCCTTTTTTCCATTTATTTCACGCCTAAATTAAAAAAATCTTCAGAAAACGGTTGCAATTCATCTTCTCTCGCAGTAAACTGTACCATAACAGATAAATAATAAAGTTTCTGTTATACCAAAGGAGGAGTTTAAAAATGAAAAAACAACAACATGTCCCATGTCCGCAATGTGGTTCGAAAATCGAAGGTCATACGTATAACTACATGATGGAATGCGATCGCTGCCTTGCTAAAAAAGATGAGTAGTTTTATATGGTTTCTGTTATATATCAGGTAAGGTGATTGATTTTTAATATACAACAGAAGGTGGAGGATGAATGGAAACGAAATTGTCTGGAATCCAAATTAATGGTGTTATGAGTCCGGGTTTTAAAGAGATTTTGACAGATGAGGCTTTAGAATTCCTTGCTCATTTGCATAAAAGGTTCAATGGACAAAGAAAACAGCTGCTCAAAGATAGAGCGGAAATACAAAAGAGAATCGATCAAGGAGAGCGACCGGATTTTTTAGAGGAAACCAAAGATATAAGAAATGCAGAATGGACAATAGCGCCGATCCCTGAGGAACTAGAGGATCGGCGGGTAGAAATCACCGGACCTGTTGATCGTAAAATGGTGATTAATGGTCTTAACTCAGGAGCAAAAGTATTTATGGCAGATTTCGAAGATGCAAATTCTCCGACATGGTCCAACACCATCAATGGTCAAATAAACCTCCGAGATGCCATTCAAAAAACGATTCGCTTTGAGAGCAATCAAGGGAAAGTGTATCAATTGAACGAAGAAACTGCAGTTCTTAAGGTTCGGCCGCGAGGATGGCATTTAGAAGAAAAGCATTTGTCCTATAATCAGGAAGCACTCTCAGCCAGTCTAGTCGACTTTGGGCTTTATTTCTTCCATAATGCTCAGCGTTTAATGGAAAATGGCTCCGCTCCTTATTTTTACCTTCCAAAGCTAGAAAATCACCAGGAGGCCAAGCTTTGGAACGAAGTTTTTATTTTTGCTCAGGATTATTTGAACATTCCGAAAGGTACAATCAAAGCGACCGTTTTAATTGAAACGATATTAGCCGCATTTGAAATGGATGAAATTCTTTATGAATTAAAGGATCATTCAGCAGGGTTGAACTGTGGGCGTTGGGATTATATTTTCAGTTATCTGAAAAAATTTCGCAACCACAAAGATTTTCTTTTACCTGATCGTTCGCAAGTGACGATGACTGTGCCATTTATGCGTTCCTACTCCCTTTTGACAATCCAAATCTGCCATAAACGAAATGCCCCCGCTATAGGAGGGATGGCTGCACAGATTCCTGTAAAAAATGATGCTGAGAAAAATGAACAGGCTTTTGAAAAAGTCCGTTCGGATAAAGAAAGAGAAGTGACCGATGGCCACGATGGGACGTGGGTCGCCCACCCGGCCATGGTAGAGACAGCAATGGATACTTTTGACAAGTATCTTCCAGGAGACAATCAAATCAACAAAACGAAAACACCTATTGCTATTAACGCAGATCAGTTGCTGGAAGTACCTGAAGGATCGATAACCGAGCAAGGTCTACGAACAAATATCAATGTTGGTATACAGTATATCGCTTCTTGGTTGGATGGGAAAGGAGCCGCACCAATCCATCACCTGATGGAGGATGCAGCCACTGCGGAAATTTCCAGAGCTCAAGTATGGCAGTGGATCAGACATCCGCAAGGAACTTTAGAAGACGGAAGGAATATAACAATGGAGCTTTACGCAGCCCTTAAAGAAGAGGAGATGGAGGCGATTCGGTGGGAAGTAGGAAAAGATGCCTTTGAAAAAGGTTCCTACCATCAAGCTGCAGAATTGTTCGATCGATTGATCCGGAACGATGAATTCGCTGAATTTTTAACATTGGAAGCTTATACTTATTTAACTTAAGGAGGAGTTATAAATGAATGAACGTGTTAAAAAATTGCGTGAGGATTGGCAGAATCAAACTCGGTGGAACGGTATAACAAGACCTTATGAAGCGGAGGAAGTCATCCGCTTGAGAGGTTCAATGGATATTCAGTATACATTGGCACAAAAGGGCTCTGAAAAGTTATGGAACCTGATGAACGAGGAAGATTATGTCCATGCGCTCGGTGCACTTACAGGAAATCAGGCGATGCAGCAAGTAAAGGCGGGGTTGAAAGCCATCTATTTGAGCGGCTGGCAGGTTGCAGCAGATGCCAACCTTTCAGGACATATGTATCCTGACCAGAGTTTATACCCAGCCAACAGTGTGCCGCAGGTGGTTAAAAGGATTAATCAAGCTCTTCAAAGAGCAGATCAAATCCATCATATGGAAGGAAATGATGAGATTGACTGGTTCGCTCCAATTGTGGCGGATGCGGAAGCCGGCTTTGGTGGTCAACTGAATGTCTTTGAACTTATGAAGGGTATGATTGAAGCAGGAGCAGCAGCGGTTCATTTTGAAGATCAGCTTTCTTCTGAAAAGAAATGCGGCCATCTTGGTGGAAAGGTCCTGTTGCCAACGCAAACGGCTGTTAGGAATCTTATATCAGCCAGGTTCGCAGCTGATGTTATGGGCGTCCCAACTATTATTATTGCACGTACGGATGCAAATGCAGCAGATTTGATCACAAGTGATATCGATGTCTATGATGAACCATTTCTCACTGGTGAACGAACAGCCGAAGGATTCTTCAAAACGAGATCAGGGTTGGATCAAGCTATTGCCAGAGGGTTAGCGTATGCTCCTTATGCCGACCTTGTCTGGTGTGAAACATCTGAACCCGATTTAGAGGAAGCTCGTCGTTTTGCCGAGGCGATTCATGAACAATTTCCTGGTAAACGACTTGCTTATAACTGTTCCCCTTCTTTCAACTGGAAGAAAAAGTTGGATGATGAGACTATCGCGAATTTTCAGCGAGAGTTAGGAGAGTTGGGGTATAAGTTCCAATTCGTAACTCTTGCGGGATTCCATGCTTTGAATCATGGGATGTTTGAGCTGGCCCGACATTATAAGGACCGTGGTATGGAGGCATATTCTGAACTTCAGCAGGCTGAATTCGCAAGTGAAACTCATGGGTATACGGCAACCCGACACCAGCGGGAAGTTGGTACAGGGTATTTTGATGAGGTCGCTCAAGTGATCTCTGGTGGAACTTCATCTACTACTGCATTAAAAGGGTCTACTGAATCCGAACAATTTACTTCTGAAACCGTTCGTTCAACATGATTCTTTAAAAGAAAGAGAAGATATAACAAAGAAACGTCCAATCTTATGGGCGTTTCTTTGTTGTCTTCCTGGATCACTTAGCAGGTGCTAATGCCTGCCTCCTATTCCCCGACTTTCTAGATAAATCTAGCTCCTATAGGCACATTTCTGAACCAATTTAATATGGTATGATATCTGTTATTTTCAGTGAATGTGAAAAGCAGGAGTGATATCATGCCGGTGATTACAGGAGAAGAATATATAAAGCGTATCGATGCATTGGGTGCAGAGGTTTGGATGGCGGGGGATAAAGTGAAGGGAAATATTTCTGAACATCCAGCATTTCGGGGGATTATCCAAAGCCAAGCTGAACTTTATGACCTCCAACATTCAAATAAAAAAAGCATGACCTTTTCTTCGGAAACTACAGGTAATGCTATCGGCTTATCCTATTTAATTCCGAAAACAAGAGGGGACTTAGAGAGAAGACGAAGAATGATTCAACGGTGGGCCTGGTATTCAGGAGGGCTGATGGGCAGGAGTCCGGACTATATGAATACAGTATTGGCCGCTTTTGCGGCTTCGGTGGATATCTTGGATGGGGAAGAGAATTGTTATCCAGAGCGGCTGCTTCATTTTTATGAGTACGCACGTGAAAGGGATTTATCTTTTACACATACGTTTGTGAATCCGCAAAGTAACCGGTCGAAACTTGCATTTATGGAGGAAGATGTAACCAATGCACGCATTATCGATCGAAACAGGGAAGGTTTAATCATTAAAGGAGCTAAATTGCTGGCCACTCAGGGGGGGATAACGGATGAAATGATTGTTTTTTCAGCCCCGGGTGCTCAGGAAAATGCTCATGCTTATGGATTTTCTATTCCGAGCAATACACAAGGGTTGAAGTTTGTTTGTAGGGAGTCTTTTGTGTGCAATGGATCCATGTATGATTATCCGTTTTCTTCACGGTTTGAAGAGATGGATACGATTGTCATTTTTGATGAGGTCCTTGTTCCATGGGAGCGAGTATTTTTACATGATAATATCAGAGCAGCCGCTCAATTTTATGTGAAAGGCAAGTTTGTGCCATTTACTTTACATCAAATTGCTTCAAGGCAAATAATCAAGACAGAACTCCTTTTAGGCATTGCGCAGAGAATTGTAGACACGATTCAAATTGGAGAGTATCAGCACGTTCAAAGTAAAATCGTCGAAATCATGAAAGGCTTGGAAGTCATGAAAGCGTTGGTATTAAAAGCGGAGCATGAAGCTGTCGTGGATGCATCAGGAATCATGGTTCCAGCGAGACAGCCACTGTATATTTCTGTGAATCAATTCCAAGAAATGTACCCTAGGTTTACTGAGATTATTGAGTTACTGGGAGCTAGTGGGATGATGTCGATTCCGAAAGAGTCTGATTTTAGTGGGCAGCTGGGTAAACAGCTTGATCATTTCTTACAGGGAGTTGATGTGAAAGGGACCGATCGGGTCGCCCTTTTCCGACTGGCTTGGGATTTAACGATGAGTAGCTTTGGATCAAGACAGACCTTGTATGAACGTTTTTTCTTCGGTGATCCAGTAAGGCTATCACAGACGATTTATCACATGTACGAGAATAAAAACTCATCAGATTTAGTCGATCATTTTTTAGCGAAAAAAGCTGACTCGTAAAAGTCAGCTTCTTAGCGTTTAGCATTGGCTTTCTTTGCTTTTTGTTCCAGTTGGGATCGTGGTTGCTGATCTGCCACATCTTCTGAAAGCCCTTGGGGATTCACAGTGTTTCCGGCATTTCTTTTATAGGCATTGCTCTTTTTGCTCATGACCACACCTCCTGTCATTTAGTCTGGTATACCTGCACCTTTTTATCCGTAAAATTTACAGGCAAAAGCTTACAACGAATCGCATTTAAAAACCTGTAAAAGCTAAGGAAAAGGAGGTTAACATCATGAAGAAAAAGCAGGAACAACCTACTCGAAATTATCAGTCCTCGGACTATGGAAAAGAGGACTTTACCTCTCAAGGACTGGCAACAACCCACGAACAAGTTAATGATACACTCACCGAAGGTACCTTTGACGCGAAAATTGATAAGGTAGATGAAAATGGTCAATTAATTAGTCACCAAGGTGAAGCCATTAAAAAAGGAAAGAAGCGTGACTAATCATGACTCGTAAGAATAAAATCCTAGTCCCGGAAGCAAGAGCAGGACTGGACCAAATGAAAGCGGACTTGATGAACTCCTCCACTCCTGATCAGACGAAATATGAAGTTGCACAGGAGCAGGGGATACCGTTGAAAAAAGGAAACAACGGTGAATTATCAACGAGGGACGCTGGAAAAATCGGTGGGCAAATCGGTGGACAAATGGTTAAAGAGTTAATTCGCCGTGCTCAACACCAAATAGAAAAAGAACAAACTTGAGGGGCGCGTCACGCGCCTCTTTTCAATTTAAAAGTGGACTCACACATTAAGTTATAAAGGATTTATTGGGCATACATGTTATCTGGGGTGATGGCCATCAGTTTATCAAGTTCTTCGGTATGGTATAAGAATGCTGCTTTGTCTTTAGAAATAAGAGATTGATCGATTTGGAATTGATGAATATTGATAGCTAACTCCCTATCCATTTCTGTGAATAGAGATCGATCCTCATATTTCTCATCAATGAATGGAATGGACATATAAAATGGGGACTTATCGTTTTTTTGGACCGCAATGTACCACCCCACTTGATCTACATAAAAAGGGTCATCCAAAATCCATAAGAAATCCCCTTGTTCAAACGTTATATATTCATGACAAGAACAACCGTTATTGCCTTTTTCATATGTGAAGGGGTGTATAACAGATAAGAGATTTGGCATAACCACCCTCCTTTCTAATGATAACACTATAATAATTGATAATGATTATCATTGTCAAACAAAATACACTTCTTTCATCGCAATTTTTGTTATATTTATATAGAGACAATGTCTGTTTCATAGAGGAGAATCTTTATGGAGAAAATGAAAGATTTGGTTGAAAAAGTACAATTTGAAGGAGATCAAGTCACTTGTATTCCTCAAGAACTTCAAATGATTGGGCAAGGTAGGAGTGCTTCTGTATTCCGAATGAAGGGAACGGATATAGCAATTAAAATTTTTTATCCGGGATTTGAACATCTCGCTCATATTGAGGGGGATGTTTATCAAAAGCTGAACAATCATGAGTTTTTCCCTGCTTTTTTTGAAAAGGGTGAAGGATACATTACGATGCAATATGTAGAGGGCATTACATTTTATGATTGTCTAGTAAACGGTGTAGCCATAACAGATGAGATGGTTCAACGTGTGGATGAGGCGCTGGAATTTGCTTGTAATTTAGGGTTTAATCCGTCTGACACTCATTTGAAGAATATATTGCTTACGACAGACGGCCAAGTAAAAGTTATTGATGTTGTACGCTTTACACAGGAGTTCGACTGTCCGCATTGGCGTGATTTAAAGAAAGCCTATGAAACATTTTATCAACGGCGATATGTCCCTAAAAAAATCCCTGCGTTTTTTATTGAATTTATTATTAAGCTTTATCGCCGAAGGTTGTTGCCCATTTAAAACGGTGTGGCCGCTCCATATTTCTGGGGATTTGACACAGAAAAGTGGAAGGGGAAATACCACTATGTCGATGAAGTGATATCACAGTAGGAAACCATTAAGGCTGTGGAGTAGACAGTTTCTTATCCACTATGAAGGTGTTGCTCTTTATAAGGAAGACCACTTTTCACTGTACCTGTGCGGGTATAAAGTGATTCCTATGTTCGAGCCGTTTTTTTGATCCGATATAATGAAGTATTTTGTGAAAAGAAAGTTTATTCGTGGAAAAATACAGGAAAAGCAAAAAGCGCCCAACTTCCGGGCGCTTTTTTAGTGATAAGAAACTTGAAGCAAATGAGAGGTAATGAATATATGTTAATATCTCAGTTTCATAAGAGTTTCTTTAATTTCTTCGTCGGCCATTAGCACATCTTGATATTTTTTTGTGATCACTGTCAAAGCAACATCGTGATAAAAGAACTCTGTAAAGAATTTCACCAGTGGTTTCGATAATGTATGAATGCCTTGAAAATCGCTTCGTTCTACCCCAGCGAATAAAATTTCTTTGTGGTCAATAATGATTAATTTATGCCGTTCGAGGGCGTCGTGTCTTTCATCAGGTAGAAGTACATGTGCATGTAGACTACCAGGTTCGAGGTCACCGACAGAAAGGAGTTCAACCTTTACGCCTTCTTTCTTTTTTTCTTCCAGGAGAGGGAGAAAGTGTTGTAACTCATCGCTCCAACCTGTAAGAAGGATTTCTCTTTTGGCTTTTTGAATACATTCACTTGCGAGAGCTTTGATGGATTTTTCGTTCTGAATTGTCCATACCCGTTCATCTGAATCGTGTAGTTTGTACGTCGTATTTCTTATTTCATCTACATTAGCTTGGAACTCAGCTGTCAGTTTTTCGATAGTAGTTTCCAGTGAGAGGGCGGTGTATAGTTTTTTTCTTTCCTGGAAAGACGTTAAGATTAGTCCTTTCTCTACGAGCCTCTGCAAAACTTCATACACCTTAGATTTAGGGACTTGAGAGTACTTTACGATTGATGTGGCATCCATGGGTTCACTGCTGGCTGTCAGGGCTTCAAAAACTTGACTTTCATATTGTGTAAAACCGAATTTTTGTAGCATGTTGTACCTCACTTTTATTTTTAGAAGAAGTGTTTATATTGAATTTAACATAAAGTGTTAAGGAACGAGGAGTATTATCGATCTTGTGTTTAGCTTATCTCATTAGTTGCAAAACGGCATATTGGGCCTCCAAAGTAAAAAGGGGCAAAAAAGGTTTTTCTTTTATTTTAAATGACTAAAATGACGAATGAATTCAGGTGTTTATTTTAGAATACATGGCGTCAAAAATAAACATCAATATTTTCTCTTGTTTTCTCCTTTATATATAGTTACCATTATAGTGGTAACCTAAAAGGAAGGGACATTATTTATGAATAAAAAAGTTTATTTACTTGCACTTGTTGCCTTTGTTGTTGGAACAGTTGAATTGATAATAGGGGGCATCCTGGACCTTGTCGCACAGGATCTTGGAGTTTCTCTTGGTCAAGCAGGGTTTTTAATTACAATCTTCTCCCTTGTATTTGGGATAGCTTCCCCAATTTTACTAACAGCGACCGCCCGTTTTGATCGGAAGAAATTAATGCTCGTTACCTTAGTGATATTCTTTATGGGCAATATGCTTGCTTATTGGAGTCCTAACTATTCTACGATTATGGCAGCCCGCATATTAACGGCAGGTAGTGGTTCTTTACTTGTAGTACTAGCTGTAACTATCGCCTCTGCCATTGTTGCAAAGGAATACAGAGGGAGAGCTATTGGTACAATTTTTATGGGAATCAGTGGGTCACTCGTTCTTGGGGTCCCCATTGGGTTAACCATTGGTAATAGCTTCGGATGGAGAGCGCCATTTTTACTAATTAGTGTACTCAGCCTGTTATCCATTATAGCTGTAGCTATTTCGTTAGGTGAAATGGCTCCCAAACCAGTCATATCCTTAAAGGATCAATTACGAACGCTTAAAGATAAAAAAATCTTTTCAGCCCAACTGACATCATTTTTGTTTCTTACAGGCCACTTGGTTTTGTATGCATATTTGACTCCTTTTCTAAAAGAGGAAATGGGCATGAATGCGGCCTGGGTGAGTATTGTATACTTTATTTTCGGTGTAGCAGCCGTCATGGGCGGGGGAGTAGGTGGATTCTTATCGGATAAATTTGGGTCTGATAAGAGTATTCTAGGGATTATCATGGTCTTTGCAGTTGCCATCTTTACCATCCCACATGTCACCTTCTCCCTTCCGGTGTTTCTAATCGTCTTAATCATTTGGAGTGCTTTGAGTTGGGCTGTCACCCCAGCACAGCAAAACTATCTCATTTCATCTGCTCCTGAGACATCTGATATTCAACAAAGTTTAAATAACTCCGCTCTACACTTTGGAATTGCTTTTGGATCATCCATTGGGGGGATTGTTATTGAACAGGCTTCTGTGACTCACAACGCTACTGTCGGCGGTTTTTTCGTATTGCTTGCCTTGGCTACTGCTTATTTCTCTATTACACGTGGTCAAGAAGCCTACAAACAGGAAGCTGTTTAACAATCATAAAAAAACGGACAAAAATAGCGCAGGTCATATGGAACGGAATAAAACACCTTCAAGTTGTAAACATTCATTTTACATTTGGAGGTGTTTTTTTCTTAGTAAACGGATATCGCGGATTTCTGTTTAGAAAAAGGAAACACAGGAACGTTCAATCGTAGCACTCCTTTGAGTTAAGGAATATGCCTGATGTTCAGAGAATATTTGCTTTAAACCGCTACATACTACTAATATTCGACAAAAAGGAGGGGTAGAACATGGGTAGAGATGACCACCGAAAGAATAAAGGCAAACAAAAGGGTAAATTGCCTCAAACTCCAAAGAATCAGAAGAACATCGATGTTGAGTTCTCTGAGGAATTAGCTGATCGCGAAGATAAAATCGCACAAGAAAGAGCAGAAGCAGCCGATCGCCGTGCACATAAAAGACAGTAGGTTATGAGAAATAGTTCCACACCAGGTCATCCATATATTGGATGACCTGGTGTGGAAGAATGTTACAAATGATAATTCTATACAGTTTGTATTGTTTGTACTTTTATTTTTTTGTGTTATAATTTCGAATTGTGTTTCAACAATTTATAACATAATTAAACAAGAATACTTAGAGGAGGTCTTTATGGCTATGGAAAATTGGCGAAAATGGTTACCAGCTCTATTCTTGGGTATTCTTCTAACCCTTGCTGCTTGTGGTGGGGCAGAAGATGATTCAAATGGGAATGAAAATGGTGGGGATAACGCTGAAAACTCAGATGATAAAGGTACAATCAGCATCGGTATGAACAATTGGGCTGAAAATGTTGCTGTGTCCAATATGTGGAAACTAGTACTTGAAGAAAAAGGGTATACTGTAGAACTTGAGCAAGTGGAAAAAGGATTTTTGTACGAAGCTTTATCCAGTGGTGATTTGGATATCGGTATGGAAATCTGGCTGCCCAATACGGATAAAGCATTTTATGAAAAATATGAAGAGGATATTGACTGGCGTGAAACTTGGTATGAGGGAACAAAGCTTGGTTTAGCCGTTCCAAGTTATATGGAAGACATTAATACGATTGAGGATTTGAAAGGGTCCGATGCATTTCCGGATAAGCAAATTGTAGGGATTGATGCAGGGGCAAGCATTATGTCATTTACTGATGAGGTTATCAATGAATATGACTTGGATTATACGCTTGCTTCTTCTTCAGAACCAACAATGATTACCGAACTTAAGAATTCTCTTGAGAGTGAAGAGCCAATCGTAGCTACACTCTGGAAACCTCACTGGGTGTTCGCGGAAATGGACCTTAAGTTCTTGGAAGATCCGAAAAATGTTTATGGTGATTCTGAAGATATTTCTTATGCAGCACGTAAAGGTCTTGAAGAAGATCAACCAGAAGTAGTGAAATGGTTTGATAAATTCAAATTGAGTGACGATCAGCTCTCTAGTTTAATGGCAGAAATTAATGAAGCTGGCGATGCTGAAGAAGGTGCACAGAAGTGGATCGATGAAAACCAAGAAGCTATTGATGAATGGACAAAAGAATAATTAGAACAAAGACCCGCTTATTGAGAGCGGGTTTTTGTTGTTGGATAGGAATTAAAAAGATTTTGAAAGACTCCTTCCCTCGAGAGCAAACTTGGTAAATTTTGCCTGAAAAATGTCCGCGTTTGAAAAGAAGTTTAAACAGTCCCTTTATAGGAAACATACCTTATAGATTCGATTTACTAGTGAAAGGAGTCGCTGTTTTATGGACTTGAATAAAGAAATAAAGAAACTAGAGCAAGTACACTTAGAGAAACCACAAAAAGTTTTGACCATGTATTTAAACACCGACCCTTCTGACCCTGAACAACAAGGGGGGGAATGGAAGATCCATTTGAAGAACGGACTGAATAACTTTGAATCCTATCTTCAGGAAGATGGTGATTCAGATGAAAAAAGAAACTATTGGGCAGTCAAAGAAAAAGTTGAACAATTTATAGAAGAAAACGAACAGAATTTCGCTAAAAGTGTCGTTTTATTTGCGACTGGTGATGATACCATTTGGTTTGCGGAACGTTTCCAGATGCCTGTGAAAACAGAGTTTTATTGGGAAGAAACACCAGTTCTGGATCAGTTGAGAGAGATGCAGGATAAGTTTCCGAAAACAGGAGTTGTATTGACCCAGAAAAACCAGATTAAACTGATTGACGCGGAGCTTGGAACACTTAAGGATACCCAGTTATTTGAACTTGATTTGGATACAGAAGACTGGCGGCAGCATCAGGGACCACATCGCGCCCAACCTTCTATGGGCACGGGCGGAGCTAAGACCTCTAAACAAGATCAATTTCAGGAGCGGTTTGAGGCCAACCGTTATCGCTGGTATAAGAGTGTAGCACCGAAAATCGATAAATTAGCGAAAGATTATGGTTGGGAACGCTTTTACCTTGTAGGGGATAAAGAAGAATTAAAGGACCTTCAGGATCATATGAATAAGAGGGCGGAAGACATGATTAATAAAAATCTTCTTGATCATGAAGAAATGCACGTGCTTAATGAGGTTGTGCAATAACGTGTAAAAGGTGCTGGTCATTAGCCCAGCACCTTTTACTGTTTACTTACGTTTTTAAATGATGTTTGGGTTACACATACTACGATATCTAGATTCATCTTTTATCGTACCCATAGGGGGAAAAGAAACAGGTAGGCTAAGTATTATGTCAAAATAATAAATCGAATGGGGGTGAATTTTTATATGGGTGGCGTAGATTCTAATCTGGTGTTCCTCAGAGTGTAAAGCTGATGAATCAATATTTATACTTATCTCGCCTGGGATCCTTTGTATTGGAAAACATGATACTCCCTCACGATCAATTTTATGAATGCATTACAACAAGCCTTGAAGAAATATTGCAATTGGTAAACTCCCCCGGGCCTTCTATGGTCGCGGGATTTTTAATGAAAGAATTTTAAAAGACGTTAGGAACGCTGTTCAATGTGGAATATTGTCTATAAACGTATTAATTAGCAGGAAAGGTTGTGAAATAATATGGAACTGACGCTAGAAGTCAATGGAATGTCATGCGGTCACTGTGAACAATCAGTCAAAAGTGCTCTGGAAGAATTAGAGGGTATACATGGGGTGGAAGTAGATACAGATAGCGGTAAAGTAAATATCGCTTATGACGAAGCGTATGTTTCAAAAACGATGATGAAAGGTGCTATTGAGGCCCAGGGTTATGATCCAGTCGGATAATATTTAAAAGGCCCGGATTCCCGGGCCTTTGTTTTTGTCTAGGCTTTTTATTAAACTCCATGTCCCCCATGTCTTATGGAATTGGATAGGATGTAATTCTATTCCCTGAGGGAGTTGAAAACTTCCTTTTACACCCAAAATAAACGAGGGGAAAAATAACCTTATGTCGTTTACTGTACAGTATAGGGTAATTGAGTTTTATAACCTGTGAATTGCTGATAAGTCTGGTCCATTTTTTGTTTTTCTTCTTGTTCTAATGCATACCAACCATTTTTGAACATTAAGTTATACAAATTACGCTGGCAGTCCTGTGTCTCTTTAAAAATTGTCGCAAGATCCTGATAGAGGTTTTGGTTGCTTGCTTCGTTCAAAGCAATATTGTATGAACTTGTCATATATTTCTCTGTAGTTAATTGATCATTAATAAAATCTCTTTCATTCATTTGTGGCGTTTTAGGTACTTTGGTTTCAGGGTTTTGGATCTTTTGAGCTTGGTTCATGGTGGTCCTCCTTTAATTGGTTGTTTTTGATTGTGTATCCAAGTGTTTCAGCAATTTATCATAATGACGTTGGTGCATTTGTCCTGCCTCTTCCAAAGCTGCTTTAATTTCAGGTGTTTGGCAATTTTGAGCAAAGAAATGTGCCTTCTTGCATGCATTTAAGTTCCATGAAAGCATGTCAGAAAGATAAAGCTGATCTTTCGTACTTACAATGTTAGGTACCTGCGACATTGGTTGCGATTGTTGCATGGGTGATTGATTTTGTTGTTGCATCACGTTTTCCTCCTTCTTTTTTTCATTTTTATTATGACCGTCCTCCATCTTTCTATAGATGAAAAATATACCACTTGGGTAAAGTTGAAAGACAAGGAAGAGTTAAAGCGTGTGTCGAAAAAGTCATTATTTTTCCCCATATGAAAAAATAAGTGATAAAATAGTTGTATGGTAGCGGTTACATCCTGATGAAGTCAGCAGCCACTTTAGTGAACGGGAACAAGGTTTTAGGAGGTTGGAGAATGGAACGGATACTCAGGAACTTTTTTCTTTTTTTATCTAAAAATCGTTTTTTTACAAAGTTGGCTAAAAGATATGGGCTACGATTCGGAGCAGGGAAGTTTGTAGCAGGAGAAACAGTTCCGGATGCTGTAAAAACTATTCAAGAATTAAATGATAAAGGGATGTCCGTAACGATTGATCATCTGGGGGAGTTTATAGATAGTGAGTCGGAGGCAAGAGAAGCTGCCGAAAATTGTATCAAAGCCGTTGAAGCCATAGCTGAACATAAGTTGGATTCCCAATTGTCCTTAAAGCTGACATCTATGGGACTTGATATATCGGAAGGTCTTGTTATGGAGAATATGCGCCGCATTCTTGATGTCGCTCAGGAGAAAGATGTGTTTGTCACCATAGATATGGAGGACTACGAAAGGTGTGAAAAGACACTCTCCATTTTTAAGAGTCTTAGAAATGATTATGAGCATATTGGAACAGTATTACAGTCTTATTTATATAGAACAGTGGGAGATATTGAAGACTTGAACCAGTACCATCCTAATCTCCGACTAGTTAAAGGAGCATATAAAGAGTCACCGAAAGTAGCCTTTCCTGATAAGAAGGACGTAGATGATAATTTAAAGAAAATTATACGAATCCATCTACTTCATGGGAATTACACGGCTATAGCCAGTCATGACGACGAGGTGATTGAATATACAAAAAAACTTGTAAAAGAAAATAATATATCCAGAGATTTATTTGAATTTCAAATGCTTTTTGGTATTCGAGTAGAACGGCAAAAGGAATTGGTGAAAGAGGGATATAAAGTGCGTGTATACGTTCCATACGGGAATGACTGGTACGGTTATTTCATGAGAAGACTTGCGGAGCGACCGGCAAATATTGCCTTTGTACTGAAAGGTGTATGGGGTAAATAAAGAGATGTCTGCTTATTGTGGGCATCTTTTTAAAAAGACTGCATAAAGTTTAGGTAGGGGATTAGGGAAGTGGAAGAAATTACAGAATTATGGAGAAAAGGATTGCGAAATGTCTGAAAATATTTTATATTATACATAGATACGAATTAGCGTACTTATTTTTTTGGCTGTAAAATGAATGAGTATTCATTCAAATGGATAGGGGGAAAAATAATGAATCACAAAATCAAGCGTGCAGCCGTCCTTGGATCAGGGGTTATGGGCGCAGGAATCGCCGCACATTTAGCGAATGTAGGCATACCTACATTAATGTTAGATATAGTCCCTCGTGAACTGACGGATGCAGAAATGAAAAAAGGCCTCACACTTGAAGAGCCTGCTGTGAGAAATCGGATAGCTGCTGAAAATAAGAAAGCATTATTAAAACAAAAGCCTTCACCATTAACTAGTAAACAAAACATTGAGTTAATTGAAGTCGGCAATTTCACAGATGACATGGAACGTTTATCTGAAGTGGACTGGGTGATTGAAGTAGTTGTGGAAAATCTGGATATTAAAAAGAAGGTTTTAGCTAATGTTGACCGTCACCGTAAGGAAGGTTCTTTTGTGAGTTCCAACACTTCTGGAATTTCCATTGAAGCGATGGCTGAGGAGTGTAGTGATGATTTTAAGAAACATTTTCTAGGGACGCACTTTTTTAATCCTCCACGGTATCTCAAGTTGTTAGAGGTAATCCCTACAAAACATACCAGCCAGGAAGTCCTTAGCTTTATGAAGGAATTTGGCGAAAACATCCTAGGAAAAGGTGTGGTAGAAGCGAAAGATACACCGAATTTTATCGCAAACCGCATCGGAACATACGGTCTATTAATAACAGTTCAACAAATGTTGGAAAAGGGATATTCCGTGGGAGAAGTAGATTCTGTAACGGGACCAATGATTGGACGACCGAAGAGTGCTACTTTTCGTACACTTGATGTCGTTGGACTAGATACTTTCATCCATGTAGCCAACAATGTTTATGATCAGGTCAAGGGAGAAGAGAAAAGAGCTTTTGAAGTCCCTGATTTTATGAAGAAGATGCTTGAAAAAGGGTGGCTGGGATCTAAGAGTGGCCAGGGATTCTTCCTTAAGAAAAAAGGGGAGAAGGGAAGCGAAATTCTTCAACTTAACCCAGAAACTCTTGAATATGAAAAACGAGGAAAGTTAAAGACAAAAGCTACAGAATTGGCCAAACAAGAAAAAGGCACACAGCGTAAGTTGAAAGCTCTTGTTCACGCAGAGGGAGACCGCGCAGGCGATTTAGTTTGGTCTGTAATCAAACCGGTCCTCCTTTATTCAGCCGAACTGTACGGGGAAATTGCTGATGATGTTCCTTCCATCGATGAAGCGATGAGGTGGGGATTCGGCTGGGAACTTGGTCCCTTTGAGATATGGGACAGTATCGGAGTTCAATCCTCTATTGAACGGATGAAAAAAGAAGGAGAGACAATCCCGGCATGGGTGGAAGATATGTTGGAAAAAGGAAACTCCAGCTTTTATAAGAAGGGAAATGGAAACGTTTACTTTTACCATGATGGAGACTATAAACAACAACAATTTAATGAAAAGGTTATCCATCTTAATCGCTTAAAAGAAGAACGTGAAGTTATCAAAAAGAATGCTGGAGCAAGTTTAATTGACCTTGGCGACGGGGTTGCCGGTTTAGAATTCCATTCACGGAGCAACGCCATTGGGCTGGATATTATACAAATGATCAATTATGCGGTCGATCATGTTGATAAGAACTTTGAAGGTCTAGTTATTGGAAACCAGGCCAAGAACTTCTGCGTGGGGGCTAATCTTGGCATGATCCTTATGGAAGCCCAGGATTTTAACTTTTTCGAGATTGAAATGGTAGTGAAAGGTTTTCAGGATAGCATGATGAAGCTGAAGTACTCAGATAAACCAGTCGTTGCAGCTCCATTTGGAATGACGCTCGGAGGCGGAGCAGAGGTATGTCTCCCTGCTGATGCCATTCAAGCTTCCCAAGAGACGTATATGGGTCTTGTGGAAACCGGAGTCGGTCTAATACCAGGAGGAGGAGGAAACAAAGAACTTTACATCAAGCAAATACGTAATATGCCGAAAGATGTAGAGATTGACCTTCAGAAAGTGGCTAATAGTGTGTTTGAAAAAATCGCCATGGCAAAGGTTTCGACCTCTGGTGAAGAAGCAAAAGATAACGGTTTTCTTGACGAGAAAGATGCTATTAGCGTAAACGGGGATCATCTGCTTTACGACGCTAAGCAAAAGGTACTTGGTTTAGCTGGAGCAGGATATCAAGCTCCTAAACGAACGAAAATCCCTGTTGTTGGAGAACAAGGGTACGCCACGATGGTACTTGGAGCAAAATCGTTAGCACTTAGCGGATATGCGAGTGAACATGACTTGAAAATTGCTGAAAAGCTTGCTTATGTACTCGCTGGCGGTCGATTGAAACAGGGAACACTAGTGGATGAACAATACCTATTGGATTTAGAAAGGGAAGCATTCTTAAGCCTTGTCGGTGAGCCTAAATCCCAAGCACGGATGCAGCACATGCTGATGAAAGGAAAACCACTACGTAATTAATTCATTAAAGGGGGAAGATCCGTGAAAGAAGCAGTTATTGTATCAGGTGCTCGTACACCAGTCGGCCGGGCGAAAAAAGGGTCACTCGCACACACACGTCCTGACGATCTGGCAGCATTGACAATAAAGGAAACATTAAAAAGAGCGAACAGTTATGAAGGTCATATAGATGATGTCATAATCGGATGTGCCATGCCAGAAGCTGAACAAGGGATGAACATGGCGAGAAACATTGCTGGTTTAGCAGGACTTCACCATAAAGTGCCTGCGATAACTATTAATCGTTACTGCTCATCAGGACTACAAAGCATTGCTTATGCTGCTGAAAAAATTATGCTTGGTCATAGTAATACAGCAATCGCAGGAGGGGCAGAGTCCATGAGTCTGATACCAATGGGCGGCCATGTCATAAAGCCTAATATTCAGCTGGTAGAAAATGCGCCAGAGTATTATATGTCCATGGGGCATACGGCTGAAGAGGTTGCAAACAGATTTAATATATCCAGAGAAGATCAAGATGCGTTTGCGGTCCAAAGCCATAAGCGGGCGGCGAAGGCTATTCAGGAAGGAAAATTTGAAGATGAAATTGTTCCGGTTGAAGTGACTGATCGTGAGTTGGATGCTGATCATAAGGTGAAAGAAACGACAAGGATGTTCACCATGGATGAAGGTGTTCGCGCTGGAACTACTTCTGATGTCCTTGGGAAGCTTAAACCGGCTTTTTCTACGACAGGTTCAGTAACAGCCGGGAATTCCTCACAAATGAGTGATGGTGCAGCTGCAGTGATGGTTATGGACCGTGAGAAGGCGGAATCTGAAGGGTTGACACCCCTTGTTAAATTTCGCTCTTTTGCTGTAGCAGGTGTTGAACCTGAAATAATGGGGGTTGGACCGATTGAAGCAGTACCAAAAGCTTTACAAATGGCGGGGCTTTCTCTGTCGGACATCGGTTTATTTGAACTGAATGAAGCTTTTGCTTCACAATCCTTGCGTGTGATTCGTGAACTTGGTTTGGATGAAGAAAAAGTAAATGTGAATGGGGGGGCCATCGCCCTTGGACACCCATTAGGGTGCACAGGAACGAAGCTTACTCTGAGTTTAATACATGAAATGAAACGGAGAAACGAACAATTTGGAGTTGTAACGATGTGTATCGGGGGCGGTATGGGGGCCGCAGGAGTCTTTGAATTAATTTAAACGGGGAGGAACACGAGATGAGTGATTTGAAAGAAATGATTAAAGGTGGAGGATTTATTGTTGAGGATTTGTCAGCCGATGATGTGATCACACCAGAGGATTTTACAGATGAACATTTGATGATTGCAAAAACAGCAGAAGATTTTGTTCTAGGAGAGGTCGTTCCTAAGATTGATAACCTTGAAAACCATGAATTTGAGCATTCCATAGCTTTGTTGAAGCAAGCTGGAGACCTGGGATTGTTAGGAGCTGATGTACCAGAAGAATATGGAGGCTTACAATTAGATAAAATCAGTTCTTCTCTTATTACTGAAAAGTTTTCCCGTGCCGGTGGATTTTCTGTTACACATGGAGCGCATGTAGGAATCGGCTCTCTTCCCATTGTATTCTTCGGTAACGATGCCCAGAAACAGAAGTATTTACCGACGCTTGCAACAGGAGAAAAAATTGCTGCTTATGCACTAACTGAACCCGGGTCTGGATCAGATGCACTCGGAGCTAAAACAACGGCTAAATTGAATGATGCAGGTACACATTATGTGTTGAATGGTGAAAAACAATGGATTACAAACTCTGCCTTTGCTGATGTGTTTGTTGTCTACGCAAAAATTGATGGGGATAAATTTACAGCTTTCATTATTGAACGCGATTTCCCGGGAGTATCCACAGGGCCTGAGGAGAAGAAAATGGGAATTAAGAGTTCCTCCACTCGCACATTGATCCTTGAAGATGTAGAAGTACCAGTAGAAAATGTACTCGGGGAAATCGGCCGCGGCCATGTTATCGCTTTCAATATCCTGAATGTAGGTCGCTACAAGCTTGCCATCGGGGGAGTTGGAGGCGCGAAAAGAGCAATTGAGCTTTCTGTTAAATATGCTAAAGAACGTAAACAATTTAAAACATCTATTGCGAATTTCCCATTAATACAGGAAAAAATCGGGTCAGTAGCAGCAAATACGTACGCGAATGAAAGCTCTGTATACCGTACAGTTGGGTTATTTGAACAAAGTATGGGTAAATTATCTGAGGAAGAATTAAAAGATGGTGCCGCAGTGGCCAAAGTTATAGCTGAATATGCGATTGAATGCTCCTTGAATAAGGTTTTTGGGACAGAGTTGCTTGACTTTGCCACAGATGAAGCCGTTCAAATCCACGGTGGTTACGGTTTTATGGCTGAGTATGAAGTCGAGAGAATGTATCGAGATTCGCGTATTAATCGGATCTTTGAAGGAACCAATGAAATTAATCGTATGATTGTTCCTGGTACATTACTGAAAAAGGCGATGAAAGGCGAATTACCGTTGCTTCAGAAAGCTCAAGAACTTCAAGATGAAATCATGATGATGATGCCGGAAGAGCCTGGCGTAGATGTATTGGAACAAGAAAAATACTTGTTAAAGAATGCGAAGAAAATCGGCTTGCTGGCTGCAGGTTTGGCGGCTCAGAAATATGGAGAAAAACTTGAAAATGAACAAGAGATTCTTGTGAATATTGCGGATATGGTCGGAGAGATTTACAACATGGAATCCGCTTTACTTCGTACCGAAAAAGCAATAAATAAATCTGGGGAAGAGAAAAATAAACAGAAGCTGCTTTATACCCAAGTCTACATTCAAGAAGCGTTTAACCGAATCGAAGGGCACGCGAAAGAAACGTTGATTGCAGCTGAAACTGGTGATTCATTACGAATGATGTTAGGGGCGCTCCGTAAACTTACACGCCATACCCCGACAAATGTCATTCCTAAGAAGCGAGAAATCGCGCAGACACTAATTGAAGCTGAAAAGTACATCGTATAAGAGTTTGAATTATGAATGTGATACAGGGCCTGCATCTTCGAATAATGCGAAGGTGTGGGTCTTTGTTAATCCTTGATTTAAGTGATTTCGGCACTCTCTCTATGCGTATACCATTCCTATGGGGGACGGTATGGTGAAAAATAACAAAAAATCATATAAATTTGGGCGATTGGCCGCTTCTCAAATCATGAGTGAGCAGCCTCAATCTTTATATATAAGAAAAGACCATATTTTTTATTGTATGGATATAATGGAAAATAACTAAACTCTTTATTCTGGATTTCAGACAATCGTAGAAATAAATGAAATATTTCCCTTCATTATGATAAAATATAAAACAACAAGTTTGAAGGAGGGTGTGTAGATGTCTTTAACCTTCTATTGGTATCCGAATTGCGGTACTTGTAAAAAGGCTAAAAAATGGTTGGACGACGAAGGGCTTGACTACGAATCTGTACATATTGTCAATGATCCCCCTTCTAAAGAACAACTGAAGAATTTAATTGCTTCCAGTAATCAACCGGCAAAGAAATTCTTCAATACAAGTGGTAAAAAGTATAGAGAGTTAAATATGAAGGAAAAGTTAAAAGAAGCGGAAGAAGATGAAATGATCGCATGGCTAGCCTCTGATGGAATGCTGATCAAACGTCCGATTCTTACAGATGGTGAAAAAACAACAGTAGGATTCAAGCCGGAAGAGTTTGAAAGAGTCTGGAAATAAGCAGAACATTAGAAATAAAAGCCATAAGCTTTTATGTTTATATTTGTTTTAAACTATAATTATTTTGCTGGAGGTATTTTTTATGAGTTTACCTAAAGACTTACGTTACTCCGAAGAACATGAATGGGTTAAAGAAGAAGGGGAAAGAGTAAGAGTAGGAATCACTGAATTTGCACAATCTGAACTCGGCGATATCGTATTTGTAGAATTGCCGGAAGTCGGCGATGAGTTGGAAGCTGATGAGCCATTTGGTAGCGTTGAGTCTGTTAAAACAGTATCAGAACTGTATGCACCCCTTAGTGGTAAAGTTGTAGAAGTTAATGAAGAGCTTGAAGATAGCCCTGAGTTTGTAAATGAATCTCCTTATGACAAAGCTTGGATGGTTGTTGTGGAACCAAAGGACAGCTCTGAAGTAAACAACTTGATGACACCGGAAGAATACGAAGCGATGATCGACGAGGACTAAGGAATAGTGCACCGTACAGGCAGGGCTTTATAGCATTCCTTGTCTGACATGATCACGTTTGATTCTTAATCATGTTCAGACCATGCCCGACGGCATGGTCTGTTTCTATATAGTAGGTGATGAAGATGGATGGAGAACGAATTGTCATTGTTGAAGGAATCACAGATAAAAAGAAGTTGAATAAGGTTCTGGATGAGGAGATTGAGATCATATGTACACACGGCACATTGGGGATTGAGCGAATGGAAGAAATGATTTTTGATCACAACTTAGATGAAAGAACCGTATATATATTAGTGGATGAAGACGATTCTGGGTACAAGTTACGCAAACAATTGACAGAAGAGCTCCCTCACGCCGATCACATTTATATCGACAAAGCTTTCAGGGAAGTGGCCGCCACGCCAGAACCAGAGTTGGCGAGAGCTCTACTTAACAGACATTTTAATGTGAAGTCCATTTACTTAATTTAGGAGGATATATGTGCAGGAAATGCAGTCAGGGGATGGAAAACGAACGTTGGATGCACCAGGTACGACACTTATTTTTATACACAGTCCCTTTTGCGGTACTTGTCACTTAGCTCGTAAAATGCTCACTACGTTAGAAGTGGTGTTTAATAGAGAGGTTTTTAAAGAATTGAATGCATCTCTTTACCCAGAACTCATGAAAAAGTACAAGATAGAAAGCGTCCCTTGTTTGGTAGTAACTAAACAAGGGCAAATCAAGCAGAAAATATATGCTTTTCATTCAGTTTCCCACATGTATGAGCAAGTTGTTAAGTATGTAGAATATTAGGGGAATTTCCCGGGAAATGATGGAATTTCGTCAGGTTCAAAGTATACGGTAGTGAATTAATAATCAAAAAACAGGGAAGTGTCCGATCCCTGTTTTTTTATATGATTTCTCCCAGTTTACTTACGATATCCAAAAAAGAAGCTTGATCGCCGAAGTTGGCATGAACCTCTCCTTTTTGATTGATTATTACAGTTGACGGGACTCCTTCACATTTATAAAGATCATAAATAGAGCGGCCTTCATCAGCAAGAGTAGGCTGCGACAAAAACTTTTGCGAGTATTCTAGACCTTCTTCAGCATTTCTCTCACGCCCTGTTACATTTATGGTCATCATCTGCACTTTTTCATGGTCCATTGTCTTATAAAGTTGCTCTTTTTTGGGTAGGTCTTTCCCACAATCTGGGCACCAGGACACCCAAAATGTCAGGAGGACGACCTTTCCAAGATCATTTTTTAGCTTATACGTTTTTTCCCCATTAATATAAGGCAATTCGAATAAAGGTGCTTTTTCACTCAAGTTGATTCTCCTTCTTTTTGGATGAAAGTTTTTTATTGACGAGTCTATATTCCTCATGCTAACATAACTATTAATTTCATATCGACATTTTCACTTATCCAGAGAGGCGGAGGGACAGGCCCTGCGATGCCCAGCAACCGGCAAGTTTGTTTGTACGGTGCTAATTCCTGCGAAGTCTGTAGACTTTGATAGATGAGAAAAGAACCTGAGGATCTCTTCTATTAAAGAAGGGATTTTTTTATTGTCCAAAAAATAATAATTGAGTGTTGTCTCCACTCGAGGTCTTAAGTCATTCACCCGGGACAAAAAACTTACTCTCAGGCTAGACTTAAGCCGATAGACAGGAGCTTCAAGTTATAATGTTCATTTGTATTTTTTTCAGAACAATCTGCATTTATAAGTTGACACAAAATTCTTACGGTGCTAAAATCCTTTTTGTACTGATTAATTGAGTTAAAGTGATAATAATTTAATAAGTTAAAAATCTCTTATCCAGAGAGGCGGAGGGACTGGCCCTACGATGCCCGGCAACCAGCAAGTACACACACTTGACAAGGTGCCAAATCCTGCAAAGCGATAGGCTTTGAAAGATGAGAGAACAGACAATGTATTGTGAAACGCCATTCTGTTCTCCTAACAGCGTGGCGTTTTTTTGAAGTGGAGGGAAAAACAGCATGATTACAATCAAAGGATTATCAAAAATATTCCACACGAAAGATCAGGATGTTCGGGCTGTAGATGATCTAAGTCTGGAAATTAATAAAGGGGAAATATATGGCGTCATTGGTTACAGTGGGGCTGGAAAGAGTACATTTATTCGTTTACTTAATCGTTTGGAAGATCCAACTGAAGGTAGTATTTGGGTAGATGATCAAAACTTAACTTCCATGAACAAAGGAAAGTTAAGGCTGGCACGTCAGGAAATCGGGATGATCTTCCAGCATTTCAATCTGCTCTGGTCACGTACGGTTCATGACAATATAGCTTTCCCCCTGGAAATAGCAGGTGTTCCGAGAGCTGAAAGACAAAAGCGTGTCAATGACTTAATTGAGCTTGTTGGTTTAAAAGGGCGCGGAGGATCATATCCTTCTCAACTAAGCGGTGGCCAAAAGCAAAGAGTTGGGATAGCGCGTGCACTCGCCAATAACCCGAAAGTCCTTTTGTGTGATGAGGCTACATCAGCATTAGACCCGGAAACCACGGATTCAATTCTTGATCTTTTGGTTGATATCAATGAAAAATTAGGCCTCACCATTGTACTCATTACCCACGAAATGCATGTAATTAGAAAGATTTGTCACCAGGTGGCTGTCATGGAACAAGGGAAAATCGTCGAACAGGGCGAGGTCTTAGATGTTTTCTTACACCCACAAAGACAAGTGACGAAGAAGTTTGTGGATCAAGTGATGGGAGATCCAGAAAAAGAGACATCCATGCAAGTGATTAAGAACAATTACGAAGCAGGTGAAATCATCCGTTTACATTTTGTGGGTGAAAGTACCAATCAGGCGTTGATTAGTGAGATTTCACGAAAATTCACAGTTGATGTCAACATTCTTCATGGGAAAATAACCCAAACTCAAAAGGGAGCCTACGGGACAATGTATGTCCAGTTTGAAGGGGAACAAGATGAAATAAACCGGGCTATTCATTATATTCAATCCACCTCAGTAGAAGTGGAGGTGGACCCAGATGCTTAATCAATGGTTTCCTAATGTGAGTATGGAAGATATGGTTACAGCTACAAATGAAACGTTGTACATGACGTTAATTTCCGTTGCAGGAACATTCATTATTGGCCTTTTCTTAGGCCTGCTTCTGTTCTTGTCCGGCCCTGGAGGTCTTTGGCAAAACAAAATTTTGAACATGATTACTGCGTCTGTAGTCAATGTGTTCCGTGCCATTCCATTCATTATATTAATTTTGTTATTATTCCCGTTTACTGATTTCTTAGTGGGAACTATCCGCGGACCGAATGCTGCGTTACCTGCGTTAATTATTGGCGGAGCTCCTTTTTACGCTCGTTTAGTTGAAATAGCTTTGAAGGAAGTGGATAAAGGGGTCGTGGAAGCGGCAAAATCAATGGGATCTAAATATTCCACGATCGTTTTCAAAGTATTACTTCCAGAATCAATGCCTGCTCTTATTTCAGGCATTACAGTAACGGCTATCGCTTTGATTGGGTATACAGCTGTTGCAGGTGCAATTGGAGCTGGTGGATTAGGCGACTTTGCTTATTTTTATGGATTCCAGCGTAGTAACTGGGATGTAGTGTTTATGTGCACTATACTCATAATTATCATTGTGTTTGTTTTCCAGTTCATCGGAGACTTAGTGACCCGTAAATTAGATAAAAGATAAAAATATAGATAAAAGGGAGAGGTTATCAATGAAAAAAATATGGACAGGCGCACTTGCCTTATTATTTGTCCTTGTACTTGCTGCATGTGGTTCATCTGAAGATGATGCTTCAGGTTCTGAAGAAGGAGGCAGTGAAGAAAGCTCTGAAATTAAAGTTGGGGCCACTAGTGTTCCTCACGCAGAAGTTTTAGAGGAAGCAAAGCCACTTCTTGAGGAAGAAGGTATTACATTAAAAATCGAAGAGTATCAAGACTATATTTTACCTAATAAAGATTTATCAGAAGGTCGGATAGATGCGAACTATTTTCAAACCATTCCTTATTTAGAAGTACAAGAAAAAGAGAATGGATATGATTTCGCAAATCTTGGTGGTATTCATATTGAACCCATCGGTGTTTACTCTCAAAAATATGATGATATTGATGATATTGAGGAAGGTACTACATTGGTTATGAGCCGTTCTGTTTCTACTCATGGTCGTGTCTTATCTATTTTAGAAAAAGAAGGACTGATCAAATTGGACGAGAGCGTTGAAAAAGTAGAAGCTACGGTAGATGATATCGTGGAAAATCCTAAAAATATCGAATTTGATACAGGTGTTGATGCTGCAGGACTTCCAGAAGTTTATAAACGCGAAGAAAATGTGCTTGTAGCTATTAATACGAACTATGCTATTGAAGCAGGCCTTGTACCAAAAGAAGATGCAATCATTCTTGAGGGTACGAACTCTCCTTATGTGAATGTAGTAGCAGCTCAAAGTAAAGATAAAGATAATGAAGCACTCAACAAGCTTGTGGAGGTCCTACGTTCTGAAGAAATTCAAAACTTTATAAAAGAAGAATACGATGGAGCAGTTGTCCCTGTTTCAGCTGATTCAGAATAAAGGATAAAAAGAGTGACTGTGGTTTATACTAACCGCAGTCACTTATTTTTATTGGGAGGTTCAATAGATGCAAGAGCAGAATATGACTTGGACGCAGAATTATTTGCATGATTTTAAAGAAGGAATGGGAGCCTTTACAGACCACATGCCAGAAGTGGCTCATAAGTTTAGTGAGTTTACAGAAGAATGTTTTAAGGGTGGAGAAATATCCAAAAAAGAAAAACAATTAATGGCTCTAGGCATCAGTATTGTAGCTCAAGATGAGTACTGCATGATCTATCATACGAAAGGGTGTGTAGATCAAGGCGCAACGGAGAAAGAAATATTGGAAGCCTGTGGTGTGGCCGCAGCTTTTGGCGGTGGTGCAGCTTTAAGTCAGGCCGTAACTCTTGTGCAGGACGCTTATACGGATCTCACTTCATCTATCAACTGATTGAATTGTTAGAAAATTTAAGGAAATGCCATGTATTCTATATTTTCACCCGCAGCAAACGCTTACATCTAATGTGGAGTGCAGTTTTAGAATTATTTGGAGTTTTAAAGCCCTTTATTTGAGTATAGGATGTATGATATTTTTAATTGTGTAAATAATCTGAAAGGGTTGATTCGTTATTAGTGACGATCTGAATTTGAATTATACTGCTGACATGGAAAAAGCGATGCATCAAGCGCATAACATGAGTTATGCAGAGTACAGCAGAAAGTTGGACACACGCTTAAAAGTGGAAGAAAAACGCCAACGAGAATTCGAAGAGAGTCAGAAGATGATTGCCCAAGTTGACCGTCAACTGCATAAATAATAATTTGTTCTATTTAAAAAATCAGGTGTGTTTAGCCACCTGATTTTTTCATGTTATAATATTGATGAAAAATGCAAAAATTTGTAGTTCGCATGTCCAAAAACCTTTGTTTTACATGAGGGCAAAAAGTTGATAACAAATACTATTTGATATAAGATTGTAATGAGAATAAATTGAGAATGGTTCTTTGATCTTAATCAACTTGGACATTCAATAAAAATAGATACTGGAGGTATACATTATGGCAGGATCAACTCTAGAAATTAAAGATCTTCACGTAGAAATTGAAGGTCAAGAAATCCTTAAAGGTGTAAATTTAACGATCAACGGCGGTGAGTTCCACGCTGTTATGGGACCGAACGGAACAGGTAAGTCAACCTTAGCTTCCGCGATTATGGGACACCCGAAATATGAAGTAACCAAAGGTGAAGTTTTGCTTGATGGCGAGAACGTCCTTGAAATGGAAGTAGATGAACGCGCCCAGGCAGGTCTATTCCTTGCAATGCAATACCCTAGTGAAATCAGTGGTGTAACAAACTCCGACTTCTTGCGTTCTGCAATTAACGCTCACCGTGAAGAAGGTGATGAGATCTCTCTAATGAAGTTCATTAAAGACATGGATTCTAAAATGGATACGCTTGAAATGGATAAAAACATGGCCCAGCGCTATCTAAATGAAGGTTTCTCCGGTGGGGAGAAAAAACGTAACGAAATTCTCCAACTTATGATGATTCAACCTGCGATTGCAATCTTGGATGAAATTGACTCCGGGCTTGACATCGACGCACTGAAGGTTGTTGCAAACGGCATTAATGAAATGCGTAATGACGCTTTCGGATGCTTGATCATCACTCACTACCAACGTCTTTTGAACTACATCACTCCTGATAAAGTACACGTTATGATGCAAGGACGCGTTGTTAAATCTGGTGGACCTGAACTTTCCCAGCGTCTGGAAGCGGAAGGTTATGACTGGATTAAGCAGGAGCTTGGCATCGAAGACGAAACCGTTAACGCGTAATCAAGATAGGAGGGTAATCATGACAGTAGAAGTCTCACTACCATACGATAAAGAGTATGTCACACAATTCTCCCAGGGGCAGCAGGAACCTGAATGGATGAAAAAACTTCGTCTTAGCGCCCTAGAGAAATCGGAATCTTTACCACTTCCGAAACCTGATAAAACAAACATTTCCAAATGGAACTTCACTGAGTTTGATCATCATGTAACAAGTGATCGTATCGAATCATTAGAAGAACTCCCAGTGGAGATTAAAGACTTTTTAGATGAAGAGAAAGAACAACAGAATCTTGTCATTCAACGGAACCACACAGTGGCTTATGGATCAATTGATCAGAAGTTGAAAGATCAAGGTGTGATTTTCACTGATATCGCAACCGCACTTCGCGAACATAGTGATCTTGTGGAGAAATATTATATGAACGATGCTGTTCATGTGGATGAGCACCGTCTGACTGCGCTTCATGCTGCTCTTATGAACGGAGGTATTTTCCTCTATGTTCCTAAGAATGTCCAAATCGAGGAACCTATCCAAGCGATTTTCTGGCAGGAAGATCCGAAAGCTTCCCTGATTAACCACATTCTTGTTGTAGCTGAAGAAAATAGTTCTGTCACGTATGTGGAGAATTACATTTCTCACAATAAAGAAGAGAAAACTTCCGCAAATATTGTGACGGAAGTCATTGCTAAAGATGGAGCTAAGGTTTCCTTCGGAGCAGTGGATAACTTTGAGGCGGGAACAACGGTTTACACAAACCGACGTGGCGTTGCTTACCGTGATTCTGTTATCGAATGGGCACTTGGTCAAATGAACGAAGGAAATACAGTGTCGGAAAATATCACTCATTTAATTGGGGATAATTCCCACTCCAACGCTAAAACAGTTGCTATTGGGCGAGGCTCTCAGAAGCAGAATTTCACAGCTAATATTACCCACTTTGGTAAAGGCTCTGATGGTTATATTCTGCAGCATGGAGTTATGAAAGACAAAGCTTCTGCGATCTTTAATGGCATCGGTAAAATTGAACATGGAGCAAGCAAGTCAAACGCAGAACAAGAGTCTCGCGTTCTTATGCTAAGCAGTGATGCTCGTGGTGATGCTAACCCGATCCTTCTTATTGATGAAGATGATGTTACCGCAGGTCACGCTGCTTCCGTTGGTCGTGTCGATCCGGTTCAGTTGTACTACTTGATGAGCCGTGGGATTTCGAAGTTTGAAGCAGAGCGTTTGATTATTCATGGATTCCTTGCACCAGTGGTGAAACAATTGCCTGTTGAAGCCGTAAAACGTCAGTTGCAGCAAGTGATTGAAAGGAAAGTATATTAATGGATGTGAAAGCGGTACGCGACGAATTTCCAATCCTGCATCAGGAAGTGAATGGACATCCGCTCGTGTATTTGGATTCATCTGCGACTTCTCAAAAGCCAATCAGGGTAATTGAGAAGCTTGATGAGTACTATCGTGGATATAATTCCAATGTTCACAGAGGGGTTCATACACTTGGAACAAAAGCCACAGATGAATATGAAGGAGCTCGTGAAAAGGTGCGGCGTTTCATTAACGCATCCAGTACTCAGGAAGTTATTTTTACCCGTGGAACAACAACTGCCATTAATACAGTTGCTGCCAGTTACGGACGAGCGAATTTGAGTGAAGGTGACGAAGTTGTCATCACTCCTATGGAACACCATAGTAACATCATCCCATGGCAGCAGATCGTTAAGGAAACGGGGGCGACTCTTAAATATATTCCTTTACAGCCCGACGGTACAATTCGTTTAGAAGATGTGAAAGAAACCGTTACTTCCAATACTAAAATTGTAGCTGTTATGCATGTTTCAAACGTCCTCGGAACGGTTAACCCTGTGAAGGAAATCGCTCAAATTGCACACGATCAAGGTGCAGTCATGCTTGTAGACGGTGCTCAAAGTGCGCCTCACATGAAAATCGATGTTCAAGATTTGAACGCAGATTTTTATGCTTTCTCAGGGCATAAAATGTGTGGCCCGACAGGAATTGGAGTGCTTTATGGAAAGAAAGCACTCCTTGAAAAAATGGAGCCTGTGGAATTTGGGGGCGAAATGATTGATTTTGTTAACCTCTATGATTCCACCTGGAAAGAGCTTCCTTGGAAGTTTGAAGGCGGCACACCTATTATTGCGGGTGCTGTAGGTCTTGGGGCAGCGATCGATTTCCTTACAGATATCGGTCTAGAGGAAATTATGGAGCATGAAAATAAACTTGCTGCTTATGCTATGCAGGAAATGAATAAAGTGGATGGGATGACGATCTACGGTCCTGAGAACCGTGCTGGCCTCATTACTTTTAACTTATCTGATGTTCACCCACATGATCTTGCTACTGTACTGGATTCTGAAGGGATTGCAGTCCGGGCCGGACACCATTGTGCTCAGCCTTTAATGCGCTGGCTGGAAGTGTCAGCTACAGCAAGAGCAAGTTTTTATCTTTATAATACAGAAGAAGAAATCGACCGTCTCGTTGCAGGATTAAAAACAACAAAGGAGTATTTTGGCGATGTCTTTTAATAACTTGGATACACTTTATCGTCAAGTCATCATGGATCATTATAAAAATCCGCGCAACCGTGGTTCCATTGAAGGAAACCCAATGACTGTAGATATGAATAACCCTACATGTGGGGATCGCATCCAGCTTCAATTGCTGGTGGATGATGGCATTGTGAAGGATGCCAAGTTTGATGGAGAGGGCTGTTCAATCAGTCTTTCCTCGGCTTCCATGATGACACAGGCAGTAAAAGGAAAGCCAGTTGACGAAGCACTGAAAATGTCCGAACTATTCTCTGATCTCATGCAAGGAAAAGATATCGATGAAGAGGATATTGATCTTGGAGATATTGAAGCACTGCAAGGGGTTTCCAAGTTCCCTGCGCGCATAAAATGCGCTACATTAGCTTGGAAGGCAATGGAAAAGGGTGTCGAGGAAGAGAAAGAAGACTAAGCTTTCTATACCAAAAGGAGGTATATACTATGGCCAAAAAAGCGCCAGAAGTGGGAGAGTACCAATACGGATTCCATGAAAAAGATGTTTCGATTTTCCGTACGCAAAAAGGTTTGACGAAAGAAGTTGTCGAACAAATCTCCAACTATAAAGAAGAACCGAAATGGATGCTTGATTTCCGTTTGAAATCTTTAGAGCAATTCTATAAAATGCCGATGCCACAATGGGGCGGCGACCTTTCTGAGCTTGATTTTGACGATATCACTTACTATGTGAAGCCATCTGAGCGTTCAGAACGTTCCTGGGACGAAGTTCCTGAAGAAATCAAAAACACATTTGACCGGCTTGGAATTCCTGAAGCTGAGCAGAAGTACCTTGCAGGTGTATCTGCCCAGTATGAATCTGAAGTGGTTTATCACAACATGGAAAAAGATCTTGAAGAGCTGGGGGTTATCTTTAAGGATACCGATTCTGCCCTTAAAGAAAACGAAGATATCTTCAAAGAATACTTCGGGAAAGTAATCCCGCCGTCAGACAACAAATTCGCTGCCCTGAACTCAGCGGTTTGGTCTGGAGGTTCTTTCATCTACGTTCCGAAAGATACTAAAGTAGAAACACCTCTTCAGGCTTATTTCAGAATTAACTCTGAAAATATGGGACAATTCGAGCGTACCTTGATCATCGCTGATGAAGGATCATCTGTACACTACGTTGAAGGTTGTACAGCACCTACGTATTCTTCAAGCTCCCTGCACAGTGCAGTTGTTGAGATTTTTGTTAAGGATAACGCCTACTGCCGTTATACAACGATTCAAAACTGGGCGAATAACGTATATAACCTGGTTACGAAACGCGCAGTGGCTGAGTCTAATGCAACCATGGAATGGGTCGACGGAAACCTTGGATCTAAGCTGACCATGAAATACCCTGCTGTTCTTCTTAAAGGAGAAGGAGCACGTGGTATGACTCTATCTATCGCGCTTGCAGGTAAAGGACAGCACCAAGATGCCGGTGCAAAAATGCACCACCTGGCACCGAATACGTCTTCCACAATCGTTTCTAAGTCCATTTCTAAACATGGTGGTAAAGTAACTTATCGTGGGATCGTTCAATTCGGTCGTAAAGCCGAAGGTGCCCGTTCAAACGTTGAGTGTGATACGCTCATCATGGATAACGAGTCCACATCTGATACAATTCCTTACAATGAGATCATGAATGAGAATATCTCTCTTGAACACGAAGCGAAAGTTTCTAAAGTATCAGAGGAGCAGTTGTTCTACTTGATGAGTCGCGGAATTTCCGAAGAAGAAGCGACTGAAATGATCGTCATGGGCTTCATTGAACCATTTACGAAAGAATTACCAATGGAATATGCCGTTGAAATGAACCGCCTGATTAAGTTCGAAATGGAAGGTTCTATCGGTTAATAACTTTAAACCCTTGTCACAAACATTACTGTGACAAGGGTTTTTTATTTAGTGAGCTTTTGTTCCCTATTTATGTCATCCAGCCGAATATGTTTTGTGTATTTAAACCTCCAATTGTTTCCCAACTTTGTGGAGGGAGTGTTAGGGGGGTTATAAGTATGAAACTTAACAGGGGAAGTACAGGTTTGGGCACTAATAAAATTTATTTTTGTACGGTTCCAACACAGAATTTATTGTTTTATCTCGAAACTGAGTCTTCAACTAAAGGGCAGGTTTGTGGAAGACTCAGTTTCGAGATAATTAAAGAATAAAAACACAACATAAATTCCTATATATGGTAAAATAGGGCAAGTATTACCCATTGCAAAGTGATTGGAGGTACATATGAGAAAAGCAACTAAATGGTTTTTATTAACTATCGGATGTGTAGTAGGTTTGGTTGGATTAATCATTATTATTTTTATTGTGGAAATGACCCCTAGTACCGGCAAAGAAGAAGAAGTGAAAGAAAAAGCAAGTGCTTATCTAGAATCTCAATTTTCTGGACAAATGGAGATTTATGATACGTTATACGATAATATGGGGAACTTTAATGGGTTTGAGTATGCTGCCAAGGTAACAAACACTACTAATGGAGTTGATTTTTTAGTATATGAACAGAAGGATACTGGAGAAATGGTGGATACTTATGCAGTAAGTTTTTTTGAAGAAAAGTTAAATAATCTCATTATTGATGATATCAAAACAAGATTTAGCGAAGCAGAGATGATTGTATCTAGTTATTCTGGGACAGATATTGATAGTGAATATGTAGGGGAGGTAGCCCTGCCAAATATTCAAGATCTAAATGTTTCACCTACAATATCCATATGGCTTAATAGAGGAAGAAAAGCTAATGATGAAAAAAAGATCAATGAATTGATCGATATCTTAAAAAGTGAGGTGGAACTTCCTCATGCTAGTATTAAAGTAGAATATCAAGGTGGTAATGAAAACGATGGAATATTAATAAGAGAATATTAAGGATAGAGAGAAAGGGTATATTACCATGAATTCAAGTCTTTCGGATAAGGGGGGGCGATACTTGAACAGTTGTTATAGCTCGTTGTACTAACAGGGCAAGTAGTGAACCTTTTTGGAAGTTAATTATTAAATACAATAATAGTTTTGAGGAGATGAAGAATTTGAAAATAGAAATCGAAGTTCAAGCATTTGGAGAGATTGAAGTCCAAGGTACGGCAGGTGCTCATAAAGGTGTTGAATTAATGGAGGTACATAACCTTTCTAAAGATACAACATTAGGAGAAGTTGAAAATCTGTTATCCAGGCTATTTCAAGAAGTAGAAAATGGATATAACAACCCAGAACAAAATGCGGGGAAAATTACGATACGATGCAAAAAGGAAAATAGTGAAATTGTATATTTAGGATAAAAGAATTGTTGAGAGAAAGAGTACTAAAGTAAGAGCATCCTTAGATTATATCTCGAATTCAAGTTTTGATGAAAAGGGGGGCTTTTCTTTATTAATTAATGGCTTTGGAGGTGACTATTTCTGGGGAACCAAAGGTCCTCAAAATTAGATAGATGGCGAGACAAATATGGAGCATTTGGTTTCTTTGATATTAATTTTCAATGACAAAGTTTCAAGGTTGATTTATCCAAAATGTGATCTATATTATTCCAATATAACCCTTATCGTTAAAGAAAGATGGGTTAATATTACTTTGAATACGAGTATTCTATTAACGGAGAAGATTGCTTAAAAGAGTATTCGCCCTTTTTATATTTGCATAGGGTTGTGATAGTTACGATGGAGCAGAATACTTTAACAAGCATTTTTGTATTGGAACCTTTTCTCAAAGCCTTTCGTAAGAAATAAATAAAGGAAAATTAGATGTGTTTGGACTTATGGTAGGAGAGGGCATGGCTTGAAGTATATATCTATCCTTCAACCAATATAGATAAGGACTTCAAGCTTGTATAAAGTAGAAAAGCCCTGGCAAATGCCAGGGCTCTATTCTTCAAGCCGTTGATTTCATAATCAATACTTTATATACAAAGGATTTAGCTTTCTTTATCAAAAATGAGCTTTTTTATTAATAATTTAATGAAATACTGTTTCGTAGTATTCATTATGAGAAGAGTCTAAGTAGAATACAGTGGTACGTTTCGTAAGTGCTGATGGACAGAAGCAAGTGACGTATATTGATTTTTCATACCATACATTATCAGCTTCTATTGAATATAAACCTGAAGCAATAGAAGTTACGATTGCAGATCCCGCAGCTAATCCAGTTAAAGGTACAGCAATAACACCAGCTATAAGACTAATTACCGCATAATCTACATTTATGCTCCCATTTCTAGTAGTGCTGTGAAGCCAAGTATTATCAGTAGTGGATTGCATAGATAGAGTGGCATTCTGTTTACTCAAATTAGTAACATTCTCTTTATTAACTTTTTCTCCATTAACTAAAACGTTTCCTTCGGATGTTGTAATTTCATAACTTTTTCCATTAGCTGATTTTGCTACTAAAATTTCTTTACCATCCTTCATTACTTTCTCTAAAGTACTGTTATCTTCAAATTTTAGTTTCTGCCAGTTTTCTTCAGTACCTTCAACAACCTCTGAATTACCATTCTCTGTTGCAACTATATTCGACTTAGTCGTTGCTGCTGAAACAGTTGATTGTATGGAAAAAGTAAAAACAGACATTATTGTTAGTATTAAACCGGTCTTCTTTAATGTGTTTTTTAACATAATGTATGTCCTCCAATAAAATTTATTGAAGAAACTATTTTTTGTGACCTTTGCTTTTGATGTAAGTAACTAAATTATGGATAAGCCCAGCTATAACTATTCCAACTCCTATGTAAAAGAAATTGTGAAATATGTCCCTTTGAAAGTTGTGGTACAAGAATAGTGATATGATGCTAGCAAATACCCCAATCAGCATAATTACTTTACTAGTGTTAAACATTAAATTCACCTCCTAATAATATATTAGCAAAAGCGCAAAAACCTTTTTCTTCCAACACTTGATAATTTAACAATTTATTCAAAAGTTTATCAATGGATATTGATAAAAATGAACTTTTGTACTCATAATAAGTATTTTGCAACGGTCCATTAAGGAATGTTTGTTTGTAATTATTTGTAATATATAGGTGCGTTTATGATTGTTTTAAAAAATGAATTTAGACGCAATATATTGGTTGAATTGATTAATTATTGGGGGGATTAAATGTGGTTTTCGTTAAAATCTAAAACGTTGATAATCTAAATTATCTTTCTGAGGATTATTGATGTAGAGGGAGGGTGGGCTTTTAAGGTATAGAATATACCTACCAATTTCATTAATGGCATCTACTACTTTAATAATCGCCTTCTAATATCCTTTTAGTAATATAGAGAATGAGTGGATCTTTTCTTGGATAAAGCTTATATATAGAAGAAACTTAACAATATAAATGCGGATGAGCTATGTTGGAACAGTTGCTTGTCTTATCTTTGATAGGTTGTCAAACAAACAACAGTACTAGTCAAGAAAAGAACGAAAAGCCAGGAAGTTGAAGTATTGAAATTTAACATAGGAAGCGAGGGAACGGTTCTAGCGCTTCCGACAAAGGCATAAGAACCACCCCTGGCTTTGATTATCTTGAATTCGAGTCTTATAAAAACGGGGCAATTCTATAATAGTGGGATTGCCTCTTTTTATGTTTGGTCAGGATTGTGAAAACTCATATTTCGATATAACAGCCATTTTTGAAACTAAATCCTTTTATCTCGTATATAAGTTACATCGTATTTATAAATACTTTTGAAAGGGGCTATGTGATGTAATGGATTATAGAAAGGAAGACGAAGTATTTCATTATTTAATAGCGTCTATAGCGTTGGTTTCTTGGCTATTTTATTTTATTCTCACCCATATACTATTGAATAAATAAGATCTGGATTAAATTTTATTTGTTTGGCTGCCCCTTTTTATGCACTTTGTGTGTTCTCTTATTATAGATTCTCTTAGAGATAATTAACGAAAGAGGTTTTTATGATAAGGAAGTATTTATTACACCTGGATTCGAACATTTATGAATCGGTACCAAGTACAGTGCTATCCCTGTGTAAGTGAATTTTAATTTTCCAGGTTGTGGTACCGACGTAATTTTGAAATAATTGTAATTGTACTTGGGTATAACGTTAGAAACTTTATATGATGTTTGGGGGTTAACAATGAAAGAACGTCTTAGTACTGGAATATTAATAGCCTTATTGTTCTTAATAGTGTTTTTTATAGGTCAACAGTGGTTTATTTACTCCATGTTATTACTAGCCTTAGTTGGATATAATGAATTTACTACGATCATACAGATTAAGAAATGGGGAAGAAAATGGTTTATAGGGGCTTTAGGAGTTATTCTTTTGTTCATTCCTATGTTTGATCCCTCTTATGAAGATATACATATCAAAGTAATACTCGCTCTGATCGTTTCATTTCTCACAGCTACGATCTTAAGTGAAGAAATAGCTACGGAAAAATTCTCTATTGAAAAGGCTGGAACCCTTTTAATTGGGGTGTTATATATTGGATTTGGTTTCCAGTTGTTAGTTCAAGCGAGATTAGAGGAAGGAATCATTTGGACATTCACAGTTTTAATTATTATTTGGTCCACAGATTCTGGGGCTTACTTTGTTGGTAAGTCACTCGGGAAAACAAAGCTTGCTCCCAATACTAGTCCTAACAAGACGGTTGAAGGTTCATTGGGAGGAATACTAGTTGCTTTATTAGTAGGACTTTTCATGCAATGGCAATTGGGAGTTTTCTCCAGCTATTTTGTTTCCGTTATCTTAATTATTTTCATTTCAATGTTAGGACAAATAGGTGACTTAGCAGAATCAGCATTAAAGCGTTACTTCCACGTTAAAGATTCAGGTAAAATATTTCCTGGACATGGAGGAGTGTTAGATCGTTTGGATAGCTGGATATTTGTATTTATAGGGTTAAAAATTATCGGTATCATTTAAATTTGGTAGCAGGCTCTTGTTCAAAAGAGCAATTGTTCTATCTACCTTTTTAGCTTAGCAAGAAAGATGAAGTTAACACTTTCTAAATCATTTATCCCACGTTATCTCGAAACTGAGTCTTCAACTAACGGGGGCGTTAGCTGAACAGTGGCTATCGCTTATTGTTGTAACAAAGTAGTTAAACTAAAAATTGGATTTCTCCAATTTTTATGGAGGTACACAATGAAATGCTTTCTTATCTTAATGGTGATTATAGTTAGTTTTGCAACTGGGTGTAATAAAGAAGAAATTAGTTCGCCTTATTTTGTTTGGGAGGGGCAGTTTTATATAACTACCCATGAACCTATAGCCAAAAATGAATTAAGTGAAAAAATTGGTAAAATAAGAGAAATTGCCAGTAAACCTTATGAAAACGGTCAAGCCAAAGGGCTTCCTGAAGGTACTATGCTATTTATGGTGGAAGGACAACATCTTGGAACAGATAAAACTAATGATGGCATTATAGCTTTCGAAAGAGATGGAGAGTTTAACATAGCTAGACAAATAGAGCCAGAGTTAAAAGGAGAATTGAAATAACTGTTCAAAGGAAATTTCTAACCAATGTATTGAACAAATATGTACTAAAATGAAGGACTTCTGAAGATATATCTCGGTTTCGAGTCTTAATGAAACGGGGGCAAATCATGAACAATGGTTTGATCCTTTTCTAACGATAAAAAATTTTAAACTAACTATCAGGTTAGTTTCACATCACATAATCGAGTATTATAGTGATATTATAAAAAATTATTTAAGGAAGATTAAAATGAAGAATCGATTTTTGATAGGGGAAATGGCTAAGCTTCATAATACGACCATAAAAACTTTAAGATATTATGACGAAATTGGATTGTTGAAGCCTATTCAAATTGATAAAAACAACGGATATAGATACTATTCAACCGAGCAATTTGAACAGCTAAACACCATTCATTACTTAAAGGAGTTAGGTTTTTCTTTAAGGGAAATTAAGGAGCATTTAGAACAAAGGGACATTGATAGTTTTTTGGATTTGTTAGAAAAACAAAAAGAATTAACAGAAAATAAAATAAGGGAATTAGAACGTGTTAACCGTAGATTTCAAAATCGAATAAATGATATTAAACTTGCTCGGAGAATAGAGAAATTAGGTGTTCCAACCATAGAGCATTTAATGGAAAGAAAAATAGTAAGGTTAATGGAAAAAATCAGTTCAGAACCAGAGCTGGAGGTTTCCTTGAGACAATTAGAAAATAAGTCTAATATGAATTCTTCTATATTTATCGGAGGGGTTGGTCTTTCGGTAAGTATGAGTAACATAAAAGGAACCAAGTTCGATGAATATAACTCCATTTTTATTCTAGTCGAAGAAGAAGATATTAAAAGTCCATGGGTAGAAACTCTACAGGAAGGAAAGTATGCCTGCATTTATTATAGGGGGAATCATAATGATTCACCTCAATATTACAGGGTCCTACTGAACTGCATCAAAGAAAACGGACTTCAAATAATCGGCGATTCCATTGAAAGGACGCTCATTGACCAATATATTTCAAAAGATAAAGAAGACTATCTGACTGAAATACAAATACCAGTACAGTATTGACCCTCCTTTTACAGGAGGGTCTATATTTTTGTTGAGACTATTGCTTAAAGGAGAAGTGATTATGTTTGGAACGATATTTAATACAACGATGATAATAGTCGGAAGTATTGTCGGAAGTATCTTTAAAAAGGGAATAAAAGATGAATACCATAATATCCTAATGCAGGCTATGGGATTAGTAGCTATGGGATTAGGAATTAATGCACTAGTACAACATTTACCTTCCAGCAAGTATCCAGTGCTGTTTATTGTTAGTTTAGCTGTAGGGGGATTACTTGGTCAAAAAATTAATTTGGAATCAAAATTTAATGTTTTAGTTAATAAATATTCTAAAGGTAATTTAGCTGAAGGGTTATCGACTGCTATCTTACTATTTTGTATTGGGTCGTTATCTATATTAGGTCCCGTAGAGGCTGCGTTAAAGGGAGATTATACGTATTTGCTTGCAAATGGTATGTTAGATGGAATAACTTCGATTGTTTTAGCATCCACATTTGGTATTGGGATAGCTGCTTCAGGGATTGTGTTATTTGTATGGCAAGGTTCCATTTATTTGATTGCTATTTTAATGGAGAATTCAATAAATAATGACCTACTAAACGAAGTGACTATTGTAGGAGGTATATTGATATTAGCATCTGGTTTAAGTATTTTAGGCATTAAGAAATGTAATACCTTAAATCTACTGCCATCAATACTGGTTCCTCCTATAGTATTTTTGGTTATACACTTATTCCATTTATAATATTTGTGAATTAACGCACTTAAACTAACGGGTGCGGTATTTGAAGATCAACTACAAAGTATCTCGAATTCGAGTCTTATAGAAACGGGGGCGTTTGGTGAATATAGACAATCATTAACTAGCAGGAAGCAAATGATATACAACAATTGAGTAGGAGTGATTTAAGGTGGATCGAGTTGATGTAGCTTACGCCTTTATCTTTAATGAAATCGAAGAAAGGGTTCTGATGGTGAAGAATAAAGGTAGTGGTTGGTCTCTTCCTGGGGGTGCTGTTGAAGAAGGTGAAACATTTGAACAAGCAGCTATTCGAGAAAGTAAGGAAGAAACAAATTTAACAATAGAAACGGAAAACATAGTTGCTGTAAATGAAGCGTTCTTTGAAAATAAGGGCCATCATGCTCTTTTCATTACTTACAAAGCGAAGATTGTAGAAGGTGCTATACAAATAATACATAAAGATGAGATAGATGATATTAAGTGGATGGATATAAATACCGCAAACCAACTAATGCCTTACCATGCTGGTGGAGTAGAAAGTTTGCTGGAATCGTCTGCACCATATACCTTCCAAGGTTAAGAATACTTTTGGGAATCTTAATATGAACGGGTGAAAGTATGGAAATAGAAGTTAAAAGTTATACAGAAAAACCAATAAAAGCAGCTGAACTTAAAAGACTTTATAATGAGGCAGGCTGGTGGGAAAAAAGAAAAGAAGAGGACACTTGATCTTCCGTTTTTTATCGAAATGTTTCAAGTGCCAGAAACTCAAATTCTTCTTACAGCCTTTTCAGGTCTTTTATTTATTCGGTCACTTGATGGAAGGCAAAATTAAGATCCTCCACTAAGAGTCCTAAAGTAAAATATAAGATATATCTCGATATCGAGTCTTCATAAAACGGGGGCGATTGTTTTATAAGATGATTGCCCCTAATTCTGTTGTAAAACAAAATTTATAAAGCATCTGCTTAACTACAAATTTTCTTTGGTGTGAGCATACACTTTCAGTACGGAGGTTGGATTGTCAACACAAAACTAGACAAATTTGTTAAGGTGCTTCTTCTTAAACTCTATAGGGCTCGAATAGCCTAAACTTCCGTGAATACGGATATGGTTGTACCAGTGGACATAGTCAAATAAAGCCAGGTCTAATTGTTCTTGGGTTGCGAAAGTTTCTCCATAAACAAACTCTGTCTTAATCACTTTATATGTAGCTTCAGCGACCGCGTTGTCATAAGGGCAGCCTTTCATACTTAAAGACCGGTCAATGTTAAAGGTTTCTAGTAACTCTTCAATGGCTTGATTCTTAAACTCACTTCCACGATCGGTATGGAAAAGTTCTAAATCACGTAAATTTCCA